>CAWJEK010000021.1:0-288633 GCA_963841885.1 uncultured Acidimicrobiaceae bacterium
AACCGACGCTCTATCCCCTGAGCTACGTGGGCGGGACTTCCGCGGAGCCTCCGCATGAGATCCGCGTGTAAACCGTCCGACAGCCTACGCCGAGCGCATTCCACCACGACCAGTTCGCCATGACCGAACATGTTCGAACGACTGTCAGGAGTGATCGCCGACCGATACGTCCGTCGGCCGAGCCAACCCCCGGAGAACGTCCCCTCGACTTCGCCCCCCACATGCTCCGTCCACCCCGGGCTCGACAGCGATAAGTCGGTCTGGTCCAGCCGAGGCAAAGGGCGGTGCTCCCCGTAGGCGAGGTGGCAGCATGTGGGCCGTGCCGGCCGCACCACCGAATCGACAGAGTTCCCAGTGGTGAGTTCGGCCAACATCTTCGTCGGACTCGGAACGACCATCATCCTCGCCGTCGGCTGTCAGATCTTCGCCTCCCGCCTGCGCATCCCTGCCATCGTCGTGCTCCTTCCGGTGGGGTTCTTCGCCGCCAGACTCCTCGGATCGCTCGACCCGGAGAAGACTCTCGGCCCAGCCTTCTCGCCGCTCGTGGGCCTTGCGGTAGCCGTGATCCTCTTCGACGGTTCGCTGGACCTCAACTTCCGCGAACTGGAGGGCCACAGCCAACGTGTGGTCCGACGGCTCGTCGCCTACGGAAGCATCGTCACCTGGGCCGGCGCGGGACTGCTCAGTTGGCTGGTACTTGGCCTCTCCGGTTGGGCAGCGGTAATGCTCGGAGCCATTCTCATCGTCTCGGGTCCGACCGTGGTCACCCCGATACTCGAAGCGGCCCGCCCAGGTCGCCGGGTCTCACTGATCCTCGGATGGGAGGGCGTGACGATCGACCCGGTCGGAGGCATCGTGGGTGCCCTGGTCTTCCAGGGCGTGATCAACCACGTGCAGCTGGGTCGGGGTGAGGCGCTCCTCGCGTTCGTGAGGAGCCTCGGCGTGGGCGTCGTGGGTGGGATCTGCGGAGTGGTCGTGTTGTGGCTACTGCTGAACAAGCTGAATCTCCGGGGAATACTGGCGACGGAGGCCATCCTGGCCACCGTCGTCGGAGTGGCGGCGCTGTGCGATGCCCGCCGGGACGATACGGGGCTGATCGCCGCCATCGTGATGGGTGTGGCTCTTGCCAACTTCCGCCACTTCGACCTACCGGAGGACCGGCGTTTCTTCAAGACCGTGGTCCAGCTGGTGATCGGAATCCTGTTCATCTCGATCTCGGCGACCGTCGCCTCCAGCAAGTTGGAGCCCGTACTCGGTGCCGCCCTTCTACTTGTCCTTGGACTGGTGCTGGCGGTCCGGCCCCTCGTCGTGGCATTCGCCACCGCGGGTACCGCTCTTTCGGCGTGTGAACGAGCTTTCATCGGTTGGATGGATCCGTGGGCATCGTGGCGGCCTCGACCGCGGCAACGTTCGGTCCACCCCTGGCCGCCGCCGGGATCGGCGGCGCCCAGAAGCTGCTCCCGGTCACGTTCATCGTGATCGTCGCCACGGTCGCCCTCTACGGACTCACGGCGATCCCGGTCAGTCGGATGCTCGGCCTGAACGAGGCGTCCGAAGAGGACGAGGAGGCGAGCCGCGGCGATTCGCTACCCGACGAGCCCGACGAGGCACCGCCAGGCCTCGATCTGTGAGCCGGCGAACCATGATCCCCAAGGGCTTCTCACCCGACCACTCGGGATCGTCCTGGTGCCGCCAGTCGCCAAATCCTGGCGCCCGATCTCCAACATTCGGGGCGGCAGGCGAAGGTGTGGATCTCCCGGGGTGGGACAGGCGACCCCGATAGGCGGCTCACTCGACAGCCGGGGGCTCCGGATCGACCGTTCCCTGGCCGGGCGAGTATGCCGGCGCCAACTGCGTTCTGCTCCGCACGCCGAGCTTCCGGTAGGCCCGGGTGAGGTGCGACTCCACCGTCCGCTGGCCCATGAACAGCTGCTCGGCCACCTGGCGGTTCGACAGCCCCGAGATCACCAGCTCCACGACCTCCCGCTCGGCGACGGTCAGTTCGGCACCCGCTTCGGTCGGTCCTCCGGCCCGCACCCCGACCCTCCCCATCTCGTCCCGCGCGCGTTGCGCCCAGCGGGGGCTGCCCAGTTTGTCGAAGAGCCCCACGGCGTGGGCGAACGACTCCCGGGCCTTCCGCTTGGCCCGCGCCCGGCGGTGGATCTCGCCGGCGATCAGCCAGGTGCGGGCCTCCTCGAACGGCTGACGGACACGCTGATGGAACCCGATGGCCCGTTCGATCGAGCTCGATGCCTCTTCCACGTCGCCCCGCGCGATCGCCAGCAGTCCCCGGCATCGGGCGGCCGCGGCCGAGTCCCAGCACCTGGTGGACCCGGCGGCGCAGTGCTCGAAGTACGTCAGCAACTCGGCGGCGGCCTCGAGTTCGTGCAGGCGGACGAGAGCGCTGATCTCGTCCGGCACGAAGCGCAGGAGTGACGGTTCGGTGACGCCGGCCCCCCGGGCCATCGTCACGAACGGCGCGAGCCGCTCGTGGGAGTCGGACGGGTCGCCGAGCGCCCAGGCGACCCCGAGCGCATAGGCGTTGTCCAGCACCAAGATCGGCATGTTCGCACCGGCTGCGGTCCTGATCGCGGTGTCGATACAGCGTCGACCCTCCTCTTCCCGACCCTGGCAGACCTGGAGAAGACCGCGGACGCCACGGACGACCGCCACGACAGGGGACTCGTCGCCGTTCTCGTCGAGCTCGTCGAGCAGTCGCCCGGCCCGTTCCCAGTTCCCGGTCCAGATCTCCAGATCGGCGAAGTTGCCGAGCAGGAGAGCGAGTCCGGAGGTGATCCCCTCGTCATGGGCACGGGTCAGCTCGGCGTCGAAGAGCTCACGGGAGCGGCGGTACTCCTCGACATAGAACAGCAACCTCGCCGCCACATAGCGGGGTCGGAGTTCCATGCTCAGGCCCGATGGTTGGTCCGGCCCGGAGAGCGCCTGGTCGACCAGGCCACTCACTGATCCTCCACCGGCCAGGAACGTGCTGTACGCCATACCCGCGTAGATCTGGCACTCCCGCGCGGCATCCCCCGACTCGATCGCCATGGCCAGGGCGATGTCCCCGAACTCGGCAGCCCGGGCCTGGTCACCCGCATTGCTGAGCGCGACCGCCAGGTCGAGGGCGATGGCCCCCCGGAGCCGCGGGTCGTCCCCCGCCTCCTCGAACGCACTGGCGAGTCGCCCTACCCATTCGGTAGCCGGATCCCCCCGATGGGTGGCGTAGCGGGCCAGGCGGCGGAGGTACTCGGCGCGTTCCGGTCCCCGGGGCGAATCGGCGACGACACCCTCCAGCAGTGCGCAGGCCCGGGGCGGATCAGCCGTCAGGAAACGCAAATCGGCCTCCCGGCCGGACCGGCGCCGGTGGGCGGGACCCTCACCGACCGGCGTCAGCTCGGCCGCCAGCGCGGCCAGGCCCGCCGCTGTCTCGGGGGCACCTCGACCGGCCGCCAACTCGGCCGCGTGCTCGACCTCGGAGGCCACCGACTCGTCGGGCCCCTCCGAACCGAGGGCCAGATGCCTCGCCCGCTCCTCGGGACTGGTGGCACCGTCCGCCGACCGGCGATGAGCCTGGCGTCGCTCGGTCGGTGTCGCATCGTCGATGACCACCGCCCGGATGAGCGGATGGGCGAACACGATGGCGTCATTGCGCATCGAGACGATGCCGGCCTCCACGGCATCGTGGAGGGCACCCCGGGCGGTGGCCGGGTCACGGGCCGCCGCCATCGTCCTGGTGACCGATGGTGCGTTCGACAGCGCGGCCACGAGGAGCACGTCGCGGGTCTCCGGGGTGAGCGACCGGAGGCGCTCATCGATGAGACGTCGGAGCGCATGCGGGACGCCGAGGTCCGGCACTGATTCCGGGCCGAACTCCCCGGGTGCCACCCGGAGGAGTTGGAGTGCGACCAACGGATTGCCGTCCGACCAGCGTCGGATCTCGCGCAACTTCGTCGTTTCCGAGACGATGGTGGGGTCACGATCGGCGAGAAGCTGGGTGATCGCCTCGGCGCCCAGACGTCCGACGGTCAGGCGATCGACCCGGTCCGGCTCCAGGTCATCCGTGAACATTGCCGCGGGGTGCGTCTCCCACGCCGTGCGCACCGTTGCGATCATTCCGATGGGGGCGTCCCCGGCCCGTCTGAGCACGAACTCCAGGATGCGCGACGAAGGGGGGTCGAGCCAGGGCAGGTCGTCGACGGCCAGGACCACGGGCGACACCTCGGTCAGCATCCCCAGGGCCGAGCGCACCGCAGTGGCCAGGGTCAGTGGGTCGACCGAGTTCTCCGGTGCCTCGTCGCGGAAGACGGCGACACCCAAGGCCCGCCGCTGGGCCGGGGGGAGGCGCTCGACGACGTCCGGGGGCAGCCCCCCGAAGAGGTCCGCCAGCGCCGCGAACTCCCATGGGAGCTCCGACTCGACCGGTCGGGACGTGAGCACGGGCCACGACCGCTCCCTCGCCGACGCCACGACGCGGTCGAGCAGGGTCGACTTCCCGATCCCTACTTCGCCCTCGAGGACGACGACCCGCGAGCCAGTACGGAGATCGTCCAGGAATCGCTGAAGCATCCCGACCTCGTGCGTACGCCCCGCCAGGAGACCGGCTGTCGCCATTGTGGGACTCTACACACGGGCCCCCAGGCACGACCGGAGGCGAGGTGGCCGGGCCGACGGATCATGCAGGTGGCGGTGCCCGACCGGGCTTGACCGACTCGGACCGGTTGGATGTTCGTCGCCGATAGTCAGAATGGGTGGCCCTCGACACGGGACGTTCTGCGTCTATACGCCTCGCGAGGGAATCCGTAGATCCCGCACATTTTCCGGCGGGAGGCAACCCGATCGGACCCTCGGATGGACGGATCGGACGCCGCGACGGTTGGACGGGATCCGGCGTCGGAATGGGGCAGGACGCTGCGGTTATGGCCGTCAGTCGGGTGGCCGGACGCCGGTGCGGAGTCACTTCGGCCGTCCTCGGTCGGTGCTCGAACTCCCGTTCCCCCGGCGATGCGACTGATTGACCCTCCGAATGAGTCATGCAACCATCGAATTCCTCAAGGGCAGATGGAGGAACAGACCATGGGTCGACCCCGGCACGGAACGGACGGACCCCCGGGGCGCCTCCCAGACTCCGGGCGCCGACGGCGGACACACTCCGGGTGGCGGGCACCGGTCGGTGCCTCCTTCGTGATCATGCTGCTCCTTCCCCTGCTCGTGCTCGCCTCTCCGGTGCCGGCCGGAGCCGCCGGGGACGGTGTGACCAACTACACCGGAACCGGCATCAGCGGTCCCGACGGCATCGCCTGGGGTCCGGACGGAAACCTGTGGTTCACCAACCAGACCAACAACTCGATCGGGAGCATCACCACGGCCGGAGCCGTATCGCAGTACCCGAGCACCGCGATCGATCAGCCGACCGGAATAGTGGCGGGCCCCGACGGTGCCTTGTGGTTCACCAACTACGCCGGCAACTCCATCGGGCGGATCACGACCACGGGCACGGTGACGACGTATCCGCTGCCGACCGGCGAAGGGCCGAACACCATCACCACGGGCCCCGACGGCAACCTGTGGTTCACCGACTTCACCGCGAACACCATCGGGAAGATCACCCCGGCGGGCGTCGTCACCGTGTACAAGACCAGCGGCGTGGACGAACCCAGCGGCATCGCCGCGGGCCCCGACGGCAACCTGTGGTTCACCAATGCCGGCGACAACTCCATCGGACGGATCACGACAGCCGGCGTGGTCACCGACTACACGGGTACCGGCATCGACCGCCCCTTGGGGATCACGGCCGGCCCGGACGGCAACCTGTGGTTCACCAACGCCGGCACGCTGCGCACCTGGGCCGGCAGTGCCATCGGCATGATCACGACGGCCGGCGTGGTCACCTCCTACACGGCGACCACCGTCGATGAGCCGATCGGCATCGCGGCCGGTCCCGACGGCGCACTGTGGTTCACCAACGGGGCGAACAATTCGATCGGGCGGATCACCACGACCGGCACGATCACCGACATCACCGATCCGACGATCAACGTGCCCGCCGGCATCACCGCAGGACCCGACGGCGCGCTGTGGTTCGCCAACGTGGCGGGCGACTCGATCGGCCGGGTGGCCACCCAGGGTGCGGTGACGGCCGACGGGAGCGCCGCCTGCACCGGGATCGACGGCCAGACCACGTTCGCGCCGGCGCTCACGTCGTCGCCCACCCCGGTGACCGAGACGGCGACCACCACGCTCGCACTGAGCGGCTGCGCCCAACAGGACAACGACAACGTCCCGGGAACCGGGGGTTCGCAACCGACACTGACCGGCACGCTCACCGCGACCTCGACGTTCACCGGCAGTGCCTGCTCCGCCTACCTGGCGGGGACGCCGGCCAGCTATTCGTTGACATGGTCGGCTTCGCCGGCGCCGACCGACGGAATCGCGCCGACCACGGTGACCTCGACGGGGACCGAGGACGCCGATAGCCAGAACCTGAACGGCGACCTGGGCATCGGACTCACCGGGGCCACCTCGGAGGGCTCGTACCCGGGCCCGGCCTCGATGACCCTCTTCGCCGGGATCACCCGATCCCAGTTCCTCACCGACTGCAGCTCTGCGTCGGGGGTGTCCTCCCTCGCCTTCGGCGGTGGCGAGGTCAGCGCCGGATTGGCGGCGAACGGGCCGACCATCACCACGGCGGACGCGGCCACCTTCACGGCCGGTACACCCAACACCTTCGTAGTGTCCCTCGACGACGCCCTCAACGACACCGTCCAGTGCATCGGCAACCTGCCGCCGGGTGTCTCCTTCGTGCCCGACCCCGACGCCGGGGGCGGGCAGTTGACCGGCACCCCGCTGCCCGGCTCGGGTGGCACCTACCCGCTGACCCTGGTCGCCGTCGACGCGTCATCGCTCGCCACCAGCCAGCCGTTCACCCTGACCGTCGACAACTCCGCGCTCCCGTACGTCAGCGCGGTCAGCCCGTCCAGCGGCACGAACAGTCCCGAACCGGTGACGATCACCGGCCAGAACCTCGGCGGACCGGTGACCGTCGATTTCGGCGGCGTGGCGGCCACGGACATCATCTCCGACACGGCCACGTCGATCACCGTCGACCAACCCCCGGCGACGGCCGCCGGTCCGGTCGATGTCACCGTGACCGCCGCGGTCGGCGCGTCGACCGTCAACCCGGGCGACCAGTTCACCTACGACCTGCCTCCCCAGCCGCCGGCCACGGCGACATCCCAGCCCGGAGGCCTGAGCGCCTGGGTCTCCTGGGCTCCGAACTCCTCGGCCGACGCAGTGACCGGCTACACGGCCACCGCGGTGGTGGCCGCCGGGTACACCGGCACCGTCCCCACGGGGTGCAGTGACCCCGCCCCCGTACCGGTGACCGGCGGCGACACCGGGGCTTCGATCACCGGCCTGTGTTCCGGCGTTCCGTACACCACGACCGTGACGGCTACCAACGCCTACGGCACGAGCACGCCCAGTACGGCCGGGGCACCGGTCGCCCCGTTCGCCGCGCTCCCACCGTCGGAGCCGCTGATCACGTCGGTCGTGCCCGGAAAGAAGTCGCTCCTGGTCAACTGGAACCCGCCGGCCGACGACGGCGGGGAGCCGCTCACGACCTATCTGCTCACCGCCACCGCACCGGGGCAGAAGGCGGTGTCGCTCGAGCCGGCGGCACCGGCCTCCGAGGACACCCTGACCGGCCTCGTCGACGGGGCCACGTACACGGTCAGCCTGTCGGTCACGTCCCAGGCCGACCTCTCGTCACCGGTGGACACGGCGACGGGGACGCCGGAGGCCAAGATCGCCCCCGCGGAACCCACTGGACTCGAGGTCCAACCCGACACGACGGGCGATCTGGTGGCCAGCTGGGTCCCTCCGCCGACCACGGGCACCAAGCCGTTGAAGGGCTACATCCTCTCCTACGACGTGACCTCGGCGGCCGCCCCACTGGCGGCCCAGCGCTCCGGGCAGGTCAAGAAGAAGGGCGTGTCGGGCAAGGTGAAGCTGGGTCCGACGGTGACGTCCGACACGTTGAAGGGCCTCAGTCCCACCTCGTACTACGACGTGTCGATCGTCGCCGTGGCGTCCGGTGACAGTCCCGCCCGCACCACGAACCAGCCGGTCACACCGGGCGTAACCCTCAATCCGGGAACCATCGAACTGACGAGCGCCACCATGGGCGCCCTGTCCTCCGACGTCGGTGGCGTGCTGACCTGGGCCTCGCCGGTGCCGGCCCAGCTGTCCGGCGTGAAGGCCGGTGACGTCCTGGCGTCGAGTCCTACGGGGGCCGAGCCCGACGGACTCTCCGACCTGGTGCAGAGCGTGTACCCGACCCCCACGGGCGGGATCACCGTCTACACCACCACCGCCTCGTTGAGCCAGGCCTTCCTCACCTACACGTTCAGCATCTCCGGTGCGGCCCCGGGCGACAGGACCGGCGACGTGCGGGCGCTGTCTCCAGGGGTGCAGGCGGCACCGGAGGACATCGGGGAGTCGTTCGGTACGTCCGGGACCCTGGGTCTCAACGTGAATCCCGACGATTGCGCCAACCCCGATCCCAACGATGTAACCGCCTGCCTGAACGCTTCGGTGACCTACGCGCTCGACGCCGGAGGGGCCATCAACATCGCCTGCGTCGGCGCGAGTGTCTGGGGCTACTGCATCGGCATTCCCGCCCCGTACGGGGTGGACTTCTACGCCGACGCCTCCTTGTCCTTCACCTCCAGTGTGGAGTTCAACATCAACCAGACCGAGCAGGACCCCCTGATCGACGACGTGCTGGACGCCTGGCCGATCTTCCCCGGGATCGTCCTCAGTCCCGAGGTGATCGCCAACCTCACCCTGTCGGGCGATCTGCACGTCCAGGGGAATGCGGACTTCGGCCTCGGGGGCGGTGTGCAGTGCGAGGCCAAACTCTTCCAGCACGCAGGGTGCTCGTCTTCGAACACCGGACTCATCAACCTCCCGCCCAGGGCCAACGCCACATTGTCGGTCAACGGGACCGGATCTGCCGTGCTCGGGGGCGAGGGGGCGCTGTGCATCGACATCGCCGCCTGCCTCAACTTCCAGGTCCAGGGCTCACTGACGGCGACCATCAACACGTCGGCGCGTCCATACTTCACGCTCTGCAACCAGCTCTCGCTCTCGGTCGGGATGAACCTCAACCTCGTCATCCACAATTTCGTCTACGACACCCAGATCTTTTCGGAGAACCTGGGATGCGCGTCGACTGAGTCCCCACCACCGACCTTGAACGTCACGGCCAACAACCAGCCTCCCGGCGTGTGCGTCGTACCCGTCGGCAAGAGTGTGCAGGGATTCACCGCCGCCCGCAGCGACGGCGCCTCAGATCCACCCATCACCTGGACGCTCGAGAACGGCACGTCGGGCGACTCGATCACCTCGGCCGGTGAACTGACCACCGCGGCACCAGGGGGGTGGATCGTCATCGTGAAGGCCACTGACAGCACCGGACTCAGTGGCTCCATCCCGTGCGTCATAGGCACCCGCGTGGATTTCTCTCCACCGACCGGCCTGACCTTCTCGCTCGCCACCCAGCGGGTGGGATTGCAGCTGGTGCCCTTGCTGGGTGAGGAGGAGATCACCTGGCAACCGCCGGTCAACGACGGTGGATCTGCCATCACCAACTACCAGATCTGCTTCGTGGGTGTCTCGAAGACGGTCTGTTCGGGAACGGGCGGGGCCACGAGCTACCAGGTCTCCGACGACATCGACCCGGGCACGGCGCTCTATACCGTCCAGGTGTGGGCCGTCAACGCCGCCGGCGCCTCGTCGCCGGTGGCGTCGGGGACGTTCAACACCCAGGGCGGGGACATCTCGGGCATCACCTACACCCCGTCGGGATCCACCGTCACCGTCCAGGCCCACGGAGCCGGATTCGGCCCGGGCCCCGCCCCGAGCGGCACCGCCACGAACGCCGGCTGCGGGGGTTCCGGCCAGGACTTCTCCAACAGCTCACTGAGCTTCAGCGTCATCACACCGTTGGGTCAGCAGTGGACGGCCGGCAGCACCGGCAACTGCATCGGACTGGTGGTGTCCAGCTACTCCGACAACTCGGTGACGTTCGGATTCGGCAGCGAGTACGGCGCCAAGCCGTACTGGACCCTCCAGGCCGGGGACACCGTCACCTTGACCGTCAACGGGATCCAGCGCACCGAGGTCTACGGGGGCTGAGCCGCGCCGTCGCCCACCGCGGCCGCTCAGCCGTCCGACGCCCCGGGACCGCGCAGCTTCACCACGGCTGCCTCGATCCGACGAGCCCGGGTCTCGGGCTTCCTGGCGGTCTCGATGGCCCGCACGTGCTCCCGTCGGTGGCTGTACGACAACCGGTCATAGGCGGCACGCGCCGCGGGGTCGGCATCCAGGGCCCGGGTGAGGTCCGGCGGTTCGACCACCACACGGGGCTCGACGTCCAACACCACGTCGACCTCGACCTCGTCACCGGTGGTAACTCCGGCCGCCCGCCGGTTGGCCGTGCTGAATCCGATCAGGTGGCGGCCACGCATGATGACGATCCGGCTCTTCCACGAGTGTCCGTTAACGGTGATGACCACCGGTGGTCGCTTTCCCCCTCCGAGCGCATCGACCACCTCCACCGGGATCTCGAGGCCCCGCATCGGTTCCGTGGGCTCGACCTCGGCTCGAAACTTCATCATCGGCTCCCGGGCGTGCATCAGCGGGTACTCCACCGATCGTAGGGGGCGACGCAGCCGATGGGCCGCCTCTGGAAGGGCCGCCGCACTCGAGGGTGGAGGCGGCTTTCGTGGTCAGTCCCGCGCAGCTACCACTTGGCCTGGAGCATGGCGAGAGAGTCGAGGTACGCGTGTTCGGCCCTGGTCAGACCCAGGAACTGGATTCCCGCCCTCACCGCGTCATGCCGCCCCGGCACGGCATTGCGAAGTTCACCTCGAAGGTGCACGGCGAGGATGATGTGGCGCCCGACCGCCTGCTCCAGGTCCGCGTCGAGTAACTCGAGCCCGGCACCGGCCGACGAGATGTCGACGACCGTGCAATCGTGCCACGACTCGTCGGGCCCTCCTTCGAACGCGTACTTCGCCGTCCAATCGGCGAACTGCCTCGGCAGCATTCTCCGTAATTCGGACATCGTGGACTCCTTCCGACGCCCAGAGCGATGCTGCGCGTTTCGCAGCCACGGCCGGGTTTCCCCCGGCGACGTCGTTCGAATCGCCCGGTTCCGTAACCCCGGGCAGAGGGAGCGGCCACGTCCCACGCCCACTGCCATCAGGTGCCGGGTCCTGCTTTCGTTGCCATCGGTGCCCGGGGCGCCGACCTGGAGGGAAAAGGGTCGAAGTACCTTCGGCCGACCCGGCCGGATCTCTCCCTCACGCGGCGGTCCCCCGCCGTAGGATCGTCGGCGGAGGTCCCGATGGTGGTGGACGAACCCGTGGAAGCGCTGATCCTCGACCTGCTCGAGTGGCTCGATGCCGCCCCGCGGCCCTATGCCGACGTCATGGAGGCGTGGCGCACGTCGTGTCCCCGGCTCCCGGTGTGGGAGGAGGCGAATCGACGGGGCTACCTCGACCGATCCACGGGTGACACCAGCGGACTCGTGACCACGTCCCCGACGGGGCGCGCCCATGTGCGGCGTCACCGGCCCGTACCCACCGCCTGACGTCACGACCCCTCCCGCAACGACCCCGCCCTCCGGGGCGGGCCCGGCTGTCATCCGTTACCCGTGACCCATCACCTGTCGAGTCGCTCGAGGAGCCAACCCGGACCGACGACCTCCGCCCCCAGCGCCTCGACCCGCCGTCGGAGCTCGCGATCGGCCGACACCAGCGTGACGCCGTCGGGGCGGTCGGCGGCCTCGGCCACGAGTCGGTCGTCGCCGCCGGCTCGTGCGTGCACGACCGTGACGTCCCCGGCGGTGCCCTCCTCCACGCCGCGGCGGGCCGCTCCCTCGAGCACGACGACCACGGGACCGGACAGCCGACCGACCGTCACCGCGTCCCGGACCCGGTCCACGAACGTGGCGGCCGCCCCCGGACGGTCGCGCCACCAGCCGGTGGGTCGCGACCCGATCACGTTGGCGGCATCGACGAGCAGCACGACACCGGCGCCCCCGGCGGCCCGCTGTGGAGGCCCCGTGTCGGAGGTCAGGCGGCGGCCTTCTCCAGGATGTGGACGCCGCAAGCCGAGCCGAGGCCGATGACGTGGGCCAGGCCGACCGAGGCCCCCTCGATCTGGCGGTCGCCGCCCTCCCCCCGGAGGTGTTGACAGATCTCCCACACATTGGCGATCCCGGTGGCCGCGATCGGGTGGCCCTTGGACTCGAGCCCTCCCGATACGTTGACCGGCTTGGCCCCATCCCGCCAGGTCGCCCCGGACCGGAAGAAGTCGACCGCCCCTCCCGGCTCGCACAGCATCAGGTTGTCGTAGTGGACGAGTTCGGCGGTGGCGAAGCAGTCGTGCAGTTCCACCAGGTCGAGGTCGTCCGGACCCACGCCGGCCTGCTCGTAGGCCTGGGCGGCGGCGTTGCGGGTGAGGGTGTTCACGTCCGGCAGCACCTGGCAGGCCTCGCCCCACGGGTCCGACGTCAGGATCGAGGCAGTCACCTTGACGGCCCGCCGCTGCTGCTCGAGGCTCAACGTCCGGAGCTTGGCCCCGGACACCAGGACCGCGGCGGCCGCCCCGTCGCAGTTGGCCGAGCACATCGGCCGCGTGTTCGGGTAGGCGATCATGATGTCGCCCATGATCTCCTCGAGCGTGAAGCGCTTCTGGTAGGCGGCCATGGGATTCAGCACGGAGTGGGCGTGGTTCTTTTCCGATATGGAGGCGAACAGCTCGAACGAGGTGTCGACGCCGTGGGCGTACCCGTACTCCTGTCCGATCTGGGCGAAGACGCCTGGCATCGTCTCGGTGCCCAGCCGCCCATCGATGGGCAGCACCGCCCCGAACCTCCCCGACGGCTCGAGCACGTCGGGATCACCCTTGATCGAGCCGCCGGCCAGCAGGCCCGCCCCGGACAGCTTCTCCACGCCCACGGCCAGTCCCATGTCGCACTCGCCGGCCTTGATGGCCATGACCACGGTGCGGAGTGCCGTGGCACCCGTGGCGCAGGCGTTGGAGACGTTGAAGACGGGGATCCCGGTCTGGCCGACCTGCTTCTGCAGCATCTGGCCGCTGGTCTGGCCGATCAGGTTGCCGTAGGCGAGGATGCCCACGTCCTTCATGGTGGTGCCGGCGTCGGCCAGCGCGGCCAACGTGGCCTCGGCGGCCAGCCCGACGGCGTCGGTGTCCGGACGCTTGCCGAACTTGGTCATCGTGATCCCGAGGATCCACACGTCGTCTGCCATCACGCCACCTCCAGGGGCTCGAATCCGAATCCGATCGCCTCGGTGCCCTCCGAGTCCGTGAACACGGGGAAGGTGGTGAGGCGGACACCCATGCCCACCGTGACATGGTCCGGGTCGGGCGGCGTGTTGACTACGTTGGCCCGCACGCTGGTGCCGTCGCACTCGACGACCGATGCCACGAAGGGGACGTCGATCCCCGGGGCCGCCATCGAGACGATGGTGAACGTCCGCACCACACCTTCGGTGGCGATGGCCTTGCGGGTGAAGTCGGTGCCGCTGCACGAGGCGCAGGCGTCACGGTGGTCGAAGAAGCGCGCCCCGCAGGTGGTGCACTCGAACGCCTCGAGGTGCGGGTCGTCGTCCAGGACCAGGTAGTCGACCAGTGGGACTCGTTTGGGCATCGTCACCCTTCAGATCTCGAGAGCGTCGGCGGTGGGCTCCCGGCCCCCGCTCCGGACGGTCGTCCGTCGGGTCCCACACTAGGCGACCGGGTGAATCGACGTCCCCCTCGCGGCGGCCTCATCCCTCCTCGTCGGGGGTGGGGATCCGCAACGCGTTGAGGAAGATGGTGGCCAGCTGGTCGACCCCGTCGTCGAAGGCGCAGTCGACCCGGCCCTCCGACAGCCACTTCTCCGGGAACCGCTCGGTCATCGAGCCGAGGACGGCGGCGGCCACCTCCGGGTCCAACCGGGCGTCGGCCAGTCCCCGCACCTGGAGCTGACGGATCGAGTCGGAAACGGCCCGCCCGTACAGGGCCCGACGTTCCCACAGGGCGGCACGCAGCTCGGCGTCGTGGCGACTGACCTGTTCGATGACGCCCATGATGCGCGCCTCGCGGCGGTAGGTCTCGAGGTGCTTCCTCATGGCCACCCGGATCCGCTCGTAGGGCGGCGCGGTCGAGCCGGGAGCCAGGATCACTTCACCGACCGGCGAGCCCAGTTCGTCCTCGACGGCCAGCGCCACCTCGCGGAACACCTCCTCCTTGGAGTCGAAGTAGGTGTAGAAGGAGCCGTGCGAGAGACCGGCGCGGCTCGGCGATGTCCGAGATGCGGGCCTCGAGGAAGCCGTCCTCCTCGAAGATCTCCTTGGCCGCGGCCAGCAGGCGGGCACGGGTCATCTGCCCCTTGCGGGACAGCTCGCGTGGCGTCGGGGGCGGGTCGGGGACGGGACCCGCACCGGGACGGGGTGGGGGGACCGTCTGTGTCAGATCGGTCATCGGCGTCGGGGGCTCACGGCGGTCGCCGGCGTCACTCCGGCCCCGGGCATGCCGGGAGCCGGAGTGACGGTCGGGCGGTCGGTCGGGTCCGGGCTCAGACCGCGACGGGCAGCTTGAGGGCCTCGGCCAGGTTGCCGCCCATGACCCGGCGGATGTCCTCGTCGGACAGGCTGTCGAGCTCCTTCACGTAGGAGACGGGGTCGGCCAGACCTTCGGGATGGGGGTAGTCGGATCCGAAGACAACGTGGTCGGTGCCGATCGCCTTGATGAGGCCGAGCGGGTTCTCCTCGAAGAACGGGTGGATCCAGATGTTGCGCCGGAGCACGGCGACCGGGTCCTCGGAGTACATCTTCGGCTGCTTGGCGTACGAACGACCCAGGGCGTCCATGAGCGGCAGCACCCAGCCCGAACCGTTCTCCACCGGCAGGATCCGCAGCTTCGGGAACCGCGAGAGCATGCCGTGGGTGACGGCCGAGCACATGGCGTCGAAGATGCCGCGGTTCATGAGGTGCTGCACGTCGAGGAAGGCGTTGGAATCGGCGAAGGGCAGCAGCTCGTCGTAGTGGCCGTTCCACTGGTTGAAGTACCGGGTGAGACCGTCGTCGGAGGCGTGCATCCCCACGGTGATGTCGTACTCCTGGACCTTGGCCCAGAAGGGGTCGAACTCGGGCAGTGCGAACGACCGGAAGCCCCGCAGGCTCGGCACCGGGGCGGGCCGGATCAGGATGATCTTGGCACCCCGTTCGGCGATCCAGTCGAGCTCCTTGATGGCCTCGTCGACGATGGGGAGGGTCACCACCGGAGCGGGGAAGATCCGGTTCTCGTAGTTGAACGTCCACTCCTCGTACATCCACTGGTTGAACGCGTGGACCACGGCGTGGGTCGCCTCGGGGTCGGTGGTGAGGCGCTCCTCGAGGACGCTGGCCAGGGTGGGCCACATGATGGCCCGGTCGAGCCCCTGCTCGTCCATGAGCTGGAGCCGGGGCTCCGGCCGGAAGAAGGCCTCGGGCGAGCGCATGGGCTCACCGAGGATCTCGCGGCGGCTCTTGCCCTCCGGGTTCCCGTTCTTGAAGAACTCCTCCTGCGCTCCCGGCTGGGCCACCACGCTGAACGTCGGGTTCGGGATGTACTCCGAGATGACGTTCTTGATGGCTAGCTTGTCGCGGCCGTTGACCTGCACGAGCTTGACCAGGTTGCGGTACTCGGGGGGTAGGTACCGCGTGAAGGCGTCCGGCTGCTCGTACATGTGGTTGTCTGCGTCGAAGACGGGAAAGTCGAGTCGTTGCGCCACAGGGGCTCCTCTGGTCGTCGGGTGATGGTCTCGTGGTCCGGCCCGGGTAGCTCGGGTGGAGGGGTCGCTCGACCGGGCACTGCCCTGGCACGTGCGGCCGGTTCCCACATCCGGTGCCGCTTGACCAATGTAGCAAGAGTTGACATCGACGTCAACTTTAGAATCGCAACGGCGTGACGCCTCCGTGACGGGCGGTGCCGGGGGCGTCGGGGTATCCCGACGTCCCGGTAGTGGGCTCGCCGAGGCCACTAGTGTCGACGTGGCTGCCGGACACCAGAGAGGCCCCACCTGTGACGGAACTCCACGAGGTCGACGTGCCGACGCTGCGGTTGGACGAGTTCGGGCCGGTCATCGGCAGCGACCGCCAGGCCCATCTCGAGTCCACCGCGGCGGCCAGCCGCTCACGACTCGACGGCACGGTCGTCTGGAACCTCAACTCCACGGCCGCCGGCGGCGGCGTGGCCGAGATGCTGCATGTCCTCGTCGGCTACCTGCGCGGTGCCGGGGTGGACGCCCGGTGGATCGTCATCGAGGGTGACGCCGAGTTCTTCGACATCACCAAGCGCATCCACAACCGGATCCACGGGTTCGAGGGCGCCCCCGGGGCCCTCGGTCCGGAGGCGGCCGCCCACTTCGCCGCGGTGGCCCGGGCGAACGCCGAGGCCTTCGCCGAGATCGTGAGCCCGGGCGACATCGTCCTCCTCCACGACCCCCAGACCCTCGGGATGGCTCCCCTGCTGTCCGATCGGGGGGCCCGCGTGGTGTGGCGCTCCCACATCGGCACCGCCGTGGTGAACGGGTGGACCGACGAGGCCTGGGGTCTGCTGCGGCCCTACCTGCCGGCGTGCGACGCGTTCGTGTTCTCCCGTCAGGCCTACGTGCCCCCGTGGTTGGGACAGGACGAGATCGCCATCATCCCCCCCTCGATCGACCCCTTTTCCGCCAAGAACCAGGCCATCGACGGTGCGGACCTCCCACAGTTCCTGGCCCAGATCGGCCTCACCTCCGAACCCCCCGAGCGCAAGGCGGTGTTCAGCCGTCGCGACGGCACCCTCGCCGAGATCGTGCGGTCCGCGTCGATCCTGGCCGAGGAGGGTGCCCCCGAATCGCTCGACAACCTGGTCGTCCAGGTCTCACGGTGGGACGGATTGAAGGACATGCAGGGCGTCATGGCCGGGTTCGCCGCCCAGGTCGTCGGGCGGGTCGACGCCCACCTGGCGCTGGTCGGCCCTTCCACCGAGGGGGTCGCCGACGACCCCGAGGAGGTGGAGATCTTCGAGCGGTGCGTGGCCGACTGGTACGCGCTCCCGGCGGAGGCCCGACGCCGCATCCGACTCGTCTCGCTCCCCATGGACGACCTCGAGGAGAACGCGGCGATGGTCAACGCCATCCAGCGCTCGGCCGCCGTCGTCGTCCAGAAGAGCCTGGCCGAAGGATTCGGACTGACCGTCGCCGAGGGCATGTGGAAGGGGAAGCCGCTCGTCGCCTCCGGGGTCGGCGGCATCACGGACCAGGTCGTGACCGGGACCGGCATCCTGCTCGACGACCCGACCGACCTCGTGGCCTTCGGCGACACCCTGGCCATCCTGCTCGGTCAGCCCGAGGAGATCACCCGCCTCGGCGCCAACGCCCGTGACTACGTCACCCGGCACTTCCTCGGCGACCGCCACCTGCTGCAGTGGGCGGCTCTGATCGACCGGCTGCTGGACGCCTGACGGGTTCGTCCGAGCGGTTCGTCCGAGGGGTTCGTCAGAGCGGACGACCACCGGACGACCACCGGACGACTGACGACTGACGACTGACGATCCGGCTGGTAGTACCGTGGGATCGTCCCTCGTGGGAGTAGCGCCCCGACCAGGTCGGACGCCTCGATTCCGGTCGACGTCCGGCGATGAACGGTGGCTCCCGTGAGTGGTTCCCCCACGCCGGGAGGTCGCGAGATGCGTCATGGAACCCACAGGAGCAGCCTCGGGAGGAAGCCCGGCCGCTCCGCTCTCGACGTGATCACCCCCGGTCGGCGACGGGCGACGGGGTCCCGGATGGAAGGCGTGCATCGGGGTTCCGGCCCCCGGGGCGTGATCGTGCTGGCGCTCGTCCTCGGAGCGTCCGTCGCCACCGGCCCAGCGGCGGGTGCCGCCAGCCCGCCGGGGACGAAGTACGTGCACGTCACCTGCACGGAGGCGGGGGGCGGATGGGTCGTCTCCGCCCCCGGGATACCACCCGGGCCGCCGGCCCCGTGGACGTTGGGTGGCTGCGACCACGGGTTGGCGGGAGGAGACCTCTCGTCGGACTTCTCCGTCAACACGGGGACGTCGAGCATTGCGTGGGCGAACGGGGCGACGTCGACCATCAGCTACTGGGTCGACTCCGTGCCGGGCCGCGAGACCAGCCACAAGTGCCCGGCCGACCAGTTCGGCGTCGTCTACGGAGCATTCCGGTTGCACGGCCAGGTCACCGGAGGCACCCCGGGCGGCAACGGCACCGGCGTCTCCGGTCGACTGCGGGCGTGGATCTGCTACGTGCGGACGCCGGGGTCCGTAGCGTCCATCGGCTACACGTTGGCTCCGGGCACGACGTTCTCGCTCTAGCCCGAACCGCCTCCCCGTCGACCCGGGCCACCTGCCCGTCGAGAGTTCGCGACGGGCAGGACGGGGATCCGGGCCTCAGCGGGGCCAGTCGCCCGGCACGTCGACCAGGGAGCGGTCGACCTCGTCGATCGACGCCACCCCCAGGAGCCGCAGGGTCCGGTCGATGTCCTGGCGCAACAGGTCGAGGACCCGATCGACCCCGGGCCGGCCCGCCGCGCACAGTCCGTAGGCCCAGGCCCGGCCGACCAGCGCCGCCCGGGCGCCGAGCGCCACGGCCCGGACCACGTCGGCGCCGCTACGGATGCCGCCGTCCACCAGGACCTCGATATCGCCACCGACGGCGTCCACGACCTCCTCCAGCACCGCGAAGGTGGCCGGGGCGCCGTCGAGCTGACGGCCACCGTGGTTGGAGACGACCAGGGCGTCGGCCCCCGCGTCGACGGCCCGCCGGGCGTCGTCCGCCGTCATGATGCCCTTGGCGATCACGGGGCCGTCGAAGCGGCCGGTGATCCACTCGAAGTCGGCCCAGGTGGCCGGCTCGCCCAGCCACCGGATTAGGGCCTCCTGCTCCCCCATGGGGTTGCCGTCACTCGAGTGACCCTGCGCATTGACCAGGTCGAGGAAGAAGCCGTCGCGGGCGGCGTCGGTGAGCCACCTCGGGCGGAGCAGCGCGTAGGGGGCCATCCTCTGCACCGTCTGCCGGTCGAGGCGGAGCGGCGGGGAGAGCCGGTAGCGGCTCTCGCGGCGGCGGTCGCCGGGGATGGCCGTGTCGAGGGTGACGACCATGCCGGAGTATCCGAGGTCCTGGGCCCGGCCGACCAGGCGGGCGGCGCCGGCGCGCCCGCCGAGGAAGTAGAGCTGGAACCAGGTGGGACCGGAGGACGCGGCCAGCACCTCCTCCATCGTGTGCCCCGACATCGAGCTGTGGGTGAAGACGGTCCCGGCGCCGGAGGCCGCCCCGGCGCCGGCCACGTCACCCTGGGGGTGCATCATGCGGGTGAACCCGACCGGCCCGAGCAGTACCGGCATCGACACCGGGAGTCCGAGCACCGTGGTCGCCAGGCCGGGGGGTCCACCCGAAGCGGCCCCCACCCGGGGGCGGAACCGAACCGCCTGGACCGCCGCCACGTTCGCCTCGAGCGTCCGCTCGTTGCCGGCCCCACCCTCGACGTAGCCCCGCACCGGAGCCGGCACCCGCCGGGAGGCGACGGACCGGGCGTGGGGCACCGAGGTGATCCGCTCCGCCACCCGATCATCCCGTCCCCGACGTCCCATGGGCACTCCTCCGTTCGCCGACTCCCGTTACCGTGCTCCGATCCTGCCAGGGTCGCCCCGGGGCACACCAGCCGCTCCCCACCGGATCGGACCGGTGGCCACTGACGACGTTCGGTGGGATGCTGGGCAGGTATGACGGGGGAAGCGGAGCTGGACGGACTGCGTCGGGCCGCCGTTCGGGACGCCCGGGCGGCGATGGCGGCCTGTCACGCCCTCTCCGAGGCCATGGACATCGCCATGCGGGTGGCCGGCGAACTGGTCGAGGGTCTCGAGCACGGCGAGTGCCTTGTCACGGCCATGCGCAGGCGCCGGGCATGGGAGACGCGGATGAGCGCCACCGAGGCCATCCACCGCTACGAGGTCGCCCGACGGACCTCCCGTGCCCGCCTAGTGGCCGTGGCTCTCGCCGAAGGGGCCTCGGACGCCGAGATCCAGGAGCTGTGGAACGTCAGCGCGGAGATCGTCCGGCGGATCAAGCGCCAGATCGCCTCGATGGGACCCGACGACGAGGGACCCTCCGACGGGGAGGGAGCGGGCACCCCACCCTAGGGAGGAGGCGGTCAGGCCCGACTGGCGTAGGCGGTCAGGGCGCCGAGTTGGGACTCGGTTCCCACGCCGATGAGCACGTCGCCGGCCGTGACCTCGGCATCGGGTGACGGGTTGGGGGTGAAGGTCCCGTCGGGCCGGCGCAACGCCAGCACGAGGCAGCCCGTCCGCTCGTGCACCTGGGAGTCGCGGAGCGTCCGACCCGCCAGAGGGGAATCCGGGCCCACCGCCAGCTCCTCGAGGCGGAACTCGAGCGAGCCGTCGTGCATCACCACGTCGACGAAGTCGACGACGTGGGGCTGGGTCACGAACGCCGCCATGCGGTCACCGCCCAGGCGCTGCGGATTGACCACCCGGTCGGCGCCCACCCGGAGCAGCTTCGCCTCCGAAGACTCCCCCCGTGCCCGGGCGATCACGTGGATCCCGGGGTTGAAGGAGCGGCCGGCCACCGTCACGAACACGTTGTCGGCATCCGTGTCGAGGGCGGCGATGAGGTTCCCCGCCCGCTCGATACCCGCCTGGAGGAGCGTGGCGTCGTCGGTGACGTCGCCGACGATGGTCGGGAACCCCGCGGCGCTCAGGCGGTCCGGGTCTCGGTCCACCACCACGATCTGCTCGCCGGCGTTGGCGAGGTAGCGCGCCACCTCCCGACCGACCCGTCCCCATCCGCAGATGATCACGTGGTCCTTCATCGTCGCGATCTCCCGTTCCATCCGTCGCCTCCTGATCAGCTCCCGCATGTGCCCGTCGATGAGCAGTTCCAGGGTCACCGTGAACGTGTACAGCGCCGTACCGACCCCCAGCAGGATCAGGAAGACGGTGAACACCTTGACCCCTTCACCGATCGGGTGCGGGAACCCGTATCCGACCGTGGAGACGGTGACCACCGTCTGATAGAGCGGCGTCGAGCACCCCGAAGCCGAGGGCCGTGTAGCCGGCGGTCCCGGCCACCACCACCAGGGCCAGCGCGGCCAGTCCCAGTTGGACCCGCCGGAACGGGTTGTCCGGGGTCACCCGCTCCCGACGCCCACCGGATCGGGTGCCGGCCGGAGTGCGTCCCACACGACCTCGCCCATGCCGAACCGGGGCTCGACCAGGCGTCGTCCGAACCGGCCGACGTCGGCCCTCCTCAGCATCAGTGAGCGGTAGACGCCGGCGGCGCGGATGTCGCCGGCCAGCTGGGCGCCGACGATGGTCCCGTCCCGCAGGTAGACGGAGCGCAGCGCCCCTTCGGACTCCCATCGCAGCACCTCGTCCGGGGCGTCGATGGTGCCCATCGCCACGATCGGGACGCCGAGGTGCTTCAAGCTGTTCATCGCCTCGGCCCCGGCGTAGACGAGGTCGCCACCCAGCAGGTTGGCGGCGGCCAGGGGTCCCTGGGCGACGGCGTTGGGGAAGATGGCGTGCACGAACCGCTCGCCGGTGAGCCAGTCGGCCGCCTCGGCGACGTCGCCGGCCGCCACGATGCCCGGCACCGAGGTGCGGAGGTGGTCGTCGACGTGCACACCCCAGTCGGCGGTGACCGCCGACCCGGCGAGGTACTCGGCGTGGGGCTTCACGCCAGTGGCCGCCACTATCAGGTCGGCGGTCAACGTCGTGCCGTCGGCCATCTGGACACCGGTGACCGACGGCGCGCCGGTGAAGGCCCGGGCCTCGACCCCCAGACGCAGGGTGACGCCCCGGCGTACCAGCTCCCGTTCGGCCATCGCCGACGTGACCGGGTCGAGCACCCGGGGCATGATCCACGTCCGCCGCCCGATCACGGTCACGTCCACCCCGAGGTCAGCCAGCGTGAGGGCCAGTTCGATACCGATGAAACCGTTGCCGACGACCAGGGCGGTCCGGGCCTCGTGCTCGCGGACCCGACGGATGAGCTCCGATGCCGCCCGCAACGACTTGAAGTCGAGGACGCCGGGACGGTCCGCTCCCTCGAGTGGCGCGTAGAGCCGGCTTCCCGAGGCCAGGACGAGGCCCTCGTAGCCCACTCGGCTTGCGTCGGCCAGCACGACCTCGTGGTTGTCAGGGTCGAGGGCGACGACGCTGGTCGCCCGCCGCTCGTCGAGGCCGAGCCGCTCGGCGACGTCGCGGCCGCGCCAGTACAGGGTGGAGTCGCGCCCGGTGAGGAAGTGGTCGGCCATGGCCGCGGGTGAGTACGGGGCGAAGGGCTCGGCGGACAGGGCCACCACCGTGCCCGAGGGATCCAGCCGGCGCAGCGTCTCCGCCGCGGTGATGCCCGCGGGCCCGGTGCCGACCACGACGCACCGCATCAGTCGACCCCCGTGCCGACCGGCTCCCCCGGCGGGTCGGGCCCCGACCCCTCGCGGAGGTGGGCGACCATCCTCGACACGGCGACGGCCAGGTCCGACCCGGCCAGCAGCGCGTCGACCGACGGGTCCGTCCTCGGCGGCTCCGGTCGAACGGCAGCACCCAGGTGTGGGAGAAGGCGAATCCGCCGAACCGGTCGACGAGGTCCAGCACGTCGTCGATGTCGCCGGCCGCCACCACCCGGTTGACCACCAGCTGGATGTCGGCGATCCCCAGCTCGTCGGCCAGCCGGGCGGTGTCCAGGCCCACCTGGACGGAGTTGAAGGTGGGTTCGACGACCACCAGGGCGGTGTCGAACCCACGGGCCAGGGCCCGTCCGAAGTGCTCGACACCGGCGTGGGTGTCCATGACCACGATCTCGTCCTGCCGCAGGCGCATGCCGGCCACCGCCGCCGAGAGCAGCGCGTGCTCGGGACACAGACAGCCACCGCCGGCCTGGGCGACACCGCCCATGACGAGCAGCCGCACGTCGTCGGGACCCGAGACCGACAGGCGCTCCACCAGGTCGGAGGTGTCGGGGTTCAGGCGAAGCATGCCTCCCGCCCCTTCTCCGGGGCGGGCTCCCGTCTTCTCCTCGATGTAGTCACCCTGCTCCGCGACCGGGGTGCAGGCGGCGAGCTCGAGACGGTCGACGCCGAGGGTGGCGCCGAGGTTGCGCTGTTCGTCGGCGTCGACCGCCAACACCCGGGCACCGCCGGCGGCGGCGGTCCGGGCGATCAACGCCGACAGCGTGGACTTGCCCACCCCGCCCTTGCCGACCACGACGATCCGCGTGCCGCGGTCGGGGGTCCGCCCGTCAGTGCCACCGTGGGTCCCGCACGTGCCGCACACCGCCGATCAGCTCCCCGCGGGGGCGGCGGCGGCCAGCGTGTCGACGTCCTCGACCTCGATGGCCGGCAGACCCAGTCCGCGACGCTTGTCCTCGATGTGCCGCCGGATCAGCACCGCGGCCCGATGAGGGTCCGGCTCCACCGCGAAGGTCGCCCCGACGACGTCCTGGAGCCCGTTGGCCAACAGGTCCACCACGTGCGGGCTGCCGAACACCGGCGGCTGGACACCCAGCACGGTGGTGATGCCGGAGGCCACCACGTAGGTGCCGATGGCCACCGCCTTCTCCGAGTACCACTCCGGGGCGGCGCCGGCCAGTGGGAGCTGGTCGATGTCCACCCCCAGGGCGTCGGCCAGCGCGGCCGCCAGCACCAGGATCCGGCTGTTGTCGACGCAGGAGCCCATGTGCAGCACCGGGGGGATCCCCAGCGACTCGCACACCGAGCGGAGCCCGGCACCGGCGAGGGCGGCCGACTCGGGGAGCATCTGACCGGCCTTCCCGTTGGCCACGGCCGCGCACCCGGTCACCAGCACCAGGATGTCGTTCTCGATGAGCTCCCGGGTCAGCTCGATGTGCTCGAGGTCCTGGGGGAGCTTCGGGTTGTTGCATCCCACCACCGCGACCGCCCCGCGGATGGTGCCCGCGGCGATGGCGTCGATCAGGGGCTGGGGCGTGCCGCCCAGGGCACCCAGGATGGCCTCGACGGAGAATCCACCCATCATCCGCACCGGCTCCACCGGGATGCGTACCCGGTCGCGGTTGCGGTTGGGGTACGCCTCCACCGCCATGCGGACGATCTGCCGGGCGATCTCGGAGCCCCGGTGGGGGTCGAAGGACACGTGGGTGGCACCCGGGAACTTCGCCTTGTCCGAGGTCGAGATGACCTGGGTGTGGTAGCAGCGGGCCACGTCGGTGACCGAGGGCATGATGCACTGGTAGTCGACGACCATGGCCTCGAGGGCGCCGGTGACGAGCACCAGCTCCTGCATCAGGTGGTTGCCGGCCATGTGGATGCCCCGGCGCATCAGGAGTTCGTTCCCGGTGCAGCACAGTCCCACGATGTTGATGCCGGTGGCCCCGTAGGAGCGGGCCAGCTCGAGCAGTTCGGGGTCCTGGGCGGCCGTCACCACCACGTCGGACAGCAGCGGATTGTGGCCGTGGAGGGCGATGTTGACCTGGTCGCGCTCCAGCACACCCAGGTTGACCTCGGACATGACGGGCGCCGGGGTACCGAAGAGGATGTCCGACAGCTCGGTGGCGATCATCGAGCCGCCCAACCGTCGGCCAGGCTCGAGCGCAGCCCGTGCAGCAGGATGTTCACATAGTCGTTGTCCACGCCCATGTGCGTGCGGTGGAGCATCTCGACGTTCTCGCGGTCGATGCCGCGGGGGGTGATGGCGAGGCCGTCCCAACGTTCCCGGCGCACGGCCGGCACCCGGTCGACGAACGACAGGCTCCCCTTGCGGGTGCCGTAGTCACCGAGCAGCACCTCGGCCAGGGCGACGGCCACCTGGTCGGTGGCGCGGCCCTCGGTCTCGACACCCAGCTCGGCGGCGACGCGGCGCAGCTTGGCCTCGTCGGTCACCTTGTACCCCATGGTGTCGCCGTGGGCCATGGCCCCGAACACCTCGAGGATGTCCCGGCCGTGGTCCGAGTGGGACGACGAACCGGCGGCGATCGTACGACCGAGGTTCCGGGCCACGATGACGTCGGCGTCGGCACCGCAGACCCCCTTCTGGGGTCCTTCGCCGAAGGGGTCGACCCGGCAGGGGCCCATGGCGCAGTTGCGGCAGCTGAGCCCGAGGGCGCAGTAGCCGCACTGGGGCTCCTGGGCGGCGAGCCGGTCCCAGACCGTCTCGATGCCCTCCTCCCGCGCCCGCTCGATCATCTGCTGGGCGTCCTGGTGGATCGTCAGGCGGTCGGGCCGACGGGCCGTTCCGTTGTCGGAGCTCATGGCGTCCCTCCCTCGGGATGGTGGTGGTCTGGTCTGGCGTCGGGTGGTGGACCGCCGGCACCCCGGCGGCGGTCCCAGGCGGAAGCCGCCGCCCCGCCGGCCGCGGCGCGGGCCTCCCCCCAGGCGTGCAGACCGGCCAGCCGGTCGCCGTGGGGGAAGGCGTCGGGACCGACCGCCGTGGATGCGAGGACCGCCGCGCTCTCACGCAGGCGGCCGGCCGCCGTGAGCTCATTGAGGTCGCCGAAGACGAGCGCGTCCACCTTGCACACCTCCGAGCAGGCGGGCTCGACCCCGCGACGCAGGCGTTCGACGCAGCCGTCGCACTTGACGGCCACCGCCGCATCCGGGCGCGGAGCGTCGGCCAGGGGATGGAAGGAGATCACGTCGAAGGGACAGACGACCGCGCACATGGCACAACCGATGCATCGCCCCGGCTCGACCAACACCAGGTCGGTCCCGTCGTCCCGGGTGATCGCACCCGTCGGGCAGACCTGCTGACAGGGGGCCGGATCGCAGTGGCGGCACTTGTTGGGAAACGCGGTGGTCGCCACCGGTCCCGGAAGGACGTGCACGCGCTTACGGGGCAGCGGTGACTCGAGGAAGGCGCTGGCCTCGTCATGGCCCACCGAGTGCTCGACGGCGCACGCCAACTCGCACTGGAGGCAACCGATACACCGCTCCGGGCTCACGAACACCGTCTGCACAGCACCACCCCTCTCCGTCGTCATCGGATCCGGACTCTTGCCTCATTGTCCGGTCCCCGGCGGGCGTTGCGTAGAGCCGAATGTCACCCGTTCGGCCCCACGTCGACCGGGATCGGCGCTCGGCCGGGCTGGAGCGCCCCGACGGTGGTGGCGGTGCACCACCCGACCGGAGGGCCACCCCCGGGCCGCCGGGCCCGGGGTGGGGGCCGTCGAGCTGAGGTCGCGCTCGCCGCACCCGTCCAGGACGGCCTCGCGGGAGAGCCGGCGCAGCTCCACGGCGCCCGGCCATCCCGGGCCAGGAGGCTCGAGCCGCCGGCCGACGACGAGGCCGACGTGCCCGCGACGCACCATCTTGTGGCCGGGGTGCAGCATCGACCGGGTACCGGTGATGGCCAGGGGGAACACCGGTAGGCCGCTCTCGACGGCCACGACGAAGGCGCCCATGTGGAAGGGGCGCAGCCCCGGCTCCCTCGAGAGCCCACCTTCGGGGAAGATGACGATCGACGAGCCGGCGGCCACTTCGACGAGGCGTCCGGTGTCCGATACCCCCTGACCGGGGTCCGACCGCTCCACGAACTCGACCCCGATCCTGCGCATCAGGTAGCCGGCGACGCGCTGGCGACGGAACACCTCACCGGCGACGAAGGTGACGTCGGGTGGGAGCCAGGCGAGCAGGACCGGCGCATCGAGCCAGCTGGCATGGTTGGCCACGATCACGCACCGTCCGTGGAGGACCCCGGCGCCAGCTCCGGAGACGTCCATGCCCGTCACCGTCAGGCGGAGCAGGGCCCTGGCCGCCAGCCGCACCGCGCGGCGCCGCCACCGCGCCGGGGTGCGACGGTGATGACCGCCAGGAGGGGGACGGCCAGGACCAGGAGGACGGCCCAGCACCACGCCGAGTACGCCAGCGTGGGTACCGTCGCCGAGGTTCGGCGCAGCTGCGGGACCACACCTCGGGCACCGACCCGGACCAGCTGCCACCAGGGAGGCCGTGCCCGGGTCGCCGTACGACCCTGCCGGTAGCGCTCCGCGCACGTGGACCGCCGGATCTTGCCGCTCGACGTCTTGAGCACCGTGCCGGGGGGTGCCAGGACGACATCGCCGGCCGGCGTGCCGAGGACGTCCACCGTCGTGTCGAGGATCTGCGCCCGCAGCCACTCCAGTTCCTCGTGGCCGGTCTGGTGGGTCTCGGCCAGCACGACGAGCCGTTCGGTCCCGGTGGTCGGGTCGGGCACCCCGAACACCGCGACGCAGCCCCTGCGGACACCGGGGATCCGGCCGACCTCGGTCTCCAGCTGTTCGGGATGGAGATTGCGCCCGGCCGCGGTGATGAGGTCCTTCGACCGGCCCGTCAGGTGGAGTTCGCCGGAGACCGTGTAGCCGAGGTCGCCGGTCCGGAGCCACGCGCCGTCGAAGAGCGCGTCGGTGGCGTCGGGGTTGCGGTAGTAGCCGGACGTCATCGACGGACCGCGCAGTTCCACCTCGCCCTCCCGGCGGTCCGGCAGCCGGCGGCCCCCGTGGTCCATCACGCGGACCTCGTAGCCCGGCAGGGCGCTGCCGCAGGCGACCACCTCCAGGACGTCCCGTTCCCCGTCGCGGGCCGGGACGGCACGTCCGTCGCTCGCCAGGACGTCGGCCACGATCCGGTCCACGACGAGCCCCCGGCCCGGCGGCGGGAACGTGATTCCGAGGCCGCACTCGGCCAGGCCGTAGACCGGGGCCAATGCCTCGGGACGCAGGCCGCACGCGGCGAAGCGTTCAGCGAAGCGCTGCATGGTCCCGGCTACGACCGGCTCGGCCCCGTTCATGGCCATCCGCAACGACGACAGGTCGAGCGTGGCCAACTCCGCGTCGGTGACGCGGCGGAGGCAGAGTTCGAACGCGAAGTTCGGTGCCGCCGTCAGGGTGCCGCCGTGGGCGCTGACCGCCTCGAGCCACCGGGCCGGCCGGGACAGGAAGGACTGGGGCGTCATGACGACGGCCGGCATGGCCGAGCACAGGCTGCCCAGCCACGCACCGATGAGTCCCATGTCGTGGTACAGGGGGAGCCAGGACACGAAGACATCGTCCGGGGTCACCTGGGCGGTCGCCTCCATGGCGCGGATGTTGGCGAGCAGGGCGGCATGCGACAGCACCACGCCCTTGGGCTGTCCGGTCGAGCCCGACGTGTACTGGATCAGCGCGGTGTCCCCGGCCGCGACCCGGGGCAGTGGCTCGTCGCCGCCGGCATCGGAGAGCTCCTCGATCGTGACGACCCGCCGGAGCGTCGCCACCGACGAGCGGAGCACGCGGGCTACGGTCCGACCCTCCGGGACCGTGATCAGGACCCCGACCTGCGCGTTGTCGAGCAGGGTGATGTGCCGACGCAGGTGGTCCTCGATCTGACTCGGGCGTGCCGGCGGATAGATGGGGACGGGTACACCCCCCGCCAGGAGCACGCCCAGGAACGCGTCGAAGTAGCCCCGCGAGGTGGGCAGCATGAGCGCCACCGTCTGACCGGGGGTGACATCGGACCGGATCAGCCCCTGGGCCACCCGTTCCGCCGAGGAGCGGAGCCCGGCGTACGTGATCGGCGCCTCGGTGCCGCAGTCGTCACGCAGCCACAGGTGCACGCGGTCGGGTCGGGTGGCGCAGTACCAGTCCACGACGTCGACGAGGGTGGCCAGGTCGGCCGGTGCCGTCCGGCCGGTCCGGATGCCCCGATCGGCCGGCCGCGGACCGGCGGCGGCCGGTGCCGTCGGGGCCACGAGGCGAGGTCCGGCGGCGACCACGGCGCGCAGCAGGTCGTCGGGGGTCTCGACGGTCGACAGAGCCGACGTCGGGAGAGAGACACCGAAGGTCTCCTCCAGGGCATCCAGCAGCTCGGACAGTGCCAGGCTGTCGAGGCCGAGATCCCGCTGGAGACGGCTGTGGAGCGTCGCCCGGGGGGCGGTCCGACCGCGGTCGAGGTCGGCGACCACGCGGTCCACCACCTGGAGCAGTGCGTCCGCCGTGCCCGGCGCGGCGGCGTCAACCACCGGAGGCCACGTCCGCCCTGACGTCGGGCACCTCCAGGCGCCTCGGGCCCCGGCGCACCAGGTTCGACCACCCGCGCAGCACCGGGTGCGGCTCCTCGGCGTGGAGCCGGTCGAGCTCGGTCTGCATGACCGAGGTGATCTGGTCGTAGCAGGCGGCGACCACGGCGTCGTCCTCGGCCGCGTCCGGTCCGAGGCCGCTCCAGTCGATCGGCGGAAGGAACTCGATGGTCATGGCCGACGGCATCGGGAGCGGGGGCACGAGCACGGTGGTGAACCCCAGCGGGGTCAGGAAGAGGGGGAAGACGTTGATCCGGAGCCGGTGGAGCCCGAGGAAGGTCGCCAGACGCTCACCGCTCGAGACCACCACCACCGCGTCGTGGGACCCGTAGGTCACGACCGGGACCACCGGGACCCCGGCCTGCAACGCCAAGCGGACGAAGCCCCGGTGTCCGCCCAGGTCGACGGTGTCCCGCCGGGTCCACGGGCGGCAGGCCTCCCGATCCCCGCCGGGGTAGACGAGGACCGCGGCCCCGGCGGCCAGCGCCCGCCGGGCGAAACGGCTCGAGGCGGGAGCGGCCCCCACCTTCCGCAGCGTGGGGCCCACCCCGGGCATGGCGAAGAGCAGGTCGTAGCCGAGGGCGTAGGCCGGATGGGCGAGGCCCCGCTTTCGGACGAGCTCGAGCCCGACGGCCCAGACGTCGGGCATGTAGAAGAGGTTGGAGTGGTTGCCGACCACGAGCACCGGCCCGCTGGACGGCAGGTGCTCCCGGCCCCGCACCGCGGGCGAGAAGTAGTTGACGTAGCGGGTCACCGCCGGGAGGCAGCGCTCGATGAAGGCGGGATCCCTCCGGCGGAACGCTTCGTCCACGGACGACTCGAGGTCGGTGGAACGTCCGTCCGGGACGCCCGGCGACGTCCCCGGGCCGTCCGGGGGCCCGCGATGCCCTGGGTGCTCCGTCGATGTTCCCATGATGGCTCCTGTGTCCGGCACCACCGTCGCACCTCCACGGGGCGGCGGTCAGGGCCGTAGGTCCCAGAATCCGCGTGCAGCAGGTGGTGCGGACATCAGGCCCGGCGTGGGGGGCGTTCGGCCCTACCGCGAGCGGCGGCTGCACGACCATGGCTGGGCAACCGTCGCCCGAGAGGGCCGACCTGGCCGGCACGAGGAGGACGTCACCATGACGGAGCAACCAGAAGGCGTGAACGGAGCGGAGGTGGCCGCCGCCCGCATCGTGGTGGGCGTGGACGGCTCGGTCGACTCGGGCCGCGCCCTCGACTGGGCGGCCAAGGAGGCGGTCGGTCGGGGCGCGGTGCTCGACATCCGCACCTTCTACGAACCCGGTTACACCCACATCACCGCCGACGAGGTGCAGGACACCATGGACCGGATCGTCGCCGAGGCGGTGGAACGGGCCGGCGAAGTGGCGCCCGGGGTGGTCACCACCACGGGCACCGGCGAGGCGTCCCCGGCCGGGGGTCTGCTCGAGGCCGCGGAAGGCGCCGAGCTGCTGGTCGTCGGCTCGAGGGACCTGGGCCCGTTCAGCGGACTGCTGCTGGGCTCCGTCAGCCACAAGTGCGTGTTGCACGCACCATGTTCGGTCGCCGTCATCCACTGACCGGCGCCGGACACCGGCCGACTTCCCACCCCCCGTCCGACGTTCAGCCGACGGGGGTCAGCCGCTGCAGGGTCATCGTGCCGACCTGGGTGTAGGTCGACCGTCCGAACTCCGTGGACGTGGTGACCCGGATGTCCTGATCGAGCCGGACCGGCAGACCGGTGTCGAGTACGACCCACACGTCGGCGGACTCCGTCCCGGTCTGGGCACCGGCGTCCGTCCGCGTGCGGTGGAAGTGCGCGACCCGCGTCGCCACCCCACCCACCGTCAGCGTCGAGATCCCCAGCAGCCGGTAGGGGCCCGAGGTCACGGTCGTCCCCGACACCGAGGTGTTGGTGCCGGTGCAGTGCGAGTGCCACGTCTCGCCGGGCACCCCCTGGGCGGGCAGCGCCATCGACCCGGGAGCACAGGTGAAGGTCGTGGTGTTCGTCACGTCCAGTGGTCCGACCGCCCACAGTTGCCAGGTCGTCCCCCCCGCCTCCCACAGGTCGGCTCCGTGCAGGCAGTAGTCGAAGGTCTGCCAGTGGTGCGTGCTGTAGTCGATCCGCAGCGTCCAGCAGTGGGCGCCGTCCAAGGTCACCGTTCCGGGGATGGTCGGGCCCTCGGACTGTGACAGCGGGGGCAGCGACAGCCGCTCGGTCCCGGTCCCCGTGTAGTCGTACACGCCGGGCGCCGGGCGTCCGTTCGAAGGCATGCCCCGGCCCCCCGCACCCTGGTGGGTTTCGGCCTGGCGCAGGGTGACGTCCGTGGCCCGGCTGGCGGTCAACCATCCGACCAGCACGATCCCCACGAGCACCACCCCCATCGCCGCGAGTGCCCAGGGCCAGCGCCGGTGCCTCCGGCCCGGGACGTCCTCGGGAGGGGTGGGCGCACCGTCCCGCTCCGACGCGGACGCCTCCGTCACCATCGGTTCAGCGCGGCTCGGGCACCAGGTCGATGGCGCCGCAGGGGCACTCCTCGACGCAGATACCGCAACCCTTGCAGTAGTCGAGGTCGAACTCGTACCCCTGCCCCGGTCCCAGCTTGACCACCGCGTTGTCCGGACACACGCCGAAGCAGTTGTCGCACTCGAAGCAGTTGCCACACGACATGCAGCGGCGGGCCTCGAAGAGGGCCTCGGATTCCGTCAGCCCGTCGACCACCTCGTCGAACGTCGATGCCCGACGCGCCGCGTCGAGCCGGGGACGGACGGCCTGCGGGGCGTTGTCGAAGTACCACGTGTTCAGCCGGTCGGCCGTGGCCGGACGGCGTTCCACCGGCGCGGCGGCCGGGCGACCGGCCAACAGGTCGTCGATGGCCGCCGCCGCCCGGCGGCCGTCGCCCACGGCGGCGGTCGCCGTCCGCTCCCCTCCCGTGGCGTCCCCGCCGGCGAAGACTTCCGGCCGGCCCGTGCGCTGGTCGCCGTCCACCTCGACGACGCCGTCGGTCGTCCGCACCCCGTCGAGGCCGTCGAGAAGGGCCAGGTCGGTGTCCTGGCCGAGGGCGAGCACCAGGGCGTCGGCCTCCAGCTCCTCGAACTCCCCCGTCGGTCGGGGGAAGCCGGCCGGGTCGAGGGTCATGCGCTCGAGCACCAGCCGACCGTGGTGGGAGCCCGAGACGGTGGAGAGCCACCGCATGGTGACCCCCTCCTCCGAGGCGTCGTCCACCTCCTCGGCGTGGGCCGGCATCTGGTCGCGGGTCCGGCGGTAGACCACGACCGTCTCGGTGGCCCCCAGGCGTTCGGCGGTCCGGGCCGCGTCCATGGCCGTGTCGCCACCGCCGTAGACGACGACGCGGCGACCCAGCTGCGGTGCGCGACCCTCCTCCACGTCGTGCAGCAACGTCACCGCGTCCAGCACCCGGGCGGCGTCACCGGCCGGGACGCCGGGGTCGTGACCCCGCTGCGCTCCCGGGCCCACGAAGGCGGCGTCGAAGCCACCCTCGGCCACCGCCTCCGCCAGGTCGTCGACGCGGCTCGCCGTCTCGAGCGTCACGCCCATCGCCAGGATCCGGGCGATCTCGGCGTCGACCACCGGCCTCGGCAGTCGGTAGGCGGGTATCCCGTAGCGCAGCATGCCCCCCGGTGCCGGGGCCGCCTCCCGCAGGTGGACGTCGTGGCCGGCCAGGCGCAGGTGGTACGCCGCCGACAGCCCGGCCGGCCCCGATCCGACGACCAGGACCCGGCGACCGGTGGACGCCGCGGTCACGGGGACCTCCCATCCGTGTTCCAGGGCCGTGTCGCCCAGGAACCGCTCGATGGCGTTGATGCCGACCGCCTCGTCCACCTCCACCCGGTTGCACGCCCGCTCGCACGGCCGGAAGCACGCCCGTCCCATGACGGCGGGCAGCGGGTTGGCGGCCATCAGGACCCGCCAGGCCCCCTCGTAGTCACCCTCCTCGGCCCGGTACAACCAGCCCTGGATGTCCTCGCCGGCCGGGCACGCCCCGTTGCACGGCGACTGGCGCGACACGTACACCGGGCGCTCGGTCCGCCACGTGCCCGTCTTGTTGGCGAGGCTCGAGCCCACCTCGAGGGTCACGGCGAACGGCTTCCTCATGCGCCCTCCCCGGCCAGGAGCCCGTAGCGGGCGACGTTCCGATCGGCGACGGCCTGCAACCCGGCGACCGTCTCGGGTCGGGTCACCCGACCCTCGGCGTCGAACAGGTGGGCGAACCGGCGCTGCAGGCGGAGGTACTCCTCGACCGGCACACCCCGCCGGATCGGCGACACCGCCACCACGTCGCCGCGCTCGGCCTCGAACACCGGGAAGAGTCCGCACCGCTGGGCCAGACGGGCCAGGCGGACGGTATGGCGGGGCGAGGCACCCCACCCGAGCGGGCAGGGGACGAGCACCTGCAGGAACCGGGCCCCGTGGAAGGACATGGCCCGCGTGACCTTGGCCTCGAGGTCGAAGAGATCCCCCACCGTGGCGGTGGCCACGTACGGGATCTCGTGGGCCATGGCGATGCGGGCGATGTCCTTGCCCTGCCCGAAGGCGTTGCCCGGCGTCGGCCCGACGGCCTCGGTGGTGGCCGTGCGCGCCGCGGGCGGAGTGGCCCCCGAGCGCTGCACGCCGGTGTTCATGTAGGCCTCGTTGTCGTAGCAGACGAAGAGCACGTCGTCGTTGCGCTCGAACATGCCCGACAGGCACCCGAGGCCGATGTCGACGGCGCCGCCGTCACCGGCCTGGGCCACCACCCGCACGTCGGTGACCCCCCGGGCCTCGAGCGCGGCGGCCACGCCGGAGGCCACCGCCGGCGCGTTGGCGAACAGGGAGTGCAGCCACGGCAGCCGCCACGACGTCTCGGGGTAGGGCGTGGAGAAGACCTCGAGACAGCCGGTGGCGTTGACGGCGACCACGCGGCCGCCGGTGGCCCGCATGGCGGCGTCGAGCACGTACCGGGCGCCCAGGGCCTCGCCACAGCCTTCGCAGGCGCGGTGGCCCGAGGTGAGCGAGTTGGCGCGGTCGGCGTCGGACTGTTCGGAACGCCGGTCGGGTGCGACCAGGCGGTTGCCGGCCGCGAAACTGCCCACCTGGTAGAAGCGCACCCGGGTCGGCGTCCCGTCGGTCACGAGCCTCCACCCCCGGAGGCGGCCACGTCCCGGAGGACGTTCTCCGCGGGTGGGCCCGAGCGCCGGTCGGCGGCCATCCGCTCCCGCTCGGCCCCGACTATCCCGGTCCGGAGGTCGCAGAAGACGACGCTCCCGAGGCGTCCGGCGCAGGCGTCCACGAGGAGCGGTCGGAGGGAGGCGCCGCGGATCGGTCGGCCGCCCAGGCCGGCCACCACCGTATGGACACGGGCCGGACCCGCCCCCAGGGCCAGGGCCACGTCGGCCGAGAGCACCCCGCCGAAGCCCGGACTGAACGCCTTCTCGACCACGACCACGGGTCGGCCGCGGCCAGTTCGCGCCGGACGTCGACCACCGGGAAGGGTCGGAAGCACCCGATCCCCAGCACGCCGACCGGCACCCCGTCGGAGCGGAGCCCGTCGACCACGTCCTTGATCGTCCCGAGCACCGAGCCCATGGCCACCACCACCACCTCGGCACCCTCCGTCCGGTACGGGCCGACGAGACCGGTGACCTCGCGCCCCAGGACGGCGGCCGACCGGGCGGCCAGGGCCGGGATGGACCCGAGGGCGTCGGACAGCCGCGAGTGGGCCAGGTAGCGGACCTCGGTGAAGGCCTCCGGCCCGACCATGGCGCCGATCGATACCGGATCGTCGCAGTCGAGACGCTGCCGGGGCTCGAAAGGTGGCAGCAGTTCGTCGATCTGGCGCTGGTCGGGGAGGTCGATCCGCTCGACGGCGTGGGTGAGGATGAAGCCGTCCATGCAGACCATCACCGGGACCGAGAGCTGCTCGGCCAGGGCGAAGGCGAGGGGGTGGAGATCGACGGCCTCCTGGTTGGTCTCGGCGAAGAGCTGCACCCATCCGGCGTCGCGCACGGCCATGGCGTCGGAGTGGTCGTTCCAGATGTTGATGGGCGCCCCGATGGCCCGGTTCGCCAGGGTCATCACGATGGGCAGTCCGAGACCGGCGGCGTTGTAGACCGCCTCGATCATGTACAGCAGGCCCTGGCTGGCCGTCGCCGTGTAGGCGCGGGCGCCGGTGGCCGAGGCGCCGATAGCCATGGACATGGCCGAGAACTCGGAGTCGGCGTTGATGTAGCGGCACGACGGGAGCTCTCCCGAGGCCACCATGGCGCCGATCGCCTCGATGATGTGGGTCTGCGGGGAGATGGGGTAGGCGCTCACGACGTCCGGACGGCACGCCGCCACGGTCCGGGCCACGGCCTGCGAGCCCTCAATCTGCGCCAGCATGCCGCACCTCCCCCACCTCGGCCATGACGTGGGCGTAGGCCGCCTCCGCCGTCGTCACGTTCTGCTCGCCGGTGGCCCCCGGGAAGCGCCGGCGCATGGCGCGGGCGATCCCCTCCATCGTCACCACGCCGGTCAGCGCGGCAAACCCCCCGAGCAGCGCCGAGTTCGGTGTGCTGCGTCCCAGGTGTCGGCGGGCGAACTCGGTGGCCGGTACGGTCAGCACCCGCTCGGGACGGAACCGGTCGACCGCCGGCCCGAGGTCCAGTCCTCCGGCGTCGTCGGGGGAATTGACCAGCACGAACCCGTCACTCCGGCATCCGGCGAAGATGTCGACCTGGTGGATGAGCGTCGGATCCTGCACGATCAGGGCATCGGGCTCGACCACCGGCTCCCGCGTCCGGATGGCGTGGTCGGCGATCCGGCAGTAGGCCTCGACCGGCGCGCCCATCCGCTCGGAGCCGAAGCTGGGGAACGACTGCGCATAGCGGCCGTCCTCGAACGCCGCCACCGACAGGAGCTCCGAGGCCGTGACCGTGCCCTGGCCGCCACGACCGTGGATACGCGTTTCGAAGCCGTTGGGACCGACCCCGCCCCGGACTCCGTCATCGTGCTGGTCAGCCATGGACACCCTCCGTCTGCGCTCGACCGGACCTCCCGGTGTCCCGACGACCTCTCCCGTCCCAGCATGGGACACGCCGCGTCGGTGCAGAAGGGGCCTTGGTCCCCTTCTGGAGCGGCCCGCGGTCAGGCCGGTGGCGGGTCGCCCCCGGGACCCGCCGATCCGTGGCGGATCCCGCCAGAACGACGACTTTCCCCCTTCTTTCCGGGGCCGCACCGTCGTAGAATGGTGGCTGAGGGATCGAGGGAGATCCCGGAGGAGGTTGCCTATGCGGAGACGCTTCAGAGGTACCTCATCCTGAGGGTGAGCGGCTGCGGGGTTGTCCGGGTATGTGAAGGACGGCCGAGCGAGACCTAAGGCAAGCAGCTCGAAATGGGAGCGTTGCATCAGCAGGGGCGAGGATGCCCCTCTCGTAGCCATCCCCGTCGGAGCCCACCCAGGGAGTACAGGACACAGGAAGCGCCCGATCCCCGCAGTGGCGTGGGACGGGCGCTTCGTCATGTCCGGGCCCGGTGTCGGGCGGGGTCAGGGACCCCGGTGGCGGATCGGGTGGTGGCGGAAGCGGGACGCCCGGCGCAGGATGCGCCGCTCGAGTCGCTGGGCGTGGGTGGTGGGTGTCGGCGGCCGCACCGCGTGGGGGTGCGGTAGAAGCGGGTCTTGGCCAGCTCGACCAGGAGGAGGTAGACGATGACCATGCCCATCAGCAGGAGGAAGAAGGTCCACGGCAGTGGCGTGAACCCCAGCAGATGGGCCAATCCGGTATAGGGGAGGACGGCGCCGATCAGGGCGGCCGTCGTCGGCACCAGGAGCATCGGGCAGACTCGGTCGGCTCCGGAAGAACGGGACCCGTCGGGTCCGGATGACGTAGATCACGAGGGTCTGGGTGGCGATCGACTCCACGAACCATCCGGTCCGGAACTCCACGTGGCCGGCGTGCAGGATCGACAGCATGATCCAGAACGTCAGGAAGTCGAAGATCGAGCTGATCGGGCCGAACACCGCCATGAACCGCCGGATGAACCGGATGTCCCAGGCCGCCGGGCGGGCCAGGGCCTCGGGTCGACCCGGTCGGTGGGGATCACCAGCTGCCCGGCGTTGTAGAGCAGGTTGTTGAGGAGGATCTGCGACGGGAGCATGGGGAGGAACGTCAGGAACGCCGAAGCGCCCGCCGCGCTGAACATGTTGCCGAAGTTCGACGACGTGGCCATCAGCACGTACTTCATGGTGTTGGCGAAGATGCGGCGCCCCTCCATGACGCCGTCGGCCAACACCCCGAGATCCTTGGCCAGCAGCACCACGTCGGCGGCGTCCTTGGCCACGTCGGTGCCGGAGTCGACCGAGATCCCCACGTCCGCATGGTGGAGGGCCACCGCGTCGTTGACCCCGTCGCCGAGGAACGCCACGTCCTTGCCGGTCCGCCGCGCCACCTTGATGATGCGGGACTTCTGGTCGGGCCCGATCCGGGCGAACACCGTCGTGGTCGGGATCGCCGCCTCGAGCCCGTCGTCATCGAGCGCCTCCACCTCGGTCCCCGTGAGGACGCCGGTGCACTCGATGCCGATGTCCGCGCACACCTTGGCCGCCACCAGGCCGTTGTCGCCGGTGATGATCCGCACCTCCACGCCCAGCCCGCGCGAGCTGGCGATCGAGCTGCCGGCGTCCGCCTTGGGCGGGTCGGCGAAGGTGAGCAGGCCCTCGAAGGTGAGCCCGGACTCCAGTCCGACCCCGAGGGCCTCGGTGGCCGCCACGGGCCGGGTGGCGACTGCGACGACCCGTGCCCCTTCGCCGAAGAGCCCTTCCAGGAGCGTCGGCACCCCGTCGGGCACGTCGACGCAGCGGGCCAGCACGACCTCCGGCGCGCCCTTGGTGACGAGCACGGACGCGCCCGACGGATCCTGCACCAGCACCGACCCCAGCTGTCGCTCGTGGTCGAAGGGGAGGACGCCGAGCCGTCGGTGGCCGGCGGCCTCGGTGGCGGCCGCGCCGCCGGCGGCCGCCTCGGGAGCCGCCCACAGGGCCTGGTCCAGGGCGTTGCCGGCCGTCCGGATCCATCGGCGGCCCGGGCCTCGTTGCAGACGAGCCCGAGGACCAGGGGCGCCGCGCTCCCTCGCCCGGAGCCGTCCACGGCGTCCCGGAAGGTGACGGTCCCGTCGGTCAGCGTGCCGGTCTTGTCGGTGAAGAGGATCTCGATGTTGCCGAGATCCTCGATGGCGACCAACCGCTTCACGAGGACCTTCTTGGCGGCGAGGGCCCGGGAGCCGGCCGACAGGCTGACCGTGACGATGGCGGGCATCATCTCGGGAGCGATCCCCACGGCGATGGCGAGCGAGAACAGCAGCGTGTCGATGAGCGGCCGCGAGAGGGCGACGTTGATGACGAAGATGGCCACCGTCAGGACGGCGGCCACGGCGAAGAGGAACCGGGAGAACCGCGACAGGCCGATCTGGAACGCCGTCTGACCCTGGCGCTCGGACAGTCCGGCGGCGATCCTGCCGAACGCGGTGTTCGTTCCCGTCCGGACCACCACGCCCGTCGCCGACCCCTGGTGCACCACCGTGCCCATCAGCGCACACCCCGTCCAGCCGTCCTCCCCGGAGTCGGCCACCGGGGCGACCTCCTTGACCACCGGGAGGGATTCACCGGTCAGGACGCCCTCGTCGCACTCGAACTCCTCGACCTGGAGCAGCCGGAGATCGGCCGGCACCAGCGAGCCGATCCGGAGCGTCACCACGTCGCCGGGCACGAGGTCGGTGACCGGCACGGGGCCCGGCCGGCCGTCGCGCCACGCCTCGGCGTCGTGACGGATGTTGGAGCGCAGCGCCTCCATGGCCACTTCCGCCCGGTACTCGTTGAAGAAACCGAGTCCCACGCTCAGGGCCACGATGACGGCGATGATCACCGTGTTGGTTCCCCCACCGGTGAGACCGGACACCAGCGCCGCCAACAGCAGGAGCACGAGCACCGGGTTCCGCAGCTGGGCCATCAGCACGCTGGTCGCCCGGATCCGGTGCACGCTCAACGCGTTCGGACCGAATCGGCGCAGCCGTCCGGCGGCCTCGTCGCCGGACAGCCCGGCCGGCTCCGAACCCAGGCGGGTGAGGACCTCCTCGGCGGTCAGCCCGGAAGCTTCGGCGAGGTCGAGGTCCTCGTTCCCGAGATCGGCCACCGAGGTCATCGTGCGACCAGTATTGCCGGGCTCCGGCGAGCGCGGCCCCGGGGGCGGCTCCCCGACGGCCCCGACCGCCGGCGTGCCACCTCCCGGCAGCCGGTCGGATCCCCGGGACGCGGCGTCAGGCCGACTCCGGCGTCGGGGACCGGTGGGCCGGGTCGGCCGACTCGAGCAGGAGCCGCCATTCGGCCCGGGCGATCGCCCGTCGTGCCGCCGGCACCGCGTCGGGGTTCACACTGATCGACGTGATCCCCGACGCACCAGGAACTCGGCGAACTCCGGCCGGTTGGAGGGGGCCTGGCCACAGAGCGAGGACGTGATACCCGCCGATCGGCAGGCCCCGATGATCCGGGCGACGGCGTCGAGCACGGCTTCGTCCGACTCGTCGAAGAGATCCGAGCAGATGTCCGAGTCGCGGTCCACGCCCAGCATCAGCTGGGTGAGGTCGTTGCTCCCGATCGACACTCCCTCGACCCCCATCGCCGCGTAGTCCGGGATCCGGTAGACCACGGAGGGGACCTCCGCCATCACCCAGACCGGCAGCGACCCGGCCACCGGACTCGCCGACACGAGGTCGAGGCACGATTCGAGCTCCCAGGCCGTGCGGACGAAGGGGATCATCAGCGTCAGGTTCGACTCCTGCTCGAGCACCCTGGCCAGCACGTCGAGCTCCAGCCGGAACAGGTCGGGCTCCCGCACGTAGCGGAAGCACCCGCGGTAGCCGATCATCGGGTTGCTCTCCTCGGGTTCGAACCGGTCGCCCCCTTCGAGGGCGGAGAACTCGTTCGAGCGGAAGTCGATGCTCCGGTAGACCACCGGCCGGGGGGCGAAGGCCCGGGCGATACGGACCAGCGAGCCCGCCATGGCGTCGACGAAGGACGAGGACTCGCCGCGCTCCAGGAGCAGCCGGGGGTGGACCCCCCCGAGGGCGTCGGTCACCATGAACTCCGCCCGCAGCAACCCGACCCCGTCGACGTCGAGCTCGGCGACCTCCTCGGCGTGCTCGGCGAAGGCGAGGTTCACGTAGAGGCGGGTGGCCAGGGGAAGGCCGGCGCTCTCCGACGTCCGTCCGGTGGCGGGCGCCGCCACCGTCCCCGTCGCCCCGCCCGGCGCGTCGACCCGGCCCTCGAGGACGACGCCCTGGGCACCGTCCACGGTCACCAGCTCGCCGTCCCGCAGCGCCGTGGTGGCGTCGCGGGTGCCGACGACACACGGTAGACCGAGCTCCCGGGCCACGATGGCGGCGTGGCAGGTCATCCCCCCGCCGTCGGTCACCAGGGCGCCGGCCCGGCGCATGGTCGGCACCCAGTCGGGACTGGTCATGGAAGCCACCAGGACCTCCCCCGCCCGCAGGCGGGGGCCGTCGTCGATCGACGCCAGGATCCGGGCCACGCCGGTCGCCCGCCCGGGTGATGCCGCCAGGCCGCGGGCCACCGTCCGGCCGGCCGACGACCCGGCCCCGACGTCCGGGGTGGCGTCCCCCGCCAGCGTGGTGATCGGACGCGACTGGACCAGGTAGACCGACCCCGCCGCCATCGCCCACTCGATGTCCTGGGGTGTGCCGTAGTGCTCCTCGACGCGCAGGCCGAGCCGGGCCAGGTCCAGCACCTCGTCGTCGGTCAGTACGCGACGCCGACCCTCCTCCTCGCCCAGGGCGATGGTGAGGTCGGACCCGTCGGGCCCACGGACGATCGACTCGTGCTGATGTCCGACCCGGACGCGGAGCAGCATCGGACCCGCCTTGCGCACCACGTAGGTGTCCGGCTCCACCCGACCGCTCACCACCACCTCGCCCTGCCCGAACGCCGCCTCCACCACCATGGTGTCGTTACCTCCGGCGGAGGGGTCGACGGTGAAGAGCACGCCGGACCGTTCCGAGGGGATCATCTCCTGGACGACCACCCCGAGCGACGGCTCGGCGTCCTGACCGGTACCGGCCCGGTAGGAGAGCACACGGGCGCCGTACAGCGACGCCCAGCACCCGCGCACCGCCTGCAGCAGCGCATCGTCCCCGCAGACGTTGGTGAACGTGGCGTTCATCCCGGCGAACGAGGTGTCGGCGGCGTCCTCGGTGGTGCCCGACGAGCGGACGGCGACGATGCCGCCTCCCCCCAACCGGTGATAGGCGCCGACCACGGCCCCGGCGACGTCGTCGGGGACGGCCATGCCGAGCACCAGCCCCTGGGCGCGGGCCGCGGTCGCGGTCAGGGTCGCCGGATCGTCCCCGGAACCGGCTCCGGCCAGCCGGGAGAGTTCCGCTCCGATGCCGGCCACCTCGACGGCGTGACGGTAGGCGTCGGAGGTCACCACGAACCCCGGCGGGACCGGCAGACCCGCGGCCGTCAGCTCCCCGAGATTGGCCCCCTTGCCCCCGACGAGCGGGGTGTCCGACAGGCGGATCCGGTCGAACCAGCGGACGAATTCCATGGCGCGCCACCTTCCCCGGGCCTCCCGGGTCGGTCATCCCGGCGCGTGCCCGTGACCATGGTGGCGGTTGTGGGCCGCGGGCGGCAGAGTCCTTGGTCCCCGACACCCTCGGGACGGCGATTCCGGGCCCGGGTCGGAGGGGCCGTCGACCGGGTCAGGCCGCCACCGCGCCGGACACGAGGTGCAGACCCTCGAGGCCCGGGAGTCGGTCGACGCGCCGGTCGATCCGCTCGGCCAGGGTGCGGCCGTCGGCGCCGCCGAAGAGGTAGGTCCGCAGGAAGTCGACCTCCTCCTCCGGCACCACCCCCGAGCCCACCGGTGCCCAGAACCGGCGCAGCGCCCACCGCGTCAGCCGCTGTGCGGTGCGGCTGCCGGCCAGCCGGCCGTTCGCCTCGGTGGCGTAGAAGTCGATGTGGCGACCCTCCTGCTTCATGATCCGACGGAGCAGGACCGACAGGGTGGGGTGGTCGGCGAGCCGGGCCAGGCGGGCGTAGGCCGCCTGGGTGGTCCATTCGTTCACCGCGCCCCACGTCATGTGGACGGCGGTCAGGTGGGGCGTCAGCGCCGAGGCCACCTGGAAGCCGACCGGCCTCCACCGGTCCGCCGTGGGCAGCCGCTGGCGCAGCGCGGCGATGCGGGAGGTTCCGACCTCCTCGTCGTGGGCGGCGAGGACCCGGCCGATGGCGTCACCGTGCCAGAACTCCTCGTAGTTCCACAGCGTCAGGAACGAGGTGATGTCCGGGTCCCGGTGCGCCCGGGTCACCAGCAGGTCCCGGAGGTAGCAGACGGTGTGGCTCTCGACGTCGTGCATGTACCGCAGGCACCGCAGCGCCTCGGCCGGTAGCGGGCGGTCCCGGAACGACGTGAAGTCGAGGTCCCCGGTCTCCAACCGGGCCGACAGGCTCTGATAGGTGGTGACGTCGAAGCTCATACTTGTTCTTCGACGTCGGCCGGGGTCCGGATGACGGAGCCCCGACGCTCCCGACTCCGGCGACTACGGCCGATCCGGGCGGGCCCGACCCCCGGTGGGATCGACCGTCGGGGCCGGTGGTCGGAAATCCGGGTCCGGCTCGAAGAACTGGAGTGCCAGCGCCTCGACGGCCACCGAGTAGAGCGTCCAGTTCCGCATATCCCCGTCCGGTCCGGTGGGCAGGTCGAGCGTGATCGTGCTCCCCTCGACGTGTTGGCGGAACGAGTCACCCTCGGTCAGCGACGAGACGGCGATGGCGAACTGCTCCAGGGTCCTCGGGGCCCTCGGTCGCAGCCCGAGCATCGCCGTGAGACCGCCGTAGATGCCCGACCAGAGCGCGGTCGTCGTCTCGTACCCCTCCATCAGGGCCGCCCGCATGCGCTTGCTCTGCTCCTCGTTGGGCGTGGTGGTGGCGATCGTCACGGTGCTGACCCACAACGACCAGCTGGCGGACTCGGAGATGATCCGGTGGCTGGCCGCCCCGGCCACCCGGCACAGCTCCGACATGGTGGCCAGTCGCCCCTCGACGGTCGACAGGTCGGCGGTGGCCAGCACCTGTTGCACGGCGGCCAACGTGTCCTCGACCTCGGGACGTTGCTCGTCGTGGGCGATGGTCACCAGCACGTCCGCCTGGTAGTCGGCCTGGTTGGCCCAGATGCGCTTGATCACCGAGGCGTTGCTGAGGCGCCGGCCGGTGTCCGCGTTCCACCCTGTCGAAGACCCGCTTGAACGTGAGGTTGCTGGAACCGGTCTGGATGCCCTCCTCCTGGAGGATCTCCCGACCCGTCTCGAGCATGAGCCGGCGGAGTTCGCTCTTGGGCTGCCGCCTCCGGGGCTGACCCGCGCTCCCGGGCGCGGACGTCCCCGCTCCAGTCACCGTCTCGCCCGGTTCCACCTCTCCACTATGCACCCCGGAGTTGCGCTTGTCTACACGTGTTTCCAGGTCCAAGACGTCAACAGCTGTTCCCCCTGATCAACGGTGTGAGGGAACCACCACGCTCCGAAGTGGTCCCCCTCCAAGGCACCGGTCGGACGTCGGCCCGGACGTAGAGCGGGTGACGAGGATGCCCCCGCGCCGTCCTCCCGAGCGCACAGGTGGCCACCCCCCGCCCGGCGAGCAGCTCGGCGACCTCCTGACCCCGGCCCCGGTGCCCGCCACCGTTGCCCCAGGCCGCCACGACCAGCCCGGACCCCGTCGCCGCGTCGAGGACGGCGCGGTCGTTGCCCGGACCCACCGGCTCCCGGCAGTGGAAGAGCTCGGAGGGGTCGGTGGCGCGGTAGGCGAAGAGGTTGACCACCTCGAGGCCACCGAAGCCCCAGGACCGGGCGAACCCGACGCAGCGGCGCACGGTGGGATCGAGCCGGTGGGCGTCGGCGGTGGACGGGTTCAGCATCACGAAGGTGACCACCGGGGCGTCCGGGGCCCAGGTCCGCGAGAGCCGGAAGCGGTAGGTGCGGGAAGGATCGAACGTCGCCACCGCCGCGCCCGAGGCTCCGGAGGCCCGTTCGACGATCGTCCGGTCGGCCATGGGTCGCACGGTACCGGACCGGCGCACGGAGGATGCCGGGACACCGGGCCTGCACCCCCTCCGGCCGGCGACGGCCGGTGCGGTCGGCCGGTGGGTCGGCCCGAGGGTGGCAAGATGAGTTGTCGCTCGGCTCCGCCGGCACCGCCCCCCCGTACGATCGGACGCTCATGGCCATCACCTCGAAACGGTCCAGCTACCGACTGACCTTCACCGTCGCTGATGCTCGGGACCATCGCCTACGCGCTGCTCCAGTCCCTGGTGTCCCCGGTGCTGCCCACCATCCAGCACGAGCTCCACACGACCCAGAACACGGTGACCTGGGTGCTGACCGCCTTCCTGCTGTCGGCCTCGATCTTCACGCCCATCCTGGGCCGGGTCGGCGACATGGTCGGCAAGGAGCGGATGCTGGTGGTCACCCTGGCCGCGCTGGCCGCCGGGTCGGTGGTGGCCGGCCTGGCCCACTCGATCACCGTGCTCATCATCGCCCGGGCCATCCAGGGCGTCGGCGGTGCCGTCCTGCCCCTGTCGTTCGGCATCGTGCGCGACGAGTTCCCGGGGGTCAAGGTGGCCGGCGCGGTCGGCATCATCGCCGCCATGGCCGCCGTGGGCGGCGGCGCCGGGATCGTGCTGGCCGGCCCGATCGTCTCCAACCTGAACTACCACTGGCTGTTCTGGATCCCCATGGTCATCGCCGCCATCGCCACGCTGTGCGCCTGGGTGTTCGTCCCCGAGTCGCCGGTGCGAACGCCCGGCCGGATCAGTTGGCTGGCCGCCGTGCTGCTGTCGGCCTGGCTGGTCGCCCTCCTGCTCGGGGTGAGCGAGGCCCCATCGTGGGGCTGGGGCTCGCCCAAGGTGCTCGGGTCTCATCGGCGCCGCCGTCGTCCTGGCCGGGCTTGGGTGCTGGTCGAGCTGCGGGCCACCGAGCCCCTCGTCGACATGCACATGATGCGCCGCCGGGCGGTGTGGACGAACAACCTGGTCGCCTTCATGTTCGGCATCGGCATGTACTCGGTGATCGGGTTCCTGCCCGAGTTCGTCCAGACCCCGAAGTCCACCGGCTACGGGTTCGGCGCCAGCATCATCCAGTCGGGGCTCTTCCTCCTGCCCCTGACGGTGACCATGTTCGTCTTCGGCCTCCTGTCGGGCCGGATCGCCGCCACCATCGGCTCCAAGGCGGCCGTCATCATCGGGTCGACCGCCTCGACCGGGGCCTACCTCCTGTTGGCCTTCGCCCACTCCGAGGCGTGGGAGATCTACCTGGCCAGCACCCTGCTCGGCGTCGGGCTGGGACTGGCCTTCTCCGCCATGTCGAACCTCATCGTCCAGGCCGTCCCCCCGGCCCAGACCGGGGTGGCCAGCGGCATGAACGCCAACATCCGGACCATCGGCGGGGCCATCGGGGCGGCGGTCATGTCGAGCATCGTGGCCTCCGAGATCCTCCCGACGGCTACCCGGCCGAGTCGGACTACACGAAGGGCTTCTTCTTCCTGGCCGTCATGACCGTGGTGGCCGTCGTCGCCGCCGCTGTTGATCCCGAAGGCACCCGGGGCCGGGGGCCGACCCGGACCTCGCCCACCATCTCGAGCACGCCGAACTGGCGGTGGTGCCCGGTGCCACGGTGGCCGAGTACTGACCTCGGGCCGAACGGCCCTCGGGGGTCCGATCTGCCCGAGCCCCTACGATCGGGCGGTGCCGGCGCGGCCGGCGCGGCCCGGTCGCGCCCGGGCCCGAGACAGTGGAGTGACCATGAGCGGACCCGACGATCAGAGCGAGATCTACGAGCAGGGCGACGACGCCATCGACGAGGCGTCCCGGCTCGACCCGGACTTCATCGAGGAGATGGAACTCGACCCCTCCCTCGATCCCAACTTCCAGGTCGACGAGAAGGAGCTCGAGGAGGCCGGGGCCGAGCTCGACGATCCCGAGCAGATCGCCACGCTCGACGGGACTCATCGATGATCCCGACGGGCTGGGCGGACCCGTCGCACCGCACCCGCTGACCGCGAGCAGGACCCCGAAGGCTGGGACCTCGACGCGCCGATCGTGCCGGGCGACGCCGACGAGGAGCCGACCGACGGGGGCGGGCCCGAACTCAGGCTGAGCGTCACGGGGTGGCTCCCAGTTCGCTGCAGCTGGTGCCGCTGTAGATCGAGGGCATGCAGCGGTTGCAGTGGATGCAGCGTCCGGCGTCCGCGGCCGACCCTGCTCCCACCGACCGACCAGGTCCGGCTCGCGCAGCAGGGCCCGGGCCATGGCGACGAACGAGAAGCCCTCGGCCAGCGCCGACTCCACCGTCTCCAGGCGGTTGATCCCGCCCAGCAGGATGACCGGCAGGTCGAGGGCGGCCAGGAACTGGCGGGCCTGGGGGCGGAAGAAGCCCTCCTCGAACGGGTAGTCCTTGAGGAACCGCGTGCCCACCACCGAGAATCCGAGCCGGAGGGGCTGGGGCAGGGTGGCGGCGAACTCCGCCCGGGGGGCGTCCCCCCGGAAGAGGTACATCGGGTTGGACAACGAGCTCCCGCCCGTCAGTTCCAGGGCGTCGAGGTGGCCGTCGGCCTCGAGCATGCCCGCCACATCGATGCTGTCGGGCACGTCGAAGCCCGCCGGGCACCCCGTCGGCCATGTTGAGCTTGGCGGTGACGGCCACGCCGGTCGCCCGGCCCCCTCGCGGACGGCGGCCACCACCTGGCGCGGGAACCGGGCCCGGTTCTCGAGCGACCCACCCCACCTGTCGTGCCGGCGGTTGAGCCGGGGACTCAGGAAGGAGCTCAACAGGTAGTTGTGGCCCAGGTGGATCTCGAGGCAGTCGAAGCCGGCTTCCACGGCCGGGCCGCGCCCCGCCGGTAGTCGTCGGTGATGCGGGCGATGTCGGCGTCCGTGGCCGCCCGCGTCAGGGCACCCGAGGCGCCGAAGCGCCGGCTCGGCGACAGCGACGGGGCGCGGTTGGACCGGGAGTTGGCCACCGGGCCGGCGTGGCCGATCTGGGCCGAGGCCAGGGCGCCGGCGTGCGTGGACGGTCGCCGTCGAGCCGGGACAGTCCGTCGAGGGACGCCGGACCCAGCAGGACGCAGTGCCGGTCGGTGCGCCCCTCGGGCGAGACGGCCAGGTAGGCCACCGTGGTCATGGCCGCGCCCGCCCCGGGCCACCCGCTCGTGGAAGGCGATCAGCTCGTCGCTCACCTCCCCCTTCGGGCAGACGCCCTCGAAGGTGGCGGACTTGACGATGCGGTTCTTCAGGGTGAGCGGACCGAGTCGGGCCGCGCCGAAGACCGGGGGCGGGGTGGCGGGCGCCTGGCGGCCACCGGCTCAGCGCCCGTCGACCAGGCCCGACGTCGCGCACGGCGGCGAGCACGGCGTCGGCCAGCGACGGGTGGCACACCACCAGGTCGGGCAGCCACGGGTCGGGGCGGGCGTAGCGGAGGGGCGAGCCGTCGATGCGGCTGGCGTGCAGCCCGGCGGCCAGGGCCACGGCCACCGGTGCGCACGAATCCCACTCGTACTGCCCCCCGGCGTGGACGTACACCTCGGCCTCGCCCCGGACCACCGCCGAGATCTTGGCCCCGGCCGAGCCCATGGGCACGGTGTCGGCACCCAGGCGCTCGGCCACGAAGGGCACGAACTCGGGCGGGCGGGTCCGGCTCACCACCAGGCGGGGCGGGGCGGCAGCGCCGGCAGGGGCGGCGGGTCCCCGGTGCCGAGCACCAGGTCGAGTCCGGGCAGCGCCACCGCCCCGACGGCCGGCGCGCCGTCGACGGCCAGGGCCACGTGCACGGCCCAGTCGGTCCGCCGCTCGGAGTACTCGCGGGTCCCGTCCAGCGGGTCGATGATCCAGACCCGTCCGGCGTCGTCGGCGAGCTCCTCGGCCTGGTCGTCCTCCTCGGAGCGGACCCGGTCATCGGGGAACCGCTCGGCCAGGAGGCCGATGAGCAGCTCGTGGGACCGCCGGTCACCCTCGGCCCCCAGCTCCTTGCCCTCGAGGCCGCCGTCCTGCAGCTCGCGGAGGACCCCGCCGGCCCGGCGCGGCCAGGTCACGGCCGCCGCGTGGTCGTCGCTGTAGCTCGGCCACGTCGTCGCCATCGGTCACTGTCTCCTCCGGTCCCGTGCCCCGGCCGTCGGCCCGGCCCGGCAGGACAGTCTGCCCGAACGCGGGCCACCCGCGGGACCCGGCCCGACCGGGGCACGCCGCCGCCACCTGGCTACGATCCTCCGTCATGCCGCCGCCGCCCGCCATGGACGTCGCCCACCCTCCAGGAGTTCCTCGACGCCGCCTTCCCGGGCGACCTGCCCTACACCGTCGAGCACGCCGACGACACCGGCGTCCGCCTGCGGCTGTCGGTGGACGAGTCCAACGTGCGGCCCGGGGGCACCGTGTCGGGGCCGTCGCTCATGGCCCTGGCCGACTGCGCGGCCTGGCTGGCCGTGGTGGCCCAGATCGGCCCGGTGGCGCTGGCGGTGACCACCAGCCTGCACATCGACTTCCTCCGCAAGCCGGCCCTGGTCGACGTGGTGGCCGACGGGACGCTGCTGAAGCTCGGGTCCCGGCTGGGCGTGGTCGACGTGGCCCTCCACTCGGTGGCCGACGACGCCCTGGTGGCCAAGGCCCAGGTCACCTACTCCATCCCGCCCCGCTGACGGGCCGCTCGGCACCGGGGGGTGCGTGCATTGCGCCCGGACCCGACCCGTGCCAGCATCGGCGGAGGCGACCACAGGGGGGGGAGAGAACCCATGCACGACCTCGTCATCCAGGGGGGAACGGTGGTCGACGGCACCGGGGCTCCGGCCCGCACCGCCGACGTCACCGTCACGGACGGACGCATCACCGGAGTGGGCGATCACCGCGGCGAGTCCGCGACCCGCACCGTCGACGCCGACGGGCTGCTGGTCACCCCGGGGTGGGTCGACATCCACACCCACTACGACGGCCAGGCCACCTGGGACGAGGTACTCGCCCCGAGCAGCTGGCACGGCGTCACCACGCTGGTGACGGGCAACTGCGGGGTGGGGTTCGCCCCCGCCCGCCCCGACCGCCACGAGTGGCTGATCGGCCTGATGGAGGGCGTGGAGGACATCCCGGGCACCGCCCTGACCGAGGGCATGACCTGGGACTGGGAGACGTTCCCCGAGTACCTGGACGCCCTCGACCGCCGTACGTGGACGGTCGACGTGGGGACCCAGATCGCCCACGGTGCGGTGCGCTCCTACGTGATGGGCGAGCGCGGCGCCCGCAACGAGCCGGCCACCCCGGAGGACATCGCCGAGATGAAGCAGGTGGTCAAGGAGGCGATCGCCGCCGGGGCGCTCGGGTTCTCCACGTCGCGCACGATCGCGCACCGGGCCATCGACGGCGAGCCGGTGCCCGGCACCTTTGCCGCCGAGGACGAACTCTTCGGCATCGGCGCCGCCCTCGGCGAGCTGGGTACCGGCATCTTCGAGCTGGCCCCCGCCGGCTCGGCCGGTGAGGACATCGTGGCCCCCCGGGAGGAGGTCGACTGGATGCGGCGTCTGTCGGCGGCCATCCAGCGTCCGGTGACGTTCGCCATGGTGCAGGTGGACTCCGCCCCGGACCAGTGGCGCGAGCTCATGGACGAGTCGCTGCGGGCGGTGTCCGACGGCGCCGACCTGTGGCCCCAGGTGGCCGGGCGGGGCTTCGGCCTGCTGTCCGGGCACTTCACCACCTACAGCCTGCTGGACCAGATTCCGGCCTATCAGGAGTTGAAGGCCAAGGACCTGTCGGCCGACGAGCTGGTGGCCGCCCTGCGCAGCCCCGAGATCCGGGCGTCCATCGAGTCGTGGGTGCCGGACCCGGCCACGGCCGAGCGCATGGAGCAGGCCTTCGCGGCGACGTTCGTGCTGGGCGACCCGCCCGAGTACGAGCCGGGGCCCGAGCGGTCGCTGGCCGGGATCGCCGCGGCCACCGGCCGGCCGGCGCTGTCCGTGGCCTACGACGCCATGCTCGAGGACGACGGCCGGGGCCTGTTGTACGTGCCGGTCCTCAACTACTCCGACGGCGACCTGCACGCCGCCCGCGAGATGCTGCTCCACCCGCGGGCGGCCAGCGGCCTCGGCGACGGCGGCGCCCACTGCGGGATCATCTGCGACGCCTCGCAGCCCACCTTCATGCTCACGCACTGGACCCGCGACCGGTCCGGGGCGAGCGGCTGCCGATCGAGTGGATCGTGAAGAAGCAGACCCTTGACACGGCCCGCCTCTACGGGCTCGGTGACCGCGGGACGGTCGAGCCGGGAGCGCTGGCCGACCTCAACGTGATCGACTACGACCGGCTGCAGCTGACCAACCCCCGGGTGGTCGCCGACCTGCCGGCCGGCGGCCGGCGGATCCTCCAGGGATCGGTGGGCTACGTCGAGACGATCAAGTCGGGGGTGACGACGTTCCGCGACGGTGTCGACACCGGTGCCCGCCCGGGCACGCTGGTGCGCGGCTCCCGCTGACCGTCGCGCCGCCCGGGCGGCCGCTTCAGGAGGCGGGGCCGGAGCCCGGGGTGGCGTCGACCGGCGGTCCGGCCGGAGCGGGGGCCCCGTCGGCGGCCCACTCGGCCAGCATCTGCTGGTACACGCGGTGCTCGATGATGAAGGCCAGGAAGGGCACGAAGCCCGAGCACACCACGAGCAGGATGCGACCGATCCCCCACCGGGCCCGCCGGGCCAGGTCGGCGGCCACCGCCAGGTAGACGAGGTAGAGGTAGCCGTGGATCGGCGCCACGATCTTCTCGGGCACCTTCATCTGCGACTTCAGGTCGAACACGTACTGGCAGATCACGATGGCGAACAGCACCAGGAGGGCCGTGCCGACCACGAAGGCCATCACCCGGTAGCGGACGCACCGCCCCGTGGAGCGCCCGGTCCCCGGAGAAGACGAAGAGGTCCCTCACCGGGCGTGGCCCGACGCCCGCCGGGCGTCCTCCGCCTCGTCGCGGGCGGCGAGGGCGGCCAGGTAGCGGTTGTACTCGGCGAGTCGGGCCGCCTCGTCGTCGGTCTGGGGGGTGAACCGCTCCCCCTTCCCGCCCCGCTCGGCGTCGATGGGGGCGGCGGCGGCGATGGCCATGTTCTTCTTCCGGCCGCCCGTCAGCGCCCAGCCCGGCGCCCGGTCCGACGTCGGGCTCCCGTCGGCGACCGTCGCACGGCCGCCCCCGTCGGTCGTCGGGTTCCCCCGGGTGGCCGTCGGCGCCGGACCCGGTGCCGCGCTGGCGGGCCACGTCGTCACGCACGAGGTTCCACCAGGTGTAGACGGCGTAGACGGCAAAGCACGGCCACAGGAACACGTAGGCCCAGCTCAGTGAGTTGCCACCCTCCGCCCGGTGGAGCTGCCAGTCGGTCAGCCAGGCGAAGGCGGGCAGCAGCACCAGCAGCGTCGCGTGCAGCAGGAGGCAGCGACGGGACAGGTACGGGCGCACACCCCCATCGTACCGGCCGTTCCGCCGGGGTCCCATTCGGCGCCCGGCCGCCTCCATCCACCGCTCGGCCGCCGCCGCTGTTTAGCCTGATCGTCCAGTGGTTGGGGACCGGACCGACGCTCGGCGACGCACCCCGAGGAAAGGACGAATCCCCATGAACGATCGGCTGCGCATCGGTATCGCCGAGGCCATCGGGACCATGATCCTGGTGGTGGGGGGTCCCGGGACCGCCATCCTCGCCACCGGCCACTTCACCGGCAAGCTGAACTCGGTGGGCATCCTGGGCGTGGCCCTGGCCTTCGGCCTGAGCCTGCTCATCGCCGCCTACGCCATCGGATCGATCTCGGGCTGCCACATCAACCCGGCCGTCACCGTCGGACTCTGGGTGATCGGCAAGACCAAGTCCCGGGACCTGCCCTTCTACATCGTCGGCCAGGTCATCGGCGGGATCGTGGGTGCCACGGTCATCTACATCATCGCCGACGCCACCCGGAAGGCTTCGGCCACCGCCACCAACCTGGGTTCGTTCAGCGCCAAGGCCACCGGCTTCGCCTCCAACGGCTACGGCATCCACTCCCCCGGCGGGTTCCCGCTCGGGGTGGTGATGCTCGCCGAGGTGTTCTTCACGGCGGTGTTCGTGTTCGTCATCGCCTCCACCAGCCGCAAGTCGATGCCGCCCGGGCAGATCGGCCTCACCGTCGGCCTGACCCTCACCGTCATCCACCTCATCTCCATCCCGATCGACAACACCTCGGTCAACCCGGCCCGCTCGCTCTCGACCGCCATCTTCCAGGGCAGCTGGGCCCTCAGCCAGCTGTGGGTGTTCATCGTCTTCCCGATCGTCGGTGGGATCCTGGGCGCCGTGGTGTGGAGGTTCCTGCGGTCCGACGCGGAGGACGAGGAGACGGTGGAGGAGGTCGAGGAGATCGCCCCGGCGCCGTTCGGCAAGAACGAGTAGCGACGGCGCCGGACCGCCGCGTCGCCGTCGTCACAGCCCGGCCGTAGCGTGACGCCATGACCTCGATCCCCCAGCCCGCCACCCTGTTCACCCCCGACGTCGAGGTCCGGGTGTCGACCCGCCGGAAGAAGACGGCCGGGGCCCACTGGGAGGGTGACCGGATCGTGGTGGTCGTCCCCACCCACCTGCGGGGGGCCGCCCGCGACGACATGGTCGACCACCTCACCCGCCGGCTCAGCCGCCACCGGCCCCACCTGCACGCCTCCGACGCCGAGCTCGAGCAGCGGGCCCACGAGCTCGGTCGGACCTACCTCGACGGGGTGACCCCGTCGTCCATCCGCTGGTCCACCAACCAGACCAAGCGCTGGGGGTCGTGCACCATGGCCACCCGCGAGATCCGCATCTCGTCCCGCCTGAAGGTGGCCCCGCCGTGGGTGCTCGACGCCGTCATCGTGCACGAACTGGCCCACCTCCTCGAGCCCAACCACTCCCCCCGCTTCCGCGAACTCGAGTCCCGGTATCCCCGCCGACACGACGCCGACCTCTTCCTCGAGGGCTACCACCTCGGTCTCCACATGGACGCGGGTCCCGTCCGACCCGGCCGCCGACTGAACCCGATTCGGAGTCTGCCTTCCGTCGGTTTCCGTTTCCGACTACAACGGGGGCGTGGCTTTCCTACTGGCGGCACTCGCCGCCCTCACCAGCGCCGTCACCTCGGTGCTCCAGCGCATCGGGGTGGAGACGGCCCCCGAGTCGTCGGCGCTGCGGCTCAGCCTCATGTCCCACGCCATCAAGCGCGGCATCTGGCTCGTCGGCTTCGCCCTCATGCTGGTCCAGTTCGGCCTGCAGGCCACCGCCCTCCGGTTCGGCGAGCTCAGTGTCGTGCAGCCCGTGCTCACCACCGAGCTGCTCTTCCTGCTGGCGATCCTGGCCGTCTGGTTCCGCTACCGTCTGGGCGCCCGTGAATGGCTGGGCGCCCTCCTGGTGGTGGGCGGGCTCGGCGGGTTCTTCCTGGCGGCCCGGCCCCACGGCGGCCAGGTACTTCCCACCACGTCCGAGTGGGTGGTGGCCTCGGCGATCCTCATCGGGGCCATCGTGGCCTGCATCCTGGCCGCGCTGCGGGGTCCCCGATGGTGGCGGGCGGCCGCCTTCGGGGCGGCGACAGCCGTGACCGCGGCTTTCGGTGCGGCCCTCACCAAGGCCATCACCGGCTACGTCAGCCAGGGGTGGGGCCATGTCTTCACCCACTTCCAGCCCTACATGCTGGCCGTGACCGGCCTCGGGACCGTGTTCCTGCTCCAGAACGCCCTGCACGCCGGCCCCATCACCGCCTCCCGGACCACCCTGGTCACCCTCAACCCGTTGCTCAGCATCGTGATCGGCGTCTCCCTCTTCGGCGACGTGCTGCGGGGGGGCGCCCTGTGGATCCCGCTCGAGATCGCCTCGCTCGCGGTCCTGGTGGCCGGCGTCGTCGTGCTCACCCGCTCGCCCCTGGTGGCGGGCTCCGGCCCGGGCGACGACACGGACGAGATGCTGGGGGGTGCCCGGGAGCGGGCCCTGTTCGTGCCCCCGGTCGAGGCGCTTCCCTGAACGGAGCCCGGGCCCGGGCGGTGTCCGGCGTCAGGCCGTCAGCGGGTGGGTCCGGTCCCACGCCACCGGGCGGGCCGCCGTGGCCCCCGGCCACACCCCGGATCGCCCCTCGGCCAGGAGCTGATCGGTGCGGAGCAGGTCGTCGCCGAGCTCGCGACGCATGGCGGTCAACAGGTCGCCGGTGACCCGGGCGTCCCCCAGGGCGTTGTGGTGGTCGGCCCAGCTCAGTCGGTAGCGGTCGCAGCAGTCGATGAGCCGGGCCTTGCCGGGCAGGTCCAGATAGGTCTGGGCCACCAGCAGGGTGTCGAGGCTGACCACGGACACGGGCGCCCGGTCCTCCCCCAGGCGCTCGCACTCGGCCTGCAGGAAGGCCAGGTCGAACCGGTCGACGTTGTGGCCCACGACCACCCGGCCGGACAGCAGACCGGCCAGATAGGGATGCACCTGGGCGAACGTCGGGGCGCCCTGCAGCATGGCGGCGGTGATGCCGTGGATGTGGGTCGGGCCCGGATCCCGTTCGGGGTCCACCAGGGTGCAGTAGGCCCCGGTCTCGACGCCGTCGGCGTCGAGCAGGACCACCGCCACCTCGACCACCCGCTCCCGGAAGGGCGAGAAACCCGTCGTCTCGAGGTCGATGACGGCGAAACCCACCTCGGGCACGACTCCGGACTCCATGGGGGACACCGTAGAGGGAGGGTGTCCCACGCGGCTCGATGGTGCCGGCCCGACCCGGGACCGTCCGGGTCAGGCGTTGGCCCCGACCAGCTGCTTGAGTTCGGCCTGGACGTCGGCCTCGTGCTGGCGCTCGTCCTCCCGGGCCTTCGACGGGTTCCACCGTCCCCGGTTGAGCCAGATGGTCGGGATGAACACGACCATGCCGATCATGCAGATCCAGAACCAGTTCTGCCACTGCTTGGGCGACTTCGCCACCCCGTTGAGCAGGTCGTTCAGTTGGGTCTGATGACCGGCGAGATAGCCCAGTTGGGCCTGGTAGGGGACGACCAGCGTCTTCAGCTTCGTGGCGTTCGCCAGGGTCTTGGTGTAGACGAACAGCGGTACGGCCTTCTGGAAGGCCGCCAGGTTGGCCGGCGTGAGGTCGGCGTTGAGGGCGGCCACGATCGGCGCCACCTTCGGCTCCTGGAGGACCTTCAGCCAGCTGGCGTTGGCCTCGGCGAAGGCGACCGACTGCGGGTGCTCGAGCTGGAACTGCTGGGCGTTGAACGGCTGGCCGTCGATCGTGGTCTGCGAGTACGGCAGGTTGTCGACCACCGGGTTGACCGACGTGACGACCAGCGGCAGGAAGATGAACGACAGCGCCACCGTCAGCCGCAGGATCCATCCCCAGAGAGCCAGTCCGGTGCCCACCAGGGCCGGATTCTTGGCTTCCACCATCTCGGTGTAACCGGCCATCCACGGTGCGAAGGTCAGGGAGATGAAGGCGGCCAGGAGGACCTCGATGAAGATGATCTGGTCGAAGCTCGAGTACGGGTGGTCGGCCCGCTGGATGAAGAAGTAGAGCATCACGATCGAGCCGACGGCTCCCACCAGCATCAGGGGCTTGCGCACCTTGAGCACGTCGGAGAGCACGCCGAACACGATCAGGGCCACGATGTCGGCCGCCCAGAACCAGGTGTTCAGGTCGTTGGCCTGGGACGTCGAGAGGTTCAGGCCGTTGGGGTTCTTGAAGACGGTGGCCCAGTAGATGGTGAAGAAGGCGGAGGCCGCGTAGTAGAGCAGGAGGAACAGCGAGATCCCGACGGCCGTGCCGACCAGGTCCCACTTCAGGATCTGGCGCCATGGATGGGCCGTGGCCGCCATCACGTCCTGGTCACTGAGGCCCCGGGCCCGCGCCTCCACCAGGGCCTGGTCGTGCTCGGACACCATCAGCTGGTCGCGCAGTCGGGAGGACAGGTCCTTCAGGAAGAGCAGGGAGAGGACGAAGACGACCAACGCCGTCACTCCGGAGATGATGAACTGGCTCTTCCAGGCGTCCGGCCCGTGATTGCGGATGAACCCGTCGAGGGTGTGGGCGGCCACGATCGAGGTGATCAGGCTGCCCGCCACCGGTCCCACCGTCCAGAAGCCCATGGCCGAGGCCCGGCCGAGCTGCGGGCTGAAGTCACGGACCAGCGCCGGTGTCGCCACCAGGATGGCCCCCTCGACCAGTCCGAGGACACAGATGACGGTGGCGAACTGCCATTCCGTCTTGCAGAGCGGCACCCCGACGGCCACCAGGAGACCGATGATCAACAGCCCGTAGATCACGACGTTGGAACGCCCGAGCTTGTCGGTCTTGGACGCCGGGAGCGAGGCGAAGGCCCCGATGGCGTTGGAGATGACCACGATCCACACGTAGAACGCGAAGGACATGTGGTACGAGACCAGGATGTTCGGGGTGACCCCGGTCTGCGTGTAGTACGTGTAGTAGAGGACGATGGTGGCGATCACGGCGAGGCCGAGATAGCCCGTCCGCTTGCCGTTGCCCGGGTACTCGTCGATCTCGTGGACGAAGAGGAACTTCCAGAGCCCGCCACGTCCGGATCCGGTGCTCACCTCCGGCCTGACGGTTGCCGTGTCTGCTGCCATGTGTCTCCCCCGAACCGTGTCGTTGCCGCCCTACCCGGGGCGCAGGACCGACCGTAGTCCAGGCAGCGGCGGACGTAGCGAATCCAGGGGTGTCACCGGCATCGGGCGGCGCCGCCGGTGGCCGCCGGGGGGCTTCCGCGGCGGCTCAGCCGTCGAGCACCTGGGCGGCGATGAGCTCCTCCAGCGTGCGGGGGTCCCACCACGACAGCTGGAGCTCCTTGGCCCGCCGGAAGTAGAGCTGGATGTCGAACTCGACGGTGAAACCGATACCCCCGAAGATCTGCTGGGCCGTGGCCGTCACGTCCCGGAACGTCCGGCAGGCGTAGAGCTTGGCCATCGGCGCCAGTTTGGCGACGGGGCGCCCCTCGGCCAGGGCCCAGGCCGCCTCGTGGACGAGCACCTCGGCCCCGTCGACAGCGGTGACCGCGTCGGCCAGGTAGTGGGCCAGTGCCTGGAAGGCGCCGAGCGGCTTGTCGAACTGGTGCCGGTCCTTGGCGTACTGGGTGGTGATCTCCATGGCGTACTGCGCGCGCCGCCGACGGCCTGGGCCGCCGCCAGGATGATGGCCTCGTGCATCACCGCACTCCATGTGACCCACCCGGTGCCGGCCGGCCCGATGCGGTCGGACTCGCCCACCCGGACACCGGACAGCTCCACCTTGTACTGGGCGTCGGATCCGATGGTCAGCTGCTGGGTCAGGGAGACGCCCGGATCGGACGGGTCCACCAGGAAGAGGTCGACGTCACCGGGGGCGTCCCCCGTGCGGGCCAGCACTACGAGTCGGCTGGCCGACGAGGCGAAGGCGACGTGGCGCTTGGTGCCGGTCAGCGTCCAGCCGTCGCCGTCGGGCTCGGCCCGCAGCTGCACACCGGTGGGCCCGGACGTGTTCTCGGGCTCCAGCCAGGCCGGCGTGAGGATGGCCTCGCCCGACACGATGCCGGGCAGCCACGTCTGCTTCTGGTCGGCGCTCCCCGCCCGGGCCAACGTCCCGCCGCACAGGATCGAGCTGACGAAGTGCGGTGAGGGGGCGATGGCCCGGCCGAACTCCTCGTAGAGGACGACGGTCTCGAGGGTGGTCATGCCCGAGCCGCCGTACTCCTCGGGCAGCTGGAGGCCGATGAGGTCGAGGTGGGCCAGCTGCTTCCACAGTTCGGGCGAGTAGCCGGTGGGGTCGTCCTCGAGCTCGCGCACGACGCTGAGCGGGCTCGTGGTGGCGACCACGCCCCGCACCGTCTCGCGCAGCATCTCCTGCTCGGGGCTGAAGGTCAGATCCAACATGTCGTGCTCTCCTCTGGTGGTTCGGCGTCTGGTCGTTCGTTGATCGTCGGTGGTCCGGGTCAGGGGACCCAGCGGTCGCCCCGGCGGGTCCACGGGTTGTCGTCCGACGTCACCGGCAGGGCGACCCGGGCGGCACAGGATGTCTTGACGTCCCCGTCGACGGACACGTTGATGTCGAGGGCGGCCCAACCGCAACCGGTGTCGTCCACGCCGGTGTCGGCCACGGTGCCGCGGAACACCATGGTGTCCCCCGGGAAGATCGAGCCCAGCATGCGGAAGGTCACCCGCTGCAGCCGCCCGAAGGGGCCCGTCCAGTCGGTGATGTAGCGCTCGAACCACGAGGCGAGGTTCGGCGTGTTGAGGAAGATGTCCCGGGTGCCGTTGCGGTTGACGGCGAAGTCCTTGTCGTGGTGCATCGGTCGCCAGTCACGGGCGGCCAGGGCGCCGAGGACCACGGTCGTGGCCGTCACCGGATAGGCGAGCTCGGGCAGGGTGTCGCCCACCGCGACCGCGCCCTGGAGCAACGTCGGCGTCGTCATCCGTCCTCCCGCTCCACCGCGGCGGTAGCCGAAGCCGGTGTAGCTCTCGACGGCGACCAGGTCGCCGCGCTGGTTGTGGTACTCGACGTCGATCACCCAGAAGCGGCCGGTGCCGAGCTTGGTCGTCTTCTCGTCACTGACCGAGCGGAGGATCTGGCGGGTCCGGAGGACGTCGCCGGGCCGGACCGGCTCGTGGAAGACGATCGTGTTGTCGCTCATGACCGCCTCGGGCAGGCCCAGCCCCTCCTTCAGGTCGAAGTGGATCTGGAGCGGGAGCCCCGGCGTCGACCGGTCCGGCGCCCAGTGGTGGGGCCGGAACCACACCGACACCATGGTCGGAGGGGCGATCGGTCCCCCGGTGATCTCCTCGGCCACCGCCTCGTCCCAGTAGAGCGGGTTGCCGTTCTCGACGGAGGAGCAGGTCGTCCAGATGTACCCCTGTTCGACCGGGAACTCCCCCTCCTCCTCGTACAGCCCGACGCCGAGGAGACCCTCGACGTCGTCGATCCCGATGGCGCTCATGCCACCACTCCCTTCTCCCGCCATGCGGCGATCCGTTCGGCCGGCACCCCGGCGGCGGCCAGCAGTTCGTCGGCGTCCGACCGCGTCGGGTCCCCGACCTCGACCGGCTCCCCCCGGCCCGGCATCCCGGCGAGCACGGGGCCCACCTGTCGGAACCGGTCCGGGACGCCTTCGCCGCGCGCCGCCGGGGGGACCGTGGCCTCGACGATGGCCCGCCGGGCGGCGAACTGGTCGTCCCCGGCCACGCCGGCGGCGTCGAGCACCGGACTCACGCAGGTGTCGGCCGGGGCCAGCTCGGCCACCCAGGCGTCACGGTCACGGGTGGCGAAGGCGGTGGCGAAGTCGGCCCGGACGGCGTCCTGGACGGCGTCGTCGCGCTGGCTGCCCAGCCACTGCTCGCACCCGATCAGGCGGCACAGGTTGGCGTAGAACTTGGGCTCGATGGCGCCGACCGCCAGCCATCGGCCGTCGGCGCACCGGTAGGTGTCGTAGCAGGCGTAGCGGCCGCTGATGACGTCGTGGCCGAAGCCGACGGCCGCCCCCGTCGCCAGGTACTCGTCCACCGGCAGTGACGTGAGCCACAGCACCCCGTCGGCGATGGAGACGTCGAGGTGCGCCCCGGCACCGTCCGTCCCCCGGCCGATCAGGGCGGCCATCACGGCGAGCGCCGCGTGCATCCCACCGCCGGCGGCGTCGGCGACCGTCGCCCCGGACACCGGTGGTCCGCCGTCGGCCGCCGGCTCGGTGGCGCCGAGGTAGCCGCCCGCCGCCAGGTAGTTGATGTCGTGACCGGCCCAGGCGGCCCGGGGCCCGTCCTGGCCGTAGCCGGTGGTCGAGCAGAGGATCACCCGCGGATTGACGGCGCGCAGCGCCTCGAACCCGATGCCCAGCCGGTCGACCACCCCGGGCCGGAAGCTCTCCACCACCACGTCGGCACCGCGCACCAGTTCGAGGAAGGCGTCCCGTCCTTCGGCCGCCTTCAGGTCGAACGCCACGTGGCGGAGGTGCCTCGCCCCGCTGTAGAGGAAGTAGGGGGTCCGGGGCGTCTCGACCCCACTGCCGGCCACGGCTCCCACCTTGACGACCGTCGCCCCGTAGTCGGACAGGATCCGGGTGCAGCGGGCCGCGGGCCCGAAGGTGGCCAGGTCCAGCACCACCACGCCGGCGAGCGGCCCGACGGGCGCGGCGGGGCCCGACCCCGGGGGCGCGGCGGACGACGTGGGAGACGGCGGGGTCACGGACGTGGGTGGGCTCAGAAGTTCTTGGGGAGCCCGAGCTTGCGCCGGGCGAGGATGTTCTTCTGCACCTCGGACGAGCCCCCGCCGATGGTGTCGATGACGGTGTAGCGGTACGTCGACTCGGGACGGCCGGCCATCGGGGCCTCCTCGGTGTGGACCCGCAGCTGACCGCCGGGGCCGGCGAGGTCCATCGAGGCGTTCGCCAGCCGGCGCGAGTACTCGGTGGTGAACAGCTTGTACTCCGAGGCCTGCGTCGTGGGAGGGGCGCCGCCCGCCGTCGAGGCGGCCACGAACTTGAGCCCCAGGACCCGCGCCACCTCGGCCTCCGTGTGCAGGTTGGCGACCGTGGACCGCACGACCGGGTCGTCCTTCATGGGCTCGCCGTCCCGGGTGGCGCCCTTGACGTACTGGGTGAGGAGGTCGAGGCGCTGGGCGATGGGCGAGTACGTGAACAGCGTGAACCGCTCGAGGTCGAGCGCCTCGGAGATGTACTGGAAGCCCCGGTTGAGTTCCCCCACCACGTAGTCGTCGGGCACGAACACGTCGTCGAGGTAGACCTCGTTGGTCCGCTCGTCGCCCATGGTCCAGATGGCCTTCACCGTGATGTTCGGATGGTCCATCGGCACGAGGAAGAGGCTGATGCCGTTGTGCTTGGGGGCGTCGGGGTCGGTGCGGGCGCCCACCCAGTACCAGTCGGCGAAGTGGGCCGACGTGGTCCAGGTCTTCTGACCGTTGAGCATCCACCCGCCCTCGACCTTGGTGGCCTTCAGCTGCATCGAGGCGGCATCGGAGCCGGCGTTGGGCTCCGAGTAGCCGACGGCGAATTCGACCTCGTTCTTCAGGATCTTGGGGAGGAACTCGGCTTTCAGGGTCTCACTGCCGTGGCTGATGATCGTCTTGCCGATGATGCCGACGCCCTTGCCGATCTGGGGACCGCCCCGGGCGGCCAGGGCCTCGTTCAGCAGGTACTCGTAGACGCCGTCGCCGTCCTGGCCGCCGTACTCCTCGGGCCAGGTGATGCCGAGCCAGCCCTTCTCCCCCAGTTTGGCCATGAACTGCCGGCGCTTCGGGGTGTCGACGATCTGGGCCATGTTCTCCCGGGTGACGTCGAAGACCTCGGGGTCGTAGTTGTCGTCGAGGAACTGCTCCACGTCCTTGACGAATTCGAGCTGCTCGGGGGTGAACTCGAAGTCCATGGCCTGGTCTCCATCCTCTGCGGTGCGGTGTACGCCGTCGTGTGATCTGATTGACCGTCAGATGTTAGCTGACTGACCGTCAGATACTGTTGCCATCATAGGATGGGCGGGCACGCGGGGCCAGCGACCGGTGCCCGACGGCCCCCGCCGGCACCCCGCCACCGAGACGAAGGGACCATCACGGCCATGGAGCAGGACCACCCCACCGCAGGCCCGGCATGACCCGGGGCATCGTCAGCATCGCCGGCTACGTCCCCTACCGACGGCTCCGCCGCTCCGAGATCGGCGGGTTCTTCGGCACGGGAGGGGGCAAGGGGGCACGCAGCGTCGCCTCCCACGACGAGGACACCACCACCCTGGGGGTGGAGGCCGCCCGCCGGACCCTGCGTGCCGCGCCGGGGGCCGCACCCGCCGCCCTGTGGTTCGCCACCGCCACCCCCGCCTACCTCGACAAGACGAACGCCACCACGCTGCACGCCGCGCTCCGCCAGCCCGCCGAGGTCGCCGCCTTCGACTTCGGGGGCGCCCTGCGGTCGGGACCCGGAGCCCTGCGCACCGCCCTCGGCGCCGCCGGCACCGGCACCACCCTGGTCGTGGTGTCCGACCTGCGCGACGGACTGCCGACCTCGGGGGACGAGGCCGCGGGAGGTGACGGGGCGGCGGCCGTGCTCGTCGGCGACGACGGGCCCGGCGCCCCGGTGATCGCCGAGTACCTGGGTGGCGCCTCGATGAGCGACGAGTTCCTCGACCGCTGGCGCACCCCCGGCGACCGGCGGTCCCGGACGTGGGAGGAGCGCTTCGGTGAGACGCGCTACGTCCCGCTGGGCGCAGACGCCTGGCAGGCGGGCCTGAAGGCGGCCGGCGTGACCGCCGAGGAGGTCGACCGGGTGGTGGTCACCGGCATGCACGGCCGGGCCGCCAAGGCCGTGGGTCGGGCCCTGGGCGTGCGCGACGGGGCCCTGTCCGACGACCTGTCGGCCAGCGTGGGGCAGACCGGCGCGGCCCACGCCGGGCTGGTCCTGGCCTCGCTCGTCGAAGCGGCCGCCCCCGGTGAGGTCGTGGCGGTGGTGTCGTTGGCCGACGGCGCCGACGTGCTCGTGTTCCGCACCACGGCGGCCATCGCCGACTGGTCGGCCGCCGACCCGGTCGCCGACCAGGTGGCGGCCGGTGCCGACCTCCCCTACGCGAAGTTCCTCGCCTGGCGGGGCATGGTCTCCCCGGAGCCGCCGCGGCGACCCGAGCCGGCACGGGTCTCGTCGTCCGCCGCCTGGCGCAACGAGGACTGGAAGTTCGGCTTCGTCGGCTCCCAGGACCGCACCTCGGGGGCGGTGCACCTGCCGCCGTCGCGGGTGTCGATGCAGGGCGGCGCCGTCGACGACATGGTGCCGTTCGACCGGGCCGACGCCGAGGCCACCATCGCCACCTACACCATCGACCGGCTCGCCTACTCGCCCAGCCCGCCGGTCGTCTTCGCCGTCCTCGACTTCGACGGCGGTGGACGGTTCCCGGTCGAGCTGACCGACGTCGACCCCGACACCGTCGACATCGGCGACCGGGTGCGCATGACGTTCCGCCGGCTCTTCACCGCCGACGGCATCCACGACTACTTCTGGAAGGCCACCCCCGTCCGCCGCGGCGCGACGGCCGGCTGACCACCACACCGCACCGGGCCGGTCCGTCCGGCCCCTCACAGCTGCAAGGAGAGCAATGGCTTCGCACGGGATCAAGGACCGGGTGGCGATCGTCGGGATGGGCTGCACCCGCTTCGCCGAGCACTGGGACAAGAGCCTCGACGACCTCATCGTCGACGCCGCCGAGGAGACCTTCGCCTCGGCCGGACTCACCAAGGACGACGTCGACGCCTACTGGTTCGGAACGGCGCAGTCGGGCATGAGCGGCATCACGCTGGCCCGGCCGCTGCAGCTCGAGAACAAGCCGGTGACGCGGGTGGAGAACTACTGCACCACCGGGTCCGAGGCGCTGCGGGCGGCGGCCTACGCCGTGGCGTCCGGGGCCTACGACGTGGCCATGGCCGTCGGCGCCGAAAAGGTGAAGGACTCCGGGTACCAGGGCCTCAACGCCTTCCCCATCCCGAACGACGGGACGGCCCGGACCCTGACGGCGGCGGCCATGTTCTCCATGGTGGCCCCGGCCTACGGCAAGAAGTACGGGGTGGGCGAGGACGAGCTCACCGAGGTGCTGGCCCGCATCTCGTGGAAGAACCACCAGAACGGCGCCCGCAACCCGCGGGCCCAGTTCCGCAAGGAGGTCTCGACGGAGACCATCTGCGCCTCCCCCCGGGTCGCCGGCCGGCTCGGCGTGTTCGACTGCGCCGGTGTGGCCGACGGGGCGGCGGCGGCCATCGTCGTCCGGGCCGAGGACGCGCACCGCTACACCGACAAGCCGATCTACATCAAGGCCCTGTCGTTCGCGGCGGGCAGCGGCTCGGGCCTCATCGACCCCGACTACGACTACACGTGGTTCCCCGAGTGCGCCGCCGCCGCCCAGGACGCCTACGCCCAGGCCGGCATCACCGACCCCCTGGCCGAGCTGGCCATGGCCGAGGTCCACGACTGCTTCACCCCGACCGAGCTCGTCCTGATGGAGGATCTCGGCTTCGCCCCCCGGGGCACGGCGTGGAAGGAGGTGCTGGCCGGCACCTTCGACCGCGACGGGGCCCTTCCCGTCAACCCGGACGGCGGTCTGAAGAGCTTCGGCCACCCGGTCGGCGCGTCGGGCCTGAGGATGTTCTTCGAGGCCTGGCTGCAGCTGCGCGGCGAGGCGACCCCGGAACGCCAGATCCGGACCGACCGGAAGCTGGCCCTCACCCACAACCTCGGGGGCTATCCGGGCGAGATGGTGTCGTTCGTCTCCGTGGTGGGCACCGAGCCCGGCTGATCCGGTCGGTCGGCCGGACCGGACTCCGCACCGCGCCGCTCGGCGGCGTGACGGAGGTAGTTGCCGAGGACCAGCACCATCAGGCCGGTCATGATGACGGCCAGGCCGATACCGCCGGCCTCCTGGCGCGCCGACTGCCGCACCCCGGTCGTGGCGACCAGTACCGCCAGCCCCGCCCCGATCAGGACCAGGGCGGCCGCCCGCACCCCCCTGCCGGTAGGGCGGCGTCCCGGGCCCGGGGTCAAGGACCAGCCGGCCCCGTACCTCAGGCGACGGCGACGAGGCCCTCGGCGTCGCGCTCGTCGAGCAGGGCCCACCAGGCGTCGGCGGCCCGGCGGGAGGCGTCGGCCACCGCGGTCGGATCGGCGTCCAGCCGGGCGAGGGCCTCGATCGCCCAGTCACCGTGCTCGGCGTCCATGGTGGCGTGCACGTCCCAGAAGGACGTACCGGCCGCGTCCATGCCGTACCAGCGGCGCAGCCCGTCCCCCTTGGTGGCGGCGATGGCCGCCGCCTGGGTCTCGTAGGCGGCGAGCCCGGCGATCGCCGCCGTGGGCGACTCCTCGGCCAGGGCGCGGTAGGTGTCGGCCAGGGCCTCGGCGGCGGGTCCGGCCGAGCCGGCGACGGCGTCGGGCAGGGCGCCGGCGAACTCGTCGAACAGCTCGAGATGGGGACGCGGGCGGCCCAGCTCGTCGGCCAGGTTGCGCGCCACCAGGTCGGCGGTCCCGAGGTCGCCGTCGGCCGTCAGGCGGTCGACCACCGCCGCCAGCACCGTCGGCAGGACGGCCTCGAAGGCCCGGTAGTGGACGGCGTACTCGGCGAGCTCCTGGGACCGGAGCTCGCCGGCCTCCCAACGTCGGTAGAACGGATGGGTGAGGAGCCTCCGCCCTTCGAGTCCGGCGGCGACGGCGTCGGCCAGTGAGGCCTGCGGATCGGTGGGTTCAGCGGCGGTGTCGTGGGTCATGGCGAACCCTACCGCCGCGTCCGGCGGTGCGCCCGGGTGACCGGGGTCGCCCGATCAGCGGGCGACGGCCTGCTGGCTCGACGGGTGGGCGTAGCGGCCGCTGACGTAGCTCGGCGGGCCGGACACGCGCCCGCCCCGCTCCGCCCCGGGGTCGAGGTACCGCAGCTTGCAGCTCGCGCTCCTGGGCCATCCGGCGCAGGTGCACGAGGAGCACCACGTAGGCGGCCAGGGCCACACCGTCGAGGCGCGGCCACCGCCCAGGCCCCGGTGGCGCCCGTCATCAGACCGACGAGGAGCATGACGAAGAAGAGACCGAAGAGGACGGCCAGGGTGTCCCGGCGCCGGCGGCGGGCCTGGGCCCGCGTGACGGACTCCATGGCGCGTGGTGCGGGGGAAGGGTCGACCGGCGGGGCGTAGGCCGCCGGTCGGCGATGGTCGTAGGCGGTCGGGATCGGCACCGGACCGGCATGGGGATCGTCCGACCGTCGCGGGTCGCCGTAGCTGTCGGCAGGCGAGGGGGCGGCGGGCGACGGGGTGTCGGGAACCGTCCGGGAGGCGACCGGCTCCACCACCTCGGGCTCCCCCAGGAAGGCCAGGGCCGGACGGGGGAGCTCCTTCGCCCCCACCACCGTCAGTACCGGCGGGCGTCCGTCGTCGGGATAGTGGATCCCGGTGGGCGAACCCGTGCCGTCCACCGAACGGAGCCGGTAGGCGGGAGCGACGAGGGGCTCGGGGGCCCGCTGCTCGAGGACGCGGAGCTGGTGGTGGAAGTGGGTGATCGACTGGACCCCGCCGCTGTTGGCACGGCGCTTGAGGAGGCTCGGTCCCAGGATGACGGCCCAGGCCGCCACGATGATGATCACCAGCACCACAGGCATCAGCTCCTCGACCGACCTGTTACCAGGTGAAACGCTACCGACGACGAATTCCGTAGTGGTGGATGGTCACCGTGGGTGACGGGAGCCGCCGGTAGCGTCACTCCCGGTGACCGCCTTCTGGCTCCTGATGGCCGTCGCCGGGGCGGCGGCCGTGGTCGACTGGATGGCGGTCGCCCGGTCGGCCGTCCGGGTCGAGTACGTGGCCAAGCCGGCCGTGCTCGTCGCCCTGACCGCGGCCTGCCGCCGTCCTGCCCGCCTCCCACACCGACCTCGTCGACCGGAGGTGGTGGTTCGTCGGTGCCCTGGCCCTGTCCCTGGCCGGGGACGTGCTCCTGATGATCCCCGGCAACCTCTTCGTCCCGGGCCTGGCCGCCTTCCTGGCGGCCACACCCTCTACATCGTCGGCTTCCTGCAGCCGCCGTCACCCCCGGGCGTACCGCCCTTCACCTTCTCGGCGACCGGCCTCGTCGTGGCCGCCGGCGTGGCGGTGGTGGTCGCGGCGGCCCCGGCCGTACTGCATCTTCCGGGCGCTGGAGCGCGACGGCCAGAGGTCACTCATGGCACCGGTGGCCGTCTACCTGGTGGTGATCCTGACCATGGCCGTCATCGCCGCCAACGTCGGGGTGCCGGCCGCCCTGGCCGGCGGCGTGCTGTTCGTGGTGTCCGACACCGTGCTCGCCCTGAACCGGTTCGTGCGTCCGACCCGGCACGGCGACGTCGCCGTGCACGTCACGTACCACCTCGCCCAGGGCCTACTCGTGCTGTCGCTGCTCCACTGACGGGGCGCCCGGCGCCGGCGGCGGGCTCGCATCAGTCGAAGATCGGGCCGACGTCGCGGGAGCGCTTGAGCTCGTAGAAGCCGGGCGTGCCGGCCACCAGCAGGACGCCGTCCCACAGGCGTCCGGCGGCCTCGCCCTTCGGCGCCGGGGTCACCACCGGGCCGAAGAACGCCACGCCCCCGACGGCGATGACCGGGGTCCCGACGTCCATGCCCACCTGGTCCATGCCCCGGTGGTGGGAGGCCTTGACGCGCCTCGTCGTAGGCGTCGCTGTCCATGGCGTCGGCCAGGTCGGTCGGGAGACCGACCTCGGCCAGCGCCTTCTCGATGGTGCTGCGGTCGAGCTCCTCGCCTCCGATGTGCCGGCGGGTGCCCAGCGCGGTGTAGAGCGGCAGACCACCTCGGGTCCGTGGGCCTGCTCGGCGGCCACCACCACCCGTACCGGACCCCACGCCTTGGCCAGGAGCTCGCGGTACTCTCGGACAGGTCATCCTTGTCGGCGTTGAGGTAGGCGAGCGACATCACGTGCCAGCTGGACCTCGACGGTCGCGCACCTCGGCGGCGTTGAGGATCCAGCGCGACGTGATCCACGCCCACGGGCAGAGCGGGTCGAACCAGAAGTCGGCGACGGTCCGGCCGTCGGTGGGGGTGGTCGTGGTGCTCCGTGCGGTGGCGGTCACGGTGGACTCCTCGTATGGCGATATGGACGGGCGATCTGCCGCGGCTCGTCACCTGCGTCCGTACAACCCCGTTCCCGCGTCCCTGTTCCCCGGAAGAGGAGCCCGCACCCGGTGGAGCCGCAGGATCAGGGTCGGGCGCGGGCGGACCAACGCCCCCCACGCCGCTCGACCGCCACCGACACACCGAAGGCGTCCGACACCGACTCGTCGGTCAGCACCTCGTCGACCGGGCCGGTGGCCACCAGTCGGCCCCGACCGCAACAGGGCGGCATGGGTCACGCCGGGTGGGAGTTCCTCCAGATGGTGGGTGACCAGGACGAGCGGGGGAACGGCGGGGTCGCCGGCCAGGGTGGCCAGGCGACCCAGCAGGCGCTCCCGGGCCCCGAGATCGAGGCCGGCGGCCGGCTCGTCCATCAGGATCAGCTCCGGGTCGCCCATGAGTGCCCGCGAGAGCAGGACCTGCTGACGCTCCCCCTCCGAGAGCTGTCCGAACGGCCGTGCCGCGAAGGCCTCGCTCCCGAACCCGGCCTCGGCCAGCAGTCGGGACGCCCGGGTGTGGTCCTCCGGGGAGTACTCGTGCCACCAGGTCTCGAGGGCCGCGTGCCGCCCGGTCAGCACCACGTCGAGCGCCGGCTGGGCCGGCCGCAGCGAACGTCCCACCGAGGCGCTCACCACGGTGATGCGCGTGCGCAGGGCCCGCATGTCGACCCGGCCGAGGGTCTCACCCAGGATCCGGACCGTGCCCCGGGTCGGCCAGAGACCCGCCCCCACCACGCGCAGCAGAGTCGTCTTGCCGGACCCGTTGGGTCCGAGCAGCGCCCACCGCTCCCCGGTCCCACGGTCCAGGAGATGTCGTCGAGCAGGGCGGACCCGTCGCGCACCACGGCCACCCCCTCGAGGCTCACCACCGGCCCGTCGGTCACCGGTCACCCCCGGTCGGACAGTCGACCCGGGGGTCGACGGTTAGTGCGCCTGGCCGGTCGGATCCCATGTCCTCATCCTGGCAGGGTGGGATCCCGGCGCCGGAACCCTCGTCAGCAGGTGCAGGGGCCGGTCCCCGACGCGCGGCAGACCGAGCTGGCATCCTCGCCCTTCCCGCCCGGGCAGTCGGGTCGGAACGGCGTCTCGGCGGCGATGGCGCAGACCATGTGGGCCGACACCTCCAGGGTCGAGGCGATGGCGTCGATCGTCATTCCCTCCCGCAGGGTGGCGTAGACGACGGCCCGACGTAGCCGGTGCCGGGCTTCGTACAGTGCGGCGATGGCGGCCTCCGTCGACCGGCGGGCGGACAACGGTGGCACCATGACCAGGGCCTCGCAGACGCTGGCCCCCGCGTCGACCTTCTGCGCCCCGTCGAGGAGCATGCACTCGTAGTGCTCGAGCTCGCACCGCAGATCCCGGTTGGCCGACAGCACGGCCTCGAGCGCACCACCGAGGTCGACGTCGTCCGCCACCCCGGGACGGGAACCGCCGTCCCCGTCCCCCGAATCCTCGGCTCCGGCCCGTCCGCGGCCGGTGTCTGTCGTCTGGATCACATCGTCCTCACTTGGGCGTTCCTCGGCCGGGCTGCCCGCGCCGACACGGCTGTATCGACCGGCCCCCGGGAGCCCTTGAATGCCACCGCCGATCGCACTTCGAAGCCGTCCGCCAAGCCGACAGGGACACCGCCCGGTTCGGCTGGGGAGAACCGCCGGGGCGCCCGTCGACGCGTCCGACCGCCCGGTCACCGGATCGCCCGCTCCAGAGCTCAGACGTTGAAGCGGAACTCCACCACGTCGCCGTCCTGCATCACGTACTCCTTGCCCTCCACCCGGGCCTTGCCGGCCGCCCGCACGGCGGCCACCGAGCCCGCCTCCACCAGGTCGTCGAAGCCGATGACCTCCGCTTTGATGAATCCCCGTTCGAAGTCGGTGTGGATCACGCCGGCGGCCTGGGGGGCCGTGTCGCCGATGTGGATCGTCCAGGCCCGCGTCTCCTTGGGACCCGCCGTCAGGTAGGTCTGGAGGCCGAGGGTGCGGAAGCCGACGTGGACCAGCTGCACCAGGCCGGACTCCTCCTGGCCGTAACCGGCCAGGAGCTCGGCGGCGTCCTCGGGGTCGAGGGCGGCCACCTCGGCCTCGATCTGGGCGCACAGCACGACGGACTCGGCCGGGGCCACCAACGCCTGGAGCCGCTGCTTCAGCGCCTCGTCACCCAGGGCGTCCTCGTCGACGTTGAAGACGTAGATGAACGGCTTGGCGCTGAGCAGGTGCAGATCCCACACCAGGTCGGCGTCGATCTCCCCGGCGGCGATGGCCGAGGCCACCGTCCGGCCGGCGTCGAGGATCTCGCGGGCCTGCTCGGCCGCCTTCAGCTGGGGGACCAGCTCGGGCTGCTTGCGCGACTCCTTGGCCAGCTTCGTGATCCGGTTGTCGACCGTCTGGAGGTCGGCCAGGATCAGCTCGGTGTTGATGGTCTCGATGTCCCCGGACGGCTCGATCCGGCCGTCGACGTGGATCACGTCGGGGTCCTCGAAGACCCGCACCACCTGGCAGATGGCGTCGCTCTCGCGGATGGCGGCCAGGAACTTGTTGCCCAGACCCTCGCCCTCCGATGCCCCTTGACGATCCCGGCGATGTCCACGAAGGTGACCATGGCGGGCAGGATCTCCTTGGAGCCGAAGATCCCGGCCAGCACCCCGAGCCGGGGGTCGGGGACGGCCACCACGCCCACGTTGGGTTCGATGGTGGCGAAGGGGTAGTTGGCGGCCAGGACCTCGTTGCGGGTCAGGGCGTTGAACAGCGTGGACTTCCCCACGTTGGGGAGACCGACGATGCCGATGGACAGTCCCACGGGTGCTTCCTCCGATGTCGCCGCCGGGCCCGACCGGCCGGCGGGCCAGGCTTCGAGCGTAGGTGATGCCGCACGGGCCGGTGGACCGGCCGGGGCGGCTCAGCCCAGCGGGGGCCACCAGGTACTCGCTCATGGTCGAGCTGCGCAGCCGGCCGAGGTCCAGGCAGGCGCGACACGCTGTCCAGCATGCGGCCGACGTTGGCGCTCAGCTCCTCGTCGGTCGAGGCGTTGAAGAACAGCTTCGGATCGGCCACGTGCTCGACCGAGGGCCAGCCCTCCTCGACGATGCCGTCGATCCCGGGGGCGCCCGTCGGTGAGCGACCGGACCACCTCGTTGCGCACGTACCGGGTCCGGGGCTGCAGCTCGCCCGACACCGGTGACTGCGTGCCGTGCCACCGGGTGATCCACTCGCGGTAGTCGAGGCCCTCGGGCCGGTGGATGAGGGCCACCGTCAGCACCCCGGGCGAGCGCTCGCCGTCGGGCCAGTCGCGGGGCGCGGCGTAGGGGGTGGTGCCGTAGTCGTCGTAGAGCGACTCGACCACCAGGTACGAGGCGGTCGTCAGCTTGAGGTCGGCCAGGGCCTCGTCGATCCCGGCGGTGCGCTCGTAGCAGTCGAGCCACATCGAGACCTCGGCCACGTGGGGCGCCTCTCCCTCCGGCGCGGGGGCCGGCGAGGGGCGCGGCGGCCGCCGCCGAGTCGTGGACGTTGACAGGTGGCGGCCCGGGCCCCCGCCCCGTGCAGCCGCGGCAGGGTGTCCTCCAGGAGCTGGTGGCGCAAGGCGTCGCCCGACTCGCCGTCCCCGAGGCCCCACACCAGCGCGATGACCTTCTCCACGGCGTCCCCTCAGGCCTGCACGGCCGGGGCGCCGTGGACGGCGGGCACCCGGCAGGCGCCGTCGATGTCGAAGACCTGGTTGAACCGGCCGAGGGCGAGCCACGAGCCGACGCACAGGGCCAGGTCGACCAGCTCGTCGTCGGTGAAGGCGTCGTGGCAGCCGGGCCCAGAACCCGGCGTCCATGTGCGGGTGGTCGGTGGCGTAGCGGCGGGCGAACTCGGCGGCCAGCCGCTCCCGCCCGGTCAGGGACCCGTCGTCGGCCTCCACCGCCGCGTAGAACGATTCCGGCACCTCGTCGGGGGACGCACCCCGGGACGGGCACGTCACGGGCGGTCCGCCAGTCGAGGCACAGCGCGCACTCGTTGATGCGGGCCATGGTGATCCGGGCCGCCTCGAACTCGCGCAGCGACAGGCTCGAGTGCTCGTACACGGCCGACGAGTAGCCGGCCGCCGCCGACGTGAGCGTCGGGCGCCAGGGCCGTCCACACGTGGATCAGCGGGTCCTGGCCGTCGGGCACGGTCACGTTCGGCATCCGCGCCTCCTCGGCGGGTCGGCCGTCGCCACCGGCCGGGACGTCACGACGGGGTGGCGGCCGGAAGGCGGCGGAGCACGCGGCCGGCCAGACCGGACACGTACTGTTCCCACCGCCGGTCACCGAGCAGCCAGAGCCACAGTTCCCGGTGGGTGGACACCACGATCTCCACGAAGTCCTCCCGTGAGCACCCCACGGGTTCGAGGGCCGGTTGCCACCGGCTCCACAGCCAGACGCCGACACAGAGGTCGTCGGAGAAGCCGGCCCGCCAGTCCTCGCCGGCCAGCAGCGCGTCCCGCAGGGACACCCGCAGGTCCTCGGGCTCCTCGGGGATCTCGAGTCGGGGGCCGCCGGCCACCGCGGCCTCGTCGTCGTCGCTCACCAGCCCCACGTTACCGCCACCGGATCCACCCGGCCCGCTCAACGCTCGGCCACGACCGGGGCCCGGTCGGTCTCGTCGTAGTGGGCCACGTGCTCGCGCGTAGTCGATGAACAACGGGGCGTCCGGGTCGAACGGCCGGCGCAGGCTCTCGAAGGCCACCTTCTTGTCGAAGGCGTCGAGCTTGACCAGTGCGGCGGGATTGTCGAGCTCCCGGAAGTCGAGGCGGCCGCGGGCGTTGTCGAGGGCCCGGTGGCCGCGCTCGGTGCGGACCAGCACGCTGCTCCAGCCGTCGATGGAACCGACGCTGCCGACGGACAGGTCGGCGCTGCGGCCGAGGAAGTCGGCGCACTCGTCACAGCCCTTCAGGGCGGCGCCGTGGAAGTGCTTGATGGGCTCGTCGACGGCCACCTCGCCGTCGCGGTACTCGACGATCATGCGCCCCCGGATGACGTCCACCTTCGACACCCGGCCGATGTCGATGCCCCGGTCCTGCTCGAGCAGCTCGAGCATGAGGCCGCGGTAGTCGAAGCTCTTGGTGCACAGCAGGGCGATGGTCAGCACCACGGCGTCGACGCGGTGGGCGCCGGTGGGCCAGCGACGGGCCTGCATGGCCCGGATGCCCTGGATCTCGCACGGGGTGCCGACCACCGCGATGCGGGGCTTGGGCGGCAGGTCGTAGCGCGAGAGGTCCAGCTCGGCCAGGGCCATGGTCTGGTTGTAGAACGACCCGGCCGACGCGGTGATCTCCTTGGCCGTGGTGGCCAGGTGGGCCACGCCCTTCCAGGGCTCCTCGGGGTCGTCGCTCGGCCGCGTCACCAGCGCACCGTCGATGTCGCCCGCCGCCAGGGCGGCGATCAGCAGGGCCGACACCACCCCGCCGTCCTGGGCGCCGTCGGGGCGCGCCCCGGCCCGCACCGCATAGGACTCGGTCACCGCGCCCAGGCCGTCACCGGGGGGCCCACCGGTGATCTTCCAGTAGGTGTCACTGGCGTCCACCCGTTCCACCGACGCGTCGACCTCGGCGTCGGGGTCGGCGCCGGGCATGGCCGTCGACGGCGGCCACAGGGCCTCGTAGCGCAGGCCGCCCCGGGGACAGAAGTCCCAGCAGAGCGAGCAGCCGGTGCACATCTTGACCAACTCGGGCAGGTCGGTGTCCTCGTTGATCCCGATCGAGTTGGACGGGCAGGCGGCCACGCACGTGCCGCACTGGATGCACCGCCCGGCGTCGATGACCCCGGCCTCCAGTTCGAAGAACCACGTCTTGCCGGGTGGCTCCTCGATCCCGTTGATCTCCTGGCGGATGCGGTAGGCCTTCACGACCCGCGCCCCCGGCTTCGTGCCCAGGACGACCGGGGTCCCGGTGCCCTCGGCGGCCAGCGTGGCCCGCAGGTCGTCGTTGGGGACGCGGCGCGCCCAGTTGGCGAAGGGCTCGTCGGGACGGCGCTCGGACTGGTACCGGCGGACCACGCGCAGCAGCGCGTCGGGCACGTCGTTGACGGGCCGGGCGTGCTCGATCCAGTCGATGAATCCGGCGTCGGCCCCGAGCGAGCCGCCCATCCCGATGTCGACGGCCTCGGACAGGTGGTTGCCCACGTGGGCCACGTCACCCCGGAAGCCGATGTCGGCGATCTGGGGCTGGGCGCAGCTGGCCGAGCAGCCCGAGAAGTGCATCCGGATCACGCCGGCGTCCTCACCCTTCGGCGAGAAGCCACCCGGGGTGGGCTTGGACCCGACGGGCTCGCCGGCCAGCTGCTCGTCGAGGAACCGGGCCCACTTGACGGCCCGCTCCTTGGTCTCGACGATGGCGTAGCGACAGAACTCGGAGCCGGTGCAGGCCACCACGCCGCGGCTGAACGGGCCCGGGAAGGGCGAGTACTTGGTCAGCAGATCCTCGGCCAGCAGGGCATCGAGTCGGTCGCCGTGCACCCCGGTCAAGGTGATGTTCTGGTCGGTGCCGACCCGCAGGGTGCCGTCGCCGTAGGTGTCGGCCAGGCGGGCCGCCTCGACCAGCTCCATGCCCTGCATCCGGCCCACCGGCACCGAGCAGCCCACGTAGAAGTAGCCGTCCTCCTTCTGGCGGTGGACGCCGACGTGGTCGCCGCGGTAGCGGCGGGTCAACTCGTCCCCCGCCGGCACCAGGTCGAAACGGGCCCGCGCCGCCAGTTCCTGGCGGAAGCCCTCGGGACCGAGCTCCTGGACCAGGTAGCGCATCCGGGCGAGGCCGCGGTTCTCGCGGTTGCCGAGTTCGCCGAACAGCTGGGCGATGGCCCGGGTGACCTCGACCGCCTGGTCCTGGGCCACGAAGACGTCGATGTCCGAGGCCATCCGCTCACCGTCGGACAGCCCGCCTCCGACCAGCAGGTTGAACCCGAGTGAGCCGTCGGCGCCCCGGGCCGGCCACAGGCCGATGTCGTTGATCTCGGCCTGGGCGCAGTCCTCGGTGCAGCCCGACACGGACATCTTGAACTTGCGGGGCAGATTGGCGTATTCGCGGTTGCCGGTGAAGAACGCCGAGACGGCCCGGGCGACGGGCAGGGCGTCGAAGGCCTCGTCGGCGTCGACGCCCGACACCGGGCAGCACAGCACGTTGCGGGCCGAGTCGCCACAGGCCTGGACCGTGGTGAGCCCGACGGCGGCGAACCGGCGCCAGATACGCGGGATGTCCTCGATCCGCAGCCAGTGGATCTGCACCGTCTGGCGGGTGGTCAGGTCGGCGTAGCGGGAGCCGAACATGCGCGACTCGGTGCCGTCGGGTCCCTCGCCGAAGGCGTCGGCGGCGACCCCGATCTCGCGGGCCTGCGGCGCCGTCAGGAAGCCTCCGGGCACCTTGACCCGCATCATGAAGGCGTCGCCCCCCTGCTTCTGGGGGTAGATGCCGGCCCACTTGAGGCGCTCGACCTCGCCGGGGACCTTGGCGATCCCGGCCGGGCCCTCCTTGGAGTACGTGTCGATGATGGCGTCGGCGATCTCGAGGGGATGCCGCTCGAGCTTGAAGAGCTCGATCTCGTTCAGCTCCCCGATCGTCCGGTAGGGGTTGATGAACGGCATGGGCCGGTCGGTGCCCCGCAGGTGCAGCCCGTACAGTTCGTCGCGGTCCTTCGTCACCTCAACGACCGCTCATGTCAGACGTGGAGCCCGCACTCGACCTTGTCCGAGTCGGCCCACCGGCCCGCACGGACATGCTCCCCCTCGGCCACCGGGCGGGTCGGTGGGGGCACAGCCGATGGACACGTACCCCTGGGAGCGCAGGGGGTGCTGGGGAATGCCATGGTCGACTGCGTAGCCCACGATGTCCTGGTGCGTCCAGGTGGCGAGCGGGTTGATCTTCACCATGCCCCAGCTGTCGTCGTAGGCCACGATCGGCGCGTGCCGGCGGGTGGGGGCGTCGGCCCGCTTGAGACCGGTCACCCAGGCGTCCTTTCCCGACCAGGGCGGACCGCAGCGGCCGGACCTTGCGGTACTCGCAGCACTGGGAGGTCCCGCACGGGTGCTCCTCCGCCCCGGGTGCGGGGTGGGCGACGGTGAGGTTGAGGTCGTAGCGGGCCCGTACCGCCTCCACGTACTCGAGCGTCTCCTCGAAATGGGACCCGGTGTCGAGGAAGACGACCTCGATGTCCGGGTCGACGGCCACCGCCAGATCGATCAGGACGGCCTCCTGGAACGAACACGACAGGGCGAGCTTGGGTCCGAAACGCTCGACCGCCCACGCCAGGATCAGTCCCGCCGGTGCGGTCTCGAAGGCGGCGGACTGCTCGACCATCTCCTCGCGCAGACGCGCCACGGCGGGATCGACGGCCCGTTCGGCCAGCCTCGTCCGGTTGTCCACCACGCTCAGCTTCACGACGCCTCTTCCTCTCCCACCCGGTCCGGTGCCCGATACCCGTCCCCTGGGCCTGCCCGAACCCCTGGAGACTATACATGACTAACCCGATCAGGTTTTGAAACATTCCCGACGGCGAGAGGAATTCCGGTGTCCGGTCGGCGCGACGAGTGTACGGGGCACCGGTCGGGCGCCGATCCGGGTGATATCCGCAGGTGGACACCGATAGCCAGACGTCAATACATGTGTGTGTTCACGAATTACTCAAGGTAGGGGGGTCAACGACACGATATCGGAAGGGTGACTGCAGTCTTCAGTGCTCCGGGCTCCCCGGTCGACCACGCCGACCTCTCGGACCTGGCGTTCTGGGCGGGTCCTCCCCACCTGCGCTTCGAGGCCTTCGCCCGCCTGAGGAGCGAGCGGCCGATCGCGTTCTTCGACGAGCCGAGCTTCGGTGACGACTCCGAACTCGTCCTGCCCGAGGGACACGGCTACTGGGCCGTGACGCGCCACGCCGACGTGACCGAGGTCACCCGCAACCCCGGGCTGTTCTGCTCCGGCAAAGGGGCGCTCAGCATCGTCGACCTGCCCCAGGAACTCGTCGACTACTTCACGGGGATGGTGTCGACGGACAACCCGCGCCACGCCCGGCTCCGGGACATCGTGTCCGGCGCCTTCACGCCGAGGCGGGTGCGGGCCATCGGCACCACCATCCAGCTCGTCGCCGACCGCCTGATCGACCGGGTCGCCGACCTCGGCGAGTGCGACTTCGCCACCAGCCTGGCCGCACCGCTGTCGATCGAGATCATCTGCGACATGATGGGCGTTCCCCCGTCGCAGTACGCCACCGTCCTGCGCTGCTCCAACGAGATCATCTATCCCGACGACGTCGAGTTCCTCCCCGAGGGGAGCGACCACTTCGTCGCCATGCTGCACGCCGGCCAGGAGCTGACCGCCCTGATGGCCGACGTGGCCGACCACCGTCGCCGACACCCCGCCGACGACCTCACCACCGCGCTCATCACCACCAACATCGACGGCGAGGCCCTCACGCAGCCCGAGCTGGCCTCGTTCTTCATCCTGCTGCTGACCGCCGGGAACGAGACCACCCGCAACGCACTCACCTACGGCCTGCACCTCCTGAGTGAGCATCCCGACCAACGGGACCTCTGGCAGGCCGACCCGGACGGCGTCGGCGCCACCGGGGTCGACGAGATCGTGCGCTGGGCCACCCCGGTCAACTGGACCCGTCGCACCGTCACCGAGGACACGGTCCTGGCCGGCCAGGAGCTCCACGTCGACGACAAGGTCGTGCTCGTCTACGGGTCCGCCAACCAGGACGAGACGGTGTTCGACGACCCTGCCGCCTTCGACGTCCTGCGGCGGCCCAACCCCCACGTCTCGTTCGGGGCGGCCGGTCCGCACTTCTGCCTCGGGGCCCACCTCGCCCGTCGGGAGATCGACATGATGCTGCGCCGGCTGTTCACCCGCCTGCCCGACATCGAGGCGGCCGGCGAGCCCGAGTGGGGGGTCTCCCGACTGGTGAGCGGCATCAAGCACCTGCCCTGCCGCTTCACGCCGGTCTGACGGGAGCGGGACCGCCGGCGGTCGCCGGCGCTCAGGGCTTCGCCACCATCAGCACCCCCACCCCCACCAGCGCCACGCCCAGGGCGATGCCGGCCAGCCCCGAACGCAGGCACAGCCCGGCGGGATCGCCCGGGTCGTCGTCGACCGGGGGGGACCGTCGACGGGGTCGTCGGCCTCCCGCGCCGCCACGACCTGCTGCAGGCGGCGCTCGGTCGGCCACAGCACCCCCTCCGCCACCATCGCCACCACGAACCAGACCGCCAGGCCGGTCGCCACCCAGCCGTCGGCGTAGCCCCACTGCCCCCCGCTCATGGCGATCAACGCCACCCCCAGCACGGGGACGAGGAAGAGCACGCGGCCCACCCAGTTGACACCGGGCCGGTAGTAGCGGACGACGGCCGCCGGAAGGGGTCCGTCCGTGGTCAGCGCGCCGCGCAGCGTGAGAGCGAAGCCGCCGGAGACGACCACGGCGACCGTTCCCACCACCGCACTCAGCACGTGGGCCAGCAGCACGAGGTCGTAGGTCTTCGAGTTGTAGTCGACGATCGCCACGAGGAACGCGACGTGGGCGGGGTCGGGGACGGGCACGCCGCGATTCTGGCATTCCCGCGCCGGCGGGCCCGGGCGGTACCCTGCACCGCACGGGCCCAAGGAATTGCTAGGTTGGGCGCGGGTGGACGGTCCCTCCGACGGCGTGGGCCCGGGCCGGGCATCGACGAATACCGAGGTGGCAGCCAGGTGAGCAGAAACGACCGACGATCGTGGAGGAGCGCCGCTCCCTCCCGATGAACCAGCTCCGACTCGATCCCCTGACGGGCCGCTGGGTGGTGGTCAGCACCGACCGCGCCAACCGGCCCCGGGCGTTCGCCCCGCGCATCGCATCCATCCAGGCGGACACGTCACGTCCCTGTCCGTTCTGTCCGGGCAACGAGGAGGGCATGTCGCCGACCCTGGAGACGCTCGGGCCCGACGGGAACTGGCAGGTGCGGGTCGTTCCCAATCTCTACCCCGCCTTCGAGGGTGACGCCCCGTTCGTCGTGACCAACCGCGGCCCGGTCTTCACCCAGGCCACCGCCGGCGGCATCCACGAGGTGCTGGTGCTGTCCCCCGACCACCAGAGCTCCTGGTCGATGCTGTCCGATGCCCAGACCGGTGCCGTCATGCGGGCCATCAGCGAGCGCATCGGCGAGCACGCCGCCATTCCGGGCCTGCGCTACAGCCAGGCCATCGTCAACGCCGGACGCGAGGCGGGCGCCTCGATCGAGCACCCCCACGGCCAGCTGCTCGGGATGTCCTTCGTCCCCCGCGAGCTCGTGGAGGAGCAGGCCGGCTTCGCCCGGTTCGCCGGTCGCTGCCTGCTCTGCACCACCGTCGACGCCGAGGAGAACGTCGGGTACCGGGTGATCTACTCCGACGAGCAGGTCCTCGTGGTCTGTCCGTTCTGGAGCGGCTCGCCCTACGAGATGCTGGTGATCCCCCGCGCCCACGGCCCCCATCTGCACCACAGTCCGACCACCGAGCTGCTCGCCGTCGGGCGGGCGCTCAAGATCGCCCTCGGCCGGCTGCGGGCCGTGCTCGGCGACATCGCCTACAACCTGGTCTTCCACTCCGCCCCCTACCGGGCCCCCGAGCCGTACCACTGGCACGTCCACGTGGTGCCGAAGCTCACGACGGTGGCCGGGTTCGAGCTGGGCACCGGCGTGCTCATCAACATCGTGAACCCCGAGCAGGCCGCCGAGGAACTGGCTGCTCCGGTGCCCGTCGCCGAGACGGGTTGAGTCCCGGCCGGGCGACCGGTCGGCTCACACGAGTTCGAAGCTGAGCGATCCGTAGGGGCCGAGGGTGACGGGGTAGGGCTCGCTCCCGATCAGCGGGAAGGCCACCCGACCGAGGAGCTCGACGGGCTGGCGACCCGACCACTCGGCCGCGTCGACGGTGGCCGGCTGGGCCATCCGGCTGAGGTTGTGCACGCACAGCACCGGGTTCGCCACCTCCCGGTCCGACCCGGCGCCGCGTCGGTCGGCCCGGACGAAGGCCAGCACCGAGGGGTTCGCCGAGGTCACCATCTGGACCGACCCGGTCCCGAACACCGGGAACTGGCGACGGACGGCGAGCATCCGACGCATCCAGTGCAGGAACGAGCTCGGGTTGCGCTGCTGGGCCTCCACGTTGACGGCGGCGAATCCGTAGATCGGGTCCATCAGCGGTGGCAGGTAGAGCTGGGCGAAGTCGGCCCGGCTGAAGCCGCCGTTGCGGTCGGGCGACCACTGCATCGGGGTCCGCACCGAGTCGCGGTCACCGAGGTAGAGGTTGTCCCCCATCTGGATCTCGTCGCCGTAGTAGAGGACGGGGCTCCCCCGGAGGGTGAACAGCACCGAGAACAGCAGTTCGGACAGCCGGCGGTCGCGGTCGAGGAGGGGGGCGAGACGGCGGCCGATCCCCATGTGGCGCTTCATGCGCGGGTCCTTGGCGTACTCCGCGAAGAGGAAGTCGCGCTCCTCCTCGGTCACCATCTCCAACGTCAGCTCGTCGTGGTTGCGGAGGAAGATGGCCCACTGGGCGCCGGACGGAGCCTCGGGGGTCTGGGAGAGGATCTCCGTGATGGGGTACGCCTGCTCGCGGCGGACGGCCAGGAACAGCCGCGGCATGAGCGGGAAGTTGAAGCACAGGTGACACTCGTCGTCGTCGCCGAAGTAGTCCGCCACGTCCGCCGGCCAGCCGTTGGCTTCGGCCAACAGGATCCGTCCCGGGTACTTCATGTCGAGCTCGGCCCGCACGCGCTTGATGAAGGCGTGCGTCTCGGGCAGGTTCTCCCCCGCCGTCCCGTCGCGCTGGTAGAGGTAGGGCACGGCGTCGAGCCGGAACCCGTCGAGGCCGAGGTCGAGCCAGAAGCGGACCACCTCCAGCATGGCGTCGGCCACGTCGGGGTTGTCGTAGTTGAGGTCGGGCTGGTGGGCGTAGAACCGGTGCCAGTAGTACTGGTCGCGGGCGGCGTCGTAGGACCAGTTGGACCGCTCGACGTCGATGAAGACCACCCGGGCCTCGGGCCACCGCTGGTCGTCGTCGTTCCACACGTACCAGTCGGCCTTCGGGTTGTCGCGGCTGCGGCGGGACTCGACGAACCAGGGGTGCTGGTCGGAGGTGTGGTTGATGACGAGGTCGGCGATGACCCGTATCCCCCGGGCGTGGGCCTCGGTCAGCAGTCGCTGGATGTCGTCGACGGTGCCCGACTCGGGGTGCACCGACGTGTAGTCGCTGATGTCGTAGCCGCCGTCGCGCAGCGGGGAGGGGTAGAAGGGCAGCAGCCAGAGGCAGTCGACACCGAGCCACTGGAGGTAGTCCAGCTTGGCGATGAGGCCCGGGATGTCACCGACCCCGTCGTCGTTGCCGTCGAAGAAGCCGCGGGTGAACACCTCGTAGAAGACGGCGCGCTGGAACCACAGGGGGTCCTCCTCCGGTGCCGGCAACGGGCCATTCGCAAGAGGGGGCACGACGGTCACCTGCGCACGCTATCCGACGTACCGCACCCCTCGGCGACGCCGACGGCCCGGCGGCCGGGTCGCCACCCTCCCGGACATCAGGGCTCGGGGAGCAGGGGGCCGAGCAGGCGGTCGGCCGCCTCGTAGGGGTCGAGCGATCCGTCGGCCAGTGCGGCCACCACCGCCGACGCGCCCTCGTCGGCCACCAGGTCGTCGATCCGCTCCTCCACCCGGGCCACCAGGATCTGATGGAACTCGCGGGCCAGGCGCGCCCGGCGCGAGGCCTCGAGGGCCCCGGTGGCCATCAGGTGGGCCCGATGGTCGCCGATGGCCGTCCACAGGTCGTCGACGCCGTCGCCGGAGGACGCCACCGTCTCCACGATCGGCGGTCGCCACCCGCCCAGCTGGGTCAGATCGAGCATCTGGTCGAGGTCGCGCCGCGTCTCGGCGCGCTCCGGGCCGGTCGGCCTTGTTGATCACGAAGAGGTCGGCGATCTCGAGCAGACCGGCCTTGTTGGCCTGGATGGCGTCGCCCCAGCCGGGGTTCACCACGACGATGGTGGTGTCGGTGGCCGCCGCCACCGACACCTCCTGTCTGGCCGACCCCCACCGTCTCGAGCAGCACGACCGGGACGCCGACCGCCGACAGGACCCGCACGGCGTCGGGCACGGCCACCGCCAGGCCCCCCAGGTGCCCGCGGGTGGCCATGGAGCGGATGAACACCTTGTCGTCGAGGGCGTGGTTCTGCATGCGCACCCGGTCGCCGAGGATGGCTCCCCCCGAGAACGGGGACGACGGGTCGATGGCCAGGACGGCCACCCGGTCGGAACCGTCGAGGCCACGCTCGCGGGCCCGCGCGATCAGCTGGTCGGTGAGGGTGGACTTCCCCGCCCCGGGGGCCCCGGTGATGCCCACCGTGTAGGCCTGGTCCGGCGAGCGGTAGGCGATGGCGGCCACGGCCCGGGACCCGGCCCCGCCCCGCTCGACGAGCGACAGGAGGCGGGGCAGCGCCACCCGGTCGCCCGAACGGGCGGCGTCGAACAGCGTCGCGGGATCGGCGTCTCGGCGGGCGGGCATGGACGAAGGAGCGTATCCGGGAGGGGGGCCGGGTGTCAGACCCGGACCGGGTCCGGCGATCTAGTCCCGGATCACTTTGGCCCCGAGGGCGACGAGCTTGCCGTCCAGGTCCTCGTAGCCGCGGTCGATGTGGTGGGCGTCGCTGATGACCGTCTCGCCGTCGGCCACCAGGCCGGCCAGCACCAGGGCCGCCCCGGCCCGGACGTCGTGGGCCCGCACCGGGGCCCCCGACAGGCGGTCCACTCCCCGGACGACCGCGTGGTGGCCCTCGGTGCGGATGTCGGCGCCCATCCGCCGGAGCTCCTCGACGTAGCGGAACCGCCCGAAGAAGAGATTCTCGGTGACGATGCCCACGCCGTCGGCCACCGTCAGGAGGGTGACGAACAACGGCTTGTAGTCGGTGGCGAACCCCGGGTACGGAGGGTGGCCACGTCGGTCGACCGCAGACGACCCCGTCCCACCGCCGAGGCCCGCAGGCCCTCGGGCTCGAAGGAGAGCTCGATGCCGGTGGCCGTCAGCTTCCGCAGCAGCATGTCCATGTGCTCGGGACGGCCGTCCTCGACGGTCACCTCGCCCCCGGTCAGGCCGGCCGCCACCAGGAAGGTGGCCACCACCAGCCGGTCGGGGATGACCGCGTGGGTGGCCGGTTCGAGGTGGTCGACGCCCTCGACCTCGATGCGCGACGTGCCGGCACCGGTGATCCGGGCGCCCATGGCGTTGAGGAAGTCGGCGAGGTCGGAGACCTCCGGCTCGCGGGCGGCGTTCTCGATGACCGTGGTCCCCTTGGCCAGCACGGCGGCCATCAGCACGTTGTCGGTGCCGGTGTGGCTCGGGTACTCGAGGACGACCCGGTTCCCGACCAGTCGGGGCGTGGCGCCCACGCTGGAGGACACCCGGCCCTCCACGTTGCCGTGGGACGAGGTGAACTCCGCGCCCAGCGTCTCGAGGGCCCGCAGGTGCATGTCGATGGGTCGGGGCCCGAAGTCGTCGCCGCCCGGCATGGACACCCGGGCCCACCCGCAGCGGGCCAGCAGTGGCCCGAGGACCACGACCGACGCCCGCATCTTCTCGACCAGCTCGTAGGGGGCCTCGGGGGTCAGTTCGGCCGGGGTGGACACCACCAGCTCGTCAGGGCGCCCCCCGCGGGAGACGGTCGCGCCCATCGACTCCAGCACCTCGGCCATGATGTCGACGTCGGAGATGCGGGGCACGTTGGTCAGGACGTGGTCGCCCTCGGCCAGCAGGCAGGCGGCCATGAGCTTCAGGACGGAGTTCTTGGCGCCCCCGGCCCGGACGGTGCCCGACAGCGGCCCGCCGGGGGTGACGACGATGCGGTCCACGGCAACAGTATGGCCGCTTCGGGCGCCCGTCCCCGGAGATGCCCGGCCCCGGCCGTCCCCGGGGCCGTGGGCCCTGGTCACCGGGTCGGGTCCGGAGGCCGGGGCCGAACGGGGCGTCCCGGGTCCGTCGGTTCCGGTCGCCCTGCGGTCAGGAACTATCGTCGGGGGACGTGAACGCCACCCCGCAGGCACCCGACCGCAATCTGGCCATGGAACTCGTCCGGGTCACCGAGGCCTCGGCCCTGGCCGCGTCCCGGTGGATGGGCCGGGGCGACAAGAACGGGGCCGACGGCGCCGCCGTCAACGCCATGCGCGTCGTCCTGTCGTCGATCGCCATGGACGGCACGGTCGTGATCGGCGAGGGCGAGAAGGACGACGCCCCCATGCTCTTCAACGGTGAGCGGATCGGCGACGGCAGCCCGCCGAAGACCGACATCGCCGTCGACCCCATCGACGGCACCACCTCGACCGCCCTCGGCCGGGGCGGCGCCCTGGCGGTGATCGCCGTCTCCGAGGAGGGCACCATGTTCGATCCGGGCCCGTGCGTCTACATGGAGAAGCTGGCCGTCGGGCCGCGGGCCGTCGGCGCCATCGACATCACCCGGCCCATCCGCGACAACCTCGACGCCGTGGCCAAGGCGAAGGGGACATCGGTGCGCGACCTCACCGTCGTGATCCTGGACCGGCCCCGGCACGAGGAGCTGATCGCCGAGGTGCGGTCCACCGGGGCACGGATCCGGCTCATCACCGACGGGGACGTGGCCGGGGCCATCGCCACCTCCTGGCCCGATACCGGCGTCGACCTGCTGGTGGGGGTGGGCGGCACCCCCGAAGGCGTGATCACGGCGGCCGCCCTCAAGTCGATGGGCGGCGAGATCCAGGGCCGGCTCTACCCCGCGACGAGGGTGAGAAGCAGGCCGCGCTCGACCTCGGCTACGACCTCGACGCCGTGCTCACCACCGACGACCTGGTGAAGGGGGACAACTGCTTCTTCGCCGCCACCGGGATCACCGACGGCGAACTCCTCCAGGGCGTCCGCTACGACGAGTTCGGGGCCAACACCCAGTCCCTGGTGATGCGGTCCAAGTCCGGTACCGTGCGGCTCATCGACGCCCGCCACCCGCTCCACAAGCTCTCCGAGTACAGCGCCATCGAGTTCGGCTGACCGCGATCGGCCCACCCGGGGGCGGCGGCGATCCGGCGGGGCCTCCCGATGGCCGTGCCGACGTCCGCACTACGGTCTCGACCATGGGTGCCCTGGGCTACGCGATGCTACGGAAGTACGGACTGACCCTGATCGGGATCGTCCTGCTCGTGGTGACGCTGTTCCTCCCCCACGGCTCCACCCGCACGTGGCTCACCGTGCTCGCCTTCCTGCTGGTCGTCGCCCAGACGGTGCTGAACGCGGTCGGCGCCCGGCGGGGGCGGACGACCCCCGACGGTTGAACCGACCGGACGGTACCCGGCGGCGGGCCGGTCAGCCGTTCGAGGACGAGACGCTCCCGGAGGCGCTTCCTGATATCGACTCGTCGCAGGTGATCCCGTCCGAGTCGGCCTGGCAGCTCCCGCCGGAGTCGATCTGGTCGGCGGGTGGCGGGGTGACGTCGACCGGCACGCCGTAGTTCGAGAGGTCGAGCGTGAGGGTGAGGGTGAGGGGTGGTCTCACCCCGGGATCCTCCGACTTCGTCGTACCCGGCTCGGTCGGGATCTTGTGCAGGCTGAGCGCGAAGCTCAGCCGGCGCAGGAGGCCCGCCGGGTCGACCCAGAAGTCGACGCCGATCGTGGTGCCCCCGAGGGACTGCTCGGCCTGGGCCACCTGCGCGTGGTCGATGCCCAGGCTGGAGACCGGGAGCTGCGAGCGGTAGTGGGTGGTGGCGACACCGCCGATGGACGCCGGACCGAGATCCGCGGTGGCCGTGGCCTGCGACTGCAGGAGGTGCAGGAGGGCTTCGGGACTGGGAGGCCCGGGCGAGCCGAAGGTCAGACCGTTCAGCAGCCCCCACGCGCTGCCCCCGGTCCACGTCGTCCTCGACCACAGGTCGGCGCCGGGCAGGGTCGATCCGCTGACGGGTGCGCCCACGACCGACATCCTGATGTACTCGTCGTGGCCGTCGATGATCTCGCTCGACTGGATGTCGGTGGCGTCCACCTTGAAGTCCGTCGTCATCTGGCCGAGGCCGGACCTCCACGAGAAGGCGCCCTGGTCGGTCAGGACCAACTGGTACCCGTCGCCCGTGTGTTCGCCCACCGAGGTCGAGACGTCCGCCGAGCCGGCGGCCACGGTGGCCCGGTAGGCCGCCAACGTCACCGAAGCGGGAGCGTTCGCCCGGCTACCCGTCGCGGGAGCCGGAGCCGTCGCCTGGCTCCCCCCGCCGCACGCCGTCGCCACCACGGCGACCAACACCACGCCCGCCGCGGCCGCCACCCGCCCGCGTCCTCGGACCCGCCTCCGCTCCGCACCGCACCGTGGCATCACGTCGACCTTTCGCCACCGTGGACGATATCGCGACGTCGGCGGCGCGACCCTCGGGGATCGGTCCCGGATCCGCAACAGCCGTCGCCCGCGGATCCGGGCGGTCCGCGCCGTTCGGGCCGCCGGTCGGTCGGCTCAGGCGGCGGTGGCGGCCGAGGCGTCGACCGCCTCGAGGCGCACCTGCGCCCGCAGCACGGCCGCTTCGGCCTCGACCAGCTCGGGGTCGCTCTCCTCACCCTCGGCCGGAGCCCGGTTGGGCGATCCCCCGAGTTCGGCCACGCGGGCCTCGGCGGCCTCGAGCGCCACCCGGGCCCGGTCGACGTCGATCTCCTCGGCCAGCTCGGCCACCCCGATGAGCAGGGTCACCCGGGTCCCGGTGCGCGTCGCCGTCGTCGTCGAGCGGCACGCCCTGTTCCACCTGGGTGAAGCCGCCGTGGACGGCGATCCGCACGTCCTCCCCCTCGGGACGGGCCACCCGGACCACTCCGGGCTGGACGGTTCCCACCAGGGGCGTGTGGCCGGCCAGGAAGGTGACGTCACCCTCCCCCGTGCGGAGGACGACCTCGGAGGCCATGTCCCGTAGCAGGATGCGTTCGGGGGTGACCAGGTTGATCTGGAAGAGCGAGTCGTCGGCCATCGGGGGCCCCGGTCAGCCGTTGGCCAGGTCGTGGGCCTTGGCCAACACCGACTCGGCTCCACCGACGTTGAAGAATGCCTGCTCGGGCACGTCGTCCAGGTCGCCGTTGACGAGCGCCTCGAACGACTCGACGGTCTCCTCGACCGGCACGGTCACACCCTTCAGGCCGGTGAAGACCTCACCCACGTTGAACGGCTGGGACAGGAAGCGCTGCACCTTGCGGGCCCGGGCCACGGTCACCCGGTCCTCCTCGGACAGCTCGTCGAGTCCGAGGATGGCGATGATGTCCTGGAGCTCCTTGTAGCGCTGGAGCACCCCCTGGACCCGGCGGGCCACCGCGTAGTGGCGCTCGCCCACGATCTCGGGGGCCAGGATGTTCGACGTCGACGACAGCGGGTCCACCGCCGGGTAGATGCCCAGCGAGGCGATGTCCCGGGAGAGCTCCGTGGTGGCGTCGAGGTGGGTGAAGGTGGTGAACGGCGCCGGGTCGGTGTAGTCGTCGGCGGGCACGTACACGGCCTGCAGCGAGGTGATCGAACGGCCCCGGGTCGAGGTGATCCGCTCCTGCAGCTGTCCCATCTCGTCGGCCAGGGTGGGCTGGTAACCCACGGCCGAGGGCATGCGGCCGAGGAGGGTCGAGACCTCGGAGCCGGCCTGGACGAACCGGAAGATGTTGTCCACGAAGAGCAGCACGTCCTGGTTCTTCACGTCGCGGAAGTACTCGGCCATGGTCAGCGCGGCCAGGGCCACCCGCAGGCGGACCCCCGGCGGCTCGTCCATCTGGCCGTAGACGAGGGCGGCCTTCTCGATGACGCCGGACTCCTGCATCTCCAGCCACAGGTCGGTGCCCTCACGGGTCCGCTCGCCCACGCCGGCGAACACGGACACACCGCCGTGGTTGGTGGCCACGCGGTTGATCATCTCCTGGATGAGCACCGTCTTGCCCACGCCGGCGCCGCCGAACAGGCCGATCTTGCCACCCTGCACGTAGGGCTCGAGCAGGTCGATGACCTTGATGCCGGTCTCGAACATCAGCGCCCGGGGCTCCAGGGTGTCGAAGTCGGGGGCGGCGCGGTGGATGTCCCAGTGGTCCTCGACGGCGCCGATGTCGGCGGTGTCGAGCGGCTCGCCCAGCACGTTGAAGACGTGGCCGAGGACGGCGTCGCCCACCGGCACCTGCAGGCCGTGGCCGAGGTTGCGGACCTCGGCGCCCCGGGTCATGCCGTCGGTGGCCTTGAGGCAGATGCACCGCACCCGGCCGTCGCCGATCTGCTGGGCCACCTCGGCGGTGATGGTCTCGGGCTTGCCCTCGAGGACGACGTCCACCTCGACGGCGCCGTTGATCTCGGGGAGGGCGTGGGGCGGGAACTCCACGTCGATGACGGGCCCGGCGATGGCCACCACCCGGCCGGTGGCCAGCGTGGTGGACTCGGTGGGCTGCGGGGCGGTGGTGGTCATGAGCGTCGGGCTCCCTTGCGGTCGTCTGGTCCTGCGGTGGTGGATACGGCGGTCGTTGCGGCGGTGGACACGGTCAGACCGTCGTTTCGATGACGAGGCCGCCCTCGTCACCTTCGGCCCCGGCCCGCAGCGCCTCGGCACCGCCGACGATCTCCATGATCTCGGTGGTGATGGTGTCCTGGCGGGCACGGTTCATGATCCGTGAGTACTTCTTGATGAGCTCGCCGGCGTTCTCGGTGGCGGCGGCCATGGCCCGCTGGCGGGCGGTGAGCTCGGAGGCCGACGCCTCGAGCAGGGCGGCGAAGATCTCCGTCTCGGCCGCCCGGGGGGCGAGGTCGACGAGCAGGACGGCGGCGTCGGGCTCGAACTCGGTGTAGCCCAGTCGCACCCCGTCGTCGTGGGGGGCGATGTTGCGGCTCACCCCGTTCTCGTGCTCGTGGTCGGCCTTCTGCTCGGCGTCCCGGGGGTCGACGAGGGGGAGGAGCTGGCGCACCTCCACCTTCTGGGTGCCGGCGCTGATGAAGCGGGTCGACACGATCAGGACCTGGTCGACCTCGCCGTTGACGAACGGGGTCACCGCGGCGCCGGCCACCTCGCGGGCGTCGGCGAAACTCGGGCGTTCGCTCATGCCGAGGAAGGAGCGCTCGACGTCGACGCCGCGGAACCGGAAGTAGCCCTGGGCCTTCTTCCCCACCGTCACGAGGCGCGCCTCGACGCCGTTGGCGGACTGCTCGGCCAGCAGCCGCTCGGTGGCCCGGAACACCGAGGTGTTGTAGCCGCCGCACAGGCCGCGGTCGGCCACCACCGTGAGCACCAGCACCCGGGAGACCTCGTCGGGCGTGCCGAGCAGCCGACCGGCGGCCGCGGGGTCGCCGAGGGCGGTCTCCAGGACGATGCGGGCCATGCCCTCCTGGTACGGCCGGGAGGCGGCGATGCGACCCTGGGCGCGCACGATCTGCGACGCGGCGATGAGCTCCATCGCCTTGGTGATCTTCTGCGTCGATCGGATGCTCCGGATCCGTCGACGGAGGATGCGCTCCTGGCCACCTGCCATCGGTCAGTCGACCTTCCCGGTGTCGAACGTGTCCGTGAACTTGCGCAGCGCGTCGGCCAGCGCGTCACCCTCGGGCAGCTTGCCCGTGGTGCGGATGCCCTCGAGGAGGTCGGCGTGGTTGGCCTTGAAGTAGGCGCGGACCTCGGCCTCGTAGCGCTGCACGTCGGCCACCGGGATGTCGTCCACGTACCCCTCGGAGCCGGCGAAGATCACCAGCACCTGCTCCTCCACCGGCACCGGCTGGTTGAGTCCCTGCTTCAGGAGCTCGGTGAGCCGGTAGCCGCGGTCGAGCTGGGCCTGGGAGACCTTGTCGAGCTCGGAGCCGAACGTGGCGAAGGCCTCCAGCTCGCGGAACTGCGCGAGGTCGAGCTTCAGGGTGCCCGAGACGGCCTTCATGGCCTTGATCTGGGCCGAGGAGCCGACCCGGCTGACGGAGATGCCGACGTTGATGGCGGGGCGGACACCGGCGTAGAAGAGCTCCGACTCGAGGAAGACCTGGCCGTCGGTGATCGAGATCACGTTGGTCGGGATGTAGGCCGACACGTCCCCGGCCTTGGTCTCGATGATGGGCAGGGCGGTCAACGATCCGCCGCCGGCGTCGTCGGACAGCTTGGCCGCCCGCTCCAGCAGCCGGCTGTGGAGGTAGAAGACGTCGCCCGGGTAGGCCTCGCGACCCGGCGGCCGGCGCAGCAGCAACGACATCTGGCGGTAGGCCTCGGCCTGCTTGGACAGGTCGTCGTAGACGATGAGGGCGTGCTCGCCGGAATCCATCCAGTGCTGGCCCATGGCGCAACCGGCGTAGGGGGCCAGGTACTTGAACGGGGCCGGGTCGGCGGCCCCGGCCAGGACCACCACCGTGTACTCGAGGGCGCCGTAGCGCTCCAGGGTGGCGACGGTCTGGGCGACCGACGACTCCTTCTGGCCGATGGCGACGTAGATGCACTTCACCCCCAGGCCCTTCTGGTTGAGGATGGTGTCGATGGCGACGGTCGTCTTGCCCGTCTTGCGGTCGCCGATGATGAGCTCGCGCTGGCCACGGCCGATCGGGGTCATGGCGTCGATGGCCTTGATGCCGGTCTGCAGCGGCTCGCTCACCGGCTGGCGCTTGACGATGCCCGGGGCCTGGACCTCGAGGCGGCGCGTCTCGGTGGTGGCGATGGGACCCTTGCCGTCGAGCGGCTCGCCCAGGGCGTTGACCACGCGGCCGAGCAGGGCGTCGCCCACCCGGACCGAGAGGATGCGACCGGTCGCCTTGACCAGCTGCTCCTCCTCGAGGCCGGTGTCGTCGCCCAGGATGACGGCGCCGATGGTCTCCTCGTCCAGGTTGAGGGCCAGGCCCTCGGTGCCGTCCTGGAACTCCAGGATCTCGTTGACCGCGCAGCCGGGCAGGCCGGTGATGCGGGCGATGCCGTCGCCGACCTCCACGATGCGTCCGACCTGCTCGGTCCCGACCTCGGGCGTGTAGTCGTCGACGTACTGCTTGAGCGCAGCGGTGATCTCGTCGGCGTTGATGGTCAACTCAGCCATCGGTTGCTTCCCTTCGTGTTGGGGTTCCTGGAATCCTGTAGGCCTCCTCGGAGGCGAGGACGTGCTCCTTCAGTTCGTCGAGGCGGTGACGCGTGCTGGAGTCCACCAGCAGGTCGCCCACCTGGACGATCACGCCACCGAGCAGCGACGGGTCGACGGTCACCTGGAGATCGACCGGGTTGCCCGTCAGGTGACTCAGCACGTCGGCTGAGGCCGCGCTGCTGGTCGTCACCGACGACGTCCGCCGCCGACACCCGGGCCACGCGCCAACCCCGGGCCTTGGCGGCGTCCTCGACCAGGGTGTCGAGGGTGGCCACGATGTCGCGGGCCCGCCCGCCCCGGGCGGCATAGGTGGCGATGCGCACCGTCTCGGGCAGGGTCTTGCCCTCGAGCAGGCGGGTGATGACCTCCTGGCGGACGACGACGGGGAGGTCGCGGTCGCCGAGGGCGTGGCGCAGCGCCCGGTTGGCCTCGATGGTCCGGGCGAACCGGAACAACTGGTCCTCGATCTCCTCGAGCTGGGCCACCGTGCAGCCTTCGAAGACGGCGGCGGCGTAGCCGGAGACACGGTTGCGCGAGCCCAGGCGCCCGAGGATCTCCTCGTCGAAGGGTTCGGCGGCCGTGGCGGCCGCCCGCGTCGAGAGGTGCTCGAGCCGGCCACCCATCCACCGGAAGGACGAGACCAGCTCGCCGGCCGGCACGACCGACACCGCCTGGTGGACCAGCCGGGCCACCTCGGGTCGCGCCTTGCCCTCGAGCAGGTGGTCGAGCACCGACCGGCGGGCGGCGACCGGGACGGACCCGTCGTTGACCGCCAGCAGGAGGGCGTTGTTGCCCTCCACGATGTCGGCGAAGGCGTAGAGCTGCGCGCCGGCGTCCTCCAGCCCGCCGTCGGCGGACAGTGACTCCTCCATCGCGGCCAGGTAGCCCTGGAGGGCAGGGTTCACCGGGCGCCCCCGGCACCGGCCGCGGCACCCGTGCTCTCGGACCGCACGGCGGCGATGGCCTCGTCGATGAGGTCCTGGTGGTCGGTGGCGTTGATCTCCCGTCCGATGACCCGCTCGGCGGCGGCCAGGACGATCTCGCCCACCCGGGCGGTCACCTCTTCGACGGCGGCCTGACGGGCCACGGTCACCTCGGCGTCGGCCTGGGCCACGATCCGGTCGTGGATGGCCTGGCCCTCGGCGGTGGCGCCGGTGACGATCTGGTCGGCCGTCGTCTGGGCCTGGGAGACGATCTCACGTGCCTGCGTCCGGGCCTGCTCGAGCACCGAGCGGCGCTCGGCGTCGGCCTCCTCGGCGTCCGCCTTGGCCTTGTCGGCGGCCTCGAGCTCGCCACGGATCTGCTCCTGTCGCTCGGTCAGCGCGGCGTTCAACGGCGGCAGGACGTACTTCGTGATCACGTACAGCACGATGAGGAACGCGATCAGGACCACGAAGAACGTCCCGTTCGGGATGAGGAAGTTACTGGTGGCGATAGGCATGGTCGTCATCCTTGGTCGATCGATCGGTGGTGCCCGCGGACGTCACGCCCCCGGCGGCCGGGTCGGCCTCCGGACGGACGGCCCCGACGGGCGGGGCTCACTTGCCCAGCGAGAAGACGAACAGCGCGGCGAACACCAGGTTGATGAAGTACGCCGCCTCGCAGAGGCCGACGGTCAGGAACATGATGGTCGTCAGGCGACCCTGGGCCTCGGGCTGACGGGCCACGCCGGCGATCGTCTGGCTACCGGCCAGGCCGTCACCGATGGAGGCACCGACGGCGCCGCCGCCGAGGGCCAGGCCGGCGCCGATGAGGCCGCCGGCCGTCTTGATGGCGCTGGTGTAGTTGACCGGATCTGACATGGGGACTGCTCCTTTGTTGAGGTGGTGGGTGGAAGGTCGGGCGGTGGACGGGCCGCGGGCCTCAGTGGGCCTCGTCGGGGGCCATCGCGGTGTCGAAGTAGAGGATGGTCAGGAGGGCGAAGATGAAGGCCTGGATGGCGCCGATGGCCATGTCGAACAGCTTCCAGACCACGGTGAACAGGGTCGACAGCACGCCGCCGATGACGCCGAAGGAGCCGAACTTCCAGTCCACCAGGGCGGCCAGCAGGGCCAGCATCAGGCCACCGGCGAACAGGTTGCCGAACAGACGGAGCGTCAGGGTGACCGGCTTGACCAGCTCCTCGATGCCGTTCATGAAGAGGTTGACGAAGAAGAGCTTCTTCGGGAACGGCTGGGCCACGTAGTGCCGGAAGTACCCCCGGACGCCCCGGTTCTTGATGGCGGCGCGGTGGACCATGACGATGACGTACAGGGCCATGGCCAGTGGAAGGTTGATGTCGCTGGTCGGCGCGGGCAGGAAGTCGATCGGTGCGCCGATCCCCAGTGCCTCGAAGAGGTTGCAGGTGAAGATGAAGATGAAGAGGGTGAGCGCCAGCGGCACCACCGCCGCACCACGGGGGCCGATCGAGTCGTTCACCTGGGTCTGGACGGCGTCGACCGCCATCTCCCACGCCAGCTGGAACTTGCCCGGCACGCCGCTGGTCACCCGGGAGCGCAGGACGAGGCCGAGGGTGATGACGATCAGCCCGGCGATGCACGTCGCCCAGACGATGTCCATGTTGACGGTGAGCGGGCCGATCTTGCGCTGCAGATGGAGGCCTGGGGTGATGTCGATGCCCACCAGCGGGGTCAGGAGACTGGATCCCATTGCGGTCACGCACCTCCACGGGCGTCGTCGGCGGTCTCGACGGCGGACGGTGACACCACCGGCTCGTTGTCGTCGACCACGTTGGCGTTGATCACGTCGTCGACGGATGTCATGGGGCCCGACTTGGCCATCGAGCGGGCGACGTTGGCGATCAGCAGGACCTGGAAGGCGGCCAGGCCGCCGAGCACCCCGAAGCCGAGCGGCTTGGACACGAAGCAGAGGCCGAGGGCGATCACCGTGATGATGCCCATCCGGCCGAGGGTGTTGACGGCCAGCGGACGCTTGGGGTTGTCGACGTCCATGGCCGTCACCTTGTCGACCGACACTCCGACGAGCCGGAAGTTGACGAGGCCCATGGCCAGGCCGATGCAGGCACCGAGACCGACCAGCAGGTACCCGAAGGACACGGCGGCGACCAGGGCGGCGACCCCGACCACGAGGGCGGCGGCCGTCGTGCGTCGGGCGACGTCACCCACGTTGGGCAGGGAGAAGTGGGCGAACACGGTCAGTCCCCCGGTCCGGCGGTGGCGGTCACAGGTACTTCCGGACGGTGGCGACGGCCATGCCCACGGCCAGCACGATCCCGACGGCCAGACCCACCAGCAGGAAGGCCGGGGAGTCGTGGGTCACGGCGTCGAGCGCCAGACCGGCACCCACCGTCACGGCCACGCAGAGCGCCATCGAGATCCCCAGGCCGAGGAAGGCGGTGGCCCCCGGGGACAGTCGGCGGTCCGCCGGTGCCCAGCGGTGCTCGGGCTCCTGTCCGTCCGCCGGGGGCGGGTTGGGTTCGTCCATCTCGGGTCCGGACCGCGTCAGTCGATGTGGGGAGGAGAGGCGTCACGAGTGGAATCCGGGATCACGCAGGGGACGAGCTGGGAGTCGTCCGTGCGTCGTTGGCGAGGGTAGGCAGGCGGACGGCGCGACCCGACGGTGCGGACCCCTCCGAAGGGGTGGAAAGCCTGCAATTCACGTGGCGCATCATCGCACTTTTACCCTGCTACCGGCAAAACGCCCGAAACATGCTGTTCACAGCGCGGAAATCGATCCGGCCGACGGGATCGCCCGTTCAGGCCGGCGCGTCCCTCGCGCCGGCCGCCACTTCCACGGGGGCGTCCCCCGACCGGGGGGCCGGATCGGGGGTGGGCCCCGGCGGTGGCGCCCCGGGGTCGGCCGCCTCGTCGGGTTCGGCGTTGCGTCGCAGGGAGCGGGTGGAAGAGGGTGAAGAGGATCACCCCGAGGGCCAGGACGCCGAACGGGATGAAGGCGTTGACGCTCGAAACGTAGAGGGGGAACAGGACGAGCCCCGACAGCAGCACCGTCCACGCCCACAGGATGAGCACGCTGCGGCGGTGCCCGTGGCCCAGGCGGAGCAGGCGGTGGTGGAGGTGGTTCTTGTCCGGCGTCGAGAATCCGGTGCGGTTGGCCGTGCGGCGCACGAAGGCGAAGGCCATGTCCAGGATCGGCACGCCGAGGATGAAGAACGGGATGAACAGGGGGGCGAAGAAGAAGTAGGTCTGCCCGCTGCGGGCCGCCAGCCCCCCCACCGTGCCGGCCGAGCGTCCGCCGATCAGCATGGTGGAGGCCGCCATGAGCAGGCCGAGCAGGAGCGCGCCCCCGTCACCCATGAAGATCTTGGCCGGGTGGAAGTTGTGGGGCAGGAAGCCCAGGCAGATGCCGCACGTGACCACCGCGATCAGCGGGCCGATGTTGTCGCTCGGGAGGTTGCCGAGGTGCTGCAGGTGGAGTCCGTAGACGGCCAGCGCCCCCGATGCGATGGCCACGACGCCGGCGGCCAGGCCGTCGAGCCCGTCGATCAGGTTGACGGCGTTGGTGATGGCGATCACCCACAACGCGGTGAGCAGGGGCGTCCACTCGGGCGAGAGCAGGAGGAAGCCCGCCAGCGGCACCTTGAACTGGAACCACGTGACGCCCATGAAGTAGAGGATGCTGGCCGCCAGGACCTGGCCCGCCACCTTGGCCGGGGCGGACATGTCCCGGAAGTCGTCGATCAGGCCCACCACGAAGATGGCGGCCGCCCCGAGCAGCAGCCCGAGCGGCTCCGACGACGCCCGGAACAGCTGGTCGAGGGCCGGCACCGACGCAGCCACGGCCCACGTCACCAGCATGCCGAGGAACATGGCCACGCCCCCCGACTGGGGGGTGACCCGCTGGTGCACCTTGCGGTCGTCGGGCTGGGCCACGTAACCGATCTGGACGGCGATCCGGCGGGCGGGGAAGGTCAGCACCCACGTGGAGACGGCCGCCACGACGAGGAGGACGGCGTACCAGTTGAGCGGGACGCCCGCGCTCACCCGGTCATCCCGGGGCCGGGGCGGCCACGGCCGGGGTCACGCCCCGGCCAGGTCCGGATACGGGGGGAAGCCGGCGCACAGCTCGCGCACCTCGGAGCGGATGACCCGCAGATCGGCGTCGTCGGCCCGCCCGCGCAGGGCCCGCCCGATCAGGGCGCCGACCCGGGCCATCTCGTCGGTCCCCATGCCGGTGGTGGTCATGGCCGCCGTGCCGAGGCGCAGCCCCGAGGTAACGAAGGGCGACCGGGGGTCGTCGGGGATGGTGTTCCGGTTGCAGGTCAGACCGGCCCGGTCCAGGACCTCCTGGGCCTCCTTGCCGGTCAGCTCGGCGTCGAAGGAGCGCAGGTCGCACAGGACCTGGTGGTTCTCGGTGCCCCCCGACACCAGGCGGATGCCCTCGGCGGCCACGGCGGCCGCCAGCGCCTGGGCGTTGGCCACCACCTGCGCCGCGTACCGGCGGAACTCGGGTCGGGCCGCCTCGGCGAAGGCCACGGCCTTGCCGGCGACCACGTTCTCGAGCGGGCCGCCCTGGAGTCCCGGGAAGATGGCGCTGTCCACCGCCTTGGCGTGCTCGGCCGTGCACACGATGGCGCCGCCGCGGGGCCCGCGCAGCGTCTTGTGGGTGGTGAAGGTCACCACGTCGGCCACCCCCACGGGCGACGGGTGGGCACCTCCGGCGATGAGCCCGGCGGGGTGGGCGGCGTCGAACAGGAACCGGGCGCCCACCGAGTCGGCGATCTCGCGGAAGGGCATCGGGTCGATGATCCGGGCGTAGGCCGTGGACCCGGCCACGATCAGCTGGGGACGGTGGGTCCGGGCCAGGTCGGCTACCTGGTCGAAGTCGATGATCTCGCCCGGCTTGTCGGGGTCGTCGGTGGCCGGCGACACCCCGTAGGACACGAAGTTCCAGATCTTCGAGGTGATGGAGGCCGGGGAGCCGTGGGTGAGGTGGCCGCCGTGGTCGAGCCGCATGGCGAGGACGGTGTCGCCCGGCTTGATCAGCGCCTGGTAGGCGGCCAGGTTGGCATTGGAGCCGGCGTGGGCCTGGACGTTGGCGTGCTCGGCCCCGAACAGGGCCTTGCAGCGCTGGCGGGCGAGGTCCTCGACCTCGTCGATGACCTGGTTCCCGCCGTAGTACCGGCGACCGGGATAGCCCTCGGCGTACTTGTTGGTCAGCACCGAGCCGGTGGCGGCCAGGACCGCCGTGGAGGTGAAGTTCTCCGAGGCGATGAGCTGCAGCGTGCTGGACTGGCGCGCCTCCTCGTCACCCAGCAGGGACAGGATCTCGGGATCGCCGGCCAGCCAGGGGTCGAAGGGCGAGGCGTGGGCGTGGCTGCTCATGTGGTGGCGTGCTGCCTTTCCTGGTCGGTGATCTGGTCGATGCGCCGCTGGTGGCGGCCCCCCTCGAATTCGACGGCGAGGAAGGCGTCGACGCTCTCGAGGGCGGTGGCCCTCCCCGTGGTCCGCTCCCCGAGGCACAGCACGTTGGCGTCGTTGTGCCGCCGGGCGAGCCGGGCGGAGGTCACGTCGTGGACCACCGCCGCCCGGATGCCGGGGACCTTGTTGGCCGCGATGCCGATGCCGATGCCCGACCCGCAGACGCACACACCGCACTCGGCCGGACCGTGGGCCACGGCCTCGCCCACGGCTCGCCCGTAGACCGGGTAGTCGACCGACACCTCGGCCGAGTCGGTACCGAGGTCGTCGACGTCGTGGCCGGCCGCCGTCAGGTGGGCGGCTATCGCCGTCTTCAGGGCGTAGCCCCCGTGGTCCGAGCCCACCGCGATGCGCATGGACCGAGTGTACCGAGCGCAGCGGCGCCGGTCCGGGGGCCACCCCCCTGGACAGCGGCCTCCAGGGGCGCCGGTAGGCTCGCAGGACGATGCCCCTCCACCCCTCCACCCCGGTGGTCGTGGGGGTCGGTCAGGTGACCAACCGGCCCCATACCGAGGGGGAAGGGTCCTTGGCCGACCGTCCCGAGCCGCTGGGCCTGATGCTCGACGCCGTCGCCGCGGCCCTCGAGGACTGTGACGGGACCCCGGCCGGGGGGAGCGCCACCGCGGGCCGGGCGCTGCTCGCCCGCACCGGGTCACTCCGGGTGGCCAACCCGCTGAGCTGGAAGTACGTCGACCCGGGCGCCCTCCTGGCCGAGGAGCTCGGCATCGAGCCGGCCGAGATCCTGGTCACCACCACGGGCGGCAACAACCCGCAGTCACTGGTCAACGCCACCGCCCTGGCCATCGGACGGGGGGAGCTCGACGTCGCCATCATCGCCGGGGCCGACTGCCACTACACCCAGGCCGCCGCCCGCCGGCACCCGGACCGGCCGCTGCTGCCCTGGACCGTCCAGCCGGCCGACACCGTGCCGCCCACGCTGTTCGGCAGTGACCGGCGGGGCACCACGCGTTCGGAGGAGGAGCGCGGACTCGACCTCCCGATCCACGTGTTCCCCCTCTTCGAGAACGCCCTCCGGGCGGAACACGGCCGGACCCTGCCCGAGCACCTCGCCCACCTCGGTGGGCTCTGGTCCCGGTTCTCCGACGTGGCGACGGGCAACCCGTACGCCTGGATACGCGAGCCGTGGACGGCCGAGGCGCTCGTCACCCCCACCGAGTCCAACCGGATGGTCGCCTACCCGTACACGAAGCTGCTGACCGCCGACCTCCAGGTCGACCAGGGGGCGGCGGCCGTCCTCTGCTCGGCGGAGGCGGCGGAGGCGGCCGGAGTGCCGCGGGACCGCTGGGTCTTCCCGTTGGCCGGGGCCGATGCCGAGGACCACTGGTTCCTCTCCCACCGGGCCGACTTCCACTCCTCCCCCGCCATCCGACTGGCCGGCGCATCCGCGCTGGCCCTGGCCGGCACGACGGTCGACGCCGTCGACCACCTCGACCTGTACTCGTGCTTCCCCTCGGCCGTGGAGATCGCCGCCCGTGAGCTCGGCCTGGCGGACGACGACCCCGACCGGCCCCTGACCGTCACCGGAGGCCTGACCTTTGCCGGCGGACCCGGCAACAACTACGGCACCCACGCCCTGGCCACCATGGTCGGAGCCCTGCGGGAGGCGCCCGGGACCATCGGGCTCACCACCGGTCTGGGCTGGTACGTCTCCAAGCACAGCATCGGCCTGTACGGCACCGAGCCGCCGGCCGGCCCGTCCCACGACGGCGATCCGCTGCCGACCGGCACGGTGGTCGAGACCGCGGCCGGGTTCGCCTGGGCCGACCCGCAGGTCGCCATCGGGGCACTCCCCCAGTGCTCGCCCGACGCCGATGCCCGGGGTGAGGTGACCGTCGAGACGTACTCGGTCTCGTTCGGTCGGGACGGCGCTCCCGAACGGGCGGTGGTGGCGTGCCGGACGCCCGAGGGCCGTCGCGCCTGGGCCCGTGTGACGGACGCCGCCCACCTGACCCTGCTCGTGACCGAGGAGGGATGCGGACGGCTCGGCACCCTCCGTCCCGACGGCGAGGTCGACCTCCGCTAGGCGGACTACGTCGGCGTGGCGCCGAGTCGGGGGGCGGTGCTCCCGTGGTCCCGGTAGCGGTGCCGGAAGGCGGCGTAGGCCACCGGGCCGGCCAGCATCGGCAGCCAGTAGGAGGCGAGACGGTAGGCGAGCGTGGCCAACACCGCCTGGGCCCCGTCGAGGCCGGCGAGGGTGAGGAATCCGGCGAGGCTGGCCTCGACCACCCCGATGCCACCGGGGGTGATGGGCAGGAGCCCGATGACCCCGGCCACGGCGTAGGCCAGCAGGATCAGCGACGGTCGCGGATGGGCCCCCACGGCCCGGACGCAGAACAGCAGGCAGAGGTAGTCGAAGAGCAGCCGGCCCACCGACAGCAGGGTCGCCTGCCACCACTGCTCGCCCAGCACCGTCCGGATCACGTTGCGCTGCTCGATCAGCCGTTCGGGGAGCCCCTCCAGCCGGGGCCGTTTCTTGAGCGCCCGGTTGCGCACGGCCTGGGCAACCCGCCCGGCCCACAGCAACGGAGCGTCGAAGACCATGACCGTCGCCCCGAAGGCGGTGAAGAGGACGAAGCCAACCGCCCCGATCCAGGCGGCGTCCGTCAGGCCCGAGGCGACCGGGGCGCCGAACGCCACCACGGGCAGGACGAACACGGGCAGCGCCAGCAGGCCGCCGATGCCGAGGAAGGAGAAGGCGGTCAGGCCGCTGACCGACTCGGTCGGATCCATGCCGGCGGTGCCCAGCATCCGGAACTGCACGGCGGCGCCGGCCGCCGCGCCGCCCGGCACGATCAGCGAGATGGCGTTGCCGGCCAGCTGGGCGGTGATGACCGAGAACCAGGCCTTGGTGCGCAGGGCGATGCGCTGGAGGGAGAAGGTGCAGGCGAAGTGGATGCACTCCGCCAGCAGAGCGGGGACGAACCAGAGCAGGTTGAGCGTCGCCAACTTCGGCCACGAGTGGAACACGGCCAGGATGCTGGGGGCGACCAGGTAGAGGACCACTCCGGTGAAGGCGAGCGCGATGGACCGCTTGACCAGTGACTTCCACCGGATGGGGGTCTGCTGCTGCGCCTCGAAGCGACGCTCGAACGAGCGGGGGTTGGGCTCCTCGGGCAGGCCGGGAACCGTGGTCACGTCGTCACCGCCCCCGTCGCCCCCGGCCATCGTCCGTTGCCGTCCTCAGCCCCCGGCCGGCCCGGCCACGGTGGCCGGGACGATGTGCCCGCCACCGGGATGGACCGCCGCCGAGACGCCCGCACCGGTCCCGCCGTCGAGGCTGGACGCCGCGGTGTCCGCCGTCCATTCGAACCTCGGGTCCCGGGTCCCCTGGATGTCGGCCATCGTCGCGTCTCCCTCGTACGGTGCTGAGGCCCCGATTGTTCCACGGCCGACCCCCGTCGGACCGCACCGGGGGTGCCGAGCGTCGGTCGGCGGGCCCCACCGGGTCCGGTCCCCCCGATCCTACGGATCCCGCACCCGGCGACGTGCACGTGGCGGACCCGTCACCGCCGGTCACGACCGGGCCTGACCTCCGTCGGGGGCCGTGCCGCACCCGCCCCGGGACCCGTTACCCTTGTAACCCGTGAGTGACGCGTCCGACACCCGACTGACCCGAGACACCTACGAGCGCCTCCAGGCGGAGCTCGAGGACCTCACCACGCGCGGCCGGGTGGAGATCGCCGCCCTCATCGAGGCGGCCCGGGCCCTCGGTGACCTGAAGGAGAACGGCGACTACCACGCCGCCAAGGACAGCCAGGGCAAGATGGAGTCCCGCATCCGTCAGCTCGAGCAGATGCTCAAGAACGCCACCGTCGTCGACGGGGCGGCCGTGTCGGACGGGACCGTGGCCCACGGCTCCGTCGTGACCCTCCGCTACGAGGGCGACGACGAGGACGACACCACGGACTACTTCGTCGGCAGCATCGAGGAGCGCCAGGGGGACCTGACCGTGGTCTCCCCCGGGTCGCCGCTGGGCCAGGCCCTCATCGGCCACGCCGTCGGCGACACCGTCGAGTACGCCGCGCCCGGGGGGAACCTCCGGGTCGAGATCGTCGAGATCGGAGCCTGAACCCGTGAGCGAGCCGCGCACGCTGTCCGAGAAGGTGTGGGACGCCCACGTCGTCCACGCCGGGGACACCGAGGAGCCCGACCTCCTCTTCATCGACCTCCACCTGGTGCACGAGGTGACGTCCCCGCAGGCCTTCGACGGCCTCCGCCTGGCCGGCCGGCCGGTGCACCGGCCCGACCTCACGATCGCCACGGCCGACCACAACGTCCCGACCACCGACATCGACAAGCCGGTGGCCGACCCCGTCTCGGCCAAGCAGCTCTCGGTGCTCAACGCCAACTGCGCCGAATTCGGGATCACCTGCTATCCGATGGGCGACGCCAACCAGGGCATCGTCCACATCATCGGGCCCGAGCAGGGACTGACCCAGCCGGGCATGACCATCGTCTGCGGCGACAGCCACACCTCGACCCACGGGGCCTTCGGTGCCCTGGCCTTCGGGATCGGCACGAGCGAGGTGGAGCACGTGCTCGCCACCCAGACGCTCCCCCAGCGACGCCCGGCGACCATGTCGGTGACCGTCGACGGCGAGCTGCCGCCCGGGGTCACGGCCAAGGACCTGGTGCTCGCCGTGATCGGCCGGATCGGCACCGGTGGGGGCAGCGGCCACATCATCGAGTACCGCGGCTCGGCCGTCACCGGCCTGACCATGGAAGGCCGCATGACGGTGTGCAACATGTCGATCGAGGGTGGGGCCCGGGCCGGGATGGTGGCCCCCGACGACACCACGTTCGCCTACCTCGAGGGCCGCGACCACGCCCCCAAGGGCGCCGCCTGGGAGCAGGCGCTCGACTACTGGCGCTCGCTGCCGACGGATCCCGGGGCGACCTTCGCCCGGGAGGTCGTCCTCGACGGCGCCTCACTCGCCCCGTTCGTCACCTGGGGGACGAACCCGGCCCAGGTGGCCAGGATCGACGGCGCCGTGCCGGTGCCCGACGAATTCGACACGCCGGCCGAGCGGGAGTCGGCCGCCCGGGCGCTCGAGTACATGGGCCTGGTGGGTGGCACACCGCTCACCGAGGTGCCGGTGGACACCGTCTTCATCGGGTCGTGCACCAACGGCCGTATCGAGGACCTGCGGGCCGCCGCCGAGGTGCTCCGGGGTCGACGTGTGTCGGCCGGCATCCGCGCCCTCGTCGTCCCGGGATCGCACCGGGTCAAGGCCCAGGCCGAGTCCGAGGGCCTCGACGCCGTCTTCACGGCGGCCGGGTTCGACTGGAGGGAGCCTGGCTGCTCGATGTGTCTGGCCATGAACCCCGACAAGCTCCAGCCCGGCGAGCGGGCCGCCTCGACGTCCAACCGCAACTTCGAGGGTCGCCAGGGCCGCGGCGGTCGCACCCATCTGGTGTCGCCGGCGGTGGCGGCGGCCACCGCGGTGGCCGGACGGTTCGCCGACCCGGGGGAGCTCGACTGATGGAGGCCGTGCAGCTGGTGACCGGCCGGGCCGTGCCCCTCGACCGTTCGGACGTCGACACCGACCAGATCATCCCGTCGGACTGGCTCAAGCGCGTCGAGCGCACCGGATTCGGGGCCGGTCTGTTCAGCGAGTGGCGGGACGACCGCGACTTCGTCCTGAACCGGGAGGAGTACGCCGGGGCGACCATCCTGGTGGCCGGACCCAACTTCGGCACCGGATCGTCCCGGGAGCACGCCGTGTGGGCCCTCCAGGACTACGGCTTCGCCGCCGTGGTGTCGCCCGGATTCGGCGACATCTTCCGGAACAACTGCACCAAGGCCGGCCTGGTTCCCGTCCAGGTGGATCCCGCCGTCGGCCGGGCGCTGCTCGACGCGTTGGCCGCCGACCCGACGTTGGAGATCACCATCGACGTGACGCGGGGCACGCTCGACGCCCCGGCCGCCGGGATCGAGACGACCTTCCCGCTCGACGAGTTCACCCGGGCCCGGCTGCTGAACGGCTGGGACGACATCGGCCTGACACTGCGCCACGAGGACGAGATCCGCTCCTACGAGGCGCATCGCCCGGTCTGGCTCCCCTCCACCCGCTGAGCGCCACCCGGCTCGGCCGGACCCGTCGCCGGCGTCCACCGGGGGAATCGCCCACGCCTTGATCGAAGGGCATCGCAAGCCTGCGTACCGTCCGGAATACGCCGGTCCGGTCGTCGCACCGGGTCGTAGCCCCTCGGCCGCGTCCGCCCGGGACGGAGAGCCCGCCGGGTCCCCGGCGCCGACCACCACGAGGGGCAGGGGGGCAGCCGACGTCGGGGAACCCGGAGGATGATGGAGTACGGATCAGTCCCCTTCGCCCGCACCCACGAACTGGTGTCGCCCGCCGGGCGACCTGACATGTCAGGCGAAGTGTCCATCCGCCTTGGATGATGACCCTACACGAATAGGGATTGCCGCACAGGGACCGTTTGACCCCGGCCCCGGACCCAGCGGGGGGGTCGTCTCCCCGTCCGTTCTGACCTGGTGGTCTGCCGCCACCTGGTCCCTGGACCCGGCCCCGGGAACCGGACACGAACCGCCCCGGGAAACGGAAGAGGGGGCCCGGCCGGAGCCGGACCCCCTCCCGAAGGCACCCGAGGGGCGCTCCGTCAGAGTGCTGCAGGTACTGCGTGGGTTCCGCTCAAGACCCGCCGACGCTGGCGCCGGAGTTGTAGCAGAAGCCCTTGTTGCTGGTCAGGGTGTCGTTCGGGTAGAACGTGCCCGCACCGACCTCGTTGGCCGGGACGTTGTTGAGGTCCACCTGGTTGAACGGCGTCTGATTGACGTCGATCGGGAAGAACCCGTTGGCCCGGATGGTGTTCTCGATCTCCGTCCGGTAGTTCACACCGGTGTTCGGGTCGATCAAGGACGTGGTGTCACGGCACAGCCAGCCGGTCGACCCGACGAAGTTGAGGGTCGCAGCGTTCGCCGGGTTGGCGGCGGCGCTGTTGGCGTAGGCGTTGTACAGGTACCGGTTGTCCGGGAACTGCTGGCCCGACTGGAACGACCCGTCACCGTTGCCCTGGATGGTGTGCTCATCGGGGATGAGGCCATTGATGGCACCGATGGTGAAGATGTCGTTCGACGGGGCGCCGGCGCAGCTGGCTTCCTGCACGCCGGTGTTCGACGAGGCCGTACCGAAGCCGTCGTTCGCCGTGGTGACGTTGGAGGTGCAGTTGGCCACGAACTTGCCGTACGAGAAGAAGTAGATCGCATTGGCGGTGTCGTTCGTCTGACCGTTCGCCGACGTCTCGGTGGCGATGGAGCCCCACTGGTTCTCGGTGAGGTTGCTGTGGTCGGTGGCCGCGTTCGGGTCCGTGCCGTTGGCGTCACCGGCCTCGAGCGCCGTGGTGGCACAGGCCGGCGGGTTGGCGGTGAAGCCGAGGTAGCCGGACCACGTGCCGTAGGTACCCGAGGCGGTCTGCGTCGTGTAGCAGTCGACGGGATCGGCCGAGGACTCGACGGTCACGCCGGCGTCCTTCTCCAGGCAGCGCCAGTCCATGGTCACCGTCACACCACCGATGACACAGCTGAGGTTACCGGCCCAGATGGCACTGAGGTCGGCCTTGCTGATGTTGACGACATCGGCGTGGCCGGTGGCGGTGCCACCGACCTGGGCAGCTGCCGTCCACGTGACCGCGTCGGTCGCGTAGCCCACGTAGTTCAGTCCGGTGACCGCCTTGAACGAGGACGAGCGGCCGAAGCTGACGTTGAACGCCGTCAGGCCGTCGGGGCCCGCGGTCAGCGGGTCGTTCGTGGTGAGCTCCGTACGACCGTTACCCGAGCCGGTGGCGGGGGCGTTGGCGACGTAGTCGTTCAGCGGGTTGATGCTGCTGACCGGGAGGCCGGACTCACCGTCGTTGGCGGTGGAGTTACCGGACTCGGGGACGTCCGAGTCCGCGTAGCCCGTGGCCGAGTTGTAGCACTGCAGGCCGACCTGGTTGGTCTTGGTGTTGGTGAGGTCGCAACCGGGCGCCTCGTCGAACACGTTGGCCAGTCCGAGCATCATCGTGTAGGTCGTAGCCGACCCGGAACCGATGATCAGCGACGCGGGCGGCAGGTAGCCGGTGGCCCCGGTGTTGGGACCGTAGGTGTAGACGTCACCGTCGGCACCCGTGGTGGACGTGCCGTTGGCGGTGGTGACCGACACGGCGACCGCACCCGAAGCCGGAGCCAACGGAGCGGCCACGGTGATCGAGGTGGCGGTGTCGGTGATGGGCGTGCCGGCGGCGGCCGAGCCGAAGTCGATGGCCGTGGCCGAACCGAGGTTGACACCGGAGATCGTCACCGTGTTACCACCGGCGAAGGGACCCGACGCCGGGGAGACACCGGTCACGGCCGGCGCGCCGGCGGAGGCGGTGTAGGTGAAGGTTCCGGCGTTGGTGCTCTTCTTGATCTTTCCGGCCTTGACGTAGTTCACGGTGACGGTCACCGGACCCGGCGCCTCGGCCGGGGAGGTTGCCGTCATGGAGTCGCCGTTGGTGGCGACCGTGGGGGTCACCGGGACGTAGCCGAACAGCACCGTGGGACTGCCGTCCTTGGTGGAACCAAGATTGGTACCCAGGATGGTCACCGCGGTGCCACCGTTGGCCGACCCCGTCGTCGGCGTCGCGGAGCCCGCGGTCACCGAGGGAGTGGGGGTGGCGGCACCCGCGGGGCTGGCCAGGGCGAGTGCCGGCCCGGCCACGAACGCCGCGCCGATGGCTGCAGCGGCCATGACCGTGCCTCCTCGACGGGATAACAAGGATCGCAACATGATTCTCCTATTCGTTGGATTTCGGGGCGAGGGCCTGGGACCTGATGCGTTCCGTCTGTTCCCCTCGGGGCGAACTGTAACGATGGGAGGTAATCCGAAGGTCACGGGGGGATGAGTCGGAGATGAACACTTTGTGACGTTCTTAACTTCGTGAGGACGCCGTACGGCGAAGTCGTTCCGTCGACCGACTCACCGGGCGACAGGGGCGGCACGCACGGTGGTCGGAGGTCCTGACCGCCCACGATCCCGGCCCCGGAGCGGCCTCCGATATGCGGGCAGGCGGACCCGACCGTGGCGACGGAATGCGGCCGACGGTCGGTCGGACAGCCGGGAGGGGCGACCGCTCAGAACGTGGCCGGCAGCGCCCGGGCCAGCGCCTCGCACGCGAACAGCCCGGTCACCAGCACGATGGGCAGGCCGAACAGATACGTGAGCCATGGGCGTCGCCACCGGGTGATGGTGCCCAACGCCACCAGCACCAGGGCCACGGTCACGATGATCCACAGCAGCCCCAGCCACCCCGCCACACTGTCGCCGGTCAGGCCGAGGTCGGTGTGCGGAATCTTCGGCACTCCGGACCCGACCGCCACCGCCGTGCCGACCAACCGGGCCTGGACGACGGTCCGGCCCGACGGCAGCGTGCCGGGACCGGCCGTGATCAGGGTGAGGCGGTTCGTGGCCGTCGGACCCACGACGTCACGCCGCCCCGCGGCGACGGTTTCCGTCCGGAACGTGACGTAGTGGAAGGTGCCGGCCCCGTCGACCACCGTGATCCGGACGCCGCTGTGGAGCGTGCCGATCGATCCGAACGGCGCGCCGAACGTGGTGCGGCGACCGGCGATGACCGCGTTGCCCGGGCTGCCCGGCAGCGCCGTGCCCACCATGAGTCCGGGCCCCTTCATGAGGTCCGCCGCGCTGGTGCCGACCACGACCACCTGCTTCACCGCGATCGTCGGGATCTCGATGACTGCGACCGCCCGACCTTCGGGCGGCAGGTGTCCTCCGACCAGCTTGTACACGGTCTTGGGATGACCTTCCAGGGTCTGGGTCAGCTGCTGCTGGTTCCGGCTGGCGGTCACCGGGGTGAAGACGAACAGGTAGACGAAGAACCCGAGCAGTATCAGACCTACGGTCACCAGAGCGGCTCCGACCATGGCGACCGGTGAGAGCCCGTCCTCGGCGGCCGCCCGGAGCGCGGTGGCCGGGGTGACGGCCTCGCCCGTGGTGGCCAGCACCGGTTCGGATGGAGCGTCCTCCGGCGGGCCTCCGGAGCCGTGCTCCTCCTCGACCTGGAGCTGGGTCATGCCGGACCTGCGCTTCGGCGGCGTCGCACGTTGGCCATGACCAGCAGGGACCCTCCGACCAGGCACAGCAGCGCCAGTCCGAGCATGATCGGCAGCAGGTACTTACTGAGGAGCCCCACGCTCACCGTGGCCAGGTCGGCCGGCACGACCGGGGCCGGCAGCGGCTTGGTGGATGGCGTCACCGTCCGGGTGACCGTTCCGCCGGTTCCGGATTCCACCGTCGTCGGAGCGGTGCTGAAGTTCTCGGAGCCGTTCGTGGTGTAAGGGAGATCGGGTCCGGTCCCCGAGTTCGTGCCCGACGGGGTCGGCGTCGCGGCCGGCGCCGTGGCCGGCGTCGTCGAGGTGGTCGGCGGGCTGATCTCCGAGTTGATCTCGGACAGCGCGGCGGTGGCCATGGTCGCCGGCAGCGGGTAGTAGCCGTTCGGCAACGAGCCGCTCTTGGAGTACGTCACCAGGTTGGTGAGCAGGTCCTTGATGGCGGTCGCTTTGTCGGCCGGCAGCTGCCCGGTCGGTACCACGGCATAGGTGATGTCCGGCACCGGGTAGGCGGACGGGTTCGTCGACTCGTCGTTGATCGCATAGGTGCCGACGGGGCACCCGGTCACTCCGGATGCGCAGGGCGTGGCGGTGGCCAGGGTCGCCTCGACGCTCGCCGTGGTCGGCGCGACGGAATGCTCCGCTGGCGTTCTGGAGGCTGGCCGTGTCGAGGCCGTAGAACGCCGCCTCGGAGGAGTCCATGACGGCGAAACCGGCCAGCGGGTCGCCGGGGTTAGGGGGGGCCGGCAGGTCGCCGCCCCCGTAGGCCCAACCGCGGCAGGGCCTTGGCCTGGAGGGCCGGGGACTGGGCGGCGGAGAACTCGGCGGACGTTCCGGAGATGGACGGGATGTCCGACGTGCCGGAGCAGCTCGGGAACACCCAGGCCGCCTTGGTGTCCCCGGCGGGCGGCCACACCGAGCTCCCGTCCGGCGGCACCGTCAGTGTCGACGAAGCGACCGCCCCGTCGGTCAGCTTCAACGGGGTGGCCACCGGATCGCCCTGGGAGTCGGAGGTGAAGACCGTGGCCGTCGATGCCGGATTCGGCGCATGGCACAGCCAGTCGGTGATGCGGTAGCTCGACCCGTCCGGCACGTCGGGCATGAACGACCCGAACACCTGGGGAGACACGCCACCGTTGGTGAGGTCCGCGGAGGAGAGCGGGTTGAACAGGTCGAAGGCGTCCAGATTGGCCAGGTAGGCGTCGTGGAGATACCCGCTGGCCGGGCAGGAGTAGAGCCTGGCACAGGTGTAGCCGGCGGCCTGCACCTTGGCGGACAGGTTGTCCGAGAGGGCGAACACGGGACTGCCGTTGTTGAAGGTGAGGGAGCCACCCGGCGTCTGGTAGGCGGAGGAGATGAGGCCGGCCACCATGTTCGGCGTCAGGTTGTAGGTCGCCGTCGGGACCGACAGGGCATCCACGCTGGTTCCCGCCAGGAACGCCACCGACGAGGCCGACACCGCCACCGGGATCAAGGAGTAGCCCCGGCTCTTGAGTCTTGCCGCTTCGGCGGGATCCTGGGGGTTGTCGAGGAAGGCCACGTCGGGCGGTGAGCAACCCTGGCTGCTCGACGAGCTGCAGGCGAAGTCGGACGCCACCGTCCGGGTGTCGTTCGTCGTGTTGAGTGCCACCACCCCGTGGGCACCCCCGCACGTCGCCTCCACCGCCGCCGGGAGGAACTGCTGCAGGCTGGTCGAGCTCTCGGTCTGGAGTTCGGGATCGGTGGACGGGCAGCCCGTGGTCTGGGCCTGGAACGTGAGGGGGATCACCACACTGTTGGAGGGGTCGACCGCCGGACCGAACCCGACGTCGGGTCCCTGGCCGGTCTCGTCGGTGACCACGATCGAGCACGGATCCGCAGCGTTGTCGCAGTAGAACCCGGGTGTGTTGAGTCCGTTGCTGAGGTTCTCGATGTCCTCGGCCGGGAGAAGCCCGTTGCCTTCGCCGGACGGGTCGGAGAAGAGCGGGTAGTTGACGGAGGTCAGATTGCTCGTCGCCGTGTCGTTGGACACCGGGACGGTGGTCGGGAAGTAGGACTGGCCCTCCCACGACCCGCCCAGGCACGACGGGTCGGTGGCGGACGTGATGGCCGAACACAGGGCCACCCGGAAGCTGTCCGTTCCCGGGAAGTTGGTCGTCTTGATCGTGATGAACTCCCCGCTCTGCAGATCGGTGACCGGGTTCACGTCGACCGTCGGGCAGGTACCCGTCGCACAGGGGAGCGTGGCGACCAGCCCGTTGGCCCCGTCGCTGGTCGTCGCCGAGGACGGGAGCGTCGGTACCACGTTGGTCCCATAGCTGAACGCGTCCGCGCTGCTCGTCGCCGACGTGCCACCCGGTGATACGACCGTGATGGCAACCGTGCCGACCGCCTTGGCCGCCGGCGAGTAGGCGTCGATGGTCGTGGGCGAGATGACGGCGAACGAGCTGGCCTTCTGGGTACCGAAGTCGACGGCGGTGGCCGTGGAGAGGTTGGACCCGGTGATGGTCACACCGGTGTCGCCGGCCAGCAGACCGTTGTCCGGGATGATCGAGGTCACCACCGGCGCCGCCTCGTACGTGTACTGGTCCGCGGCCACGGTCGGGGAGGTCCCCCCCACGGTGGTCACGGTCACGTCCACGGTGGCCGGGGCGGTGACCGCCGGGGCGGTGGCGGTGACCGACGTGGCGGTGTCGGCCGTGACGGTGGCGGGGACCGTGCCGAAGAGGACCGACGTCGCTCCGGCCAGGCCGGTCCCGGTGATCTTCACCGTGTTGCCGCCGGCCAGCGGACCGGCGGCGGGAGCGGTGGCGCCGGTGACGGAGGAGGTGACGTCGACGACATGGGGTGGCGCGACGAAGGTGAAGGTTCCGGCCTGGTCCGTCACGACCTTCTTCTTGCCCTTCGAGAAGGTGACGGTGACGGCTACGGATCCCGCCGCCTCCGGCGGTGTGCTCACCACGATGGCGGTGGCCGACGAGGCCGTGATCGTCCCCGGTGCGCTACCGAAGGCGACGGCGATGGACCAGCCCGAGGGGGCCAGCGACGTGCCGGCCACCGTCACCGCCGTGCCACCCAGGGTCGAGCCCACATCGGGGGTCAGCGAGGTTACGACCGGAAGCTTCTTGAGCTGCGGGGCGGTGGCCGCGTCGGCCGTGACCGCCGGCGCGACCAGCCCCGCCAGCGCGATGGCGGCGGCCGCCGAGACGGCGGCGCGCAGCAGCCGTCTCTCCGGCCTCCGACCCGCGCTCTTCCTCGTAGCCGTGCCCCTCGTCACCGGTCCCGTCCTTTCGTCTGCACGCGGCACATCGTCACTTCCGGCCCGCCCGGGGCCACCATCGGCTCACCGGAGGTCACCCCGCACCGTCCGTCGATCCGGTCCCGTCACTCGACCCGGCACCGTCCGGTCCGGTCGACGCCGGCGTGGCACGGCGGCGGAGGTACATGGCGAACAACGGCGGCCCGAAGATGAGCGCCAGGATCAGCAGCGACCACCCGATGTAGGCCGCCTGCTTCGTTCCGATTCCGCCGAGGGCCGCCACCACGTCGTCGGCCCGCAGGTACTTGCTCGGACCGGACCCGGAGTCGAGCGAACGGACGATCTGGCCGTTGACGATCGTGTAGCCCTTGGCGGCCAACTGGGCGGACAGCTCCGACTGCGAAGACCCCGAAGTGGAGCCGGTCGACGAGCCACCGGAGGACGATCCGGCGGACGAGCCAGCGGAGGTGGATCCTCCCGGACCGGCGCTGTGGGTGGCCAACGCTCCCAGGGTCGTCGTGGTGATCCCCCCGCCGGGCTGTCCCGGCACCTGAGGTTCGCCGGGCAGGGGGATCTCACCGTCGACATACGGGTTCTTGCACGTCGCCGCCGAGACGGGGGGCGGTTGGACACCGCCGTTGAGCCGTCCGATGGCGTCGAAGTCCTCCTGGACCAGATTCGGGGGCAGCGGCGAATAGCCGAGCGACGCCATCTTCTCCTGACCCGCACAGGCCAGGAAGCCGACGAACTGCCCGAGCGCCTGTCCCTTCTGCGGATCGAGCGGCGACGTGGGACTGGTGGCCGGCACCCCGGGGGCCGTGAACGAGGCGCAGTTGGAGTGGCTGGCCGCGGCCAGCTGTGGCGAGCACGGTGTCACGAAATAGCTGTAGGCCGACAGCGGGTACGCCGTGGGCAACGGATTCGTGTAGACGTTGGTGAGGTCCTGGGTCAGGTCGGGATGGAGCACGGCCGCCTCGAGGGCCACGGCGACGTTCTCCGAGGTGGGTTGGACGTAGGCCCCGCTGGCGTTCAGCAGGTTCGCCACCGGGAAGTTGTGCTCCTTGGCGAATGCCGTCTCCACGTAGGTGATGGCTCCGAGGCTGGAGACGGCGGAGACGTAGTTGGCCGCGTTGTCCGAACCCGACTCACCGACCAGCGTGCCCGCCCCCCATCCGGGATAGATCGCCGGATTCGGGTGCGTGCCCGGGCCGGGAGTGGGCCACGTGGCCGAGGGCTGGCCGGCGGAGGGCGACTGGAACGCGGCCTGGGCGGCGCCGAAGTCGGCGGCGTCCCGGTGCAGGAGGTAGTCGGACAGCAGGTAGTTCTCCCCGGACGCATCGGAGCGGTACACGGGAAGCACGGTCTGGTGGGGGAGGTCGCCGTTCAGCTGCGGGTTGGCGGCCGCGATCCGCGGGTCGTTCCAGTACTTGATCTCCCCGAGGAAGATCTCACCCACCAGTGCGGCATTGAGCTGGAGGTTGGTGATCTGCTGGCCGTCGTTGCCGTCCAGGTTGTACATGAACGAGAGCCCACCCGCCACGTCCGGCAGGTACTGGTACGGCTGGGAGGGGTAGTACGTGGACTGCTGGGCGCTGTAGGGGATGTCGGACGCCGCGAAGTCGACCTGGTTCTGGCCGAAATTGTTGAGCCCGATGACCGACGACGACACCTGCCAGTTGACGTTGAGCCCGTAGAGCGTGCTCGACTGCCCCACCCACTGCTGGATCGCCACCGAGGCGAAGCTCGAGCCCGTCGACTGGAGCGACGGACTCGCCCCGGCGACAGGGGCCATGGCGAACTGGGCCACGACGGCCACCAGGGCGAGGGCGACCCCGGCGCTCGCGGACCTGGCCCGCCGACGGATCTTCTTCATGGCGTCCACCGGTTCAACCGAACTGTCCGTTGACGTAGTCGTACGTCCGCTGATCGGAGGGCGACTGGAAGATCACCGACGTGGGCCCGGACTCCACGATGCGGCCGGGGGTGTTCTCCTCGGCCAGGAAGAAGGCGCAATTGTCGGACACGCGCAGCGCCTGCTGCATGTTGTGCGTGACGATCACGACGGTGACCTCCTGGGCGATGTCCTTGATGGTGTGCTCGATACGGAGCGTCGACGTGGGGTCGAGCGCCGAGCACGGTTCGTCCATGAGCAGGACCCGGGGCTTGACCGCCAGGGCCCGGGCGATGCAGAGGCGCTGCTGCTGGCCGCCGGACAGGGCGCTGCCGAGCTCGCCCAGGCGGTCCTTGACCTCGTTCCACAGGCCGGCCTTGGTCAGCGACTCCTCGATCAGGACGTCACGGTTCGCCGGCTTGATCCGCGAGAACTTGAGCCCGGCGAGCACGTTCTCGGAGATCGTCATGGCCGGGAACGGGTTCGGCTTCTGGAACACCATCCCGATGTGGGCCCGCGTCTCCATCGCCCGTTGGCCACGGCCGTAGATGTCCACCCCGTCGAGCTCCACCGTGCCGGCCAGCTGGGCCCCGGGCACGACCTCGTGCATCCGGTTGAGGATGCGCAGGAAGGTGGACTTGCCACAGCCGGACGGACCGATGAGCGACGTCACCTTCGACCGCTCCATGTCGAGGGACACGTTCTCCAGCACGAGGCGGCCGCTGAACCAGGCGCACACGCCGTTGGCCTCGAGGTGTCCCGCCTGACCCATCACGATCTTGCCGGTCGGCTCGCCCGCCGGGGCGGTCGTGGGCGTCGTCACGATATCCGTGGTCATCAGCTGTCCCCATCTCCTCGCGTCATCGGGATCGGCGTCCACATCCGGGCCAGCAGGTCGTCGTTGCGACCCGACTCCTTCGCCTTCTTGCTCCTCGGCCGGCTGAAGATCCGGGCGAGGACGAACAGGATGAGCACGATCGAGATCAGTACGAAGGCCGCCTGGAACGCCAGTGTGATCAGGACCGACTGGGCCTGGCGGACGTCCGACCAGATGACCAGGGGGAGCGCCCCCTGGGGGTGGTCGAACGGGTTGGCGTTCAGGACCTGGGAACCGAAGGCGGTGAACAGGAGGGGGGCCGTCTCCCCCACGATGCGGGCGATGCCGAGGAGCACCGCGGTCACCACGCCGGAGCGGGCGGTCGGCAGTACGACCGACCACGTCGTCCGCCACTGGGGTGCCCCGAGGGCGAGGGACGCCTCGCGCAGGCCGCTCGGGACGACGCGCAGCACCTCTTCGACCACCCTCGTCACCGAGGGGAGGAGGATGACCACCAGGGCCAGCGATGCCGCGAAACCGGAGTACGTCAGGACGTGGTCGAGGATCAGGAGGGAGTAGATGAAGATGCCGGCCACGACCGACGGCGTACCGCTCATGGCCGTCACCACCGTACGGACGATCTTGACGCCGCGACCCTTCACCTCGTTGAGGAAGACCGCGGTGGCGATGGCCGCCGGCACGCCCAGGGCGGCGGCGATCAGCACCTGTTCCAGCGTCCCGATGATGGCGTGGAAGACGCCGACGGTGGCGAGGGCGTTGGGTGCGGCCACCTGGAAGTTCTTCTGGTCCTTGGTGAACAGGGCACCCCAGTGGATCGAGGGGATCGCCTTGTAGGCGACCCACGCCACGATGAAGACGATCAGACCCACGACGAGCAGGGTGGCGCTGGTGACCAGGACGGCGATCACCCGGTCGGTGGCCACCTTCCGCTCGATCACCTGGGCGGCGCCGATCCACGTGAGGGCGAGGAAGCCCAGGTACCAGCAGACGACGAAGCCGAACGCACCGGTGAGGATGGTCAGCTGGAAGAAGATGACCCAGACGATGCAGAAGGAGGAGAGGGCGGCCAGGGCGATGAGGGCGATGTCGCGGATACCGAAATCCGACGGCCGCAGCGGCGATGCGAGCTTCCGGGGGGTGGGGCCGCCATCGGCGCCGTCGCCCGAGGCGCCGTCGTCCCGGCCCGCGACGGGAAGATCCGACCCCGGTACGGACGGCGAGCCGATCCTGACCGACGGCCGGATGGAAGGGGGGCGGACGTCGATGCTCACAGGTCCACCCCCGCACCGCTGCGGGACCGGTTGACGATCGCCGAGGCCATGAGGTTGATGATGAGGGTCAGCACGAAGAGTACGAACCCGCAGAGCAGCAGGTCCTGCAGGCCGAGCTTGCCACCCGAGCCGAAGTTGACGGCGATGAGCTGCGAGATGGTCGACCCGCCGTGCTGGAGGATGTGGGCGGTCACGGCGAACGAGCCGCCCAGGATGATCGACACGGCGATGGTCTCCTCCAGCGCGCGTCCGAGGCCGAGCATGACGGCGCCGATGACACCGCCCCGACCGAAGGGGAGCACCACCGCCCGGATCATCTGCCACCGGCTGGCCCCGAGGGCGAGGGCGGCCTCGCGCTCACCCGGGGGGGCCAACGAGAAGACCTCCCGGGAGATCGACGCCACGATCGGCACGATCATGAGGCCCACCACCAGCCCGGCGATGAAGAGCGAGGCGTTCAGCGGAGGGCTGACGACCTTGAAGAAGGGGATGAACGCCATGTGCCGGGACAGCCAGGTGCTGAATCCGACCACGTTGGGCTGCAGTTCGAAGACGGCCCAGAGGCCGAAGATGATGCTCGGGATGGCGGCCGCCAGGTCGATCATGGCGATCAGCGAGCGCCGCGTCTTCAGGGGGGCGTACTCACTGAGGAAGAGCGCCGTGGCGATGCCCACCGGGGTGCCGACGATCATCGCCACCACGGCCACCTCGACGGTTCCGACCAGGGAGGCCAGCACGCCGAACACGGGGTGGGACCCCAGGGTCTGGAATCCGGAGGTGGTGAAGAAACTCCATCCGGCCACCCGGAAGGCGGGCAGGCCGCCCTTGAACAGGAACAGCCCGATCAGGAACAGCAGGACGAGAACGCCCATGGCCACCAACCACACGCCGCGGCGGTAGATCCGGTCGGCCAGGTTGAAGTCGCTCGTGATCGCGATCGGCTGCGGAGGCGCGTCGGGCTTCCCGGACTCCTGCACATCGATTGACACTGCCATCTAGCGGACCTTCCCGGGTCGGGGCACTCGTTCAAGGAGGACGGCCATTGAAAGACGCCCTGGAGCCGACTTCGCTCATGACGACGCGGGCAAAACTACCAATCGAAGGTGAACCTCCGGAAAACTCCGAGCGACCGTTCAGTGACCTTTTGGTGATGTCCGGGTCAACCTTCTGGCGATGTCCGGGTCAACCTCTCCGGGATGTCCGGGTCGACCTCGGGGATGTCCGGGTCAGATGGCGGAGGTCAGTTCGCCGCGCCCCACGGCGGGGATCACCCGCGGGTCCTTCCACTGGAGGACGTTGCCCGGCCCGACGATGATCGGCAGCGTCGATGCCTCTCCGGTCGAGGTGTACGGAGCGGCCTTCTCGAGGTGGTCGAGCTGGTCACCGATGGCGTTGGCCACCTCCGGTGAGGTCTCCCGGAGGTCCTCCAATCCCATCCAGTAGGGCTCCTTCCCTCCGCAGGCGATGAAGAACCCGAGCCACCGGTGGTTCGACGAGTCGGTCCACAGCACCGGGGCGATGACCTCGAGTTCGTCGACGGTCGACACCGTGCCGACCACCGGGGCCGACGTGGACGGGCCGGAGCGGAGCTTGGTCTTGGCGGGCAGGATGAACGAGTCGATGATCGCGGTGCCGCCGCTCTTCTTGATGGACCCGATGGCCTCCGTGGCCGAGGCGTCGGGGCTGAACGCCGCGAAGTGGGGATCGAGCCCCGTCGGGAGCTCTGGTGAGATCTGCCCGTTCACCGTGTAGGTGCAGTTCTCCACCGGGGCCTCCGGGGGCGCCACCATGGCCTTGGCGGTCGAGGCTGACGCGGTCGTCGTGGTGGAGCTCGTGGTCCCGCCGGAACAGGCGGCCGTCCCGAGCGCGAGGAGCGCCACCACCATGCCCGCCCGGGCGCGTCCCCCACCCGTCCGAAATGCTCGTCGTACCTGCATCACACCCTGCCTCGCTCATCGGGACGTTCGGCGTACGACCGGACGGTCGATGGCCGGCGTCGACCGGGATGCCCGGTGGTCGCCGGTAGAGTTTGAGCATGGGCAACGGGGAAAGTCAACGCGGGTCGGGCGGCGCCAGGTGACTCCGCCCGGAAGTCGGTCGGCCTCCGACCGCGGGGCGTGGTCGCGGTGAGTACCGCCCGTTCGCGGCTCCTGGTCCTGGGGGTGGTCGTCGGCGCGGTCGCCGCCGTGCGCCTCCGTCGGAACCGGACCGGTGCCCCGCCCTCGAGCGCCGACCTCTGGCCACCGGTGCCGGTCAACGCCCGACGCGACGGTCCCGTGGCCGTGCCCGATGGCCGCGCGGCACCGCGTTCGGAGGCCTAGGAACCGAGCGAATCCCGGCATGCGGCGCGTGTAGGGTGCGCCGCATGCGCAATCCGTTTCGCCATCGCGCGCCGGGGGCGGCCGCAGTCGCCCTGACGTTTTCCGCCCTGGTGCTGGCCGGCTGCTCCAGCTCGTCGACGTCGAGCACGACGACGACGACCCTCACCGTGGCGGGTTCGGTGAGCAAGCTGTGTGAGGTCGTGTCCCCGGCCGAAATCCACCAGGCCGTCGACGTCATCGTCAAGGTGCCGGAGATCGCCATCAGCTCGGACTCCGTGACCTGCACCTATCCGTCGCCCGACCCGGCGGACTCGGTGATCGTGAAGTACATCAGCAACGTCACCGAGTCGGAGTTCAACGCCCAGCTCAAGCGGGCCGAGACGCAACACCCGCCCGTCACGCCGGTGACCGGAATCGGGAATGGTGCCTACTACATCAGTGTCGCCACCCCCGCCGGGACGGCCACCAGCCTGCTCGTGCTCCACGGCCACGCCGAGATCGACATCACCGGCACCGCCCCACCGGCCAACCTCGAGAGCCTCGCCAGACTCATCCTGTTCCGCCTCGAGACCACCCCCGCCTGACGACCTTCGCCCGGCGGTGGCGTCGGGGGAAGGCCCCCGCGGATCGGCCCGGGGGGGGCCGCCCCCGTCAGGTCCGGACGGTGTGCACGTCGCTGATCCCGTCGGCGTCCCGTAGGCGCCCCAGCGATTCGTCGGGGATCTCCCCGTCGGTCGAGAGCACCATCAGGGCGGTGTTGCCGGTGGCCGACGGGCCGACCGCCATGGACGAGATCGACACCCCGGCGTCACCGAGGATCGTGCCGACCACACCGATCATTCCCGGACTGTCGTCGTTGCGCACCACGACCATGTGCGGGGCCGGCGGCACCTCGACCGTGTGGTCGTCGAGCATGACCAGACGCGCTTCGGAACGGGGGCCGGCCAGCGTGCCGGCGACCGAGTGGCCGCGACCACGCAGGGTGATGAGGTTCACGAAGTCGTGGGGAGTGACGGTGGAGGTCTCCCGGACCTCGAGTCCGCGCTCGGCCGCGAGCTGGGGGGCGTTGACGTACGACACCGGCTCGGCGGTGCCCTCGGCGAAGAGGCCCTTCAGGACGGACAGGGTCAGGATGCCCGTGCCGTAGCCGGCGAGGCCGCCCTGGTACTCGATCTCCAACGTGTCCGGCAGGCCGTCCTCGAGGCAGGCCAGGATGCGGCCGAGCTGCTCGGACAGGCCCATGAACGGGCGCACCGTCTCGGACACGTCGGTGGCGTTGACGTTGACGGCGAAGGGCACGAAGTCCCCCGCCAGCGCCAGGATGACCTGCTCGGCGATGGTGACGCCGGCCTTGTCCTGGGCCTCGACCGTCGAGGCGCCGAGGTGGGGGGCCACCACCACGGACGGGAGCTCGAACAGTGGCGACTCGGTCGTCGGCTCCTTGGCGAACACGTCCAGGCCGGCGCCTTCCACCGGCCCGTTGCGGATGGCGTCCGCCAGCGCGTCCTCGTCCACGATGCCGCCGCGGGCGGTGTTGATGATGCGGATGCCGGGCTTGGCCTTGGCCAGCATGTCGGCACCGATGAGTCCCAGGGTCTCCTTGTTCTTCGGGAGGTGGATGGTCACGAAGTCCGACTGCCCCATGAGATCCTCCAGGCCCATGAGCTCGACACCCATGTGCTTGGCCCGGTCGCTCGACACGAAGGGGTCGTAGGCCACCAGGTGCATGCCGAAGGCGAGGGCCCGCTGGGCGACCAGGGCGCCCACCCGGCCCAGGCCGACCACACCGAGGGTCTTGCCGTAGAGCTCGACGCCCTCCCACTTGGAGCGCTCCCATTTGCCGGCCACCAGCGCGGCGTGCGCCTGGGGGATGTTGCGGGCCTGGGCCAGCAGCAGGGCCATGGCCTGCTCGGCGGCCGACAGGATGTTCGACTGGGGGGCGTTGACGACCATCACGCCGCGCTCGGTGGCGGCGGTCACGTCGACGTTGTCGAGGCCGATGCCGGCCCGGCCGACGACGACCAGCTCGGTCCCGGCGGCCAGGACCTCGGCCGTCACGGTGGTGGCCGAGCGGATGACCAGGGCGTGGGCGCCCGCGATGGCCTCCACCAGCTGCTCGGGGGTCAGCCCCAGTCGGACGTCCACCTCGTGGCCGGCTTCGGCCATGAGGTCCAGACCCGGCTGGGCCAGCTTTTCGGTGACGAGGACCCTACCCATGGTGTTCCTTTCGATTCGACGAGACGGGCCGGCGGCCGACCGCGAGTTGGTTGGTGCGAACGTGGGGCGCTGCAAGTACGGAGGCGGGGCCGGTGCACCCGGCCCGGGGACGGCCCCGTACAGCATGACGCCCGGACGCCGGCTCGGCCAACCGGCTGGTCAGCCCCCGGCGAACAGTGCGGCCAGGCGGGAGACGCCCTCCACCAGATCGTCGTCGCCCAGGGCGTAGGACATGCGGAAGTACCCGGGCGACCCGAACGCCTCACCGGGCACCACGGCCACTTTGGCCTCCTCGATGGCCAGTTCGGCCAGCTCCGCGCTGGAGTGGCACACCCGCCCCCGCAGCTCGCGTCCGTAGAGTCCCTCCACGGACGGGAAGGCGTAGAACGCACCTTCGGGCAACAGGCAGTCGATGCCGTCGATCTCGTTCAACATCTCGTGCATGGTGAGCCGACGACGGTCGAAGGCCGACCGCATCATCGCCACCGCGGACAGGTCGCCGGAGACGGCGGCCAGCGCCGCCCGTTGCGACACGTTCGCCACGTTCGAGGTCTCGTGGGACTGCAGGTTGGTGGCCGCCGCGATGACGTCGGCCGGACCGAGCATCCAGCCCACCCGCCAGCCCGTCATGGCGTAGGTCTTGGCCACGCCGTTGACCACCACGCAGCGGTCGGTCAGTTCGGGCACCACCACCGGCATCGAGTGGTGCTCGACGCCGTAGACCAGATGTTCGTAGATCTCGTCGGTGACGACCCAGATGCCGTTGTCGACCGCCCAGCGTCCGATGGCCTCGATCTCCTCCCGCGGGTACACGGCCCCCGTGGGGTTGGACGGGGAGACGAAGAGCAGCACCTTGGTGGCCGGGGTGCGCGCCGCCTCGAGCTGGTCCACGGTCACCCGGAACCCGGCATCCGAGCCGGCCGCCACGACCACCGGGACACCGCCGGCCAGGACGATCGACTCCGGGTACGTCGTCCAGTACGGGGCGGGAACCAGCACCTCGTCGCCCGGGTCGCACAGCGCGGCGAAGGTGTTGGCGACCGCCTGCTTCCCGCCGTTCGTGATCAGGACCTGGGTCGACTCCACCTCGTACCCGGAGTCACGAGCCGTCTTGGCGGCGACGGCGGCCCGCAGTTCGGGCAGGCCGGCGGTCGGGGTGTACCGGTGGTTCCTGGGGTCGCGGCAGGCGGCCTCGGCGGCGGCCACGATGGTGTCGGGGGTCGGGAAGTCAGGTTCACCGGCGCCGAAGCCGATCACGCTCTCCCCCTGGGCCTGGAGCGCCTTGGCCTTGGCGTCGACGGCCAGGGTGGCCGACGGCGACACGGCGGCGATCCTGGCCGAGATCCGGTTGCCGGTCACTCCGGCACCGCGCGACACCCCGGAGCCGGTTTCAGTCTGCTGGGCCATGAGTGCCATGATTCCATACGTGACCGATACCCCCGACATCCGCATTCCCACCTCGCTCCTCCCCGCCGACGGACGGTTCGGAGCCGGCCCGTCCAAGGTCCGTCCCGAAGCCGTCGAGTCCCTGGCCGCCGCCGCGTCCTCCTACCTCGGCACCAGCCACCGCCAGAAGACGGTCAAGAACGTGGTCGGCAGCCTCCGGTCGGGCCTGGCCTCGCTGTTCTCACTTCCCGACGGGTACGAGGTGGTCCTGGGCAACGGGGGCACGACCTGCTTCTGGGACGCCGCCACCTTCGGCCTCATCCGGGAGAAGAGCCAGCACCTCAGCTTCGGCGAGTTCTCCTCCAAGTTCGCGGCCGCCGCCGCCGCCGCCCCGCACCTGGCCGAGCCCGAGGTCATCACCTCCGAGGTGGGCACCCACCCGCTCCCGGCCGCCCGCGACGACGTCGACCTGTACGCCCTCACCCACAACGAGACCTCGACCGGGGTGATGATGACCATCGCCCGCCCCGAGGGTGCCACCCGGCCGGCGGACGGTGGTGGTCTGGTGGCCGTCGACGCCACCTCCGGGGCCGGGGGCCTGCCGGTCGACCCCACGGAGTTCGACGCCTACTACTTCGCCCCCCAGAAGTGCTTCGGCTCGGACGGCGGGCTGTGGGTGGCCCTGCTCTCCCCCGCGGCGGTGGAGCGGATCGGGGCCGTGGCGGCCTCGGGACGGTGGGTGCCCGCCTCGATGGACCTGACCATCGCCCTCGACAACTCGCGGCTCGACCAGACCTACAACACACCGGCCCTGGCCACCCTGTACCTGTTCGACGACCAGGTCCGCTGGTTCAACGAGAACGGCGGCATGGAATTCTCGACCGGTCGCAGCGACCGCTCCGCCGAGATCCTCTACACCTGGGCGGAGGGGTCCGACTTCGCCACCCCCTTCGTCGCCCGCGAGCAGGACCGCAGCCATGTCATCGGGACGATCGACTTCGACGACTCGATCGACGCCGCCCAGGTGGCCAGGATCCTGCGGGCCAACGGGATCGTCGACACCGAGCCCTACCGCAAGCTCGGTCGCAACCAGCTCCGCATCGCCATGTTCCCGGCCATCGACTCCGAGGACATCGCCGCCCTGTGCGCCTGCATCACCCACGTGGTCGGCGCCCTCTCCCAGTAGGGCCCACCCCTCGGGCCGGTGTCGGACGACCGCCCGGCCGGTGGTCGGCGGGTCAGCCGCCCGAGATGTCCTGGACCTTCTGCTTGCCGGCCGTGACGAACGGCATCATCTCGCGCAGTTCGGCACCGACCTTCTCGATCTGGTGCTCCTGGCCCTCCCGCTTGAGACGCTGGTAGTTCGGACGGCCCGCCTCGTTCTCGGCGACCCACTCGGCGGCAAACCGGCCGTCCTGGATCTCGTCGAGGATGGCCCGCATCTCGTCCTTGACGGCCTGGTTGATCACCCGGGGACCCCGGGTCAGGTCGCCGTACTCGGCGGTGTCGGAGATCGAGTAGCGCATGCCCGCGATGCCCTGCTCGTACATCAGGTCGACGATGAGCTTGAGCTCGTGGAGACACTCGAAGTAGGCCGACTCCGGCTGGTAGCCGGCGTCGACCAGGGTCTCGAACCCGGCCTGCACCAGGGCGGTCATGCCGCCGCAGAGCACGACCTGCTCGCCGAAGAGGTCCGTCTCGGTCTCCTCGGCGAACGTGGTGTCGAGCACGCCGGCGCGGGTGCCTCCGATGCCGTGGGCGTAGGAGAGGGCGAGGTCGTGGGCCTTGCCGGTGGCATCCTGGGCCACGGCGATGAGTGAGGGCACCCCACCGCCCTCGGTGTAGGTGCGCCGCACCAGGTGGCCGGGCCCCTTGGGGGCGACCATGGCCACGTCGACGTCGGCCGGAGGGTTGATCAGGCCGAAGCGGATGTTGAAGCCGTGGGCGAAGAACAGCGCGTCGCCGGCCTCGAGGTGGGGGGCGATCTCGGCCTCGTAGACCTTGGCCTGCTCGGTGTCGGGCAGGAGGATCATGATCAGGTCGGCCTCGGTGGCGGCGTCGGCCACCGACAGCACCCGCAGGCCGGCCTCGGTGGCCTTGGCGCGGGACGACGAGCCGTCCCGCAGCCCGACCCGGACGTCGACACCCGACTCAGCCAGGTTGAGGGCGTGCGCGTGTCCCTGGGACCCGTAGCCGATCACGGCCACCTTCCGGTTCCCGATCAGACCCGCGTCTGCATCCTTTTCGTAATACAGCGTGGCCATCGTTCCTCAACCTGCCTTCTCTGTGGTGTGTCCCGTCCCGGCGGCCGGTCGGCCGCGGTGATCGGACCGGTCCAGCATAGGCAACGCCACGCGGCCGGTCCGCTGCATCTCCACGATCCCGTAGCCCCGCACCAGGTCCTCGAAGTCGTCGAGCTTCGTGGGGGCCCCGGCCAGCATCACCGTGAGGTGCTCCGGGCCGACGTCCACGATCTTCCCCTCGAACACCCCGACCAGCTGGATGACCTGGCCCCGGGACTCGGCGCCCGCCTCCACGGTGGCGAGCAGCAGCTCGCGCTCCCTCGAACGGGCCGGGTCGAGCTCGGTGATCGACACGACGGGGATCAGCTTGTCGAGCTGCTTCATGATCTGGTCGAGGGGCGCCGACTCCACGTCGACGACGATGGTGATCCGGCTGAAGCGGGGATCGTCCGAGGGGGCGACGGCCAGGCTGAAGATGTTGTAGCCGCGCCGGCTGAACAGGCTGGCCACGCGGGCCAGGACCCCCGATTTGTTCTCGACCAGGACGGACAGGGTGTGGTGGTGCTGGTCGGTGCCGTACATGCTCATGATCCGGCGTCCCCGGTCAGCGACGGGTCGACCATGATGTCGTCGTTCGAGGCGCCGGCCGCCACCATCGGGAAGACCTTCTCGAAGGCGTCGGTCCGGAAGTCGATGACCACCGGCCGGTCGTCCACCGAGTTCGCCTTGTCGATGGCGATGGCGACGTCGTCGGGCGACTCCACCCTCATGCCCACGCAGCCCATGGCTTCGGCCCATCCGACGTAGTCGGGCAGGTCCGGCGAGAGGTAGACCTCGGAGTAGCGCTCCTCGTAGAACATCTCCTGCCACTGGCGGACCATGCCGAGGTAGGCGTTGTTGAGGATGGCGATCTTCACCGGGATCCGCTCCGAGCTGGCCGTGACGAGCTCCTGGGCCGTCATCTGGAAGCAGCCGTCGCCGTCCACCGCCCACACCGTCTTGTCCGGCCGGCCGACCTTGGCGCCGATGGCCGACGGAACCGCGAAGCCCATCGTGCCGAGCCCCCCGGAGTTGACCCAGGTGTAGGGGTGGTCGAACTGCCACCACTGCGAGGCGAACATCTGGTGCTGGCCGACGCCCGAGGCGACGATGGTGTCCTCGGGTGTGTGGTCCCGGAGCTGCTCGATGACGAACTGCGGCTTCAGGGGTCCGGCGCCCGGATTCTGGTCGTAGACGAGGGGATACCGCTCCTGCCACTCGCCCAGCTGGTGGCGCCACGGGGACAGGCGATCGCGGGGGAACCGTGCGGCGGCCGAACCCGGTGCCGCTTCGGCCCCGGGCGCGGCGTCCGCCGGGGAGCCGCCGCGACCGCCGCGGGTGGCCTCGGAGTGGGCGAGGCCCAGGGAGTCGAGGGCCAACAGCAGTTCCTCGATGACCAGGCGGCAGTCGCCGGCGATGGCCACGTCGGCCTTCCGGACCTTGTGGTGCTCGGCGGGGTCGATGTCGACGTGGATGACCTTGGCGTCGGGGGCGAAGGCCGACACCCGGCCGGTCACCCGGTCGTCGAACCGGCTGCCCAGGGCGATGAGCAGGTCCGAGCGCTGCATGGCGGTGACGGCGGTGTAGTTGCCGTGCATGCCGGGCATGCCCAGGCACAACGGGTGGGAGTCGGGGAAGCAGCCCCGGGCCATGAGGGTGGTGACCACCGGGATGCCGGTGCGCTCGGCCAGCTCCCGGAGGGCGTCGGCCGCCCGGGCCTTCAGGATGCCGCCGCCGGCGTAGATGACGGGGCGTTCGGCGGCCAGCAGCAGCTCGGCGGCCTCGCGCACCAGCGCCGGATCGCCCTGGGTCACCGGACGGTAGCCGGGGAGGTCGAGGTCGTCGGGGGCCGGCCAGTACCACTCCATGGTCGACTGGGCGATGTCCTTGGGAATGTCGATGAGCACCGGTCCGGGCCGGCCGGTGGTAGCGACGTGGAACGCCTCCGCCACCACCCTCGGGATGTCCGCCACGTCGGTGATCAGCCAATTGTGCTTGGTGATGCCCATGGTGATGCCGGTGATGTCGCTCTCCTGGAAGGCGTCGGAGCCGATAGCCGTCGTGGCCACCTGACCCGTCACCACGACCAGGGGCGTCGAGTCCATGTAGGCGTCGGCCAGGGGCGTGACCACGTTCGTGGCCCCGGGACCGGAGGTCGCCATCGCCACGCCGGGGCGGCCCGTGACCTGGGCGTAGCCCTGGGCCATGTGGCCGGCACCCTGCTCGTGACGCACCAGGATGTGGCGGATCGACGAGTCGAGGATCGGGTCGTAGACCGGCAGGATGGCGCCGCCCGGGAGGCCGAACATGACCTCCACGTGCTGCATCTCGAGGCTCTTGATCAGGGCCTGTGCTCCGGTGAGTTCCATCGGGTGCTCCTTGTCGGCGATGGTCGGTGGGGTCGTCGGGTCGGTCGGGGATCGGTCACGTCCGGCGGTCGACCCGGGAGCGGACATGAAAACGACCTCCCATCTGGGAGGTCGGAAAGCGCACACGGCGAAGGGTCGTCGCGTGCGCTACGAGACGAGTACCAGGGTGCGGGGGGTCGGGATGGCGATACGCATGGTCCGGACATTGTTGCACGGCACGGAGTTGGCGTCCAGTGCCGGCGTCACGTCCGCCGGACCGGCTGTCGTGCCCCCCTTGCGTTCTCACCGCCCACGTACGATCGGGCCATGCCCTGCCCGACCTGTTCCCGACCGCGGTGGACCGGGCCGTGACGGCGACCCCGGACGGGGTGTTCGGCCCCGACGACCTGGACGGCCTGTGCGCCTACATCGACACCCGGGGCTACGCCACCCTGCGCGGGGCGATCGACGAGGACGACCTGGCGGCCGCCGAGGAGGAGCTGGTCGAGGCCCAGCGCCAGGTGGTGGCCGGTGCCCTCGAGGACCGCCACACCACCGCCATCCTCGACGACCCCGACGCCACCGTCGACGGCGAGCGCTTCGCCCACTACGTCTGCTTCGCTACCGTGGCGTCACCGCGCGCCGACGCTCTGGTGAACCTCCCTGCCCTGGTCGACGTCAACCGTCGGGTGCTCGGTCCCCAGGCGTGGCTGCTCGACTACGAGCAGTTCGGCGTGGTGTACCAGGACGCCCGACCGGGTCCCGCGTCGGGCTACTCGCGGATCGGCTGGCACACCGACCACCAGTCCGGGCCCCATCTCGACGTGTGGCCCGGGCTCGCCTTCACCATCCACTTCGATCCCACCTCGCCGGCCAACGGCTTCCTGCGCGTGCTGCCCGGGAGCCATCGGGGCGGCACCGAGGGCATGCCGCCGGGATTCGAACGCGTCCCGGGCGAGATCGCCGTGTACCAGGAGTGGGGTGACGTGCTGTTCCACCACGCCGACCTCTGGCACAGCGCGGCCCGGGCCACCGCCGAGGGGGCACCGGCCGTCCGGCGTCACCTCCGCGGCAGCTGGCACGGCGGCGCCCGGCTCGGGATCGGCCACGGGACCGACGACTTCGTCAAGAACGCCGCCCGCTGAGCGACGGCGCCCACGACGGTACAGTCCTCCCATGGACCTCTATGCCGCTTACCTGGGTGGGCCACTGGACGACGGACGCATGGGCGAGGGCCACGAGGTGGTGCTGGTGGTGGCCGCCGACCGTCAGGACGCGGCCGACCGGGCCGTCGCCAAGTGGAGCGGGGCGCCACCGGGCCACCTCGACGCCCTCGAGCGGATCGTCCGGGTGGACGGCTTCGACGTCTCGCTGTCACCGGTGGCGGAACCCGGAGCGGGTGACGACCTCCTCGAGATGGAGACATTCAACTGACCGAGCGCAACGTCCTCGGAGGCGACCTCGAGCCCTGCGGCACGGACCCGCTCACCGGCTTCTACCGTGACGGGTGCTGCTCCACCGGACCCGAGGACCTGGGCAGCCACACGGTGTGCGCCGTGGTCACCGCCGAGTTCCTCGAGCACCAGCGGTCCATCGGCAACGACCTCTCCACGCCGGTGCCCGCCTACCGGTTCCCGGGGCTCGTGCCCGGTGACCGCTGGTGCGTGACGGCGGCCAACTGGCTCCGGGCCCACCACGACGGAGCCGCCGCCTTCGTGGTGCTGGCCTCCACCCACCAGAGGGCGCTGGAGATCGTCCCCCTCGAGGCCCTCCGCCAGCACGCCGTCGACGTCCCGGCCGGCCCGGACGACCTGTAGCCGCTCCGGCGACGGGTCGGGCCCCCGGCACCCGCCTACGTAGGATGTCCCCCGACGGGCGGAGCCCGCGTGCCTCGCACGCTCCCGGCGCGCCCCCTGGAAAGGGACGACCATGCAGACGCGACTGACCGAGCTCCTCGGGATCGAGCATCCCCTGATGCTGGCCGGCATGGGTGGCGTGAGCTACCACCGGCTGGCCGCCGCGGTGTCCGCCGCCGGCGGGATCGGCACCCTCGGGGCCGCCACCATGGACCCGGCCACCATGGACGCCGAGATGGCGGCTCTCTCGGACCTGACCGACCGGCCGTGGGGCGTCGACCTGTTGACGGCCATGCCCGGCGACATGGCGGGCCAGGTCCAGCGCATCATCGATGCCGGGGCGCGGATCTTCGTGGGGGCGCTCGGCGTGCCCCGGGAGGTCATCGCCATGTGCCACGACGCCGACGTGCTCGTGGTCAACATGTGTGGCCGGGTCCACCACGCCGAGCAGGCGGTGGACGCCGGCTGTGACCTCGTGGTCGCCCAGGGCACGGAGGCCGGCGGCCACACCGGACGGGTGGCCACCCTCCCCCTCGTACCCCAGATCGTCGACGCCGTGGGTGACCGCGTCCCCGTGGTGGCGGCCGGCGGCATCGTCGACGGGCGGGGGGTGGCGGCCGCCCTGGCCCTCGGGGCCGACGGCGTGTGGATCGGCACCCGGTTCATCGCCACGCCCGAAGCCCGCGTCTCGCCGGGCTACCACGACGCCCTGCTCGCCGCCGACGAGAGCCAGACGACGGTCAGCCGCTCCTACAGCGGCAAGCCGATGCGGGTGATCGCCAACGAGCGGACCTCCTACTTCGACCGCCACCCCGATGAGCTGGTCCCCTTTCCCGAGCAGATGCTGGCGTCGATCCGGGAGGGTGTCCTCCACCTCCCCACCGGCCCGGACGACCCCGACGTCGACCCGTCCCGGGAGTGCTACCCCAGCGGCCAGGGGGTCGGCGCCATCGACGGGCTGGTGCCCGCCGGCGAGCTGGTCGGCCGCCTCATGGACGAGGCCGAGCAGGCGCTGGCCCGGGTGGACCGGCTGCGGTGAGCCGGGGGTACGGGGGAACCCACGTCACCCCTGATTGCCCTCGGCCTGGTAGGTGCGGCAGGGCTCGCCCCGCAACGACCCGCAGGCGGGCAGCGTGGGGGTCGCCGGCACCCCGTGGACCACGTCGACCACCAGCTCGGAGGCCTCCGATCCGCCGAAGTGGATCGACGCCTTCTGGTTCCCGTTGTCCAGGGTGTCGAACTCCCAGGTCGGGCGGTCGCCTCCGGGGGCCGACACCACCACCCGGAGTTCGGTTCCCGGCCGGAAGGTGTGGACCACCGGATCGATCGGGATCTTGACCAGCGAGTAGGTGTGCGGGCTCAGGTACTTGGCCTCCGAGCCCTGGTACGCGGGTGCCGTGAAGAGCGGGGTGGAGGTCGGGAGGTCGACCTGGTTCGAACTGCGTAGGAAGCCGGAGGTGACGTACTCCTCCTGGCCGGCCGAGGGGCGCACCTCGGTCACGGTGGCCTGCAGGTCGACGACCGGCGAGGAGGACTCGACCCACAGATCGAGGGTGGCCGGTCCCACGATCGTGGTGTCCCTGGTGAACGGGGCCGTCTGGAACCCCAGCCCGTCGGCGGGTGGGACCGGGGTCCAGTCCCACCCGGGATCCGCGGACCAGGCGTTCCCACTCGGTGGCAGGCTGGTGGCCGGTCGCGCTCCCGGATCGAGCCGGAGCGACGCGTGGCCCGACGGGGTGGGCGCCGAGGATGCGGCCCCGAGCGAACCCCCGCTGCCGATCCACCAGCTCGCCACCTGCCCGGCGGGTGGCCACTGGGTGAAGGCGGCCGAGTAGGTCGACTGGGGATCGCCGGGACCGGCCGCCCCCGCCCCGTTGTCGAAGTGGACCTCCACCCGGGGGGTATGGGTGGCGAAGTCGTGCCGCGCCTGGCCGGGCGACGTGTCGCCGGTGAACCGGATGGCCGGCAGCGGCGCCTGGGCCGACGTGCCCGACGCGAAGCTGGTGAAGGAGTCGAGCACCAGCCCCTCGAGGGCGTTCACCTTGGTCGGGACCTTGTCGGCCACGTAGATGTCGAGGAACTCGAGCCACCGGCTCAGGGTCTGCGGGTCGGTGGAATCGATGTGGTTGCCGTTCACCATCGTTGCGTAGACCGGCACCTTCTTGGGCAGCGCCGACAGCAGCGCGGTCCACTGGGGACCGGTCTGCTCGTCCTGCAGCGCTCCGGAGATGAACACCGGCACGGTGATCCGGGACGCCCACCCGTCCATGGAACGCCGGTCGAACAGCGACGCCTCGCGCCCCGGTCCCGTGTGTGGCGCCACCAGTTTGGGGCCCACCAGCGAAGACAGGCTCTCGGACTGGCCGTGGAGCGCCTGGTCGGCCAGGCAGGTCGACGAGGCACCGGCCGAGGCCGCCAGTTCCGCGTCGATCTCGTAGTACACCCAGGGCTGGCCCACCTTCGACACCGGGGTGCTCGCCAACGGGGCGAGGTGCCCGTTCACCAGCTTGGCGGCCGCCCTGGCGTCGTCGATGCGGTCGCCGATCCAACCGGCCGCGAACCCGTCGTTGTAGATCCCACCGGGGTAACCGGTGGAGAACAGGTCGTCGGTCGGGCTCATGGGGGCGATGGCCGCCAGGTCCGGTGGATCCGTGCCCGCCGAGGGGAGCTCGGACAGTCCCGAGTAGCTGATGCCCACCATGCCGACGTGATGGTGCGCCACCCAGTCCTGGTGGGCCACGATCTCGATGGCGTCGTAGGCGTCGTAGTCGGACGGGTAGCCGAAGAGGTCGAAGGCGCCCCCCGAGCATCCGGTGCCGCGCATCTGGAGGCTGACCGTGGCGAACCCGGACACGCGGGCGAGCACGGCGCCCACGTCGGTGGCGCTGTCGGGCAACAGGTTCGGGTCACCGCACCCGGTACACGGCGTGCCGAGGGCCTGGGAGAGAAGGCTGGGGATCGGATCGGTGGGGCCGGCCGTGGCGTACCCCGAATACTCGATGACCGTCGGGCACGGGGCCGAGGCCGTGCAGGTGACGCCGTAGGGGTAGCGCACGGTGGCCGCCAGCTGGATGCCGTCCCGCATGGTGATGTAGTTGAGCCCCTGGTGCATGGGCTGGTCGGTGTACAGGGCCGAATCGGTGGCCGGATCCGCCCCCGGGGCGAGCACCGCGAAGGTGGCGGTGGTCTGGCCGCGGGTGGTGTCGTGCCATGCGTACCCCGACCCCGCCGTCAGACCCCGGACGATCAGCGACCCGAGGGCGTCGGCCTTTCCGGGCGTGCCGGCGACCCCGGACACGGCGGCGCCGTCGTGCTCCAGGGTGATCGAGTCACCGGGACCGGCCCCCGTGAGCCACGCCTCCTCGACCGAGCCGCCGGCGTGCAACTCGTGGGCGGCGGCCGCGGCGGCCGATGGGCCGTCGGCGACCAGGGCCGGGGACATCCCCAACAGGGACATGCCGAGGGCGGCCACGGCGACCCGGGCTGACGGACGGCGGCGAGATGCGAACAAGGACTCCCCCTCTTGACCACGTCGTGGTGTATTGCACTACCCGCCATCCGTGCAGATCTTGCCAGGTGTCCCACCCGTCCGACGAACCGGTCGCTAATTCAGTTGACACTTACGTAAGTAGATACTTAACTAGGGCCGTGGACGCAGCGTTGAAAGCGGTGGCCGAGCCCCGGCGCCGCGAGATCCTCCGACTCGTCTGGTCGCGCGAGCTACCGGCGACCGAGATCGCCGAACGCGTGGGTGCGGTCTCGCGGTCCGCCGTCTCCCAGCACCTCGCCGTGCTGAAGGCGGCCAACCTGGTCGTCGAGCGGCGCGACGGCACCCGTCGCCTCTACCGGTCGAACCACGAGGAGATGGCCCGGCTCCGGGCCTTCCTCGAGGACTACTGGACCGACGGCCTCGAACGCCTCCGCGTGGCGGCCGAGGCGGAGCAGCGGAACCGACGACAGAGCAGGAGTGACACCCGTGGCTGAACTGATCCGTGAGGTCTACATCGAGGCCTCCCCCGACGTGATCTTCCCGTTCCTGGTGGATCCCGCCAAATTCGAACAGTGGGGTGGGGCCGAGGTCGAACTGGACCCGCGGCCCGGAGGGACCTACCGGGCCCTGATGGGTGGCGACCACTGGTCGGCCGGGGAGTTCCTCGAGGTCGAACCCGACACCCGGGTCGTCTACAGCTTCGGCTGGTCCGAACCGGACCACCCCATCCCGGCCGGCTCCACCACCGTCCGGATCGATCTGGTGCCCGAGGGGGAGGGGACGACCGTCCGGCTCACCCACTCCGGCCTGCCCGAGGACGCCGTCGGCGACCACACGGGCGGGTGGGACCACTACCTCGGTCGACTGGCCATCGTGGTGTCCGGTGGGGACCCCGGACCGGATCGGATGGCATGAGGTGCCGTCGGTGACGACCACCCGCACCTGGGACCGCATCCACACCGAACGGGCGGCCATGGCGGACACGTGGGAGGAATTGACGCCGGAGCAGTGGGCGGCGCCGTCCTGGTGCGACGGATGGTCCGTCCACGCCACCGCCGGTCACATCCTGGCCGCCTCCGAGCAGACCATCCCCCACTTCTACCGGGAGTTCGTCCGGGCCGGTTTCCGTTTCGACGTCTTCGCGGACCGTGGGGCCCGTCGTCTGGCCGAACTTCCACCCGAGCAGATGGTGCGCCGGCTGCGGGCCCGTACGACGACGACCAACCACCCGCCAGCTCCCGTCGTCGTGATGCTGGGGGAGATCGTGGTGCACGGGGAGGACATCCGCCGGCCCCTCGGGATCGTCCACGCCGTCCCCGCCGACACGCTGGTGGCCGTGGCCGACAACTACGTGAAGACGAACTTCCTCCTCGGGGCCAGGCGTCGCGTGGCCGGACTCGGTCTGCGGGCGACGGATGTCGACTGGACCCACGGGACCGGACCCGAGGTCGCCGGTCCGCTCCTGTCCATGATCCTGGCCATGTCGGGTCGGACCGGGGCCCTCCGCGACCTCGAGGGCGACGGGGTCGAGCTGCTGGCCGGTCGCAGTCCGGCGGTCGGGGGGACCGTCGAGCGGTAAGCGGGCGTCACCGGACGGCCGGCGCCACCGGGCGCCACCGCAGGAGGTCGCCATCGACCCTCCCCTTCCGGTGGGCCATGATCGTGGCATGACGGGCCGGGTGACGGTGACGAGATGCGGCTGGGCGGAGCATGCGGAGTTGCAGGCGTACCACGACGAGGAGTGGGGCGTTCCGGTGCACGACGACGCCCGGCTCTTCGAGCTCCTGACCCTCGAAGGGGCCCAGTCCGGCCTGAGCTGGCTCACCGTGCTGCGCCGACGGGACGGCTACCGTTCGGCGTTCGCCGGGTTCGACCCCGGCACCGTGGCCCGCTTCACCGCCGGCGACGTGGACCGGCTGCTCGAGGACCCGGGCATCATCCGTCACCGCGGCAAGGTCGAGTCGACCGTGTCCAACGCCGCCGCCGTCCTCGCCCTGCAACAGGCCGGCGACAGTCTGGACCGCCTCCTGTGGTCCGCCGTCGGCGGTCGTCCCCGGACGCCGGTCCGACCGGCCGGGGAGCGGCTACCGGCGTCGACCCCCGAGTCGGCGGCGCTCAGCAAGGAACTGAAGGGCCGGGGATTCCGATTCGTCGGTCCGACGACGTGCTACTCGCTGATGCAGGCGGCCGGCCTGGTCAACGACCACCAGCCCGACTGCTTCCGCTTCGCCGAACTCGCATCGGGCTGAGCGGGTCGTGGATGGCGGGATCGGCCCGGGCGTTGACCGGGGCGGCCGGGGTACGGTCGTCTCGTGAGTCCCGACGACGCCTCCACCCGTATCGAACCGCCCGTGGCCGGCGACGAGGTGGCCACCCTGGTCGGCTCCCTGGAACGCCAACGATCCATCTTCGCCTGGAAGACGGGCGGCCTCGACGCCGTCGGCCTCGGAGCCACCGTGGGCCCGTCTACCATGACCCTGGGCGGCCTCGTCAAGCACCTGGCGCTGGTCGAGGACCATTACTTATCGGTCCGGCTGTGGGACCGGCCCGCCCATCCCCCTTTCGACGAGGTCGACTTCGACACCGACCCGGACTGGGAGTGGCGTACCGGGTCCGGCGACGACCCCGACGACCTCTACCGCCTCTGGCACGAGGCGGTGGCACGGTCCCGGGCGGCCGTCACCGAGGCGCTGGCCGGCGGCGGCCTGGACCGGCTGGTGGCTCAGCCCTGGCCCGACGGACGGGCCCCCAGCCTCCGGCGGACCATGGTCGACCTCATCGAGGAGTACGCCCGGCACGTGGGCCACGCCGACCTGCTCCGGGAATCGGTCGACGGGCTGGTCGGAGAGGACCCGCCCATCGGCTGACCGCCCGGGTCGCCGGGCTCACACCAGGGCGGCCTGGCGGTCCCAGAAGCGCAATCCGGCGCAGCGCCCGAGGAACTCGTCGATGTCCTCGGGACCGGTAACCACCTGGAATCCGTCGTCCATCCTGTCGTCCAGTCCGACGGCGGCCAACAGCTCCCCCGCCTGCTGTGCGTAACCGATGAACTTGCAGTGGGCGAAGGCGTCGAACAGGAAGTCCCGGACGGCCGGGTCGCGGGCGAGCCGGGGAGCGGAGGACGTGGCCGTGAGAACCATCACGGCGTCGTAGAGCACCGAGGGGGCGCCTTCCACCTTCTGGTCCACGGGGACCAGGTCGCCGTCACCGTCGGCCACCCCGCCCACGCTCGCACCCACCACCTCGACGTCCACCCGGGCCGCCTCGGCGGCCTGGCGCACCAGGTCGAGCAACCGGCGGCTGGTCCCGTCGCCCACCAGGACGCCGAGCTTGCGTCCGGCGAAGGTCCCGGGACCGTTGGCCACGATGCTCAGCCCGGGCGACGGTGCCAGGTCGGTGATCGGCGGGCGGGCGGGCGGGGCCGGGTCCGGCCGCCCGGCCAGCCCCAGTCCCTCCGAGACGTACGAGGCGAGGTCCTCGTCGACGTTGACCAGCCCACTGACCATGCGGGTGCGGATCTCCGGCCGCTCGCACTTGCTCAGTTCGAAGACGAAGGCGTCACCGATGTGGCGCCGCTCGATGGCGGTCTGACTCCGGTAGAACTGCCGGGCCTGGCTGTAGTGGTCGGCGAACAGCTCCGGTCGGACCCGACGCTTCGGTCCCGTGGCGGTGGTCGGCACGGACACGAAGCCGACGTCTGGGTCCTCGCGGGGCCCTCCTTCGCCCACCGGCCACGAGTTCGGCTCGTAGTTGGCCCGGCCCACCGGGTTGGACGTGGCCATGTGCCCGTCCTGCTGGAACGTGGCGAACGGGCACTTGGGCGCGTTGATGTCGAGCCGGGTGAAGTTCGGGCTCCCGAGTCGCTTCAGCTGGGTGTCGAGGTAGGAGAAGTTCCGGCCCTGCAGCAGGGGATCGTCGGTGAAGTCGATGCCGGGGACGATGTTCTGGGTGCAGAACGCCACCTGCTCTGTTTCCGCGAAGAAGTTGTCCACCACCCGGTCGAGCACCAGGCGACCGACCCGGCGGACCGGAACGTCCTCCTCGGGGATGAGCTTGGTCGGGTCGAGGATGTCGAAGGGGAACCGGTCGGCGAACTCGTCGTCGAACAGTTGCAGTCCCAGCTCCCACTCGGGGAAATCTCCCCGGTTGATGGCGTCCCACAGGTCGCGTCGATGGAAATCGGGGTCGGCCCCGTTGATCTTGACCGCCTCGTTCCACACCACGGACTGCAGACCGTCCTTCGGCTTCCAGTGGAACTTCACGTACGTCGAGCGACCCTCGGCCGTGACGAGGCGGAAGGTGTGGACCCCGAATCCCTCCATGAACCGGAAGGAGCGCGGGATCGCCCGGTCGGACATGGCCCACAGCAGCATGTGGGTCGACTCGGGCATCAGCGAGGCGAAGTCCCAGAAATTGTCGTGGGCGGTCTGGGCCTGGGGGAAGCCACGATCGGGCTCCGCCTTGGCGGCGTGGATGAGGTCGGGGAACTTCATGGCGTCCTGGATGAAGAACACCGGGATGTTGTTCCCCACGATGTCCCAGTTGCCCTCCTCGGTGTAGAGCTTCACGGCGAACCCGCGGACGTCACGGGCCAGATCACTCGATCCTGCGCTGCCGGCCACCGTCGAGAAACGCACGAACGCCGGCGTGCGCTGGCCCTCGTTCTGGAACAGGCCGGCCCGGGTGATGTCGGCCAGGGACCCGTAGTTCTCGAAGTAGCCGTGGGCGCCGTAGCCGCGGGCATGGACCACCCGCTCGGGGATCCGCTCGTGATCGAAATGGAAGATCTTCTCCCGGAAGTGGAAGTCCTCGAGCGCCGCCGGGCCTCGGTCCCCCATCCGCAGAGTGTTCTGGTCGTCGGCCACCACCACGCCCTGCTGGGTGGTCAGTCTGGGTCGCCCGTCCCCGGCCGTCTGGTGGCTCTCGCCGCCGGCGCCGCGCCCGACGGCCTCGTCGCCGAGGCGCGCCGTGCTGACGTGTCCGTTGGTCTGTTCCGATTCAGCCACGTTCGACCCTCCTGGGGGGTACGACCTCGGCCCTTCGTCCAGGGCGTCGTCGGTCGGTGGGGCATCCGGGTGTCACCCAGCGCTGTTCCGACCCGTACCCGGGGCGTCGGTCCGGAAACGGCACATCCCGGTCAGGGTGGATGCCGGACGTGGCATCCGTCGCCACGGCGGGCGGACCACGGGGCGTGACCGAATTCGGCTCCGTCGACCTCCCCACCCCGACAGCTGACGCTCGTGACTCCGAAGCCATGGAGGACGGCTGGTCGTGCCGTCGAGGAGCACGGCATCAGTCGCAGACGGTGCTTGAGCATGCGCGGCGACAAGGCGCACCTCGGCGGCACCCCAAACTTGGACTTGACGATGTGATTGAGGCCCAGCATCTCTACGAGTCGGGAACTCGCTCAAGGTGATCGGAGCGCTGCTTGACGTCGATCTAACGACGATCCGCCGGGAGTTGTTGAAAGCCGGTGTCGTGATGCGCACTCCTCAGGGGTGCGAACGCCTTGAGGCCGAGTTTGAGCATTTCGGAGCATGACCGGGCAACCGCGGCTACGGGCCTGTCTAAGGGCTGATCAGGTGACAGTGAGCGTGAACGTTTGGGTGACGACCTGAGTGGACTGCCTTGCCGAACGTTGCGGTGATCGTGAGGTCATAGGCACCGAGAGCATCGGTCGAGCTGGCAGTGCCGAGATCGTGGCAGGCCTGTCCTTTGGTGAACTTCTCCTGGAGCTGCCCTTCCTCGGTGAGCTTCGGCCCCGGGGCCGGAGGTCGTACGTGAAGGTGATCGATGAGCCTGCTGCCACCGACACCCCTGCGACGCTGGTGATGGCTGGAGCACTGGAACCCACCGAGATGCTCTGAGTAGCCGTCGGCGCAGATGCGTAGGTGAAGCTACCTGCCTGGTTCGCCTAGATGAGCACGTTCCGGTGGCTTCGAAGGAAACAACAGCACAGATACCGTGCAATCAGACAGCGACCAAGAGGAGAACAGCACTGGGCTCCCGGACTTCCCCCCTTGGCCGTCACTGGTGTAGAGCACCTCCGACCGCAGCGGAAGCGGGAGGCTTCGAGGTGAACTTGATCGACTGGGCCTTGCCTGAAAGATCGATCGATCGGTACGTCGATCGTGATTGTCTTGGCGATGGTGCTCGAATGGCCGACAGTCAGGGTCGGCGGTGGCGACAGCGGCGACTAGATCGCTCCGCCACCGTTGATGGTGCCGTTGTTGGTGAGCGGTCCGCAGAGGTTGAGCCCATCGCAGCCACTTTCTAGCGAGATGGTCCCATCGTTGACCATGGTCCCCGTTGTTGTCGACGAGTTCGAACAGCCGCTTTCCAACGCCAGTGTGTTTCCCGCGGGGACGGTGATCGGCGTGGTGCCCCGAACGAGCCACCGACACTCTCGGTCAGCGTCGGGAGCGACACTGGGCTGGTGGAACTCACGCTCCCGTAGAGGGAATAGAGATCGGCCAGGCCAGCGAATGTTGGATGTCGGTGAGCGAGGTTTCGAAGAAGAAGGAGCTCGCCATCACCAGTCCAGGTCCCACCAGTCGCAGAAGCATCAAGCTTGAGCGTCGCTCCGGATGGGATGGTTTCTATTCCTTTGTTGTCGAGCGGAATCTTCACAGTGAGATACTCACCACCTTGTTCGCTCGGGAAACTGCGACGGGGTGATGGTGCCGCCAGATGCATTGGTCAGGGTCGGCGGTGGCGACAGCGGCGACTGGATCGCTCCGCCACCGTTGATGGTGCCGTTGTTGGTGAGCGGTCCGCCGAGGTTGAGCCCATTGCAGCCAGTTTTCTAGCGAGATGGTCGCATCGTTGACCATGGTCCCCGTTGTCGACGAGTTCGAACAGCCGCTTTCCAACGCCAGTGTGTTTCCCGCGGGGACGGTGATCGGCGTGGTGCCCCCGAATGAGCCACCGACACTCTCGGTCAGCGTCGGGAGCGACACTGGGCTGGTGGAACTCACGCTCCCGTAGAGGGAATAGAGATCGGCCAGGCGAGCGAATGTTGGATCGGTGAGCGAGGTTTCGAAGAGTAGGAGCTGCCATCACCAGTCCAGGTCCCACCAGTCGCAGAAGCATCAAGCTCTGAGAGCGTCGCTCCGGATGGGATGGTTTTCTATTCCTTCGTTGTCGAGCGGAATCTTCACAGTGAGATACTCACCACCTTGTTCCGCTCCGGGAAACTGCGACGGGTGGTGATGGTGCTCGCCAGATGCATTGGTCAGGGTCGGCGGTGGCGACAGCGGCGACTCGATCGCTCCGCCACCGTTGATGGTGCCGTTGTTGGTGAGCGGTCCGCCGAGGTTGAGCCCATTGCAGCCACTTTCGAGCGAGATGGTCCCATCGTTGACCATGGTCCCCGTTGTCGACGAGTTCGAACAGCCGCTTTCCAACGCCAGTGTGTTTCCCGCGGGGACGGTGATCGGCGTGGTGCCCCCGAACGAGCCACCGACACTCTCGTGGGTCAGCGTCGGGAGCGCACTGGGCTGGTGGAACTCACGCTCCCGTAGAGGGAATAGAGATTGGCCAGGCCAGCGAATGTTGGATCGGTGAGCGAGGTTTCGAAGAGTAGGAGCTCGCCATCACCAGTCCAGGTCCCACCAGTCGCAGAAGCATCAAGCTCGAGCGTCGCTCCGGATGGGATGGTTTCTATTCCTTCGTTGTCGAGCGGAATCTTCACAGTGAGATACTCACCACCTTGTTCCGCTCCGGGAAACTGCGACGGGGTGATGGTGCCGCCAGATGCATTGGTCAGGGTCGGCGGTGGCGACAGCGGCGACTCGATCGCTCCGCCACCGTTGATGGTGCCGTTGTTGGTGAGCGGTCCGCCGAGGTTGAGCCCATTGCAGCCACTTTCTAGCGAGATGGTCCCATCGTTGACCATGGTCCCCGTTGTCGACGAGTTCGAACAGCCGCTTTCCAACGCCAGTGTGTTTCCCGCGGGGACGGTGATCGGCGTGGTGCCCCCGAACGAGCCACCGACACTCTCGGTCAGCGTCGGGAGCGACACTGGGCTGGTGGGACTCACGCTCCCGTAGAGGGAATAGAGATCGGCCAGGCCAGCGAATGTTGGATCGGTGAGCGAGGTTTCGAAGAGTAGGAGCTCGCCATCACCAGTCCAGGTCCCACCAGTCGTTGGATAGCTCAGCGTCATGGTCGATGCATCGGGGATGAGGACGATACCTTGGTAGTCGACAGGCACATCGATCCCCATAGTGCCGCCGCCGTCGGGTGGTCCCTCGGCATCGGTGAGCGTTGGAGGTGGGGTTGCGGTCGATTCGATGTTGCCGTCGCCGAAGATCAGCCCGTTGTTGGTGAAGTAACCGCCGAGATTGAACTGGCGAGTCGACCTCCACGTCGCCATTGTTCGTGACCTGTCCCGGCTGTCGTGCCGGTGATCACGTCCATCAGGCAGTTCGGGTCGATCACGAACGTGCCGGGGCCGCCGATCGTGCCACCTGCGATCTGGGCGTAGCCCTGGCTGTAGGTCTCGGCATCCGCCACATGGAAGGTGACGCCGGCCTCGGGCGTGACCGTCCCGGTCACATGAGGTCGCTGACCGACGATGCGACCGAAGTGCTGGTCAGTGTCAATTGCCCGTAGACACCGAGATCCCCCTCCTGACCGAGAACTGCTGCAACTGTCACGTCGCCGGAGACGGACATCGACCTGTCGCCGAGGCAGGCCACGTCGCTGGTCTGGGCACCTGGTCCTGATACCACGACGACGGAGTGGACCAGCTCTTGTCGTTGACCTGGTTAGCCGCCATGATGGTGCACGGGGCACTGCTGCCCACGTCGATGGTGATGGCCTGTCTGACCCCCGGGAGAACACCATCGGTCGTGACCTGCGCCCCGAGGTCGAAGGTAGCTGCCGGCAGTGGTCGGATTACCGGAAATGGACGTGCTGATTTCGGGCTAATGCCCTGCTGGGACAGCGCTCAGTCCGGGCGGGAGGCTTCCTGAGGAAACAGCCCAGGTGGGGGCAGTTCCAGTGCCACCAACGGCTTGAATCGACACCTGGTAGGGAACAAGCTGTTGCGCCGACGAATACGAAGGTGCGGGCGTGACGATGGACAGCGCCGGCGTGGAAGCAGCCTCGGCTCCGAAGGCCTCACCCATGGCCGCCTGGCCATCCGCCGTCGGATGGAAGCTGGCGTTGCTGATCGAAGTCCTTCCAGGCGGAGCCGAACAATCCAGCCCCGGGTGCAACCACCACGCCATTGATATAGGGCTCCAGTCGACCGGAGTCACCACACGAAACCGTGTGACCGGCGAGTGCGGTGTTGAGGTCGACCAGCTGGATCCTCGTATCACCAGTGGACTGGATGGCGTGGATCGCGTTGGCGATGGACTCGATTTAGCTTCGCCTCCACATCATTGAACTGACTCACCTCCGGCGCAGAGAAGCCGATTTCATCTGCGCCAGCCACACAGAACGGTCCGTCGGAGAGTGGCAGACTGGTGTAGCTGCCTGAGCCAGACGTCGGCGGAAAGATCTGGGGGTAGTTCCCCACCAGGAGTGACGCGGTCGGGGACAGCTTGGCCAGGATCTGCTCGTAGGTGTTCTCGAGATCAGACTGCATCTCCGAGGGCTGGGAGCCATTTGCAGAGACGACTTCCTCGTCGGCGTTGATCCATCCCTGGCAGTTGTTGGTCTGGCCACCCAGAATGCCGTCACTGTGCCCGGTCTGAGAACCGAACAGCGGGGTCTCGAATGGATAGGCGGAGATGCACGAACCGAGACCTGCCGTGAAGTCCAGATCGTCCCCACCCAGAGTGAGCATCACCGTGGAGGGATTGCCGATCTGGCCGAGCTGCGAACCTTCGCCGTATTGGCCCTTCGATGTGACATCGATGATCGTCGCACCCGAACAGGCGATGAAGGTGTGGGACTGATCTGGGAGCACTTCGGCAGAGTACGCATAGGACGAGCGGTGACACTTGTCCGTTGAGGTCTCAGTATTGGGATCGAAGCAATCTCCCCCTTCGGGAGACGAGCCGAGACCCTCCCCTGAGGAGTAGGAATCGCCCATCGTCAACACCGAGCCAGGATCGGAACCGGTGTAAGGGTAACTGGGGCATCCAAGCCCGAACCCGGAAACCAGTGAGTCCAACCTTGCCGCGCCCGTCCTCGCTGGAGAGACCCGTCTCGCCCCACCCTCGCCATTGGCTATTCGGTTCGCGGCTTTCCCAGAGGGCAGGGTGGAAACCTCGAAACGTGCTGGTGATCGATTCAGTGCAGCGGCACCCGCGGTCGAGGCCGGTGAAACTTCAAGGACGGCCACGCCCGCCGACGCCAGAACTAGAACGACCGCAAGAACCCGCCAAGACTTCCCCACCAGAACCCCCGCATCATCCGGCCGTCGCAACTAGATCCAAGCAGGCTAACGCAGCACTCAATGTCCGGTGCGAGGGCCCACGAACCGTGAGTAAGCGGTCATTGCGGGTGCTTGGAGAGGAGAGGGTGCCCCACGGCCCATTTTGATTCTATATGTCAGGATGCTGAAGATCTGAGGGGAACGAGTTGGAGTAGGACATCCAAGGTCATCACGTGGTCAGCAAAGTTCAGGTTCCGACCAGGGATGACGTTGTGATTTCTACAACATCCGTGGAGGTGAGCGGACTCGAACCGCCGACTTCTACATTGCGAACGTAGCGCTCTACCAGCTGAGCTACACCCCCGGGTGCCTGCAGAGATTAGCCGCCGGCCGGGCCGCCCCGGCACGCCCGGGATCCGGCGGTCGACCCGAGGTGGATCACGGCGCGAGGGTCGTGGTCGTCGTCGAGGTGGGTGGCTCGGTCGTCGTCGTGGTCGTCGTGCTGGTGGTGGTGGTAGGCGGGTGGGTCGTGGAGGTGGTCGTCGGCGGCGGCGTGGTGGTGGTGGTCGTGGGTGGTGCCGATGCCGGCGGGGGCGCCGTCGTCGGTGCCGGCACCGGGAACGTCCAGACGGCGCTGGCGCAGTTGACCGGTGGGGTGGCGGTCACCACGTACACGCCGGGCAACGTGCTGAACGACCACACCGGGAGCGGCGGCCCGGTCGACAGGCAGGCCAACGCCGGATCGGTGGTGCCGACGCCCCCGAGGAAGCCGATGAGCGTCTGGGTGCCCCCCGTGGGGGTCGAAGCCACCGGGGTCATGGCGACGTTCGGGACCCCGGCGAACGTGGCGAAGGTCAGGTAGCCGCTCCCGGCGGGCGGTCCGGTCAACGAGTCCTTGGCCGCCGGGGCGTTGCCGAGCAGGGCGGCGATCATGGCCGGGTCGTTGCCGTCCATGCCGAGGGCCCAGATACCCACCCCGCCGATGTGGAAGAAGTTGGCGAGCTGTGCCTTCATCGCCAACGAGGTGGGGTCGTCGTAGTAGGTCGTGTGCCACTGGGTGCCCACCTGGTACGAGGTCCACGGCGTATCCGTGGTCGGGTCCCAGTAGGTCGGGTGCCCCGCGGCCTTGATGGTGGCGTAGCTGAGGGGTGACTCCGAGCCGGTGGCCGCGGCGCCCGCCGTGCCGTTCGTGGTCGGCCAGTCATATCCGTAGTACGGGAGGCCGAGGATGATCTTCGAGGCCGGCACCAGCTTGAGGAACTGCTCGATGGCCTCGGCATCGCTGAAATTGCCACCGAACAGGGGTGACGTCGGGCTCGGCTGGGACCGGGAGTTCATGTCGTAGGCCATGACGAAGAAGCCGTCGACGGCCGGGGCGATGGCGCCGATGTTGTAGAAGCCGTTGGGATCGCCCGCCGCGCTGGCGTAGACGGCCATGGTGACCTGCCAGTGCGGGTCGGTGGCATGGAGGGCGTTGGACACCTTGGTGATGAGATTGGTGAGTCCGACCTGATCGGCGCTCCCCTCCCCCTCGAAGTCGAAGTTGACGCCGTCCAGGTTCTTGGCCTCGACCGCCGAGATCAGGGACGCGGCCAGCCGGGCCGGAGCGTTCGGATCCGACGTGATGGCGTCCAGTGTCTGTTGGGAGAAGCAGGTGATGGTGAGAACGACCCGGTCACCGGCCGCGTGCGACCGGTTCACCAGATCCACCAGGTCCTGGCTCTCGTAGCCGTTCCAGCCGGGACCACTCTGGTCGAGGGTGCCGTCGGCATTGGCGTCGACGCTGAAATAGGCGAGCGTGCTCAGGTCGGTGACGTCGAAACCCGACGACTGGGGCAACGTCCAGTAGGGCGCATAGCCGAACACCTCGTGCGACTGCAGCGGGGTGGAGTCGGCGACGGCCGGGGGCGCCGGGGCCGGGGTGCTCGTGGCGGCGGGCAGGTGCGACGCCCGGTGCGTGGAGGCAGCCGAGCGGTTGCCGGCGTAGGTCGAGGCGTACGGAGCGGCCGCGGCGGGCCGGTGCGTGGCGGTGGCCGACGTCGCCACCAACGAGGTGATCAGCGCGATCACCATGGCGAACACGGCGGCGGCGGCCACGGCGGCTCCGATGCGACGGGCCCGGAGGTCGCCACGGCCGGCCACCTCCTCGGCTCCCGGATCCGGGACGTCCAGGCTGGGCACGAGCTGGGGAACCGGTCGGCTGGAGGCTCCGGGCACGACCACCGGCTGGTCCGGAGCGCCGGATGCGGCTCCGGTCCGGCCGAATGCGTCCGGCATCAGGCCGTCCGCGGGCGCGGGCTCGGACACGGGGGTGGTGGGTTCGGGGGACTCTGTCATGGGAGTAGGTCGGTCGGAAGCAGGTAGGAGGCCCGGTCGGCCCCGTCCTCCACCTGTTCTCGTGGTCAGATCTTCACTCTCAGTGTCAGTTTGAGTTCGACAACCGCAAAAACGGGGGCTGCTCTACTGCCGGAGCCCCGCCGGTCTCACGGTCCGATCCTAGACGACCTCCACCCCGGGGCAACACCCACCCCCTCAAGATTCCAGCCCGCAGACCGACAATTACCGGGACGGCCGCGCGCCCGCGCCGCCGGACCCGTGACGGAGCAGCGCCTGATGAACCAGACCGACAGCCTCTCGGCCCCTCGGCGGCACGGAGTCATCTTCGTCGAGGGGGTCCGGCTCATCGTCGTGCTCCTCGGCGCCCTGGTGGGCTACGAAGTCGGCCACCACTCCAATCCTCTCGGCAACAGCGACGTCATCGGACTGCTGATCGGTGCCGCCGTCAGCTACGTCATCGGAGGGGTCGTCGGCCGGACGCTCGACCGCGGCCTCCAGCGGGGACTCCGCCTGTTCCGCCTGAGTCCCCCCGGCGAGATCTTCGCCGCCGCCATCATCTCGACCTCGGGCATGATCCTCGGCCTCATCCTGGGCATGGCCCTCGTGGCCATCGTCCGTTCCGCCTACGCCTTCGTCATCACCGCCGGCATCGTCTGGGTGTTCGCCGGCTTCGGCTGGCGCCTCGGCATGCTGAAGGGCCGTCAGATCGTGGCCGCCGCCGGTCTGTCCCGCATCCTCGGGCCCCCGTCACGCCCGCTGCCCGGACAGGCCCTGCTCGTCGACGCCTCGGCCGTCATGGACCGCTTTCTCCTCATCCTCGGCCGGAACGGCCTCCTGCCCGGTGGGCTCGTCGTTCCCCAGTTCGTGGTCGACCACGTGCAGCTGATGGCCGAGTCCCCGGACCCGGTCACCGCCCGGCGGGCCCGGCGAGGTCTCGAGGGCCTGGAGGCCCTGCTCAACCTGGCGGTGGCCGTCGACCTGGCCAAGGACGAGGTGCCCGAGGTCGACGACCCGACGACCAAGCTGCTCACCATCGGGCGTCGGACCGGACTTCGCATCGGGACCTGCTCCAACGCGGTGGTCGAGGCCGCCTCCGAGTGGGACCTGGCCGTGGTCAACCTCCACTCGGTGATGGGTGAGCTGGCTCCGGACCACGTGCCCGGCGAGCGGATCACCGTCTCCCTGGTGAAGGAGGGGCGTCAGGCCCGCCAGGCCGTCGGCTACCTCCCGGACGGGGACATGGTGGTCGTGAATGACGCCACCCACCTCATCGACGAGGGCCCGGTGGAGATCATGGTCATCTCCACCCGACCGACGAGTCAGGGACTGATGGTCTTCGCGAAGCTCGCCCCACCCACCGAGGTGGATGGGGCGAGCCCGCTGACATCCCGTCGCCCGGCGAGCAGCCGGAACGCGACCGTCGACTAGGACGAGACGCCCACGATCGGGGAAGTCACCCCCGAGTTCACCTGGCTGCCGAAGAAGTTGCTGTCCGGGTACGCGAAGACCGCGCCCCGGTTGCCGGTCAGGACGTAGCCACTGCTGGCGCCGGCGGCGATGCCGATGATCGGCTGGTCGGTGACGCCGGACGCCGATCCCATGAAGGGGGCGTCGTAGGCGAAGACACCCCCGTCGGCGGCGGCCAGGTAGTAGCCCGAGCCGCTGGCCGGCACCGTGATCCCGACGATGGGGGCGTTCAGATGGGTACCGCCCAGCGAGCCCCGGAACTTGGCGCTGCCGTAGGCGAAGACGCCACCGTCGGCCCCGACCAGCAGGTAGCCACCCGTACCGTTGCCGGCGATGCCGACGATCGGGGCGTTGAGATGGGTGCCGCCCAGCGATCCGGCGAAGCCGGCGTCACCGTAGGCGAAGACCCCACCGTCGGCGGCGACGAGCCAGTAGCCCTTGCCGTCGGAGGTGGAGGCCATTCCCACGATCGGGGCGTTGAGGTGCTTGGCACCGGTCGAGCCGTAGAATCCGGCGTCGCCGTAGCTGAAGACACCGCCGTCGGCGCCCACGAACCAGTAGCCGTGACGGTCCGGGGTGGGCGTGAATCCCACGATCGGGGCGTTGAGGGCCAGCCCAGCCGGCGAGCCGTAACTGCTCGTGGCGGCGCCGTTGGTCAGCAGGGTGCCGTTGGCCGTGGCCATCCAGTAGCCCTTGATGGGGCCGTTGGGTGTGGGCGTGACCTGACTGCTGGCGTTGGACGACGGTCCGGTCCCGACCGCGTTGGTGGCCGACACCTGGAAGGTGTACGGCGTCCCGTTGGTGAGACCGGTGACGGTGCAGCTGGTGGCCGGAGCGGTGGCGGTGCACCCGGCGCTGGCGGGCGACGAGGTCACCGTGTAGCTCAGGATCGGCGATCCACCGTTCGAGCCCGGTGTCCAGGACACCGAGGCCGAGGCGTTGCCGGCGTTGGCTCTCACGCCGGTCGGGGCGGACGGCACCACTGCCTGCGGGATGACCGCCGTGGAGGGCGACGAGGCCGCGCCGGTTCCCTTGGCGTTGGTCGCGGTGACAGTGAAGGTGTAGGACGTCCCGTTGGTGAGGCCGCTCACCGTGCACGACGTGGTCGTCGTGGCGGTGCACGTGAGGGAGCCCGGCGACGACGTCACCGTGTAGTGGGTGATCGGATCACCACCGTCGGAGGCGGGCGCCGTCCACGACACCGAGGCCGAGCCGTTGCCGGCGACCGCTGCTGCCAGAGTGGGGGCGTCGGGCACCGTGGCCGGGATGACCGCCGGGGAGGGCGACGACAGTGAACTCGTCCCGCTGCCGTTGGTGGCCGTCACCTGGAACGTGTAGGACGTCCCGTTGGTCAGACCGCTGACGGTGCAGGTGGTGGCCGGGGCGGTGGCGGTGCACCCGGCGCTGGCGGGTGTCGAGGTCACCGTGTACCCCGTGATGGAGCTGCCGCCGTCGTTGGTGGGAGGCGTCCACGAGACCGCGGCCGAGGCGTTGCCGGCGACGGCCGTCACCCCGGTCGGGGCGCCGGGAGCGCCGGCCTGGGGGATGACCCCGGTGGACGGGTTCGAGGCCGCGCCCGTACCGTCGGCGTTGGTCGCGGTGACGGTGAAGGTGTACGACGTCCCGTTGGTGAGACCGTTGACCGTGCACGACGTCGTGGTCGTGGCGGTGCATTGGAAGGACCCCGGCGACGACGTGACCGTGTAGCCGGTGACGGGACTACCGCCGTCGTTGGCCGGCGCCGACCACGACACCGTGGCGGAGGCGTTGCCGGGCGTGGCCGTCACCTGGGTCGGGGCGTCGGGCACCGTGGTCGGTATGACCCCGGTGGACGAGTTCGACGCCGCGCCGGTACCGACGGAGTTGGTCGCGGTGACGGTGAAGGTGTACGACGTCCCGTTGGTGAGACCGTTGACCGTGCACGACGTCGTGGTCGTGGCGGTGCACTGGAAGGACCCCGGCGACGACGTGACCGTGTAGCCGGTGATGGGACTTCCGCCGTCGTTCACCGGGGCCGACCACGACACCGTGGCCGAGCCTGCGCCGGGCGTGGCGGTCACGTTGGTCGGGGCGTCGGGGACGGTGGCGGCGGCGACGTCGACGGTCCAGCGGGGGGCGGGGGGGGCGTAGACCGGCGCCGGCGCCGAGAGCCCCTGGTCCAGGAACGAGGCCTGCGTGGCCGGGAAGGCATCGAGCGGGAGGAAGCCGATCGTCTGCACCTCCGTGCTGACGGCGAACTCCGTCTGGTACGCACTGATCGAGCCCGACGTGGCGGTGACGGTCCACGACGCCGAGACCGACGGCAGGCTCAGCTGGGTGCCGCCGGGCACCAGGATCCCGGCGTTGAGCGACGTCTCGATGTACGGATACGTCGACTTGAAGTTGCCGAAGAAGTTGGCGGTGCACACGTTTGGTACGTATCCCATGGCCTGGGTGCAGAGGGTCGAGGTGTACTTACCGGTCGTCGCCGCATCGCCTCCGGTCACACTGAGGGAACCGGGGACGAGCGACACGCCACTCGGGACGGGGGTGATGGACCGGTAGCCACCGATCCCGACCACCGGGAGCACGTTCGTCGACGGCAGGTCGGCCGGGGTGGGAGAGGTGACGGTGGTGAACGTCGATCCGGTGGCGGCGGTGGGGGGCGCCACCACACCCCCGCCGGTGTCCTGGACCACGGACACGAGGAGAGTCGTCCCGAACGCCTGTGCACTCAACTGGTTGCCGACGTACAGGCCCGTGTTGCCCGGGTTGTAGGTCACCGTGCCGGTGCCACAGGACGTGTCCGGCGCCGAGTCGCAGATGGAGAACGTGACGGACTGGGGTCCGGTGGTGGTCACGTCGGTCAGCCATATCGTGGAGCCGGACGCCGTGTAACTGGTGGGATCCGCCTGGGCCGGGATGTAGATGAGCTGCGTGCCGACGACCCGGACGGTGCCCGACGCCGGCTGGTCCCCGGTGGGGATCGTGACGCTGCCGGGGTTGATCGTCCCTCCCCCGGTCACCAGGGTGGCCACGTTGAAGCTCTGGGCCTGCAAGGGGATAACGGTGCCCGTCCCGCTGGCGGAGACGGTGCCCGACACGGTGACGCCGAACGACCCGTCGGTGCCCGCCATGACCTCGTAGTCGCCGGTGGTGATGCCGTTCGTGAAGCCGGTCAGGTAGACCTCCTGCCCGATGTACCAGGCTCCCGGAGCCGTCAGGGTGATGGTCCCCGTGCCGGTCGATGTGGCGGACACCGCCGTCGGGGCGACGGTGGCGAGGACGAGGGCGGTACCGGTTCCGCTGCCGGTGGTGTTCGTCCCGCCGGGGAGGGTGACGGTGAAACTCACGCCGGGGACGGTGGAGGCGATGGCATAGGTCGCCGGGGGAACCCCGTTGGTGAAGCCCGACAGGCCGACCTTCTGGCCCGACGATCCAGGATCCGACGACGTCGACGGTGAGGGAGGTACCCGACTGGCTCGTGCCGGTGACCGGTACCGACGTACCGGGCGAATTCGTGTAGGCGGCCTCGCCGCCGGTCACGGTGAGCGTGGGATCGTACGTGTACTGGTCGGCCGGGCTCGTGGCGGACGTGCCGAGGGCCGTGGTGACGGTCACGTCGACGGTGCCGCTGCCGGGCGGGGCCACGGCGGTGATCGAGTTGAGGCCGTTGAGCAGGAAGGAGGTGGCCGGTATCGCGCCGAAGTCGACGGCGGTCACCTTGTCGAAGCTCGTACCGGTGACGGTCACCTGGGTGCCACCCCCGGTCGGACCACCGGCCGGATCGGCGATGGTCGTCAGTCCGGTGACGGTCGGGGAGGCCACGTAGTTGAAGGAGTCGTTCGCCGGGATGGCGATCGAGGTGGAGCCGGGCAGGGTCACGGTGATGTGGACGGACCCGCTGCCGGCCGGGGCGACGGCGGTGATCTGCGTGGCCGAGTTGACCACGAAGCTCGCCGCCGTGGCGCCGAAGTCGACGGCCGTCGCTCCGGTGAAGCCGCTGCCGTCGACGATGACCGACGTACCGGCGGACCCGACGGCGCCGTTGAGGGTGGGCGACACACTGCCCGTCCCGCTACCGGTGGTCGTGCCGGCGAAGGCGACCGTGAAGGATCCGGTGCCACCGGTGACGACCGGGTACACGCCGGCGGTGAGTCCGTTCGACCAACCGCCGGTGGAGATCAGCTGGCCGGCCGTCCACGTCCCTGTCCGCGTCGATCGTGACGGTGCCGCCCGACTGGACGGACGTGGCCGGGATCAGCCCGACGCCGGACACCCAGGGGATGTAGTCGAAGATGTTGCTGTCACCCGACGGCACGGTGGAGGCGGTTCCGCTGACGGTCACGACCACCGCGGCGGCCGGCGCCGAACCGACGGCGGAGGGCGGGGGAAACCGCCGTGATCTTGGTCGCCGAGGTGAGCGTGAAGCTCGTGGCGGGAACGCCGCCGAAGGTCACCGTCACGCTGCCGGCCGACGAGCCGAAGTTGGTGCCGGTGATCACGACGCTCGTACCCCCGGCGGTGCTGCCCGAGGCCGGCGCCAACGACTTGACGGTGGGGGCGCTCGCCGCGTCGGCGGCACCGACTCCGATCACGGAGAGCCCGAAGAGACTCAACAGCAAGACCAGGGCCAGCCGGGCGATCTTGCTCACATGGGACACGCGCGTAACGGACTGCTCCATCGACCCAACCCCCGGGGATTCGTCTTCGATACGCACTGACGTCCGACTCACCCCGACGGCACTGCGCGTCCACCTCTGCGGACGGCCCGACGGTAGGTGATGTCTACACATATTGCAATGCGGGATCCCGGGACGACCGCCCGCCGGAGTCGGTCCACCACCGGCTGTCACCACCTGGTCGATGGTGCACGGACCCCGACCTACGGCGACCACCCCGCGGCGGCGGTACAGCGGGTTGCCAAGCCCGGCGGGAACCCCGGCCGGTCAGGACTCCTGGACGGCGCCGACCAACTTGCTCAAGGTGTCCTTGGCGTCGCCGAACAGCAGCGTGGTCTTCTCGTCGAAGAGGAGGTCGTTGTCGATGCCGGCGAACCCGGGCCGCATCGAGCGCTTGAGGAAGACGATGGTTCCGGCCTCGTCGGCGTTGATGATGGGCATGCCGTAGATGGGGCTCCCGGGGGTGTTCTTGGCCGCCGGGTTGACGGTGTCGTTGGCCCCGACCACGAGGGCGACGTCGCACGTCGCCATCTCGGGGTTGGCCTCGTCCATCTCCTTCAGCTGGTCATAGGGCACGTTGGCCTCGGCCAGCAGGACGTTCATGTGCCCGGGCATCCGACCGGCCACCGGATGGATGGCGTAGAAGACCTCGACGCCCCGTTCGGTGAGGAGGTCGGCGAGCTCGCGGACGGTGTGCTGGGCCTGGGCCACGGCCAGGCCGTAGCCGGGGATGATGGCCACCTTGCGGGCGTAGGCCAGGAGGACGCCGATGTCCTCGGGTGTGCCGGACTTCACCTGGCGCGTCTCCCCGGTCCCGTCGGCGCCGCCGCCGGCCGTCACCACCGAGCCGAACGCGCTGAACAGGACGTTGGCCAGCGACCGGCCCATGGCCTTGGACATGAGCCGGGTGAGCAGGATGCCCGAGGCACCGACCAGGGTGCCGGCGATGATGAGCAGGTTGTTGTTGAGCGTGAAGCCCGACGCCGCCACGGCCAGACCGGTGAAGGAGTTCAGCAGCGAGATCAGGACCGGCACGTCGGCGCCGCCGATGGGCAGGACGAAGATGACGCCGAGCACCAGCGACAGGACGGCCGTCACGACCATCAGCGGTCACGCTGCCGGTCAGCAGCGTGGCCACGGCCAGGGCCACGATGGCCACGCCGACCAGTCCGTTGATGACCTGCTGGGCCGGGTAGGTGATCGGCCGCCCGGTCATCAGCTCCTGCAGCTTGGCGAAGGCGATGGCGCTTCCGCTGAACGAGACGCAGCCGATGAGGAGGCCGAGCAGGCCCTCGGCGATGGTGTACACGGCGGGCTTGGTCGGCGAGCTGCGAGTGCTGGAGGAAGACCACCATCGAGATGAGGGCGGCGGCGCCACCGCCCACGCCGTTGAAGATGGCCACCAGCTGGGGCATCGCCGTCATCTTCACCATGCGGGCCACGGGCACGGCGATGACCACGCCCCGATCACCATGGCCACGAGGGCCAGGATCAGGTTGGTCGTGTGGTGGCCGAAGTCAGCTTCGGGGTTGGAGAAGGTGGCGACGACGGCCACGATGGCGGCGCCGGCGGCCAGGAGGTTGCCGTTGCGGGCCTGCTTGGGCGAGCTCAGCCCCTTCAGGGCGATGATGAAGCAGACCGCGGCGGCCAGGTAGATGAGGTCGATGATCTCGAGCCTCCACGACGGTGGCGATCACTTGGCACCGTCCTCGGCATCGTCGGTCGGACGTCGAGCGGGGCGACTTGTCGGCCGGCTTGGCCTTGAACATCTCGAGCATGCGGTCGGTCACGGTGAAGCCGCCCACGATGTTGAGGGTGGCCAGCAGCACGGCGAAGAAGCCGAGGATCACCTGCGCCGTGCCCGAGGCCGTCCCCATCACGATCATGGCGCCGACCAGCACGATGCCGTGGATGGCGTTGCTGCCCGACATCAGCGGCGTGTGGAGGATGCTCGGCACGCGGGCCACGACCTCGTTCCCGACGAAGATCGCGAGGATGAAGATGGTCAGGAATTCGAGGATTCCCGTGGTGTTCATGACTCCCCCTGCTCGTTGTCGTCGCCGTCCGCCGGCGCGTCGGTGGTTTCGCGGTGCGGGCGCCGGGCTCGGGGGCCGGCACGGCCAGTCCCAGCGCCTCGGCCGTCGGACCGTGCACGACCGTCCCGGCCCGGACCACGCAGGTGCCGGCCACGATCTCGTCGTCGAAGTCGGGGGCCAGCTCCCCGTCGTTGACGATGAGGCCCGAGGAAGTTGGCGATGTTGCGGGCGTAGAGGAAGCTGGCGTGGGTCGGCATCGAGGCGGGCGGGTTGGTGAGGCCGACGACCGTCACGCCGCCGACCCGCACGTCCTCGCCGGGCATCGACAGCTCGCAGTTGCCGCCGGAGTCGGCGGCCATGTCGATGATCACCGCGCCCTCGGACATGCCGTGCGACCATCGCCTCGGTCACCAGCACCGGGGCCTTGCGCCCGGGGATCTGGGCGGTGGTGATGACCACGTCGGAGGCGGCCACCTCGGCGGCGAGCAGCTCCTGCTGCTTGGCCAGGTACTCGGCCGACTGCTCCTTGGCGTAGCCGCCGGCGCCCTCCTGGGTCTCGAGGCCGAGCTCGACGAACTTGGCCCCGAGGCTCTGCACCTCCTCCTTGGCCGCGGCCCGCACGTCATAGGCCCGCACCACGGCGCCGAGCCGGCGGGCGGTGGCGATGGCCTGCAGGCCGGCGACGCCCGCCCCCATCACCAGGACCTTGGCCGGCGGCACGGTGCCCGCCGCGGTCATGAACATCGGGAAGAACTTGGCCAGGTGCTCGGCCGCGGAAAGCCCGGCCCGGTAGCCGGCCACCGTGGCCTGCGACGAGAGGGCGTCCATCGACTGGGCCCGGCTGATGCGGGGCAGCAGGTCGAGGCTGTACACCGTGGCGCCCCTTGGCGGCCAGCGCCTGGACGACGTCGGCGAGCCGCCACCGGCTGCAGGAAGCTGATCACCGAGATGCCGTCGGGCAGGATCGGCGACCTCGTCGAGGGTCAGTGGCTGCACGTGCGCGAGCGACGTCGGCGCCCCGCAGCGCCGCGGCGGCGTCGGGCGACCACCGTCGCCCCGGCCTCGACGAACTCCGTCGTCGGCGAACCGGGCGCCGGCGCCGGCTCCGGACTGCACGACGACGTCGACGCCGGTCTTGGCCAGCTTGGCCGCCACCTCGGGGACGATCGCCACGCGATCCTCCCCCGGGCGCGACTCCTTGATGACTGCGAGTTTCACGGGCATGGGTATATCAGGCGATCGGGGGCGCGGACCGCTCCTGCCTGCGAAGAGGAGGGTCCGACGGGCGGACGCGACATCGTAGCCATGGCACGGGGCGCACCGTCCCGGATGGCCGTCACCGAGGGGCGTGCACGGGCGTGCAGGTGCAGGCGTCGCGACCGTGGCGACGCACTCCGGGCGCCGCGTTGCCCGATGCCCTCGGGGTCGGGCCGGCCCGGTCGGACCAGTCAGCTGCCGGGCGCGACGTCCATGTCCGGAACCACCGGGGGGCCGTCGGATGCTCGGCGGGGCCTCCGAGGCGATCGGGCTCCGGCTCGATCGTCGGTGAGCATCGAGTCCACCGGCGCGGTGGATCCGTCGGCCAGCAGCAGCGTCCGGGCCTCGGTGCGGGAGAACACGGGGATCTCCGGCCCGGCGGCGAACGTGCGGGCGTCGGCCCTGGAGATCGGACGGGCGAAGAAGAATCCCTGGGCGGCGTCGGCGTCGAAGCCGGCGGCGATCCGGACCTGGGCGGCCGTCTCGACCTGCTCGACGATGGCCGACATCCCGAGCGAGTGGGCCATGTGGATGACCGTCTCGACCACCAGGCGGTTGATCCCCTGGTTGGACTCGAGGCCGGCGACGAAGGACCCGTCGATCTTGACCGTGCTGATGGCGTGGCGCTTGAACGGTTCGAACGAGGACCAGTTGGTGCCGACGTCGTCCACCGACAGCTGCACGCCCATCTCGCTGATGGCCTGGAGGTCGGCCGCCGCCGTCGGGTCGACGACGGCGTCCTCGGTCACCTCGATGTTGAGCTGGTCGCTCGGGAAGCCGGTCTGGTCGCAGGGCCTCGGCCACCGCCTCGGAGACCTCGCCCCGCTGCAGCTGCTCGACCGTGCAGTTGACCCCGAGCTGGATGCTGCGGGACCAGCTGCAGGCCTCCTCGCAGGCGGCCGCCACGATCCACCGGGTCAGGGGGCCGATGTCCCCGCTGGCCTCGGCCGCCGGGATCAGCAGGTCGGGCGAGATCCGTCCGCGGGTGGGGTGCCGCCACCGCACCAGCGCCTCCATGCCGAGGAGCCGGCCCGTGGAGACGTCGACCACGGGGAGGTACTCCAGGTAGGGAGTGCCCTGCAGGGTGAACGTCGGCTCCGGGTAGGTCAGCATGCGACTCGTGCCGCTCCTGGCCGGAGCTCCGCCGTCCCCGGTCGGGGTCGGTTCCACGGAGCGTCCGGTCCTGCTGCTCACTCCATCGTCCCGTGCCCCGGGCGAACTTGAGCGTCGCAGGCGCTCGACGGCCGCACCCCCGGTTTCGGCGTCACCGTCGACGGACTGCTCGACGGCGGTGAGGAACGCCGGGCGCTCGCCGCCGCCGTGGGCCACGACGTTGGCGCCGGTCACGTAGGCGGCCAGGGGGGAGGCCAGGAAGAGGCAGATCCCGGCCATGTCCGCCGGGGTGCCGAACCGCCCCATCGGCACGGTGGCCGCCACCGCGGCCACGCCGGCCGGCCCGCCGTAGTGGTCGTCGCCCCCGTCGGTGGCGACCAGGCCGCCGCTCACGGCGTTGACCCGCACCTTCGGGGCCCATTCGACGGCCAGCGTGCTGGGTCAGGTTCAACAGTCCGGCCTTCGCCGCGCCGTAGGCGGCGGTGCCCGGCGACGGACGCATGCCGCTGACCGAGGCGATGTTGACGATCGACCCGCCGTCCTCCTGGTCCTGCATGACGGCGTTGGCCGCCTGGGCGCAGTAGAGGGGGGCGAGGAGGTTGAGGGTCACCACGGAGGCCAGGAACCGGGGCGAGGCGGTGGCGGCGTCCACGTAGGGCGATCCACCGGCGTTGTTCACGAGGACGTCGACCCGGCCGTGCCGGTCGACCGCGGCCGCCACCACGGCCGCCGCCTGGTCGGGGTCCCGCACGTCGGCGGCGACGAACCCGGCCGTGCGCACCGTCCCGCCGGCGTCCGTCGCCGTCGGCAGGTCGCCGCCGGCCAGTTCGGTGCGGCCGCACACCACGGCATCGGCCCCGGCCGCCAGGAACGCCTCGGTGACGGCCCGACCGATGCCCCGTCCGCCGCCGGTGACGACGACCACCCGTCCGTGGAAGTCGAGCGGGCCGTCGCCGTCGGTGCTGCGGTCCGCTGCCACTGCTACCTCCCTGGTTCCGACTGGTACTGTCCTCACCACTATTACCTGACACTGCATCAGATCGGAAACCCCCGGGCCCGTTCGTGGTGTCGGGTGGGAGCCAGCACCCGTGCACGACGACCGCGCGGCCGCGCCCCGCCGTGCCCGCGGCGGCCGGGCCCGCGACCGCGCCGCAGACCTCCGGAGCCGACCATGCCCATCACCACCCATCAGGACCGACCCGGGATCGCCGAGGTGGTCATCGACCACCCGCCGGTCAACGCCCTCGACGTGGCCGGCTGGTTCGAGCTGGCCGACGCCGTCCTGGCCGCCGGCCGGGTACCCGACAACCGGGTGGTCATCCTGCGGGCCGAGGGTCGTGGCTTCTGCGCCGGGGTGGACATCAAGGAGATCCAGGCCGAGGGCGACGAGGCGCTCGATCGGGGCCAACCGCGGGTGCTTCGCCGCCTTCGCCGCCGTCTACGAGTGCGAGGTGCCGGTCATCGCCGCCGTCCACGGGTTCTGCCTGGGTGGCGGCGTCGGTCTCGCCGGCAACGCCGACATCGTGGTGGCCTCGGACGACGCCACGTTCGGGCTCCCCGAGGTCGACCGGGGCGCCCTCGGTGCCGCCACCCACCTGTCGCGACTGGTGCCCCAGCACCGGATGCGGTCGATGGTCTACACCGCCCGACCCGGCCACGGCCGCCGAGCTCCACCACTACGGGTCGGTGCTCCGGGTGGTGCCCGCGGGACGAACTGGTGACCGCCGCCTACGAGGTGGCGGAGGACATCGCCGCCAAGAGCCCGACGATCATCCGGCGGGCCAAGGAGTCCCTCAACGGGATCGACCCGGTCGATGTGCGGTCGAGCTACCGGCTCGAGCAGGGGTTCACCTACGAGCTGCACGTGGCCGGCGTGGCCGACGAGCAACGGGCCGCCTTCGTCGAGAAGCGCGACGCCGACACGACACGATGACCGACCTCACCGACGGCCGCCGCCCGGGCGTTCGACCGGGCGCCCGGCAGACAGGACCCTCCCATGGCTGACAAACGCCTCACCCTCGACGAGTTCGTCGGCGGGCTCTCCTCCGGCATGACCATCGGCATCGGCGGCTGGGGATCGCGCCGCAAGCCGATGGCCGCCGTGCGCGCCATCCTGCGTTCCGACCTGACCGACCTGACCGTGGTCTCCTACGGCGGCCCCGACGTCGGGCTGCTCTGTGCGGCGGGCAAGGTGCGCAAGGCGGTCTACGGCTTCGTCACCCTCGACTCCATCCCGACCGATCCCCACTTCAAGGCGGCGAGGCAGTCCGGGGCCATCGAGGCCATGGAGGTCGACGAGGGGATGTTCTACCTGGGCCTCCTGGCCGCGTCGCAGCGGGTCCCCTTCCTGCCCACCCGGGCCGGGCTCGGCTCGGACGTGCTCGAGGTCAACCCGGTCCTGCGCACCGTTCGTTCGCCCTACGACGACGGCGAGGAGCTGGTGGCGATGCCCGCCCTGCGCCTCGACGCCGCCGTGGTGCACGTCAACCGGGCCGACGCCGCCGGCTCGGGCCAGATCCTCGGCCCCGACCCGTTCTTCGACGAGCTCTTCCTCGGCGCCGCCGACCGACGGTTCGTCACCACCGAGCGCGTGGTGCCGACCGAGGAGCTCGCCGCCGGAGGGTCCGCTCCAGTCGCTGTGCATCAGCCGCCTCCTGACCGACGGCGTGATCGAGACGCCGGGGGGCGCCCACTTCACCGCCTGCGTGCCCGACTACGGGCGAGACGAGGGGTTCCAGAAGGAGTACGTGGCGGCGGCGGGCGACCCTGACGCCTGGGCCGTGTTCGCCGAACGGTTCCTGGCCGTGGACGAGGCCGGCTACCAGACCGCCGTCCGCGAGGCCACGGAGGAGCGGGCCGCGGCCAAGGCCGTCAAGGAGGGCGCATGACCGACACCACCCCCACCGGGGTCTCCCGGGCCGAGTACTGCGCCATCGCCTGTGCCGACGTCTTCCGCGGCGACGGCGAGGTGATGGCCAGCGCCTTCGGGACGGCACCCGCCCTCGGCGCCCGGCTGGCCCGGCTCGACCTTCGCCCCCGACCTCGTCCTGACCGACGGCGACGCCGCCCTGGTCGACGGCGCGCCGCCGCTCGGAGCGGCGCCGTCGACGCTCGTGCTCGAGTCCCACATGCCCTACCGCCGGGTGTTCGACGTCGTCTGGTCCGGTCGTCGCAACCTGATCATGATGGCGTCCCAGATCGACCGCACCGGCAACCAGAACATCAGCGCCATCGGCGCCATGGGCACGGCCCAAGGCGCAACTGGTCGGGGTGCGCGGCGCGCCGGGCAACACGGTCAACCACTCGACCAGCTACTGGGTGCCGAACCACTCGACCCGCTCCTTCGTCGAGCAGGTCGACGTGGTGTCGGGTGTCGGCTACGCGCCGGGCCGCCGCCGCCGGACCGTCGGCCACCCGCTTCCACGAGATCCGCTACGTGATCTCCAACCTCGGGGTCTTCGACTTCGCCACCGCCGACCACTCGATGCGACTCGCGTCGGTCCATCCCGGGCGTGACGGTCGAGGACGTCGTGGCCGCCACGGGTTTCGCACTCGTGGTCCCCGACGACGTGCCCGAGACCCGCGACCCGACTCCCGAGGAGCTCGACCTCCTCCGCACGGTGCTCGACCCGCGCGGTCTACGCGACCGCGAGGTGCGGTCGTGACCCACCCGGCGCTGCACACCGCCTTCTGCGACCTGGTCGGGGTGCGGTACCCGATCGTCCAGACCGGCATGGGCTGGGTCGCCGGCCCGCGGCTCGGTGGCCGCCACCGCCGAGGCCGGGGGCCTGGGCATCCTGGCGTCGGCCACCATGACCTACGACGAACTCGTACAGGCCATCGGCGAGGTGCGGGCCCGCACCGACAAGCCGTTCGGCGTCAACATGCGCACCGACGTGGCCGACGTCGGTGACCGGGTGTCCCTGATGATCGACAACGGGGTCCGGGTGGCGAGCTTCGCCCAGGCCCCGAGCCCGGACCTGGTGGACCGCTGCCGCAACGCCGGGCTGGTGGTCATGCCGACCATCGGGGCGCGGCGGCACGCCGAGAAGGTCGCCGGATGGGGCGTCGACGCCGTGATCGCCCAGGGGGGCGAGGGTGGTGGCCACACCGGCACCGTCCCCACATCGCTCCTGACCCCGGCCGTCGTCGACGCCGTGGGCGACCGGGTGGCCGTGATCGCTGCCGGTGGCTTCTTCGACGGTCGGGGACTCGTCGCCGCGCTGGCCTACGGCGCCTCGGGGATCGCCATGGGCACCCGGTTCCTCCTCACCCGGGAGAGTCGGGTGCCCGATGCCGTGAAGGCGCTCTACCTGCAGACACCGACCACCGGGACGGTCGTCTCGACCGCCGTCGACGGCGCCCCCCAACGGGTGATCCGCACCCCGCTCGTCGACCATCTGGAGAAGTCGGGCTGGCTACGGGCCCTACCCCGGGCGCTCGCCAACGCCCACGCCTTCCGCAAGGAGACCGACACGACGCTGCTGGCGCTGCTCAAGGAGGGGAACGCCATGCGGCAGGGCAACGACCTGACGTGGCCCCAGGTGGTCATGGCGGCCAACGCGCCGATGATGACCAAGGCGGCCCTGGTCGACGGGCGCACCGACGTCGGCGTGCTGCCCACCGGCCAGGTGGTGGGGGAGATCGAGGAACTCCCCACCGTCGAGGAGCTCATCACCCGCGTCATCGACGAGGCCGGGCGGGTGATCGACCGGCTGTCCGCCGGCTGACGTCCGCCGCCGCCCGAGAAGGCCGGTCACGGGCCGAGCTCGGCCACCAGGCTGGTCGGCCCGAACATCACCGCATTGGTGCCCCACGTCACCGAGACCAGTTCGAAGGTCCGGTACTTCGCCACCAGGCTGCGCATGGCCGACGACGTCTCGTTCCGGGCGATGGCGGCACCGAGACACTTGTGGGGGCCGGCCCCGAACGACAGGTGCATCGGTCCGTCGCGGCCCAGGTCGAACCTGTCGGCATGATCGAAGACCGCCTCGTCACGATTGGCGTCGTGCACGAAGGGCGACACCAGATCGCTCTCGTGGATGTCCAGACTCCCGAGCGTCAGGTCCGACGCGGCGCGGCGGATGAGGAACCGGACCGGCGCCCCCAGGCGGAGCACCTCGTCGACGCAACGTCGCTGGGCGTCCCGGTTGGCGCCCGTCATCGTCTCGGCGAGCGCGGCGTTGGTCATGGCCTCACAGGCGGCGAAGCTGAGCAGGTTGGCGGTGTTCTGGAACGAGGCGTGGGCCAGCATCACCGAGGACGCCAACTGTTCGCGGACCGACAGCTCGCCGGCCCGCCTGGCGGCGTCGAGGAGGGCGAGACAGCCACGGGGGTCACAGGTCCCGTCCCGCACGGCGACCCGGAGTTCGTTGAGGACCTCGCGGCCGACCGCGAGGGCCGCGGCCACATCGTTGGGCGAGAACGCCGGGTCGAACTGGGCACTCATGGTCAGCAGGCGGCCGGCCAGTCCGGCGTCCTCGCCACGCCTCAGGCCGAGGATGAAGTAGGTCATGTCCTCGGCGATGGGAACGGCGAAGTCGTTGACGAGGTCCACGCGCCCGCGTTCGGGGAGTTCCGCCACCAGCCCGGCGATGAACGCGTTAGAGGATGCGGCGGCCGACCTCCAGTGCGGCAGGATGCGATTGATCAGCGCCCGCAGCCGCCGGTGCACATCGCCGTCCAGGAAGAGCAGGTTCGCATCGTTCTGCCGCAGGTTCCCATTGCCGATGTGGGACTCGAGCTGCGGCAGCACCAGCGCGCGCCGGCAATCCTGGTAGTCCTTGATCGACCGCAGGCTCTCGTCGGGCCCCCAGGCCTCGGCCCGGGTCCCGTCCGGCGGCGCCCAGCGCGGATACCAACCCTTGGTCACGATCGACCACTGCGCGTCCCACATCTCGACGGCCTGGCTGCGGATCGACCCGGTGTCCGAATCACTGCGGACACGCGTCGGACGATCGGTCATATCCATGATCCTAGTGGGCGGCTCCCGCGATCCGGAGACAGAATTGGCTTCGTGTCTAGACGCAGACGCGTCGACAGCCGGGGCTGCACACGACGGTCCATGACGACGCATCACGCCACACGAAGACGCACGTGGGCACACGGTCGGCCCCCGGGGGAGGGAAACACCCCATTGTGTGCCGGGCCGACCTGGGCGATAATCAGTCCCCGTCCACGGTGCGATGTGCGCCCCGAACCACTGCCCAATCTGTGTCGCTACGCCGGGTCGGCCGATGCGACGGACCCATGTGTCACGGGTTCTCGCGGAGCCACCCGACATCGAGGAGTACGGAATGACGAAGGTACCGGAGCCGACCCGAAACCGATCCGCAGCGAAGTGGAGTGGGCGGAGCGTTCGACCCGCCGACATCGTGGGGGTCGGCGCGGTGACCGGGTACGGATGGGGTACCAAGCATCTCTGGGACGGGTTCCTTCTGGGGGAGAGCGCCGTTCGGCCCGTCACGGGTCTCGGCGACTTCGTCCCCGGAGGCGTCGCCTACCTGTCCATGATCAGCGACGAGGGTGACCGTGCCGACGGTCCGAGCCGGTTCATGCGATCACTGCGATTCGCGGCGCGTGAGGCGATCGCCGACGCCCGGGAGCGGGGTTGGCAACCGGGCCCGGTGGTGGGTCTGGTGCACGGTATCGAGTTGGGCGACATCGAGACCTGGCGCGACTTCCTCCGCTCCGAGGCGAAGCGGATCTCACCCAGAGCCTGGGTGAACATGATGTCGTCGACGGTGCTCACCCAGTTCATGAAGGAGTACGACTTCCACGGACCGACCATGTCCGTGTCGGCGATGTGCGCCGGAGGCAATGCCGCCCTGATCACCGCCAAGGCGTGGATCGACGCCGGCATCGCGTCGGACGTGGTCGTGCTGGCCACCGATCTCTCGTGCATCCCCCAGAACCTCCGTGCTTTCAGCGACCTCGGCGTAGCCGTGCTCGACCGTCCCGCTCTGGACGGTTGTCGGCCCTTCCAGGAAGGCAGCCGGGGCTTCGTCGGTGGCGAGGCCGCCGTGGCCACGGTGCTGTCATCGCATCCGACGGGCTCGTACGCCTCGGTGCTGGGAGGCGCCATGTCGCACGACGCCTACCATGCCGTCAGCATCGCGCCCGACCTGACGGAGATGATGCGCTGCTTCGAAATGGCCCTGGCCAACGCCGACGTCGATCCGGGCGATATCGCGTACATGAACGCCCACGGCCCAGGCACGGCGTTGTGCGACACATCCGAAGCCAGGTTGCTCGACACGCTCTTCCCTTCCGCCCACGGGATCTTCTCCATCAAGCCTCTTGTCGGACACTGTCAGGCGGCGGCTGGCGCCGTCGAAATGCTGGCCACGCTCTACGCCTTCCAGACCGGCTTCGTACCGGCCCCTCCCCAGGTTGCTCCCGGCCACCCGAAACTCGTGAACGGTCACTCTCCGCGCGTTCCGGGACTGATGGTCAAGTCGTCGATAGGCATGGGCGGCTACAACACGGCCGTGGTGGTCGCCGAACCCGGATCCTGACCAACCCGCCCGCCGGTCCGCCCTCCCGTCGGTCACGGGGGAGCGTGGCGCCATCGCCTGCGACAGGCGTTTCAATGTGCTAAAGGTCTCGCGGCCGGTGGCCGATGGACTGAACCTATGGTCACGAAGAGCGACTTCGGTGAGCGGCGCTCCAAGGTGCTGTTCGACAGGGTCGAACTGGATCGCCTCTCGCTCGGCGACCGCGCCTTCGAGCTGTCGAGGGGAGTCGATCTCGCTGACAAAGAGCTGCGGTCGGTCACGTGGATCTACGACCCCGAGTCCGACACGGTGGTGTGGTCGGACTCGCTCGAGGAGTTCTTCGGCTTCGAGGAGGGTGTGCTCGGATTCTCCCTCCGACTCCAGTCGGAAGGTGTCCCCGCCGACCAGGTGGTGAACGCCGAATCGGTCACCTTCGGTCCGACCATCCGGTACCCGAGTTTCAGCGACGCCGGTGACGCACTCCTGGCGCCGATCCTCACCACGCTGCGCATGGGACATCCGCCGGCCGCCTTCGAACTCAATCTGGTCGTCAACTGCCCGGACGACACCGACCACCAGGTGGTGGTCCGGGCCTCCCCCATCGAACAGCCGCGGCCGACCGACCCGGCCGGTCAGGACGCGCCGGCCAAGGCCTTCTACATCGGCGTGGTCATCGACGTGACCGCCAAGGAGACCTACGAGCGGGAGCTCGGCGAGATGGTCGACCGCTACCGTTTGTTGACCGAGGTCTCCCCCGATGCCGTCTTCGTGCACCAGGAGGGTCGGCTGGTCTACTGGAACCGCGCCGGCACGCGTCTCACGGGCCTGGGCTCCTCGGACGAAGCCCAGGCGGAGGCCTTCGCCAAGTACTACGGGCACCCGATCACCACGTTTCTCCACCCGGCCGATGTCGCTCAGGTGGCGGAGCGGCTCTCGCAACTCATCGAGCCCGGCCAGTTCATCGAGCACGGCGAGGTCCGGATCGTCTCCCCCGACGGCACCATCAACACGATGGAGGTCACCAGCGTCCGGACCACCTGGGCGGGCGAGCCCGCCTACCAGGTCATCGCCCGGGACATCTCGGAGCGCAAGGCCGCCGAGGCGGCCGACCGCTACCGGGCCAGCCTGGTCGCCCACGTGTCCGACGCCATCATCGGCATCGACGCCGAAGGCCGCATCGAGTCCTGGAACGAGGCGGCCCAGACCACCTACGGCTGGACCGAGGAGGAGGTGGCCGGGCACTCCATCGGATCGGTGGTGTCGGCCAACCGCACCGACAGCGCGGCCATCCTCGAGCGCGGCCAGCACGTCCATCGGCGCAAGGACGGCTCCTCGGTCGACGTCCTGGTATCCATCGACCCACTGGTCGACGACGACACGCTCCCTTCGGGCTGGGTCGTGGTGTGCACCGAGCTCACCGACGCCCGTCAGGCCGAGGCCGGACGACGCGCCGCCGAGGAGCGCTACGAGGCCGTCGTGGCCGCGTTGAGCGAGGGCATCATCCTCTTCGACGAGGCGGGACGGATGAGTGCCCACAACCAGGCGGCCGAGTCGATCCTCGGCTCCCGCCTCGACGAGGGGGACGGGCACCGCCTCTTCACGGGCTCCTCGATCGCCACCTCGGCCGAGGGCCTGCCCCTCACCCCCACCATGTTCCCGCACGTCAAGACCCTGTCGACCGGACAGTCGGAGGACGGCGTGGTGATCGGGGTCACCGACGAGGCCGGCCGCCGGCAGTGGCTGTCGATGAGCTCCCGCCTGCTGTCCGGGGCCAGTCAGACCGACTCCCCGATGGTGGTCTGCTCCTTCACCGACGTCACCGACCGCCGGGCCGCCGAGGCCCAGCTCCATTGGCTCGCCTATCACGACTCGCTGACGGGCCTGGGCAACCGCTCCTACTTCAACGACGAGCTCGAGCGCGAGCTGCTGCTGTCGATGCAGAGCGACAGCAGCCTCGCCGTGCTGTTCGTGGATCTCGACCGATTCAAGTGGGTCAACGACTCGTTCGGGCACTCGAGCGGCGACGAGCTCCTCCTGGAGCTGGCCCGCCGGTTCAAGACGGCGGCCCGCAAGGGCGACGTGGTCAGCCGGTTCAGCGGCGACGAGTTCGTGGTGCTGTGCCCGAACGTGGTCGACGAGGCCCACGCCGTGGAGCTGGCCAAGGAGTACTCGACGGTCATCGACGTCCCCTTCAAGCTCTCCACCGGTCGGTCCATCGTCGTCACGTGCAGCGTCGGGGTGGCCTTCGTCGAACGTGGACGCCAGAACGCGCAGGACATCCTGCAACAGGCCGATACCGCCATGTTCAAGGCCAAGGGCAAGGGTGGCTCACGGATCGAGGTCTTCGACGAGTCCCTCCGGGCCAACTCGGTGACCAAGCTCGAGATCATCGACGACCTGCGGCACTCGATCGAGCACGACGAGCTCGTCGTGCACTACCAGCCGATCGCGTCGGTCGCCGACGGCAAGATCGTGGCGTTGGAGGCGCTCGTCCGCTGGAACCACCCGACCCGCGGTCTGCTCGGCCCCATGGAGTTCATCCCCGTGGCCGAGGAGACGGACCTCATCTACTCGCTCGGCCGTTGGGTGCTGCGCGAGGCGTGCCACGCCATGGCCCGATGGCGCCGCGAGCTGCCGGGAGCCGAGAACGCCTACGTCACCGTCAACCTGTCGGTCCACCAGCTGAGCGACTCCACCCTGCTCGAGTCGATCGCCGAGGCGCTCGCCGATTCGGGGCTCCCACCCGAGGCCCTGGTGCTCGAGGTGACCGAGTCCATCGTCATGAGCAACACCGCCGAGACCGTCGACGCCCTCAACGGGATCCACGCCATGGGGGTGGGCCTGGCCATCGACGACTTCGGCACCGAACAGTCGTCACTGGCCCGCCTCAAGAGCTTCCGGGTGAAGGTGCTGAAGATCGACAAGTCGTTCGTCGACGGCCTGGGCATCCTCGAGACCGACGAGGCGATCGTGGCCGCCATCGTCCAGTTGTCCAAGGCCCTCGGCATCGTGGTCCTGGCCGAGGGGGTGGAGACCCCGGCGCAGCTCGACCGGGTGGCCGCGCTCGGCTGCGACCTGTACCAGGGCTACCTGATGTCTCGGCCGATCAGTGCCGACCGCGTCGACTTCTCCAAGACGGCGAACACGACCGCTCAGACAGACCTCCCCGCGTAGCGGCGTGCTCCGGCACCCGCTATGCGGGGCGGGCCCGCGCCGCCCCCACCGGCGGCGTGCGGCCGCGTCGGCGGACCGGAGTCAGCCCAGGCGCTCGATGATGGTGGCGTTGGCCTGGCCGCCGCCCTCGCACATGGTCTGGAGACCGTAGCGGGCGCCGGTGCGCTCCATCTCGTTGAGCAGGGTGGCGAGCAGACGCGCTCCGGAGCCCCCGGTCGGGTGACCGATGGCGATGGCGCCGCCGTTGACATTGACCCGGTCCATGTCCGGATGGTGCTCCTTCTCCCACGCCAGCACCACCGAGGCGAACGCCTCGTTGATCTCGACGAGGTCGATGTCGTCGAGGGAGAGCTTCGACTTCTCAAGCACCAGCGTCGTGGCCGGGATCGGGGCGGTCAGCATGATGACCGGGTCGTTGGCCGCCACCGCGAACGTGTGGAACCGGGCCCGCGGGGTGAAGCCGAGCTGGGTGGCCCGCTCCTCGGACATGATCAGGACGGCGGCCGCCCCGTCGGAGATCTGCGACGACGTCGCCGCCGTCACCAGCCCGTCGGCGACGAAGCAGGGCGGCAGGGACGCCAACTTCTCGTAGGACGAGCCCGACCGGACCCCTTCGTCGAAGGTCAGCGGTCCCTCGTCACCGGGATCGCCTTCGTCGGTGCCGGCCACCGCCACCTTGTCCTCCACCGTCGCCCGCCGGGTGGCCAACGGGACGATCTCGTTCTCGAAGCGACCCTCGGCGATGGCGGTGGCGGCCCGCTCGTGGGAGGCCAGCGCGAAGCGGTCCATCTCCTCCCGGGAGATCCCCCAACGGCGGGCGATCTCCTCGGCGCACAGTCCCTGGTGGATGAAGTCGAACCGCTCGTGGACCGTGGGACCGTACGCGTCACCCGGGCCGTGCTCGGTCGTCGAGCCGATGGGCACCCGGCTCATGGCCTCGACCCCGCCGCCGATGACGATGTCCATCGCCCCCGACGCCACCGCCTGGGCCGCGAAGTGCACCGCCTGCTGGGCCGACCCGCACTGGCGGTCGACGGTGGTGCCGGGCACCGTGTCGGGGAACCCCGCCGCCAGGGCGGCGTTGCGCCCGATGTTCATGGCCTGCTCCCCCACCGTCATGGTGCAGCCGTAGATCACGTCCTCGACCAGTGACGGGTCGAGGTCGTTGCGGGCGACGAGCGCCCGCAGGGGTTGGGCGGCCAGGTCGACGGCGTGCCAGCCCGAGAGCCGGCCGTTCTTCTTCCCGACCGGGGTGCGGACGACGTCGACGATCACTGCGGTGGCCATGCCGCCATTGTGGCCGATGGGCCACGGTTGCCGGAAATCTGGCGGTGTGTCAGATTTCCCCCGACCCCGCCGGGCGCCCGGACCGGCCCGGCCGAGCGAGGGACGCACCCGATGGACCAGTTGACGGACCGACCGATGGACCTGCACTACACCGACGCCCAGGAGGCGTTCCGCGCCGACGCCCGGGCCTGGCTGGACGCGCACGTCCCCCCACCCGGTTCGCTGCCGTCGCTCGACACCGCCGAGGGTTTCGAGGCCCACCGGGCCTGGGAGGACGAGCTGGCCACCGACCGGTGGTCGGTGGTGTCGTGGCCCGAGGAGTACGGCGGTCGGGGCGTGGGGATCCTCGAGTGGCTCGTCTTCGAGGAGGAGTACTGGCGGGCCCGGGCCCCGCTGCGCGTCAGCCAGAACGGCATCTTCCTGCTGGCCCCCACCATGTTCGAGTTCGGATCCGACGCCCAGAAGGCGCGCTTCCTCCCCCCGATGGCGTCGGCCACCGAGATCTGGTGCCAGGGTTGGTCCGAGCCCGATGCCGGATCGGACCTCGCCGGCATCCGCAGCCGAGCGCGCCGGTCCGATGCCGAAGGAGGTTGGTTGCTGTCGGGGCAGAAGACGTGGGCGTCCCGGGGCGCCTTCGCCGACTGGTGCTTCGGCCTCTTCCGCACGGACCCCGAGGCCGAGCGTCACCGCGGGCTGACCTACTTCCTCATCGACATGGCGACTCCGGGGGTCACGGTGCGCCCGATCCCCCAGATCGACGGCGAGACCGGCTTCGCCGAGCTGTTCTTCGAGGACGTGTTCGTGTCCGACGACCTCGTCCTCGGTGAGGTGGGTCGGGGCTGGAACGTCGCCATGGCCACCGCCGGCTCCGAACGCGGGCTGAGCCTGCGCAGCCCGGCCCGCTACAGCCAGGCGGCCGACCGGCTGGTCGAGCTGTACGCCATCACCCTCGAACGTGACCCGGACCGGGCGCGGCGGAACGCCGACGCGGTGGCCCGGGCCTGGATGGACGCCGAGGCGTACCGGCTCAACACGCTGTGGACGGCGACCCGGGTGCTCGACGGCGGGTCGGTCGGGCCCGAGGCCAGCGCCAACAAGATCCACTGGTCCCAGACCGACCTGGCCATCCACCGGACGGCCCTCGACCTGCTCGGGCCGGCGGCCGAGCTCCACGGCGAGGGCGTCGACGCGCCGTGGCTCGACGGATACCTGTTCGCCCTGGCTGGGCCGATCTACGCCGGCACCAACGAGATCCAGCGGAACGTGGTGGCCGAGCGCATGCTCGGGCTGCCCCGGGGCTGAGGGGACGTCACCGTGCACTTCGCCTTCACTGCCCAACAGCTCGAGTTCCGTGACGCCGTCCGCCAGGTCCTGGCCAAGGAGTGCACCACCGACGACGTGCGCCGGGCCTACGACACCCCCCTCGAGCGGACGTCGCGGTCGACCCGGTGGGCCACCATGGCCGAGCTCGGCGTGACCGGACTGACGGTTCCCGAAGATCAGGGAGGCCTCGGCCTGGGCCTCGTGGACCTCGTCCCCCTGGTGGAGGAGGCCGGCCGGTTCGCCCTGCCCGAACCGCTCACCACCACCACCGGGATCGCCGCGCCGCTGGTGGCCGACCTGGCCGGTGCCGGGTCCCTGGCGACCGAGCTGCTCGTCGGTATCGCCGCCGGTCGCCGGACGGTCGCGGTGGCCGATGCCCGCTGGCCCGGGACCCCGGTGGCCGGGGCCGACGGGGCCGACGCCCTGCTCCTGGTCCACGACGGGGCGGACGGCCCCGAGCTCCACGCCCTCGACCGCTCGACGACGACCGTCACCGCCGTCCCCTCCCTCGATCCGACCCGCCGCCTCGGCCGGCCGGAGTGGCGACCGTCGGCCGCCACCGTGCTGGCCGCGGGGGAGGCCGCCCGGGCCGCGCTCACCACCACGGCCGACCGGGCGGCCGTGGTGACCGGTGCGGAGCTCCTCGGACTGGCCGACACCATGATCGAGCTGACCGCCGCCTACGCCAAGGACCGCCAGCAGTTCGGCAAGCCCATCGGCAGCTTCCAGGCCGTCAAGCACCTCCTGGCCGACGCCCGGGTGCTGCTCGAGTTCGCCCGTCCCGTCGTCTACGGGGCGGCCTGGGCCCTCGACGTGGGCGCGCCCGATGCCTCCCGATCGGCCTCGGCGGCCAAGGCGTACGCCTCGGACGCCGCCTCGGAAGCGGCCCGGGTGGCGCTGCAGGTCCACGGGGCCATCGGCTACACGTGGGAGTGCGACCTGCACCTGTTCCTCAAGCGGGCCTGGGCCCTGGCCGAGGCCTGGGGGTCGGCGGCCGACCATCGGGCCCGCCTGCTCGACTCGCTCCTGGACGGGCGCTGAGGCCGCCGGCGGGCGGCCGGCCGATCAGCCCTCGGGGGGCAGGAGCCGCTTGAAGCCCACGTGACTCGCGGTGAACCCGTGGCGGACGTAGAAGCGGTGGGCGTCGGCCCGGGCCGTGTTCGACGTCAGCTGGACCCGGTAGCAGCCGGCGGCCCGGGCCGCTTCGACCGCCGCCTCCAGCAGTACGCTCCCCACCCCCCGACCGCGCAGGTCCGGCGCCACGTGGATCGACTCGAGCTCGGCACAGCGACCGCCCCGGTGCTGGAGATGGCGGAAGGTCACGACCTGGCACATCCCCACCGGCCGTCCGTCGAGCTCGGCCACCAGGACGTCGGCTCCCGGCGTGGCGGCGATCTCCGCCAACGCGTCCCGGTAGGGGCCGGGGTCGCCCGGGTGGTCGTCGGCGGGCCCGAGGGCGCCCGCCACGAGGAGACCGGCGAGCGCGGTGGCGTCGGCGGGGATCGCCGACCGGATGGTGACCCGCCGCGGCGACCCGATCAGAACTGGGCAAAGGCGTAGATCGGGAACCCGTTGGAGGTGACGGACTCCGAGGGCAGGTACGGCCCGTTGATGACGACGGCCAGATGGCCGACGGCTCCCGGTCCGGCATCGCCCTCGACGGTGACGATGGCCCCGTCCGGCCAGACCTGCGCGACCAGTCCGACGTGGACCGACGAGGACGTCGTCCACGGACCGGTGCCGTAGAGCACGGCGTCACCCGGGAGCGGGGTCGCCGTGGGGGGCAGCAGTCCGGTGTGGTCCGCGGCCCAGTAGTAGATGTCGCCGGTGAACGCGTAGGACGGGATGGGGATGCCGGCCTGGCGCCACACCCAGGTGGCGAACAGGGCGCACCACGCCTCGCAGGGGCCGTAGGGGTTGCAGAAGTAGCCGGTGTAGGGATCGGCGTTGACCTGGCTGGTGGCGGTGGCCACGATGGCCGACGCCGTGGCCGACGGGACCGGGTCGGGTGGGTTGGAGAAGTCGTAGCCGAATCCGTCGGGGCTGAGCAGCCAGTAGCCGATGCCCCCGGTGTCGAGGGTGATGGCGGCGACCGGCATGATGTCCTGCGGGTTCCCGTCGAGGCCGCCGCCCAGATCGCCGAGCCACACGGCGTCGCCGAAGACGTAGACGGCACCGTCGCTGGACGCCAGGTAGTAGCCGCCGTCGCCGGGCATGGCGGCCATGCTGCCGATCGGGTCGACGAGCGCCTGGCCGCCGAGCGAGCCCAGGAAGGGGGCGTCGCCGAAGGAGAAGACACCGCCGTCGGAGGCGACCATCCAGTAGCCGGCGCCGTGGTGGGTGGCGGCCATGCCGACCACCGGGGCCACCAGCGCCGTGCCCCCCATCGACCCCAGGAAGGGAGCGTCACCGAAGGAGAACACCCCTCCGTCGGAGGCGACCAGCCAGTAGCCGCGGCCGTCGGCCGTCGGGGCGATGCCGACGATGGGCCGGTTGAGCGGTCGGCCGCCCATCGAGCCGTAGAAGCCGGCGTCACCGAAGGAGAACACGCCACCGTCGAGGGCCGCGAGCCAGTAGCCGCGCCCGTCGGGCGTCGCCGCGATGGCCACCACCGGTCCGGCCAGTCGCAGGTTGCCGAGCGAGCCGTAGAACCCGGCGTCACCCTCGGCGTAGACCCCCCCGTCGGCCGAGGCGAGCCAGTAGCCCTCGTTGGTCTTGGGGGCCACCGGGTTGGCCGCCTGGGCCACCATGACCGAGTTCAGGGGGGTGCTCAGGATGCTCCCCGCCGGCGGGGCCCCGAAGCCCAGCACGCCACCCCCGGCGAAGACGTGGGGCTGGGCCAGGGCCTGGCCCACGGTCTCGGCCCCGGCGGGGCCGGGGGTGACCCCGAACAACCCTCCCGCCACCAGTGAGACGGCGACGACGCACATGGAGACGGCCCGTCGCGTTGCTCGCACGCTCCCATCGTAGGCAGCGGGCCGGGCCGGGGGAAGGGTCGGATCTCCGCCACCGCCCCCCGACGGCACGGCGGCGCCTGGCCTACTCTTCCGGTCGCCGGCCGGACGTGGTCGGGGAGACGAACGGAGAGCGAGACCATCATGGACGCCACCACCCTCATCGACGCCTTCCGCGTGGACGGCAAGGTCGCCGTCGTCACCGGTGCCGGCAGCGGCATCGGCAAGGCGTCCGCGCTGGCTCTCGCCGGAGCCGGGGCCGAGGTGGTGTGCGCCGACATCGTCGAGGACACCGCCGCCGCCACGGCGGCCGAGATCAACGCCGCCGGCGGCACCGCCGAGGGGGTGGGCCTCGACGTCTCCCGTCGACTGGACGTGGACGCCCTCGCCGACCGGGTCGCCACCGAGCGGGGCGGGATCCACGTGTGGTGCAACATCGCCGGGATCATGGTCGAGGGGCCCTTCCTCGACGCTCCCGAGGAGGATCTCGACCGGATCCTGGCGGTCAACCTCAAAGGGGTGTTCTTCGGCTGCCAGGCCGCCGGCCGGGTGATGGTGGGCCAACCCGGGGGAGGCAGCATCATCAACACCTCGTCGGCCGCCGCCGACGCCCCGAGCCCCAACGTCGTGAGCTACGCCATCTGCAAGGCCGGCGTCGTCCAGATGACCAAGTCGCTGGCCTACGAGGTGGGCCGCAAGCACGTCCGGGTCAACGCCGTCGCCCCCGGGTTCGTCCTCACCGGGATGACGGGCCGCTACTTCGTCCGGCCCGACGGGACCATCGACGAGGAGATGCAGGAGGCGGTCATCGGGCCGATGAAGAAGTACACCCCGCTGCGCGAGATCGGGGAGCCGGAGGACATCGCCGCCGCCGTGCTGTACCTGGCCTCGGACGCCTCCAAGTTCATGACCGGCCAGGTGCTCCGGCCCAACGGCGGCGTGGCCATGGTGTGAGCGGCCGGGGCCACCGCCCGCCCTCCGCCACCAGCTGACACACCGTCAGAAGCGGGGATATGCTCGCCCCATGGCCGAACTGCCGATGATCATCTCCGTCGACGACCACATCGTCGAGCCCGCCGACACCTGGACGAGCCGCATGCCGGCCAAGTTCAAGGACGCCGCACCGCACATCGTGCGCAAGGACATGCCCGACGTGACCTTCGTCGGCGGCAAGCTGACGGTCAACGAGGGGGGCGGCGGTGCCCCGGCCGACTGGTGGATCTACGAGAAGCTGCAGCGGCCGCTGCTGCGCGTCGACTCGGCGGTGGGCGTACCCCGCGACGAGGTGACCATGAAGGGCGTGACCTACGAGGACATGCGTCCGGGCTCCTACCGCCAGAAGGAGCGCCTCGAGGACATGGACGTCAACCACATCGAGGCCTCGCTGTGCTTCCCGACGTTCCCGCGGTTCTGCGGCCAGACCTTCTCCGAGGCCGAGGACAAGGAGCTGGCCCTGCTCTGCGTCAAGGCGTACAACGACTACCAGGTGGAGGAGTGGTGCGCCGGCACCGGCGGCCGTCTCGTCCCGCTCATCATCGTCCCCCTGTGGGACGCCCACCTCGCCGCCGAGGAGGTGCGGCGCAACGCCGGACCGCGGCGTCCGTGCCGTCTGCTTCAGCGAGATCCCGGCCTACCTCGGCCTCCCCTCGATCCACGATCCCGACAACTACTGGGACCCGTTCTTCGCGGCGTGCGACGAGACGTCGATGATCGTCAACATGCATATCGGGTCGAGCTCGAAGATGCCGTCGACATCGGCGGACGCCCCCGCCGCCGTCGGGTCGTCACTCACCCACATCAACGCCGAGCTGTCGATGACCGACTTCCTCATGTCGGGTCTGTTCGAGCGGTTCTCCAACCTCAAGGTCGCCTACTCCGAGGGGCAGATCGGCTGGATCCCGCACCTGCTCCACCGGATGGACGTGGTGTGGGAGGACAACCGGGGCTGGGGCGGGGTGGCCGACAAGGTGCCGAACCCCCCGTCGAGCTACTTCAAGGACCACGTGTTCGGCTGCTTCTTCGACGACCCCAACGGGCTCCGGCTGATCGACGAGATCGGTGAGGACAACATCACCTACGAGTCCGACTACCCGCACTCGGACTCCACCTGGCCCCGCACCCGCGAGATCGCCGAGAAGCAGATGGCCGGGCTGACCGACGAGCAGCGCTACAAGGTCGTGCGGGGCAACGCCATCAAGCTCTTCGGCCTCGACTTCAAGTGACCAGCGGCCAGTAGCCAACTGTGGATCTCCGGTACTCCGACGCCGAGCAGGCGTTCCGCTCCTCCCTACGCGCCTGGCTCGACGCCACCCTGCCGGGCCTGCCCCCCAAGCCGTCACCCGACGACTGGCCCGGGCGCCGCGCCTATGACACCCACTGGCAGCGGCTGCTCTCCGACGCCGGCTACGCCGGGGTGGACTGGCCGACCGAGGGCGGCGGACGGGGCAGCTCGGCCGTCGAGGAGCTGATCTTCAAGGAGGAGCTCGAGCGGGCCCACGCCCCCTACGTCGGCGTCAACTTCGTCGGTCTCCTGCACGCCGGCCCGACCATCATCGCCGAGGGCACGCCCGAGCAGCGGGCCCGCTACCTCCCGGCCATCCTCCGCGGCGACGAGGTGTGGTGCCAGGGGTTCTCCGAGCCGAACGCCGGGAGCGACCTGGCGTCGATGCGCACCCGGGCGGTCCGCGACGGTGACGACTACGTCGGTCACCGGGCAGAAGATCTGGACCTCCCACGCCGAGGTGGCCGACTACTGCGAACTCCTGGTCCGGACCGGATCCGAGGACAGCCGCCACCGCGGCATCTCGTGGCTGATCCTGCCCATGGACTCGCCCGGCGTCGACATCCGCCCCCTCCACACCATCGCCGGCTCGACCGAGTTCGCCGAGCTGTTCCTCGACGAGGTCCGGGTGCCGGTGGCCAACCGGGTCGGCGAGGAGAACGACGGATGGCGGGTCACCATGGTCACCCTCAGCTTCGAGCGGGGCACCGCCTTCGTGGGTGACCTGCTGGAAGCCGTCGAGCTGCTCTCGACGACCGTGGCCCTGGCCCGGCGCACCGGTGCCTGGGCCGACCCCGGTGTCCGTCGCCAGGCCGGCCACCTGAAGGCCGAGCTCGACGCCCTATGGGCCCTCACCAAGCGAAATGTCTCCCAGGCGGCCCGCACCGGGATCCCGGGGGTCGGAGGGACCTACTTCAAGCTCGCCTACTCCGAGACGCGTCACAAGCTGGGTGAGTTCTCGCTGTCCCTGCTCGACCGGGCCGGCCTGGCCGCCCACGACCTCGAGGGCACCGACGGCCTCGGTGCCCTCCCGGCCGGCACCATGGTCGAGGACTGGCTGCGGGGGATCTCCCTCACCATCGCCGCCGGCACCTCCCAGATCCAACGCAACATCGTGGGCGAGCGCATCCTCGGGCTGCCCAAGGAGCCCCAGGCGACCGCTCCCGGCGGGAAGGGCTGAACCGTGGACTTCGAGGTCACCGAGTTCCAGTCCGAGCTGGCCGCCGGGATCCGCCGCCTGTGCGAGGGCCGGTTCCCCCTGGCGTCGATCCGCTCGCGCGAGGGCACCGACCGGGTCGTCGACCGCGGGGGCTGGAAAGAGCTCGGCGAGGCCGGCGTCTTCCACCTCTGTCTGGCCGAGGAGGCCGGCGGCGTCGGACTCGGGCTCGCCGAGGCGGCCCTCGTCTTCGAGGAGCTCGGCCGGTCGCTGGTGCCCGGCCCGCTCGTCGCCTCCCACCTGGCCGCCGGGCTCGTCGACGGCGCCGACGACGGCACGGTGGTGGTGGGACTGGTGGAGCGCCCCGCCCCGGGGGCCGTCGGCTCCGGTGTGCTCCCGGTCGTCGTCGAGCACCTGGCCGACCTCGACGTCCTGTTGGTGCTGTCCGACGACGGCGTCGAACAGCTCGATCCGGGCGGCGTGGCCGCCACCCCCTCCCCCGGCCGATGGACCCGCTGACCCCGGTGTGGTCGGTTGCGGAGCTGCCGCCCGGGGAGCCGGTGGCCGGCGCCGACGTGGCCGCCTGGTGGCGGCGCGACGGAGCGGTGCTGACGGCCGCGCTCCAGGTGGGCATGGCCCAGTGGGCCTGCGACCTGGCCGTCGAGTACGCCCAGGGGCGGGTCCAGTTCGGTCGGCCCATCGGCGGGTTCCAGGCCGTCAAGCACCTGTGCGCCGACATGGCCGTGCGTGCCGAGGTGGCCCGAATCGCCGTGCAGGCCGCGGCGGTCACCGTCGACCAGCCCGACGTGGGCGATGCGTCGGTGGCGGCGGCCGGGGCCAAGCTGCTGGCCGACGAGGCGGCGGTGACCAACGGTCGGTCGTGCATCCAGGTCCACGGCGGGATGGGCTTCACCTGGGAAGTCCCGGCCCACCTCGCCTACAAACGGGCCCGGGTCCTGGCCACCGCCTTCGGCACCGACGACGCGCTGGCCGAGGAACTGGCCGCCTCGCTCGCGCCCCCCGACCCCGCCTGACCGCCGACTCCGGATGACAGCTCCCACCGAGGTGGGACCGACACGTGAGGTTGACAAGATGCCCGACGCACCCTTCGCCCCGCCCGCCGATGTCGTGACCGTACTGCCCGACGGCGTGCTCTCCTTCGGTCTGCAGCTGCCGGTCCAGTCGCAGTCGACCATCTACGTCGAGCCGTGGGAGGCCGGTGCCGGGCCCGACGAACTGGCCCGGGTGGCGCTGGCGTGCGAGGCGGCCGGCTTCTTCTACGTCGGTGTGTGCGACCACACCTTCATCCCCCAACGGCTGGCCGGCGCCATGAGCACCGTCTGGTACGACACGGTCGCCACCCTCGGGTGGCTGGCCGCCGTCACCTCGGAGATCCACCTGTTGTCCCACATCTACGTGGCGGCCCTCCGCCATCCGCTGCGGGCCGCCAAGGAGTTCGCCACCCTCGACGTCCTGTCCAAGGGGAGGATGGTGTGCGGCGTCGGGGCCGGGCACGTGTCGGAGGAGTTCGACCTCATGGGTCCCGCCTTCGACGAGCGGGGCCCCGCCACCGACGAGGCGTTGGTCGGTCTGGCCCTGGGGCTGACCGAGGAGTACCCGACCCTCCCCGGGCCCGTTGGCCCGCGTCGGGGGTCGGGCTCCGACCCCGGCCGGTGCGCTCGCCCCGGCCCCCGATCTGGGTGGGCGGGTCGTCGCCGGCCGCCCTGCGCCGCACCGCGCGGTTCGCCGACGGGTGGTTGCCGCAGTCGGTCGGACCCAACGTCGAACTGCTGGCCACGCTGCACGAGCTGCGCGCCGAGTACCGCGACGGGGCGCCGCTCGACATCGGTTCGATCTCCTATCCCCTGTACCTCGGCACCCCGCCGGCCGGCAACGAACTGCCTCCCGGCACCGTCCGGGGGGACGCCCACACGGTGGCCGAGTACCTCGCCCCGTACCGGGAGGCCGGCTGCGGCCAGGTCCAGGTCCGCTTCCCAGCCCACTCGGTCGAGGAGCTCTGCGACCAGATCGCCACCTTCGGCGCCGAGGTGGTTCCCCTCGTCAACGGGTAGCGGGGCCGGCGGGCCGCGAGCCCGTCGATGCGGTACCGGTCAGCCGACGCCGGCGTGGAAGTCGTTCAGCACGGCGGCGGCCCGTCCGGGGTCCTGCAGCGCCCACCAGTGGCCCACCCCGGGGAGCGACTCCTGACGGGCCCCCAGCCGGGACGCCACGTCGGCCGACATGGCCCCGTCACCGAACGGGTCCTCGGCCGCGTGCAGCACCAGGCCCGGCGCCGACGTCGGCCCGAGGTCGTCGCCCCACGTGGCGAACGGCCGGGGCACGGCCGAGCGGTAGAGGTCGAGGATGCACGAGGTCATGGTGGTGTCGGAGAAGGGCACCAGCACGTCGGTGTCACCGGCCGGCACCCCCATGGCTTCGTAGCCGGGGGCCAGATCGGCGGCCGACACACCGGCCTGGGAGGCGAAGAACTCCTCCCCCTCCCCCGGCGTCTGCCAGATCCGGGCGAAGTCGTGCCAGGTGTAGTCCGGGTGCATGACGTTGGCCACGTCGGCCGCCCACGACCGCAACAGGTCACCCCGCGTCGTCGCCACCCGGTAGGTGAGCGCCGCACCCCAGTCGTGGCCCACCAGGTCGACGGGACCGTCGAGGGACTCGAGTTCGCCGACCAGCCAGGACGCATACACGTCCTTGGTGGCTCCGAAGCCGTCGGGACGGGGGCTCCGGAAGCCGGGGAGGGCCAGCGCCACCGAGGGTCCGGCCAGTCGCTCGCGTACGTGGTCCCACAGGCGGGCGGACTCGGGGACTCCGTGGACGAGGACGATCATCCGGGCCACCGTACCCAGGCGGCCGGGCCGGCGCCCGGAGCGCCGGTCAGGGAGTGCCGCCGGAACCCGAGCCACCCGGCACGGTGGTGGTGCCGCCCGTCTTCGGCGCCGTGGTCGTGGTGGTCGTCGGGCGCGTGGTGGTCGACGTGGTCGATGTCGAACCGGTGGGGTGGGTGGTCGTGGTGGTGGTCGGACGCGTCGTGGTGGTCGTGCTCGACGCCGTGGGTTCGGACGTCGTCGTGGTGGTGGCCGGCGGGCGCGTGGTCGTCGTGGTGGTGGTGGCCGGCACCAGGCCGGGCACCACGTCCGGGTTGTTGGAGGTGACGGTGACCGTGGTGGTGCTGGCCGGCGGGTAGATCTCGAGCAGCGTGCCGAACCCGAGGAAGGCCACCACCAGCAGCACCGTCGAGCGTCGGACGCGCACCGTCGGGGAGATGGGCTTGCCCATGATGCCGATCAGCCGGGTGTGGGTCTCCTCGTCGGATCCGTCGGCGCCGTCGGTGACCGGTCCGTCCGGCGGGGTGGACCCGGCCTCGGTCGGGGGTCCGCTCACGGCACCTTCCGCCCGGGCGGGGCGCCGATGCCGGGCGAGGCGATGTCGGCGCCCCGGAGGGCCACCGATGCCCGGAGCCGGATCTCCCGGGCCACCTCGAACTGGCGGCCGGGCAGCGTGCGGGCGATGAGGCGCAGCTGGACGTAACCCACGTCGATCGACTCCACCCCGGCCACCACGGGCTGTCCGAGCAGGAGGCCGGACCACCGGGGCTCCGAGGCCATGTCGTCGACGACCTGCTTCAGCAGGGCGGTGACCTGCTCGAGGTCCTCGCTCACGTCGACCGGGATGTCGATGACCGCCCGGGACCAGTCCTTCGAGAGGTTGGTCACCTGGCGCAGGGCGCTGTTGGGCACCACCACCAGCTCGCCCTGCTGGGTGCGGAGCTTGGTCACCCGGAGCGTCAGCTCCTCGACCGTCCCGGTGATGCCGGTCGTCTGGCCGGGCATCGACAGGCGGATGACGTCACCGAAGGCGAACTGGTGCTCGGCGAACAGGAAGAACCCGGCCAGCAGGTCACCCACCATCTGCTGGGCGCCGAAGCCGAGACCGATCCCGATGACGGTGGCCGGGGCCACCAGGGTGGTGAGGGGGATCCCGAGCCGGTCGAAGGCCAGGATGGCCGCCACGAAGTAGGCGAGAGCGACGACGACCCACTCCACGGCGGCGCTGATGGCCCGCGACCGCTTGAGCCCCTCGGAGGCGACCGCCCCCGACTCGATCTGACGCTTCATCTGGACGTCGATCCAGCGTCGGCGGCGCATTCCCGCCCAGTGGGCGAACCGCACGAACAGGGCTGCGCCGAGGACGAGCACGACCACCGGCAGGAGGTGGTCCCGGAGGTAGGCGTGGTGGACGATGCCCGCACCTTACCGTCGGCCCCGGGGGCGACCCGTGCGCAGCCGCGTCCGCGATCACCCTTCCCGGCCCGACGCGGGTCCACCCTGCCCCCGGCCCCGTCCCCCGTGCCATAATCTGACGCACTGTCAGTTCCGGGGGGAGGGGGGACGGCCGTGGCCGTCCACCGCACCCGTACCGGACCACCCCACCGAAACCGCCCGACGACGCACGCTCCCGGGCCCCACGAAGGGAACCGCACCATGCTCGACTACGCGATCCGCAACGGCCTCGTCGTCGACGGCACCGGGGCACCGGGCGTCCGGGCCGACGTGGGGATCAAGGACGGGATCATCGTGACCGTGGGGACCGTCACCGAGGAGGCGGCCACCGAGCTCGACGCCGACGGGCTGGTGGTGGCTCCGGGCATCATCGACCCCCACACGCACTACGACGCCCAGCTGTTCTGGGACCCGACGGCCTCCCCGTCCAACCTGCACGGCGTCACCACGGTGATCGCCGGGAACTGCGGCTTCACCCTGGCCCCGATCAAGGCCGAGGACCACGACTACATCCGCCGGATGATGGCCAAGGTCGAGGGGATGCCGCTGGTGGCGCTCGAGAACGGCATCGACTGGGACTGGACCACCTTCGGCGAGTACCTGGCGCGGCTCGAGGGCAACCTCGGCGTCAACGCCGGGTTCCTCGTCGGGCACTGCGCCATCCGTCGCTGGGTCATGGGCCCCGACCGCGCCGCCGAGGTGGCCGACGACGAGGAGCTGGCCGCCATGACCCGGCTCCTGGCCGAGTCGATCGAGGCCGGTGGCCTGGGTTTCTCCTCCTCGCAGTCGCGCACCCACTCCGACGGCGACGGCAATCCGATCTCGTCCCGCTACGCCGACCGTCGCGAGATGCTCGCCTTCTGCGAGGTCGTCCGGGACCACCCCGGCACCACTCTCGAGTACATCACCAACGGGTGCCTGGACGCCTTCAGCGACGACGAGATCGACCTGATGGTGGCGATGACCACGACGGCCCGGCGCCCGTTGAACTGGAACCTGCTCACCGTCGACTCGCGGACCCCGGACAAGACGGCCCGCCAGCTCGAGGCCTCCCGGGCGGCGGCGGCGGCCGGCGGCCAGATCGTGGCCCTGACCATGCCGACGCTCGTGCCCATGAACATGAGCTTCCGGACCCACTGCGCCCTCTTCCTCATACCGGGCTGGGGCGACGTGATGGGACTGCCGGCCGAACAGCGGATCGAGCAGTTGAAGGACCCGGCGGTGCGGGCGCGCCTCGACGAACTGGCCCACTCCGAGGACGCCGGCGTCTTCCGGCGGCTGTCCCACTGGGCCAACTACATCATCGGTGACACGTTCGCCCCCGAGAACGCCGGCTACAGCTGGCGCGACGTCGGCTCCATCGCCGACGAGCAGGGCAAGGAGCCGTTCGACGCCCTGCTGGACCTCGTCATCGCCGACGACCTCCGCACCGTGCTGTGGCCCAAGGCCTCCGACGGCGACGCCGCCTCCTGGGAGGCCCGGGTGGACGTCTGGAACGACCCCGGCGCCCTGGTCGGCGGCTCCGACGCCGGTGCCCATCTCGACCGTATGTGCGGATCGAACTACCCGACGTCGTTCCTCGGCGACTGCCTGCGCAACCGCAAACTGGTCCCCATGGAGCAGGCGGTCCACTGGATGACCCAGGCGCCCGCCGACCTCTTCGGCCTCCAGGACCGGGGCCGGGTGGCCGAGGGGCTCCGCGCCGACCTGTTCGTCTTCGATCCCGAGACGATCGCCTCCGAGCCGGCGACCCTCGTCGAGGACCTGCCCGGAGGCAGCCCCCGGCTCATCGCCGACCCGATCGGCGTCGTGCGGGTGCTGGTGAACGGCGTCGAGACCGTCGTCGACGGCCGACCCACGGGCAACCTGCCGGGGACGCTGCTGCGCTCGGGCACCGACACGGTCACCGTGGACCCGTCGGTGGCCGCCGTCTGAGCCACGCGCCGGACCGGGCCCGGCCGGTGCCGGGCCTACACTGCGGCGCCACGCCACCACCCGACCCACACCACCGCCCCACCCAGCCGACCGATCCACCCACCCACCACCCACCGCACCAACCCGACACCGAGAAGGGGAGCCACCATGGCGAGCAAGGTCACCAAGGACGAGACGCAGCTGCTGATCGACGGCCACTGGGTCGACGCCGGCGACGGCACCTACGCCATCGTCAACCCGGCCACCGAGGAGGTGGTCGGCCAGGCGCCCAACGCATCGGTCGCCGACGCCGAGGCCGCCGCGGCGGCCGCCCGGGCGGCCCTCCCCGCCTGGTCCGCCACCCCGCCCGAGGAGCGCCTCGCCCTGCTGAAGAAGGCGTCAGCGGCCATCCGGGCCAAGAACGACGAGCTCGTCCCACTGGTGATCGCCGAGACGGGCGCCACCGCCTCGGTCGGCTCCCGGATGCAGGTACCGGTGTGCGCCGACCGCTTCGACCGCTACAGCCGGGACATCCGCCACGTCCAGGAGTCGATGCTCCCCCCGATCGCCACCGCGGCCACCCCGCTGGCCCCCGGCGGCCTCATCAGCGCCCTCGCCTACCGGCAGCCCGTCGGGGTGGTGGCCGCCATCGCCAGCTACAACTTCCCCTTGACCAACCTGGCCGGGAAGATCGCACCGGCCCTGGCCATGGGCAACACGGTGGTGATCAAGCCCGCCCCCCAGGACCCGCTGGCCGTGGTCGAGCTGACCCGCGTGCTCGACGAGGTCGGGTTCCCGCCGGGCGTCATCAACCTGGTCAGTTCGCAGGGCCCCGCCCCGGCGGCCGTCCTCACCACATCCCCCGACGTCGACATGGTGTCCTTCACCGGGTCGACGGCGGTGGGCCAGCAGATCGCCGCCGCCGGGGCCCCGTCGATGAAGCGTCTCCTGATGGAGCTGGGTGGGAAGGGAGCCGCCGTGGTGTTCGCCGACGCCGACCTCAAGGCGGCCGTCACCGCCATCGGGTCGACCTGGGCCTTCCATTCGGGCCAGATCTGCACGGCACCGACCCGGGCCGTGGTGCACCGCAGCATCTTCGACCAGGTGGTCGCCGGCCTGTCCGCCTTCGCCGGCCGGTTGACGGTGGGTGATCCCACCGAGGCGGCCACCGTGGTCGGGCCGGTGATCACCGGCGTCCACCAGCAGCGCATCCTCGACTACATCGAGTCGGGGCGGGCGGAGGGCGAGGTCGTCCTCGGCGGTGGGCGTCCCGAGCACCTCGAGCGCGGCTACTACGTGGAGCCCACGCTCATCACCGGCTCCAACGACATGCGCTGCGCCCGCGAGGAGATCTTCGGCCCCGTCGTGGTGGCCATCCCCTTCGACGACGACGACGAGGGCATCGCCATCGCCAACGACTCGGAGTTCGGCCTGTACGACTACGTCTTCTCGGGCGACACGTCCCGGGCGTTCCGGGTGGCCAAGCAGCTACGGGCCGGCCACGTGGGCATCAACACGGCCCAGCGCAACATGGACGCTCCGTTCGGCGGCTTCAAGATGAGCGGCATCGGCCGCGACGGCGGCGACTACGGGCTCGAGGCGTACTCGGAGCTGCAGTCGATCATCTGGGCCGGGTAGGTCAGCCGGCGCCGTCGAAGGGGGCGTCGAAGGCGAAGATGCCCCCGTCGGCCCCGGCCAGCCAGTAGCCCCCGGTCGCCCGGTCGGCGGCGATGGCCACCATCGGGGCGTTGAGCGTCAGCGCCCCGGTGCTCCCGTCGAAGGGGGCCCCGCCGTAGGCGAAGATGCCGCCGTCGGCCCCGACCAGCCAGTAGCCGTGCCCGAGGCGTCGGCGGCGATCCCCACCACGGGGGCGTTCAGGCCCTGGCCGCCCATCGAGCCCTGGAAGGCGGCGTCACCGAAGGCGAAGATGCCGCCGTCGGCCCCGACCAGCCAGTAGCCGTGACCGCGGGCGTCGGCGGCGATCCCCACCACGGGGGCGTTCAGGCTCTGGCCGCCCATGGAGCCGTGGAAGGCCGCGTCACCGAAGGCGAAGATGCCGCCGTCGGCCCCGACCAGCCAGTAGCCCCGGCCGTCGGGGGTGGGCGCCATGTCCACCACGGGCGCGGCGAGGGGGAGGCCGCCCATGGAGCCGTAGAAGGCGGCGTCACCGAAGGCGAAGATGCCGCCGTCGGCCCCGACCAGCCAGTAGCCCCGGCCGTCGGGGGTGGCCACGATGTGGCGTGATGGGGGCGGCCAATGGTCTGCCGGCCATGGATCCGTAGTCCACCGCGGCGCCGTGGGTCACCACCGTGCCGTCGGACTTCGCCTCCCAGTAGCCGTTGCCGCCGGCCGACGCGGCGGCGCCCACGTAGGTGATCACCGGAGGGGCGGGGGGCAGCGCCGGCTCACCGGGTACCGACGGCACCGCGAAGGGGTAGGGGTACTGACCCCCGGTCGCCGTGGTGGCACCGTTCGGGCCCACCGTCTGACCGGGGCAGTAGACCGGCACGCCGGTCTGGAGGCCGGCCACCGAGGGGCCGGAGGGGACCGGGTCGCCTTCGACGGCGTTCTGCATCGCCTGCGGACTCTCGGCGACACCGAGGTTTCCGTAGGTGTAGCCGAAGAGCTCGACGGTGTAGGCCTGCCCACCGCTGCAGGTGACGCCGATGCCGACGGACTCGTAGCCGGCGTTGAGCATGTTCTGGCGGTGGCCGGCCGACGCCATGTAGGCCGCTTCCATGCCGTCGGAGCCGTCACCGGGCCAGAAGCCGTCGCCCGAGATCCGGAGTTGGCGGCCATCACGCACATCTGGGTCGGCGAGGGGTCGTACCCGCACCCGGACAGCGACGGGTCCTGCACCACGCCCGTGGAGGCGATGTAGTCGGCCCACGCCTGGGCGGCGGCGTTGAGTCCGGCCACCATGGTCAGCGGGGGGACCGGTTGGCCGGCCGGGAGCGGGCGGCGCGCTCGGCGTTGACCCGGGCCAGGAGGTCGGTGGCGTAGATGGACTGGACCGACGCCATATCGGGGGCCGGCGTGGTGGCCGCCGCCCGGGTGGCGGTCAGCGGGCCGGCCGGCACGAGGACCCCGACGACGGCCAGCATGGCGACCATCCACCCACCGAGCAGGGCCCGACGCCATACTCGGAACAAATGGGGGGGTTGTATCCTGGACCGCCCGGGGGCGGGAACGCGCCGTTCCCGTTGCCTGCCCCACGTCCGACCCGTCCCTCTGCCGATACCGCTCCACCGTTCCCGAGCCCCTCGAGATCGCGATTGAGTCTCCCAGACGCAGGCTCGGGGGTTCAATCTGGGTTCCGTTTCCACCGGATCTATCGGCACCAACTGGCCGAAACTGTTGCCCGAATCGGCTACAACAGGTGCGTGCCCGTCCCCGTCCCGCCGTCCATCCCCCCGACGTTCACCGAGATGGCCGAACGGGTCACCAACTGGGGCCGATGGGGCCCGGACGACCAGATCGGGACGCTCAACCTCGTCGACGGGGCGGCCCGCCTGCGCGGGGTGGCGTCGGTCGTGGACGGTGCGGCCTTCCACCTCGGCATCCCGATGTCGGAGGCCGAGGGCATCCAGATGGGATTCATCGAGGGCCGGGTGAACCCGAGTCACACGATGGTGTCGGTCAACGCCCCCCAGAGCGCGGACCCGGCATGGATCGCCTTCAGCGAGGACGTGGTCAGCTTCGCCATGCAGTGCGCCACCCACTGGGACGGTCTGGCCCACTGCTCCTACGGCGCCGGGCCGGACGGCGGCCGGCTGTACAACGGCTACCCGGCCTCCTCCATCACCGAGGCCGGGGCGGCCCTCCTCGGCATCCAGCAGATCGACACCCTCGTCAGCCGGGGCCTGCTGCTCGACGTGGCCCGGGCCAAGGGGCTCGAGCTGCTGGAGCCGGGCTACCCGATCACCCCCGCCGACCTCGACGCCGCCTGCGCCCTCGGCAGCCTGGACGTCGAGCCCGGCGACGTCGTGCTCGTCCGCACCGGACAGGCCGCCCACCTCGCCCTCCCGGGACGGCCCGGCATCGGGGGGAAGCCGCCGGTGCGCGACCTGGTCGCCTACACGTGGCCCACGCCGGGGCTGACGGTCGCCACCGCCGGGTGGTTCCACGACCACGACGTGGCGGCCGTGGCCATCGACAACCTCGTCCTCGAGGTCTACCCGTGCGAGTCCGACGACCTGTTCCTGCCCGGTCCACCTGCTGCACCTGGTGGAGATGGGGATGACCCAGGGCCAGAACTGGTTCCTCGACGAGCTGGCCGACGCCTGCGCGGCCGACGGGCGCGTACTCGTTCCTGCTGGACGCCACGCCGCTGACCGTTCACCGGGGCGCTGGGCTCGCCGGTCAACCCGGTCGCCCTGCGGTAGGGCGGGTCGCCGGTCAGGCCCCGGCGGCCTTCCCCCGGGGCTTCGCCGTCCGGGCGGCGGCCGCGCCGCCCCCGACCACCGGTCCGGTGCGGGGCGCGGGGCTCTCGGCGCCGGGCACCCGGACACCCTCGGGGGCGGGCCGGCCGGTCACCGACCAGTGGAGCAGGCGGGCCTGGCTGTCGACCAGCGAGGCGGTGCGGATCCCCCAGAACTCGAACCCGTACCGATGGCCGGCGACCTGGGCCAGCATGGCGATCAGGGTGCCGGCGGCGGCCATGGGGTCGGCGCCGGCCGGGGAGCCCGAGGTGCCGGCGTGGTTGGCGATGACCCGGGCCAGGGTCACCGTGACCGCGTTGAGGGCCCGCACCCGCAGCCCCTGGAAGCGCAGGTCGCCCTCGACCGTCGTGAGCTCGACCACCCGGAAGACGGCCCGGTTGCGTCTCCCAGTAGTCCATGAACCCCTCGACCACGGCCACCGCGGTGTCCCACGAGGCGTCGTCGGACCAGTCGCCGTCGACCATCCGGCCAGCACGCCGGCCCCCTCGACCAGCTCCTCGGCCAGCACGGTGATGGCCGCCTCCACGTTCTCGAAGTACTGGTAGAAGGTGGCCGGCGACGTGCCGGCCTGGCGGGCGATGTCGATCACCTTGATGGAGCGCCACGGCGTGGCCACCAGCAGTTCGGCCGTGCACTCGAGCAGCCGCTGGCGGGTGGCCAGTCCCCGGCGGCCGGGCACCCGTCCGTCGGTGGTGGCGATGAGCTCCGGCTCGTCCTCGGTGGGCTCTGCGGTGGGCATGGCGGCCCATCGTACCGACGGCGGACCTCCGGGGACGGGTGAGGTGCGATCCCCGATCGCGCCGGTGGGCACCCGGGTCGACGCCGGTCGGGGACTGCGGTTCCCCGGGCCGGGAAAGGGTGTCCGACTAGGGTGGTCGATCCATGGCGAACGCTCCGGTGCCGCGCACGCTGACGCGGGCCCAGCAGGCCCGGCGACAGCGCGTCATCGACGCCGCCATGTCGCTGGCGCTCGACGGTGGCTACGAGGCCGTCCAGATGCGCGACGTGGCCGCCCGGGCCGACGTGGCCATGGGCACCGTGTACCGCTACTTCACCAGCAAGGACCACCTGCTGGCCGCCGCCCTCGTCCACTGGGTCGAGCAGCTCGACAGCCGGCTGGCCCAGAGTCCCGCCCAGGGCGCCACGCCGGCCGAACGGGTCATCGACGCCCTCGACCGGGCGCTGCGGGCCATGGGCCGCCAGCCCCAGCTGGTCGGCGCCGTGTTCACCGCCCTGGCCTCGCCGGACCCGGCGGCCATCGAGTGCCAGCAGCAGGTGTCGGTGCTCATGGAGGGGATCATCACCCGGGCCATCGGCGAGCCCCAGCCGCCCGACATCAGCGACCGGGCCCGGATCCTCGGCCACGTCTGGTACTCGGCGCTGGTCGGTTGGGTGAACGGGTGGAGCAACATGAACCGGGTGCACGACGAACTGGTCGTGGCCATCGGCCTGCTGCTGCCCACCGACGTCTACGCCGAGGTCTGACCGGATCGAGCCAGATCCTCCTCTGACACCGGTCGTCACCGTCCGACACGGGTATTCGCCGTCTCCGACGGGACGGCACGGCGGAATCGGTGACCCGGTCCGGGTGGGGGTGGCAGCGGCCGGGAACGGTACCGGGCTACCGTCTGGCATGCCTTCCGCCATCGAGATCCAGGGGCTGTCCAAGCACTTCGGCCCCGTGCGGGCCGTCGACGACCTCAGCTTCGAGGTCGCCCAGGGCCGGGTGACCGGGCTTCCTCGGTCCGAACGGCTCCGGCAAGACCACCACCCTGCGCATGCTGCTCGGCCTGGTCGTCCATCTCCGGGGGACGGCCACGTTCGGGGGCCGGCGCTACGTCGAACTCGACCACCCCGTCCGCCACGTCGGGGCCGCCCTCGAGGCCACCAGCTTCCACCCGACCCGACGGGCCGAGGACCACCTGAAGACCGTGGCCCTGGCCAGCGGCATCCCGATGTCCCGGGTCGCCGAGACCCTGGACCTGGTGGGCCTCACCGACGTGGCCCGCCGCCGGGTGGGCAAGTTCTCCCTCGGCATGCGCCAGCGCCTGCAGCTGGCCACCGCCCTGCTCGGCGACCCCGAGATCCTCATCCTGGACGAGCCGGCCAACGGCCTCGACCCCCAGGGCATCCAGTGGCTGCGCACGTTCATCCGCGGTCAGGCCGCGCCGGCCACGCCGTGCTGGTCTCCTCCCACCTCCTGTCGGAGATGGAGGAGACCGTCGACGACGTCGTGATCATCTCCCAGGGGAAGCTGGTGCTCCAGACCACGCTGGCCGACATGGCCTCCCAGGCGGGCCGGGAACGGCCACCGGCATGCGGATCCGCACCCCGGAGCTCAACCGCCTGGCCGAGGCGCTCGAACGCCATCCCGGTGGGCTGGCGCCAGACGGCCCCGGACACCATGGTCATCGACGGCGCCACCCCCGAGTGGTTCGGACCCTTCGCCGCCCAGCACCAGATCGTCCTCTACGAGCTGGTCCACGAGCGGGGCAGCCTGGAGGACGTCTTCCTGCAGCTGACCCACGGGCTTCGACGCCGCCCATCCGATGGGCCAGGGCGGCGGCCAGTCGGCGCCCTTCCCGATGCCGGAGGACCACTCATGATCGCCGTCGTCCGCTCGGAGTGGCTCAAGATCCGGACCACCGCGATCCCGTGGGTGCTGGCCGGCATCGCCCTGCGTCATCACCGGCCTGCTCATCCTCGTCTATCTTCCTCAACCACGGAGCCGGGGGCGGCGACGGATCCAGCCGGTCTCGGCAACGGCTGCGGAGAGCCTCATCCCGGCTATCCCACACCACCCAGCAGCTGCGCAACCTGATCGGTCGGGGCATCCAGGGCTACATCTTCGCCCTGCTGCTCGGCGTGCTCATCATCACCGTGGAGTTCCGCCACAAGACGGTGACGACCTCGTTCCTGGTCACCCCCCGGCGTCCGGCAGTTCGTCGCTCGGCAAGCTGCTCATCGGCCGCACTGGCCGCCATCGTGCTGGCGGTGATCCTGCTGGTGGCGACCGTGATCGGCGGCGGGCATCGCCCTGTCCGCCAAGGGCGGCTCGTTCTCGCGCCCTGATCCGCCAGATCCCGGCGGTGGCACCCGGTCTGATCCTGGTGTTCGTCCTGTTCGCCCTCCTCGGGTGTGGGGGTCGGGATCGCTGGTGACCAACCAGGTGGCGGCCATCATCGTCTGCCTGGGCTGGTTCCTCATCCTCGAGAACATCATCGAGGTCACCTGGTACACGGCGCGGTCAAGTGGCTCCCGACCGGCGCCGCGGCAGCGGCCGTCCAACGTGACCCGCCGGGACGCGGTGCGAACATCGGGCTCTTCAACTGGTGGCAGGGCTCACTGTTGATCCTGGCCTACGGCCTGGTCTTCGCCGTCGTCGGCTCGGCCGTCCTGACCCGGCGCGACATCACCTGAGCGCGGACCCCCGGGGCCGTCCGACGGCCCGGCTCCTAGGCTCCGGGCATGGCCGACGCTCGCCGACAACCGCCTCCCGGCCCGCGGGGTCGACGCCGAGGCCGTGCTGGCCCGCATGGACGAGCTCGCCGCCGACGACCGCGACTGGCGCGGCGGACGGGTGTTCAGCCTCGTCTACTCGGCCGGCGACGAGGTCCTCGACCTGCTGACCCGGCGCCGCGAACCGCTTCGCGGCCGAGAACGCCCTGAACACGCAGGCCTTCCCCAGCCTCGGGTCGGATGCAGCGGGACATCGTGGCCATCACCACCGGCCTCCTGGGCGGCGACCGTCGACCGGCCGGCAGCCCGGCGACCCGCGGCTACCTCACCTCGGGGGGCACCGAGTCGCTGCTCCAGGCCACCAGGACCGCCCGCGACTGGGGCCGGGCCACGGGGCGATCACCCGGCCCAACATGGTGCTGGCCACCAGCGCCCACGCCGCCTTCGAGAAGGCCGCCCACTACTTCGACGTCGAGTCCCGTCGGGTCCCGGTGCGGCCCGACGGCGGCGCCGACGTCGGACGCCATGGCCGACGCGGTCGACGACGACACCGTCCTGGTGGTCGGCTCCGCGCCGTCCTACCCCCAGGGGGTCATCGACCCCATCCCCGACCTGGGCGCCGTCGCCCTCGAGCGCGGCATCCTGTGCCACGTCGACGCCTGCCTCGGCGGGTTCCTGCTGCCCTTCCTCGGTGACCCTCGGCCACGTCACGAAGCCGTGGGACCTGTCGGTCCCGGGAGTCACCTCCATCAGCGCCGACCTGCACAAGTACGGGTACGCGTCCAAAGGCGTGTCGGTCATCGTCTACGCCGACCGTGCGCTCGGCCCGGCTGCAACCCTTCGTCACGTCCGACTGGCTGGGCGGGCTCTACGGCTCGCCGTCCATGGCGGGCACCCGCCCCGGGCGGGCCGATCGCCGCCGGTTGGGCGGTGCTGCACCACCTGGGCGAGGACGGCTACCTGCGGCTGGCCGACGACGCCTGGAAGGCGGCCACCGCGCTGCGGGCCGCCATCGGGTCGACCCCGGGGGTCGCCCTGCGGGGATCCCCCGACGCGACCGTGCTCGCCTTCGGCGACGACGGGACGGACACGGTCGACACGTTCGCCCTCGGCGACGCGCTGGCGACGCGCGGCGGCTGGTTCTTCGACCGCCAGACGCCCCCCGACAGCCTCCACGCCACCGTGCACGCCGGCCACCTGGCCGTGATCGACGAACTCCGAAGCGACCTTTCCCGCGCGGCGGCCGACCTCGCCGCCACCGGAGAGCGCGCCGCCGACCGAGGTGCCCGCTACGGATCGGTCTGACCTGGCCCGTCCGCCGGCGCGGCCGCGGTCCGCGGCCCGGCACGGCCCGTCCGTTGCCTGGGCCCCCCTCATGGTCTATACATGCCCGGCAGGGGCGCGGGCGGTGGCGACCTCGTCGGTGAGGCAGTCGGCGGACTGAACTTAGGAGAGCTTCGTGGACCGCAAATGGTGGACCCTCATCGCCGTCTGCTTCGGCACGTTCATGCTGCTGCTCGACATCACGGTCGTGAACGTCGCGCTGCCCGACATCCAGATCGCCCTGCACTCGACCTTCCAGGACCTCCAGTGGGTGGTGGACGCCTACGCCCTGACCCTGGCCGCCTTCCTGCTCACGGCGGGGGTCCTCGGTGACATGTACGGACGGAAGGGCATGTTCGCCATCGGGCTCGTGCTCTTCTCCCTGGCCTCCCTGACCTGTGGCCTGGCCGCCACACCGCTGATCCTCAACCTGTCCCGGGCCGCCCAGGGCGTGGGTGGGGCCATCATGTTCGCCACCTCGCTCGCCCTCATCGCCCAGGCCTTCGCCGGCAAACAGCGGGGCACGGCCATCGGCGTCTACGGCGCGGTGATCGGTGGGGCGGTGGCGATCGGCCCGCTCGTGGGCGGGGCCATCACCACGGGCATCGGCTGGCGGTGGATCTTCTTCCTCAACATCCCGATCGGGGTGGTGGCCGTGATCATCACCCTGACCAAGGTCGACAACGCCAAGATCCAGACGGGGCGGACGGATCGACTGGCTCGGGTTCGTCACCTTCACCTCGTCACTCTTCCTCCTCGTCTACGCCCTGGTGCAGGGCAACGACAAGGGGTGGGGCAGCACGTACATCGTGTCCATGCTGGTGGCCTCCGGCGGTGCTCATGGCCGTCTTCATCGTCGGCGAGTGGAAGCAGCGGGACCCGATGCTCGACCTCTCGCTGTTCAAGCGTCCGGCCATGGTCGGGGTCTCGCTCGGCTCGTTCACCCTGTCGGCCTCGATCTTCGCCATGTTCCTCTACCTCACGCTCTACCTGCAGGAGGTCCTCGGCTACTCGGCGCTGGCCGCCGGCCTGCGGTTCCTGCCCCTCAGCATGCTCGCCTTCATCGTGGCGCCCATCGCCGGCAAGCTCACCGTGCGCGTCCAGATCGCGCTTCCTCATGAGCCTGGGCCTCCTCCTCGTGGCGGTCGGTTGCCAGCTCATGACCGACGTCGCCGGCGACTCGGCGTGGACGGTGCTGCTCCCCGGGTTCCTCGTGTGCGGACTGGGGGTCGGCCTGACCAACCCGGTGCTCGCCTCGGGCGCCGTCTCGGTGGTGCCTCCCGAGCGGAGTGGCATGTCGAGCGGTGCGGCCAGCACCTTCCGGCAGGTCGGCATCGCCACCGGCATCGCCGGACTCGGCGCCATCTTCGTCCACGAGATCACCCCGGCCGTGATCTCCAACCTGAAGGGATCGGCGGCCGGGCAGTCCGTGCTGCAACACGGCGGACAGAGCCTGGGCAGCGCGCTCGCCTCCGGCAGCGTGCGCCAGGTGGCGGCGTCGATCCCGACGGCCGCCTCCCGCCAGGCCCTCGTCTCGGCCTACCAGGACGGCTTCGCCTCGACGTTCAACCACCTGATGGCGATCGCCTCCGTGATCGCCCTCATCGGTGCCGTCGGCTGCCTGTTCCTGGTCCGCCAGAAGGACTTCGTGCCCAGCATCGGCGCCGGCGAGTGGTCTCCGGCGAAGGCCTCCGACGGGGACGTCACCCCGGTGGCCGCCCCGAACCCCGACGCGAACGGCGCGACCACCCGCGGCGACGAGGGCCCCACCCCGGCCTCCCCCGCCCGCACCGGGTGACCCGCCGGGCCCGATGACCGGGCGCGAGCCCCTGGCCGGCCGGGATCCCGACGAGCCGCATCCGTCCCGGCTCGCCCCCGACGAACCTCGCCGGGACGAGATCCTGGCCGCCCACCGGGCGGCGCGCCGGGCCGGGGCCACGAGCTACACCGACCCCGCCACCGGCTTCGCCGTCATGACCTCCGCCTACCTGGCCGATCGAGGCACCTGCTGCCACCAGGGGTGCCGCCACTGCCCCTACGTGGTCTGACGCCCCGGACGCCGGCCGATCGGCACCGGGGCGGATCAGGCGCCGGACAGCACGGAGCGGTCTCCGGCCCGCAGTCCCTCGATGAGCCGGCGGTAGGTTCCGGCCGAGTCGCGGCCCATGGCATCGGTCCCGAGCCACGTACCCCCGGCGCCGCCCCGCTCGCGGTCGACACCGTGGATCCCGAAACGCGGCTCGTACGAGCCCCATTCGTAATTGTCGACCAGTGACCAGTGCCAGTAACCGGTGACCGGCACCCCGGCGTCGACGGCGTCGACCACCGCCGCCACGTTCGCCGTCAGATAGCTCGGCCGGTCCCAGCCGTCCATCCGACCGAACGACCGTCCGTGGCGCAGGCGGTTGCACAGTCCGTTCTCCACCACCCACAGCGGCAGTCCCGGGGTCAGGCTCGCCTGGACACCGAGCCACCGGGTGAGGCCGGCCGGGTCGGGCGGATCGTCCCACAGCTCACGCACCGGCAACGGGTTCCTCCCGCCGGCGGTGCGGTGGCCCGGGAGCCGGAAGTGCCGGGACGCCAGGGGGTCGTAGTAGTCGATCCCCAGCACATCGAGGGTGCGCTCGTGGGGGCTCGCCTCGACGGCGTCCAGCGCCCGGCGGCGGGTGGCGCCGTAGCGGCCGCTCGACCCGTAGTCGGCGACGGCCTCGCCGACCCGGCGCAGCACCGACTCGCCAGGGCCCGGCATGGGCAGCAGCCCGTAGTGGCCGCGTCGGCGTTCGGCGATCCACCGGTCGAGGTCGTACCGGGCGATGCCGAGGCTGCGTGACAGCAGCACGTCGAGCAGCATCCGGTCGTACTCGTAGACGGACATGGCGAAGTTGTTCGTGGTGACCACGGCGTCGGGGCGGGCCGCATGGATGGCGTCGTAGGCGGTCACGTGGGCGGCCAGCAGGTTGTCCAGGGCGACGGCGGTGTCGCCGACGGCGAACCTCCGGCCCGGTGGGAAGGATCCGAGCAGGTAGGTGCTGAGGGCCATCACGTTGATCTCGTTGAGGGTCACCCAGTGCCGCACGGTCGGCGCCAGGGCCGGTACGACGATGTCGGCCCAGACCCCGAACCGGGTGACGGCGTCGGGACGGAGCCACAGGTCCTCGCCCAGCCACGCCGGGTGGGTGAAGTGGTGGAGGGTGACCAGCGGCGTCATCCCCCGGTCCACGCACGCCTCCACGATGGCCACGTACCGGTCGACGGCCGCCCGGTCCACCACGCCGGGCTCGGGCTGGACCCGGGCCCATTCGACGCCGAGCCGGAAGCTGTCGCAGCCGAGGGCGGCGGCCCGGTCGAGTGCCTCCTCGGGCCGGCGCCAGAAGTCGACGGCGTCACCCGACGGGGTGACCCGGCCGACCTGCTCCCAGGCCAGCCAGTTGTTGGCGGGCTGCCCCGGGCCGTTGAAGCCCCCCTCGACCTGGAACCCGGCCGTCGCCACCCCGAACATGAACCCGTCGGGCAGGGGCCCGCGACCGGTCCCGGGCCCCGGGACTGCTGGTCCGCTGGACTCCCGCACTGACGACACGGCCACACCCTCGCTCGATGCGTGCCCCGCCGACCGGGACCGCCACAGGGAGGCGATGGTAGCTTGCCGCCCCGAGAGGTCCCCGGTCCCACGCGGACCCCAGTCGCCAGGACACCCCATGCCGCCATCCAGCCCCGATCCCGAGCGCACCCCTGTCGTCATCGCCTCCGGACAGGACCTCGAACGCGTCGAGCTCGTCACGCCCGTGGACCTGATGGTCCGGGCGGCCGAGTCCGCACTGTCCGAGGCACCCCTCCTGCGGGACCGGATCGAGCGACTCACCGTGGTCGACGTCATGACCCGGGTGGGACCGGCCCCGGCCACCGAGCTCGCCGACCGGCTCGGACTCGGACCCCACGTCGTCCGCGAGGTCACCTCCGTCGGGGGCAACACCCCCCAGTGGCTGGTCAACCGGGCGGCGTCCGAGATCGCCGCCGGCACCCTGGCCGTGACACTCGTCGCCGGGGCCGAGGCCATCCGGTCGTCGCGGGCCCGCCGGGCCCGGGGCCTGCCCCGCGACGTGGGTGTCACCGATCTGCCCCCCGACCCGCAGGTGGGGGACGACCGGCCCGGCTTCGGACCGGCCGAGTCGGCCGTGTCGCTCCTCGCCCCCGTGCACGTCTACCCGTTGTTCGAGAACGTGCTGGCCGCCCGGGCGGGGCGGGACGCCGGGTCCCACCGGGTCGCCCTCGGCCGGCTGATGGCCCCGTTCACCCGGGTCGCCGCCACCCACCCGTGGGCGTGGTTCCCCGAGGTCCGCACGGCCGCGGAGATCGCCACCCCAACCCCCGACAACCGGATCGTCTGTGAGCCCTACACGAAGCGGATGACCGCCTTCCTGGGCTCGGACCAGTCCGCCGCCCTGGTGGTCTGCTCGCTGGCCGAAGCCCGCCGGGCCGGGGTCGAGGACCACGCGGTGTTCGTGTGGTCGGGAGCCGAGGCCGTGGACGTCCGCTCCGTGACCGCCCGACCCGACCCGGGACGCTCCCCGGCCATCGCCGCGGCCGGGGAGGCGCTGTTCGCAGGGGGATCCGGTGCCGCCGGTCGCCCTCTGGGTATCGACGACGTCGACCTCCTGGACCTCTATTCGTGTTTCCCCTCGGCCGTGCAGATGGCCTGCGAGGCCCTCGGCCTCGCCACCGACGACGCCCGGGGCCTGACCGTCACCGGAGGCCTCCCCTACTTCGGCGGGCCGGGAAACAACTACACCACCCACGGCATCGCCACGCTGTGCGACGCCCTGCGTCAGGGTGACGGGTCGGACACCCGCATCGGTCTGGCCACCGGCCTCGGCTGGTTCGTCACGAAGCACGCCCTCGGCCTCTACGCCACCCGCCCGCCGCCCGGCGGGTTCCACCGGGGCGACACCGCCACCGCCCAGACGGCCATCGACAGCTCGGCCGTCGAGGTGGCGACCCGTCTCGACAGCCCCGAAACGGCCACCGTGGTGGCCGCCACCGTCTGGCGCGACAACGACGGGGTCGCGGCCGGCGCCCCGGTGGTGGCCCGCCTGGCGGATGGACGCCGGATGGCGCTGGCGCCGGCCGACGACGAGGTCGTGGCCGCCATGGGCGACACCGACATGCCCGGCCTGATCGGCGGATCCGTGGTCGTCGGGGCCGGTGAGCCGCGCTACCGTCTGGCGGAGCGCTGATCCGCGCCACCGATCGTCCGAGGGAGACCACCATGTCCGATGCCGTGCTCCGTGAGCGCCAGGGTCACATCGAGATCCTGACCATCAACCGCCCCGAGGCCCGCAACGCCGTCAACGGCGCCGTCGCCCGGGCCTTCACGGAGGCCTTCGACGAGCTCGAGCACGACGACGACTGCAACGTGGTCATCGTGACGGGCAGCGGCGACAAGGCATTCTGCGCCGGCATGGACCTGAAGGCCTTCGCCGCCGGCGAGGCGGGGGAGATCATGGGCGCCCGGGGCGGTTTCGGCGGCATCGCCCAACGCGACTTCCCGAAGCCCCTCATCGCCGCCGTCAACGGGTCAGCCCTGGCCGGCGGGTGCGAGATCATGCTCTCCTGCGACCTGGCCGTGGCCGTCGAGGAGGCCAAGTTCGGCATCCCCGAGGTCAAGCGGGGGCTCATGGCGGGTGCCGGCGGCCTGCTCCGGCTGCCGAAGCGGATCCCACCGGCGATCGCCCTCGAGCTGGCTCTCACCGGGGACCCGATCGACGCCCAGCGGGCGCTGAGCATCGGGCTGATCAACCGGGTGGTGCCCGCCGCCCAGCTGATGGAGTCGGCACTGGAGCTCGCCGGGACAATCGCCGCCAACGCGCCGCTGGCGGTGCGGGGCTCCAAGATGGTGATGAAGAAGGCGGGCGAGCTGCCCGAGGCCGAGGGCTGGAAGATCAACAACGACGCCATGCCCGCCGTCTTCGGCTCCGCCGACGCCATGGAGGGGGCCGTGGCCTTCGCCGAGAAGCGGGCCCCGGTCTGGACGGGCAAGTAGCCCGGCCGGTGCCGACACCCCACCTGTTCGCCGACGCCGGGCCCAGCCTGGCCACCGGACTCACCGGATTCCGCCTGATCCTCCACGTGTTCGCCGCCACCATCTGGGTCGGCGGACAGTTCACCGTGGCCGGCCTGCTGCCCACCATCCGCGGCTTCGGTGACGACGCGCCGAAGAAGGTGGCCCGGGCCTTCAGCCGCTTCATGTGGCCGGCCTACGCCGTCCTCATCGTGACCGGCTTCTGGAACATCAGCGCCGTGGGCACCAGCGGGGCCACCACCGCCTGGAAGGCGGTCCTGGTGATCAAGCTCTTCTTCGTGGTGCTCGCCGGGGTGGCCGTCTTCCTCCACCAGCGGGCCACCACCAAGGCGGGACTGGCGATCTGGGGGTCCGTCGGCGGGGTGGCATCGGTGATCGCACTCTGCCTGGGCGTCTTCCTGGCCGGCTGACCGCCGTCCCGCCGGCCGGGTCGGGGCCCCGTCGCGCGGCAGACCACCACCCGCACGTCTAACCTTGAGGTGCACTCGACAAGGGAGCCACTGTCATGCCGTTCAGCCCTCCAGCAGATCTCCTCGGTGAGCAAGGCCTCATCGTCCTCATCGTCATCGCCGTCGTCCTCTTCGGTTCCACGCAGATCCCGAAGCTGGCGCGCTCCCTCGGCTCGGCCCAGAAGGAGTTCAAGAAGGGCCTCGACGAGGGAGCCAACGGCGAGACGTCGGACGCCGCTCCGGCGGCGCCGCTGAACCAGGCGCCACCGGCCGCCGCGCCGGCGCCCACCCCCGCCCCCGCTCCCCCCGCCTCGGACGGCTCCGCCGGCACGACCTCCTGAGCATCACCGCTACGTGCCGTCGGGCGTCGGAGCCGACACCGCTGCGGGTGACCAGCGCTGGCGCATCCCCTTCTGGGCCCTCCAGGTCCTGGAGTTCGGCGCGGCCTTCCTGCTCGTCACCCAGTCGGTCCACGTCGTCCACGGCGGCATCCTGGTGGGCGCCGGAGCGGTCCTGGCCGGGTTGGCCCTCACCGCCGACGGGCCCCTCGGGATCTACCGGGTGTGCAGCCGACGGCTGCACCGCGTCATCGTCGTCGCCTTCGCCGGCGTCCTGGCCGTCGGCTGCCTCCTGCCGGCGCTGCGCCCCGATGTCGAGGGCCTGCTCTTGATCGGCTTCACGGTGGTGGCCCTCGTGGTGCTGGCTCTCCGGACCACCGTGTCGGGAGGCCGACGCGGGCGACGGAGACGCCGGTCGGCCGACGGTCGGGGCGAGGTCATCGACGCCACCGCCACCGTCGCATCCTCTCCGGGCACCCCGACCCCTCCGCCGCCGTCGGCCACCGACTCGGCGGCACGCCGGGCCGGGCGAACGGCGGCCGCCGCCGGCGCGGCCGGCCGTCGGGCGGTCGACGACCACCGCCCGCAGGTCGAGGAACAGGTGAAACGCTCGATCCGCGGCGCCGGGAGGCTGGCCGGTCGGCTGACCGCCCCGAAACCCCCTCCCGACACCGACCGGTCCTGAGCGGCCGCGACCCGAGGAGGGTGACGCCATGAGCGGGACCGAGGACGTGCTGGCGGTCGCCGAACGGATGTGGACGGACGGCGGGGCGGGCGGCATCACGCCCATGGCCCCCGGTGGCGGCATGGCCGAGGTGGCCGACGGGGTGGCCTTCGTCCCGTCGTTCGCCAACGTCGCCGCGGTGCGCACGGCCGAGGGCCTGGTGCTCGTCGACGTGGGCAGTCCCTTCCTGTCGGGCCAGGTGCACCGCACCCTCCGGGCCTGGTCGGCCGAACCGCTGCACACCGCCGTCTACTCCCACGGCCACATCGACCACGTCTTCGGGGTCCACCGATTCGAGGCCGAGGCCGACGACCACGGCTGGCCCGCCCCCCGGGTCGTCGCCCACGAGGACGTGGCCGCCCGGTTCGACCGGTACGTGGCGACCGCCGGCTACAACGCGGTGGTCAACCGTCGCCAGTTCGGGCTCGACGAGCTGGAGTGGCCGACCCGCTACCGCTACCCCGACCTGACGTTCCGCGACCGTCTGGACCTCGATGTCGGAGGGGTACCCGCCCAGCTGCACCATGCCCGGGGCGAGACGGACGACCACGCCTGGACCTGGTTCCCCACCCGCCGGGTCCTGTGCACGGGCGACCTGTTCATCTGGGCGTCACCCAACGCCGGCAATCCGCAGAAGGTCCAACGCTTCCCCCTCGAGTGGGCGGAGGCGCTGCGCCGCATGCTCACGCTCTTCGACGACCCCGGCGGCGGGCCCGAGGCCCTCCTGCCCGGACACGGCTATCCGATCATGGGTGCGGACCGCATCCGGCGCGCCCTCACCGAGACGGCCGAGCTGCTGGAGTCGCTGGTCGCCCAGACCCTCGAGCTCATGAACGCCGGGGCACGCCTCGACGAGGCCATCCACAGCGTCACCGCTCCCGCCCACCTGCTGGCCCGGCCGTACCTGCAGCCGGTCTACGACGAGCCCGAATTCGTGGTGCGGGGCGTCTGGCGCCGGTACGGGGGCTGGTGGGACGGGAACCCGGCCAGCCTCAAGCCGGCCCCCGAGTCCGCGCTCGCCCGCGAACTCGCCGACCTCTCCGGAGGCGCGGGAGCGCTGGCCGAACGCGCCCTCGCCCTGGTCGCCCGCGCCGACGGGGCCCCCGACGCGGATGCGGACCTGCGCCTCGCCGGCCATCTGGCCGAACTGGCCTGGCTGGCCAGCCCCGGTGATCCGGGCATCGCGGCGGCCAGGACGTCGGTCTTCACCCGGCGGGCCGAGGCGGCCACGTCGACCATGGCGAGGGGTGTCTTCGGCTGGGCGGCCCGGGAGTCGGCGGCCGGGCAGGGCGTCCGACCCTCCGTCGAGGGTCACGCCGACTGATTCCCAAGGCCGCGACCAGGGACGATGCGTTCCCGGACCGCCCGGACGCTCAACTTCTCAATTCACCCTCGACCCCACTAGAGTTTCGCCCGTGAACGCCTTCACAAACGGATCTCCGACGGCCCTGCCCGACCGCGACCACCCCGTCGCCGACCCGTCGGAAGGTGCCCCGGTCCCGGTCCGCGGTCGCCGGTGGAAGCGACTGGCCGTCGGCCTCGCCGTGGGGGCGCCCCTGGTGCTCGGGGGCTGCAACTTCTACCCGTCCTACGGCGCCAGCCGGGGGGCCACCACCCAGGGTCAGGACACCTTCAAGCTCTACTCGGGGATGATGACCACCGGCATCATCGTCGGTGGACTCGTCGGCCTGCTCATCCTCTACACCATCCTCCGCTATCGGCGTCGGTCCGAGGCCATGCCGAAGCAGTTCCACGAGAGCATCCCGATCGAGATCCTCTACACGGGCATCCCGATCCTGATCGTGGCCGTGCTCTTCTTCTTCACGGTCATCACCGAGAACAAGGTCGACGCCACCGTGCCCGCCGCCGCCCGCGTCACCACCGACGGGACCCCGGTCCTCCAGGTCAAGGTGACGGCGTTCCAGTGGGGCTGGCGCTTCGACTACCCGCGCAACAACGTCACGGTGGCCGGCGACGTCACCAACGGCCCCGAGAACCACGGCCCCCAGATGGTGCTCCCCGTCGGCGAGACGGTGCAGATCACCCTCGTCTCCAACGACGTGATCCACGGCTTCTACGTGCGGGACTTCAACTTCAGCCGGTACGCCCTCCCGGCGTGGTCAACCACTTCGACCTCAACATCGTCAGCCCCGGCTTCTACCCCGGCCAGTGCACCCAGATCTGCGGGCTCTACCACTCCGAGATGCTGTTCAGCGTGCGGGCCGTCAGCCCGTCGCAGTTCACCAGCTGGGTGTCGGACGAGGTGGCCAACGGGCACACCCTGCAGCGCACCCCGGTGCCCGCCTCGAACACCTCGCCCCCCTACGACCACGTGACCCAGTCCAACGCCCTGGCCGCACCGTCCTCGAAGAAGGGTTCCCTGTGACCACCACCGTCGACTCCCCTGACCTGATCGAGCCCGAGGAGCCGGGTGGTCCGGACGCCCACGGTCCCGGGGCCCACGGACCCGACGACGTCGCCCACGAGGCCCAGCACGAGCACCACGGGCCGAAGGGCATCCTCAACTGGCTCACCTCGACCGACCACAAGGTGATCGGCAAGTCGTACATGATCACCTCGCTGGTGCTGTTCTTCATCTCCGGCGCCATGGCCCTGGTGATCCGGGCCCAGCTGGCCAACCCCTCGTCCTCGCTGGTCAACTTCCAGACCTACAACGAGCTGTTCACCATGCACGGCAGCCTGATGCTCTACCTGTTCGCCGGGCCCTTCGCCTTCGGCGGCCTCGCCAACTACATCGTGCCGCTCCAGGTCGGGGCGCCCGACATGGCCTACCCCCGCCTCAACGCCCTCTCCTACTGGCTGTACCTCGGCGGCTCCAGCGTGATGACCCTCAGCTTCGTGGTGGCCGGTGGCGCCGCCTCCTTCGGGTGGGTCGCCTACGCCCCGCTCTCCAACTCCATCAACTCGCCCGGGGCCGGCACGGACATGTGGCTCATGTCGCTGGGCCTGACCGGGTTCTCCGCCATCTTCACCGGCGTCAACCTGGTGGCCACCATCTTCTACCTGCGGGCGCCGGGCATGACCATGTTCCGGGTGCCGATCTTCTCCTGGAACATGCTGGTGACCGGCATCCTGATCCTGATCGCCTTCCCCGTCCTGTTCGGCGCCGTCGTGCTGCTCTTCTGCGACCGGCACTTCGGGACCCACATCTACTCGGTCCAGGGTGGTGGTGTACCGGTGCTCTGGCAGAACCTCTTCTGGTTCTTCGGGCATCCGGAGGTCTACATCCTCGCGTTACCGTATTTCGGCATCGTGACCGACATCATCCCGGTGTTCAGCCGCAAGCCGCTGTTCGGCTACCGGGGCATGGTGTTCGCCACCCTGTCGATCGCCGCCCTGTCCACCGGCGTGTGGGCGCACCACATGTTCACCACCGGCGTGGTGCTGCTGCCGTTCTTCTCACTGCTGTCGTACCTCATCGCCGTGCCGACCGGCATCAAGTTCTTCAACTGGATCGGCACGATGTGGGGCGGCCAGATCAGCTTCCAGACACCGATGCTGTTCTCGGTGGGCTTCCTGTTCGCCTTCCTCATGGGTGGTGTGACCGGTGTGCTGCTGGCCTCGCCGCCGGTCGACTTCATGACCCACGACACGTACTTCGTGGTCGCCCACTTCCACCAGGTCCTGATCGGGACCACGGTGTTCGCCGGATTCGCCGGGTTCTACTTCTGGTACCCGAAGATGTTCGGCCGGATGCTGAACGAACGCCTGGGCAAGACGCACTTCTGGCTCCTGTTCATCGGGTTCTGGGTGACGTTCACGCCTCAGTACCTCCTGGGCCTGAAGGGCATGCCCCGACGGATCGCCGACTACCTGACGACCAACGGTTGGACCGGCCTCAACCAGATCTCGACCGTGGGCGCGTTCATCATCGGCGCCTCGTTCCTGTTCTTCTTCGCCAACCTCATCACCTCCTGGCGCAAGCCGGTGGTGGCGGGTGACAACCCGTGGGACGGCGGCGCGCTCGAGTGGTTCACGTCGTCGCCCCCGCCGCACCACAACTTCACCCACCTCCCACCGATCCGGTCCGAGCGTCCGACGTGGGACTACAACCATCCCGAGCACCGCAAGGACGACAAGCACGGCACCGGCGCACCGGTGAAGGAGAAGGAGACCGTGGGGGCCAACTCATGAAGGTGAACGGGGCGTTCCTCGCCATCATCGGCGTCTTCTTCGGCATCATCGGGATCGTCTACTGGTTCCTCAGCTACGACGACGGCGGCTTCCTCATGCTCATCGGATCCTGCCTGCTGGGCCTCCTGCCCGGCAGCTACTACCTGTGGTGGTCACGCCGGATGCGGCCCCTCGAGAGCGACCTGCCCGACGCCGAGGTGAGTGACGGCGCCGGCACCATCGACTCGTTCCCGGGATCGAGCATCTGGCCGTTCCTCCTCGGGATGGGTGCCCTGTTCGCCACGCTGACCTTCATCTTCGGCCTGTGGCTGGCCCCGATCGCCATCGCCCTCGGCCTGTCCGCGGTGATCGGCGGGGTGACCGAGAGCCGTCGCGGCGGCACCGTCTGAGCCTTCCCGGGAGGCCACCCGGGCTCAGGACAGTTCGAGGTCGCGGAGGATCTCACCCACCGTCCTCCACGCCATCGTGGTGAAGTCAGGATTGCTGGTCGAGTAGTACGGGATGCCGAGCAGGGCCTGGTGGAGGGCGAGGCCCCTGGCCCGGTCCCACGTCCCCTCCTCGTCGCCGAGGGCCTCTCGGAACACGGATCGTCCGGTCGGGCCGAACACGGTCCACGCGGCGATCAGGTCGGCCGCAGGATCGCCGACTCCCACTCCACCGAAATCGATGACCGCGTGCAGCCGTCCGGCCCGCAGCAACAGATTGGCCGGCAGCAGGTCACCGTGACGCCACACGGGGACGCCGTCCCACGCCGGGGCCCGCAGGGATCGCTCCCAGGCGGCCACGATCGACGGTGTCGACTCCACGTCGCCGATCAGCTCCATGGCTCGTCGGGTCTCCCCGTCGAGTTCCTCCAGGGGCCGTCGCCCGGACGCCGGGGCCCCGTAGGTATCGATCGTGCGGAACGACCTGACGAACGTGGCGAGCTCCCCGGCGGCCTCCGCCTCGTCCGCCACCAGCCCCTCGGCGTAGGGAACGCCCTCGATCCACCGGTAGACCGACCACCGGAACGGGTAGCCCGGCACCGGCCGGCCGGAGGCGACCGGCTGGGGGATCCGGATCGGGAGGTGGGGACGCAGACGGTCCAGCCACTGCAGCTCGGTGTCCAGATCCCGAGCGTGGGCAGGGTTGACGGGCAGCCGCACGCAGAGGTCGCGACCGAGCCGGAAGATCGCATTGACCGTCCCCACCGAATCGAGTCGACGGACGTCCAGACCGGCAAGATCGGGCAGTTGGGACCCGAGCAGCCGGCGCACCAGCCGGTCGCTGACCTCGACCTCGTCGTGGTGCATCCGTCCGGCCACGGTTCCTCCGACCGTCCTTCCCGACTCCCGCGCCGCGACGGCGCCCTCCCCGGACGCCGGTCGGTCCGCCTGCCGGCCGGTTGACCGGCCGGCGCCTAGAAGACGCCGATACCCGCCGCCTCGTTCTGTGCCCGCCACTGCGCCCGCGGCATCCGGGTGACGTCCACGTCCGCGGCCTCAGCCCGCAGGGCGCCGACGGTGGCCTGCTCGCGCGAGGTGTGGGCGAAGGGGTCCCAGTCGAAGAAGCGGCAGGAGTTCTCCCACGTGATCTTGTGGATCTCCTCGTCGGTGCATCCGGCCTCCTGGAACTCGGCCCAGGCGAACTCCGGTGACTCGGGCCAGGTGGTGTCGGTATGGGGGTAGTCGCACTCCCAGGCGATGCCGTCGATCCCGATCCGGTCGCGCAGCAACAGCCCCGACGGATCGGTGATGAAGCAGGCCAGGATGTGGTCCCGGAAGACCTCGGAGGGCAGCTTGCCGCCGAAGTCGTCGCCGTGGTTCAACCACGACTGGTTCTCGTAATGGCGGTCGATGCGGTCGAAGTAGAACGGGATCCAGCCGATGCCGCCCTCCGAGAGCGCCACCTTGAGCGTCGGGAACTTCCGCAGGGTGGGCCCGAACAGGAGGTCCTGGGCGGTGATGGCGCTGATCTGGCAGGCCAGCACCATCAGGTGGTCGACGGGTGCCTCCACCGGGCGCTGGATCACGTCGAACCCGGCCCCGATGTGGAGGGACAGGACCATGTTGTTGTCGGCCAGGGCCTTCAGCATCGGGTCCCAGTAACCCGAGAGGAAGCTCGGGAAGCCCTGGACGTGGGGGGTCTCGAGGAAGCTGACCGACCGGCACCCCTTGCGGGCCAGTCGCTCCACCTCGGCCACCGCCAGGTCGATGTCCCACATGGGGACGATCCCGAGGGGGATGAACCGCCCCGGGTGGGAGGCGCACCATTCGTCGATGGCCCAGTCGTTGTAGCCGCGGAGCGTCACGAGGGCCAGCTCCTTGTCCTTCGCCTCAGTGAAGGTCCGGGCGTTGAACCCGGCCATCGTCGGGAAGTTCATGGAGGCGAGGACACCGTTGGCGTTCATGTCCCGGACCCGCTCGTCGGCGTCGAAGCATCCCGGGCGGAGTTCGGTGTAGGAGCCCGGGTTGAAACCCCATTCGTCCTTGGGCCAGCCGACCGTGGCCGCCATGCCGAACCGGGTCGATGTGCGTTCGCCCTGGAACACCCACTCGTCGATCCCCTGGTCGTTGCGGACCACGCGGGGCACCTGGTCCGCCCACTTGGCCGGCACATGGTTTTCGAACATGTCGGGCGGCTCGATCATGTGGTCGTCGATGCTGACGAGGATCATGTCCTCGAGTTCCATGGTCACTCCTCCCGGGGGCCGATGGCCACCCGCTCCCGATCCGGGTCCGAACTGCCGTGCCCGGAACTGTCGGTCCGGTCGACGCCCGTGCGTCGCCCTCGCACCACTCTGCCTCACATTACGCGTCGGGGGACGCCCGACCGACCGTCCCGTTCCCACAGCCCTCCCGCCATGCCACCCGCCTCGCGGGGCGCCCCGTAGGATCGGGGGGCCCGGGCACCCGCACGGGACGAGGAAGGAGGCGGGACGATGGGTCGCAGCATCGCCGGGCGGATCGTCGGCCTCCCCCTCGGCACCGTCCTCCTCGCCCTCGGTCTGGCGGGCACCGCCGCCGCTCCGGCCGCCGCCGCAGTGGCGCCGGACCGGGCCGCCCCGGCGGTCACCGGCACCTCGGGCCCGACCTGGGTGACCGTGACCTGGACGCCGCCGGGCAACGACGGTGGCCATCCCGTCACCGGGTACACCGCCACCGCCACCGACCTCACCGCCGCGGCCCGGGGCCACCAGACGTGCGTGGTCGGGACCGTGGTCGGAGTGACCGGATCGACGCCGGCCTACACCGGGCCCGACGCCTGCACCGTGCACGCGCTGACCACCGGGGACACGTACACCTTCACCGTGACCGCCACCAGCGTCGCCGGGACGAGCCAGCCGAGCTCGCCGTCGGCTCCGGTCGTGCCGTCGGGCGATCCCGTGCCCGGCTACTGGCTCGTCGGCTCCGACGGGGGTGTCTTCAGCTTCGGTGGCGCCGGCTTCCACGGCTCGACCGGCGGCCTCGTCCTCCAGCGACCGGTGGTGGGAATGGTCCCCACCGCCGACCACCGGGGCTACTGGGAGGTCGCCTCCGACGGCGGGGTGTTCGCCTTCGGGGACGCCGGCTTCCACGGCTCGATCCCGGGCCTCGGGATCGCCCCGGCCGGGTCCCCGGGTCCGGGTCCGCGGCTGAACGGGCCCATCGTGGCCATCGTGCCCTCCGCCGACGGGGGCGGCTACTTCATGGTGGGCGCCGACGGCGGGGTGTTCGCCTTCGGGGACGCCACCTTCGCCGGTTCCTGCCCGAGCATCGGCACCTGCCCAGGCAGCGCCGTGTCGGTGCTCCCCGACGCCAGCGGGGCGGGCTACTGGCTGGTCACCTCGACCGGCGCCGTCTACGCCTTCGGAGATGCCACCTACTTCGGCGCTCCGGGACCCACGCCATCACCCGTGGCCTCCGCCGTGCGCACCCCGTTCGGCGAGGGCTACTGGATCCTGCTGGCCGACGGCGCGGTCTACGCCTACGGTGACGCCCCCTACCTCGGCGGTGCCCGCGCCGCCGACCCCGCCGACCCGGCCACCGCGGTGTTCGCCCCCGTGGACGGGGGCGGCTACTGGATCGTCACGGCCGACGGCGACGTGTCGGCGTTCGGGACGGCGCCCGACGACGGTGGCATGGCCGGGACCCGGCTGAACGGCCCGATCGTCGCCGCCGCCGGGTTCTGAACCACCCCGCTCCGGCTCCGGCTCCAACTCAGCGGATCCAGTAGCGCTCGACCCGGTGGCCCCTCGTCCCCTCGACGGTGGAGTCGTACGCACCACCGCAGGTGACGATGACGGTCGACGACCCCACGTTCCCCTCGTCGCAGCAGACGAGGACGTCGTCCACCCCCACCGACCGCGCCACGACCAGGGCCTGGCGGAGGATCTCGGTGGCGTAGCCCTTCCGGCGCTCCCCGGGCACCACCGCGTACCCGATGTGGCCGCCCTCGTGCCGGAGCCAGTCGTTCAGCCGGTGACGCACGGAGACGCGGCCGACCATCGATCCGTCCACGTCAGCCACCAGGAACGTGGCCGGCACCCGGTCCGGGGGGAGGCCCCGGTCGGTCCGCTGGGCATCGAGGAGGTTCAGGTACGCGGCCCAGGTCATACCCTCCTCGTAGTCGAGGGCGAAGGTGAAGTCCTCGGCCGCCAGGTCCCGATGGGCCGCCAGGACCGCCGCCTCGTCCCCCGGGGCGGGCGGTCGGAGTCGCAGGTTGGCCACACCCCGATGGTACGGGGGCGGGCGGTCAGTCGGAACCGCTACCGACGGTGTCGACGATGAGCACCGAGCACGGGGCATTGTGGGCGACCGAGTTCGGCACGCTGCCGAGCAGGCGGATCTTCCCCTTCATGCCCTTGTTCCCCACCACGATCAGGTCGGCCCCCTCGGCCCCGGCCACCGCCACCAGGGCGTCGGCCGGCGACTCCGACGAGGCGTGGAGCTTGGTCGTGACCCCGCTGGACTCGGCCTCGGCCGCCAACTCGTCGAGCAGGGGGTTCGCCCGGTGGTCCGTGTTGACGTAGCCACCGGTGGCGGTGCGGTTGGGACCGGAGTCCCCGGTCACCGCGTAGACGATGTGCAACGAGGCATCATGGGTGCTGGCCAGGTCGATGGCGGCGGCCACCGCCCCCCGGGCCGTCTCCGATGGTCCCGCGCCGACGACGATGTTGTTGAACATGATCAGTGACTCCTCGTTCCGCTCCTGGAGGCATGCCTGCGTGCCGGACGGTCCGCAACCGTCTGTCGGCATGGTAGCCGGTGAGCCGGACCCCGGTCCGGCCCGTGCCGGTCGCTCAGGCGAGGTGCACCGAGCCGAACGGGTCGAAGCGCCGCCCGGGATCGTCGGCCACCTCCCCCGGGTGCCCGTCGGGTCGGGGAACCCGCCCGGGACGACCACCCCTGCCGGTGGCGCGCCGGACCGGCCGATGGTGGCCCCGGCGCCGCGGCCCTGCTCTACGCCCCGGCGTTGCCGATCTCGGCCAGGACGCCGACCATCGACTCCATGCGCTCCCGCGAGCTGCGGTAGGTGGGACCGGTGGTCAGTCCCCCGTCCACCGCGATGGCCTGGCCGTTGACGAAGCTCGACGAGTCGCCGGCCAGCCACAGGGCGCATTCGGCGATGTCGAGCGGTAGTCCCGCCCGCTTCATCGGGGCCACGTCGGCCAGGGCGTCCTTCATGACGGCCACCGTCCGCTGGGCGGCCTCGGCGTCGAGGCCGGCGGCGCCGCCCGAAGATCGACGTGGCGATGCCTCCGGGGCAGATGGCGTTGACCCGCACCCCGTCCTCGCCCAACTCGTTGGCCGCGGTGATCGTCAGCTGGCGGATGGCCGCCTTGACCGCGCTGTAGTCGTGGCCCGCCGCGTTGGCCTGCAGGGCGGCCACGCTCGAGGTGTTGATGATGCTGCCGTGACCCTGGGGCCGCATGACCCGTGCCGCGGCCCGGACACCGAGGAAGACCCCACGTAGGTGGATGGCCACCGTGCGGTCGAACAGTTCCATGTCGATGTCCTCGATGCGGCCGAGTGAGCCGGGATTGCCCGCGTTGTTGAACAGGACGTCGAGGCCGCCGAACGCCTGCTCGGACTCGTGGATGGCCCGCTCGATCTCGCCCTCGACGGACACGTCGACGCGCACGAACCGGGCGGCCGCCCCCAGCTCCCCGGTGACGGCCCGGCCGCGGTCCTCGTCCACGTCGGCCAGCACCACGGTGGCGCCCTCGGCCACGAACAGGCGGGCGGTCTGCTCGCCGATGCCGCTGGCGGCTCCGGTGATCACGGTGCGGCGGCCTTCGAGGCGGGACATGGCGGACTCCGATCGATCGGGGGAGGAACGGGGCGCATCGTGGCACGCACCGTCGGGGGCGTCAACGTGGCCCCACGCTCCCGTCGCGGTCGGGTCGCCCCGGAGGGGTCGCCCCGCTGGCCGGCACCGCCGCCGGAGCGGCGCCCGCGGTCGGACCGTCTAGCGGATGACCCGGCGGACGCCGGCCGCGGTGGCCAGGGACGGATCGGTGGTGTCGATGAAGGTCGGCACCGGAATGGCGTCGAGCTCCTCGTGGTGGTCCCCCGGACGGGGGGCCGACGACGCGGTGACGTACTCGCCCTCGGCCGTCCGGGACACCACCAGCGCCCGCTTGCGCTCGCCGATGTGCTCGGCGTCGCGCATCTCGTGGCAGATCTTGAACGTGATGAAGTACGCCACGATCGGGGCCAGCGGAACGAAGAACCGGAAGAACCAGAGCACGTCCATGAGCGGCAGCTGGAAGAAGTTGGCCATGACGTCGGTCGACGAGGCGAAGAACACCGCGAACAGGAGGGTGAGCATCGCCGCGCCGGCCGCCGTGCGCTTGGGACGGTCGCGGGGTCGGTCCAGCAGGTTGTGGTAGTTCGAGTCCCGCGTCTTGGCCCACTCGATGAGCGGCCAGGCGAGGAGGATGTTGAAGATGAGGCCCGGGAAGATCACCGCGGGCAGGAACACCTCGAGCGGGAGGGTGTGACCCCAACCCACCCACTCCCAGCTGGGCATGATCCGGAGTGCACCGTCGAGCCAGCCCATGTACCAGTCGGGCTGGACGGCGTAGGAGATCTGGTAGGGCTCGTACTGGCCGAACTGCCAGATCGGGTTGATCTGGGCGAAGCCGCCGAGACCGAAGATGACGGCGGCCGTCATGAACAGGAAGCCCGTCGTCTTGGCCATGAAGGTGGGGAACATGGGCGAGCCCACCACGTTCTTCTCGGTCTTCCCCTTCCCCGGGAACTGCGTGTGCTTCTGTTTGACCAGGAGGCCGAGGTGGGCGGCGAGCAGACCGACCAGGATGGCGGGCACGATCAGCACGTGGATGATGAAGAAGCGCGGAATGATCACGCCGGAGCCCGGATAGTTGCCGCCGAAGAGGAAGAACCCGAGGTAGGAGCCGACCACGGGGATGGACTCGATGATCGAGTAGGCGATGCGGATACCCGTCCCGGACACCAGGTCGTCGGGCAGCGAGTAGCCGAGGAAGCCGTTGACGATGCCGAGGATCAGCATCAGCACGCCGACCACCCAGTTGAACTCCCGCGGCTTGCGGAAGGCGCCGGTGAAGAACACCCGGGCCATGTGGACGGCGATGGCACCGAGGAAGATGTCGGCCGCCCAGTGGTGGGCCTGGCGCATGAGCAGGCCGGACCGGACGTCGAAGGACAGCCCGACGGTGGAGGCGTAGGCCTCGGAGACCTTCTGGCCCCGCAGCGGTACGTAGCTGCCGTGGTAGACGATCTCGTGGGCGGAGGGCACGTAGTACAGCGTCAGGAACACGCCGGTGCCGAGGAGGACCACGAACGAGTAGAGGGCGATCTCGCCCAGCATGAACGACCAGTGGTCCGGGAAGATCTTGTCGAGGAAGGTCCGGCCGCCCTTGGCGACACCGAGCCGGTCGTCGATCCAGTTCAGGCTCTTGTCGATCATGGGCGCTCCCAGAATCCGGGGCCGACGGCCTGGTCGAAGCCGCCGTTCGCCCGCATCTGACCGGTGGAGTCCACGACGAGGGGGAGCTGCGGCAGCGGGCGGGGGGCGGGGCCGAACTCCGGGATCGCGCCGGAGTTGACGTTGAAGATCGACTGGTGACAGGGGCAGACGAGCTGCTGGGTGCGCTCCTGGTAGAGGCCGACCGGGCAGCCCAGGTGGGTGCACAGCTTGGAGTACGCCACGTAGCCGGCCGTGGTCCACTCCGGGTTTCCGGGCGGCCCCAGCGGGAGTTGCTGGCCCGGTGCCAGCTGCGCGAGCCGGATGAGGATGACCTGGTCGGGCGAGGTGCCCTCGAACCCGGCCGGGAAGACGGTCAGCACGCCGCCCACCTCCAGGTCGTCGACCTGCACCGGTCTCCCGTCGACGGTGACGAGCTTGGAGCCCTTCTTCCAGTTGGTGGTGAACAGGGAGTCGTCCGTCGGGCCCTCGTTGTCCTCCGACTTGGCCGGCTTCGGGCCCAGGGAGCGGATGCCCGGCACGATCAGCGCCAGGGTCATGATCCCCCCGGCCACGGCGAAGACGCCGAGCAGGAGACCCCTCCGCTTCACCTCGAGTCCGCCGCGACCGGTGATGGCGGCGTTGAAGGCCTCGCGTTCGGGCTTGGTCGAATGGAAGTCGTGGCGCTCTTCGACGAAGGGGCCCTGGGGCATGAGGTACTTGCCCCAGCAGATGGTCCCGACGCCCAGGCCGAGCATGCCGACGGCCAGGGTGCCCGCCTCCCACTGGTTGGAGGCATCGATCCAGTACACCCAGATGAAGGCGATGAACCCGAGCATGCCGACGACCATGGCCAGGGCGGCCAGGGTCTGCATCCGCTGCGGATTCCTGGTGGCCGGCTGCAGGTGTGGGTCGTCCAGGGCGGCCGGGGGCAGTGGCACCTCGTGGCCGGGCTTGTCGTCGCTCACGCGCGGTCTCCGATCCAGAAACAGACGAGCATCAGGAGGCCGACGCCGATCAGGAGGCCGACGAAGCCCTCACCCACCGGGCCGATCCCACCCAGGCCGAATCCCCCGGCGTTGTTCGGGTGCTGGAGGACGCCGGTCACGTAGGCGGCGATGTCCCGGGCCTCGGGGTCGGTGATGTTGCCGGGACCGAAGTGGGGCATGTTGCCGGGGCCCGACCGGATGGCCTCGACCACCTGGGTCGGCGTGGCGAGGTGGAGGCTCGGGGCGTAGGCGCCCTCGGCCAGGGCGTCACCCGCGCCGGAGATCGTGTGGCAGGCGGCGCAGTTGAGGGTGAAGAGCGTGCCGCCCTGCTCGAGATCGGCACCGGCCGTCTTGACGATCGGGACCTGGGTGCCCTGGCCCGGCGTCAGCGACTGGACCCAGGCGGCGATCTCGAGGGTCTGGAGCCGGTCGAACCGGGCGGGCTTGCGGGTCGCCTGGGCGCTCAGGTTGGCGAGCGGCATGCGACCCGTCGAGACCCAGAAGTCGACGGTGCCGGCGCCGAGTCCCTGCAGGTTGGGGCCGGTGCGGCCCAATGCGTCAGGTCCGTGGCAGCTCGAGCAGTTGGCCTGGAAGAGCGCCTCCCCCGGCTTGATGAACGAGGCCGGCAGGTCGGTGTAGAAGATTCCCGACTGGTTGGACGGGCTGGCGGCCCGGGCGGCGGCGGAGGCCGACGGCACGGCGTTGACGGCGGCGGGCGTGGCCTGCACGGTCTGGGGCTGGGCGCCGGGCAACGTGGACTCGGTGGCCGGGGCGGTGGTGCTGGTCGGGTCCGCCTGGGCCGGTCCGGACGAGAAGGCGATCAGGCCGAAGACGGCCACGGCGCCCACCAGGGCGGCGGGCGCGGCCAGCCGGGAGGCCACGGAGCGTCGGTGGGTCCCGGCCATCACTTGAGCAGGAACAGGCACGAGTAGAGGCCGACCCATACGACGTCGACGAAGTGCCAGTAGTAGCTGACCCCCTGGAAGACCGCCGTCTCCCCGGGGTCGCCCGCCGGTCCCCGCAGCCGGTAGAGCAGGAACAGCATGGCCGCGAGACCCAGGAACACGTGGAGGCCGTGGAGGCCCGAGGAGATGTAGAAGATCGATCCGAAGGCCGTGTGGGTGGGGTCGGTGGCCGGGTTCGAGGAGAGGGAGATCCATTCGAAGAACTGGTTGGCCACGAAGGCGGTGCCGAGGACCAGCGTGAGCCAGACCCACAGCTTGGCGCTCTTGCGCTCCCCCCGCTCCTGGTCGAACACGGCCTTCTGCATGGTGAAGCTGGACGACACCAGGATGAGGGTGAAGATGCCGGCCCGGATGGTGTCCAGATGGGCGCCGGGGGGTGGCCAGACGGCGGCGTGGGCCCGCAGTGTGAAGAAGGCGGCGAAGATCGAGCTGAAGAACATCACCTCGGAGCCCAGCCAGATGATGACCCCCACCGCCAGCATCGGCGGACGGTCAGGGAGGTGGCGCGGCGGATGGGCGGTGATGGCCGGATCGGCGGCGAGTGCCTGGGTCACGGCGTACGTTTTAGCCGATACGACGCTCGGGGGGCCAACTCACGCACCCGGGGTCGTCCGACGCTGACGACCTGGGAGTTCCTCCTCCGGTGACGGTCCGTCCCGGTCAGCCGGCGCTCGCCAGGGCGGCCGGTGGAGGGGTGAGGGAGACGACCGTCAGGCGCTGGGTGGGGCGTGTCAGCGCCACGTAGAGCGTGCGGAGACCGCGGGCCGTCTCGCCGGCGATCACCGCCGGCTCGACGACGACGACCGAGTCGAACTCGAGTCCGTTGGCGGAGTCCGCCCCGAGCAGCACCAGAGGCTCGGACAGGCCACCCCGGCGCATGTCCCGGGCGTCGACCACCGGCGTCCCGGCCTGCTCGAGGGCGTCCGCCAGCACCGCCCGGAGCGAGTCGGGGGCGATGACCGCCACCCGGCCGGGCCGGACGGCGTCGACCTCCTCGGTGGCGGCGCGGGCCACGGCCCGGGCCAGGTCACCCGTCGTGGCCGGGCCCGTGTCGGAGGTGACCTGGATCATCCGCGGCTCGACCCCGGAGCGGCGGACCGGCTTCGGCGGCGTCAGCTCGGGGGCGGCGACGGCCAGGACCCGGGTGGCCACCGCCAGGACCTCGGCCGGGGTCCGGTAGCTCACCGTCAACTCGACGGTGCGCGACGGCCGGCGCCGGGGCAGGTGCGCCACGATGTCGTCCCACGACGAGGGCGCCCACGGGGCCGTCGCCTGGGCGATGTCACCGACCACGGTCATCGAGCCCGCCAGCGACCGGCGGGTCAGCATCCGGAGCTGCATGGGCGAGAGGTCCTGGACCTCGTCGATCACGATGTGCCCGTACTTGCGCAACGCCTCGTCGGAACCCCCGTTACGGGGCCCGAGCAGGTGACGGGCCTCGTCGACGAGGGCGGCGTCGGCGGGCGTCCAGGCCACGTCGTCGAACGACGACGAGCGGGCCCGGCGCAACAGGGCCTGCTCCTCGGCGGAGAGGACGCCCCGGGAGGCCGCGGCGATCAACGGCGGCGCCCCGTAGAGGTCGTGCAGCAGTTCGTGGGGCGACAGGCGGGGCCACATGCGGTCGAGCGCCTCGGCCAGCTCCGGCACCCGCCGCACCTTGCGGGAGAAGTCCTCGAAGTCGAACTCCTCGTCGTCGAGCTCGGACGGGTCCTCGTAGCCCGGGAAGGCGGTCACCGATGTGCTGCCCATGCCCAGGCGCTGCTGGGTCTGTCGGGCCCGGTCGGCCAGGACCTGGGCCACCGACTGCTCCACCAGGCGGCGGCGCGCGTTGTGGGTGCCCGGCCGGCGGCGGGCGCCCTCGACGATCGTCCGGGTGTCGCCGGCCGTCAGGCGGAGCAGGAGCGCCCCGTAGGGCACCACGACATCCTCGGCCAGGGGGCGCTGACGGGTGCGGACGGCGCGGGCCACCACCTTGGCCATCCGGACGTCGCCCTTGAGGCGGGCCACGTCGGCCGGTCCGTTCTCCCTGATCCGGATCTCGGGGACGAGGCCGGCCACCGTCGACAGGGTCACCCCCGTTTCGCCCAACGACGGCAGGACCTGCTCGATGTAGCGCAGGAACAGCGGGTTGGGGCCGACCACCAGGACGCCCTGGCGCTCGAGCGGGAACCGGTGGGTGTACAGCAGGTACGCGGCCCGGTGCAGGGCCACCGCCGTCTTACCGGTCCCGGGACCGCCCTGGACGACCAGCACGCCGCTCAGCGGTGAGCGGATGATCTCGTCCTGTTCGGCCTGGATGGTGGAGACGATGTCCGTCATGCGGCCCGACGCGCGCCCGGTCGAGGGCCGCCAGGAGAGCCGCCGGACCCCCGATGGGGAGATCGCCCTCGATGAGCTCGCCCCCGGTGTCCACCGGCCGGGCCACCCCGTCGGCCCCCTCCACGGTGTCGGACGGGGTACCCGCCACCCGGAACCGCTCGTCCTCCACACTGATCACGGTGCGGCCCTGGAGAGCCAGATGGCGCCGCAGCACGAGGCCGAGCGGGTCGCGGCCCGTCGCCCGGTAGAAGGGCTCGGCCACCGGAGCCCGCCAGTCCACCACGAGCGGCTCGTGGTCGGGGCCGTGGATCGCCAGCCGGCCGATGTGGAACGTCTCGGTGGCCCGTCCGGCCGCTCCGCCGTCGCCGTCGGCGTCCGGGTCGGCCACCCCGTCGTCGACGGAGCGGTCGATCCGGCCGAAGGTCAGGGCCTGGTCGCCGATGTCGAGCTGTTCGAGTCGGGCGAGGCTGGTGCGGACGATCACGTCCCGCTCGGTCCGGGACTGGAAGGTGCCACCCCTGCCCAGGTCGAGCACCCCCTCGAGCATCGAATTGGCGTCGCCCCGCATGGCGTCCAGCCGGGCATAGGCGAGATCGACGAACTCCTGCTCGGCCTCCAGCTCCGACTCCACGCCCCACCTCCTGTCTGCATCGGGGGCCTACCCTGCCCCGGCGCCCGGCTCCACCACCGGCTCAGGGGAACCCTCGATTGTAGGCGCCCGCGACCGCATCCGCGCCGGGGCCGCCGGGCGCTCCGGGGGTCGGCCCCCCGGTATCTAGACTCGGCGCATGTCCACCGCAGCGCCCCGCGCGCCCGGCGAGGTGCCTGCACCCGGTCGATTCGACGACGCACCGTTCATCCGGGCCTGCCGCGGCGAGCCCGTGCCCCATGTGCCGGTGTGGTTCATGCGCCAGGCCGGACGGGCGTTGCCCGAGTACCGGGCCGCCCGCGGCCCGGGCAGCATCCTCGACGCCATCCGCCAGCCCGACCTGGTGGCCGAGCTGACCTGCCAGCCGGTCGACCGCTACCGGACCGACGCCGCCATCTTCTTCAGCGACATCGTGGTGCCCGCCGCCGCGGTGGGCTTCGGGGTGGACATCGCCCCGGGCACGGGTCCCGTGGTGTCCGAGCCGTTCCGGTCGGCCGACGACCTCGTCCGGCTGCGGCCACTGGAGCCCGAGGTCGACACCCCCTACGTGGTCGAGGCCGTGCGTCAGCTGGCCAAGACGCTCGAGGTGCCACTCATCGGATTCGCCGGGGGGCCGTTCACCGTGGCCAGCTACCTCGTCGAGGGCGGTCCGTCGAAGAACTTCACCAAGGTCAAGTCCCTGATGCACGGCGAACCCGGTCTCTGGCACGCCCTGATCGAGCGGCTGACCGACATGGCGCTGGCGTCGTTGCGGTCGCAGCTCGACGCCGGGGCCTCCGCCGTCCAGGTGTTCGACAGCTGGGCCGGCATCCTCACCCCCCGGCACTATGCCGAGCTCGTCCTGCCCGCCACCCGGCGGCTCTTCGCCGACCTCGAGGCCTCGCACCCCGGCACCCCGACCATCCTCTTCGGCGTCGGCACCGGTGAGCTCCTCCCCCTGATGGCCACGGCCGGCACGTCGGTGGTCGGCATCGACTGGCGGGTACCGCTCGACGAGGCCCGGCGGCGGGTGGGGCCCGGCACCGCGGTCCAGGGCAACCTCGATCCGGCCATGTGCCTCGGCCGGTGGGACGTGGCGGCGGCGGAGACCCGGGAGGTGCTCCAGCAGGCCGGCACCGCCCCCGGCCACATCTTCAACCTCGGCCACGGGGTCCTGCCCGAGACCGATCCCGGCATCCTCGAGCAGGTGGCGGCGCTGGTGCACGCCGAGGGCCGCGCCGGCGTGGCCCCCGCATGAGGGGCACCGTTCCCGGGGTGCGGCCATGACGACCGGCGTGCTGGTCATGGCCCACGGGACGCCGGACACCCCGGAGGAGATCGAAGCCTTCTACACCCGCATCCGGCGCGGACGGCCCCCCACGCCCGAGCTGTTGGCCGAGCTGACCGGCCGCTACGAGGCCATCGGCGGCACGTCCCCCCTGACGGAGCGCACCCGGGCCCAGGTCGACGGTCTGGCCGCCGCCCTCGAGGCGGCCGCACCCGGGAGGTTCACGGTCCGGCTGGGCACCAAGTACGTCCATCCCACCATCGAGGAGGCGGTCGCCGACCTGTCCGCCGGGGCGGTCGACCGCATCGTCGGCGTCGTGCTGACGCCCCACCAGTCGACGATGGGGTCGGGCGAGTACTTCGAGCGGGCCCGGGCCGCGGCCGGGTCGGCGGTCCCGCCGCTCGACCTGACCGTGGTGCCCTCGTGGTACCGGGCTCCCGGCCTCGACGACCTCCTGGCGGTCCGCACCCGCGCCGTCCTGGACGGCCTGGATCCGGCGGCGCGGACCCGGACGGCGGTGTTCTTCACCGCCCACAGCCTTCCCCAGCGGGTCGTGGCCGAGGGCGACCCCTATCCCGACCAGGTGGCCCGGTCCGGGGTGGAGGTGGCCGCCCGGCTGGGTCTGGACGACGATCCGACCGTGACCTGGGGAACGGCATGGCAGAGCGCGGGGCGCACGGCCGATCCGTGGATCGGCCCCGACCTCCTGGTCGAGATGGACCGGGTGGCCGCCGAAGGGGCGACCGCCGTGGTGGTGTGCCCGGTCGGCTTCGTCTCGGACCACCTGGAGGTCCTCTACGACCTCGACATCGAGGCCCGCGACCGCGCCGACAGCCTGGGCGTCGCCTTCGCCCGGACACCGTCGCTCAACGACGACCCCACCTTCCTGGCCCTGCTGGCCGACGTCGTCCTCGGCGCCGCCGGCCCGGCGTGATGGCCGCCGACGACTCCCCCGACCGTCCGACCGTCGCCGTCGTCGGCGGCGGCATGGCCGGTCTGGCGGCGGCCTGGGAGCTGTCCGGCTCGGGCGCCGGTGGCCCGGGGCCCCGCATCGTGGTCCTGGAGGCCGGCAGCCGGGTCGGGGGCAAGGTCCGATCCACCGAGTTCTGCGGGCGCACCGTCGACGTGGCCGCCGACGCGTTCCTGGCCCGACGACCCGAGGCCACCCGGCTGTGCGACGAGCTCGGCCTGGCCGACGCGCTGGTGGCCCCGGGCGCCAGCGGCGCGTCGCTGTGGGTGCGCGGCCGCCTGCGGATGATGCCCGGCGGAGTGAACCTGGGAGTGCCCACCCGGGCGTGGCCCATGGTCCGCTCGGGCATCCTCGGACCGGCCGGTCTCGTCCGGGCCGGGGTCGACCTGGTCCTGCCGCACCGCGGCGATCCCCAGGACACCGCCGACCGGTCGGTGGGTGACATCGTCGGGTCGCGGCTGGGCCACGAGGTGGTCGAGCGCCTGGTCGACCCCCTGGTCGGGGGGATCCATGCCGGCGGTGTCGACGACCTGAGTGCCGAGGCCACCTTCCCACCGCTGCTGGCCGCCTCCCGCCGGTCCGGGAGCCTGATCCGGGCCCTGCGACCACCGGCCGCGCCGGCGGCGTCCCCCACCGGCCCGCCCCCGCCCGTCTTCTGGTCGCTGGAGGGTGGCAACGCCCGCCTGCCCGCCGAGCTGGGCGCCGCCCTGTCGGCACGCGGCGTGGCCATCCGCACGGGGGTGGCCGTGGAGTCGATGGACCGGCTGCCGACCGGCGACGGCGCGACGTGGCGCCTGGTCCTGGCCGGTGACGCCGGCACCGTGCCCGGGGCCCAGGGATCCTCCGACACCGTTCGGACGCTGGACGTCGACGCCGTCGTGCTGGCCGTGCCGGCCGGTCAGGCCGGCGGGCTCCTGATCGACCACGCCCCCCGGGCCGCGTCGATCCTCGGTGCCGTCGAGCACGCCTCGGTCACGGTGATCACCCTGTCGATGCCGGCCGGGGCGGTCCGGACCCCGCTGGTCGGCACCGGCTTCCTCGTCCCCCGCACGTCGACCATCGACGGTCGGACGCCCGCTCATCACCGGCGGCACCTACCTCTCCCGCAAGTGGCCGGGGCTGGCACGCCCCGAGGACGAGCTCCTCCGGCTGTCGGTCGGCCGGTTCGGTGACACCCGGCCCGACACCCTCGACGACGACGAGCTCACGGCCGCGGTGGTCGCCGAGCTGTCCGCCGTGCTCGAGGTCACCGGGCCGCCGCGGGCGTCGATGGTCACCCGGTGGGACGGTGCCTTCCCGCAGTACCGGGTGGGCCACCTGGAGCGCACCGCGATGATCGAGCAGGCCGTGGCCGAGCTCCCGGGCGTGGCCGTGGCGGGCAGCGCCTACCGCGGCGTGGGCATCCCGGCGGTGGTCGGATCGGGGCGGGCGGCGGCCACCGAGGTGCTGGCCTCCCTCGACGGAACCGCACCGGCCCGAAGCGGGGCATGACCGCCGGGCCGGAGGGTGTCGCCGCCCCGGCCCCCGCCCCGCCGACCGGTGGCGAACCGGACGCCGTCCCGGCCGACGCCGTGCCGTGGCGGCCGTCCCGACTGCGCATGAGGCGGAGCCATCCGGACCGGGTGGACCCCCCGCGGGGTGGGGTGGCGCTGCCCGCCCTGGTCGCCGGGCTGGGGCTGGCGCTCTCGCTCCCACCCTGGGGGTTCTGGGGCCTGGCCTTCCCGGCGGCGGGACTGCTCTGGTGGCGGCTCGGCGGCCTGGCGCCCCGCACCCGGCTGTGGGCCGGCTGGCTGGCCGGGCTCGGCTGCTACGTGCCCGGCCTGATGTGGACCCGGTCCTTCACCCTGGCCGGGGCGGTCGTGCTGATCGCGCTGGAGGCGGTGTTCATGGGCGTCGCCTGTCTCGCCGTCCCCCGCGGACCGGTGGTGGCGCGGGCGCTGGCCTTCCCGGCCGCCATGACCCTGGCCGAGGCCGTACGCCAGACGTGGCCGTTCGGGGGCCTGCCCATCGGCGGCGTGTTCCTCGGACAGGCCGACGGTCCCGTCCTGGGCGTGGCCCGCCTGGGCGGACCCCTCGGCCTCACGGCCGTCGTCTACGTGGGTGGGGTGGCGGTCGGGGCGGCGGTCACGTTCGTCGTGCGCCTGTGGCGGGGCCACCGCCGGGTGGTGGCGTTCGACCGGGCCCTCCCGAGAGCCCGGGGCCGACCCGGCGTGGCGCCGGTCCATCGCCGGGCTCGGGACCCTGGCCGCCACCGCGGCGGTCGCGCTGGTGACGGTGGTGGCCGTCACCGCGGTGGCGGCCGGTGCACCCGACGGCGGACCGGCCGTCGGCTCGGTGGCGGCGGTGGCCGTGCAGGGGGGTGGTGTGCGCGGGTTCTCCAAGTCGCAGGTCGCTCCGGCCACGGTGCTGCACGCGGCGATGGTGGCCACCGACCGGCTGCTGCCGGCCCCGGACGCCGGTGGCCCCGAACTCGTGCTGTGGCCCGAGGACGTCGTGTCGCTGCCCGATCCCCTCGGGGACGATCCCGAGGAGGGTGTGCTGTCCCACCTGGCCGTGGCCCTGCACGCCACCCTGGTGGTCGGCGTGACCGAGGACGTCTCGGCGACGGCGTTCCGCAACGAGGTGGTCGCCTTCGGCCCCGACGGCTCGCTGGTGGCCCGCTACGAGAAGGTCCATCGCGTCCCCTTCGGCGAGTACGTGCCCTACCGCTCCTTCGTCTCCCACCTGGCCGACCTGTCGGCCGTGCCCCTCGACGCCGTGCCCGGGCACGGCACCGGTCTGCTCACCACGCCGGCCGGGAAGCTGGGGGCGATGATCTCCTACGAGGTCTTCTACGCCGACCGGGGCCGGTCGGCCGTGCGCGCCGGCGCCCAGGTGCTGATCGTGCCGACCAACACGTCGTCCTACGCCACCGCCCAGGTGCCGACCCAGGAGATCGCCGCCAGCGAGGTGCAGGCCGTCCAGCAGGGGCGCGACCTGCTGCAGTCGGCGCCCACCGGGTACTCGGCGTGGGTCACCCACCGGGGCGTGCTGCTGGCCCGGCTCGGTCCTCGGGGCCCGGCAGCTCGTGCCGGCCACGCTCGGCCTGCGGACGGGTTGGACGGTCGTACGTGCGGTGGGGTGACGGGCCGGTGCTCGGGCTGGCGGCCGTCGCCCTGCTCCTCGGCTGGTGGCTGGCCGTGCGCCCGCGCCGACGGCCCGCACCCGGGGCGTCGCGCCCCTGACTCGTAGTAGCCGGAGTGGATGTACACGCAGGGGATGCCCATGGCGTGGAACATGGCGAAGTTGTTGGGGTCGTCCTCGAAGGCGAGGCGCAGGTCGAAGCCGAAGTGGCGCAGCTCGTCCACCGAGTCCCGCTTGTACCAGGTCACCTGGGAGTAGTCCCCCCGGGCCCGCATCACGAGCAGGTCCCACCGCAGGTCGTAGCGCTCGAGCCAGGCCAGCGTCTGGGGCTGGACCCGCATGGGCCGTCCCGTCAGCAGGACGATCTGCAGCTTCGGGTCGAGCAGCTCGAGGACCCGCGCCAGCTCGTCGATGACCGCGTCCTCACCACAGGCGTCGAAGAAGGCGTCCCAGTCGCGCCGACCCTGCTCGATGAAGTGCTGGCGCCCGACGGCGTCGGACAGCACGCCGTCCATGTCGAAGACGACCGCCTCGCCGGGTTGCTCGATCCGTCCGTGGTGCCAGGCCCAGTTCCCCGGGTCGCCCACCGCCTATTCCTCGCCGGGCGACGCCGCCGACAGCCGTCGGATCTCCTCCACCACGGCCGGGTCGGCCAGGGTGGTGGTGTCGCCCAGGGACCGGCCCTCGGCCACGTCCCGCAGCAGGCGTCGCATGATCTTGCCGCTGCGCGTCTTCGGCAGCTCGTCGGTGAAGATCACCGTCTTCGGCCGGGCGATGGGCCCGATCTTGGTGGCCACGTGGGCCCGCAGCTCCTGACCGCGCTCGTCGGACGCCTCGCCGGCGTCGGCCACCAGCGTCACGAAGGCCACGATGGACTGTCCGGTGGTGGGATCGATGGCCCCGACCACGGCCGACTCGGCGACCAGGTGGTGGTCGACGAGCGCCGACTCCACCTCGGTGGTGGAGATGCGGTGGCCGGACACGTTCATGACGTCATCGACCCGGCCGAGCAGCCACAGGTAGCCGTCGTCGTCGATCTTGGCGCCGTCACCCGCGAAGTACCGCCCCTCGAAGCGGCTCCAGTACGTGTCCCGGTAGCGCTCGGGGTCGCCGTAGATGCCGCGCAGCATCGCCGGCCAGGGGGTGGTGAGGGTCAGGTAGCCACCGCCACGCTCGATCGCCACTCCCTCCTCGTCGACCACCTCCACCCCGATGCCGGGGAGCGGGAAGGTGGCCGACCCCGGCTTGGTGGTGGTGAGCCCGGGCAGCGGGCTGATCATGATGGCCCCGGTCTCGGTCTGCCACCACGTGTCGACCACCGGGCAACGGCCGCCGCCGATGTGCTCGGCGTACCACATCCACGCCTCGGGGTTGATGGGCTCCCCCACCGAGCCCAGCAGGCGGAGGCTGGACAGGTCGTGCTTGGCCGGCTCCTCGGGACCCCACTTCATGAACGTCCGGATGGCCGTCGGCGCGCAGTAGAGCGTGGTGACGCCGTAGCGCTCGATGATCGACCACCAGCGGTCCCGGCCCGGGGTGTCGGGGGTCCCCTCGTACATCACCGACGTGGCGCCGTTGGCCAGCGGCCCGTAGACGATGTAGCTGTGCCCCGTGACCCAGCCGATGTCGGCCGCCGCCCAGTAGACGTCCTCGTCGGGACGGAGGTCGAACACCACCTTGTGGGTGTAGGCCACCTGGGTGAGGTAGCCCCCGGTGGTGTGCATGATGCCCTTGGGGGCGGCCGTGGTGCCCGACGTGTAGAGGATGAACAGCAGGTCCTCGGCCTCCATCGCCTCCGGTTCGCACGTCTCCTCGGGCGCCCCGCCGGCCGCCGGGTCCTCGCCCGTCATCAGCTCGTGCCACCAGTGGTCACGGCCCCCGGTCATGGCCACGGGCCCGCCGACCGTGTCGGCCGCCGTCCGCTCCACCACCACCACGTGGTCGACACACGGCGTCTCGGCCACGGCCACGTCCACGTTGCCCTTCAGGCCCACCCCCTGTCCCCTCCGCCAGCCCCCGTCGGCGGTGACCACCACCCGGGCCTCGGCGTCGAGGATCCGGTCCCGCAACGCATCCGAGGAGAACCCTCCGAACACCACCGAGTGGACGGCCCCGATGCGCGCGACAGGCGAGCATGGTGACGGCCAGTTCGGGCACCATCGGCATGTAGACGGCCACCCGGTCCCCCCGTGCCACGCCCAGGCCGCGCAGGACGTTGGCGAACCGGCAGACCTCCACCAGGAGGTCCGCGTAGCTGATCGTGCGGGTGTCGCCCGGCTCCCCCTCCCAGTGGTACGCCACCTTGTCGCCCCGGCCGGCGGCCACGTGGCGGTCGAGGCAGTTGTACGACACGTTGAGGGTGCCCCCGTCGAACCAGCGGGCGAAGGGCAGATCCCACGACAGGACGGTGTCCCACGGCCGGAACCAGTCGAGGGCGCCGGCCTGCTGGGCCCAGAAGTCCGGCCCCGACCGGGCGGCCTCGTCGTAGACGGCCGGGTCGCCCACCACCGCCCGCTCGCGGAAGGCGTCGGGCGGAGGGAAGACCCGCTCCTCGGTGAAGTAGTCCTCGATGGTCGCCTCGTGGCTGGTCTCTTCGGGCACTGCTCCCCCTTGGCTGCTCGTCGTCACAGGTGTCCGCGGGACCCCCGTCCGAGGGCCCGGAACCGACGTCGTCCCAGGTCCGGGACGTCCCGCCCACGACTCCTGACCGCCCCAGCCTACCGCCGCGGGGGCCGTAGACTGGAGGGGCCGTGACCGCGACCACCGACACCGAGGACGCGGCGGGGACCGGCCCGGACCCCGTCGCCGACGCGCCGCACCCGGTCTTCGTCCCCGAGCCCGGGGGCACCCGTGTCGACATCCCGCTCGGTCGGCGCATCATGGTCGTGAGCGACCTGCTGCTCACCGCCGAGGCCACCCCTTCGACGCTGGCCCTGACCGGGGAGCTGGCCCAGGCCCTCGACACCTGGGACGGGCCCGGCATCCTGGTCATCGCCGGGAACCTGTTCGACCTGACGGAGTGCGAGGATCCCCTCGGCACCGCCGGACGGGCCATCGACGCCCACCCGGCCCTCGCCCGGTCCTTCCTCCGGTTCCTCCAGGTGGACGACCGCCGCATCCTCCGCCAGCGGGGCACCCATGAAGCCGAGATCATCACCGAGGGCCCGCGGGTCGGCCCCGAATCGTCCGACGTGGTGGCCAGCCTGGCGGCCGCCGGGGTGGAGCACCTCGGAGCCATCGACCTCCACATCCAGACCGGCACCGGCGAGCGGGTGGTCCGGGTAGAGCCCGGCGTCCACGCCTACGGGTCGCCCCCCGACGAGACGCCCTCCGCCGACGCCAAGCCGGGCATCGAGCCGTCGAAGGGCCACCACTGGCGGATGCCGGTCCACGAGTCGCCCGAAGACGCCCCGTGGCTGGACGGTGTCGACCAGCTGTGCGATCCGTCGGCCCTGACCCGCTTCGTGGTGTCCCGCACCCTGTACCGTCGCTTCGGCCGCTACGCCTGGTGGCTCCTGGTGCCCTTCGGGGTCGCCCTGCTGCTGCGCGTGGCGGTCACGCCGTGGCTGCTCGGCCACCTGGGCAACAGCCTGCCGGGCCGGGCCATCCGCCACGCCCACACCGCCGACCTCAACGACCAGCTGGTGGTGGCCCTGGTCGTCGCCCTGGTGGTGCTCATCGTGCTGGCCGTGGTGCTCGGCCTGCTCAGCCGCCGCATGTGGTCGATCCTCGGCGGAGGGGCCCTGGAGGAGGTACGCACCGAGGCGGCGGCCAACGACACCGCCCGCGACGACGCCCGACGGCTGGTCGGCCGGGGGTACGCCGGCCTCATCACCGCGGCCACCTTCCGCTCCGAGCTGACCAACCTGGGCACCGGCTTCTACGCCAACGTGGGCGCCACGGCCGAGGTGGTGGCCGAACACCGCGGCCGGTTCGGCCTGCCCCCCGTATTCCTGCACAGCCAGTGGGTCAGCTGGGTGGAGATCGAGTCGGGGGCGGAACTCCACGTGCGCCTCCTCCTCGCCCACAACGAGCTCCCCTCGCCGAGCCGCCTCGAGCGGCTCGTCACCCGGGGCCGCGAGGGGGTTCCCTCCACCCGTCGCTGGTGGCCTCCTACCCCGTGGGTGACTCGTGGCCGCCCGCCACCGACCTCCGCCAGGCCCACCGGCACACCCGGCGGGTGCGGCGCTGGGGGGCCGCCGCCATCCTCGTCACCGGGGTCATCGACCTGATCGACTCCATCACCCCGCCGCTGCGCGGTCGCCTCCACACCGTCGAGCAGTTCCTGCCCGTCCGGGCCAGCGAGGCCGCCGGCGCCCTGGTGGCCGTGGCCGGCCTGGCCCTCATCGCCCTCGGCCGGGGCATCCTGCGCGGCCAGCGCCGGGCCTGGCGGGTGGCCGTGGTGCTGCTGGCCGGCACCGTGCTGTTCGCACCTGGTGGCGGGGGCCGACTTCGAGGAGTCGGTCATCGCCGGGGCCGTCCTGGTCTTCCTGGTGGTGAACCGCAAGGAGTTCCAGGCGGCCTCGGACGCCACCTCACTGCGGTCGGCCCTCGTCACCCTGGGCGTCGTGGCCGTCGGGGTGGCCGTGGTCGCCACCGTCTCCATCGAGCTGGCCACCCACATCGCCCGCCACCACCACCACCTCGAGCTGTCCTGGCCGCGCACCTTCTGGGCCGTATCCGAGCGGTTCGTCGGGATCACCACCATCCCGCTCCCCCACCGCGCCGACCAGTTCCTCACCCCCGCCCTCCTGGCCATCGGCCTCTGTCTGGTGGCCGTGACCCTGTACCTGCTGACCCGACCGGTGGTGGACCGCCGGCTGGGCTCGGGCCGGGCCGCCGAGTTCCGGGCGCGCGACATCGTCCGGCGCCACGGCGACTCGACCCTCGACTACTTCGCCCTCCGCTCGGACAAGAAGTGGTTCTTCCACCGGGACAGCCTGGTCGCCTACGCCGTCTACGGCGGGGTGTGCCTCATCTCCCCGGACCCGATCGGCCCGCGCAACGAGCGCGAGCAGGTGTGGGGTGCCTTCCGCGCCTTCGCCGACGCCCACGGTTGGACGACGGCGGTCATGGGGGCGGGGGAGGACTGGCTCCCCACCTACCGCGACTCGGGGATGCACAACATCTACCTGGGCGACGAGGCCGTCGTGAAGCTCCAGGAGTTCAGCCTGGCGGGCAAGCACATGAAGGGTCTCCGCCAGGCCCACAACCGGATCCAGAAGTACGGCTACACGGCCAGCTTCCACGACCCGTCCCGCATCGACCCGGCCCTCACCGGCGAGCTGACGGACCTCATGCGGCTGTCCCGCCAGGGGGAGCACGAGCGGGGATTCTCGATGATGCTCGGACGCGTCTTCGATCCGCGCGACACCGGACTGCTCCTCACCGTGGTCCGGGCCCCCGACGGGTCGGCGGCGGCCATGTGCCAGTTCGTCCCGTCGACCGGCATCAACGGGTACTCGCTCGACCTGATGCGCCGCGACCCGGGGGATCACCCCAACGGCCTGCTGGACTTCGCCCTGTGCTCGACCATCGAACACCTGGCGACCCGCGGCTACGACGGGCTCAGTCTCAACTTCGCCGCCATGCGCTCGACCCTCGCCGGCGAGAAGGGTGACGGCACCATGCAGCGGGCCGAGCGGTGGTTCCTCAAGCGGCTCTCCAACTTCGGCCAGATCGAGTCACTGTGGAAGTTCAACGCCAAGTACGAGCCGGAGTGGCTCCCCCGCTACGTGGTCTTCGACACCGCCGAGCACCTCGTCCCCGTGGTCATGGCCATCCTGCGGGCCGAGTCGCTGTGGGAGATCCCGGTGCTCGGCCGTCTGCTGGCCGCCGGCGCCGAGAAGCGCATGGTGGCCGCCCAACGCGAGACGGACGAGTTCCTGGCGTCGATCGTGCCGTGGGACGAGGACGGCATGCAGGTTCCGGGGGCCGGGGCACCAGCTGTCACCCCCGCGCCGGACGCACCGTCGGACCTGCGCCGGGCCTGACCCCGGGCGTCAGTCGCCGGTCGGGGCCGGCAGCCCCATCGGATTCGGGTGGTGGATGACCCCCGCCGCGTGCACCCAACCCGCCACCGACTCCAGGCCGGCCAGGAGCGCGTCCCCGTCGGGCCCCGCCACCCGGCCGGTGACCATGGCGGCCAGGTCGTCGGTCGTCGCCTCGACCCACCGTCGCAGCTCCCGTCCGGCCGCGGTGGCCCCGGCCCCGTCCACCAGGCCCCGCCGGGCGAGCCGGTCGTGGGCGTAGGCCCACTGGTCGGCCGACCAGCCCCGGGACCGCCGCAGCAGGTCGGCGGGCGGACCGTCGACGGCCGCGAACAGGACCAGCGTCTCGCACCCGTCGAGGCCCGCCGCGGTCAGCGCCGCCACGTGGCCGTCGCCCCGGTGCTCGCGGAGGGCTGTGCACCAGTACCACAGGGCCTCGACCGGATCGTCCGGCTCACCGGTCGCCCGGGTGGCGGCGAAGAGCGGCCGGCCGGCGTCGGGTACCCCGTCGAGCAGGGCGCGCAGGCCGGGCACGAGGCGTCCGGCGGTGGCCGCCACCGTCGGGTCCATCCGCCGCAGGGCGGACGCCGCCGAATGCGTCCGGGTGGCCCACACGTCGGCGGGGGTGGCCACCGACCACGCCTCGGGCAGGGCCCGGGCCGCCCGGTCGGGGTGGAAGTTGAAGAAGGTGGCGGTGACCGGTTCGGGCCCGACCGCCCCGAACGGAGCCGCCCGGCCGGCGAAGTAGCCCATCCAGAAGCCGCGGAATCCGAGGCCGTCGACGGCGGCCAGGCACTCGGGATCGAAGTAGACCACGGCGTGCACGGGCTCGAACGCCAGCCACCACCGGCGGGCGGACGTGGCGCTCACGCGCCCGTCACCGACTCACGCCGGGGCGGCGCCCGTCGTCGCGCCCGCGTCCTCGGCCACCGCATCCGAAGGTGCGCCGCCGGACGGGGGTGGCGTTCCGGGTGTCGATCCGTCACCGGGTGGTGACGAGGGACCGGAGGCCGCCGGGGTCCGGCCGTAGAGGCCGACCACGATGACGAAGAAGAACGTGACCAGGACGACGATGACCGCCACCAGGGCGGTCGGCTGGTTCCAGAGCACGAGCACCACCAACCCGAGCACCACCACGAGCCACTGGAACGCCGTGCGGTGGGCGGCGACGGTGTCGTGGACGCGGCCGGTGGCCAGCCAGGCCGGGAGCTCGCGGTGGGCCATCCACCGCCGCACCGGCCCGAGGCCCACGACGAAGGCGACGATGGCGACCACGGCGGCCAGCACCAGGATCGTGCGGACCGAGTCGAGGAGCGAGGCGTCGACCGTGTCGATGACCGCGGCGGTGGCGGGTCGGGACTGACCGGGTCGCAGCGACTGGAGGTACTGGTTGCGACCGACGTTGGCCGCCACCAACAGGACGGCCATCGAGACGGCCAGGCCCGATGCCGCGTGCACGAGACCGCGTCGCCGGTCCTTGGCCATCACCACCGAGACGGCGAAGAGGATCAGCGCCAGGATCGGGAGCACCAGAGCGAGGCGGTCGAGGAACTTGACCCACCGCTGCAGCTTGGCCAACTGGTCCGACTGGAAGAGGACGTAGGGGGCCCCGGTGTACTGCGGCACCTTGTTGAAGACCGACAGGCCGTGGCTCGCCAGAGCCTGCTTGGCCTTCGTCTCCACCTGGGTGAGGTCTACCGTGACCTCCCCGTTCGTCGCCTGCAGGGCCCCGACCTTCTGGCCCGTCAGCAGGTTGTCGACCTGGTCGTGGGATTCGCGCAGCGCCTGTTCCCACAGCGTCTGGAAGCGCGCGCTCTGGGTCAGCTTGAGGACGATGGTGTGGGTGGCCGACTCGACCGTCGAGGTGATGGGCGACGCCAGGAAGTCGGCCCGGGCGGGGAGCGCGTTCTTCACGCGCTGCTCCAGGTCGGTCTGCGTCACGAGGCTGTCACTCACCCGGTCGGCGACGGCCTTCTGGACGGCGGGATCCTTGGCCAGGGGGGCGAGGGTCGCCACGAAGGTGTCGGTGTTCAGCAGCTCGTTGCGGGCGTAGACGACCACGACCGACAGCACCGCCAGGAGACAGGCGAGCACCAGGAGCACCCACGCCCCGATGGTCCGGCCGCGCTTCTTCCGCCCCTTCTTGGCCGCCAGCTCGGAGCGGAGCTGCTCGTTCTGGCGCTCGAGCTCCTCGTTCTCGTGCTCGAGCTCCTCGACGGCGGGCTCGTCACCCGGTGCGGACGGCGCGGCGTCCGTACCGGCCGGATCGGGCGGCGTGGGGTCGTCGGTCACGCCGACACTGTACCGGCACCCCCCGGCGCGCCCGGGGACGGTGACGGCCACCGCGGTCCGCCCGCCGGACGCGGCGGTGGCCGCCCTCCGTGCGCGGAGCACGGGGGGCGGCCACCCGGCCGTCAGTGGAGAGGGACGTCAGGCGAGGATCTTGGCCTTCTGGGCCTCGAACTCCGCATCGGTGATGACGCCCTGCGACTTCAGGTCGGCCAGCTTGGCCAGATCGTCGGCCGTGCTGCCGGTTCCGGCGGTCTGCTTGACGTAGGCGTCGAAGGCCTTCTGTTGCTGGGCCGCCTGCTCCGCCGCCCGCTCGTGCATCTTGCCGCCCCGCGCGATCAGGTAGACGAGGACGCCGAGGAACGGGAGGATGATGATGAAGAACACCCAGATCGCCTTGGCCCAGCCGCCGAGGTCGTGGCTCCGGAAGATGTCCATGAAGACGGCGATGAGCAGCCAGATCCAGAGGATGAACACGAAGAACATGAACATCGTCCAGATGAGGTCCAGGATCGGATAGTTGTAAGCCAGGGTCATGGGTATCGCTCCTTAACGCGGTCTTGATCGCCGTGCGGTGGACCGCAGGCGTGATTCACCATAACCGGCCCCCGGCGACGAATCCGTGACCCGGGCCGATCGCCACCGGCCGGCCACCGACTCCCCACCGATCGGAGCGCGAGCGCCTAGTCTCCACTTGTTCCCACCGGCGGAGGAGGCCCGTGTTCTACATCATCATCTTCGGAGGTCTCGCCATCGTCCTGGTGGTGGCCTTCTTCATCAAGTGGAGTCAGCGGAACAAGTGGCCCGACGATGAGTGACGCCGACGCCGGGAGTCCGGTGACGCCACCACCACCATCGGGCTCCGATACCGCATCCGCCGCCCCGGCCGCGCCCGCACCGCCGGCGGACCCGATGGAGATCCTCAAGTCGAGGAGCTACATCCAGCTCCTGGTGCTGGCGGCCATCGTCGGCGTGCCCGTCTCGGCCGTCGCCTACGGGTTCCTGGCCCTCGTGGGCCACCTCCAGCACTGGTTCTTCACGTCGATACCCTCGTCCCTCGGATTCCACGGCACCCCGGTGTGGTGGCCGTTCCCGCTCCTCGTGGTGTCCGGCATCCTGGTCAGCCTGTCGATCCAGTACCTTCCCGGCACCTCGGGTCACAAGCCCGCCGAGGGACTCAAGACCGGCGGGGCGCCCCAGCCGATCGAGTTGTTCGGCGTCGTCCTGGCCGCGCTGGCCACCCTGTCGCTCGGGGCCGTGCTCGGGCCCGAGGCACCGCTCATCGCCATCGGCGGCGGACTCGGCGTCCTGGCCGTCAAGCTGGCGGCCAGGGACGCGCCGCCCATGGCGGCCACCGTCATGGCCGCCGCCGGCAGCTTCGCCGCCATCAGCACCCTGCTCGGCTCCCCGTTCGTCGGCGCCTTCCTCCTCATGGAGGCGGCCGGCCTCGGTGGCCCCGTGCTCGGCCTCGTGCTGGTGCCCGGACTGCTGGCGGCCGGCATCGGGACCCTGATCTTCATCGGCCTCGACAACCTGACCGGACTCGGCACCTTCTCCCTCGGCATCCCCGGGCTACCCGTCTTCAGCCATCCGACCGGGGCCATGTTCGGCTGGGCCCTGGTCATCGGCGTGGTGGCCTCGTTCCTCGGCACCGCCATCCGGCTGGGCGGCCTGGCCCTCCAGGCCGTCGTCGACAAGAAGCGCCTCGTGCTCACCCCGGCCGCCGGCCTGGTGGTGGCCGCCTGTGCCGTCATCTTCTTCGAGATCACCGGCAAGAGCGGTGAGAACGTCCTGTTCTCCGGCCAGAACCAGCTGCCCGGTCTGGTCCTGCAGGCCGGGACGTGGACCGTGGGGGCGCTGGTCGTGCTCATCGTCGCCAAGTCCATCGCCTACGCCTTCTCACTCTCGGGGTTCCGGGGCGGGCCCGTCTTCCCGTCCATGTTCATCGGCGCCGCCCTGGGGGAGATCGCCTCCCATCTCCCCGGGATGGTCCTCGTGCCCTCGGTGGCCATGGGGATCGGGGCCCTGGCCACCGTCATGCTCAAGCTCCCACTCACGTCCACCCTGCTGGCCGTGCTGCTGTTCGCCTCCGACGGGCTCAGCGTCACCCCGCTGGTGATCGTCGCCGTGGTGGTCGCCTACGTGCTCAGCGCCCGCCTGCCCCAGACGCCGGCCGAACTGAAGCGGGGCGACGCCGATACCCCGGCGGCGGCGACGGACCCGGTCGCTCCGGCGGCCTGAGCGGGCGACGGGGTGACCGGCGCACTGCTGGCGGCCACGGCCTCCAGCTCGGGATCCCCCGGGTGGCTGAAGGTCCTGGCGGTGGTCGCCGGCCTGGCCGTGGTGGCCGCCGTGCTGGTGTCGGCGCTCGAGACGGTGGTCCTCCCCCGCAACAGCTTCACCCGGCTCACCCGGTTCACCTTCGCCGTCATCGACCGCCTGCTGGTCCGGCGACACCGGTCGGGGGCGTGGGCCGAGAGCCTGCGGGACCTCTACGGCCCCGTCGCCCTGGTCAGCCTGCCGATGGTGTGGATGCTGTCGGTCATCGCCGGGTTCACCTTCATCTTCTGGGGGGTCGACTCGGGAACCCTCCCCCATTCGTTCGACATCAGCGGGTCATCGGTCACCACGCTCGGCTTCGCCGCCCCCACCGGCAGCATCCGCACGTGGATCACCTTCGTCGAGGCCATCATCGGCCTCGGGCTCGTGGCCCTCCTGATCAGCTACCTCCCCACCATCTACGGGGCCCACCACGACCGCGAGAAGGGGATCATCTCGCTGCGTCCGTTCACCTCCACGCCGCCGTCGGGGGTGGGGCTCATCGACACGCTCCACCGGTTCGACGCCCTGGACAATCCCGAGCTGTGGCAGACGACCACCCAGTGGCTGCTGGAGCTCGGCCAGACCCACTGCGCCTTCCCCGCCCTCTGCTATTTCCCCGAGACCTCGGCCGGCGACTCGTGGGTGGCGACGCTCGGCGCCATCCTCGACACCGGGGCGCTGCTGTTGTCCGCGAGCCCGGCGACCCTGAACCCCGAGGCGGCCCGGAATCGCCAGGGCCCGATGCTGGCGCTCGCCCACGGGGTGTCGGTCGTCGTCGAGATCGGCCGGGCGGCCGGCCTGCCCATCGACCCACCGGTCACCCTGATGAGCCTCCTGCCCGGCGAGGACCGGCCCCCTCCGGACATCTCGGTGACGCGGGCCGAGTTCGAGGCCGGCCTGGACCGCCTCGTCGACGTCGTGCCGGTGGCCGCCGGGGACCGCGACGCCGCCTGGCACCGGTTCGCCTGGGTGCGCTCCGCCTACGATCCGGCGCTGCGCGGGCTGGCCGGGCTGACCCAGGCCCTCCCGGCCCCGTGGACCACGGACCGCCCGGCCACGGTCGGTCGCCCCCGCCTGGTGACGAACCGCCCCCTCCGGGTCGACTGGGGACTTCCGGGCGGCCCGGGAGCAGCGACGGCCGACGCCACCGGCGCCCCTAGAGGTGGCTGAAGCCGCCTGACTCCTGGGCGGTCATGGCCACCGTCACCGGGTGCTTGTCGAAGTGGGCGATGGCTTCCCGCATGTCGTCGAGCAGCAGGAACGCCAGGTCGCGGCTCACCCCCTGGCGCACCAGGATCCGCTGGATCGAGATGTCCGACACCGAGCCCGTGAGCGGGTAGGCCGGCACCTGCCAGCCCTTCACCCGGAGACGGTCGGCCACGTCGTAGAGGGTGTAGCCCGGATCCTCGCCCTCCTTGATCCGCCACGCCACGGTGGGGATCCCGGTCAGCGGGTTGCCGTCGCAGAGCAGCTCGAAGGGGCCGAGCTTCACGATCTCCTCGGCCAGGAACTGGCTGGTCTTGTAGCAGGTGTCCTGGACGGCCTGGTAGCCCTCCCGGCCGAGCCGGACGAAGTTGTAGTACTGGGCCACGATCTGGCCCGCCGGACGCGAGAAGTTGATCTGGAAGACGGGCATGTCACCGCCGAGGTAGGTGACGTGGAAGACGAGGTCGTCGGGCAGCTCGTCGGCGTGGCGCCACAGCACCCAGCCCACGCCGAGGGGAGCCAGACCGAACTTGTGCCCCGAGGTCGAGATGGACTTCACCCGCGGGATGCGGAAATCCCACACCACGTCGGGGGCGCTGAACGGGGCCAGGAACGCGCCCGAGGCGCCGTCCACGTGGATGTCGATGTCGAGACCCTTCTCCTCGGCCAGCTTGTCGAGGGCGGCCGCCAGCTCGGCCACGGGCTCGTAGGCCCCGGTGTAGGTCACCCCGAAGGTGGGGACCACGAAGATGGTGTTCTCATCGACCCGGGCGAGCATCTGCTCGGTGTCCATGCAGTACTTGCCGGGCTCCATCGGGACCTCCCGGATCTCGACGTCCCAGTAGCGGGCGAACTTGTGCCACACGACCTGGACCGGGCCGCACACGAAGTTGGGGGTGTCGGTGGACTTCCCCGCCGCCTTCCGCTTGGCCCGCCACCGCCACAGGGCGGCCATTCCCCCGAGCATGCAGGCCTCCGACGAGCCGATGGCCGAGCAGCCGACGGCGCCGCCCTCGTCGGGTGCGTTCCACAGGTCGGCGAGCAGCTGGACGCAGCGGCGCTCGATCTCGGCCGTCTGGGGGTACTCGTCCTTGTCGATCATGTTCTTGTTGATCGACAGGTCCATCAGCTGGTGGACCTCGTCCTCCTCCCACGTCTGGCAGAAGGTGGCCAGGTTCTGGCGGGCGTTCCCGTCGAGCAGCAGCTCGTCGGAGATGCACTGGAAGGCGTCCTCCTTGCGCATCTCCCCCGGGGGGAAGCGGTGGGACGGCAGTGACGTGAACAGGTCCTTGCCGGCGTAGACGGAGTCCAGCAATTCGTCACGGATGGATTCGTGTTTGTGCAGAGGCATGGACGAGAGTGTATGCATCCGGACGCGATTCCGCCGGACCGGCGCCCCGCGTCACGGGCCCGTCACACGTCGGAGATGGCGTGCACCTTGTTGGTGGCGATGGCGAACTTGAGCGCCTGGTGGTCCTTCTCGTTCTGGTCGGCGTAGGCGGAGGCGAAGCGGCACATGGCCTCGTCGAAGCGGGTGCCCGCCCCCAGGTAGGAGCCGATGGCGACGGCATCGCCGGAGCGGGCGTGACCGAGGGCCAGCACCCATCCGCACATCTGGGCGTAGACCTCGAAGACGGCCGGCTCCATGGTGTCGACATCGGGGGACAGCTTCCAGTCCCACATCTGACGGAAGTAGAAGTCGCGGGAGACGCCGTCGATGCCGGTGGCCCTGTCCCACCCGAGGAAGATGTCGCTGGCACTCTGGACGAGGCGCTGGCCGGCGACCACCCGCTCCCCCATGTTGGCGTACCGGCTGGGCTGCAGGAACGGCTCGGCCACCGAGTGCTCGGCCTCCTTGACCTGCAGCACCAGGGGATCCCCCTCGTCGCGGCCCACGAACAGGGCGACCCAGCAGCGGGTGCCGACCGAGCCGACCCCGACCACCTTCCGGGCTAGGTCGACGAAGTGGTAGGTGTCGAGCAGGTGGCGGCGGTAGGGGGCGAGCGTGACCCGGTAGTCCTCGAGGGCGTCCAGCAGGTGCTGGACCGTGTCCTTCTCGTGGTCGGCGTCGAAGAGCTCGCGGATCGGTGTGAGCAGGGGCGGATCGGACCGGAACCGGAGCTGACCGTCCACCTGCTCGGTCAGTCGGGCCATGGCCTTCAGGTGGTCCTTCGAGCGGGCCTTCTGCACCCGCTGCTGGAACGACTCGACCACCTTGCCGGTCACCTCCTTCCCCCAGACCGAAGTCAGCGTGTCGGCGTCGAGCCGCTGGTACCAGAGCTCGATGTTGCGCAGGTCGCCGAAGGACCGGACGGCCTGGCGGTAGCCACAGGCCGACAGCCCCACCAGCTTCCGGCGCTCGGCGTCGTCGAAGCCGCGGCTCCGGGCGGCCACCTCGATGCTGGCGGCCAGGCGCTTGAGGTCCCATTCGAACGGGCCGGGCAGCGTCTCGTCGAAGTCGTTGACGTCGAAGATCATGTCCCGCTCCGGAGTGGCGAAGCCGCCGAAGTTGACCAGGTGGGCGTCACCGCAGAGCTGCACGTCGAGGTGCGAGTGGACCTCATGGGCGAGGTCGGCCGCCATCACCGCGGCGGCCCCCCGGAAGAAGGCGAACGGCGACGCGGCCATCCGCCCGTAGCGGATGGGGACGAGGTCGGGCAGCCGGGTGGTGGCCTGCAGCGCCAGGATCTCGAGCGGATCGGTGCGGTCCGCCGGCGGCGTCCACTCGCCGTGCTTCGACCGGGGCACGATCTCGCGGGCCCGGCGTCCCTGGGCGGCTCGTTCGGTGGGGGTGGCGGTCGTCATGGGGACATCATCGCGCCCCGGCGGGCGCGGGACCACGGCCGGCGCCCCCCGGGCCGGTCGACGTGGACCGGCGCCCCGGTGGGCTCAGGTCCGCTTCTTGCGGCGTCGGCCCAGTGCGATGACCAGCCGGTCCACGAGGACCCCGAGCAACGCCGAGATGAGGATCACCCAGATCAGGCTGGCGTGGGTGTGGAAGACGACGAAGTCGACCCGGACCGACGCCGAATTGCCGATCACGAAGGCGATGAGCAGCACGAGGGCGATCCCGAAGACGACGAGGCGGACGATCTCCTTGTTGTCCCGCTTGCCGTCGCCCCGCTTGCGGGCACCGGTCGGTCCGGTCTTCTCCGGTGGTGTCGCCATGCCCACTCCTCGGGTCGTCACGGACGACAGTAGTACCGGACCACGGCCCGCCCCCGGACCGATGACCCGACCGGCCCGCGGGCCCGGCCGGTTCGGTCAGCGGAGCAGCAGCAGGGTGGCCTGGTGGGCGAAGTTCACGACGGGGCCCGGGATGATCCCGAAGACCACGGTGAAGGCCACGCAGGTGCCGACGGCCACGGCGGTGAGGGCGGGCACCGGGACCGGACCCCGGGTCTCGACCTCATCCGAAGGGGCGTCATCGGTGAGCACCTGCAGGCCGGCCACGGGCTGGGTCCCGTCCGTCCGGTCGGGCGGTGGCAGGGTCGGTGCATCCACGCCGGCGCCGGCCACGGATGCCGCGCCGGACTCATCGTCGGGGAGGTTGCCGTCGAGCGGATCGCCGACGCTGCCGACCGGCGAGAACATGGTGACGGCCAGGCGGAGGTAGAAGAAGGCGGCCACCGCGGCCGAGGCCATGGCCACGACGGCCAGGGTGTAGCCCTGGACGGACACCGAGGCCTCGATGACACCGAGCTTGGCCAGGAACCCGGTGGTGAACGGCGCACCGGCCTGGCCGAGCAACAGGACGGCGAAGGCGAGGGCCAGCAGGGGCTGGCGTTTGGCCAGGCCCCGGTAGTCGGTGATCTGGGAGCGGGTGTCGCCCGGTCCCGCCACCACGCTGATGACGGCGAACGAACCGATCACCAGGAACGTGTAGGTGAAGACGTAGTACAGCGAGGCCGACACCCCCCGGGCGGTGCACGCCTCGACGCCGAGCAGGATGAAGCCGACGTGGTTGATCGACGAGTACGCCATCATCCGTTTCACGTCGCGCTGGGTCAGGGCCACCACGGCCCCGAGCACCAGACTGAGGAGCGCGAGCACCCACACGACCGGCTGCCAGTCGGCCCGGACCGTCGGGAACGACGTCACGAACACCCGCAGCAGCGCGGCGAAGGCGCCGGCCTTGGCCACCGCGGCCATGAAGCCGGCCACCGGGGACGGCGACCCCTCGTAGACGTCGGGAGACCACATGTGGAACGGCACGGCGGCGATCTTGAAGCCGAAGCCGATCAGCAGCAGGGCCAGACCGCCGAGCAGGACGCCGTTGTGGGTGACCACGTTGCGGGACAGGTAGTCGGCGATCTGGGTCAGGTTGGTCGTGCCCGTGGCCCCGTAGGTGAGGGCGATGCCGTAGACGAAGATCGCCGACGAGAAGCCACCGAGCACGAAGTACTTGAGCGCCGCCTCACCAGACTCGGCCCGCTTGTGGTTGAAGGCGGCCAGCACGTACAGGGCGATGGAGAGGATCTCGAGGCCGAGGAAGACCACGATCAGGTCGTTGGCCGCACCCATCATCATGGCCCCGGAGGCCGACACCATGGCCAGCACGTGGTACTCGGGTCCCTCGATCCCCTCCCGCCGCAGGTAGCCGTCGCCGACCAGGGCGGTCAGCAGCATCGCGATGGCGACGGTGATCTGCACGAAGACGTCGAAACCGTCGAAGGCGATGGCCCCGGCGATGGTCACCGACGGACCGTGGGTGGCCACGTGGTCCCACTGCACGAGCCCGGCCACCAGGGCGGCGACGGACACCACGGAGGCCACGATCGTGCCGGCCCGGGCGTCCATGATCTGCTTGAGCAACGACGACACCAGCATCAGCGCCAGGGCGCCGCCCAGCATGATGATCATCGGCAGGATGCTCAGGTAGTCGATGTGGGGCACGTGGATGGTGGGGGCGGCCGAGGTGGCGAAGGTCATCACCGGGAGCCCTCCGTCCCACGCGGGGCCGGAGCGGCCGTCCGGGCGACGCCCGATCCCTTCGTGACCCGCACGGCCACAGTGGCGCCGGGCCGCAGGTCGGCCGGCAGCGGGGTCCGGGTGACCTCGTCCACGTGGACGACCAGGCGGTCGACCGACGGGGTGATCCGGTCGAGCACCGGCTTGGGGAACACGCCGAGCAGCACGATGAGCACGATGAGCGGCGCCACGATGAGCCGCTGGTTGACGGTCAGGTCGGGCGTGCCGGTGTCCTCCACGGTCGGCTCCCCGTGGAACACCTGCTGGTAGCCCCAGAGCAGGTAGACGGCGGCGATCACCACGCCGGCCGTGGCCACCACGGCCCACCAGCGGTGGGCCACGAAGGTGCCGATCAGGATCAGGAACTCACCCACGAAGCCGTTGAGCCCGGGCACGCCGATGGAGGCCATCATCGCCAGGGTGAAGACCCCGGCGAGCACCGGGGCGGGCGATTGCAGGCCCTTCAGCGACCCGATCTGCCAGGTGCGGCGACGCTCGTAGATCCAGCCCACCAGGATGAAGAGGGTGGCGATGACGAGCCCGTGGTTCACCATCTGCAGCACCCCACCGCTCAGGCCCTGGCTGTTGAGGGCGAAGGTGCCCAGCGCGATGAAGCCGATCTGGGCCAGCGAGGAGTACGCCAGCAGCCGTTTGAGGTCCCGTTGGGCGCAGGCCACCAGGGCCCCGTACAGGATCCCGATGGTGGCCAGGGTGAGCAGCACCGGGGCCAGGGTCCGGCTGGCCTGGGGGAAGAGGTTCAGGTCGAACCGGATGATCCCGTAGGTGCCGAGCTTGGCCATGATGGCGACCAGGAGGATGGCACCGGCGGTCGGCGACTCCGCGTAGGCGTCGGGCGACCAGGTGTGGAACGGGAAGATCGGGGCCTTGACGGCGAAGGCGGCGGTGAAGGCACAGAACAGCAGGACACCCTCGGTGCCCGACAGGTGGGTGTGCATCAGGGCCGGCAGCTCGAAGGTGAGGACCCCGGTCTGGGACTGGTGGATGAAGGCGACGGCCACGATCCCCACCAGCAGGAAGGCCGAGCCGGTGAAGGTGTAGACGAAGAACTTGATCGCCGCGTAGCCGCGTCGGGCGAAGCCCCAGCCGCCGATGATGAAGTACGCCGGCACCAGGGTCAGCTCGAAGAACAGGAAGAACAGGATCAGGTCGAGGGAGACGAAGCTCCCCATGCAGGCCGCCTCGAGCAGCAGCACCCAGGCCACGAACGAGCGGGTGTCGCGCCGGGCCCGCGCGCCGAGCATGGTGAGCGGGAAGAGTACGGCAGTCAGCACCACCAGGAAGAGTGAGATGCCGTCGATGCCGAGCGACCAGTGGATCCCCAGCCCGCTGGCCCAGGTGTGGTCGCTCACCATCTGGTAGGTGCCCACCCCGGCCTTGAAGGCCACGAGCACGGCGGCGGCGACCGCCAGCGTCAGCACGGTCACGGCGATGCCGAGGGCCTCGTGGAACCAGGTGGCGACGGCCCGTTTCGGCACGACGGCCACCACCGCCGCGCCGACCGCGGGCAGGAGGACCAGGGTGGTCAGGTAGGGGAAGGTCACGGCGCTCATCAGCCCCACCACAGCCGGGTGAGCATGAACCCGAGGATCACGACGGCTCCGAACATGATCCCGACGAGGTAGTTGCGCACGAACCCCGTCTGGGTGCGTCGCAGCAGCGATCCCGAGCCGCGGAAGGCGCCGGCCACGCCGTTGACGGCGCCGTCGATGATCTTCGGGTCGACCACGTCGGCACAGAAGGCGGCCAGGCGTTCGCTCGGCCGGCCGAAGACGGTGTCGTAGAGCTCGTTGATGTACCAGGCCCCCCGCAGGAAGGCACCCTCGAGGGCCGGGCGGTCCGCCCGGGTCGACCACAGGCGGAGACCGATCAGGACGAAGACGATGGCGACCACCGCGTCGGTGATGGCGAGGACCCATTCGGCCGTCGACGACAGGTTGTTCTGGAAGAGGTTGCTGCCGAACACCGGGTCCACCCAGTTGGCCAGCGAGAACCGGCTGCCCGAGATGGCCATCACCCCGGCCACCGCGGCGAAGAACGCCAGGATCCACAGCGGCACCGTCATGATCCACGGCGACTCGTGGGGCTCGGAGACGGCCCCGTCGGCGTGGTGGGCGTGGGCGGCGTCGAGCTCGGGGACGGTGTCCGTGCCGGCCCAGCGGTCCGTGCCGAAGAAGGCCAGGCCGGTGAGCCGGCTCATGTAGTACGCCGTCAGGGCGGCGGTGACGATGCCGACGACCCACAGGGCCGGGTGGGCGGCCCACGTGTTGTCGAGGACGTCGCCCTTGGCCCAGAAGCCGGAGAACGGCGGCACCGCGGCGATGCAGAGCCAGCCGATGCCGAAGGTGATGAAGGTGATGGGCAGGTAGGCCCGCAGGTTGCCCATGCGCTTCAGGTCCTGTTCGTCGTGGAGGCCGTGGATGACCGAGCCGGCGCCGAGGAAGAGGAGGCCCTTGAAGAAGGCGTGGGCCACCATGAGGAAGATGGCGGCCGTGTAGGCCCCGCAGCCGATGGCCAGGAACATGTAGCCGAGCTGGGAGACGGTCGAGTACGCCAGCACCTTCTTGATGTCCTGCTGGGCGCAGGCGATGGTGGCGGCGACGAAGGCGGTGGCGGCGCCCACGATGGCGATGGTCAACTCGGCCGACGGCGAGGCGTGCAGCAGCGGGTTGACCCGGCACAGCAGGTAGACGCCGGCGGTCACCATGGTGGCGGCGTGGATGAGGGCGGACACCGGGGTCGGGCCCTCCATGGCGTCGGCCAGCCAGGGGAACAGCGGGATCTGGGCCGACTTGCCCATCACGCCGACCAGCAGCAACAGGCAGATGGCGGTGATGTTGTCGGCGCCGATGCGGTCGAGGTTGGCGAAGATCACCTGGTAGTCGAGGGTGTGCACCTTGTCGTATACGAGGAAGATGGCCAACAGGAATCCGACGTCGCCGATGCGGTTGTAGACGAAGGCCTTCTTGCCGGCGCTCGCCGCCGAGTCCCGGGTGAACCAGAACGACACCAACCAGTAGGAGCAGGTCCCGACGCCCTCCCACCCGACGAAGGTCACGAGCAGGTTGCTGCCCAGCACCAGGATCAGCATGGAGGCGACGAACAGGTTCATGTACAGGAAGAACTTGGGGTAGTCCCGGTCGCCCTTCATGTAGCCGATGGAATACAGGTGGATCAGGGTGCTGATGCCGGTGATGAAGAGCACCATGGTCATGGACAGCGGGTCGACGTACAGGGCGGCGTGCACCTGGAGCTGGTCCACCGGTATCCAGGTCCAGAGGTTCTGCCCGAAGCTGCGCACCGGGGCGTCGACCTGCAGGAGGGCGAAGTACACGAGGACGGACACCACGAAGGAGGCGCCCACGGCCACGGTGGCCACCCAGCCGGCCGCCGGGTCGCCGAGGCGCCGCCCGGCGGCGGTCAGGATCCCGAAGCCGACCAGCGGCAGCAGGATGATCAGGTAGGTGAGGTGGAGCATCGCCCGGTCAGCCCTTCATCAGATGCAGGTCGTCGGCGTTGGCGCTGGCCCGGCGCCGGAAGATGGCCACCACGATGCCGAGGCCGACCACGACCTCGGCGGCGGCCACCACCAGCACGAAGAACACCAGCACCTGGCCGCCGATGTCGTGGAGCGTGCGGGCGAACGACACGAAGGCCAGGTTGGCGGCGTTGAGCATCAGCTCCACGCACATGAACATGATCAGCACGTTGCGGCGCACGAGCACGCCGACCGCGCCGATGGAGAACAGCACGACGCTGAGGCCGAGGTACCAGCCGGGGGTGATGCTCATGCGTCCACCTCGGCGTCCCGGGTGTCGGTGTCCGGGGTGGGCGCATGCCCCCCGGCGGTGGTCGGGGCGGCGGGAGCGGGGTCACCCGTCGTGACGGCGCCCGCGGTGTCAGGCGCCCGGCCGACGACCACGCCGTCCCCGGGGGTCCCCTCGACCGCCTCCCCGTGGTCGGCGGCCGGGGGTCGACGGGCCAGGACGACCGCACCCACCACCGCGATGATCAGCAGGGCGGACGTCGCCTCGAAGGGGAACAGGTAGGTGGTGTACAGCGCCTTGCCCAGCAGGTTGACGTTGGGGGCGCCGGTGTCGGACCCCGACACCGAGGCCTGGCCGGTCGTCCACCGCGAGACCTGGCCCAACAGCAGCAGCCCGGTCAGGCCCAGCAGCACGAGCCCGATGGCCAGGGGGCGCTGGCCCCGCAGGGGCTCCTTGGCGATGTCCTCCTCGCGGTCCACCCCGAGGAACATGATCACGAACAGGAACAGGACGACGATGGCCCCGGCGTAGACGATGACCTGGACGGCGGCCAGGAAGCTGGCCTGTTGGAGCACGAACATCACGGCCACGCCGAACAGGGTCATGACCAGCATCAGGGCGGAGTGGACGGGATTGCGGGCCACCACCACGCCGACGGCGCCGGCCAGGATGATGGCGGACGCCACCGCGAAGACCGCGACGTCGGGCAACGTCGGTCGGGTGGTGGCGACCGCGGTGAGGAACAGGGCCGTCATGCGTCACCCGCCGTATCGGGGGCGGGCGCCGCCGGGGTCACCGATCCGAGGGCGTCCCGTTCGCTGTTGCCGGCTCGCTTGGCGTCGGCGTAGTCGGCGTCGGCCTGCTCCTTGTGCTTCTTGCCGAAGCCCGGACGGAACCGCTCGGCCTTCTCCAGGGCCCGGCCGATGGCGCCCCGGGGCCCGCGCTTGTCCGCCGGCATGTCGACCGGACGCAGGTGGCGCTCCAGCGTCTCGCGCAACGGCATGGTGCCGGTGGTGGCGTCGTCACGGCGGCCGCTCTGGCCCCCCTCGGCGGCCCGGGTGCCGTACCCCAGCTCACCGGACCACTGGACCTCCCCCTCGAAGGCGGCGGCCCCGGCGGGAGACGTCGCCCGCATCCAGCCCGAGGTGTGCAGGTCGTCACCCTCGCGCCAGTCCTCCCACGGCATGTGCCGGGGCTTGCCGTCGTCGTCGACCAGCAGCTCGTCCTTGCCGTAGATGGCGTCGTTGCGGTTGGTGAAGGAGAACTCCATCAGCTTCGACTCGGTGATGGCCTCGGTGGGGCAGGCCTCGACGCACATGTCGCAGTGGATGCACCGCAGGAAGTTGATCTCGTAGACGTAGCCGTAGCGCTCCCCCGGCGAGACCGGGTGGTCGGGCGGATTGTCGAGACCGCGCACGTAGATGCAGTCGGCCGGGCAGACGCCCGCGCACAGCTCACAGCCGATGCACTTCTCCATGCCGTCCTCGTAGCGGTTGAGGACGTGGCGGCCGTGCTGGCGCGGCTGCTTCGGCCGCTTCTCCTCGGGGTACTGACGGGTAACGGGCGGACGGGCGAGGTGCTCGAGGGTCAGCTTGAAGCCGCCGAGGAAGTTCTGACGGCCGTGGGGCGGTTCGGGGGTCGGCATCAGACCTCACCTCCTTCGGGCGCGGGCGGGACGGACTCCTCGGCCCGGTTCCAGAGACGGAGGCCGACCGGGGGCAGCACGGCCCGGGTCTCCTCGCGCAGCGCGCCGACGGCGAAGGCCCGTGTCAGCAGGAAGCTGGCGACGACCACCGTGGCGGCCATGCCGACGCCCCACCAGCCGTCGATGAGGAAGCCGGCCACGATCAGCAGCCAGCCGAGGGCCAACGGGATGAGACGCTTCCAGCCCAGGTCCATCAGCTGGTCGTAGCGGAGGCGGGGCAGGGCGGCGCGGAGCCAGACGAAGACGAACAGGAAGACGATGGTCTTGGCCAGGAACCAGAGGATGGGCCACAGCCACTCGGTGTGGGGGATGTGGGGGATGGGCCCGTCGGGTCCGCCGAAGAAGAGCGTGACCGTGATGGCCGACATGGTGATCGTGTTCATGAATTCGGCCAGGAAGAACAGGGCGAACCGGATCGACGAGTACTCGGTGACGAAGCCACCCACCAGCTCCTGGTCGGCCTCGACGAGGTCGAAGGGCGGGCGGTTCGTCTCGGCGACGACGGCGATGAAGAAGATCAGGAAGGGGACGACGGCCAGCCGGATCGCATTCCACTGCCAGAGGTGACCGGCCTGGGCGTTGACGATGGTGCGGGTGCTGAGCGACCCGGTCACCAGCACCACCATGACCACCGTCATCCCGAGGGCCGCCTCGTACGAGATCATCTGGGCCGACGCCCGTACCGAGCCCAGCAGCGGGTACTTCGATCCCGACGACCAGCCGGCCAGCATGATGCCGTAGACGCCGATGGCCGACATGGCCAGCAGGAACAGGATCCCCATCGGGGGGTCGGCCAACTGCAGCTCGAACGTGTGCCCGAACAGGGTCACCTCGCCGCCGATGGGCACGATGGCGAAGGCCAGGAAGGCCGGGATGATCGTCAGGTACGGGGCCAGCTTGAAGACGAAGCGGTCCGCCTTGTCCGGGATCAGGTCCTCCTTGAAGAAGAGCTTGATGCCGTCGGCCAGGGTCTGGGCGATACCGAACGGGCCGGCCCGGTTCGGCCCGATCCGGCTCTGCATGTCCGAGATCACCTTGCGCTCGAACCAGATCATCAGCATGACCGCCACCATCAGGGCGCCGAAGACGACGAGCACCTTGACGAGGACGATGACCAGCACCTCCCAGCCCACTCCCTTGGCGTAGAGGGGGTCGGTGCCGAGCAGCGGGGCCAGCAGGTGGACGGGCGGGGTCACGGGGTCTCCATCCGGAGGTCGACCACCGGGAAGGCCTGGTCGATCAAATCGGCCACGGTGCCGTCGCCCAGCGGGACGTTGAAGTCGGCCGCCACCGTCCGCCGGGGCAGTGACGGATCGGGCTGGACGGGAACGACCGCCTCGGCCGTCGCCGAACGCAGTCGCACCGAGCCGCCGGCGCCCACCCCGAGCCCGTCGAGGTCCTGGGGGTTGGCCCGCAGCGCGCCCGGAGCGACCAGGTCGGACAGCTCGGGGACGGCCGACACCGCGGCGCCGTCGTCGTAGAGCACCCGGGAGACCACCAGCCGCACCGAGTAGCCGTCGAGGGGGGACACGTGGGGGACGTCGAGGTCCGCGGGGCCCGACAGCACGGCCGGGCGGGCCGGGCCGGCATCGCCGTCCGACGGCCCGGCCGGCACCGCGGCGTTCGGCGCACCGGCGTTCGGCGAGGCGGCGAGACCGGCCTGGAGGCCGGTGCCCTGGCGCTCCACCGACTCCACGCCGGGCACGGCGATGGGATCGAGCGGGGCGGGGCGGCGGCCGAAGGTCACCTTGGCGGACGCCAGCGGGGCCACCACACCGTCGGACGCGCCGTGCGAGTCGAGCACGGACCGGGTGATGCCGCGGTGGGAGGGGGCGAGTCGCTCGATCTCGTCCCACACCGCGCCCACCGAGTCGAAGCCCAGGTCGTGGCCCAGGTGGAAGGCCAGCTCCGAGGCGATCATCCAGTCGGGCCAGCACTGTCCGGGCGGCACCAGCTTCTGGCCCAGCCGGAAGATACGACCCTCGATGTTGGTGGTGGTGCCCGGTCGCTCGTGCGCGTCGGCGGCCGGCAGGACCACGTCGGCATGCTCGAGGACGGCACCCGGTGCGGTGCCGACGGCGACGACGAACCCGGCCCCGTCGAGCGCCTTGGCGGCCAGGCGTCGGTCAGGGAAGTCCGACAGCGGATCGGCGCCGAGGAGCACGAGCGCCTCCACCGGGGCGCCCTCGGGCTGGTCACCGGCCGCGGCGGCCAGGATGGCGGCGGTACCCCGTCCGCGGGCCACGGGCGCCGAGCCCCAGGCCGCGGTGTACCACTCCCGCCCGGCGTCCAGCGATACCCGGCCCGGCAGCACGCCCGGGGCCAGTCCCATGTCCAGGGCGCCCAGCACGTTGCCGCGCCGCAGGGCCGGCAGGAACCGGGCCTCGGGCAGGGCCTCGGCCAGGCGCTGGGCGGCGTCCGCCACCAGCTCCCCGTCCTCGGCCAGCGACGGTCGGCCCACCACCACGACGACCGGCCCTTCGCCGACGAGGCGCCGGGCGGTGTCGAGCGAGTCGGCGTCGACGGTGGACGGAGCCGCCCCGTCCGCCACCAGCGCCTCCACCAGGCCGGTGGCCTCCCCGGGCGCGTAGCGGAGGGAGGCGGCGGCGTGGGCCGTCAGCGAGGTGGCCTGGGGCGACAGCTCGACGATCGACAGGCCGCCGTCGACGGCGGCGGCGCGCAGCCGCAGGAAGAGCACCGGCAGCTCCTCGCGCACGTCACCGGCCAACAGGATCACGGTGCCGGCCGACGCCGCCTGGTCGATGGTGGCGCGGGGCAGGCCGAGCACCGTCTCGGCCGGCAGCCCGTCGCCGAGCTGGGCGTCGACCGAGTCGGTGCCGAGGACGCCCTTGGCCACCCGGGCCCAGGCGTAGGCCCCTTCGTTGGTGAGCCGCGCCCCTCCACCACGCCGACCGCAGCCGGGTCGGTGGCCGCCGCCCGCCGGAGGCCGGTGGCGGCGGCCTCGAGGGCCTCGTGCCAGGAGACCGGCACCAGGCTCCCGTCCTTGCGGACGAGCGGTTCGGTCAGGCGGTCGTCGCGGTTGACGGCGTCGGCCGCGAACCGGCCCTTGTCGCAGAGCCATCCGTGGTTCACGGGGTCGATGTCGATGCCGAGCAGCCGGGTGAGCCGGTTGGCCGACGACTGGACCGCCACACGGCAGCCCAGCGCGCAGGTCGTGCAGGTGGACTCGACCTGGTCCAGGTCCCACGGACGGGCGGCGAAACGGTAGGGCGAGGCGGTGAGGGCGCCCACCGGACAGATCTGCACGGTGTTGCCCGAGAAGTAGGAGGTGAAGGGGAGCTCGGGGAAGGTCGCCACCTGGAGCTGCTCGCCCCGGCCGATGAAGTCGATCTGCGCCTCGCCCGCCACATCGGAGGCGAAACGGGTGCAGCGGCTGCACTGGATGCACCGCTCGCGGTCGAGCAATACCAGCTCCGAGATGGGGATCGGCTTCTCGAAGTGCCGCTTCTCCTCGACGAAGCGGGTCTCCCCCGGGCCGTAGGCGAGCGTCTGGTCCTGCAGCGGGCACTCGCCCCCCTTGTCGCAGACCGGGCAGTCCAGCGGGTGGTTGATGAGCAGGAATTCGAGGACGCCGTCCTGGGCCTTCTTCACCTTGTCGGAGTCGGTGACGACCTCCATGCCCGGCGTCGCCTCGATGAAGCAGCTGGGCATGAGGGTGGCGCCGCGGGGACCGCTGACCTCGACGAGGCACATCCGGCAGACGCCGACGGACTCCATGCGCGGGTGGTAGCAGAAGCGGGGGATGAACGTGCCCGCCCGCTCGGCCGCGGCGATGAGCATCTCGCCCTTGTGGGCGCGCACGGTCCGGCCGTCGAGCGTGATCTCGATGTCCTCCACGGGTGCTGTCTCCTCGGCCCCGACGGGCGTCGCCTGGTCAGTCATAGGGACAGCCCCCCTCCTTGATGTGGACCAGGAACTCGTCGCGGAACATCGTGATGGCCGAGCTGATGGAGGACGGGATCGAGGGCCCGAGCACGCAGATGGTGGTCTGCTGGGGCGGCCAGGCCACCCCGGGCGAGATGTTGTCGCAGGCGTCCATGAGCAGGTCCAGGTCCTCTTCGCGGCCCTCGCCCCGCTCGATGCGCTCCATGATCCGCTCGAGCCAGCCCGAGCCCTCGCGACACGGTGTGCACTGGCCGCACGACTCCCGCGAGAAGAACTTGGTGATGCGCCAGGCGGCCCGCACCGCGCACGTGTGGTCGTCCATGACCACCACCGATCCCGAACCCAGCATCGAGCCGGCCTCGGCCACCTCGTCCTGGCCGAGGGGCAGGTCGATCTGGTCGGGACCGAACCACGGGGCGGACACCCCACCGGGGATGAACGCCTTGAGCCCCCGGCCGTGCGGGATGCCGCCGCCCAGCACCGGTGCGTTGATGAGGTCGTTGAACGTCGTCTTGACCATCTCGAGCTCGAACACGCCCGGATTGGCGACGTGACCGGCCAGGGCGAACAGGCGCGTACCGGTGGACCGGCCGCCGCCCAGGGCGGCGAAGGCCGCCCCGCCGTTGGTCATGATCCAGGGCAGGTTGGACATGGTCTCGACGTTGTTGACGACCGTGGGGTCGCCGTAGAGCCCGATGGCGGCGGGGAAGAACGGGGGCTTGATGCGGGGGAACCCGCGCTTGCCCTCGAGCGACTCGAGCAGCGCGGTCTCCTCGCCGCAGATGTAGGCGCCGGCCCCCGGATGGACGACCACGTCCACCGAGAATCCCGAGCCGAAGATGTCGCGGCCCACGGCCCCGTGGGCGTACGCGTCGTTGAGGGCGGACTGGACCCGCTCGAGGCCCGAGCGCGAACTCGCCCCGCAGGAAGATGAACACCCGCGTGACCTGCAGCGCGTAGGCGGCGATCACGACGCCCTCGACCAGCTGGTGCGGGTCCCGTTCGACGAGCAGGTGGTCCTTGAAGGTGGCCGGCTCGGACTCGTCGCCGTTGACCACCAGGTACGTCACCGGGTTCTTGCGCAGCATCGACCACTTGCGGCCGGCGGGGAATCCGGCCCCGCCCCGCCCGAGCAGGCTGGCCGCGTCGACCTCGGCGGCGACCTCCTCGGGGGTCTTGGCCAACGCCGCCCGCAGGCCCTCGTAGCCACCGGTGGCCAGGTACCGCTCGAGGGTGTACGAGTCGTCGTAGCCCATCCGGGAGGTGACGATCTTCGGCGGGTCGGTGATGGCCATCAGGCGCCTCCCCCACTGGTGGCGGCCTCGCGGGCGGCCCGGGCCTCGGCGGCGGCGCGCCGCTCCTCGGCCACCGCCTCCGGATCGGCCTCGAGCCCGGTGGACCGGCGGACGCGGATCAGGGTCCCGTGCGGAGGGATCTCCGCGTCGCGGGCGCCGGAGCGGAGCTCACCGATCAGGCGGTCGAACGACTCGGGGGTCTGGGCGCCCACATAGCGGTGGTTGACCTGGACACACGGCGCCCGGTCGCAGTCGGCCAGGCACTCGGCCTCCTCGAGGGTGACCGTGCCGTCGGCGGTGGTGCCGCCGCAGCCGATGCCCAGCGAGTGCTCGGCGTGCTCCAGCAGCTCGCCGGCTCCGCCCAGCAGGCAGGCGATGTTCGTGCACACGGCGACCACGTACCGGCCGACCGGCTCGGTGTGGAGCATGTCGTAGAACGAGGCGGTCCCGAGCACCTCGCCGGGGGTGACGCCGACCAGGCCGGCGATGTCCACCATGGCCTCGGGGGTGAGCCAGCCGTCCTGCTCCTGGGCGAGGTGGCACAGAGGGATCAGGGCCGAGCGGGGCTCGGGGTAGAGGGCGATCAGCTCGCGGGCCCGGGCCACGATGTCGGACGACAGGTGGGTGGGAGCGGCCGGGGCCAGGGCGGCGCGTCGGGGGGCGGCCACGGGGGTGCGCTCGGTCACCGGTCCACCTCCCCCATCACCGGGTCGATGGTCGAACACACCACGACGGCGTCGGCCAGCAGGCCGCCGCGCATCATGACCGGCATGCCCTGCAGGTTGACGAAGCTCGGGCCCCGGATGTGCATGCGGTAGGGCTTGGGCCCGCCGTCGGACACCAGGTAGCAGCCGAGTTCGCCGCGGGGGGACTCGATGGCCACATAGACCTCGCCCTCGGGCACCCGGAAGCCCTCGGTGAAGACCTTGAAGTGGTGGATGAGCGCCTCCATCGACTCGTCGATGCGGCCGCGGGGCGGCGGGGTGACCTTCTTGTCCTGGACCCGGTAGTCGCCGGCCGGCATCTTCTCGACGACCTGGCGGATGATCCGGATCGACTCCCGGATCTCGTTCAGGCGGATCGAGTACCGGTCGAAGTTGTCGCCGAAGGTGCCGACGATCACGTCGAACTCGACCTCGTCGTAGCGGAGGTAGGGCATGGTGCGCCGCAGGTCCCACGGCACCCCGGTCGACCGCAGGATCGGCCCGGTCAGCGACAGGGCGAGCGCCTCCTCGGCGGAGATGTTCCCGATGCCCTCGGACCGCTGGCGGAACACCGGCTGGCCGGTGAGCAGCTCGTCGTACTCGTCGAGCCGGGGCAGGACGGTGTCGCAGATGACCGTGACGTCGTCCTCCCAGCCGTCGGGCAGGTCGGCGGCCGTGCCGCCGGGACGGATGAAGTTGTGGTTCATCCGCAGTCCGGTGGTCTTCTCGAAGAATGCGAGGATCATCTCCCGCTCGCGGAAGCCGTAGATCATCATCGACGTCGACGCGTGGTCCATGCCGTTGGTGGCCATCCACATCAGGTGGGACGACACCCGGTTGAGCTCGGTCAGCAGCATCCGGATCCAGTCGGCCCGGGCCGGCATCTCGATGCCCAGCAGCGCCTCGACGGCGAGCGACAGGACCAGCTCGTTGTGGAGCGGGGACAGGTAGTCCATCCGGGTGACGTTGGTCGACCCCTGGACGTAGGTGAGCTCCTCGGCCGTCTTCTCCATGCCGGTGTGGAGGTAGCCGATGATCGGCTTGGTGCGCAGCACCGTCTCGCCGTCGAGCTCCATCATGAGCCGGAGCACGCCGTGGGTCGACGGGTGCTGCGGGCCCATGTTGATGATCATCGTCTCGTCGTCGCTCTGCTCGACGTCGATGTCGTCGGAGTTGACGACCACCCCTTCGGGCAGCCGCAGGACGGCGCCGGCCTCACGACGGAGCTCGTCGGGCGCCGTCTCCTTCCGCCGGAAGAGCTCCTGGGCCCCCTCGGACGTCTCGATGAGCAGGCCGCGCTCGGTGCCGACCTCGGAAGGCTCCGCGTACTCGGCCCCCGAGACGGGATCGGGGAGGACGGTGTCGGGATGGGCCACGGCGTCCCCGCCGTCGGTCGGGGTCCCGCTCATCGGGGCCCCGGGGCGCTCTTGAACTGCACCGGAACCCGGCCGACGCCGAAGTCCTTGCGCAGCGGGATGGCCCTCCCAGTCCTCCGGCAGCAGGATCCGGGTCATGTCGGGATGCCCCTCGAACACCACGCCGACGAGGTCGTAGGCCTCGCGCTCCATGGCCTCGGTGCCGGGGTAGAGGTCGAAGAGGGTGGGCACCGTCGCATCGTCGGCCGGGACCTGGACCCGGACGCGCACCCGGCGCACCTGGCTCAACGACAGCAGGTTGACGACCACCTCGAACCGCTCGGCCACCACGCCCTCGGGCAGCCGCCGTCCGGGATGGGTGAGGTAGTCGACGGCGCACAGGTCGGCGCACGTCTCGAAGCCGGCGTCACGCAGGACCGGACACCACGTCGAGGTACTGTCCGCGGGTGGGGAACAGGAGCTCCTGGCCGAGGTGGCTCGGTCGGCGGGCGGACGATCCCCCGGCCAGGCGCACCACGGGCGCGTCGGACGTGGTGGCCCCGTCGGACGCCGTGGTCACAGGGGCTCACCCACGCTGCGGGCGATGATCGGGTTGCGCTTGGGGGTGCCGAGGTGCACGGCGTCGGGACGGTCGGGGGTCCAGCCCGAGGTGCCGTCGCCGGGGTCGCGGGCGTCGTCGGTGTCACCGCCCTGTGAGTTGTCCAGGAACACACCGGCGCCGCGGCGCCGGGTGATGTCGTCGGTCCGCACCTTCTCGTGGAGGGTGAGGATGGCGTGCATCAGCGTCTCGGGGGTGGGCGGGCAGCCCGGCGCGTAGACGTCCACGGGCACGATCTGGTCGACGCCCTGCACGATGGCGTAGTTGTTGAACATCCCGCCGGTGCTGGCGCACACGCCCATCGACAGCACCCACTTGGGCTCCATCATCTGGTCGTAGACCTGGCGGAGCACCGGGGCCATCTTCTGGGACACCCGGCCGGCCACGATCATCAGGTCGGCCTGGCGGGGGGACGCCCGGAACACCTCCATGCCGAACCGGGCCAGGTCGAAGTCGGCGGCGCCCACCGACATCATCTCGATGGCACAGCAGGCCAGGCCGAAGGTGGCCGGCCACATCGAATAGGTCCGGGCCCACTTGACCAGGTCCTCGAGACGGCCGGTCAGGAAGTTGTGCTGGAGATCCTCGAGGCCCACGTCGTCGTCCTCCCGCTCAGGCCGCGCGGCCGGGGCCGGTCGGCGACGTCGCCGGCACGGACGGGTCGGAGGCGGGCGGGGCGGGCACCGGCGATGCGGGCGATCGTCGAGCTCGACGTGCGGGACGGCATGGCGCCGAGCACCCGCTTCGACGGGCCCCAGTTGAGCGCCCCGTTGCCGACCAGGAAGACGAAGGAGATGAACACCACGGCGGCGAAGACGAGCACCTCGACGAGCCCGAAGGAGCGCAGCTGCCGGAAGATCACGGCCCACGGGTAGAGGAACACCACCTCGATGTCGAAGATGATGAAGATCATCGCCACCAGGTAGAAGCGGACCGGGAACCGGGTGGGCGGCTCGATGGCCGGCACGATTCCGCACTCGTAGGGCGCGACCTTCGCCGCCGTCGGCCGCTTCTTGGGCGCGAGCAGGGCCGACGCCACGAACGAGAGGGACGCGAACAGGAAGCCCAGGATGATCAGGATCAGGATCGGCAGATAGTCGTCCACAGCAAGTGATTTTTATCACGCACCCCTCCGGGGGGCACATCCGGCCGCCGGGGCCCCGCCCGGGCCCGGGGGACCGGTGTGCCGACCGGGGTGCCGCCCCCGTAGCATGTCGGGCGTGACCCCACCGGCCGAACCCGCCACCGCCTCCGCCGACCCCGCCGTCCCGGCGGAGGGACACGTCCACGACGTCCTGGTGGTGGGGGGCGGCCCCTCGGGCTCCTCCTGCGCCTACTGGCTGGCCGAGGCCGGCTGGGACGTGGCGCTGGTGGAGAAGAAGGTCTTCCCCCGGGAGAAGACGTGCGGTGACGGCCTCACCCCCCGCTCGGTGCGCCAGATCGCCGACATGGGCATCGAGGGTGCCCTGGCCGGCGCCCACCGTTACGGCGGCCTGCGCACCCACGCCTTCGGTCGGACCCTCAACCTCCCGTGGCCCGAGCACCCCTCCTTCCCCTCCTACGGCTACGTCATCACCCGCCACGACCTCGACGCCCTGGTCAACGACCGGGCGGTGAAGGCCGGAGCCACCGTGTTCCAGGGGACGGAGGCGCTCCAGCCGATCCTCGACGAGGACGCCCCGCGGCCGCCGGGCGCCCGGCTCCCCTCGTGCGTGGGCGCGGTGGTCAAGGACAAGGCGAGCGGAACGGTCCGGGAGCTGCGCGCCCGCTACGTGGTGGTGGCCGACGGCGCCAACTCGCGCTTCGGCCGCGCCCTCGGCACCAGCCGGGACCGGGCCCAGCCGATGGGCATGGCCCTGCGCGGGTACTACTCGTCACCCGGCCACGACCAGCCCTTCATCGAGTCCCACCTCGACATCCGGGACGGCGACGGCAACGTGGTGCCCGGCTACGGCTGGATCTTCCCGCTCGGCGACGGACGGGTGAACGTCGGCGTCGGCCTCCTCTCCACCGACCGACGGTGGAAGGGCGTCAACACGGGCACCCTGATGGACCACTTCGTGGCCTGGGCGCCGAAGGAGTGGGAGCTCTCCCCCGCCACCAGCCTGGGCCCGGCCACGGGCGGCAAGCTGCCCATGGGGCTGTCGGTCGGGCCGCGCCTCGGCGCCACCACCCTCGTCGTGGGCGACGCCGCCGGATCGATCAATCCGTTCAACGGCGAAGGCATCTCCTACGGGTACGAGACCGGCCGGTTGGCGGCGGCCTCGCTGGGCGAGGCCCTGTCGGGCGACGGCTTCGCGGCGTTGTCTCGCTACGAGGACCGCCTGGACGAGGCCTACGGCCTCTACTACCGGGTGGCCCGGGCGTTCATCCGGGTGATCGCCCGACCCGAGCTCATGAAGCTGTGCGTCGGCACCGGGATGCACTCCGAGCCGCTGATGTCCTGGATCCTGAGGATCATGTCCAACCTGGTGCGACCCGACGAGACGGGACCGGCCGAAGCCGCCTACCGCGGCGCTCGCCACCATCGCCCGCCTGGCTCCCGAGGGGATCTGACCCGCAGGTCGTACCCGGAGCGCCGCCGCCCCTACCGGGCCGCGGCCGCCACCCGGCCCGCCACCGCCTCGTAGGCCGGGGCGAACACGTCGGCCGGGATCGGCGCGCCGTCGGTCGACGGCTGGATGGTGGTGACCACCCGCCCGCCGAGGATGTAGGCGTCACCCACCACCTGGGTGCCCGCTCCCGGGAGTTCGTAGGTGCTCACCACGCCGTAGGACTTCACGGCGGCCGGGCCGCCGAGCGAGACCGACTGGACCGTGACCGTGGCCCCCGGCACCGCGGCGGCGGCCAGCCCCGTGCGGTACTGCTGGTAGCACTCGAGGAACTTCGGGTTGGTGAAGAGCGACTCGAGGGAGGTGACCTGGCCGGCCGAGCCGAGCACGGTGGTGCGCGAGCCCATCTCGAAAGCCGTGCCGGCGGCGCTCTGGTACATCGGCGACTCGACCAGGCTCGTCTGGCCCGGGAGCGCCCCCGAGCCGAACAGTCCCGAGACCACCGCGTAGTTCGAGTCGAGGCAGGAGGCCATCACGTTGGTGGCGCTGGCCTGGGCCACCGCCGGGGCGACGGGGGGCCGCACCACGGCCTGGGCCGGGCGGCGACGCCGTCCAGCCCGCCGGGAGGTCGGCCAGACGGAGGTTGATCGTCCCCGCCAGCACGGTGTCGGCGGCCGCGGAGGTGGCGGGCGCCGGCGCCACGGTGGTGGCGGTGGTGGACGTCGAGGTCGAGTTCTTTCTCGTGAGCAGGTACCCACCGGCCGCCACCAGCACGATGAGCAGGACCACCAGCAGCACGAGGCCACGCCGGCCCGACTTCGATCCGGATCCGGCCAGGACCACGTCACCCGGACCGGATGCGCCCGAGTTGCCGTCCGGGCCACCCGGTACAGCCGGCGGTCCCGGCGGACGGATCCGTCGTCCAGGGCTGCTCGGTGCCGGCCACCGACTGGACCGGCGGAGGGGGCTGGACCGCCAGCGGGACCGGCGCGGTCGGGGGTGCGGCCGGCGGCGCCATCGAGGTCGGCGGGGTGGCGGGCGGCGTGGTGGTCGAAGCGGCGACGGTGCCGGCCGCGGCGGCGGCCTCGGCGGCGTGCAGCTGCTTGCGGGTCAGCGCGAAGCGCGGCTTCTTGGCCGGCTTGGGAGGCTCGACGGCCGGGGCGGCGGGCGCAGTCGGGGGCGTGGCGGCGATGGTCGCCGGCCGCGGCAGCGGCCTCGGCGGCGTGCAGCTGCTTGCGGGTGAGCGCGAAGCGCGGCTTCTTGGCCGGCTTGGGAGGCTCGACGGCCGGGGCGACGGGGGCAGTCGGGGTGGCGGGGGGAGCCGCCTGGGCCGGCGGGGCCGCGCTCTGGACGGGCGGGGCCGCGGCCGACGGGGCGGGCGGTGGCGCGGCGACCGCCGCAGCGGTCCCGGCCGCGGCGGCGGCCTCGGCGGCGTGCAGCTGCTTGCGGGTCAGCGCGAAGCGCGGCTTCTTGGCCGGCTTGGGAGGCTCGACGGCCGGGGCGACGGGCGCGGCCGGGGCCACGGCCGAAGGTGCGGCTGACGGGGCGGCGACCGCGGCGGTCCCGGCGGCGGCGGCCTCGGCGGCGTGCAGCTGCTTGCGGGTCAGCGCGAAGCGCGGCTTCTTGGCCGGCTTGGCAGGCTCGACGGCAGGGGTGGCGGGAGAGGTCGGGGTAGCGGCTGCCGCGACGGTCCCCACGGCGGCGGCGGCCTCGGCGGCGTGCAGCTGCTTACGGGTCAGCGCGAAGCGCGGCTTCTTCACGGGAGCGACGAAATCCTCCGGAGGGATCAACCCGAGCGGGGGGTCGTCCCACGCCGTGGTGGACTCCGCCTGAAGGGTCGCCGGGGGCGGAGCGATGTCCGCAGGTGCCGGCGGCGGCGTCTGGAGTGACGGTCCGGCGGGTGCCGGCGGCGCCGGTGGTGACGCGGGGGCCGGCGGAGGCGGAGGCGGCGTCTGGAGTGACGGTCCGGCGGGTGCCGCCGGCGGAGGTACCGCCATGGCGGGGGCGGGTGGAGGTCCGCCCGGCGAGGCGGTCGGAGCCGGGCCCGTGGGGGCGGGCGCCGCCGGGGGCCGGAAGGACGGCGCGGGGGTCGGAGGAGGCGGTGCCGACGGTGCGGACATCGGTGGTGCCGGCATGGCGGGGGCGGCCGGGGCGGAACCGCTGCCGGAGGCCGGGTCGCCGACGAACGACGTGGGACCGGACGGGGCCGACCCGTGGCCGGAGGCCGGGTCGCCCCCGGCTGCGCCAGGCCCGGCGGGCGGGGTGGGAGCGGTCGGGACCTGTCCGTTCCCGGTGGCCGGGTCGCCGATCAGCGTGCCCGCCGCGGCGGCCGCGGCCGGTGCGCCGGCGTAGGCGGGTGACTGGACCTCCACGGGGGGCGTCGGTGCCTCGACAGGTGGTGCCGGGGCGGCTTGGGCCTGCGCCGCAGCCGCCTGGGCGGCGGCCGTGGCCGGCGACGGGCCGGGTGGGGGCAGCGTCACGCCGACCTCGGGACCGCTGGCGACGGGGGCGGCCGGGGCGGCAGTCGGGGTGGTGGCGCCCTTGTAGCGGAGCAGCCAGGCCGGCAGGGCCTGGTCGAGGTAGGCGGCCTGGCCCGGCGACACGTTGTCGTTGGGCAGGAGGAAACGGATCGACTGGCCACCCGACGTGAGCTCCATGATGGCGGCCTCGCGGCCGTCGGGCAGTTGCATCTTCTCGCGGCAGGTCGCGGAGTCGAGGGCCGACCACACCAGGAGTCGTTCGATCTGCGGCTGAGGGCCCTGGACCGTCACCCCGGCCGTCGTGAACAGGAGGCTGATGCCCTCGGTCGTCTTGGTGCCCCGCTCGGGGTCGCCGGCCAGCGCGACTCCGGGGAGCTGCATGCCCTCCGGAGGAAGCTCAGTGATCCCGACGGTCATCCATCTCTCCTTCGTGGCCCAGGCGGTCGAGGTCGGGCGGGCGGCACCCTTCCAGTCCGTCGTGCCCCGACGGATCCCAGCGGGATCCGCCCGACGGCTGGTGTGCACCACGGCGGCGCATGCCAGACATTCTGCCCCATGCCAGGGGCGGTGCGGTTGGACCGGTGACCACCTCCCTAGGATCGGCACGATCGCGCCACAGCTTGAGAGCACCCGGGGTTGCCTCAGGTCCGGAAGGCAACTCCTGCGGATTCGGCCGCGCACTCCAGGGTCCGGTCGTACTCGGCGGTCCCGTGGGCGAGCGACGGGAAGGCCACCTCGTAGGGTCCCGGAGCCAGTGCCACGCCTCGATCGAGCATGGCCCGGAAGAACCGGGCGTAGAGGCCCGGTGGTGGCTGACGCCACCGCTCCTTCGTAGTCGGAGACGTCGGGGGCGCCCTCGGGCACGAAGAAGAGGCCGAACAACGGCCCGGCCACCGGCACCCGCGCCGTGAGGCGTCGACCGACGTCATCGGTGGCCCCCGCCGCATCGAGGGCGCCGTCGAGCACGTTCCGCAGCGCGTCGGCGAAGGGGGCGACGGCGCCGGCGAGCGCGGCGTAGCGGTCCGGGGTCAGCTCGGCGAGGACGGTCCGGCCGGCCGCGGTGGCGAGCGGATTCCCCGACAGGGTGCCCGCCTGGTACACGGGACCGAGCGGGGCCAGGACCGCCAGCACGTCCTCCCGGCCACCGAAGGCGCCGACCGGGAGGCCTCCGCCGATGACCTTGCCGAAGCACCAGAGGTCCGGCCGTACGCCGCTCCACGCCGCCGCCCCGCCCTCACCCAGGCGAAACCCGGTGATCACCTCGTCGAAGATCAGCAGCGCCCCGACGGCGTCGCAGGCTGCCCGGAGCCCCTCCAGGAAGCCCGGCGCCGGGAGTACCAGCCCCATGTTGGCGGCCACCGCCTCGACGATCACACACGCCACCCGGTCGTCGAGCTCGGGCACCACGTTGTAGGGGGCGACCACGGTGTCGGCCACCGCGGCGGCGGGCACGCCCGCCGAGTCGGGCAGGCCGAGGGTCGCCACGCCGCTGCCACCCCCGGCGAGGAGGCCGTCGGAGTGGCCGTGGTAGCAGCCGGCGAACTTGACGATGCGATCGCGGCCCGTGAACCCCCGGGCCACACGGATGACACTCATGGTGGCCTCGGTCCCCGAGGAGACCAGCCGGACCTGCGCGCACCCGGCACGCGGTCCCGGATCGCCTCGGCCAGGAGGACCTCGCCCTCGGTCGGCGCGCCGAAGGTGGTCCCCGACCGGCCGCCTCGCTCACCGCGGCGACCACCGCCGGATGGGCGTGCCCGAGGATCGAGGCGCCGTAGGACTGCACGTAGTCGAGCAGCCGGTTGCCGTCGGCGTCCCACACGTAGGCGCCCTCGCCCCGGGCCACGAAGTAGGGGTGGCCACCGACCGAGCGGAAGGACCGCACCGGCGAGTTGACCCCGCCGGGGATGACCCGGCTCGCCCGGGTGAACAGGGCCTCGGAGGCGGGCCGGGCGGGAGACGTCGGGTCAGCCACCCAGCACCTCCGCCAGCTCGGCGGCGAAGTACGTGAGGACGAAGTCGGCGCCGGCCCGCTTGACCGCGGTGATCTGCTCGAGGGCCACCGCCGGGCCGTCGATCCAACCCCGCTCGGCGGCCGCCTTGACCATGGCGTACTCGCCGGACACGTGGTAGGCGGCGACCGGCACGTCAACGGCGAGTCGGACCTCGGCCAGGACGTCCAGGTAGGTGAGCGCCGGCTTCACCATCACCATGTCGGCGCCTTCGGCCACGTCGAGGGCCACCTCGGCCAACGCCTCCCGCCCGTTCCGGTAGTCCTGTTGATAGGCCTTCCGGTCGCCACCACCGGCGATCGTGACGTCGGCGGCCTCGCGGAACGGACCGTAGAGCGCCGATGCGTACTTGGCCGCATAGGCGAGCACCGCCGTCCCCGCGTGACCCGAACCGTCCAGGGCGCCGCGGATGGCGGCCACCTGTCCGTCCATCATCCCGCTCGGGGCCACCACGTGGGCGCCGGCCGTGGCCTGCAGCACCGCCAGGTCGGCGTACAGCCCGACGGTGGCGTCGTTGTCGACCTCCCCGGTACCGGGGACGAGCACGCCGCAGTGTCCGTGATCGGTGAACTCGTCGAGGCAGCAGTCGGCCATCACCACGAGGTCGTCACCCACCGCGTCGCGCACGGCCTCGATCGCCCGCCGGGTGATGCCGTCGGGCGAGAGGGCGGCCGATCCGGTGGCGTCCTTGTCCTCGGGCTTCGGCAACGGGAAGAGGATCACGCCGGGCACGCCCAGTCGGGTCAGTCGCCCGACCTCCTCGACGAGGGAGGCGACCGAGTGCTGGGAGACGCCGGGCAACGATCCCACCGGCCGGGGGACTCCAGGCCGTCGGCCACGAAGAGGGGGGCCACCAGGTCGTCGACCGACAGTGCGGTCTCGGCCACCAGCCGGCGGAGGGCCGGCGTGCGCCGGAGGCGGCGCAGGCGCCGCACCGGGAAGGTGGGGGTGGTCACGGGATCGGGCACGGCGCACCAGCCTACGGCACCGCCGGGTCGGACCGGCGAGCGCCGGGCTCCGGTCGGGACTCAGACCGGCGGCTCCCCCAGGGCGTCGGCCAGCGCGTCCACCAGCCCGTCCAGCGTGTGCTCGGTGGCCTCGGCCGTGACCGACAGACCGGCGGCCCGCACCGCGCCGGACGTGACCGGGCCGATCGAGGCGATCACGGCCGGCACCCCGTCGACCCCCAGCAGGTCCACCGTCCGCTCCACCGTCGACGACGAGGTGAAGGCGACGGCGTCGGCGCCCCGGGCCCGGGTCACCGCACCCGGCTCCACGTCGCCGGCCACCGTGCGGTAGGCCACGACCTCGTCCACCCGCCAGCCCTTGGCCGTGAGGCCCGGTGCCACCACGTCGCGCACCCGCTCGGCCCGGACGAACAGGGCACGACCCCCGGCCGTCGACGGATCCGGCGCAGCTCCCGGTGGCGGGGCCTCCGGGAAGACCGCCACCAGCGCGTCCGACACCGCGTCCCCGGGCACCAGATCGGGGACGATGCCCCGCGTCATCAGGGCCTTGGCCGTCGACGAACCGACCGCGGCCCACCGGGTCGACGGAGGGACCTCGCGGTCGTCCAATGCGCCCACGACCCTCGAGACGGCGTTGGCCGAGGTGACCACCACCCACGCATAGGCCCCGCCGACGATGCGGTCGGCTGCGGCGTCCAGTGCCTCCCCGCCGTCGGCGGCGTCCTCGATGGCGATGACCGGCAGTTCCACCACGGCCGCCCCGAGCCGGGTGAGCCGGTCGACCAGGACCGAGGCCTGGGCACGGGCGCGTGTGACCACGATGGAACGCCCGGCCAGCGATGCGGCCGGCGGTGGCACCCGGGGGCCGGGGGCCTCCGGGTGGGGGTGGCCGCGGTCGGGCCCGGACACCGGCTCAGCCCTCCGTGGTGGCCGGTGCGGCGGTCACGTCGAGCCCGGCCACCGCGCCCACCACGATGGCGGCCGGCGCCGGTAGGTCGACCTCGGCGAGGTGGGCGAGGTCGGTGCGGACGACCTGCTGGCGGTCGGTGGTGCCCCAGTGCACGACGGCCACGGGCGTGGACGCGTCCCGCCCGGCGGATTGGAGCCGCTGGGCGATGGATGCCCGGGCGCCCATGCCCATGAGCACGACGAGGGTGCCGTCCAGCCGGCCCAGCACGTCCCAGTCGACACCCGCCATCGACGGGTCACCCGGATGGCCGGTGACGACGGTCACCGACGTCGAGACCGCCCGGTGGGTCACGGGGATACCGGCGGCGGCCGGTGCCGCGAAGGCCGAGCTGACCCCGGGCACCACCTCCACCTCGACACCGGCCCGGCGCAGCGCCTCCGCCTCCTCGCCCCCGCGCCCGAACACGAACGGGTCGCCGCCCTTCAGGCGCACCACCCGGCGGCCGCGGCGACCGTGGGCGACCAGCAGGTCGTTGATCCCGGCCTGTAGGTCCGACTGGCCCGGGCCCTTGCCCACGTCGATACGCTCCGCCGACGGCGGGGCCAGGTCGAGGAGCTCGGTGGCCACGAGCCGGTCGTAGACGACGACGTCGGCGGTGGCCAGCAGCTCGGCGCCCCGCCGGGTGAGCAGGCCGGGGTCGCCGGGACCGGCGCCCACGAGGGCGACACTCACGCCGAGGGCCGCCACGGGCCGAGGTCGCCGCCCCCGGCATCGTCCAGCAGGTAGCGCGCCACGGCACGACCGAGGGCGGGCCCGTCCGGACCGGTGGCGACGTGGCGCAGCACCACGTGGCCGTCGGCACCGGCGACCATGCCGGTCAACACCAGCGCGTCCGAACCGTCGTCGGCCGCCACCGCGTGGGCCCCCACCGGCAGGGTGCAGCCCCCGCCCAGCTCGGCCAGGAAGGCGCGCTCGGCCTCGACCAGCCGGCGCACCGCCGGGTCGTCGACGGCGGCCAGCGTCGCCCGGGTGGTCCCGTCGTCGGCCCGGCACTCGATGGCCAGTGCCCCCTGGGCCACCTGGGGGACCATGGTCTCCGCCGAGAGCGTCTCGACCGCCATCCCCTCGGGAGCCGACCAGTCCAGCCGGTCGATGGCGGCGCGGGCGGCCACCACCGCCGTCACCCCGTCCACCCCGACCGCGGGACAGGCGGGTGGCCAGGTTCCCCCGGAGATCGGCGAACGTGAGGTCGGGCCGGAGGTTCGCCAGCTGGACCCGCCGCCGGGCGGAACCCGTCGCCACCGTGGCGCCGGTGGGGAGCCCGTCCAGGCGCGCCCCGACCAGCACGTCGCGGGGGTCGCCCCGCTCGGGGAAGGCGGCCAGGACGAGCCCGGGAACGGCCAGCTCCGCCGAGGCGGGGAGGTCCTTGGCCGAGTGCACGGCGGCGTCGGCCTCACCCCGGGCCACGGCGGCCTGGACCTCCTTGACGAATACGCCCTGGCCCCCCAGCCGGGCGAGCGGCACATCGGTGCGGCGGTCCCCCTCGGTGTCGACCACCACCAGCTCGGCCTCCCGGCCCGCGGCGGCCAGCAGCCCGGCGACGCGTTCGGCCTGCCACACGGCGAGCGGCGAGCCGCGGGTGGCCAGCCGGAGCCGGCGGGGGGCGACGGTCATGCCGAGGGACCGGGCACCGGTCAGAGATCGAACAGGGCGCGGAGGGACTCGACCAGCCGCTCCCCCCGCGGGGTGCCCGCGGCGTCCTTCAGGACGACCGTCGGCTGGTGGAGCAGCTTGGCCACCATGGCCCGGGTGACCGCGTCCACCTGCTCCCACTGGGCCTCGTCGAGATCGGACCGCTTGGACCGCTGACGGTCGAGCTCGGTCCGTCGGGCGTCTTCCACCCGGGCCCGCAGCGCCGACACCATGGGCGCCGCGTCGCGGGCACGGGACGCGGCCCGGTAGCGCTCCACCTCGTCGGACACGATGGCATTGGCCGAGGCCACCTCGTCCTGGCGTCCGGTGAGGGCGTCGGCGACCGCCGCGCGCAGGTCGTCCATGTCCAACAGCACGAGGCCGTCGAGGTCGCCGGCCGCCGGCTCCACGTTGCGGGGCACACCGAGGTCGACGACGACCAGGTCGGGACGGCCCGTCCGGCGCACCAGGGCCGCCTCGAGATGGTCGCGACCGACGAGGGGGCGGGCGGTACCGACCGAGGTGAACGCCACGTCCACCTCGCCCAGCAACGTCACCAGGTCGTCGAGATCCCGGGTCTCCACGGTGCCGTAAGCCGTGTCGGGTAGCCCGGCCACCAGTGTCTCCGCCCGTTCCGCGGTCCGGTTGGCCATGATCAGGTGCTCGACCCCCTGGCCGGTCAGGGCCTGGGCCACTCCCTCGCCCATCTCGCCGGCGCCGATGACGGCCACCCGGGTGCCGTCGAGGCCACCCGCCCGGCGGGCGGCGGCCAGGGCGACGGCACCGTGCGAGAGCGACGTGATGCCCCGGGCGATGGACGTCTCCGAACGGACGCGCTTGCCGGTCTCCACCGCGTGCCGGAACAGGGCCCCGAGGACCGGTCCCGAGGCGTGTTCGGCCTGAGAACGCTCCCAGGCCCGGCGCACCTGGCCGAGGACCTCGGATTCGCCGAGGACGGCGGAGTCGAGTCCGGAGGCGACCGAGAAGAGGTGGGCGGTGACGTCGTCGTCGAAGCGGATGGTGCAGAAGTCGGCCAGCGACGCAGCCGAGCTGCCGCCGAGTTCGGCGAGGAACTCCTGGATCTCGTCGACGCCGTCGTGGAACCGCTCGACCACCGCGTAGACCTCGGTGCGCAGGCACGTGGACAACAGGACCGCCTCGGAGAGATTCGGCTGGTCACGCAGGCGACCCAGGGCCTTCGGGGTGTCGGCCTCGGTCACCGAGACGCGGTCCAGCAGTTCCAGGGGTGCCCGCTTCTGCTCCAGACCGACGACGATCACCGACACGGGGCGACCGCCTCGGCTGGTACCTGGTCGGATGCGTCGGTCACGTCGTCACTGCCTCGGTGTCTTGGCGTCGGTGGCTCCCGGTCGGTGCGCACCCGTTCCCCGCTCCACAAGCCTACCGATCGGTGCGGACCGGCTGGCCGGACGGGCCCGTGGACCCTCCAGTGTCGCCGCTGGCGGTCACCGGCCGCCAGTCGCCCGGCCTCGGGCCCCCTCAGGGGCGGCCGCCCGGCGTCAGGCCCACCGACCGCATGGCCGGCATCCGCTCGCCGGCCTCGTCGTCGAGCCGGCGGGCCTGGTAGAAGCTCATGACCTGCAGCTCCATGCTGAGGTCGACATAGCGCAGCAACACCTCGTCCGGTACGTCGAGGACTCGGGGCGCGAAATTGAGGAGCGAGCGCACACCGGCCTCGATGAGCAGGTCGGCCACCCGCTGGGCGACGGGGGCCGGGGTGGTGATCACGCCGATGGCCAGCGGCGACGCCGCGGCGATGTCGGCGAGATCGTCGGGGTGGCGCACCTCGACACCGTCGATCCGCTCCCCGATGATGGCCGGGTCGGTGTCGACCAGCGCCACGACCTCGAAGTTGCGCGAGGCGAATCCCTGGCTGCGGGCCAGGGCCCGGCCCAGGTTGCCCACCCCGGCGATGGCCACCGCCCAGTCCCGGTCGAGACCCAGCTGATGGTCGATCTGCTCCACCAGGAAGGCGACGTCGTAGCCGGCGCCGCGGGTCCCGAAGGAGCCGAGCAATGACAGGTCCTTGCGCACCTTGGCCGCGTTGACCTGGGCGGCGGCCCCCAGCAGCTCGGACGAGACCGTCGACGTCCCCGAGCGCAGGAGTTCCTCGAGGATGCGCTGGTAGACCGGCAGGCGCGCCACGGTGGCTTCGGGGATGCGCCGGCTAGGACCGCCGTTGCGATGGTCGTTGCCCGTTGGTCGGGGGTCGAACGTCACGGCCCGGATCGTAGGGCGGCGGAGCGGTCCCCGTCCTGTCCGGGCCCGCGGTCAGCGCCCGAGCTGGCGGGAGCGCTCCGTGGCGGCGGCCACGGCCTCGATGAATGCGGACCTCACGGCCTTGAATTCCAGGGTCCGGACGGCGGCGGCGGTGGTGCCCCCCGGCGAGGTCACGGCGGCCCGCAACTCGGCCGGGTCCTGGCCCGTCTCGTCCAGCATGCGCGACGCCCCGAGCAGCGTCCCCACCACCAGCGTTTGGCTCACGTCCCTCGGGAGCCCGGCGGTCACCCCGGCCTCGATCATGGCCTCGGCCATCAGGAACAGGTAGGCCGGGCCCGAACCGGAGAGCCCGGTGACGGCGTCGAGCTGGCGCTCGGGCAGGCGCACCACGGTGCCCACCGCCGACAGGATCCCCTCGGCCCAGTCGAGGTCGGCCTTGGTGGCGGCGATGCCGCCGGACAGCCCGGCCACCCCGGCGCCGACCAGGGCCGGCGTGTTCGGCATGGCCCGCAGGACGACCGAGCCGGGTGGGAGCGCCGCGTCGAGTCGCTCCGTCGAGATACCCGACACGATCGAGAGCACCCGGCGGGGACCACCGGCCCCGAGCACCCGCAGGGCGGCCTCGGCCACGTCGGGCTTCACGGCCAGGAGCACGTCGGACGCCTCGACGGGGCCGTCCACGACCTCGAGTCCGGGGTGGGCGTCGGCCAGACGGGCCCGCTGGACCGGGTCCGTCTCACTGACCGCCAACTCGTCGACGGGGGCCCATCCGGCGGCGATGAGGCCCCCGAGCAGGGCCGAACCCATCTTCCCGCCGCCGACCAGGAGGAGCTTGCGTGCCATGCCCGAACGCTACCAGCGGCCCCCGATCCCTCCGGGCTGGTCGGCTCAGCGTTGCGACGGCGGACGGCGGCGGTAGCGACCCTCGTAGCCGAGGGTCATCGCCGTGGGGAAGCACTCGTCGGTGTAGGCCAGGGACGCCCCGACGATGCGGTCCAGTTCGTCGTCGTCGATGCGTGAGACCGGGACCCGTCCGACGAGGTAGACGGCGTCCTCGTCACCGAGGGCGAACGCCATGCCCATGAGGTCGGCGTTGCGCTTGAGCAGGTAGAGCCAGGTGGCCTCGATGTTCGTCTCCGGCGCCGGCATGAACTGGGCCTCGTGGCGGAGGGTCCGCTGACGCAGGGTCAGCCAGACCGTCACGAACTCCTTCTCCTCACCTCTCAGGCGCAGGTACCAGCGCGGTGCCCCGGTCACCGGGTCGCCCCCGGCCTGGCGGTCGACGGCTACGAGGGCGCCGCCGGTGGCGAGCTCCCGTGCCGCCCACGAGTCGATGCGGGCGCAGACGGCGTCGCGCTCGTCGGGCCCGAGGATGCCGGCCCACTCGTCGGTCACGTGCAGTCGACGAGCCGGCTCGCCGTGAGGTCGGCGTAGATGTCGACCAGCAGGTGGGCGGCCCGGGCCCAGGTGTAGCGGCGCGCCCGCAGCACCGAGCCGGTGCTGAGACGTTCGGCCAGCAGGGGCTCGGCGAGGATCTGGCGCACCCAGGCGGCATACGCCTCGGGATCCGGCTCCTCGACCAGGTACCCGGTCCGGCCGTGGTCGACCAGGCTGCGCAGGCCGCCGACGTCGGACGCCACCACCGGGGTGCCGCAGGCCGCCGACTCGAGGGCCACCAGCCCGAAGGACTCGGACCGGCTGGGGACCAGGCACACGTCGGCGGCGCGGTAGTAGGTCGACAGCAGCTCGTGGGGCCGGGGCGGGACGAACAGCACGTTGCCTGCCAGCTCGAGCGACTCGACCAGGTCGGCGATCCGGTCGACCTCCTCCTGACCGTGCGGACCGCTCGGCCCTCCGACGATGACCAGGCGGGCGTCGGGCTCGTCGCGCACGACGGAAGCCAGTGTGGCGACGGCCATCGCCGCCCCCTTCAGGGGCTGGATCCGACCGACGAAGAGCAGCAGGGGGCCGTCCGCCGGCAGTTCGAGGGCGCGCCGGGCCTGGGCCCGGTCGCCGGGGCCGAAGAAGGCGTGGTCCACGCCCGGAGCCACGATGCGGATGCGCGACGGGTCGGCCCCGTACAGGTCGGAGATCTGGGCGGCCTCGACCGAGCACGAGGCCAGCACGGTGTCCGAGCAGCGGATGATGGCCGCCTCGGCCTCGGCCCGCAGGTGGGAGGAGTCGGCCTCCACCTCCTCGGGGCTGGCCTCCGCCTTCACCCGGTCGAGGGTGTGGAACGTCGAGACCAGCGGCAGGTTGAGCTGGTGCTTGATGGTGTGTCCGGCGATGCCGCTGAGCCAGTAGTTGGCGTGGACGGCGTCGAAGGGCAGGTCGTCCTCGGGGACGAGCGATCCGGCCGACGTCATCGACTTCAGCACGCCGTCGGCGAACTCGTCGACGACGGTCAGCAGGGACTCCTTGGCCATCGGGGCCGGTGGACCGGCCGGGATGTGGTGGACCCGGAAGCCGGGCTCGATGTCGAGGGTGGGGGCCAGGTCGTCCGACCAGGCCCGGGTGTAGACGTCGCAGATCACTCCGGCCCGGGCCAGCGCCGAGGACAGCTCGCGCACGTAGACGTTCATGCCACCGCCGTCGCCCGTACCGGGCTGGGCCAGGGGTGACGTGTGCAGGGATAGGACGGCGAGACGCCTCATGACCCGGACGATCCTACCGGGAGGGGCGCGTCAGCCAGCGGCCGCGGCGGGCCCCGGTGCCCCGGCGGACGCCGCCGGTCCGGGGGCGGGCTCGGCCGGGTCGTCGTCGGCACCGGGACCGGTGGCCGCCAGGTCCTCGTTCTCGTGCCGGAACGACAGGTAGATCCGCATGAGCGCCTGGCGCTGCTCCTCGGTGAGGTGACGGTCGGCGAAGATGTGCCGGGAGAGGTCGGTGTCGCCGTCGGGGCGCTCCAGGATGCCGGCCTGGACATAGAGGGTCTCCGCCGAGATGCGCAACGCCTTGGCGATCTGCTGCAGGATCTCCGCCGACGGGCGGCGCAGGCCGCGCTCGATCTGACTCAGGTAGGGGTTGGAGATCCCGGCGAGCTCGGACAGGCGCCGCAGCGACAGGCGGGCCGAGCTGCGCTGCTCCCGGATGAACGACCCCAGCTCGTTGAACCGCTCCGGCAGTTCCTTGACGAACCGGTCGCCGTCGTGGCCGACCGGCTCGGTCATGACAGGAGGCCGTCGACCGAGGCCAGACCCGACTTGTGGCGGGCCACCAACTCGGCCTGGAGGGTGTCGATCCGGTCGAACAGTCCCTTGCGTTCCGCCGAGACCCGGACCTCCAGGTCGCGCAGCCGGCCGGCCAGATCGGCGAGCTGGGTACCGTCCAGTTCGGTGAGTCGGGCGACGTCGTCAGCGCCCAGGATGCCGTCGAGTTCGGTGGTGAGTTCGGCCATGTCGTCGGTGTCGGGAGAGTGGAGGACCGGATTGCGACCGGGGCCACCGGCCCGACCGGGGCCGGCCAGGATGCCGGCCAGGTTCTCCACGACGCTCGAGAGGTCGGGGGCCGCCGAGCCCTCGGGCCGCTGCATGTAGGCGTGGACGATGTCCAGGCGACCCTGGATCAGCCGGCGGAGATAGGAGAGCGACGCCTCGGCCTCCTGACACTCGGCGCGCATGCGCCGGATGTCGTCCAGCGTCCGTCCGCCGACGTCGTCGAGGTACGTCGGGTCGAGCAGTCGGTCGAGGTCGTCCTGGCTGAAGGGCATCAGGCCAGATGGTACTCCTTGGGTCGGCGCAGAGGGCCCGTGCGGGTCGCCGGACCGTAGCGGTAGACGACGCGGCCCATCAGCGACGCCCTCCGCACGGGGCCGAACGTCCGGCTGTCGGTGCTGGCATCCGGGGCGTCCCCCCGCACCTCGACGGTGCCCGCGCCGGCATCGACGGCGACCACCCGCTTGACCAGGACGCGCCCGTCGGTACGGGGGTCGGGCAGGACCACGAGGTCACCCGGCGTCGCCCGGACGCGTCCCCACGGTGCCGCGACGGCCACCAGGCGGTCACCCTCGAGGAGGGTCGGGGCCATCGACCCACCGGCCACCACCACCCGCCGGAAGGAGCGGGCGAGCAACAGGACGGCTACGGCCGCCAGCCCCGTGGCGACCGGGACCCGGCCCCACCCCCGGGCCCCGGAGTGGGCGCCGGTCAACCTGGGTAAGGTGGCGCCGTCGGGGTCCATGCCCCACTCTGTACCAGACCGGGTCCGGCGTCAGCCGTCCCCGGGTCGGGCGCCCCCACGGGGCGTCCCGGCGGAAGGAATCCAGACCATCCAGGAAAGAGGAGTCCCCATGCGCATCGCTGACCACCTGCTCGCCCTCGTCGACCGGGTGTCGCCTCCGACGGTCGCCCAGGCCCACTGCGACCTGCCCTGTGGCGTCTACGACCCCGCCCAGGCCCGCATCGAGGCGGAGTCGGTCAAGGCCACCATGGAGAAGGCGAACGCCTCGGACGACGACCTCTTCAAGGTCCGGGCCACCATCATCAAGGAGGAGCGGGCCGACCTGGTCAAGCACCACCTGTGGGTGCTGTGGACCGACTACTTCAAGCCCGAGCACCTCGAGAAGTTCCCGAACCTCCACGACCTGTTCTGGAAGGCCACCAAGACCGCCGGCGAGACCAAGAAGACCAACGACGTCGCCGTGGCCGACCGGCTGCTCAGCCAGATCGCCGAGATCGACACCATGTTCTGGGAGTCGAAGAAGTAGGTCGGTGCGGAACGGTCCGGCCGGCGACGTCGTGCCGGGCCGCTCCCCGGCCACCCGGTAGACGGCCCGTCGGCACCCCGCCGCGCGAGCGGTCCTACGTTATAGTCCGGTCGGTGGCCACCCTTCCTGCCAGCCGGGCGGTTTCCCTCCTGTGACGCGCCGGTCGTGCCGACCGCGCGCCGTCCCCGACGACCGGCGGCCGACGCCGCTGGCGCCGTGATCGGCACCGAGCCGGACGCCCGGGTGACGTCGCTCCCGATGGATCCCCCGACGCTCGACGTCTCCATCGTCGTCCCGTACTACAACCCGGGGCCGGCGCTGCGGGCCACCATCGACGAGACCATCGCCGTGCTGTCCGACTCGGAGGTGACGTTCGAGGTCATCACCGTCTCCGACGGTTCGACCGACGGGAGCGAGTCGACCCTCGAGGGGGTCCCGGCGGACGTCGTCCGCCGGGTGATCCTGGACGAGAACCACGGGAAGGGACAGGCCCTGCAGGTCGGCCTGGCCATGGGCCGGGGGCGCTACCTGGGATTCCTGGACGCCGACGGCGACATCTCGCCGGAGCTGCTGTCGCCCTTCGTGTCGCTGATGCGTCTCTACGAGCCGGACCTCATCCTGGGGAGCAAGCGCCACCCGATGTCGGAGGTGCAGTACCCGTGGGCACGGCGGCTGTACTCGTGGGGCTACCAGCAGCTGATCCGGGTCCTGTTCCACCTGGAGGTGCGGGACACCCAGGTCGGGATCAAGCTGATCAAGCGCGAGGTCATCGAGGCCGCCCTGCCGCTGTTGGTGGAGAGCCGGTTCGCGTTCGACCTCGAACTGATCGTGGTGGCACGCCGTCTCGGGTACGTGAAGCTGTTCGAGGCACCGGTGCGGATCGGGCACCGGTTCTCGAGCACGATCTCACTCCGGGCCGTGGCCGGCATGCTGGTCGACACCCTGGGGATCTTCGTGCGCCTCCACCTCCTGAACTTCTACGACCGGCGCCGGATCCTGCCCCTCGCCGGAGAGGGGGACGACGCGGCTCCCTCGGACTCCCCCACCGACGGTCGGGGTCCGGTCGGATCTCGGGCGGGCGTCCTGCGCCCCCCGGCCTAGGCCATGGCGACGGTCCGCCCCGTGGTGGACCCGGCCTCCGCCGACCCCGCCCCCACCCCCGCCGGCCACCGGTCACGCCGGCCCTGGGGGACGTCGAGGCGTTCCGTCCCCCGCTGGGTGTGGCTCACCGGGCTGATCGTGGCCGGGCTCCAGGCGGTCCTCCTGGTGGGCTACAGCACCCACATCTACTCGCACTTCGACCTGACCATCGACTTCGCCATCTTCAACCAGGCGTGGAGCCTCATCGCCCATGGCCACCTCAGCCCGTACTCGACCCTCAACCCCTACAACTACCCGCACTACGGCTACCCGTACTGGAGCGACCACTTCGAGCTCATCATGTGGCCGATGGCGCTGCTGTGGTTCCTCTACCCGCACAGCATCGACCTCCTGTTCGTCCAGGACCTCGCCACGGCGGGATCGACGCTGGTGGCCTTCCTCTTCGTCCTGGACCTGATCGAGTCCCAGGCGAACCGGACGACCCGGGTCACCCGGCGCCTCCTCGGCAGGGCCACCCTCGGCGACCTGCTGGCCCTGTTCGCGCTGGTCCTCCTGGTGATCAACCCGTGGGTGTACTGGTCCGCCTCGTTCGACTTCCACCTCGAGGCGGTGGCGACGCTCTTCCTGCTCCTGGCCGCCCGCGACATCTGGACGGGCCACCGGAGGCGGTCGCTCTGGTGGATCGTCGGGGTGCTGCTCTGCGGGAACGTGGCCGCCACCTACCTCGCCGCGTTGGGCATCTCGCTGGTCATCGCCCGCAAGGACCTCCGGTGGACCGGTGCCGGACTCTTCGGTCTGGGCCTGGCCTGGTCCCTCGGGGTCAATGCCATCGGCGGCGGCGTCGGGACCATCATCGGGGGCAACTACGGCTATCTGGCGGGACCCACGGCGGGCCCGAACCCGAGCATCGTCGCCATCGCCAAGGGGGCCCTCCTGCACCCCAGCCGCCCGTACGGGATGCTCCGGTCGAGATGGCTCTGGAACTACCGGATGCTGGCGTCCTCCGGACTGGTCGGGGTGGTGAGCGGACTCGGTCTGGGGGTGGCGTTCATCGTGCTCGTGTCCAACGGGCTGAACGCCGCGGCCGTGTTCTCGGGGCCGATCTCGTCGTTCCAGGCGTTGCCCGTCTACTACTTCGTGACCATCGGGACGGTCGCCGTCCTGCTGTGGATGTTCCGGTCCGCCCACCGGGTGCTCCGGTGGATCGGTGCCGTCCTGGTGGCGGCCGTCCTGGTCCAGGCGGTGGTGCTGTCGGTGGTGTGGATCCCTCGGGCCCGGACGGAGTTCCTGGTGGTGGGGAGCGCCACGGCGGGCCGCCTGGCCCAGGCCGAGGCGGGGATCCCCGCCGACGCCGAGGTCATCGCATCCCAGGGCATCATCGGGCGGTTCGCCGACCGGGTCGCCATCTACCCGTTCCTGGACCTCAACGACGGAGGCCAGATCATCCCGATTTCGGCGTCCACCGTCGTCTTCGTCCTGTCGACCGCCGGCATCGAGTACGCCACGACGGCCGGCACCCTCACGGCCGTGTCCTACCTCGAGGACCACGGGGCCCGGATCGTCAGCCAGGGGGACGGCGTCTACGTGCTGGTGTGGCACCCCCGACCGGGCACCCACCGCCTCACCCTCCCGGCGACGCCGACCGCACCGCCGCCCGGGTAGTCAGTCAGCGGGGCCGACTCCCGGATCCCTGGAACCGGTCGGGTCTGGAGGAGCCCCGGTCGGCTCCGGCGCCACCCCGCCGCCGATCACGCACGCTCCACAGCTCCGCACGGTCGGTGAGGCGGCCAGGCGGGAGTCGTCGATGGGCGTCCCGCACTCCTCGCACCTCCCGTAGGTCCCGTCGTCGAGCCGCGACAGGGCCAGCTCCACCTCGTCGAGCAGCGCGTCCACGGCGTCGACGGCGGAACGATGGGCCTCCTCCTCGCCCGGGCCGACATCGTCGGCCATCTCCTCCACGAGCACGTCGCCGCCGGATGACGGCGGGGCCGTGGCATCGGGGCCACCGCCCGGCGCACCTCCGAGCCCGTCGTCGACCGGCATGGACCACTGCGTCTGCATGGTCCGGAGCGTACCCCCGACCACGGGGCATCCCGTAGGGTTGCCCCGTGGAGTCAGCCGACACCCGTGGGCCCGGGACCGGGCCCGAAGACCCCACGGCGCCCCTGGTCCTCCTCGTCGGCTCCGGTCGCACCGTCCCCTGCCTCGGCGGGGTCGAACGGCCGGCCGTCGAGCTCGATCAGGCGGCCTCCACCCAGGCCCATCCGGACGTGGCCGAACGGGTCACCGACTTCCTGCCCGGGTATTCCAGCGTCCACCGGGGGGCGGGCTACCGCTCCCGTCGCGCCACCCACGCCTACGAGGAGGCCCGGCGGGCGGTGCTCCGCTTCGCCGGGCGGGACCCCGAGGGTCCCGATGTCGCCATCTTCGGCCGCAACACGACGGAGTCCATCAACCACCTCGCCTACCGCCTGCGTCTCGACCCGACGGACGTGGTCGTGACCACCGTGGTCGAGCACCATGCCAACCTCCTGCCGTGGGGACGGGTGGCCGAACGCCGGTACGTGGAGTGCGGCCCGGAAGGGACCTTCGGAGTGGACGAGGTGACGGCCGCGCTCGACGCCGGGCCCCGGCCTCCGGCGCTGCTCGCCGTCACCGGTGCGTCGAACGTCACTGGGTGGCTGCCGCCGCTGTCCCGGATCATCGACGAGGCCCATGCCCGGGGCGTGCCCGTTCTGGTCGACGCCGCCCAGCTCGCACCGCACCGGCCGCTGCCGGCCACCGCCGACTACCTGGCCCTGAGCGGCCACAAGCTCTACGCCCCGTTCGGCACCGGTGCCCTGATCGGCCCCCGCCGGCTCTTCGAGACGGGTGACCCGTTCCTGGCCGGCGGCGGGGCGGTCGACCTGGTGGGGCTGGACGAGGTGATCTGGACGGCGCCCCCCGACCGCGAGGAGGCGGGCTCGCCCAACGTGGTGGGGGCCATCGCCCTGCACGCCGCGGTGGACGCGCTCGACGCCCTCGGCTGGGACGCCATCGTCCGCCACGAGCGGGCCCTCGCCGAGCGGCTCCTCGGCGGGTTGGCGGCGATCGACGGGGTCCGCCTGCTCGGGCCGGTCGGGGCCGGGACGGTCGGGGTGGAGACGTTGCCGGTGGCGCCCTTCGTCGTCGAGGGGCTGCCCCACGCCCTGGTGGCCGCCCGGCTGAGCGCCGAGTACGGGATCGCCGTGCGCCACGGCTGCTTCTGCGCCCACCCCTACGTCGTCCGTCTGCTCGGCCTGGACCAGGACGCCGTCGAGGCCTACCGACGCGAGGTCCTGCGCGGCGACCACCGCGGGGTGCCGGGAGCGGTCCGGGCGAGCGCCGGTCTCGGCACCTCCGCGGCCGACGTCGACGCCCTGCTGGTGGCGGTGGCGGAGTTGGCCGACGGCATACCCGAGCCGGTTCCCTACGAGCAGGACACCGCCACCGGCGACTACTTCCCGGTCACCGACGAGCCGGGCTGGCGCGATGCCAGCCGGGAGCTCGGAGCGGCCTGCTCGCGCGGATGACGGGCACGCCCTCCCGGACCTCCTACGATCGGCCGGTGCACCGGGACCGGACCGCCATCACCCGAGCCTCCGCATGAGGCGGAGGTCCGACCGCCCGTTCCTCGCCGCGTCGCTCGTCGTCCTGGTGGCCGTGGGACTGGTCGGCTGCTCGAAGGCGACGGTGACCCCGTCGGGGGGACGGCCGTCGCCTATGCGGCCGTCGGTGCCACAGACGCCAATCCGGGGGACGGCGTGGTCCCCGTGGATGCCGCCACCGGCGCCGTCGGCCGGCCCATCGTCGTCGGGACGCTGCCGGCCGCCCTCGCCCTGGTGCCCGGCGGCCGTTCGCTGCTGGTGGCCGTCCGGTCGGACGACCAACTCGTCGAGGTGTCGACGGCCACCGGGAAGGTCGAGGGGAAGGTGGACGTCGGGCTGGAACCCGACGCCGTGGCCGTCACCCCCGACGGGTCGACCGCCCTGGTGGCCAACTGGGGGGACGACTCCGTCACCGAGGTGCACCTGCCGTCGCTGACCGCCGGTCCCACCGTCGCGGTGGGGGGCCAGCCCGTGGCCGTCGCCGTCACACCGGACGGAAAGCTGGCCCTCGTCGTCAACTACCGGGACGGGACCCTGACCCCGCTCGCCCTGCCGTCCCTCTTCCCCGGGGCCCCCGTGCCGGTCGGCGCCGAGCCGGTGGCGGTGGCCGTCGCTCCCTCCGGAGCGGATGCGTTGGTAGCCGACTTCCAGTCGAGCAGCCTCACCCCGGTCGCCCTGCCCTCGCTCGTGCCCGGTCCGGTCGTTCCTCTCGGAGCCAATCCGACGGGCATCACCATCCCGGCCCCCGGCACGGTGGCCTGGGTGAGCGCCGGGTACGGCGTGACCCCCGTGTCGGTCACGGGGGGCCTGGTGGGAACCGCCGTGCCGGTCGGTGCCCCGGCCCAGTGCATCGCCGCCGGACCCCCCGGCCGGGTCTGGGTGTGCAGCGGCAGCGGGGCCGTGGTGGAGGTCGCCGTCCCCACCGGTCACGTGGTCCGCCGGGTGGGCCTCGACGGCCTCCCGGCCGCCGTCGTGGTCACCGGCGCGACGTCGTAGCCCGCCGTCAGCTGCGGACCGGGGGCAGCGTGGGCGACGGGGCGGAACCCTCCCCCGGAATCCGGGTGGCGACGAAGCGGACGCTGCGCCGGTGGGTGAATCCCATCGCCTCGTAGAGCCGGATGGCTTCCGTGTTGTCACCCGCCGCATGCAGGAACGGGGTCTCGCCCCGGTCGGCGATCCCGGCGGCCACCACCCGGACGAGATGCTCCCCGAGGCCCTGACGGCGGTGGTCGGGATGGGTCGCCACCGCACTGATCTCGCACCAGCCCTCCGGATGGAACCGCTGCCCGGCCATGGCCACCAGGCGGCCCCCGTGCCGGACGCCGACGTAGCCTCCGAGCTCCCACGTGCGCGGTGAGAAGGGACCAGGACGGGCCAGTGCCACCAGGTCGAGCATGTCGGCGGCGTCGGCCGCCCCCAGCGGAAGCGCCTCTACGTCCGGCCGCCGGGCAGCCACGTCGGCGGGGGTCTCCGTCAGCTGTGCCCCGATCATCTGGGCCCCGACACCGTCGTACTCCACGCCCCAGCCGTCGGGCGGGTCGCCGACCCGACCCGTCACGATCACCACACCCCCGGGCCCGACGAGCTCTTCCAGGGCCCGCCAGTGCCGCGCCGCCGGGGTCTCGGGGAACGCGCCGAAGTGCGAGATCTCGGGAGGGTAGCGGGCGGCCAGGCCAGCTGGCTCGGCCAGCTCACGGTGGGGGCCCACGAGCGATGACCAGACGGGGTTGTCGAGTGGGTGCACGGGAGCGGCTCCGGTTGCGTGGGATCGGCAGCGTGGCCACCCCGGGTGGGGACACGCCGGCGCCGAACCTAGTGGACGGGCACCGGGTCGGGGCCGGGCGTGCCGGTACGCTGTGGCGTGGCCCAGCTCCACCGGTTCCTCGTGCTGTGGGGTCAGATGGGCAAGCCCCTGTTCGCGGCCGAGGTCGTCGACGCCTTCGACGCCGAGGACGCCCTGGCGGTGGCCGCCGACCTCCACCCCGAGCTGCACCGGCCCCGCGTGGCCGTCCCGGCCTCGCCGTCGGGGCCACTGCCCGGCGGCCCGGGAACGGGTCAGTCCACCAGGGCCTGGTAGACGAGCTGGCTGAGCTCCGAGCGGATCGGGTGGGTGCCCGACGGCAGGAGCTGGGTCAGGAACAGGCCGGTGATCTCCTCGACCGGGTCCACCCAGAAGGCCGTCTCGATGAAGCGGTGGTAGTCGGTGGCGGTGCCGACCAGGCCGCCTCCCCCGATCAGGGCGGTGGGCCGCGACAGGGCGGCGGAGCCGATGGCGTCCATCCGGACCGCGCGCCCGGTGGGTCGGTCGGGCACGTACTAGCGCGGCCAGGCGATCAGTGTCGTCCGGGGCCACGGAGAAGCCCGTGTCGACCACGCCTAACGACGCGGTCCCGGACGACCCCGGGGGTCGGGATCCCTAGTCTGGGCGGGTGAGCGGACCCGGCTTCGACGAGCGGCGGCTGTCCTTCGGCGAGGAGGCGGCCCGCTACGACGCCTACCGCCCCGAGTACGCCCCCCGGGCCATCGACTGGGTGCTCGGGGGTGCCTCCCGTCGGGTCCACGACGTGGCCGACATCGGGGCCGGCACCGGGAAGCTCACCCGGGCCCTGGCGGCCCGGGGACTGTCCGTCACCGCGGTCGAGCCCGACCCGGCGATGCTCGAGGCCCTGCTCGCCGTCTCTCCCGGCGTGCGGGGGGAGCAGGCGCCGGCCGAGCGGCTCCCTTTCGACGACGACAGCGTGGATGCGCTGTTCGCCGGGCAGGCGTGGCACTGGTTCGACGCGGGCCCGACGGCACGGGAGTTCCGGCGGGTGCTCCGCCCCGGCGGGGTCGTCGGCATCCTGTGGAACGACCGCGACGACACGGCCGCCCCGTGGCTGGCCCCCCTGCGGGAGTTGCTGGAGGATCACTTCGTCGCCCGGTACACCGACGACGAGTCGGCGCGCTCCCTCGAAGAGGTCTTTCCGGGGGTGGAGGGGGAGCTCTTCACCAACACCCTCGTCCTCGAGCCGGACGCCGTCATCGGCCTGGTGTCGACGTACTCCTACGTGCGGCTGCGGGACGACGCCGACGAGGTGATCCGCTCCGCCCGGGCCCTGCTCCCCGATCCGGTCGTGGTCGATGGTCGACCCTCGATCGAGATCCCCCACCGCACGGCGGCCTACCGGTGGACCCACCGCGAGGAGTAGGTGCCCTGCCCGACGGGTCATCTGACCTCCGATGGCGTCGGCAACCGACCGGCAACCGACCGAAAGTTCGGGTGCGTATCCACACCTCCGATCGGTAGCGTGGATCGGAGTCGCACCCCACGGTGGTGGTCGACGTCCCGGGCAGGGGGTGAGGCGGATGCGGTTGCGGTGGAGTCGATCCGTACCGGTGGTCGGCGCGTCGCTCATGACGGCCCTGACCGTCGCCCTCCCCGGAGCGACGTGGGCGGCGGGCGCCGCAGCCCCTGCCAAGGGTGCCGCGACGACGGTGACCCGGTTGACCGCGACTCCCGGACTGCTCCATGTGGGGGGCGGATCCGTGACCCTGGCGGCCACCGTCGGCCAGGCCACCTCCTGCACGTTCAGTTCGAACCGGCCCGTCACCGGGCTGCCGGCCACCGTGGCCTGCTCGACCGGCGTCGTCAGCGACACCGTGGCGATCCCGGCCGACGGTGGCGGCCAGAAGGTCGTGTACCAACTGACTCTCGCCGTCACCGGCACGAAGAAGGTCCATTCGAAGGCGAAGGTCGACGTGATCCCGACCTCGTGCTCCGACTTCGGCCGCGGCATCGACCTCCGCGACTGCAATCTGGCGGGCGACGACCTGGCCGGTGCGGACCTGGCCCGCGCCGACCTCGCCGGGGCCGACCTCGCCGGAGCCGATCTGGCGGATGCCGACCTGGCGGGAGGCCACCTGTCGACCTCGGACCTGTTCGACGCGGATCTGACGGGCACGGACGTGTCCGGGGTGACATGGTCTGCGACCACCTGCCCCGACGGCACGAACAGCGACGACGACGGTGACACCTGTGCCGGCCATGAGGTGCAGCCGCCACCGCTGCCCGAACTCGCCACGGCGTCGGCCGGTGCCCGCGCGGCGGCCACCCAGAACCGGGAGTCCTTCACCGGCGTCACGCTGGCCCAGCTCCAGGCGGACGAGCCGGGCCTCCAGTTCACCACGGGGCCGTCGACCGGGGCCGACCAGATCTCCACGTACTTCTCGGACGACGGGAACGGCATCCTCCTGGCCGCCACGCAGGGCGACGGCACCTGCTGGTACGTCGGACTCAACTTGGCCGACGTCATCGACTTGTTCGGGGGTCCCTACGACCCGCCCTTCGACGCCCCCGTCGCGACGGGCACCTGGTACGGCAAGAGCTCCGAACCGACGTGCAGTGCGCCGGACCCGTCAGGACTCATCGACTGGCAGGGGGGCTCCTTCCCCGGCTGACGGGTCCCGGTCGAGGCGGCCGGACAACCGGGCCCCAGGGCTCCGATACGCTCACCGGCGGGCCGTTAGCTCATCGGGAAGAGCAGGGGACTTTTAATCCCAAGGTGGCGAGATCGAGACTCGCACGGCCCACCAGTTCAGAGGGTATTTCTGGTCCGGTAACACCCTCCAGATTGCCCCTCGTGACTACTCCGTGACTACAATCTCGGGCGTGAAGGGCTCCATGACCGAGGTTCGACCCGGCGTGTGGCATCTCCGCGTCTATGCCGGCCGTCGGGACAACGGCTCCCCCATCCAGATCCGGAAGACCGTGGAGGCCAAGGATCCCCGTCCCGGGGCCGGCAGACGGCTGGCCGAACGGGAGCTGGCCGCCATGGTGGCCAAGGTGTCCAGCGGCAATGTCAGCACCGGCTCGGAGACGGTCGAGGAGCTCCTCAACGCCTGGCTGGACCACATCGGGCCGAACCGCTCCCCCACCACCATCCGCAAGTACCGGGACCTGGCCGACCGGATCGTCATCCCCGAACTGGGGAAGGTCAGGCTGAAGGCACTCACCGCCCGCCAGCTCGACCGGCTCTACGGGAAACTGACGGCCAAGGGGAACAAGGCCACCAGCGTGCGGCGGGTCCACGCGCTGATCGCCGCCGCCCTCCACCAGGCCGAGCGGTGGGACATGGTCGACCACAGCGTGGCCCGCAAGGCCAGCCCGCCCCCGATCCGGCCGCAGCCCGTCAAGGCTCCCACCCCCGAGGAGGTCCGGGCCATCGTGGCCAAGGCCGAGGAGCTCGAGCCAGCCCTGGCCGCCCTGCTGCTGCTGGGTGCCCTCACCGGGGCCCGGCGGGGCGAGCTGTGCGCCCTCCGGTGGACGGACCTCGACGTGGCCGGGAGCACCCTGACCATCGCCCGCTCCGTCTACGAGACCGAGGGCGGTGGCTGGGCGGAAAAGGGGACCAAGACCCACCAGGAGCGGACCATCGGTCTCGACGACCTGGCCCTGGGGGTGCTGGCCAAGCACCGGGCCCAGGTCGATGAACTGGCCCGCGGGCTCAAGCTCGAGGTCCGACCGGACGGGTTCATGTTCTCCCGCTCCCCGGTCGGAGCCGAGCCGATGCAGCCGGACTTCGTGTCCAAGTTCGCCAAGAAGGTGGCCACCAAGGCCGGGGTGGATACCCACCTCCACGCCCTCCGGCACTTCTCGGCCACCCAGGCCATCGCCGCCGGCTTCGACCCCACGACGGTGGCCGGCCGGCTGGGCCACCGCGACTCCTCGATCACCCTCCGGGTGTACTCCCACGTCCTCGAGGGCCGGGACCGGGACCTGGCCGAGGCGCTGGGGAAGACGCTGGCGCTGCCCGGCTGAGCGAGCCACCTCAGGGGCGGTCCGGGGCGGTCGGCTCGCCGTGAACCTCAGCGAGAAACCGGGGGACGGAGATCCGCCACTGTGCACCGACCTTGAAGGCACCGGGGATCTTGCCAGCGGCCACCAGGCGGTAGGCGGTCGAGGTGCCGATGCCCAGCTGCTCGGCGGCCCACGAGATCTGTTTCACGTCGTCGGGGAGCGAGATGGTCACGTGTCCCACCCTTCGCCTCGAGTTGCCGTCGTCGTCAGTGTCATGTGGCCTCCAGCGGGTCGTATCTGGGCCGAATGCCCGTCTTCTTCGTTCATGATCCGAAATCAACGTCACCCTCAACGTCACCCTCACCGAAACTGCCTGGTCAGACCGTACGGCGAGACTCGCCAGGAGGGCCCGAGCGCTCGAAAGTTCGTCGGTCGCACCAAATTGGTGCATGGAGTTGACCCGGTTTCCCGCGCACGTGTTGCTAAGCCACGGAAGCCGATTCGAAGTCGGCTGGTGAACGGTATCCGAGACGCTTCTGAATGCGCTCGGGGTTGTAGAAGCCCTCGATGTAATCGAACACCGCCGAGCGCAATAGATCCCTCGACGTCCAGGTCTTCCGCCCGTAGATCCAGTTGAGATCCCGCTTGAGGGTGGCCCACAGTGATTCGACCGCGGCATTGTCATAGCAATCACCCGTCGAACCGAACGACCGGGTGATGCCGAGCTCGGCCGCCCGGTTGCCGAAGGCCAGTGACGTGTAAATGGCGCCGCGGTCCGAATGGTGGATGAGCTTCTGGTCGGGTCGACGGCGTTGGAATCCCATGAGCAAGGCGTCGATGACCAGATCGGCGTCGGGCGAGTTCGACATGGACCACCCCACCACCCGTCGTGAGAAGAGGTCGATGACGCCGGCGAAGTAGAGCCAGCCCTCCGTCGTCCAGAACTGCGTCACGTCGGCCGCCCAGATCTCGTCGGGACGGGAAGCGGTGAACTCCCGGTTCACCAGGTCGGGTGCTGGAGCCACGTCGGGACGACCCCTCCGCCACTTCCGACGGGAGTGGGCGCCCACCAGGTGATTCGTTGCCATGAGGCGGGCCACTCGCTTCTTGGCGCACCGCTGGTCGAGGCGACGGAGCTCGGCGTGGATCCTCGGGGCGCCATAGGTGGTCCGCGACCGCTGGTGGATCTCGCAGATGAGGGTCTCGAGCTCGGCGTCCCGCGTGGCATGGGCCGACAGTGGCCGCTTCTTCCAGTCGTAGTAGCCGGAGCGGGAGACCTTGAGCACGCCGCACATCCGCTTGACGCCGTAGTCCTCGGCATGGTCGGAGACGAACCGGAAGCGGGTCACCGGGTCGTCTCCTTGGCAAAATAGGCGGCTGCCTTGCGGAGGATCTCCCGCTCGACCTTGAGCTCGGCGTTCTCCTTCTTCAGGCGCTTCAGCTCGACCCGCTCGCTCTCGCTGAGTGCGCCTGGGCATGGTCTCGAACGGTCTTGGCCTGCTCTAATCGGACCCAGTTGCCGAGGGTCTTGTAGTTGATGCCGAGGTCTCGGGCGACTTCGGCCATCGATTTGTCCGTGGTCAGGACCAGCTGGACGGATTCACGCCGGAACTCTTCCGGATACTTCGAGTGGCGACCCATCGGGCACCCCTTCCTGTGAGCCTTGGCTCACTATCGGGTGCGCGGAAACCGGGTCAACTCCAGTTCAGATACGTAGACGGGTGCGCTAGGCACACCGGCACACGTGTGCCCCGACTGCCGGGTGTGACCCGCTCCCGGCGGTCGGGGCGCTCAGGCTCAGGCCGATAGGCGCCGATAGTCGAAGGCATCGAGTCCGGGTCACTGCACGAAGGGCGATCTCGGCGGATGCCCATCAGACATGTCCTTCTAGTTGCGCTGCTGATCGCCGGATTGGCTCTTTTTGGTTGGGTGTATTGGAGCCATCACCATGCTCAAAGTGAGCTCAAGGCGGCATTGTCCCTTCCCAACGTGCAGCGGCACGAACGTGGGCACTGGGTTCGTACCAAAAGGGGCGATCCCGCATTTGGATACATACGGGAATTCACCGTGCTTTCAGCCAAGGACAAGGTGGGTGCTGCTGATCTGACCTCCACCGTTTTGGTCTGTGCCGGCCCCTTGGGTGTAGCCAGCCCGTTTACTCATGTGGTTCCTCTGGCAGAACTCCGAGACGGCACACTCGGCGGGATGAGATCGCTCGTGACGCCCAGCAAATCTCTCGCTCAACCCGAATCAGTGCCGAGCGTTCAACCTTCAGACGCCTGTTCTCAACCTCGCTGGGGGCGGACAGGTAGTCGGACTCGCCTTAGTTGGCCGCCAAGACACGATCGATGTGTGGCAATTCAATCGCTGATCATCACTCCCGGACCCACCAAAGCCCCGGCATCCGCACCTTCGAGGGCACGTAGATCCGTCGTGTCCGCAAGTCCCCGAAATCTCCCTCGTGACTCAAAGAGGATTCGATCGGAGTCAGTTGATATCCAGCTCGACTTTCCGCGAGGTCATTCAGCCCTGCAAGGACACTGTCCTCACCGATGAGGAAGAGCCGTTTGGCGAAGATCCAACCGTTGGGCAGAACAACGGCAGAAGGTTCGCCTGGTCGACGACCGAGGCCGATTCCCCCTTTCGGAGAAACTGGCCCTGAATCTGGGATTCTTCGGTGGAGGTAAGGGGATTCGAACCCCTGACCTCTTGACTGCCAGGCGGATCCGGGCAATTTCGCCTTCGAGCGCCTGACCAGCCAATTCGAAGTAAAAAGTCCTGTTCAAGCCAGTAATTCCTGTTCCCATTACTGTCCACCAGTAACCGCAAATGTCCGTTGTTCTCCGTCCTCGCGTGGGGATAGCGCGGGGGATGGGACCACTCGCCGAGCGCCAATTTCGGACTGGCGTCGATCACCCGTGTAACCCCGGTAATGGTGATACTTGGTAGGATGGTAATTTCACCAAGTAAATCGGAGGTCGCTCATGGCGACGTCAGCCGAGTTTCTCGTCTCGACCAGTGGCCAGATGTCGGTGCCTGCGGCCGTGCGGCATCGGTGGGGGTTGGACAATGGAGGTCGAGTCACGGTGGTCGACCTGGGCGACGCCGTGATTCTCTTACCCCCTGGCGGACGTCAAGAGCTCCTCGCCAACGCACTGACAGCTGAACAGCATCGCCAGTTCGTCAGCGAACTCGACGATCCCGATCTGGCGACCTCGTAGGTGGCATCCGTCGTCGTTGACGACCACCTGCTCCGTGACGTCCTGACGGGCGAGCGAGCGCCGGATTTGGAAGGCATTGCCTCCGACGGCATAGCGACCACCGGTCTATGGCTCTTCCGGCTTTGCGCCTCCTTTGCTGATCCCGAGGTGGCCGGCAAGCTGTCGGGACCTGTAGCCGGACTGCCACCCGATGTTCAGGACCGGTTTCGAGCGCAAGTCATCGGATTGCCCGACGAGATCGAGGTGCTTCCGATGCGCGAGCTGTCCTGGACGATGGCAGTGCTCCAACACCGTCACCGGAGCGAAGGACGCGGCATGTCCGCCGCCATGGTCGAAGCCCTTGCTGCGGCACATCAGCTCAACGCTGGCATCGCCGTGTCGACAAGTGACGTCGGGCACAATCTCAGGGACTCGGCCATCGCCGATGGCATCGCATTCCACACTCTGTAGGTAGATCACGCCTTCAATGTGATTGGGCGCTCAGGCTGCGGAGGATTGCCGGCCGCTTCCCCAGGGAAGAACGACCTCGACCCGGTGTTATGGGGCAGGACGGGTCTCTTCGATGGTGGGACCATCGCCGACGAAGGTTCGGAAACATGATCTCATCGGCATAGCGCCCCACGCCCTCGGCACCCTAAGAAAGGTACGATCGCTGCTAAGCGGCACCGGATTTGCGAGCGTTCTTGTCGCTGATGCGCCGATCAGCGAGACTCTCCTGAGTGCGCCAAACTCGTCGTTTTCTCCTGCCGTCAGCCTTCATAGTTGCGGCCATGGCTATGGCGTCCTGCTCGTCGTCGAGCGCCCCCTCGACCACGACCACAACCTCGGCACCGGTAGGCACTAGTACCGCATGGGTGAAGGACAGCACGAACGCGTTGAACGTCTTCCTGCCCGACGAGGACAGCGTCTACTGGTTCGACGGCTACGGCACCGCAGGCGGCGCTCGTACCATCATCTCCGGGCTGGTGCCCATAGCTCGCTACTGGTCGTTCACGGCCTACCCCGTCCCGCAGAACGATCGGCGTCAGCACCTGCACGACACCCAGATCCACCAGTCCGACGGGCGATACACGCTGACCATCGCCCAGAGCTGCGCCGGTGTTTCCGGGACCTGCATGGCCATGGGCGCCACGGACGGCGGGGTCCTCATACTCCGCCTCTACGTGCCGATCGACATCGACGCCGCCGGTACCGGCGGCGTCCCGCTCCCCACCATTGGGTACGTCGACCGTTCGGGCAAGGCGATCTCGCTCGACCAGGCCACCGGGAATCCCGCCGTCGGCCAGGTCATCGCCAGCTACCGGGACCAGCATGGCGCGCTCCCGGCCGATTTGGCCCAGAGCTACCCACCGCCCGCGCCGGTACCCGATCCGGTGACGAGCCCCACGCCGGTCGGTGGCATCTCGTACGGCACCGGCCCCTATGCAAATCCCGACAACATTTACGAGCACATTGCCTACACGACGACCCGAGGCAACCTCGTGATAACCGCCAAGGCCCCCACATACCAGGCCGATTCCAACCCGAAGGCGAACGATCTGGCCCGCACCTCCGACCAGCATCCCCAGGTGCGCTACTGGTCGCTTTGCACCACGCTGAAGGGTCGTCACACTGGTGACTGTTTGCGTGACGAACAGATCTCGATTCCATCCGGTAGCGACACCTTCACGGCGATCGTGTCTCCCACGTGTCCGGTGGTCGGCTATGTGAACTGTCTGCTTGGCGGGCCGGAGCCACTCCAAAGTTCTCTCGCTTACCGGAACCTCCTCCCGAGCGGGGCCTTCAAGCCCATTGCGTTCACCGGTCCGTACCGCATGACGGCCACATACGTGGCCCGTCCTGGCTGAACCTCGGATATCCACAGTCCCGTGTAAGTGTTGGTCGAGGTCAGTTAGCCACTGGCAAGCGCCCCTGGACGGTAACCGCCGCAGTCCCGTCGTTCTGGGGCAGGCTCCGACCTAAAGGCGATGACCGTGGCGTGCCGATACTCGAACTGTGAAATCGGCGTGCAGCGATCTTGAAAAGCACTTGGGATGACGGCGGTCGAGATTGTCGGTGGTGTCCTACTTGTCCTCGGGGGACTGGTCTGCCTCCGTGGGCATCGTCGGCTCGACGACTGGTCGTTCAGGATCTGGACAGTGCCCTCGGACTATGACGCTCCGGCTTGGTTCAGGTCGGGAAGTAGCTACATCGTCGCTGCAATCCTCTGCGCTCTAGGAGCGGGCCTCATCGTGGCCGCCTTCACCTGAGAGTGCCCGCAGTTCCGGTGATCAGGGATACTCAATTCCCGGCGTGCTGCCCAGGTCCCAATGAAAGATTACTGCGCAGACAATGAAGCCGATCGTGAACACACAGCCTCCGATGATGATGACCGTCCAAACAATCTCGGCCTTTTTTGACGGCTTCTTCTGGTTCACAAGCTCCACCCCGCTCGGCGCCAATCACCCTGAAGATACCAACAGAGTTCGCCGCCAGCGTCGTGACCAGTGCCGCCGACTTCCGTCGACAAACTGCTCGTGATCGCATATGGAGTGTGCGTGAGGCGTCCTTCTCCCGGCGGCGTTATGGGGCACCCGGTTCGAAGGTTGCGCTCAGAGGCGCTAGCGAGGAACGCCTGTCCGGACTCTGAGGCCGACGGCGTCGTGGATGATCGTCCACCGCATCGTCCAGAACCCTGGTCGCGGCTTCCGGCAGATCGTGCAGCGTCAGGAGGAACCCGGTGGCGATGACCACGGCGCACGCGAGCCAAAACGACACGCCGGAGGGCCAGGACCCACGGCGTGCCCCCGAACGAGGAGAACGATGAGGCCGACCGCGATCGGTGATCACCTGAACAGGCCCCACCGTGACCATCTGTTCTGGCCCCATTCGGCTCGCAGCGAGGTAGGGGTCCACCGATCGTTCGACGGCGGGCTGGAGCCTGGGACCCATGCGAACGAGGTCGAAGGTGGAACTGTTCGAGGAGATCCGCAAGGCCAGCGCCGAGGCGGACGGCCCGTCCATCCGTGAGCTGTCCCGCCGGTTCGGCGTGCACCGTCGGATGGTGCGCCAAGCGCTGACGTCGGCGGTGCCGCCGCCGAGGAAGTCAGTGGCCCGACCCTCACCGTCACTCGGACGCTGGAAGCCGATCATCGACGGTTGGCTGGCCGCCGATGCGCAGATGCCGAAGAAGCAACGCCACACGGCCCGTCGGGTGTTCCAGCGCTTGGTCGAGGAGCACGACGCCGAGGTGAGCGAGTCGACGGTCCGTCGCTACGTCGGGTCGGTGAAGAAGCGCCAGTCACTCGCTCTGCCCGATGTGTGTGTGCCCCAGCACCATCCGCTCGGCGAGGAGGCCGAGGTCGACTTCGGCCAGGTCAGCTTCTTCCTCGACGGGGAGCCGGTCGAGGGCTGGATGTTCGTGATGCGACTGTCGGCCAGCGGCAAGGGGTTCCACCGCATCTACGTGAACCAGGCCCAGGAGGTGTTCCTCGATGGACACGTGGCCGCCTTCGCCCACTTCGGCGGGGTGCCCAAGCGCATCCGCTACGACAACCTGAAGCCCGCCGTGGTCCGGGTGATGCAGGGGCGTGGCCGGATCGAGACCGACCGGTTTGTCGCCATGCGCAGCCACTACGGCTTCGAGTCCTTCTTCTGTCTGCCCGGCGTCAAGGGCGCCCACGAGAAGGGTGGCGTGGAAGGCGAGGTCGGGCGGTTCCGCCGCCGCCACCTCGTCCCGGTCCCCGACGTCATCTCGATGGAGGTGCTGAACGAGCTGGTGGCCAGAGGCGACGAGCGGGACGACCTCCGCCACATCGAGTCCCGGCGCCTCACTGTGGCCCAGCACTTCGCGTCCGAGCAGCCTCAGCTGCTGGCCCTGCCGGACGAGCCCTTCGAGGTGGAGCTCCACCTCACCTGCCGGGTCGACACCAAGGCCCGGGTGTGTGTCCGCCAGTCCTTCTACTCCGTCCCCGTCCGCTACGCGGGCCGACGGATCGACGTGCGCCTCGGGGCCGACTCCGTTCTGGCCATGGACGGGACGAACGTCGTCGCCCGGCACCCCCGGGCGCTCGGCAAAGGGGCCCAGGTACTCGACCTCGACCACTATCTGGAGGTCCTCCGCATCAAGCCCGGGGCCCTGGCCGGGGCCAGCGCGTTGGTGGCGGCCCGGAAAGCTGGCGCCTTCACCCCAATCCACCAGCGCTTCTGGGACGGGGCGAAGAAGAAGCTCGGGGACCAGGAAGGCACCCGAGCCCTCATCGGTGTGCTGTTGCTCCACCGCACCCTGGATCCGGACATCGTCACCAGCGGCATGGAGCGGGCCCTCGTGACCGGCACGTTCGATCCCGAAGTGGTGGCTGTCGAGGCGAGGTGCAGCCTGGCCCGACCGGACACCGTCGAGGTCGTGCGCCCGGGACTCGCCGCCTTCGACCGACCGACGCCGAGCATCGCCCACTACGACGACCTGTTGGGGGTGGGGTGATGGCCAAGATGACCGACACCGCAGCCGAGGCAGCAATCGGAGCGGCCACCCGGGAGCTCCACCTGCCGACGGTGCGCACTGAGTGCGTGCGCCTGGCCGAGGTGGCGGAACGCAGCCACGCCACCTACCTCGGCTACCTGGCCGAGATGCTGTCCGCCGAGGTCGACGATCGGAGCGAACGGCGCAGGCTGCGACGGGTCCACGAGGCCAAGTTCCCCCGGACCAAGCGCCTGGGCGACTTCGATCTGGCCGCCGCCCCGTCGATCAATGCGGCCACCATCGCCATGCTGGCCTCCGGCTCCTACCTGGAGACCGGGGATCCGGTGGTGTTCCTCGGCGACAGCGGCACCGGCAAGAGCCACCTGCTCATCGGACTCGGCATGGCGGCCTGTGAACAGGGCAAGGCCGTCCGCTACGTCACCTGTGCGGCCCTCGTGAACGAACTGGTCGAGGCGGCCGACGAGCGCCGGCTGTCCCGCCTGGTCGCCCGCTATGGACGCCTCGACCTGTTGTGCCTTGACGAACTCGGCTACGTGCAGCTCGACGCTCGAGGGGCAGAGCTGATGTTCCAGATCCTCACCGAGCGGGAGGAGAAGGCCTCGGTGGCTACCGCCTCCAACCTGCCGTTCTCCGAGTGGGGTCAGGTGATCGGCGATCCCCGGTTGGTGGCGGCCATCGTCGACCGGCTCACCTTCAACGCCCACATCATCGAGACCGGCACCGAGAGCTTCCGGCTGCGTTCGACGAAGGCCCGACGGGGGACCCGGACGAAGGGCTGATCAGCGCACCTTCTGACAGAGCGCATTGGCTCCGGCCAGGTCGAACTCGGTGGGGTCGAAGGGGCCACCGATCCACTCGAGGTAGTCCTCGTGCTCCTCGTGGGTGGGGTCACCGACAGCCTCGAGGAAGTAGCCATAGCCGGGGGCACCGCCGACGTCGTCCGGCGGACAGGCGTTCTCGCCATCCAGCACCACCGCGTACTTGAGGCCGAAATACGACCAGGTCAGCTCTTCGACCATGACGTCGTGCTCCCAGCTGTCCCCGAAGTCGTATTCGAAGATGAAGCGCTTCTCGTCGCGGAGCGCCTGGAGCACGGTGACCGTTTTCTCGTCGATCTCACCCTCCGGCCACTCGATCATGTGCATGCCATACCGCTTTCCAGAGACCTCGAAGGCGTGGAGGTGGGTGTCGTTCCATCCCATGGCGGCGATCAGCATGTAGGCCAACTTCGCCATCCGGACCGACCCGGGGACGAGCACCCGACGCCAGATCACCGGGTCGACGTCACGCAGCTGGATACGCAGCCGGAAGACGCTCTGCCCAGGGGGCTGCGGACTGTTCGACGCCACGCCACGACACTACGCGAGCACGGCGTTCGCCCCCGAGACCGAGGTGGGGCCAAATCAGATGATCACAGTGGGGCCACTTTGAGTTGACATTCCCATCAAAGGCCTGTCGAGCGAGTTCGCCAACGTTCGCCATGATGTGCTTCCTTTCTCGTGGGGTTCCGCTGCATTTTGCCATCGACTGAAGATCCGAATCCGGTCCACCCCGCCCCCGAACGCTTAATACACATGTGATCCTTCTGGCATCTCAGTGCATTCTGTTCAGCACTGGGAGCATGCCCGGATGAGCCCATTCCCTGTCCTGGTCCGCACCTCCTCACCGGCCGGAGGGACCCGCTTCCGATTGGGTGATCCGCTTGTCGACTCCTATCTGGAGTTCGTGGCCGGACGGTCTCGGCCGAACACACTGCGGGCGGTCGCCTTCGACCTGAAGACGTTCTTCACGGTCGTCGACAAGGACCCGGTTGCCGTGGTCCCGGCTGACGTCTTCGAATTCCTGGCCGACCAACGAGGTGATCGCACCGTGGTCCGGATCTCCGACGGCGAGTCGGGACTGTCGGCCCGGACCATCGCCCGGCGGCTGTCGTCCGTGTCCGGCTTCTACGCGTATCTGGTGGCTCGGGGCGACACCACGGTGGAGGCGAATCCAGTGCCGAAGGGGCTCTCCACCCGCCGGCGGGGCGGTCGGGTCCGGACGGTGCCCCTGGTGCGGGTGCCCCGCACGTTGCCCAAGATCCTGTCGCCCGGTGAGGTCGACGCGTTGGTGGGTGCGATGCGCACGCATCGTGACCGGGCCATGGTCTTCGCCATGGTGTTGGGCGGCCTGCGCCGTTGTGAGGTGCTCGGATTGCGGCTGTCGGACATCCAGGTGGCCGAACGGTCGGTGTTCGTCACCGAGGGCAAGGGCGGCCACCAGCGGGTGGTGCCCATCTCGAACGCCTTCTTCGCCGAACTGGGCGAGTATCTGGTCAACGAACGGCCAAAGGACGCCTCGACGGATCGGGTCTTCGTGACCCTGAAGGGTCCGAGCCGGGGGCAAGGGCTGAGCGCTCAAGGAGTGGAGACCATCTTCTTGAGCGCCCGCCAGCGGGCCGGACTCGAGCGGGCCACCTGTCATCAGCTCCGCCACACCTGCCTCACCCGACTGCGAGAAGCAGGCATGGCCTTGGAGGCGGTTCAGGCCCAGGCCGGACACGTCTCCATCGAGTCCACCCGGATCTACCTGCACCTGACCAATGACTGGCTGGCCCACGAATACCACCAGGCGATGACGGCCGTCGACGCCCACGCCGCCGAGCTGTTGGCCATGGTGGAGGTGGCCCAGTGAGCATCGCTGAGGTCCTGCCCGAGCCCTGGATCCCGAAGAACGAGTCCCACCGGGAGTGGGCCGTGCTGTCGACACAGGCACCCCAGTTGGCCGCCACCATGCGCCGCTACCTGGTCCAACTCACCACGTTCCTTGCGCCTCGCAGCGTGGACGTGGCCGACTCGACCCTGCGCCAGCTGGCCCGGTGGCTGGTGGCCGAGACCGAGGTTGCAGTCGTCTCCGACGTCACCCGGACCCACGTCGAGGACTACAAGGTGTTCCTCGCCGCCCAGCCCGGCTGCACAGGCCCGACCCTGGCCAAGAACACCCAGCGCCAGCGGCTGCGGATGATCCGGATCTTCTTCGAGCGCCTGATCGAATGGGACTGGCCCGAGGCCCACCACCGCAACCCGATCCTCCATGGGGACATCCCACCTCGGCCCGAGCCGTTGCCCAAGTTCCTCTCCGACGAGGACGCCGCCAAGCTGCTGGCGGCAGCCAAGGCCCACCGGCTGCCCCGCTATCGCCTCGTGGTCGAGCTGTTGTCCCGGACCGGCATGCGGGCGACCGAGCTCTGCGAACTGGCCGCCGACGCCGTCAGCGTGCGCGACGGGTCCCACTGGCTGCGCATCCCGGTCGGCAAGCTGCGCAACGACCGGATCATCCCGCTCCACCCGGAGCTCGTCCCGCTGTTGGAGGAGTGGACGGCGACGAACCGCGTCCACATCCGAGCCCAAGGCCGCCTCCTGGCCGACGAGCACAAGCCACTCGACCGGCGGACCGTCCACCGGATCGTGGCCACCACGGCCAGACGAGCGGGCATCGGTCACGCCCATCCTCACCAGCTCCGCCACACCCTCGCCACCCAGGCGATCAACCGGGGCATGCGCCTCGAGACCATCGCCGAGTTCCTCGGCCACCGGTCGATGGACATGACGCTCGTCTATGCCCGCATCGCCAACCGGGTGGTGGCGGACGAATACGCCTCGGTCATGGAGCAGGTCGACGCGCTCTACGCGACGACGGGGACCTCGACGGACGCTCCGGCTGAGAGGAACAACGGCGATGACTCGGCTCCGGACCGAATACGACCGGATGCTCGGCAACGGCATGTGCACCCGCCCGGCCGAGCTCGACTGCCGCATCGAATCAGCCTGCGAGAAGTGTGCCTACTTCAAGACCGGGCCCGAGTTCGTGCCGGTGCTGCTCCGCCAGCGGAACCATGCCCGGGAACACGAACAGACCGACCGGGCACTGCTCTTCGAGAGCCTGGCCGACCGAGCGACTGAGGAGTCGGCTTGACACGGATTACATGTATAACGCCGGCTCGGGGCGCCGCCCGGAAGTCGGAGCTATCCGGAC
>CAWJEK010000022.1:0-84731 GCA_963841885.1 uncultured Acidimicrobiaceae bacterium
GCGGAGAAGGCGGAGGCCCAGTTCAAGCGGGGCATCATCACCGACGACGAGCGGCGCCAGAAGGAGATCGAGATCTGGACGTCGGCCAACTCCGAGGTCGGGAAGGCCATGGAGAAGACCATGGCCGACATCACCTTCAACCCGATCGACATGATGGTCGACTCCGGTGCCCGAGGGAACAGCCAGCAGATCCGCCAGATCGCCGGCATGAAGGGCCTCGTGTCCAACCCCCGTGGCGAGATGATCCCCCGGCCCATCAAGTCCTCGTTCCGCGAGGGTCTGTCGGTGCTGGAGTACTTCATCTCGACCCACGGAGCCCGCAAGGGTCTGGCCGACACCGCCCTCCGTACCGCCGACTCCGGCTACCTCACCCGCGTCTAGTCGACGTGGCCCAGGAGCTCATCGTCCGCGAGGACGACTGCGGCTCGGTCCGCGGCGTGTGGATCGACGGCGTCGTGCCCGACGGCTCGGGCACCCGCTCCTACCTCGAGACCCGGGTCACCGGGCGCCTGCTCCGAGCCGGTCACCCTCTCGGACAAGACCAAGCTCGAATCCGGCACCGTCCTGACCGACGAGCTCGTGGCCCGGCTGCGTGACGACCCGGCGATCGACCGGGTCCGGGCCCGCTCGGTGCTCACGTGCGAAGCCGAGCAGGGTATCTGTGCCGCCTGCTACGGCCTGTCGCTCGCCACCGGCGAGATGATCGAGCTCGGCGAGGCGGTCGGCGTCATCGCCGCCCAGTCGATCGGTGAGCCGGGGACCCAGCTGACCATGCGTACGTTCCACACCGGTGGCATCGTCGGTGAGGACATCACCCACGGCCTGCCCCGCTGGTCGAGCTCTTCGAGGCCCGCACCCCGAAGGGCGCCGCCGTCCTGGCCCGCCACTCGGGCGTCGCCCGGGTCGAGGAGGACGAGTCCGGCCGTCACATCACCGTGGTGGCCGACGACGGCGAGGAGCACACCGTGCTCGTGGCCCAGCGCGCCCACCTCGAGGTCGCCGACGGTCAGGAGGTCGCCGCCGGCGACGCCCTGGTCGAGGGGCCGAAGGACCCCAAGGAGCTGCTCGAGGTCAAGGGCATCCGCGAGACCCAGCAGTACCTGGTCGAGGAGGTCCAGAAGGTCTACCGGGACCAGGGTGTGTCGATCCACGACAAGCACATCGAGCTGATCGTGCGCCAGATGCTCCGCCGGGTGCTCGTCGCCGAGCCGGGGGACGCCTCGTTCCTGCCCGGCGAGCGCGTCGACAGCCGGATCTACGCCGAGGTCAACCGCGGCCTGGTGACGGACGGTAAGCGTCCGGCCGAGGGCCGTCCCGAGCTGATGGGGATCACCAAGGCGTCGCTCGCCACCGAGTCGTGGCTGTCGGCCGCCTCGTTCCAGGAGACCACCCGGGTGCTCACCGAGGCCGCCATCGAGGGCAAGTCGGACCAGCTCTTCGGCCTCAAGGAGAACATCATCATCGGCAAGCTGATCCCGGCCGGTTCCGGCATGGAGCGGTACCGGGACATCAAGCTCGAGATGCCGGGCGCCGAGGCCATGCCGGCCTGGGCCCTCGGGGGCATGGACACCGACACCGAGGACCTGGCCGCCTGGCTGCGGGACACCGGTGGGGACGGGTCGCTCGGCACCTTCAGCTCGGACATCGACGCCAGCTGGCTCGGGGCCGTGCCGTCGGCCGAGGACCTGGCCGGTGGCTCGCCGGACTTCGGTGGGGCCGACGCGCCCGCCGCCGAAGAGGGTCCCGACCGCCGCAGGAGCCTGAGTGGAGCGGGTGGGCGTGGGCCCGGCCCGCGCCCACCCGTGCGCCGCTCCCGGCACCCCTCGGCGGCCGGTCCCGTGGGCATGGCGGGCCGGGGGTGCACTTGCTCCGCCCCGGTCCGTGCCGTAGCATGGAACCCTTGCGGCTGCGTGTCGCACGGTGCGTCCCGCCTGCATGCAGGTGGACGGCCCAGCCGGCCTGGGACCAGCACCCCGAAGTACGCCGACGCAGTCCGTCTCAGTCCTGAAGCATCCCTGCAGTCCACAACCTAGAGGTCACGCGTGCCCACGATTTCCCAGCTCGTCCGCAAAGGTCGGGCCACCAAGCCGACAAAGTCGAAGACGCCGGCGCTCCGCGGCGCCCCCCAGCGCCGTGGCGTGTGCACCCGCGTGTACACGCACACCCCGAAGAAGCCCAACTCCGCCCTGCGCAAAGTCGCCCGTGTGCGCCTGACCAGCGGCCTCGAGGTCACCGCCTACATCCCGGGTGAGGGCCACAACCTCCAGGAGCACTCGATCGTCCTGGTCCGAGGTGGTCGCGTCAAGGACCTCCCCGGTGTCCGCTACAAGGTGATCCGCGGCACCCTCGACGCCTCCGGCGTCCGGGAGCGGAACCAGGCCCGTAGCCGCTACGGCGCCAAGAAGGAGTCCTGACGTGCCCCGCAAAGGTCCCGCAGTCCGTCGTGAGCTGATGCCCGACCCCGTCTACCACTCGGTGCTCGTCACCCAGGTGGTCAACCGGGTCCTGAGCCGGGGCAAGCGCACGCTCGCCGAGCGCATCGTCTACGCCGCCCTGGCCGATGTGGGGGAGAAGACCGGCAACGACCCGGTCGCCGTGCTGAAGAAGGCCGTCGAGAACACCCGCCCCGAGCTCGAGGTGCGCAGCCGCCGGGTCGGCGGTGCGACCTACCAGGTCCCGGTCGAGGTGCGTCCCCGCCGGGCCACCACGCTGTCGATCCGGTGGCTGGTCGGCTACTCGCAGCAGCGCCGTGAGAAGACGATGGCCGAGCGCCTCTCCAACGAGATCCGGGACGCGGCCAACGGCATCGGCGCCGCCGCCAAGCGTCGTGAGGACCTCCACAAGATGGCCGAGTCGAACAAGGCGTTCGCCCACTACCGCTGGTAGCCGGACCCACCGCTTCGGCCACGTACCACGACACGAGCACGACCCGAGAGTTGACCAACCATGTCTGACAGCACCTCCCGCAACCATCCCCTGGCCAAGACCCGGAACATCGGGATCATGGCCCACATCGACGCGGGCAAGACCACCACCACCGAGCGGATCCTCTACTACACCGGCAAGAACTACAAGATCGGTGAGGTCCACGAAGGCGCCGCCACCATGGACTGGATGGTCCAGGAGCAGGAGCGGGGCATCACCATCACGTCGGCCGCCACCACCTGCATGTGGCACGACACGCTGATCAACATCATCGACACCCCGGGCCACGTGGACTTCACCGTCGAGGTGGAGCGCTCGCTGCGCGTCCTCGACGGCGCCGTGGCCGTGTTCGACGCCGTGGCCGGTGTCGAACCCCAGACGGAGACCGTCTGGCGCCAGGCGAACAAGTACGAGGTCCCGAGGATCTGCTTCGTCAACAAGATGGACCGCACCGGTGCCAACTTCGAGATGTGCGTCGACATGATCAAGGACCGCCTGGACTGCACCACCGCCGTGGTGCAGCTGCCCATCGGCGCCGAGGGCGACTTCCGGGGCGTGGTGGACCTGGTCCACATGCGGGCGCTGGTGTGGGACGACGGCATGGGCGAGGACTGGATCGAGGAGCCCATCCCGGAGAACCTGGTCGCGGCCGCCGAAGCCGCCCACGCCGACCTCATCGACGTGGTCTCCAACCACGACGACATCATCATGGAGAAGTACCTCGGGGACGAGGAGATCCTCCCCGAGGACCTGATCCGGGCCCTGCGCACCGTCACCCTGGGCAACCACGCGGTGCCGATCCTGTGCGGCACCGCCTTCAAGAACAAGGGCGTCCAGCCCATGCTCGACGCGGTGGTCGACTACCTCCCGAGTCCCCTGGACATCCCGCCGACCATGGGCACCGTCCCCCGCAAGGAGGGCGTCGAGGTCGAGCGGCCGGCGGACGACTCGGCGCCGTTCTCGGCCCTGGCCTTCAAGATCATGACCGACCCCTATGTCGGCAAGCTCACCTACCTGCGGGTCTACTCCGGCACCCTGGCCAAGGGCTCGGCCGTGGTGAACTCGACCAAGGACCGCAAGGAGCGGATCGGCCGCATCCTCCAGATGCACGCCAACACCCGCGAGGACCTCGACACCATGTACGCCGGGGACATCGTCGCCGCCGTTGGCCTGAAGCAGACCACCACCGGTGACACCCTGTGCGACCCCGACGACCAGGTGATCCTGGAGTCGCTCACCTTCCCCGAGCCCGTGATCCACGTGGCCGTCGAGCCCAAGACCAAGGCCGACCAGGACAAGCTGTCGAAGGCCCTGTTCGCCCTGTCCGAGGAGGACCCGACCTTCCGGGTCCAGTCCGACGAGGAGACCGGCCAGACGGTGATCTCGGGAATGGGCGAGCTGCACCTCGAGGTGCTGGTCGACCGGATGCTGCGGGAGTTCAACGTGGACGCCAACGTGGGCAAGCCCCAGGTCGCGTACCGCGAGACCGTGCGCAAGCCGGCCGAGAAGGTCGAGATGAAGTACGTCCGACAGACCGGCGGCAAGGGCCAGTACGGCCACGTCGTCATCACCCTCGAGCCCAATCCGGGCCAGGGGTACGAGTTCGAGGACAAGATCACCGGCGGTGTCATCCCGAAGGAGTACATCCCCTCCGTCGACCAGGGCATCCGGGAGTCGATCACGTCGGGCGTGCTGGCCGGCTACCCGACGGTGGACATCAAGGTCATCCTGACCTACGGCTCGTACCACGACGTCGACTCGTCGGAGATGGCGTTCAAGATCGCCGGGTCCATGGCCATCAAGAAGGCCGCCCAGCTGGCCAGCCCCGTGCTCCTCGAGCCGGTGATGGCCGTCGAGGTCACCACCCCCGAGGACTACATGGGCGACGTGATCGGCGACCTGTCCTCCCGGCGGGGCAAGGTCGAGGGCATGGAGCAGCGCGGCAACAGCCACATCGTCCGGGCGCAGGTACCACTGAGCGACATGTTCGGCTACGCTACCGACCTGCGTTCGCGTACGCAGGGACGGGCCACGTACTCGATGCAGTTCGCCGCGTACAACGAGGTCCCCGAGTCCATCGCCAAGGAGATCATCGCCAAGGCGCGGGGCGAGTAGTCGTTTCGGCGCCGGGTCCGCCCGGTGCCGAGGGTCCCGCGGGCCCGGCCGAGGCCGGCCCGACCAGTCTGACCAGCAGCACCCAGCACCAGCAGTACCGCAGTACCACCACTACCGAGGAATGACGGAGGCACCGCCTCCGTCGTGGCGGGCCCGAGGGGGCTACCGTCCGAGATCAGGGAGCATCACCCCAACCATGGCCAAGCAGAAGTTCGAGCGCACCAAGCCCCACGTGAACGTCGGGACGATGGGACACATCGACCACGGGAAGACCACGCTCACCGCGGCCATCACCAAGGTCCTGCACGATGCCGACCCGACCACGTCGTTCACCCCGTTCGACCAGATCGACAAGGCCCCCGAGGAGCGCCAGCGCGGCATCACGATCTCGATCGCCCACGTGGAGTACGAGACCGCCAACCGCCACTACGCCCACGTCGACATGCCCGGCCACGCCGACTACATCAAGAACATGATCACCGGCGCCGCCCAGGTGGACGGGGCCATCCTGGTGGTCTCGGCCGCCGACGGCCCCATGCCCCAGACCCGTGAGCACGTGCTGCTGGCCCGCCAGGTCGGCGTGCCCTACATCGTGGTCGCCCTCAACAAGGCCGACACGGTGGACGACGAGGAGCTGCTGGACCTGGTCGAGCTCGAGGTGCGCGAGCTGCTCAACGAGTACGAGTTCCCGGGCGACGACACCCCCATCGTGCGGGTGAGCGCCCTGAAGGCCCTCGAGGGCGATCCCGAGTGGACGCCGAAGATCCTCGAGCTGATGGAGGCCGTCGACTCGTACATCCCCGAGCCCGAGCGTGACATCGAGAAGCCCTTCCTCATGTCGGTCGAGGACGTCATGTCCATCACCGGCCGTGGCACCGTGGTGACCGGCAAGATCGAGCAGGGTGTCATCAAGGTGGGCGAGGAGGTCGAGATCGTCGGCCTGCGCGAGACCCAGAAGACCACCGTCACCGGCATCGAGATGTTCCGCAAGCTCCTCGACGAGGGTCAGGCCGGCGACAACGTCGGTGCGCTCCTCCGTGGCACGAAGAAGGAGGAGGTCGAGCGGGGGCAGGTGCTGTGCAAGCCCGGCTCCATCACCCCCCACACCAAGTTCGAGGCGACCGTCTACGTGCTGAACAAGGACGAGGGTGGGCGCCACAAGCCCTTCTTCACCAACTACCGCCCCCAGTTCTACTTCCGGACCACCGACGTCACCGGCACCATCACCCTGCCCGAGGGCACCGAGATGGTCATGCCCGGCGACAACACGGACATGACGGTCGAGCTGGGCAAGCCCATCGCCATGGACGAGGGCCTGCGCTTCGCCATCCGCGAGGGTGGCCGCACCGTGGCTTCGGGCCGGGTCACCAAGATCATCGAGTAGTCACCCGACCGACGCCGCACATCCACGAGAGGACGCTGTTACCCCATGGCCGCTGAGGGCCCCCGTCAGAAGATCCGCATCCGCCTGAAGGCGTACGACCACGAGATCCTCGATCAGTCGACCGAGAAGATCGTGCAGACGGTGCTTCGCACCCAGGCCAAGGTCCTGGGTCCGGTGCCGCTGCCCACCGAGAAGCACCGCTACACGGTGATCCGGTCGCCGCACAAGTACAAGGACAGCCGGGAGCACTTCGAGATGCGGGTCCACAAGCGGCTCGTTGACATCGTCGAGCACACGCCGAAGACCGTCGACTCGCTCCAGCGGCTCGACCTGCCCGCCGGCGTGGACATCGAGATCAAGATCCAGACCGTCTGACCGGTCCCGGGGTCGCCTAGCGGCCCGGGGGCGGATGGTATAGAGTTTCCGGTCGGCCTGTTTGCGGGCCGGTCCATGCGAATGGGACGTGTTCGAGCGCCCGCCGGCCTACGGCGGGGACCTCGGGCCAAACCAGGCGAGCGCTCCGCTCGGGTTGATCCGAGCGGAGCGTCTGCGTGCGAGCCGATGCGAATCGGCCGGCACCTCCAGCGCCGGGTCTGACCCGGGGCAGTACCAGAGGAGCATCCACCGCGGGCGCGTTGCGCCCGGCGATGGTGCCGAAGCCGCCCGGCGGCCCAGGCGCCGGCAGTACAGGATCGGCACCCACCGGTGTCGAGCAAGAGCGAAGAGTCGATACGGAGAAGCTCCAGTGGCCACCAAGGCGATCGTGGGCGAGAAGGTCGGAATGACACAGATCTGGGACGACCAGAACCGGGCGATCCCGGTGACGGTGCTGCGCGTCGCGCCGGTCCGGGTCGTGCAGGTCAAGACCCCCGAGTCACGAGGGGTACTCCGCACTGCAGGTGACCTGGGGCCACCGCCGTGCCACCACCCTCACCCGGCCCGAGCAGGGTCACTACGACAAGGCGGGCGTCGACCCCGGGCGCCGCCTGGTCGAGCTGCGCATCGACGACAGCTCCGAGTACGAGGTCGGTCAGCAACTGACCGCCGACCTGCTCCAGGCGGGCGAGCTGGTGGACGCCATCGCCGTCTCCAAGGGCAAGGGCTTCGCCGGCGCCATGAAGCGCCACAACTTCAAGGGCCAGGGCGCCAGCCACGGCAACCACAAGAAGCACCGCTCGCCGGGCTCCATCGGTGCCTGCGCCACCCCGGCCCGGGTGTTCAAGGGCACCCGGATGGCCGGGCGCATGGGTGGCCAGCAGGTCACCACCCTGAACCTCGAGATCGTCCAGGCCGACCCCGAGCGGGAACTGGTCCTCGTCAAGGGTGCCGTCCCCGGCCCCCGCGGCGGCATGGTCGTGCTGCGGGACGCCGTCAAGGCCCCGGCGACCAAGGGAGGCGGCAAGTGACCGAGACCATCGACATCGAGACCGCCAGCCCGGCCGAGATCCGACGCTTCCTCCGTCCGGAGCCCCAGCGGCGCAGCGTGACCCGCCGGTCGATCGACGGCACGGAACTGGGTGACGTCGACCTCGATCCCGAGACGTTCGGCATCGAGCCCAACCTGGCCGTCCTCCACCAGGTGGTGACGGCCCAGCTGGCCGCCGCCCGGGCCGGCACCCAGTCGACCAAGACCCGCTCCGAGGTCCGGGGTGGCGGGGTCAAGCCCTTCCGCCAGAAGGGCACCGGCCGGGCCCGGGCCGGCTCCAGCCGGTCGCCGGTCTGGGTCGGGCGGTGGTGTGGCGCTCGGCCCGAAGCCGCGCTCCTACGTCCAGAAGACGCCCAAGAAGATGAAGGCCCTGGCCCTGCGGTCGGCGCTGTCCGACCGGGCCGCCCTGGGCCGGGTGGCCCTGGTCGACGAGTGGTCCTTCGAGGAGCCCCGCACCAAGGCCGCCGTCGCCGCCCTGTCCGCTCTCGGGCTCGAGGGCCGGGTCCTCGTGGTGCTGGGGGAGGACGACTTCGTGGCGGACCGCTCGTTCGGCAACCTGCCCGAGGTGCAGACCCTGCTCGACGGTGAGCTCAACGCCTACGACATCCTGGTCAACGACTGGGTCGTCTTCACCGACGAGACCCTGCCGGGCTCGCCCAAGGTCTTCAGTGCCGTCGAGATCGACGTCGTGGAGGACGAGGACGGCAACGTCGTCGAGGTCGTCGAGACCGAGGTCGACGTGGTGACCGACGGCGCCGGGAACGTCACCGAGATCATCGAGACCGAGGTCGACGAAGTGGTCGGCGACGACGGCGAGGTGCTCGGGGTGGTCGAGACCACCGTCGACGTCACGCTGGACGAGGACGGCGAGGTGACCGGCGTCACCGAGACCGAGGTCGTCGCCCCCGCCGACGACGAAGAAGGGAGCGAGTCGTGAGGGATCCCCACAACGTCCTGATCCGGCCCGTCGTGTCCGAGAAGTCCTACGCCCTGATGGACGACAACGTCTACGTCTTCGTGGTCGACCCGTCGGCCACCAAGATCGACGTCCGCCACGCCGTGGAGCAGGCCTTCGACGTCCGCGTGACCAACGTCAACACGCTCAACCGCAAGGGCAAGGCCAAGCGCAACCGCAAGGGCGGCGGCATGGGCCACCGCCCCGACACCAAGCGGGCCATCGTCACCCTCGCCCCGGGTGACTCGATCGACCTCTTCGAGAACTGAGAGACCGGGTTCCACCATGGCATTGCGTTCACGAAAGCCCACCAGCGCCGGCCGGCGCTTCCAGACCGTCTCGGACTTCGCCGAGCTGACGACCGATCGCCCCGAGAAGTCGCTGCTCGCCCCGAAGCCCCGCACCGGCGGGCGCAACAACCACGGCCGCAAGACGTCGCGCCACCGTGGCGGCGGGCACAAGCAGCAGTACCGCATCGTCGACTTCAAGCGGGACAAGGACGGGATCCCGGCCAAGGTCGCCACCATCGAGTACGACCCGAACCGCAATGCCAGGATCGCCCTGCTCCACTACCTCGACGGCGAGAAGCGCTACATCCTGGCTCCGGCCGGCGTGCAGGTCGGCGACCGGTTGCAGTCCGGCCAGGGCGCCGAGATCCGACCCGGCAATGCGCTGCCGATGCGCTTCATCCCGGTGGGCTCGACCATCCACAACGTGGAGCTCCGCGTCGGCCAGGGCGGGAAGATGGCGCGCGGCGCCGGCATGAGCGTCCAGCTGGTGGCCAAGGAGGGGGCGTTCGCCACCCTCCGCCTCCCCTCCACCGAGATGCGCCGGGTGCCCATCGACTGCCGGGCCACCCTCGGCACGGTCGGCAACTCCGAGGCCGAGCTGATCAAGGTCGGCAAGGCCGGCCGCAACCGCTGGAAGGGCGTCCGCCCCCAGACCCGCGGGGTGGCCATGAACCCGGTCGACCACCCGCTCGGCGGTGGCGAGGGCAAGACCTCCGGTGGCCGCCATCCGGTGTCCCCGTGGGGTCAGCCGGAGGGCCGCACCCGGTCCCGCAACAAGGACTCCGACGCGATGATCGTCCGCCGTCGCCGCAAGCGCGGCGCACGCCGGTAGGGAAGACAGAGGGAACGACAGACATGCCCCGCAGCCTCAAGAAGGGTCCGTTCGTGGACGACCACCTCCTCAAGAAGGTGGACGTCCTCAATGCCGCCGGCGACAAGAAGGTCATCAAGACCTGGTCCCGGCGCTCGACCATCATCCCCGACATGGTCGGCCACACCATCGCCGTCCACGACGGCCGCAAGCACATCCCGGTCTACGTGACCGAGTCGATGGTGGGTCACAAGCTCGGCGAGTTCGCGCCGACGCGGACCTTCAAGTTCCATGCCGGCCAAGAGCGCGCGGGGAGGCGCTGACGTGCCCGGTGTGAAGACCAACGAGCGGGAGGGCACCCGTGCCGTCCTGCGCCACAGCCGCATGTCGGCCTCCAAGGTGCGCCAGGTCCTGAACCTGATCCGTGGCAAGGACGTCACCCTGGCCGCCGAGATCCTGGCCAACGGCGACCGCGAGGCCGCCACCGTGGTCGGCAAGGTCCTGGCCTCGGCCGTGGCCAACGCCGCCCACAACGACGGGCTGGAGGCCGAGGAGCTCTACGTGTCGGCCTGCTTCGCCGACGAAGGTGCCACCCTGAAGCGCTGGCGTCCCCGGGCCCGTGGTCGGGCCACACGCATCCGCAAGCGGACCTCCCACATCACCATCATCGTGAGCCGGATGTCCGACGAGCAGATCGCCCGCCGCCGGGCCAAGCAGTCCGCCGCCGGCGCCCAGCGCTCGCGTCGGGTGGCCGGTTCGCGCCGCCAGCGCACCGAGCCCACGACGTCGACCCCGGCCTCCGCGGCCGGAGCCACCTCCACCAGCGACACCGGGTCCGAGGCGTGGCCCGAGGACGCCGTGCAGGCGGACGACGTGGTGACCGAGACGGAGGCCGGCCCCCTGGAGGAGTCGGACCTCGAGACCGAGGCCGCCGGGACCGACGAGGTCACGGGCGCGGCCACCGACGGCGACACCGCCGAAGAGACCGACGGCGACACCGCCGAAGAGACTGACGGCGACACCGCCGAAGAGAAGGGCTGAGCAGATGGGCCAGAAGGTAAACCCCTACGGGTTCCGGCTCGGTGTCACGACCGACTGGAAGTCGCGCTGGTTCGAGGAGCGCAACTACCAGGACTGCGTGATCGAGGACTGGGAGATCCGCGACTACCTGATGTCGCAGCTCGAGTCGGCGGCCGTCAGCCGCATCGAGATCGAGCGCACCCGGGACCGGCTGCGGGTGGACATCCACACCGCCCGACCCGGAATCGTCATCGGCCGACGCGGCGCCGAGGCCGACCGCCTCAAGAAGAAGATCGAGGAGATCACGGGCCTCAACAACCGGATCCAGCTCAACATCCAGGAGATCAAGCAGCCCGAGCTGGACGCCGCGCTGATCGCCCAGGGCATCTGCGACCAGTTGGCCCGCCGGGTGGCGTTCCGCCGGGCCATGAAGCGTTCGATCCAGACCGTGCAGAAGGCCGGCGCCCTCGGCGTCCGCGTCCAGTGCTCGGGTCGTCTGGGCGGCTCCGAGATGTCGCGCAAGGAGTCCTACCGTGAGGGTCGGGTGCCGCTGCACACGCTGCGGGCCGACATCGACTACGGCTTCCGGGAGGCGAAGACCACCTACGGCCGCATCGGCGTGAAGGTCTGGATCTACAAGGGCGACATCCTCCCGTACAAGATCTCCTCCGAGGAGAAGATCACCCGCGAGGCCGCCATGGCCGTCGGCGAGACCTCCGGCCAGGCCGGCGAGTCCGCCCCCCGCCGCCTCATCACCGCCGGTGGCGGTCGTCGCCGGGCCGAGCAGGGCGCCCCGGGGAGCGTCGTGACCATCGATCCCGACGTGACCGAGGCCGAGGTGCCCGAGGGCCTGGTCGACAGCGCCCCGGCCGACATCGCCGCCCCTCCGGCGGTGCCCGATGAGCTCGAGCGCATCCTCACCGAGGACGAGGAGATCGAGCGCAAGACGCGCGAGCACCACGAGACCCCGCACTTCCGCAAGGAGGTGGACTGACATGCTGATGCCCCGCAAGGTCAAGCACCGCAAGCAGCAGCGCGGCCGGATGACCGGCCAGGCCAAGGGTGGGAGCGAGGTCACCTTCGGCGACTTCGGCATCCAGGCCCTGGAGCCGGCCTGGATGACGGCCCGACAGATCGAGGCCGCCCGTATCGCCATGACCCGCCACGTCAAGCGTGGTGGCAAGGTGTGGATCCGGGTCTTCCCGGACCGGCCGGTCACCAAGAAGCCCGCCGAGACCCGCATGGGTTCGGGCAAGGGCAATCCCGAGCACTGGGTCGCCGTCGTCAAGCCCGGACGCATCCTGTTCGAGCTGGCCGGCGTGGACCAGGAACTGGCCCGTGAGGCCATGGACCGGGCCATCCAGAAGCTCCCGTTCAAGGCCCGCTTCGTGGTCCGGCCCGGGACCCACGGCACACCGGAGGTGCAGGTCTGATGGCCACCGCCGCCGAGATCTCCGAGTACGACACCGAGGAGCTGGAGCGCCAGCTGGGCGAGACCCGGCGCGAGCTCTTCAACCTCCGGTTCCAGTTGGCCACCGGCCAGCTCGACAACTTCTCCCGGCTCAACCACGTGCGCAAGGACGTGGCCCGCATGCTCACCGAGCTGCGCAACCGCGAGATCGCCGAGGCCGAGGGCCTGGCCCTGGACCAGCTCCCCGCCCACCGGGCCGCCGCCCGCCGGCGCGACGAGGACGAGGCCCTGGGCCGCGACAGCAGCACCGCCTCCGAGCGCCGTGCCGCGGCGCGGGCCGAGGCCGAGGAGCGGGAGGCCGCCGAGGCCCCTGACGAGGTCGTCGGGGACGACGACGAGGACGCAGAGGAGAACGACTGATGGCCGACGAGCAGCGTGCCGAGGGCACGGAGGAGCGGGCCAACGCCCGCAAGGTCCGCGAGGGCCTGGTGGTGTCCGACTCCATGGACGCCACCGTGGTCGTCGCCGTCATCGAGCGGGTCCGCCATCCCCGGTACGGCAAGACCGTGCAGCGGACCAAGAAGCTCTACGTCCACGATCAGGAGAACACCGCCAAGGTCGGTGACCGGGTGCGGGTGGTCGAGACCCGGCCGCTGTCCAAGCTGAAGCGCTGGCGGCTGGCCGACGTGCTGGAGCGGGCCCGATGATCCAACAGGAATCCCGACTCCGCGTGGCCGACAACTCCGGGGCCAAGGAAGTGCTCTGCATCAAGGTGCTGGGCGGCTCGCGCCGCCGGTACGCCTCGATCGGGGACATCTTCGTGGCCACGGTCAAGGACGCCATCCCGGGGGCCGCGGTCAAGAAGGGCGACGTCGTGAAGTGCGTCGTCGTCCGGACCAAGAAGGAGAAGCGCCGTCCCGACGGCAGCTACATCCGCTTCGACGAAAACGCCGCCGTCCTCATCAACGACCAGCAGCAGCCCCGCGGGACCCGCATCTTCGGGCCCGTCGGCCGGGAGCTGCGCGACAAGCGCTTCATGCGGATCATCTCGCTGGCGCCGGAGGTGCTCTAGATGCGAATCAAGAAGGGTGACAAGGTCCAGGTCCTGTCGGGCAAGGACCGGGGCAAGCAGGCCAACGTGGCCCGCGCCCTGCCCGCCGAGGGCAAAGTGATCGTGGAGGGCGTCCACGTGGCCAAGCGCCACGCCAAGCCCACCCGGGCGACGATGCAGGGAGGCGTGATCGACAAGTTCATGCCCATCTCGGTCTCCTCGGTGGCCATCGTGTGCGGCAACTGCGGGCCCACCCGCATCGGCATGCGCATCGACGAGCAGGGGCGCAAGCTGCGCGTCTGCCGCAAGTGCGGGACGGACCTGTGATGGCGTCGACCTCGGCGGCCGAGCGGCCGCGTCTCAAGCAGCGCTACGACGACACGGTGCGGGCCGAGCTCCAGCAGACCCTGGGCCTCGCCAACATCATGGAGGTCCCGCGCCTCACCAAGATCGTGATCAACATGGGCGTCGGCCGGGCCACGCAGCAGAAGTCCCTGATCGAGGGCGCCATGCGCGACCTCGAGATCATCGCCGGCCAGAAGCCGGTGGTCACCCGGGCCAAGAAGTCGATCGCCTCGTTCAAGTTGCGCGAAGGCCAGGAGATCGGCGCCAAGGTGACCCTCCGGGGCGACCGGGCGTGGGAGTTCTTCGACCGCCTGGTGGCGATGGCCATCCCCCGCATCCGGGACTTCCGGGGGCTGTCGCCCCGGTCGTTCGACGGACACGGCAACTACACGTTCGGTGTGACCGAGCAGCTGATCTTCCCCGAGATCGACTACGACCGCATCGACACCACCCGCGGCATGGACATCACCATCGCCACCACCGCTCGAACCGACGACGAGGGGCGGGCCCTGCTGGCCGCCTTCGGCTTCCCGTTCCGCAAGGAGAACCAGTAACCCCATGGCGAAGAAGGCTTTGATCGAGAAGCAGAAGCGCACGCCGAAGTTCAAGGTGCGCGGGTACACGCGGTGCCGCCGGTGCGGTCGCCCGAAGTCGGTGTACCGCAAGTTCGGCCTGTGCCGGATCTGTCTGCGGGAGATGGTCCATGCCGGAGAGATCCCCGGCGTGACGAAGGCCAGCTGGTAGAGGAGGCGACGACGAATGACGATGACCGACCCGATCGCCGACATGCTGACCCGCATCCGGAACGCGAACACCGCCCACTTCGACACCGTGTCGATGCCCGGCTCCAAGCTCAAGGAGTCGCTGGCCGCCATCCTCGTGGAGGAGGGCTACATCGGTGGGTTCGACGTGAGCGAGACCCCGGGCAAGCCCGGCAAGACGCTGCGGATCACCATGAAGTACGCACCCGACCGCGCCCGGACGATCTCCGGGATCAAGCGGGTGTCCAAGCCCGGCCTGCGCATCTACGCCCGTGCCGACAAGATCCCGCGGGTGCTCGGGGGCCTCGGCGTGGCCGTGGTCTCCACGTCCAAGGGTCTCATGACCGACCGCGAGGCGCGCAAGCGCCGTATGGGTGGCGAGGTGCTCTGCTATGTGTGGTGACCGGCCCCTGAACCTGGTCGCCGACGGCGACGCCAGCCCCGGAGGTACCCGCTGATGTCACGCATCGGACGTTCACCCATCCCCGTGCCCTCGGGCGTCACCGTGGCCATCGACGGCGGGTCCCGCGTCACGGTCAAGGGTCCCCAGGGCGAGCTGGCCCGCGAAGTCCCGTCGGCCATCAGCATCCACCAGGAAGGTGACGTGCTGGTGGTGGAGCGGCCCGACGACCAGCGCCAGAACCGGGCCCTCCACGGCCTGACGCGTTCGCTGGTCGCCAACATGGTGACCGGGGTCACCGACGGCTTCTCCAAGGAGCTCGAGATCGTCGGCGTCGGCTACCGGGCCGTGCCGAAGGGTCCCGGAGCACTGGAGCTGGCCCTCGGCTTCTCGCACCCCGTCAACGTCACCGCCCCCGAGGGCGTGACGTTCGAGGTGCCGAGCGCCACCCGCATCATCATCAAGGGAATCGACAAGGAAAAGGTCGGCCAGGTCGCCGCGGACATCCGCAAGCTCCGGAAGCCCGAGCCCTACAAGGGCAAGGGGATCCGGTACGCGGGTGAGCGCGTCGTGCGCAAGGCCGGGAAGGCAGCCAAGTAATGGCACGCACCGATCACAAGCTGGAGCTCCGCCGCCGCCGCCACAAGCGCGTGCGCCGTCGGGTCGAGGGCACCGCCGAGCGTCCGCGCCTGGCCGTGTTCCGCTCCAACAAGCACATCTCCGCCCAGCTCATCGACGACCTGTCCGGCCGCACCATTGCCGCCGCCTCGACCGTCGAACCGTCACTGCGGGAGTCCAACGGCGGCAACGTCGACGCGGCCAAGGCGGTGGGCGCCCTGGTGGCGAGCCGCGCCAAGGACGCCGGAATCACCACCGTGGTCTTCGACCGCGGTGGATTCGCCTACCACGGGCGGGTGGCCGCGCTGGCCGACGCCGCCCGCGCCGAGGGACTGGAGTTCTGAGATGGCCGTGAACAACAACGAACTGCAGTTCGAGGAGCGCACCATCCGGGTCAACCGGGTGTCCAAGGTCGTCAAAGGCGGCCGGCGCTTCTCCTTCGCAGCCCTCATGGTCGTCGGTGACGGCAACGGGCGCGTCGGTCTCGGCTACGGCAAGGCCAAGGAGGCCGGTCTGGCCGTCCAGAAGGGCATCGAAGAGGCACGCAAGAACATGTTCGACGTGCCGCTGGCCGGCGCCACGATCACGCACCCCATCGTCGGCGAGAGCGGTGCCGGCCGGGTCATGCTGAAGCCGGCCGCCCCCGGCACCGGGGTCATCGCCGGCGGCGCGGCCCGGGCCATCCTGGAGATGGCCGGCATCCGCGACATCCTGGCCAAGTCACTCGGCTCCTCGAACGGCATCAACGTGGCCCACGCCACCATCGCCGGTCTGAAGGGCCTCAAGCGTCCCGACGAGATCGCCGCCCTGCGGGGCAAGCCGGTCGACGAGGTGGCACCCGCCGCCATGCTCCGCGCGTACCGCGAGCGCAAGCGTGAGGCCGACATCTTCACGGAGGTGAGCTGACATGGCCTCCCCGACCGACACCCCGTTGTCGACGACGGGCTGGATCCGGGTCACCCAGGTCCGCTCCGCCATCGGCACCAAGCCCAAGCACCGGGGCACCCTGGTGGCCCTCGGGCTCCGGGGCATCGGCCGCACCAACGTGCTGCCGGACCGCCCCGAGATCCGTGGGATGATCGCACGGGTCCCGCATCTGGTGGACGTCACGTCCGCCGGTGAAGACGAGAAAGGCTGACCATGAAGGTTCATGAGCTCCGCCCCCCGGCGGGCGCCAACCGTCGCCGCAAGCGGGTCGGCCGCGGCATCGCCGGCAAGGGCGGCAAGACCGCCGGCCGCGGCACCAAGGGCCAGGGTGCCCGCGACACCATCCCCATGGGCTTCGAGGGCGGCCAGCTGCCCCTGATGCAGCGCATCCCCAAGCTGCGCGGCTTCACGAACCCGTTCCGGGTCGAGTACACCCCGGTCAACGTCGGCGCCCTCGGTGCCGTCGAAGGCGACAGTGCCGACATCGCCGCCCTGGTGGCGGCCGGTCTCGCCCACAAGGGGGACCTGGTCAAGATCCTCGGCGGAGGCGAGCTGACGCGCCCCCTGCGGGTCGAGGCGCACGCCTTCTCCAAGTCGGCCGAAGCGGCCATCACGGCAGCCGGCGGCTCCGTAGCGATCGTCCCGCTGCCCTTCGGGAACGACCGCCCGCCCGCCAAGGGCAACGCCCTCACCAACCGCTAGCATCACCAGAACGCGGCGTCGAGGAGTCCCATGCTTGCCAGCTTGGCCAACATCTTCCGCATCCCCGACCTTCGCAAGAAGGTCCTCTTCACGCTGACCATCATCGCCCTGTACCAGTTCGGGGCCAACGTCCCGGTGCCCTTCGTCAACTTCTCGAAGGTGGCGCAGCTCGAGGCGGCGTCCAAGTCGTCGGGAGTGCTCGGGTTCCTCAACCTGTTCAGCGGGGGCGCCCTGACCCGCATGGCCGTGTTCGGGCTGGGCATCATGCCCTACATCACCTCCAGCATCATCATCCAGCTGCTGGCCACGGTGATCCCCAAGCTCGAGCAGTGGCGTGACCAGGGGGCGGTCGGCCAGAAGAAGCTGACCCAGACCACCCGGTACCTCACCGTGGCCCTGGCCCTGATGCAGTCGACGGGCCTCGTCTACCTGTTCCACAAGGGCGGGGGCGGCCTCTTCGGCTCGACCCAGAACATCGACCTGATCCTGAACTACTCGATCTGGCGGGCGGGCTTCATCGTCCTGACCCTGACCGCCGGCACCGCCTTCGTGATGTGGCTGGCCGAGCTGATCACCCAGCGGGGAATCGGCCAGGGGATGTCGATCCTGATCTTCGCCAACGTGGTGGCCGGCATCCCGTCGGGCCTCAACACCGTGCTCCAGGAGGGTGGCAAGGTGAAGTTCGCCACCATCCTGCTGGTGTCGCTCGCCCTGCTCGTCCTCATCGTGTTCGTGGACCAGGGCCAGCGCCGGATCCCGGTGACCTTCGCCAAACGGGTGGTGGGCCGCAAGATGTTCGGGGGTCAGAACACCTATATCCCGCTGAAGGTCAACCAGGCCGGCGTGATCCCCATCATCTTCGCCAGCTCGGTGCTCTACATCCCGGTGCTGCTGTCCAACATCATCCCGTCGGCGGCCTTCCGCTCGTGGGTCAACCACAACGTGACCCCGACGAGCATCTTCTACATCTTCACGTACTTCCTCTTCATCCTGCTGTTCACCTTCTTCTACGTCTACGTGGCCTTCGATCCCCACCAGCAGGCGGACATCATCCGCAAGCAGGGCGGGTACATCCCGGGCATCCGGCCCGGCCAGCCGACCGAGCGGTACCTGGCGCACATCCTCAACCGGATCACGTGGCCCGGCGCCCTCTTCCTCGGGGCGGTGGCGGTCACTCCGTCACTGCTGATGGCCGCATGGAACATCACCAGCTATCCCTTCTACGGAACGACGCTCCTGATCGCCGTGGGTGTGGCTCTCGAGACGATGAAGCAGATCGACAGCCAGCTCATGATGCGAAACTACGAGGGCTTCCTCAAGTAGGTGGCAGCCGGCGCCAGGCTCGTCGTCCTCGGCAAACAGGGGGCGGGGAAGGGGACGCAGTGTCTGTCCCTGTCCCATCACTATGTCGTCACCCATGTCTCCACCGGGGACATGCTCCGCGAGGCCGTGAAGCAGGGCACCCCGCTCGGCAAGAAGGCCAAGGAGCTGATGGACCGCGGCGAACTCCTCGGGGACGACCTGATCATGGAGATGGTCGCCGGCCGGCTCGCCGAGAGCGACACCAAGGACCGGGGCTTCATCCTCGACGGGTGCCCGCGCACGGTGGCCCAGGCCCGCATGCTGGCCGACCTGCTCACCCCGGTCGACCTCGACCTGGTCATCGACATCGAGGTCCCGACGTCCCAGGTGCTCCGCCGTCTGGCCTCGCGCCGGGTGTGTGTGGACTGCGGTGCCAACTACTCCCTCACCGCCCGGCCGCTGATCAACTGGACGTGCGACGTCTGCGGCGGCGAGGTCGTCCAGCGCGAGGACGACACCGAGGAGGCCATCTCGCGGCGGCTCGAGATCTACGAGGTCCAGACCGCGCCCCTCATCGACTGGTACCGCGACCGGGGCCAGCTGGCCCAGGTGTCCGGCACCGGCTCGCCCGAGTCGGTCACCAAGCGGATCGTCCGGGCCATCGAGGACCGCCGCAACCGGAAGGGCGGACGGTTCTCGTGAGCCGAGCCCTACGATGAGAGACATGCCCCACGCCCCGTCCGCCCCGGCCCGCGGGTCGACCGCCCCCGTCCGCGTCGGCGCCACCGGGGGCCGGCGATGAGGCGCAACGCCGACGAACTGGCCAAGATGCGCAAGGCCGGGCGGGTGGTGGCCGAGATCCACGAGGCCACCAAGGCCGTCATCAAGCCGGGTGTGACGACCCTCGACATCGACCGGGTCGCCCGCGAGGTGCTGGAGAAGCGGGGTGCCGGCTCGAACTTCCTCGGGTACCACGGCTTCCCGGCGGTGGTCTGCACGTCGCCCAACTCCATGATCGTCCACGGGATCCCGTCGAAACAGGTGGTGCTCGTCGAGGGCGACATCATCAGCGTCGACTGCGGCGCCATCATCGAGGGGTACCACGGTGATGCGGCCTACACCGCACCGGTGGGTGAGGTGTCGGCCGAGGCCACCCGCCTGATGGAGGTGACCGAGGCCAGCCTCTTCGCCGGGATCGACCAGCTGACCGTGGGCAACCGACTCAACGAGGTGGGCCGGGCCGTGCAGAAGGTCGCCGAGGCGGCCGGGTTCTCGGTGGTGCGCGAGTACGTGGGGCACGCCATCGGCACGGCCATGCACGAGGAGCCCCAGGTCCCCAACTACTGGCCGGGCACCCCCGGACCCACCCTGAAGGAGGGGATGGTGTTCGCCATCGAGCCGATGGTCAACGCCGGAGGGGCCGGTACCCTGATGCTCGACGACGGGTGGAGCGTGGTGACCGCCGACGGCCGGCTGTCGGCCCATTTCGAGCACACGATCGCGGTGACCGACGACGGACCGGAGATCTTCACCGTGCTGTGAGCCCCTGACCAGGGACTTTCCGGTCCGTTACCGGAAAGGCGCAGGTCGTGGGCCTCGGACTGGCAATTTGCCCACGAGGGGCTAGACTTGTCCTTCGGTCAGCCACCGCTGTGTGGTGGCGTGCCGATCCCGCTCAGGTGGCCGTGCTCCGGCATGCCCCCGGCTGCGGTGACGTCCGGGACACGCACTCCGTGGTCCGTGGCGCACGTCGTCCCCCGGACGACGGATGACAGAAGTCGAAGAGTAGTAGGAGATTCACCTGCCCAAGCCCAAGGAAGATGCCATCGTGCTGGAGGGGACGGTCGTGGAGCCGCTCCCCAACGCCATGTTCCGCGTGGAGCTCGAGAACGGCCACAACGTACTGGCGCACAGCTCCGGCAAGATGCGGATGCACCGCATCCGCATCCTCCCCGGAGACAAGGTGCAAGTGGAGATCACGCCCTACGACCTGGGCCGTGGGCGGATCACCTACCGCTACAAGTGATCCGGGCCCGCCCCCACCGACCGGTCGGGGCGGGACCGACAAGCAGTGACCCGGGCGGCCGTGCGGCCGCCGGCCGAGACAAGGACGACAACGTGAAGGTTCGACCGAGCGTCAAGCCGATGTGTGAGAAGTGCAAGGTGATCCGCCGACATTCGCGGGTCATGGTGATCTGCGAAAACCCGCGCCACAAGCAGCGGCAGGGCTGACGCCGACCAGGCGCCGAACGAGAAGAGAAAGAAGACCCCGTGGCCCGTATCTCCGGAGTGGACATCCCCCGCGAAAAGCGGTTGGAGATCTCCCTGACCTACATCTTCGGCATCGGCCGGACGACCGCGCAGCAGATCTGCACGGCCACCGAGACCAGCCCGGACACCCGTGTCCGCGACCTGACCGACGAAGAGGTCACCCGCCTCCGCAACTACATCGACGCCAACCTGCAGGTCGAGGGCGACCTGCGCCGCGACATCTCCCAGGACATCAAGCGGAAGATGGAGATCGGCTGCTACCAGGGGATCCGCCACCGCAAGGGCCTCCCGGTCCACGGCCAGCGCACCCACACCAACGCCCGGACCCGCAAGGGCCCGAAGAAGACCGTCGCCGGAAAGAAGAAGGTGCGCAAGTAATGGCCAAGACCACCAAGCCGGGGGCGGCCCGCCGTCCCCGCAAGCGGGAGCGGAAGAACGTCACCTTCGGCGTCGCCCACATCAAGAGTTCGTTCAACAACACCATCGTCTCCATCGCCGACCCCGAGGGCAACGTGCTCGCCTGGGCCTCGGCCGGCAACGTCGGGTTCAAGGGCTCCCGCAAGTCCACCCCCTTTGCCGCCCAGCTGGCTGCCGAGCAGTGCGCCAAGCGGGCCATGGAGCACGGTGTGCGCCGGGTCGACGTGCTGGTCCGCGGACCGGGCTCGGGCCGGGAGACCGCCATCCGCTCGCTCGCCGCGGCCGGCATCGAGGTCGCCGGCATCAAGGACGTCACCCCCATCCCGCACAACGGCTGCCGCCCCAAGAAGCGGCGGCGGGTGTAGGGAACGGGAACGAAGGGAACCAAGGAACACCATGGCTCGATACACCGGACCCGTCTGCCGGCTCTGCCGCCGGGAGCGCACCAAGCTCTTCCTGAAGGGGGAGCGCTGCTATTCGATGAAGTGCCCCGTCTCCGAGGCGGTCACCGACCGCCACAGCCGCGCCTACCCCCCGGGTGAGCACGGCCGCGACCGGATGCGCCAGGGGTCGGAGTACCTCGGCCAGCTGCGCGAGAAGCAGAAGGCCCGTCGCATCTACGGCCTCCTCGAACGCCAGTTCCACAACCTCTACGTGGAGGCCAGCCGAGCCCCCGGCATCACCGGGGAGAACCTGCTGCGCATGCTCGAGCTGCGGCTCGACAACGTCGCCTTCCGGGCGGGATGGGGCGCCAGCCGCTCCCAGGCCCGCCAGTTCGTCCGCCACGGACACGTCCTGGTCAACGGCAAGCGGGTCACCATCCCGAGCTACCGGGTCCGCCAGGGCGACACGATCGCCCTCAAGTCGTCGTCGCGCGAGATGTTCCACGTGCGCCGCAACATGGACACCCTCGACCGGGCGCTGCCGCCGTGGCTCGAGACGGTGGGCGACCGCTTCGAGGTGAAGGTGTTCTCGTTGCCGCTGCGCGAGCACATCGACGAGCCGGTCCAGGAGCAGCTCATCGTGGAGCTCTACTCCAAGTAGCCACGGCCCAGCCGACGCCACGCCCCGCACCGACCACACGAACCGACCCAGACCGAACCTGCGCACCATCTGCCGAGGAGCCCTACACGCATGCTCATCATCCAACGTCCCACCGTTGAAGCCATCGGAGAGGAAGAGGACAACCGCCAGAAGTTCGCGGTCGGACCCCTCGACCCCGGCTTCGGTCACACCCTCGGCAACTCGCTGCGGCGGACCCTGCTGTCGTCGATTCCCGGCGCCGCCATCACCCAGGTCCGCTTCGACGAGGCCCTCCACGAGTTCACGACCCTGCCGGGCGTGAAGGAGGACGTCACCGACATCATCCTCAACCTGAAGGACCTCCTGTTCCGGGTCCACAGCGACGAGCCGGTGACCATCCGCCTCGACAAGCGCGGCCCGGGCGCCGCCACCGCCGGCGACCTGCAGGTCACCGCCGACGTCGAGGTCCTGAGCCCCGGCCAGCACATCGCCTCTCTCAACACCAAGGGCCACATCGCCGTCGACCTGACCGTCGAGCGGGGTCGCGGCTACCTGTCGGCCGACAAGAACAAGGGCACCGGCGCCATCGGCGTCATCCCGGTCGACGCCATCTTCTCGCCCGTGCGCCGGGTGGCCTTCACCGTGGAGCCCGTGCGGGTCGAGCAGTCGACCGACTTCGACCGTCTGGTCATCGAGATCGAGACCGACGGCTCCCTCAGCCCCCGCGAGGCCCTCGCCTCGGCGGGCGACACCCTCCGCACCCTGGTGGCCCTGGTGGCCGACCTGGAGGAGGAGCCCCAGGGCCTGGAACTGAGTGTGCCCGGGGCCCACACGTCCTCGTCGCCCGACCTCGACCTGCGCATCGAGGACCTCGACCTCACCGAGCGTCCGCGCAACTGTCTCAAGCGGGCCCAGATCAATACCATCGGCGAGCTTGTCGACCGCACCCTGGACGACCTGCTCAACATCACCAACTTCGGGCAGAAGTCGCTCGACGAGGTGCTCCAGAAGCTCGACGAGCGGGGCCTGTCCCTGCGTGTCAAGGACTGAGGTCCCCCCATGCTCGGCACCCCCAAGAAGGGCCGTCGTTTCGGCGGCAGCTCCGCCCACCAGAAGGCGATGATGGGCAACCTGGTCGCGTCGCTCATCGCGGCCGAATACCTGGTCACCACCGAGGCCAAGGCCAAGGCGCTGCGCCCGGTGGCCGAGAAGGTCATCACCGCGGCCGCCAAGGGCGGCGTCGCCCGCCAGCGCAACGTGGTCGCCTTCATCCGGGACAAGGACATGGCCCACAAGCTGTTCGACGAGATCGGCCCCCGCTATGCGGAGCGCCCGGGTGGCTATACGCGCATCCTCAAGCTGGGCACCCGTCAGGGCGACAACGCCCCCATGGCCCGCATCGAACTGGTGTGAGCACGCCCCCCGACCACGGGGGGAGTGAGCGAGCCACCGTCCGCTGGCGGCTCCGGCTGGCCTACGACGGCGGCGGTTTCCACGGTTTCGCCGCCCAGGAGGGCGTAGAGACGGTGGCCGGTGCCCTGGCCGCGGCCCTGTCCCGGGTGGCCCGCACCCCGGTCACCCTCACCTGCGCCGGGCGTACCGACGCCGGTGTGCACGCCCTCGACCAGGTCGTCCACGTCGACCTGCCGGCCGACCGCTCGGCCGCCCTCGACCCGGCCGCCGTGGTGAAGTCCTGCAACAGCCAGGTCGGACCGCGGATCGTGGTGCGGTCGGCCGAGATCGCCCCCGAGGGCTTCGACGCCCGGCACTCGGCCACGGCGCGCCGCTACCGCTACCTGGTGGTCAACGCCCCGGTGGCCGACCCGCTGCTGGCCGGCCTGACCTGGCACGTGGCCGACCCGCTGGACCTGCGGTCGATGGCCGCGGCGGCCGACGCCCTGCTCGGCGAGCACGACTTCCGGGCCTTCTGCCGTCGCGTGCCGGGCACGGAGCCGTCCGACCCCATCAACCGTCGCGTCCTGGACGCCCGCTGGACCCGCCTGGACGGACGTCCCCCGGGTGCCCGCACCGCCGGGACCTCGGAGCTCGACGCCGGCCGGCGCTCGACCGGCCCGGCGCTGGCCCCCGTGGTCGGGGACCTGCTGGCCTTCGAGATCGAGGCCAACGCCTTCTGCCACCAGATGGTCCGATCGGTGGTGGGGACCCTGGTCGACGTGGGACGGGGCCGTCGGAGGCCCTCGGACATCCTCCACATCCTGCGCTCGGCGGACCGCTCCCGGGCGGCGCAGCCGGCCCCACCCCAGGGGCTCACACTGATGGCCGTCCGCTACGGGGAGGCCGGGGCCCCCTAGCCGGTCCACCGACGTGGCCACGCGGCTTGCCCGCCGCCCCCCTCCCGACGTAGTGTGGAAGGTCGCCGGGTCGGGCCCCGACCGTTGGTGGGCGGGTAGCCCCTCCACCGGTCTCCCACTCGCGAGGCCCCGCACCCGCAGGTGCCCGGACACCCGACACCATCGAACGAGGAATCCTGTTGCGCACGTACACCCCCAAGCCCGCTGACATCACCCGCGCCTGGCACGTCGTCGACGCCGACGGCCTGGTCCTGGGCCGACTGGCCACCGAGGTGGCCGCCGTGCTGCGCGGCAAGCACAAGCCGACCTTCGCGCCCCACATGGACACGGGCGACCACGTCGTCGTCATCAACGCCGACAAGGTGGTGCTGACCTCGGGCAAGGCCGACGCCAAGATGGCCTACCGCCACTCCGGCTACCCGGGCGGACTGACCGCCACCAGCTACGCCGACCTCATGGTCGACCGGGCCGACGACGTCGTGCGGGACGCCATCCGGGGGATGCTGCCGAAGAACCGGCTGGGGCGCCAGATGGCGACCAAGCTCAAGGTCTACCGCGGTGGGGAGCATCCCCACACCGCCCAGAACCCGACCCCTCTCGAGATCCCCCGGGCCCGCCGCACGGCGTCCGCCCGCAGCGGCGCCTGAGCCCCGACGACCACCCGATCACGCACGGAACGAAGGAACCACCAGTGACTGCCCCCATCTGCCAGACCACCGGCCGCCGCAAGCAGGCCGTCACGCGGGTCCGCATCCGCCCCGGCCAGGGTGCCATCACCTGCAACGGGCACACGTTCGAGGAGTACTTCACCTCGGCGACCCACCGCATGATCGTGACGGAACCCCTCCGGCTGACCGACACCACGGAGTCGTGGGACATCGACGTCACCATCGACGGCGGTGGCGTCTCCGGCCAGGCCGGCGCCTTCCGCCTCGGCATCGCCCGGGCGCTGTGCGAGCTCGACCCCGAGCTGCGCGGCACACTCAAGAAGGCCGGGTTCCTCACCCGCGACGCCCGGGAGAAGGAGTCCAAGAAGTACGGCCTGAAGAAGGCCCGCAAGGCTCCCCAGTACTCGAAGCGGTAGCCCGGTGTCCCGAACCTGGTTCGGCACGGACGGGGTACGGGGCAGTGCGAACACCGAGCTCACCCCCGAGCTCGTCCTGGCCCTCGGCCGCGCCGTCGCCCGTACCATCACCGCGACCACCTTCCTGATCGGTCGCGACACCCGCAAGTCCGGCCCCATGCTCCAGGCCGCTCTCGGCGCCGGTCTGGCCAGCGAGGGCGCCGACGTCATCGACGTCGGCGTCCTGCCCACCCCCGCTCTGGCCTGGCTGTCGGTCCGACGCGATCTGCCGTCGGTGGTCATCTCCGCCTCCCACAACCCGTTCGGCGACAACGGCATCAAGCTGTTCGGTGCCGGCGGGGTCAAGCTCACCGAGGAGATGGAGCACGAGATCGAGGACCAGCTCCACCGTGTCCTCGACCCGGCGGTCAAGGGCCCCCGCCCGCTCGAGGGCCACGGGGTGGGGACCATCCGCACCGAGCCGGACCTCGGGGCGTCCTATGTGGAGTACCTGGCCGGCACCCTCGACGGTCGCCGGCTCGACGGTCTGCGGATCGTGGTCGACAGCGCCAACGGCAGTGCCTCGGCCCTGGCGGCCGAGGTCTTCGAACAGCTGGGGGCGGACGTGGTGGCCATCGGCGACGAGCCCGACGGCACCAACATCAACGCCGGGTGCGGCTCGACCGCCACCGAGCTGCTCTCCAACGCGGTGGTGGAGCACGGCGCCGCCCTGGGGTTGGCCCTCGACGGTGACGCCGACCGGCTCCTGGCCGTCGACGAGACCGGCGCGCTGGTCGACGGTGACTCGCTGTTGGCCCTGTTCGCCCGTGACCTGTCCGAGCGGGGGCAGCTCGCCGGGAACACCGTGGTGGTCACCGTCATGACCAACCTGGGCTTCCGCCGGGCCATGGAGGAGCGGGGCGTGCTGGTGAAGGAGACCGACGTCGGCGACCGTCACGTGCTGGCGGCCCTGGACCAGGAGGGATTCTCGTTGGGGGGCGAGCAGTCGGGTCACATCATCTTCCGGCGCCTGGCCACGACGGGAGACGGGCTCCTCACCGGCCTGGTGCTGGCCGACCTGCTGGCCCGGTCGGGGCGCTCGCTGGTCGAGTTGCTCGACGGGTTCATCGAGGCCGTTCCCCAGACGCTGATCAACGTGCGGGGGGTCGACACCTCGCTGTACGCGGACGTGCCGGCCATCGCCATGGCGGTGGAGCAGGAGCGCGAGGCCATGGGGGACACGGGCCGGGTGCTGGTGCGCCCGAGCGGCACCGAGCCGGTGGTGCGGGTGATGGTCGAGTGCACGGTACCCGGAGTGGCGGAGGCGACCGCCCAGCGGCTCCACGCGCTCATCGAGCACGAGCTGCTGGAGGCGGCGCGGGTACGTGACGAGGCCCTCGACGCCGCCGTGGCCGAGGAACTCGGCGAGGGGCTCGACTCCGCCGTCTGATCCCGATGGGGCCGTCGACCGCCACGCGTCCCGGCGGGGTGCAAGGATCGGACGGTGACCCCCGACGGAGCCGACGCCCGACGCCGCCAGACCCGGGACGCCTACGACCGCCTGGCGCCGGTGTGGTCGGAGACGACCGACGACGGTCCGTTCAACGGCGGCTTCGAGCGCCCGGCCCTGCGGGAGCTCGTCCCGCAGCCCCTGGCCGGGAAGCGGGTCCTCGACGCGGCCTGCGGCTCGGGGGCCCAGTGCGTCTGGCTGGCCGACCAGGGGGCCGAGGTGATCGGCGTCGACCTCAGCCCGAAGATGGTCGACGAGGCCGTCCGTCGGGTCGGCGACCGCGTCACCTTCCACGTGGCCGACCTGGACGGCCCGCTCCCGATCGACTCCGGCTCCCTCGACGGGATCACCTGCTCGCTCGCCCTGCACTACCTCGACGACTGGTCCACCGCCCTCGGGTCGTTCGCCCGGGTCCTACGGCCGGGCGGGTGGTGCGTGGTCTCGTCGGACCACCCGTTCGCCCCTCCCCTGGCCGGACAGCGGGGCGGGTACTTCGACCGGGAGCTCGTCTCCGACACCTGGGTGAAGGGCGGGGTGGAGGTCGAACAGCACTTCTGGCGTCGCCCCCTGGGGGAGGTGGTGGACGCCTTCGCCGACGCCGGCTTCGTGGTCGACCGGATCGCCGAACCGCAGCCGTCGGAGGCGGCGCTGGCCCGCTTCCCCGACGACCTGGCCCGCGCCACCGGCGTCCCGTGGTTCGCCGTCTACCGACTGCTGTTGCGGTGAGTCCGGTGGCCACCGCCTCTTCCGCTCCGACCGCCGCCGGGTAGCCTGGACATCCATGTGCGGCATCATCGGCATCACCAGGGGACCGGGGCCGGACGGTGACGGGCACGAGGTGCTCGACATCCTGGTCGAGGGCCTGGCCCGCCTCGAGTACCGGGGGTACGACTCGGCCGGACTGGCGCTGGTGGGTCCGGACCCGGCCGCCGGACTGTGGCGCGTGCGGGCGGCCAACGGGACCCGCTCGCTCGACGACCTGACCAAGCGGACCGAGTCGGCCCCGGCCGACCCCACGGCCGGCATCGGCCACACCCGCTGGGCCACCCACGGCCGCCCCAACGAGGGCAACGCCCACCCCCACGTCGACTGCCACGACCGCCTGGCCCTGGTGCACAACGGCATCATCGAGAACCATGTCGAACTGTCGGACCGCCTGATCGCCGACGGCCACCGGCTCGAGTCGGAGACCGACACCGAGGTCCTGGCCCACCTCATCGAGTCCCATCTGGCCGCCCACCCGGACGAGGGCCTGGCCGGCGCCGTGCGGCGGGCACTGGGCGAGGTGCGCGGGGCGTTCGCCCTGGCCGTGGTGGACGCGGCCGAGCCCGAGGTGGTCGTCGGCGCCCGGCGGGTCTCACCCCTGATCATGGGGGTCACCGACGGCGCCGCCTTCCTGGCGTCGGACATCCCGGCGATCCTGGGTCTGACCCACGACTTCTTCGTCCTGGACGACGACCGGGTGGCCGAGCTGCGGCCCGGGTCGATCTCGGTGACGACGCTCGACGGCGACCCGGTGGAGCCCGCCCCGCTGCACGTCGACTGGGACCTCGACGCCGCCCGCAAGGACGGCTACGACGACTTCATGTCCAAGGAGATGCACGAGCAGCCGAAGGCCGTGGCCGACACGCTGCTCGACCGGGTGCTGCCCGACGGCACCCTGGTGCTCGACGAGGTCCGCATGACCAACGAGCAGTTCGCGGCCATCTCCAAGGTCTTCGTGGTGGCCTGCGGCTCGAGCTACCACGCCGGCCTGATGGCCAAGTACGCCATCGAGCACTGGGCCCGTCTGCCCGTCGAGATCGACATCTCCAGCGAGTTCCGCTACCGCAACCCGGTGGTGGACGAGCACACCCTGGTCATCGGGGTCAGCCAGTCGGGGGAGACGACCGACACCATGCAGGCCGTCAACGAGGCCAAGCGGCTCGGGGCCAAGGTCCTGGTCATCTCCAACGTGGTCGACTCGTCGCTGGCCCGGGCGGCCGACGCCGTGCTCTACACCCGGGCCGGCCCCGAGATCGGCGTGGCCGCCACCAAGACCCACCTGGCCCAGATCACGGCCCTCGAGATCCTGGCGCTCTACCTGGCCCAGGTGCGCGAGACGCTGTCGCCGGCCGAGGCCCGGGAGCTGCTGGCCGCCATGGGGTCCCTGCCCGACAAGGTGGCGCTGGCCATGAGCCGCTTCGACGCCGTCCACGCCGTGGCGGAGCAGTACCGCGATTCGCCGTCGTTCATCTTCCTGGGCCGTCACGTCGGCTACCCGGTGGCCCTCGAGGGCGCGCTCAAACTGAAGGAGATCTCCTACCTGCGGGCGGAGGGGTTCCCGGCGGGCGAGCTCAAGCACGGGCCGATCGCCCTGGTGGAGCCGGGCACCGTGGTCGTGTGCGTGGCCACCCGGACCCCGGTGTGGGAGAAGGTCATCGCCAACATCGCCGAGGTCAAGAGCCGGGGGGCGTCGGTGGTCGTCGTGGCCAACGACGGTGACGACGAGACGGCCCGCCCCGCCGACGCCGTGCTGTGGGTGCCGGCCACCGAGCACCTCTTCGCACCGATCATCGACGTGGTGCCGCTGCAGATGTTCGCCCATTCGATGGCCACCCTCCACGGCCTCGACGTCGACCGTCCCCGCAACCTGGCCAAGACGGTCACCGTCGAGTGACCCGGCTGCGACCGTGACGGAGGGCCCCGCCGCAGGCCTGGCGGCGGCGGCGTCGGACGGACTCGCCGGGACGCGGGGTCCCGCCGCCGGAGGGGTGATCGGTATCGGTATCGACGCCGTCGACATCGACCGGTTCCGGACCGTGATCGCCCGCCGGCCGGGGCTGGAGCTCCGCCTGTTCACCCCCGGTGAGCGCGCCTATGCGGCCCGGCTGCCGGACCGGGTCCCCCGACTGGCCACCCGGTTCGCCACCAAGGAGGCGGTACTGAAGGCCCTCGGGCTCGGGCTCGGCGCCTTCGGGTTCCATGATGTCGAGGTCGTCCGTCACGGCCTCGACGCCCCCGAGGTGGTGCTGCACGGGGCGGCGGCGTCCGCCGCCCGGGCGGCCGGCGTGGGGCGCTGGCACCTGTCGCTCACCCACACCGACCTGGTGGCCCTGGCCGCGGTGGTGGCCGACGGGACCCCCGGAGGTTGACGTGCAGCCCGTCCTGACCGTCGCCGAGATGCAGCTGGTGGACGCCCGGGCGGCCGAGGTCACCCCGCTCGACGAGCTCGTGGCCCGGGCGGGGACGGCCGTGGCCCGGGCCGCCGTGGACCTGCTGGGCGGCACCTACGGGCGACGGGTGGTGGTCATCAGCGGCAAGGGCAACAACGGTGCCGACGGGCGGGTGGCGGCCGGGATCCTCGCCCGACGCGGCGCCCGGGTGACCGTCGTCGCCTCCGACGCCCGCGGACCGCTCGGCGCCGACGGGCCCGCCGTCGACCTGGTGATCGACGCCGCGTTCGGCACGGGGTTCCGCGGCGCCTACGACGCGCCGGAGGTGGCTCCGGGGGTCCCCGTCCTGGCCGTCGACATCCCGTCCGGGGTGGCCGGGGACACCGGGGCGGCGGCGGGCTCGGTGCTCGCCGCCACGGCCACCGTGACGTTCGTGGCCGCCAAGCCGGGACTCCTCCAGGGTGACGGTCCCCGGCTCGCCGGCGACGTGCGCGTCGTGGACATCGGCCTGCCGATCGGCGGTCACCGCATCGACCGCGTGGAGGACGCCGACATCGGCCGCCTGGTGCCGGACCGGGCGCCCGACGGCAACAAGTGGGGGTCCGCGGTGCTGGTGGTGGCCGGATCGCCGGGCATGACCGGAGCGCCGGCCCTGGCGTCGCGGGGCGCCTACCGGGCCGGGGCGGGCATGGTCCGCCTGGGCGTGCCGGGTGGCGACCCGGCCGACCTGCCGGCCGGCGAGGCGGTGGGGATCACCCTGCCCGCCCAGGGGTGGGCCGCCATGGCCCTCCGGTCCGCGTCGCGGTGCCACGCGGTGGTGGTCGGTCCGGGCCTCGGCCGATCGGAGGGGACCGATGTCGAGGTGCGGGCGTTGGTGGCCGGCTCGCCGGTGGCGGTGGTGGTGGACGCCGACGGACTGAACGCCCTCGGACGGGTGGACGACGGGATAACCGCCGGGGCACCGGTGGTGCTCACCCCCCACGACGGCGAGTACGCCCGTCTGCTCGGCGACCTCCCGGGACCCGACCGCATCGCCGCCGCCCGCCGGCTGGCCGCCGCTTCGGGGGCCGTCGCCCTCCTGAAGGGCCCGACCACCGCGGTGGCCGACCCCTCCGGCCGGGTCCTCCTGGCCACCGCCGGCTCGTCCTCGTTGGCCACCGCGGGCACCGGTGACGTGCTCTCGGGGATCATCGGCGCCCTGCTCGCCCGGGGGGTGCCGGCTCTGGAGGCGGCCGCCCTGGGCGCCCACATCCACGGTCGTGCCGGGTCGCGGGGCCACCGCGCCGGACTGGTGGCCGGCGACCTGCCGGACCTGGTGGCCGGGGTGATGGACGCCGCCGGACCGGTCTGAGGGGGCCGGGCCGGCCGGTCCGGCCCGGGGCGGAGATACGATGCCGCCGATGGCCTCCGGATCCCGACTCGCCGAGCTGGCGTCAGAGGCCGCTGGATGCACCCGCTGCCCACTGGCCGCCACCCGGACCCAGGTCGTCTTCGGCGTGGGCGACCCCGAGGCCGACCTGATGTTCGTCGGCGAGGCCCCCGGCCGCGACGAGGACCTCCAGGGGATCCCCTTCGTCGGCCGCTCGGGTCAACTGCTCGACCGCCTGCTGGCCGAGGAGATCGGCATCGGGCGCGAGGCGGTGTACATCGCCAACGTGGTCAAGTGCCGCCCGCCGGACAACCGCGACCCGAAGCCCGACGAGATCGCCGCCTGCCGGCCCTACCTCGAGGAACAGGTCGCCCTCGTCGCCCCCAAGGTGGTCGTGACCCTCGGGAACTTCGCCACCCGACTGCTGCTCGACACCGACCAGGGCATCACCCGGCTGCGGGGACGCGCCTACCCGATGGGTGACACCCAGCTGGTGCCCACCTTCCACCCGGCGGCGGCCCTACGGGGCGGTGGCGTGGTGCTGGCCCAGATGCGGGCCGACCTCGTCCGTGCCAAGCAGCTCACCGGCCGGGCGGCGTGACCCCCCCGCTGGTCCTGGTCACCGACTCGGCCGGGTCCACCCGGCGGCTGGCCGCCGCCCTGGCCCCGGTCTGCCGGCCCGGCGACGTGCTGCTGCTCTCCGGCGACCTCGGCGCGGGCAAGACCACCTTCGCCCAGGGCTTCGGCGCCGCCCTCGGCGTCGACGAGCCGGTGACGAGCCCCACGTTCACCCTGGTGCGCCAGTACGAGGTGGAGCCGGGTCCGACCGGGGTCCGCACCCTGCTGCACGCCGACGTCTACCGCCTCGAGCACCTGGGGGAGATCGCCGACCTCGGGCTCGGCCAGCTGGTGGAGGACGGGGGGGTGGCCCTCGTCGAGTGGGGTGACGCCGCCGAGCCGGTGCTCGGCGCCGCTGCCCTGTCCCTCCTCCTCGAGGTCGACCCGGACGACGAGCACCGCCGTGCGGTCACCGTGTCCGGGGCGGGCGGCGGCTGGGACGAGCGGTGGGACGCCCTGGTGGGCGCCGTCACCCCGTGGCGGGTGCCGGCATGATCCTGCTGGCCCTCGAGACGGCGACCGATCTGGTGGGCGCGGCGTTGCTGCGCACCGACGCCGGGGTGGCCGAGCGGTCGCACGTGGGCGGCCGGGCCCACGCCGAGCTGCTGGCACCGGCCGTCGAGGAGGTCTGCGCCCTGTCGGGGTGCACGCTGGCGGAGGTGGACTCGGTGGCCGTGGACATCGGACCGGGGCTCTTCACGGGTCTGCGCGTCGGGGTGGCCACGGCCAAAGCGCTCGGCCAGGCCCTCGGGACCGGCGTGCTCGGGGTGTCGAGCCTCGACGTCCTGGCCGCCGGAGCCGTGGAGGCGGCCCCGGGTGAACGTTCGGCCCGCGTCGTCGCCGTGGTCGACGCCCGCCGGGGTGAGGTCTTCGCCGCCGCGTACGGTTTCGGTCGGGACGGCGACGGTCCCGACCCGGCCGCCGTGCGCACCGACCGGGAGGCGGCCCTGTCCCCGGACGGGCTGGCCGCCTGGTGCGAGGCGCTGGCGGCCGACGGCCCGGTGCTCGTGGTCGGGGACGGTGCGGTCCGATACGTCGAGGTGCTGGCCCCCCGGGCCGGCCTGGACCTGGGGTTGGCCCATACCGTCGCCGCCCCGTCGCCGGCGGTGCTGGCCCGGCTGGCCGCCCGTCGGCTGGCGGCGGGGGCGTCACCCTCGGCGCCCGGCGACGTGGTGCCGGACTACCGGCGTCCCGCCGACGCCCGCATCAACTGGGAGGAGCGGGTCCCGCCGCGGACGGCTCCGGCGCCCGCGGACGACCGGTGACGGTCGCCCCCGGGGAGCGCCCCGGCGTGGTGGTGGCGCCGATGCGGGTGCGCGACCTCAAGGCCGTGATGCGCATCGAGGACCGCGTGTTCGACGAGCCCTGGTCGCGTCGGCTGTTCGAGGACGAGCTGGCCCAGCGGACGTCACGGGCCTACCGGGCGGCGTGGGTCGGGACCGAGCTGGTCGGCTACGCGGGGCAGATGTCGATCGACGACGAGGCCCACGTCAACAACATCGCGGTGGCTCCGGACTGGGTGGGCCGGCGCATCGGCACCGTGCTGCTCTACGACCTGGTGCACACCGCCCTGGCCCGGGGGTCGGCCCACCTGACCCTCGAGGTGGCGGTGGGCAACGAACCCGCCATCGCCCTCTACCGGCGATTCGGACTGGCCCCCGTCGGTGTCCGCCCGAACTACTACCACGACGGCGACGCCCTGGTGATGTGGGTGCGGGACATCGACTCGGACGCCTATGCCGAGCGGTTGGCCGACATCGGGACGTCGCTGTCCACGCGGTTCGACCTCGAGCGCCGGGACTGAGTGCCGCCCGCGGGGGACCGGTAGCGTCGGAGGCGTGCTCGACCACGTCTCGATCCAGTGCTCCGACATCGGCGCCAGCGCCGCCTTCTACGACGCCGTGCTGGCGACCCTGGGCCTCGGTCGGGCCATGGAGTTCGGCCCCGTCGTCGGGTACGGGACCGCGGGCAAGCCCGACTTCTGGATCGGGCCCGGTGAGACGGCCGGGACCTTCCGTGAGTGCCACCTGGCCTTCGCCGCCGACGACCGGGACGCGGTGCGGGCCTTCTTCGACGCCGCGGTGGCCGCCGGCGCCGAGGTGCTCCACGCGCCGCGGCTGTGGCCCGAGTACCACCCCGCCTACTTCGGGGCGTTCGTACGGGACCCGGACGGCAACAACGTCGAAGCGGTCTGTCACCGGCCGGCGTAGCCGGGCGGCCAGAAGGCGGGTCCGGCGTAGCCGGGCAACCCGACGTCCGACCGGCCTCGCCCATCGGTTGGCTAGGGTCGATCCGTGCCTCCCGCCCCCGACGTCCACCACCCGCCCCGGGCTCCCTTCGCCCGGGTGCTGGGCATCGAGACCTCCTGCGACGAGACGGCGGCGGCGGTGGTCGAGGACGGGACGACCATCGTCTCGTCGGTGGTGAGCAGCCAGATCGACCTCCACGCCCGCTACGGCGGGGTCGTACCCGAACTGGCCGGCCGGGCCCACGTCGAGCTGCTGACGCCGGTGCTGGCCGACGCCCTGGCCCAGGCCGGGTCGGATCCCACCGGCCGGGGCATCGACGGCATCGCCGTCACGCACGGCCCCGGCCTGATCGGCTCGCTGCTGGTGGGCGTGGCCGAGGCCAAGGCGCTGTCCATGGCCTGGGGCGTCCCGCTGGTCGGCGTCAACCACCTGGAGGCCCATCTGTTCGCCTCGCTGCTGGAGCAGCCGGACCTGGGCTGGCCGCTGGTGGTGCTGCTGGTGTCGGGCGGCCACACCCTGTTGATCGAGGTGAGTGCGCCCGGCGAGTACCGGCTGCTCGGCGGCACCATCGACGACGCCGCCGGTGAGGCCTTCGACAAGGTGGCCCGCTTCATCGGCCTCGGCTACCCCGGGGGGCCGGCCATCGACCGCATCTCCCCGCAGGGTGACCCCACCGCCTACGCCTTCCCGCGGTCGCTGCCCGGGGACGCCTACGACTTCAGCTTCAGCGGACTCAAGACCTCGGTGGTGAACCGGGTGCGCAAGGAGCCGGGCGCCGCCACGGCCGACGTGGCCGCGTCGTTCCAGGAGGCGGTGGTCGACGTCCTGGTGACCCGGGCCCGTCGGGCGGCGGCCGACGTCGGGGCACGGGCGCTGTGCCTGGCCGGGGGGGTGGCGGCCAACTCCCTCCTGCGGGCGCGTATCGAGGAGGCCTGCGCCGAGGACGGCATCGGGGCGTTCCTGCCCAGCCGGGCGCTGTGCACCGACAACGCCGCCATGGTGGCCGCCGCGGGGTACTGGCGGCTCACCCGGGGCGACCGCAGCGGACTCGATCTGGGCGCCGACCCCAACCTGCGCCTCGTCTCGACGCGCTGACCCGGCCGGCCGGGCCGGGTGTTGGCACTCGGGGGACGCGTTTGCCAACCGATCGGGATCCGGGTATCGTTAGCACTCTCAACCTTCGACTGCTAATGCCCCACAGGAGGCCCCGAACATGAGTCTGCAGCCCCTCGACGACCGTATCGTCGTCCAGCCCGGCGAGTCCGAGGAGACCACCGCGTCCGGTCTCGTCATCCCCGACACCGCCAAGGAGAAGCCCCAGCAGGGCGAGGTCCTGGCCGTGGGCCCGGGCCGTCGCTCCGAGACGACCGGCGAGCTCATCCCGCTCGACATCGCGGTGGGCGACACCGTCGTCTACTCCAAGTACGGCGGCACCGAGATCAACACGGACGGCCAGGACCTGCTGATCCTGTCGAGCCGCGACATCCTCGCCAAGGTGACCAAGTAATGCCCAAGATCCTCAAGTTCGACGAGTCCGCCCGCCGCGGCCTCGAGGCCGGCGTCAACAAGCTGGCCGACGTGGTCAAGGTCACCCTCGGCCCGAAGGGCCGCAACGTCGTGATCGAGAAGAAGTTCGGGGCCCCCACCATCACCAACGACGGCGTGTCCATCGCCCGTGAGGTGGAGCTGGAGGACGTCTTCGAGAACATGGGCGCCCAGCTGGTCAAGGAGGTCGCCACCAAGACGAACGACGTCGCCGGTGACGGCACCACCACCGCCACCGTGCTGGCCCAGGCCCTCATCCGCCAGGGACTGCGCAACGTGGCCGCCGGCGCCAACCCGCTCGGCCTCCGCAAGGGGATCGACAAGGCCGTGGCCGCCGCCGTCGGCTCGATCCACAAGCAGGCCAAGGAGATCGACTCGAAGCACGAGATCGCCCAGGTGGCGTCCATCTCGGCCGCCGACACCGCCATCGGCGAGGTCCTGGCCGACGCCATCGACCGCGTCGGCAAGGACGGCACCGTGACCGTCGAGGAGTCGAACACGTTCGGCATCGAGCTCGAGTTCACCGAGGGCATGCAGTTCGACAAGGGCTACCTCTCGCCCTACTTCGTGACCGACGCCGAGCGCCAGGAAGCCGTCCTCGACGACCCGCTGATCATCTTCGTCAACTCGAAGATCAGCGCCGTCCACGACCTCGTGCCGGTCCTCGAGAAGGTCATGCAGACCGGCAAGCCGCTGCTGATCGTCGCCGAGGACATCGAGGGCGAGGCCCTGGCCACCCTGGTCGTCAACAAGATCCGTGGCACGTTCACCTCGGTCGCCGTCAAGGCTCCCGGCTTCGGCGAGCGGCGCAAGGCGATGCTCCAGGACATGGCCGTCCTGACCGGCGCCCAGGTGATCTCCGAGGAGATCGGCCTGAAGCTGGACAGCACCACCGTGGACCTGTTGGGCAAGGCCCGCCGGGTCATCGTCACCAAGGACGACACCACCATCGTCGAGGGCGGTGGATCGGACGAGGACGTCAAGGGTCGTATCGCCCAGATCAAGCGGGAGATCGACGAGACGGACTCCGACTGGGACCGCGAGAAGCTGCAGGAGCGGCTGGCCAAGCTGGCCGGCGGCGTGGCCGTGGTCAAGGTCGGAGCGGCCACCGAGGTGGAGCTCAAGGAGAAGAAGCACCGCATCGAGGACGCGCTGTCCGCCACCCGGGCCGCCGTCGAAGAGGGCATCGTGGCCGGTGGCGGTACCGCCCTGGTCCGCTCCCGGGCCGCCGTGCAGAGCGTGGTCGACTCCCTCGAGGGGGACGAGGCCACCGGTGCCGCCATCGTGCTGAAGGCCCTGGCCTCCCCGTTGGAGGCCATCGCCAACAACGCCGGCCTCGAGGGCACCGTCTACGTGAGGGAGGTGGAGGGCAAGAAGGGCCACATCGGCCTCAACGCCGCCACCGGTGAGCTCGAGGACCTGGTCAAGGCCGGCGTCATCGATCCCGCCAAGGTGACGCGTTCCGCGCTGCAGAACGCCGCCTCCATCGCCGGACTGCTCCTCACCACCGAGGCGCTCGTGGCCGACAAGCCCGAGAAGGCCGATCCGGCCGCCGCCGCCGCCGCTGCCGCCGCCATGGGCGGGGGCATGGGCGGAATGGGTGGCATGGGCGGCATGATGTAGCCGTCCCGCCGGTCCGAGGTCTGGGCCGGCACGCCGTTCGAACGGCACCCATGTGCGACCAGAGGTCGGGCCACCGGGCCCGGCCTCTGTCGCGTCCCGTCGGCCTAGCGCCAGGCCCGGATCGCCCGGCCGAGTGTCGCGCTCACCTCACTGCCGAGCTGGGGAGCCAGGGTCTTCGACGTCCATCCACCGGAGCTGAACCGATCGCTGGCGTGGAAGCACCGCCAGAAGCGGACGAGCCCGTCCTCCCCGTCGGCGTCGAACATCCTCGCCGCCAGCCGCTGCCACCGGTACTGGTACCAGACGTAGTTCAACGCGCTCATCGGGTCGTCGCCCCCGGGGTAGTGGGCGTCGAGCTCCTCCAGGGTGCTGTAGCCCACGGCCCGCATGCGGGCGGCCAGGCGCCGGCTGCGCGCCCCGACGGTGGAGAGCACCTCGAGCGTTTCCAGGCTCTCCGGCCGCCTCGTGGCGACGAAGGCGTGGAGCGCCAGGTCGGCGAAGATCTCGCTCAGCCAGGAGGTGGGCAGCCGGAGATCACCCAGTGTCTCGAAGGCGTGGCCGAGCTCGTGGATGGCGACGAGGTCGAAGAACGGCTGCAGGTCCAGGCCGCCGGCGCCGTCGGGGTAGGTCTCGAGCAAGGTCCCGTAGCTGCCGGGCGATGCCTCACGGAGGTCCTCCCCCATGGCGACCCAGAAGTCGCCGCTCGCGGCGGGCAGCACGATGATGCCGGGCCGGATCTGACCGGCGTCGTCGTTGAAGAACGGCAGCCCGTAGGGCTGCCGGCTCTCCCAGTCCGCTTCGTCGGCGACGACGACGGCGATGTCGGGCTCGACCCCCGGAAACATCCGGCTCAGGTACGCGTAGGCGTCGGCGGTGACATCGGCCGCCGCTTCCGCCCGTCCACGTGCGCCGACGCTGTGCCGCACGTCGAAGGGATAGCCGCCCAGCCGTGGGAGCCCCGACCCGAGCGCCATCCCGGCAAGCGTACCGCTCGACCGCCGGACCGGCCGGGCCGGGGTGTCCCCCGGGGGCCTTGTCCGGGCCACACGGCATTGCCATGATGGGGAGCGATTCCACGGCGGCGTGGGGCCGTCCGGCCGGATGGAGTGTCCTCCCGTTTTCCGACCGGACGGGTGACGGGAGCGGCGGGAGCATCCATTGGTCGAGGCGGCAGGACAACCGGAGTCGGTGCCCGAAGGCACCGTGCGCATCGCCGAGCCCCACGCGCGCCGCCTGACCCTCTTCACCCTCACCTGCGGGGCGGCCCTCCCGCCACTCCTCTTGCTGCAGGCGGGGGCACCGGCCGGGGCGGTCATCGGCGTGGCGCTCCTCATGGTGGTGGGCTGGCTCCCCCTGGCCTGGCGGGTCCGGCGCCTGGCCCTGGTCGCCGAGCCCCGGCGCCTGGTCATCGAGAACTTCGCCACGACCGACACCGTCCCGTGGGAGGACGTCGCGTGCTACGCCGTCGCCCGATGGGGGCAGAACGGGGCATACCGGGAGTTGGCCTTCGTACTCACCGACGGCAAGGTGATCCGGGTACGGGCCACGGTGGTGAAGCCGAAGGACCTGGACAAGGTTCTGGACCGGTGGCGTCCCGTGGCCGAGGCCCACGGGATCCCGGTGGGAGACCTCCCGGTCCGCCGCCGGGGATCGGCACCCGTGGCACCGTCGGCGGCTCCGTCACCCGGTTGGTATCCCGATCCGCAGGCTCCGGGCGGCTGGCGCTGGTGGGACGGCGCCCGATGGGGGGTGCGGTCGAGCGACCACGGCGCGGCACCGCCGGGGCGGTTCGACGGCACCGGGGCGCCGGATCGGCACGGGGCCCCGTGACGGGTCAGGGCGATCAGCCCTGCTGCTCGGGCACGTAGTGACGCTCGCCGGCGTGGTCGAGCCACACCCGCATGGTCCGGTCCGTCCCGGGGTCCTTGAAGCACTCGTCGGTCGGGGTCCAACCCGGCTGCGGTTGGTCCGATTCGCCATGGCGCCGCAGGAACAGGCTGTACACGACGGCCACGATGACGGCCAGGCCGAGCAGAGCGAAGACGATCACCACGGGCCGGTCCTCCCGGTCGGGAGGGCCGTCACGAGTGGCTGTCGCCCACGACGACGGCGGTGCCGTAGGCGACTATCTCGGTGAGGGACTGGCCGATCTCCGACGAGTCGAAGCGGAACTGGATCACCGCGTTCGCCCCGAGCACCCGGGCGTTCTCGATCATCCGGTCGAGAGCGTGGCGGCGGGTGTCCTCCAACAGCTTGGTGTACTGGGTGACCTCGCCACCGGCCAGGGCCTTGAACCCGGCGGTGAAGCCCTTGGCCGCTCCCATGGACCGCACCACCAGCCCGAACACCAGTCCGAGATTCCGCTCGACCGTCCACTGGGGGAACTCGAGAGCCGTGGTGATCGGGAACTGGGGTGCCGCCGCGGCGTCGGACATGACGGCCTCCTGTCTGCGCACCGACCGGGTGCGCGGGTCGGCCCGATGGTAGCCAGGCGCGGCCGTCAGGGACAGGACCGCCGCTCCGGGTGCCGGTCGTCGGCCCTAGTCTCGGACCGATGCCGACCCCCGTGCCCCCGCACCGCGCCGGCCCCCAGGTCATCCCCCGTCCGCCCGCCCACCGACCCGGCGGCCGGGCCCCGTGGGCCGACCTCCCGGGCCCGGCCCGGTCCCCGCTCCCGCTCGCCCGGGTGGTCGCCGCGGTGCGGGTCCGCGACCGCTCCGCCGACGCCGCCATCACGGAGGCGGCCGTCTCCGAGTTCACCCGCTCCTTCGCCGACACCTATCCCGACTCCAATCCGGCCGCCGTCCTGGTGGCGCTCTTCGAGGAGGAGGGGGAGGCCCGGGTGCTCCTGACGGTGCGGTCGTCCCGGCTCCGCTCCCACCAGGGGGAGGTGGCCTTCCCCGGGGGCAAGCTCGACCCCGGGGAGGGGATCGACGCCGCCGCGCTCCGAGAAGCCGAGGAGGAGGTCGCCCTCGACCCGGCGACGGTCACGGTGGTCGGGCACCTGACGGCCATGCCGACCGTCTCGTCCAACACCCTGATGACCCCGGTGGTGGCCACCCTGGCCGGGCGGCCGAGCCCGGTCCCGGCGGCCGACGAGGTGGCCCGGGTCTTCGACGTGGCCCTGGCCGATCTGGTGGCCGACGACGTGTGGGCCGAGGAGCTCTGGGCGGTCCCGGGCCGCCAGGGGGCGGACGGCGAGCCCGGCGGCGAGTTCCCCGTGTGGTTCTTCGCGGCCGGGGGTGAGGTCATCTGGGGCGCCACCGCCCGGGTCCTGACCGAGCTGCTGTGCCTCGTCCTGGGCGTGGACGCGCCGTCGCAGCCCCGGATGCGCGGAACCGGCCGCCGGTGAACCGGACGGGCCCTCCGGACCGGCTACGGCCCCCGGGTCCAGGCGGTATCGTGGGGGGTGGTCGGTGTGGGCGCGTCGGAGCTGCCACCGCCTCGGAGGTACGTCCAACTGCAACCAGGGTCCGGAGGGCAATTCAGTGGCTGAGCTAGAGATCGGCATCTTCAAGTCGGGGCGCAGGGCCTACGGGTTCGACGACATCGCCATCGTCCCCAGCCGCCGGACCCGGGACCCCGAGGATGTCGACATCTCCTGGCAGATCGACGCCTACGAGTTCGAGCTGCCGCTCCTGGCGTCGGCCATGGACGGGGTGGTCAGCCCCGCCACCGCCATCGAGATCGGTCGCCTCGGTGGGCTCGGGGTCCTCAACCTCGAGGGCCTGTGGACCCGCTACGAGGACCCGACCCCGCTGTTCGACGAGATCCGGGAGCTGCCGACCGAGAAGGCGACGGCCCGCATGCAGCAGATGTACGCCGAGCCGGTCCAGCTCGAACTGGTCACCCAGCGGATCAAGGAGCTGAAGGCCGCCGGCATCACCACGGCCGCGTCGGTCACCCCGCAGAAGACCGAGCAGTTCGCCCCGGCCCTGCTGGCCGCTGAGCTGGACATCCTGGTGATCCAGGGCACCGTGGTCTCGGCCGAGCACGTCTCCAAGACCGCCGAGCCCCTCAACCTCAAGCGCTTCATCCGCGAGTTCGAGGTCCCGGTGATCGTCGGTGGCTGCGCCTCGTACCAGGCCGGACTCCACCTGATGCGGACCGGCGCGGTGGGTGTGCTGGTCGGGGTCGGACCCGGCAACGCCTGCACCACGCGCGGCGTCCTCGGCATCGGGGTGCCCCAGGCCACCGCCATCGCCGACGTGGCCGGCGCCCGTATGCGCCATCTCGACGAGACCGGTGTCTACTGCCACGTGATCGCCGACGGCGGCATGTCCAAGGGCGGCGACATCGCCAAGGCGGTGGCCTGCGGCGCCGACGCCGTCATGCTGGGCTCGCCCCTCTCCTCGGCCGTCGAGGCGCCGGCCCGTGGCTACCACTGGGGCATGGCCACGTTCCACCCCACCCTGCCCCGCGGCGCCCGGGTCAAGACCACGACCCGCGGCACGCTCCAGGAGATCCTGCTCGGCCCCGCCCACGAAAACGACGGCCGCATGAACCTGTTCGGCGCCCTGCGCACGGCCATGGCCACCTGCGGCTACCAGACCGTCAAGGAGTTCCAGAAGGCCGAGGTCATGGTGGCCCCGGCGCTCCAGACCGAGGGCAAGGACCTGCAGCGCTCGCAGGGCGTCGGCATGGGCCATTGAGCCCCTCCGACCTCTCTGACGACCCCCGTGAGGGGCCGGTGCTGGTCGTCGACTTCGGCGCCCAGTACGCCCAGCTGATCGCCCGCCGGGTCCGCGAGGCGCACGTCTACTCCGAGATCGTCCCCCACACCGCCTCGGCGGCCGACCTGGCCGCCCGCCGTCCCGCGGGGATCATCCTCTCGGGGGGCCCGAAGTCGGTCAACGAGACGCCGGCCCCCTCGGTGGACCCGGACATCTACGACCTCGGGATCCCGATCCTCGGCATCTGCTACGGGGCCCAGCTCCTCGCCCGACAGCTCGGCGGGGTCGTCGACCGCACCGGCCGGGGTGAGTACGGCCGGACGCCGCTGACGGTCACGGGCGCCTCGCCGCTGTTCTCGGACTGGCCGGAGTCGTGCGAGGTGTGGATGAGCCACGGCGACGCCATCACCGAGGTGCCGGACGGCTTCGTGGCCACCGCCACCAGTCCGGACGCCCCGGTGGCGGCCCTCCACGACCCGGACCGCGCCATCTTCGGCGTGCAGTTCCACCCCGAGGTGGTCCACACCGAACACGGTCGCGACCTCCTCGAGCGCTTCCTCTACGACGTCTGCCACTGTCCCCCGCTGTGGACCCACACCTCGATCATCGAGAACCAGGTGGCGGCGGTGCGGGCCCAGGTCGGCGCCTCGCCGGTGCTGTGCGCACTGTCCGGCGGCGTGGACTCGGCGGTGGCCGCCGCGCTCGTCCACAAGGCCATCGGCGAGCAGCTCACGTGCGTGTACGTCGACACCGGCCTCATGCGGGCCAACGAGAGTGAACAGGTGGAGGAGACCTTCCGCCGCCAGTTCCACATCGACCTGGTGCACGTGAAGGCGGCCGACCGGTTCTTCGAGGCCCTGGCCGGCGTGGTCGACCCCGAGGCCAAGCGCAAGATCATCGGTGAGCTGTTCATCCGCATCTTCGAGGAGGTCGCCCGCGACCTGGTGGTCGAGAAGGGCAACCTGGAGGACGGCTCGGAGGGCGAGGCGGCCGGCTACCTCGTCCAGGGCACCCTCTACCCCGACGTCATCGAGTCCGGTTCCGGCACGGCCGCCACCATCAAGTCCCACCACAACGTGGGCGGGCTCCCCGACGACCTGGCCTTCGACCTCGTCGAGCCCCTGCGCCTGCTGTTCAAGGACGAGGTCCGGGCCGTCGGCGAGGAACTCGGCCTGCCCCACGAGATCGTCTGGCGCCAGCCGTTCCCGGGTCCGGGCCTGGCGGTGCGGATCGTGGGCGAGGTCACGCCCGAGCGGGCCGAGATCCTGCGGGCGGCCGACGCCGTCGTGGTGGAGGAGGTCCGCAAGGCCGGCCTCTACCGTGAGTTGTGGCAGAGCTTCGCCGTGCTTCCCGCGGTGCGCACCGTCGGGGTGATGGGCGACGGCCGCACCTACGCCTATCCGGTCGTCATCCGCGCCGTCACCTCCGACGACGCCATGACCGCCGACTGGGCCCGCCTGCCGTACGACCTCCTCGAGCGCCTGAGCTCGAGGATCATCAACGAGGTCGACGGCATCAACCGGGTCGCCCTGGACATCACGTCCAAGCCGCCCGGCACCATCGAGTGGGAATGACCGCCTGGGGCGGGGGCCCGGGAGACCACCCCGACGACGGACAGCTGGCCTTCGGTGGGTCGCCGCGGCCGCCGTCGCTCTCCGCCAGCGGTCTGCTCGAAGGCCTGACCGCACCGCAGGAGGCATCGGTGCGCCATCGTGGCGGTCCCCTGCTGATCGTCGCCGGCGCGGGCTCGGGCAAGACCCGGGTGCTGACCCGGAGGATCGCCCACCTCATCGCCACGGGGGACGCCGCGCCATGGCAGATCCTGGCCATCACGTTCACCAACAAGGCGGCCGACGAGATGCGCAGCCGCGTCGCCGACCTGGTCGGGCCGCGGGCGGCGCGCATGTGGGTGTCGACCTTCCATTCGGCATGCGTGCGGATCCTGCGGGCCCACGGTGACCGGCTGGGCTACAAGGGCAGCTTCACCATCTACGACGACGCCGATTCCCGCCGTCTCGTCGAGATCATCGCCCGCGAGCTCGACATCGACACCAAGAAGATGTCGCCCCGCTCGATACTGGGCCAGATCAGCCAGGCCAAGTCGAAGCAGCAGGGTCCCATCGCCTTCCGGGCCGCCGCCATCTCGATCTTCGACCGCCGCATCGCCGACGTCTACGACCTCTACCAGCAGCGGATGCTGGCGGCCAACGCCATGGACTTCGACGACCTGCTGCTCAACACCGTGCGGCTCTTCGACGAGCACCCCGACGTGCTGGAGCACTACCGCACCCGCTTCACCCACATCCTCATCGACGAGTACCAGGACACCAACGCCGTGCAGAACGCGCTGGCCGTGCAGCTGGCCGGCGGCCACCGCAACATCGTCGTGGTGGGCGACAGCGACCAGTCGGTGTACCGGTTCCGGGGTGCTGACATCTCGAACATCCTCGACTTCGAGCAGGCCTTTCCGGACGCCACGGCGATCACCCTGGACCAGAACTTCCGCTCCACCCAGACGATCCTCGACGCCGCCAACGCCGTCATCGCCAACAACGTCTCGCGCAAGCCGAAGACGCTGTGGACCGACCAGGGGGCGGGCGACCAGATCGTCCGCTACCGGGCCGAGGACGAGCACGACGAGGCGGAGTGGGTGGCCCACGAGATCGTCCGACTGCGTTCGGACCAGGGTCTCCGGTGGGGCGACGTCGCCATCTTCTACCGGACCAACGCCCAGAGCGCCGCGTTGGAGGAGGGCATGGCCCGGGCGGAGATCCCCTACAAGGTCGTGGGGGGCACCAAGTTCTACGACCGCAAGGAGATCAAGGACGTCCTCGCCTATCTCCGGGTCCTGGTGAATCCGGACGACGAGGTCAGTTGGCGTCGGATCGTCAACGTGCCCAAGCGGGGTGTAGGCGACACCTCGGTGGCGAAGCTGGCCGGCTTCGCCAGTGGGAGGGAGATCTCCTTCGGGGACGCCGTCGCCGACGCCGGCGAAGCGGGCATCGGGGGAAAGGCGGGCAAGGCGCTGGAGGATCTCGCCGATCTGCTCACCGAGCTGCGGTCCCAGATGGCACTGCCCGAACTCGTCGACGAGAACGGTGACGCGTTGGCCCCCACCCCGCTCGACGGCTCGGGAGGCGTCCCGGCGGTCGCGGGGGGTGGGGGAGGGGCCGCCCGGCCGGAGAACGGCGAGCCGGACGGGAGACCCACGTACCTGAGCCCGGGAGACCTGGCCGTCGCCATCGTCGAACGCACCGGCTACCGGAGTGAGCTCCTCTCGGAGGGGACACCGGATGCGCTGGTGCGGGTGGAGAACGTCGACACGCTCCTCGGGCGGGTGTCGGAGTATCGGACGCTGCCCGAGTTCCTGGAGGCGACGGCCCTGGTGGCCGACTCCGACGAGCTGGGGGGCGACGGCACCAAGGTGTCGCTCATGACGATGCACATCGCCAAGGGACTCGAGTTCCCCGCGGTGTTCCTCGTCGGCATGGAGGACGGGATCTTCCCCCACATGCGGTCCCTGGGTGACCCGGTGGAGCTGGAGGAGGAGCGTCGGCTGTGCTACGTGGGGATCACCCGGGCCGAGCGGCACCTGTACCTCTCGCACGCGTGGAGCCGGATGATCTACGGACGCGGCGGCCCCAGCCTGCCGAGCCGGTTCCTCAACGAGCTCCCGGCCGAGCTCGTCCGCGACGTGGTCGTCGACCGGGGGTGGGGTTCCTCGGGCTCCTCGTCCGGCGGTGTGGGCGACTTCGGCCGGCGCCCGTCGATCGAGGGCCGATCCGGGACCCCGGGCCGCTCGGTCTTCGGGAGCGGAGTGTCGCCCGAGGGGCAATTCGACGCCAACGGTCGGCGCCGCCGGGCCCCGGCGTCCACCGGAGCCGAACTGCTCGGCCTCGAGGTCGGCGACGTCGTCGTGCACGGTCAGTGGGGTGAGGGCCGGGTCGTCGCCACCGGGGGCGATGGCGACGACGCCGAAGCCGAGGTCATCTTCACCTCGGTGGGCCGGAAGAAGCTGCTGCTCCGGATGGCCCCCGTCAAGCGGGCGTAGCCACCCCGGGCCCGCGGTTCGGCGGCCGCCGGACCCCCGCGGTGCACCGGCCGTTGTCGTGGCGTCGGGGCTGGTGGCGCCGGGTGCGCCGGAAGCGGTGCCGGGGGGCGCGACAATGGGGACCGGTCGCGCCGCGGTACGGCGGATGGCGCGCGGGCGGCCGACTACGAGCGACGAGGTCCCTGGAGCGACGTGCCCAACCCCACCACCTACGACGAGCAGAGCGCCCACGACCGTTCGTCGGGCCTACCCGTGGTCGACTCGACGCCCCGTCGACAGTCGGGATCGCCGCGCTATCTCCACGGGCTGGCGCGTCCGCCGCGACGTGAGCGTCGGGCGCTGCGCAGGCAGAAGCGGCGCGAGCGGTCCACGGTGGTGGGCCGCCACCCGAAGACCACGGTCCTGCTACTCGTGCTCCTGCTGCTCACGCCGGTCTGGGCGTCCCTCGCCACCGCCGCCACCAACCCCGCGCTCGGGCCGACGGTGGGCGGACGACTGACCGAGTGGGTGCGCGACCACGGCGGTGGCGGCATCGTGACGTGGGCCGAGGACACCTGGTACTCGTGGCACGCGCCGCCGAAGGGCGGGAAGCCGGCCGCCGGGGCCATTCCGGCGCCGGTGGCCACCACGACCACGTTGCCGGTGGCGACCGGACCCGTCCACCTGCCCGCCCCGGCCCCCATGGTGCCGTTCGTGTCCGACCCCACGCCCGGCGAGGGTCAGTGGCACCCGATCGGTCGCACCGTCGACGGCGTGCCCACCATGTACGCCGCCTTCCTCCGCCCGAACGCCGTGAACACCAGCCTGGTGACCGGGGTGGCGTGGATGGACACCAAGCTGCTGAGCGCCAAGCTCTACGCCGGATCGACCATCCCCGGTACCGGCCAGTCCTTCCCGGACCGGGCGCCGCTCACCGGCGCGGCCCTCACCACGCTGGACGCCGCCTTCAATTCGGGGTTCCGCATGCAGGACGCCGAGGGTGGCTACTACCTCGACGGGATCACCGCCTACCCGCTGCGCACCGGAGCGGCCTCCCTGGTCATCGACTCCTCCGGCAACGTCGACATCGGGGCGTGGGGGACGGACGTGGCCATGACGCCGACGACCGTCTCCGTGCGTCAGAACCTCGACCTGATCGTCGACGACGGCGCCCCGGTGCCCGGGCTGAGCGAGACCGACAACGCCCGGTGGGGAGCCACGCTGGGTGGGCGGATCCAGGTCTGGCGTTCCGGCCTCGGGGTGACGGCCGACGGCGCCCTGGTCTACGTGGGTGGGAGCGGCCTGTCCATCGTCGACCTGGCCAACGTGCTGGCGCGCGCCGGGGCGGTGCGGGCCATGGAGTTGGACATCAACACCGACTGGGTGAACTTCACCCACTTCGACCTGCCGTCGGGAGTCGCCGCCTCGGGGTCGAACGGCACCCTGCTCACCTACGACGAGCAGACCTATCCGGACCGCTACTTCGCCGCCCTGTCCCGCGACTTCGTGACGCTGTCGGTCCGGCCGTACAGCCCTCCGGCGGCCACGTCGCATTATAAGGTGGGCTGAGGCCGCCCGACCGAGGAGCGCGACGTGGCACGTTCCATACCGAAGCGGCGTTACGAGGCCGAACTGCTGCACCTGCAGGCGGAGCTCACGACCATGACCGAGTGGGTCAAGGAGTCCGGAGCGCGGGTGGTGGTCATCTTCGAGGGGCGCGACGCGGCCGGCAAGGGCGGCGTGATCAAGCGCATCTCCGAGTACCTGCCTCCCCGGGTGTGCCGGACGGTGGCGCTCCCCGCCCCGACCGAGCGCGAGCGCTCGCAGTGGTACTTCCAGCGCTACGTGGCCGCGCTGCCGGCCGCCGGGGAGATCACCCTGTTCGACCGGAGCTGGTACAACCGGGCCGGCGTCGAGCACGTGATGGGCTTCTGCACCTCGGAGGAGTACCACCGCTTCCTCCGCCAGTGCCCGGTGTTCGAGCACCAGCTGATCGAGGACGGCATCCTCCTGGTGAAGTACTGGTTCTCGGTCAGTGACGAGGAGCAGGAGCGACGCTTCCAGTCGCGCATCAACGACCCGCTGCGCCGGTGGAAGCTGAGCGACATCGACCTGGAGGCCCGCCAGCGGTGGTCCGACTACTCGCGGGCCAAGGACGCCATGTTCCTCCACACCGACACCCCGGAGTCACCGTGGTACGTGGTCGACGCCGAGGACAAGCGGTGCGCCCGGCTCAACTGCATCGCCCATCTCCTCACCCGCATCCCGTACACGGCCGTCGACGAAACGCGCCTCAAGCTGCCGAAGCGGGTGAAGGACGAGGGATACCGGCGGCCTCCCCGCGATCTCTACACCTACGTGCCCGACTACGCCTCGACGCTCGTCGGCTGACCGGACCCGCTCCGGCTCAGCCCGGCATCCGCCGCCACACGGCGCGCGGCAGCTGGCGCATCACGGCGAAGACCCAGCGGAGCACCGGGGGGGCGTAGACGACGTCGGCTCCCGACCCGATGCCCTTGACCACCGCGGCGGCCACGGCCTCGGGCGTGGTGGAGAAGGGGGCCGGATCCATCCCCTCGGTCATCCGGCCGACCACGAAGCCCGGGCGCACGATGGTGACACCCACCCCGGTCCCCACCAGCGAGTCACCGAGACCCTGGGCGAAGGCGTCGAGCCCGGACTTCGTCGAGCCGTAGACGAAGTTGGACCGGCGGGCCCGCTCGCCGGCCACCGACGAGATCACGACGATCCGGCCGTGGCCCTGGGCCCGCATCCGGGCGGCGGTGGCCAGCAGGGCGGCGGCCAGACCGGTGAAGTTGGTGGTGATGAGCTCGGCGGCGGCCTGCGGGTCGGACTCGAGGACGGTCTGGTCGCCGAGCAGGCCGGCCGCCGCCAGCACCAGGTCGATGTCGCCGAAGCGGTCGAACACCGCCTCGACCGCCGCCGGGGCGCCGGCCAGGTCCGTGGTGTCGAAGGCCACCGTCTCCACCACGTCGGCCCCGGCTTCCTTGGCGGCGGTGGCGGCGGCGTCGAGACGTTCGGACGGTCGCCCGGCCAGGACGACCGTCCGGCACCGTCCGGGAACGAGCCCGGCCACGATGGCCTGGGCGATCTCGGAGGCTCCTCCGAGGACGAGCACTGACTGGGGGCGCCCGGTGGCGTCGATCATGGTGGTGAGTCCTCCGTGGGGGTGGTGGGCTGGGGGTCAGTCGCGCGGCCGCGGGTCGGCGTCGGCGCACAGGCCGAGCCGGCGGCCGAGGTCCGAGCGCAGCACGCCCTCGGGGTCGACCTTGTTGCGGACCTCGAGGAAGTCGTCGACCCGGGGGTACATGGCCCGGAAGGTGTCCGGCGCCAGCCGCGAGTCCTTGGCCAGGTAGATGCGGCCCCCGGCGGCCAGTACCTCGGCGTCGAGGTCGTCCAGCAGCCGGTCGAGGCCCTCGTGTCCGACGGGCAGGTCGAGGGCCAGGGTCCACCCGGGCATGGGGAACGAGATCGGGCCCGGGTCGCCCGGCCCGAACCGCTTCAGCACGGCCAGGAAGGAGGCCAGGCGCACCTCGGTGAGCCGCTCGATGATGTGGCGGACCGTCTCGCCGGCGGCATCGGGCACCACGAACTGGTACTGGAGGAAGCCCCGGCTGCCGTAGAGGCGGTTCCACTCACCCACGCCGTCGAGGGGGTGGAAGAAGCCGGTCATGTGGTGCGGCTTGCCGAGCTGGCGTTTGGGCGCCTTGCGGAACCAGAACTCGTTGAAGGCCCCCACCGTGAGCGGATTCAGCAGGCCGCTCGGTGGGGTCAGCGGCACCCGGGCCAGCTGGCGGGGCACGAAGGCCCGGGCCCGGTCCGGGTGGGCGGACAGTCGGGCCGGGAGGTCCTCGATCCGAGCGTGGTCGCCCCGGGTGAGGACGGAGCGGCCGAGCCGGCTGCCCGTCGACTGGCAGTCGATCCAGGCGACCGAGTACCGGTAGGCGTCGTCACCGGTCAGCATCTTGTCCATCACGTCGTCGAGGTCCACCGCCCGCTCGGTGTCGACGAGCATGTACGCCGACTCCACCGGGATCATCTGCAGGGTGGCGTCGAGGACCACACCGGTCAGACCCATGCCGCCGGCGGTGGCCCAGAACAGATCGGGGTCCGACCCGGCGGTGACGGTGTGGGTGCCGGTGGGAGTGACCAGGGTCATCGACACCACGTGCGAGCAGAAGCTGCCGTCCACGTGGTGGTTCTTGCCGTGGATGTCGGCGGCGATCGCTCCGCCGACCGTCACCAGGCGGGTGCCCGGGGTCACCGGCACGAACCACCCGAGGGGGACGAAGCGTTCCATCAGGGTCTGCAGGCTGATGCCGGCCCCCACGGTGATCTGCCCCCGGTCGAGGTCGACGTCGTGGACGGCATCGAGCCAGGTGGCGTCCACCACCGTGCCCCCGGCGTTCTGGGCGGCATCGCCGTAGCTGCGTCCCATGCCGCGGGCCACCAGTCCTCGCCCGTGGGCGGAGGCGGCGTCGATCGACCCGGCCATGGCGGCGTCCACCACGTCCGGGTGCACGGCGTGCACCACGTCGGCCGCGGTCGCCGCCGTGCGTCCCCAACCGGTCAGCAGCTCGCGTCGGGTGCGGGGCGGCGTCATGAGGCGTAGGCCCCGATGGCGAACAGGGCCACCCAGCACAGCCCGTAGATCTGCAGCCGGTGGTCGTGCAGCGCCAGCTCCTCGGGCGCCGCCCCGGCCCCCGAGTCGAGCAGCCGCAGCACGTGGAGGAGGCCGATGACGAAGGGGATGATGGTGAGTTGGAACCAGATCGGGTCGTGGCCCGGGTGGACCTGGCTGGCCCGCTCGAAGGCCCAGAGGCAGTAGGCGCTGACCGTGACGGCGGCCGACAGGGTGCGCACCGTGCGCAGGAACGACGGGGTGTAGAGCCCGAGCGTCTGGCGCACGGACGCCTGGTCGGTGCCGTCCTCGGACAGCAGTTGCTTCTCTCCCGACCGCTTGCCCGTGACGACGAGCAGTGAACCGAAGGACACCACGATGAGGAACCAGTTGGAGAGGGGGACGGACGTGGCCACGCCTCCGGCCACCGCCCGCAGGATGAACCCGGCGCTGACGCAGGCGAGGTCGAGGATGGCCTCGTTCTTGAGACCGGCGGAGTAGGCCAGCTGCACGGCCACGTAGGAGGCCATCACCACGCTCAGGTGCCAGCCGGCCAGCCAGGCGCCGAGTCCTACCGACGCCGCCATCATCACCACCCCGAGGGTGATGGCGAGGGGGACGGGCACGACACCGGCCGCCACCGGTCGGTTCCGCTTGGTCGGGTGCCGGCGATCGGCCTCGGCGTCCCGGCCGTCGTTGAGGTAGTAGGTGCCCGAGGCGGCCAGGCAGAAGATCCCGAAGGCCGCCGCCGCATGCCACAGGACGGTGGCGTGCAGGAGGACGCCGGCCGCCCCCGGGGCCACGAAGACCAGGAGGTTCTTCACCCACTGGCGGGGCCGGGCCAGGCGGACCAGTCCGCGGGCGAGCGGCTCCCGCCGTCGGGCGGGCGTGAGGTGGGGGTCGTCGGGGGTGTCCACAGCCTCGGCCGGTGTCGTCAACGGGTCCTCGTGATCGGTCGGTGTCCTGCCCCGGGGCGGCGGGGACGGGGATGCCCGGCCGCGTCTGGGGTGTCACCAGGGTAGGTGCTGGGGGCCGGGCAGGTGGACGATCGGCCGCCGCCGGGGGCGCCCGCCATCCCGGATGGGCCTATCCGGCGGCCAGCGCCTAGTATCAGCCGCCGTGAAGCGCCCCTATCGAGTGGTAGTCGCCAAACCCGGCCTGGACGGCCACGACCGCGGTGCCAAGGTCATCGCCCGGGCCCTGCGGGACGCCGGGTTCGAGGTCATCTACACGGGCCTCCACCAGACGGCGGACCAGGTGGTCCAGGCCGTGGTCCAGGAGGACGCCGACGCCGTCGGGCTGTCGCTGCTCTCCGGGGCCCACCTCACCCTCGTGCCCCGGGTCATCGAGGGCCTGGCCGAGCAGGGCCGGGACGACGTCCTGGTCATCGTGGGCGGCATCATCCCCGAGGCGGACATCCCGGTGTTGAAGAAGATGGGGGTGGCCGAGGTCTTCACCCCGGGCGCCCCCCTCCCGGCCATCGGCGCCTGGCTGGGCGAGGCGCTCGACGAACGGGAGCGAGACGAAGGCCCCTGAGTCCGGGGGAGGCCGCCCCATCCCGCCGGTCACCGGCCCGTGGTGGTCCCGGCCCGCTCCGTCCACGGCGGGGCCGCCGTCACCAGCCGTCACATCATCCAGCCGTCACACAGTCGATCAGTCACAGCCGTAGGACACGAACCAGCCAAGAAGGCAGAGAGGAACGGATCCGGTGGATCTCTTCGAATACCAGGGGAAGCAGTACTTCGCCCGGTTCGGCATCCCCATCTCCAAGGGAGGGGTGGCCGACACCGTCGACGAGGCGGTGGCCCAGGCCGAGGCGTCGGGGTACCCGGTCGTGGTCAAGGCCCAGGTGAAGGTCGGGGGCCGCGGCAAGGCCGGTGGTGTCAAGTTGGCCAACGACGTCGAGGAGGTGCGGCTCCACGCCGGCAACATCCTCGGCCTGGACATCAAGGGCCACGTCGTGAAGCGGCTGTGGGTCGAGCACGCCTCGGACATCGCCAAGGAGTACTACGCCAGCTTCACCCTGGACCGCAGCGCCAAGAAGCACCTCGGCATGCTGTCGGCCGAGGGCGGCGTGGAGATCGAGGAGGTGGCCGTCACGAACCCGGACGCCATCGCCATCCTGCACATCGACCCGGTCGACGGCCTGACCCTCGACGCCGCCACCGAGTGGGTGGCCCGGGCCGCGCTGGACGAGGAGGCCCGCGAGCAGGCCGCCGAACTGCTCGTCAAGCTCTACGCCTGCTACACCGAGGGTGACTGCGACCTGGCCGAGATCAACCCGCTCATCCTCACCCCCGAGGGCCGGGTGCACGCGCTCGACGCCAAGGTGACGCTCGACGACAACGCCGCGTACCGCCACCCCGAGTGGGACGACTTCGCCGGCAGTGACGTCGAGGACGAGCGCGAGACGAGGGCCAAGGAGCGCGGCCTCAACTACATCGGCCTGTCCGGATCGGTGGGAATCATCGCCAACGGCGCCGGACTGGCCATGAGCACACTCGACGTGGTCAACCAGTGCGGCGGCTCGGCCGCCAACTTCCTCGACATCGGTGGCGGCGCCAACGCCGACGTCATGGCCGCCGCGCTCGAGGTCATCAACTCGGACCCGGCCGTCAAGTCGATATTCGTCAACATCTTCGGCGGGATCACCCGGGTCGACGAGGTGGCCAAGGGGGTGCTCGAGGCCCTGGAGCGGGTCGAGATCAGCTCGCCCATCGTGCTCCGCCTCGACGGCACCAACGCCGTCGCCGGCCGGGAGATCCTGGCGTCCCATCTGTCCGATCGCCTGGTCGCCGAGCCGACCATGCTCGATGCCGCCCGCACGGCGGTCGCACTCGCTGGAGGCAAGTCGTGAGCATCTTCGTCGACGAGAACACCAAGGTCGTGGTCCAGGGCATCAGCCCGACCAGCCAGGGCCTGTACCACGGGCTTCGCAACAAGGCCTACGGCACCCAGGTCGTGGCCGGCACCAACCCCAACCGGGGCGGCGAGGAGATCGAGGGCATCCCGGTGTACGCCACCGTGGCCGAAGCCGTCGAGGCGACCGGGGCCAACGCCTCGTTCATCTCGGTGCCACCCAAATTCGCCGCCGACGCCATCGTGGAGGCCGCCGCCGCCGGGGTCCCCTTCGTGGTCTGCATCACCGAGGGCATTCCCGCCCAGGACGAGGCGCTCGCCTACAACCGCCTCGTGCGGGACTTCCCCGGCACCCGCCTGCTGGGCCCCAACTGCCCGGGCATCATCTCGCCCGGCAAGTGCAACATCGGGATCACCTCGGGCGACATCGCCATGGCCGGTGGGCCGGTGGGCATCGTCAGCCGGTCGGGCACGCTCACGTACCAGGCGCTCCACGAACTGAGCCAGCAGGGCGTCGGGCAGACGACCTGCGTCGGCATCGGGGGCGACCCGGTGCCCGGCACCAGTTTCATCGACTGCCTGGCCGCCTTCGAGGCGGACCCCGACACCCGGGCCATCATGATGATCGGCGAGATCGGTGGCTCGGCCGAGGAGGAGGCGGCCGAGTTCATCGCCGCATCGGTCACCAAGCCGGTGGTCTCGTACGTGGCTGGGGTTACCGCCCCTCCCGGCCGGAAGATGGGTCACGCCGGCGCCATCATCTCCGGCTCGAAGGGCACCGCCCAGGCCAAGATGGACGCGCTGGGCGAGGCCGGGGTAACGGTGGCGCTCAACCCGACCGAGGCGGGCGAGGCCATGGTCGACGTCGTCCGGAAACTGGCCTGACCACCACGTCCGGTCCGTCGCTGGTCGTGGGGGGCGTCCCGTCGGCCGACGCCCACCGGGGGCGGCCGGTGGCGGCCGCGGTGTTCGACCTCGACGGGCTGCTGATCGACTCGGAGCCGTTCTGGCGCCAGGCCGAGATCGAGGTGTTCGCCTCGGTGGGGCTCGACCTGAGCGAGACCGACGTCCGCCAGACCATGGGGCTGCGCATCGACGACGCCGTCCTCCACTGGTGGGTCCGCCGTCCCTGGACCGGGATGACCCCGGTCCAGGTGGAGCGCCGCATCACCGCCCGGGTGGCCGAGCTCATCGAGGCCGGGGGTGAGGCGATGCCCGGAGTGCGGGAGGCCCTCGCTCTCTTCACCGAGCGCTCGATCCCCATGGCGGTCTGCTCCGGCTCCTACGCCGTGGTCATCGAGGCCGCGCTCGACCGCCTGGGGATCACCGACGTCATGTCGGCGTGGCACTCGGCCGAATGGGAGCCGCTGGGCAAGCCCCATCCGGGTGCCTACCTGTCCACGGCGGCCAAGCTGGGGGTCGACCCGACCGCGTGCCTGGCCTTCGAGGACTCGTTCAACGGCGCCATCTCCGCCAAGGCGGCGCGTATGCGGGTGGTGTGCGTGCCCGAGCCGGCCGCCCAGGGATCGCCCCGCTGGGGCTTCTGCGACCTGGTCCTCGCCACGCTGGCCGACTTCGACGGTGCCGCGCTGGACGACCTGGAGGGTGGACCCGTCCCGTCCTGATCGCCGCCGACGACGTCGTGGCGACGTGGGGGCCGAAAGGCCCGGCGCCACAGGGCCGATGGTCGCAAGAACGGTTGCAGACGGTTGCAAAAGCCGGTTACCGCTTCGGTTGCCCGGACCCGCGGCCGATGACTACATCACGAGGGGCAGCCCCCAGGGCAGGGGGGAGCAGTGAAGCGGTCCCGTTCCGGTGGGCAGGCCGGAGCGGGACCGCATCGCTGTCGTTCCTCGCGGAGTGCCAGGCCGTGGAGGGCCCGCCCCCGGTGGGCCCTCCGGCTTGGACCGCACCCCGGAAGGCGCTGGTAGCGTGCGCCCGTGGCCCGCGGATCGACACGTGACGCACCCCCGTCACCGGTCAGGATCGGCGTGCTCGCCTCGGGCAGCGGCACCATCCTCGAGGCCATCCTGGCCGACGGCCTCCCGGTCCACCTGGTGGCTACCGACCGCCCCTGCCGGGCGGTCGAGGTGGCCACCGCGGCCTCGGTGACGGCCGTCCTGGTCGACCGGGCCGACTTCGGGGGCTTCGGCCCCGCCTTCGACCGGGTCGGGTACACGCGGGCGCTGACGGACACGCTGGTCGCCGCCGGCGTCGACGTGGTGGTCATGGCCGGCTTCGGCACGGTGCTCGAGCACCCGGTCCATGCCGCTTTCCCGGACCGGATCCTCAACACCCATCCCGCCCTGCTGCCGGACTTCCCGGGGTGGCACGCCGTCCACGACGCCCTCGCCGCCGGGGTACCCGAGACGGGCACCACGGTGCACATCGCCCATCTGGAGATGGACACCGGGCCGGTCCTGGCTCAGGCCACGGTGGCGATCCGGCCGGACGACACCGAGGCGAGCCTGCACGATCGCATCAAGGCCGTGGAGCGAACGCTCTACCCGGCCACCATCCGAGCCTTCATCGACGACCTGGCGGCCCAGGGCGTGGGTGCGGCACCGTCACCTGAGGAGGTCACCGAATGAAGGCACTGCTGTCCGTGTACGACAAGACCGGGATCGAGGAGTTCGCCCGCGGCCTGGCCGACCTGGGTTGGGAGCTGATCTCGAGCGGGGCACGTCAGCGGCGCTGACGGCGGCGGGCATCGAGCACGTGGAGGTCGCCGACCTGACCGGCGCCCCCGAGATGCTGGGGGGCCGGGTCAAGACGCTCCATCCGGTGATCCACGGCGGGATCCTGGCCGACCGCTCCAAGCCCGACCACCTCGATGCCCTGGACAAGCTGGGCATCGGGCTGATCGACCTGGTGGTGTGCAATCTCTACCCGTTCACCTCGGATCCCTCGATCGAGCTGATCGACGTGGGCGGGCCCGACCATGGTGCGGGCGGCGGCCAAGAACCACGACCACGTGGCCGTGGTGGTCGACCCGGTCGACTACGGCGCGGTGCTCGAGGAGCTGCGGGCCTCGGGATCCATCTCCCTCGAGACGCGGCGTCGTCTGGCCCGTCAGGCCTTCGCCCACACCGCCGGCTACGACGCCGCCATCGTGGCGTGGCTCGACGAGCGGGAGCAGGAGGCGCTGGCCCACGGCGAGGACATCGACGCCACCGAGCTCGAGACGGCCCTGCTGCTGCCCGAGTCGGTCCACCTGACCCTGGAGCGGTCCGCCTCCCTCCGCTACGGCGAGAATCCGCACCAGCACGGCGCCCGCTACCGGGTGGCCGGCCAGGACACCTGGTGGGACCGCGTCGTCCAGTACGGAGGCAAGGAGCTCTCCTACCTCAACGTGTTCGACGCCGACGCCGCCTGGCGGCTCGTCCACGAACTGCCCGGGACGGCCGACGAGTCGGCGGTCGCCATCATCAAGCACGCCAATCCGTGCGGGGCGGCCCTCGACGCCGACCTCGTCCGGGCCTACGAGCTGGCTCTGGAGTGCGACCAGCAGTCGGCCTTCGGCGGGATCGTGGCGATCGGCGGCCCGGTGACGGTGGCGGTGGCCGCGGCCATCGCCGACGGCCCCCAGGCCGACGTGATCATCGCTCCCTCCTACGACGAGGAGGCGCTCGCCCAACTCTCCTCCAAGCGCAAGGCCACGCGGCTGCTTTCGGCGCCGGCACCCGAGGCCCTCGTGCGCCAGTACCGTTTCCTCGGCAACACCGTCCTGGTCCAGGACGCCGACCGGTTCCTGGTCGACCCGTCGACGTGGGAGGTGGTGACCGGGCGCCGACCCACCGACGCCGAGTGGCGGGACCTGGCGATCGCCTGGAAGGTGTGTGCCCGGACGACCTCCAACGCCATCGCCGTGGTGACCGGCGCCCAGGCCGTGGGCATCGGCGCCGGTCAGCAGTCGCGGGTGGTGGCGGCCCAGATCGCCGTCCAGAAGGCCGGGGAGCGGGCGGCGGGCGGAGCGGCAGCCTCGGACGCCTTCTTCCCGTTCCCCGACGGCATGCAGGTCCTGGCCGATGCCGGCGTGGCCGCCGTGGTGCAGCCCGGCGGCTCGATCCGGGACGACGAGGTCATTGCCGCAGCCGATGCGGCGGGGATCGCTATGGTCATGGCAGGTGGCGAGCGCCACTTCCGCCATTGAGCCGCGGGCCCGGACGGCCCGGGCGCCCCGGGACGCCGGCGGGGTGGACCGGCGGACGAGACGGGGATGGGGAGTACGGCAGTGACAGCACCCGAGGCCCGCCGATGACGGCGACCCTGCTCGACGGCGAGCTGCTGGCCGCCCGGGTGCGGGCCGAGGTGGCCGACCGGGTGGCCCGGCTGGCGGCGCCGGGGTGACCGTGGGCCTCGGCACCATCCTGGTCGGCGACGACGGGCCGAGCGCCCGCTACGTCGCCATGAAGCACGCGGACTGCGCCGAGGTGGGGATCACCTCGGCCCATGCCCACCTGCCGGCCGACGTGAGCCAGCAGGAGCTGGACGCCACCGTGGCCCGGTTCAACGCCGATCCGGCCGTGCACGCCTACCTGGTCCAGCTGCCGCTGCCGGCCGGCCTCGACGAGGAGCGCACCCTGCTGGCCGTCGACCCCGACAAGGACGTCGACGGACTGCACCCGGTCAACCTCGGCCGCCTGGTCATGGGGGCCAACGGCCCGCTGCCCTGCACCCCGGCGGGCATCGTCGAACTGCTGCACGCCAACGACGTGCCCGTCGAGGGCAAGCACGTGGTGATCATCGGCCGGGGGCTGACCATCGGCCGACCGCTGGCCCTGCTGCTGGCCATGAAGCGGCCGGGCTGCAACGCGGCGGTCACCGTGGTGCACACCGGCGTGGAGGACCTGGCGGGCCTGGTCCGCCAGGGCGACGTGGTGGTGGCCGCCGCCGGCCGGGCCGGTCTGGTGACCGCGGACATGATCAAGCCGGGCGCCGCCGTGGTCGGCGCCGGGACCTCGTGGGAAGGGAAGAAGCTCTTGTCGGACGTCGACGAAGGAGTGGCCGAGGTCGCCGGGTGGATCACCCCGCGGATCGGTGGGGTGGGCCCGATGACCCGGGCGATGCTGCTGCGCAACGCCGTACGGGCCGCGGAGCGTGCCGCATGAGCCCCTCGACCGGACCGAACGGCCTGGAGACCGACGAGCGCCCGTGGGGCCGCTACTCGGTCCTCGACGACCAGCCCACCTTCAAGGTCAAGCGCATCGAGGTGCTGCCGGGTAAGCGGCTCAGCTACCAACGTCACGCCCGGCGCTCCGAGCACTGGTTCATCGTGACCGGGACGGCGGTGGTGACGCTCGACGGGACGACCCGGGAGGTCTCGGCGGGGGACGCCGTAGACATCCCGGTGGGCACGGACCACCGCATCGAGAACGCCTCGGCGGCCCCCGTCGTGTTCGTCGAGGTCCAGCACGGTGACTACTTCGGCGAGGACGACATCGTCCGCCTCGAGGACGACTACGGCCGGACCGGCTCGTGAGCGGGTCCCGGGTCATGGGCGCCACCCGGCCGAGGGTGGCTCTGGCCGCGGCCGGCCTGGTGACCGTGTTGGCCCTCCTGGGCCCGACCGCGACCGCGTCCGCGACCGCACCGGCCACCCCGGCGCGTCCGGCCCCGGAGGCGGCCGCGGCCCGGCTCCTCGACACCACCACCACGACCGTGCCGGACACGACGACGTCCACGGTGGCCCCGACGACCACGACCACGCCCCCGACCACCACCACGACCAGCACGTCGACCACCACCACGACGTCGTCCACCACGACCACGACGACGGCCCCGACGACCACGACGACCAGGCCGTCCACGACCACGTCATCCGGCGTGTCCGGCGTGCTCATCGCGGTGATCGTCGTGGTGGTGCTGCTGATCGCGCTGGTGATCGTCCTGATGGTCTCCCGCAGCCGGAAGTCGGCCCTGGACGCCTGGCGGCGCCGGGCGCTGCCCGCCTTGAGCGACGCGCGGCTGGCCCGTGAGGCGCTGCTGTCGGAGTCGGCCATGTCCGACGACGCCGAACTGCGTGGGGCGGTGGCGGTCCAGGCGGACCGCGCGGCCACGGCCCTCGACCAGGCGGCCACGACGGCGCCCGAGCCGGCGGCCGGAGGATCGGCCACCACGGCGGCGGGCGCACTGCGGGGCCTGGCCTTCGCCGTCGAGGCCGACCGGCTGCTGCGCCACGGTGCCGCCGCCCCGACCGGGGTGCAGCTGGCCCAGGCCGACCAGGCCCGGAGGGACCGCGACGCCGAGCTGCAGGCGGCGCTGGCCCGCTTCCAGGGCCACGTGACACCCCCCACACGCTGAGTCCGCGGGGCCGCCCCTGGTCGCGGCGGGGGGCCCGGAAGTAGGCTGGTGCGACCATGACGCGCATCGCCGAACTGCTCGAGAAGGGCAAGACGTACTCGTTCGAGTTCTTCCCACCGAAGACCGACGCCGAGCAGGCGACGTTGGTGGCGACCCTCCGCGAGCTCGAGCCGCTGGCCCCGTCGTTCGTGTCCGTCACCTACCGGGGTGGGGGGAGTCGCGACGGCGCACCGTCGACCTGGTCACCGGGATGCTCCGGACCACCAATCTGGTCCCCATGGCCCACCTCATCTGCGTGGCCCACACCCGGCTGGAGTTGGCCGAGATCCTGGTCGAGCTGCGCCGCTCCGGCATCGAGAACCTGATGGCCCTGGGTGGCGACCCGCCCACCGACCTCGACTCCGCCGTCGGCGAACTGGCCCACGCCTCGGAGCTGGTCGAGCTGGCCCGGGCCATCGGTGGGTTCTCCATCGGCGTGGCCGCCCAGCCCGCCGGTCACCCGCTCTCGACCGACCGGGCGGCCGATCGTGACCACCTGGCGGCCAAGCTGGCCCTGGCGGACTTCGCGGTGACGCAGTTCTTCTTCGAGGCCCAGGAATACACCTCGCTGGTGGCCGACCTGGCCGATCGGGGCGTCACCAAGCCGGTGCTGCCGGGGATCATGCCGGTCGAGCGGCTCAGCTCCGTGCCCGGTATGGCCCGTATGGGCGCGGCGGTCCCCGCCTGGATGGTCGAGCGCCTGCAGGCGGCCGATACCGCCGGGGGCCCCGAGGCGGTCCGCCACGAGGGTGTGGCCTGCGCCACCGAGCTGTGCCAGGAGCTCTTGGACGCCGGGGTGCCGGGCCTCCACTTCTATACGCTGAACCGGTCGAGCGCGACGCGCGGGATCTACTCCGCGCTGGGCCTCGGCCGGACCTGAATCCGTCGCCGCGCTGCGGGCCCGTGCCCAGGTGCCATGATCCTGCAGGGGGACGCAGCGAGAGGGGCACGATGCCGAGACCGGATGGGGACCGATGACCGGCACCGCGCCGTCCGACCACGCCGGTCCGACCGGCCCCGTCGGACGGGAGGCGGAGCTGGCGGAGGTCGGGGCGTTCCTGGCCGGTGACGGCGGGGTGGCCTGCCTGGTCCTGAGCGGCGACCCGGGAGTCGGCAAGACGACGGTGTGGGAGGCGGCGCTCGACGCCGCAGCCGCGCTCGGCCACAGCGTCGCCTCCACGCGTTGCAGCGAGAGCGAGGCCGGGCTCTCCTTCGCCGGGCTGGCCGACCTGCTGGACGGCGAGGACCTCGACGACGACGGGATCCCGGCCCCGCAACGGCACGCGCTGGAGGTCGCCCTCGGACGGGCCACCGCGACCGGGGGGCCGGTCGGGCCGCTGGCCATCGCCGCGGGCTTCCTGGCCGTGCTGCGGGCGCTGAGTGCGCGGGCACCGGTGCTGCTGGCCGTCGATGACGTGCAGTGGCTCGACGGCGCCTCCGCCGAGTGCCTCACCTTCGCGGCCCGCCGCCTCGGGGGCCTACCGGTCCGCATCCTGTGCTCGCGGCATGCGGGACGTCCCACCGCCGTCGAGCGCGAGCTGAGCCTGGTCGGGGTCCGCACCCTCGAGATCGAGGGCCTGCGCTTCGGCGCCGTACGCGAGCTCCTGGCCCGACGGCTCGACGCGCCACTGCCCCGACGGGTGGTGCGCCACGTGTTCGACAGCTCCCGGGGCAATCCGCTGTTCGCGGTGGAACTCGGCCGGGCGCTGGTCGAGGCGGGGGTTCCCGGAGCCGGGGCCGACCTGCCGGTGCCGGGCCCCATCGAGGACCTGCTGGAGGCCCGAGCCCGGCGGCTGTCGCCGGAGGTCCGCCGGGCCCTGTCGGCCGTGTCGTTGAGCGCCGGGCTCCGCCGTGACGAGCTCTCGTCGGTCGTCGATCCGCTCGTGGTGGAGGACGCCGTGTCGCAGTCGGTGCTGGTGGTCGAGCGGTCGGTGGTCCGGCCCGTCCACCCGCTGCTGGCGGCCGTCGTCCGGGACCAGGCGACGGCCTCGGAACGGCGGGACCTCCACCTCGATCTGGCCGGCGCGGTCGCCGACCCCACGCTGCGCATCCGCCACCTGGCCATGGCCACGGTGCGACCCGACGCCGATCTGGCCTCGGACGTGGCCCGGTGCGCCCAGGGTGCGGTCGAGCGCGGTGACCTCCCGCTGGCCGAGGAGCTGGCCCTCCACGCGCTGCGGCTCACCCCGCCCGACGACGCGGCCCGCGCCGACCGCGTGCTGGCCCTGGCCCGGTGCCACGTGATGAGCGGTGACCTGGACCGGACCACCGCGTTGCTGACCGAGCACCTCGCCGACCTGCCCCCGGGCCGGCACCGGGCCATGGCCCACCTGCTCCTCGGCGAAGGCGCCGACGTCCGCGGCGAGGAGTTCCACCTGGATCGGGCCCTCGAGGAGGCCGCCGACGAACCCGGACTGCTGGCGGCCATCCTCGCCCGGCGGTCGGTGCTGCTCACCGTGAACCGGGTCGAGCGGATCGACGAGGCCGAGCAGCTCGCACGGCGCGCCGCGGCACTCGTCAGGGCCACGGAACCGGGTGACGCCGACCTCGATGCGAGGATCGCCCACGCCCTGGCGTGGGCCAATGTGCTGCGGGGCGAGCCGATGGACGACCTGGAGACCTCGGCGACGCCCGGACTGCGGCGCTACGAGAGCTCGATCGACCGCCCCGCGCCGTGTCGCTCGCCTTCCGGGGGGAGATCGCCCGGGCCCGGACGCTGTTCGAGGAGATGGGACGGCTCGAGGAGGAGCGGGGCGAGGTCCAATTCGCGCTGGTCCTCAACATCCAGCTCTGCGAACTGGAGTTGCGCAGTGGGCAGGTGCGGACCGCCGCCGGGTACCTCCGGGAGCTGGGGGACCTGCTCGACATCGCCGGCCCGTTGGCGCTCGAGGCACGCCTGCGGGCCGTGCTGGCCGCGGTCGTCGGGCGGCCGGAGGAGGCCAGGGCCGAGGCCGGCCTCGTACTCGAGGGTCCGGCCGACGACCTCCAGGCCGGATGGGACCGCCTGGAGGCCAGGCGCGCCCTGGGACTCGCGGCCCTGGCCGACGACGACGCCGTCCTGGCCGCGCGACACCTGCTCGAGGTGTGGGAGTACACCCGGGTGGAAGGGGTCGACGATCCGGGGGCCTTCCCCGTGGCCGGTGACCTGGTCGAGGCGTTGGCGGTGGGCGGTGACCTGGAGACGGCGACGGGCGTCACCGACCGCCTCGAGGAGTTGTCGCGGGCCCAGGACCACCCCTGGGGTCTGGTCACCCTCGGACGGGCCCGGGCCACCATCGCCCTGGCCGGTGGATACGACGAGGATGCGGCCGCCGCCCTCCGCGACGCCGCCGGCCGCTACGGCGATCTCGGCCTCGAGTTCGACGCCGCCCGCTCGTTGCTCCATCTCGGGGCCCTGCAGCGGCGTCACCGCAAGCGAGCCGACGCCCGCCGGTCGCTCGGGGAGGCCCTGGCCGCCTTCGACCGACTGGGCTGCACGGGCTGGAGCGCCCAGGTCCGCGCCGAACTCGAGCGCGTCAGCGGGCGCCGTTCCGGTGGCGGTGAGCTCACGCCCAGTGAGCGCCAGGTCGTCGACCTGGCGGTGGCGGGCCGGTCGAACAAGGAGATCGCCGCCGCCCTCTTCGTGAGCGTGTACACGGTGGAGGCCCACCTCTCCCATGCCTACGCCAAGCTCGGGGTGCGGTCCCGGACCCAGCTGGCCCGCCGCCTGGACGAGCGGGACGCCGTCGGCGGGGCACCGCAAGTTCCATAGATTCCAGGTTTCCGCCGTATCCCCCCGGGCGGTCCTCCCGTACCGTCGGCCACGTGCCCGAATTCCTCGCCGAGGTCTACGTCTCCGACCGTTCCGCGGCCGCGGGCCTGCCCGGCGTCGACGACGTGCACCGGGCGGCCGAGGGGCTCGTCACCGGGAGCACGCCGGTGCGTCTCGTCCGGCAGATCCATGTGGCGGAGGAGGAGACCTGCTTCCTCCTCTTCGAGGCGCCGTCGAAGGAGCTCGTCCTCGACGCGGCCGACCGCTGCGGCCTCCGCATCGACCGCATCGTCGGCGCCGTCTCCGTGCCGCCCGCGAGGTCCGCCCACGCGAAAGTCCGTGTCCCGACGACCCAGGAGGAACCATGATGTCCAGCCAGTCCACCGTCGTAGTGGCGGCGTCCCAGCGCATGGTCGCCATGGCCGTCGACCCCTACGGGGACGGCTACTGGGAGCTCGGCCTCCGCGGCGTGGTCTGGCCGGAGGGCGACGTCGTCTCCTACGGCAACGGCTCCTGATCGGACCTTCGCACGCCGGGGGCGGCGGTACCGGCTCCATAGATTCCAGGTTTCCGGAATATCCGTTACGGGCCTGCTCCCGTACCGTCGATTCCATGGCCTTCCCGTCCGCTCCGCTCCCGCCACGGAGACCGTCTCACCCCCGCAGCGCCCACCTCTCACCAACCCAGGAGGAATCATGAAGCTCAGGAAACTCATCGTCGGAGTGGCGGCCACCACCGCCGCCGTCGGGCTCGGAGGCGGCGTGGCCGTCGCCCTCTGGACGACGTCGGGAAGCGGCAGCGGTGGCGCCGGCGCCGACGTGTCCCAGAGCCTCGTGGTCACCGCGGTCACGCCGGGGAGCAGCGGGGCGTCCCTGTATCCGGGCGGCCCCGCCGGCTGGGTCTACCTCACGGTCCAGAACCCGAATCCGTTCCCGGTCAACCTGACGGGTCTGGCCTGGGGGGCACCCGTGTCGACCAATCCCACGGCCTGCCCGTCGTCGAACTTCACCCTGGACGCCGGCGCACCGACGTCGCTCGACTTCCCGGTGGCCGCCAACTCGACGACCGGGGCACTGCAGATCAACGGCGTGGTCGACCTCGCCTCCTCGGCCCCCAACGGGTGCCAGGGCGCCGAGGCGACCGTTCCCGTGACCGTGGCCGCGACCCAGAGCTGACCGGCTCCGGACCGGACGAGCAGCGACCGCCATGCCCATCGCCCGACGGTTCGTCGTCGGCCTCGTCGTCGGCCTCGTCGTCGCCTCGGGCGTGGCCGCGGCCGCGCTCGTGGTGCCGGCCGGGGCCGGCCCCCGGCCCCTCGAGTTCACCGGTCTCGGCCGGTCCTCGGCCGCGCCGGCACCGCCCGGCGGCGTCACGTCGACGAGCGAACGGGTCGGCGCGGCCCAGTCCCGGGTGGCCGGAGCGCTCACCGTCTCGGGGTCGGTGTCCGGCCTGTACCCGGGGGCGACCCTGCCGCTGCCGCTCACCATCGTCAACGCGTCCCGGACCCCGGTGACGGTCACCTCGGTGACCACGTCCGTCGCCAACGCCTCCAGACAGTGCAAGAAGGCCAATCTGGTGGTGACCGCGTTCACCGGTGGTGAACTCGTCGTGCCGGCGGGTGGGCACGCCGTGGTGACCGTGGCGGCGACCATGGTGACGGCGGCCGGCAACGCCTGTCAGGGGGCCGTCTTCGCCCTCCGATACCACGGCAGGGGGTCCACCCGATGAGCCGCGACCGCACCGCCCGGATCCGGTTGGTGGCCGTGGCGCTGGGCGCCGCGATCGCCTCGGCGCTCGTGCTCACCCCGGCGGTCGCCGAGGCCGCCTGGACGGCGGCGGGGACGGGCGCCGCGGGCGGAGCGGCCTACGTCATGCCGACCGGCAGCCAGCCGTCCGGGCGGGCCACCTCCACGCAGGTCGTCGTGAGCTGGGCACCGGCGACCCTGCCGGGGGGCCAGGCCGTCGCCGGGTACCTCGTCGACCGGACCAACGCCGACACCGGTGCGCAGTCGCCGGCCGGGCCGGGGTGCAGCGGGGTGGTGACGACCGACCATTGCACGGAGACCTCCGTGCCCGCCGGCAGCTGGATCTACACCGACACCCCCGTCCTCCACTCCTGGAGCGGCCCGGTCAGCCCCGGCAGTGCACCGGTCTCCGTGCCCTGAGCCGAGCGCGCCGACCCCCTCGGGCGGCGGGTCGCCCGGTTCGACCGGCCCGACCGGCCGCAAGTAGCCTCGGCCCCATGGCAGCCAAGAATCCCATCCACGTCACCGTCACGGGCGCCGCCGGCCAGATCGGCTACGCACTCCTCTTCCGGATCGCCTCGGGCGCCCTGTTCGGCCCCGACCAGCCGGTGGTGCTCCGCCTGCTCGAGATCGAGCCCGGCATGAAGGCGCTCGAGGGCGTGGTGATGGAGCTCGACGACTCCGCGTTCGCACTGGTCGACGACATCGTGACCACGACCGACCTCGACACCGCATTCGACGGGACCTCCTGGGCCCTCCTGGTCGGGTCGATCCCCCGCAAGGCCGGCATGGAGCGCGGTGACCTGCTCACGGTCAACGGCGGCATCTTCGGGCCCCAGGGCCGGGCCATCGCCGACAACGCGGCCACCGACGTCCGGGTGCTGGTGGTCGGCAACCCCTGCAACACCAACTGCCTGATCGCCCGCTCGAACGCCCCCGAGGTCCCCGCCGACCGCTGGTTCGCCATGACCCGTCTCGACGAGAACCGGGCCAAGAGCCAGCTGGCCAAGAAGGCCGGCGTCCCGGTGGCCTCGGTCACCAACCTGGCCATCTGGGGGAACCACTCGGCCACCCAGTTCCCCGACTTCGGCAACGCCCGCATCGACGGCAAGCCGGCCGCCGAGGTCATCGGCGACGAACCCTGGCTGCAGGGCGACTTCCTCACCACCGTGCAGAAGCGCGGGGCGGCCGTCATCGAGGCCCGGGGCCTGTCCTCGGCCGCCTCGGCCGCCAACGCCGCCATCGACTCGGTGGCCGCCATCCACCACGGAACGACGGGTGACGACTGGACCTCGCTGGCCGTCGTCTCCAACGGTGAGTACGGCGTGCCCCAGGGCCTCCAGTTCGGCTTCCCGGTGCGGGCGAACGGGCAGGGTGGCTGGACCGTCGTCGAAGGGCTGACCCACGACGAGTTCGCCACCGAACGGATCCGGGTCACCACCGAGGAGCTGTTGGCCGAGCGGGCCGACGTGGAGGACCTGCTGCCCTGACGGGCCCTCCGGCGGCGCCGGGCGCGGCGTCCGGTGACACCCCTAGGGTGGCTCCATGCACGACTCGGTAACCGTTCACATGGACGCCTCCCCCGATGACGTCTGGGCCCTGGTCAGCGACGTCACGCGGATCGGCAGTTACAGCCCGGAGACCTTCGAGGCCGAGTGGCTCGACGGTGCGTCCGGACCCGCCGTCGGCGCCAAGTTCCGTGGCCACGTAAAGCGCAACGGCAAGGGACCGGTCTACTGGACCACCTGCGTGGTGACCGAGTGCGTGCCCGGCGCCCGGTTCGGATTCGACGTCCTGACCGGCGACAAGGCACTCAACCACTGGGCCTACGCCATCGAGCCGGCCGGTGGTGGCTCGGACGTCACCGAGTCCTTCCGCCTCGCCCCGACGGCGGCCATGAAGCTCTACTGGGCCGTGCTCGGCTGGGCCCGGGGCAAGACCAACCGCAACGGCATGCGGACCACGCTGGAGGCCATCAAGGTCGAGGTAGAGAAGACCCCCTAGGGGGAGTGCCGTCGGGTCGGGCGACGGCGTCCGGGGGACTGCGCCGGCCTAAGGCCCCTCGTCGCCGGGCCGGGGCCGGCCGAGGTGCCCGTCGGCGATCTCACCGGCGAGCCGACCGGCCGACGGATTGCCGGTGACCGTCTCCAGGAAGACGTCACCGTCCAGTGCGTAGAGGAGGCAGTCGGTGAGGGCCGTCACCGTGGCCGTGCGGGGCACGTTGCGCACCAGGGCCACCTCGCCGAAGCCGTCCCCGCGGCCGATCCGTACCAGGTGCGCCCCGGCACGGCTGATGTCGAGCTCACCGTCGGCCACCGCGAAGTAGCGGTCGCCGGGATCACCCTCGGCGATCACACACGTCCCGGCCCGGACCGTCACCGGCTCGAGCTCGCGGGCCACGAGCTCGATCGTCGGGGCGGCCAGGGGGGCGAAGATGCGGATCGAGCGCAGCAGGCGGATCTCCACCTGGGGGATGGTGGCCGAGGCGTCGACCTCCCGGAGCCGGCGGCCGAGGGCGACGAGCAGCACCCCGGCGGCCACGGCCGGGACGAGCAGGGCGCCCCGGGTACCCACCAGCTGCACCCCGGCCCAGGCCAGGATGCCACCGAGGACCAGACCGAAGTCCATCAGGGACTCGACCACGGAGAACGAACCGGCGATGGCGTCGGGTGGTGCGGCCCGCTGCATGAGCGTCTTGCCGGTGGCGTTGAACACCGCCGTGCCCGTCCCGACCACGGCGAACAGCACGAGGGCCAGGGCGGCGTCGGGACGGACCGCCACCAGAGTCAACGCTCCGACCGACAGCACCAGGGACATCACCAGAGTGGGTGACAGCGGGTGCCGGCCCACCAGGAAGGCGGTGAGCGGGGCGGCGGCGAGCTGGCCGGCCCCCACCGCGGCGTTGAGGAAGCCGGGACCACCCGGGCCGGTGTGCAGCAATTGGAGGGCGACCGCCACGGCCAGGAAGTCGAGGGCACCGATCAGCACGTAGAAGAAGGTGGTGACGATGAGGAGCACGCGGATGCCGGGATCGCGCAGCGTCCGGGACAGGTTCGACCGCAGCGCACCGACGAGGCCGGCCACGTCCGCGTTCCGGTCGGAGGCCGTGTCCACCAGTCCCCGACGGGCCAGGCGCCGCACCACGGGAGCCGACACCAGCAGCGAACCGAGGGGCAGCACCGCCATGGTCACCAGCGCGGCGGCCACGCCGCCGAGCCCGAGGGCCACGCCGGCGACGGCGGGACCGACCAGGGCGGCGGCGCTCTCGGTCCAACCGGTCATGACGTTGGCCGCGGTGAGCTCCTCGGCGGTGCGGACGGCGGCGGGCAGCACCGCCGACTGGGCGGGCCGGGTCACGGTCAGGGACAGGTTGACGAGGGGCGAGAGCGCCACGACGACCGCGTACGGGGCGTGGGTGGCCACGGCGGCGGCCACGCCGCCCAGGGAGACTACCTGGAGGCCGTAGCCGGCGACGAGCGACCGGGCCGGCGTCCACCGCTCGACCAGTGCGCCGATCACGGGACCGAGCAGCACGCACGGAACCAGCTGGACGAGTGTGATGACGAGCGCCGCGGTCGGTCCACCCCGATCGAAGGCGAACACCAGGAGGGCGATCCAGGCGCCGAACTCCGCGGCACTGAACAGGGCGTAGGCGAAGCCCACGTTGCGGAGATCCCGGTTCCCGAACGCCGAGGCGAAGACGGCCGACACCGTGCGGATGCGTTCGCGCATTCGGGTTTCCGCCTCGTTCCGGTGGCTTCAGGCCGGGAGCAGCTCGATGCGGTTGCCGAACGGGTCGGCCACGTACCACTGCGGCATCCCGGGCACGTCCTCGGTGCGGGTCACCGGGTGTCCGGCTGCCTCCAGCACGGCACACAGCTCGTCGAGGCCGGCGACGGCGAGGGCCGGGTGGGCCTTCTTCGCCGGGCGGAAGTCCTGTTCCACCCCCAGGTGGACGCGGAGCGTCCCGTCCTCGAACCAACAGCCGCCCCGCACCTCGAGCTCCGGCGGCTTGGGGACCCGGGGGATGCCCAGCAGGCCCTCGTAGAAGGCGGTGGCCCGGTCCTCGGCGCCGGCCGGCATGGCCAGCTGGACGTGGTCGAGGCGCTCGACGCGGGGGCCGGGGGTCACGGCCTGCGACGCTATCGGGTCGCCGTCGGGTCCGCACCGGCCGGGCGCAGAATCAACGGGCGAAGGCGTGCCAGCCCAGCCACATCCAGGCCAGCACCACCCCGACGCGCAGGGCGGGGGCCCGGGTGATGGCCCGGACGAGCGCCCCGTACCCGGGCAGGCGCCCCCGGGACACGGGGCCGGCCACCGCTCCGGCCACCACGGCGACGCCGACGACCACCCACGTCACCACCACGCCGGCCCCGGCGCTCATCGGGCCACCAGGGCCCAGCCGAGGCCGAGCCAGGCCGCGCAGGAGATCACCCGGCCGAACGGGGAACCGTCGACGTCGTCGAGCAGGGAGCTGACCGTCGGCCAAGCGGCGCGGTCACCGTGGGCGAAGCAGACGAGTTCCCAGATCAGTGCGGCCAGCAGCGGGCCCAGGACCACCGCCCATCGCGCTCCCCACCGTCGGGCGCCGTCAGGCGCCGGCGTCCGATCGACCGTCACCGCACCGGTGGTGTGGATCCGGCGCACCAGGGGGAGCGCCAGGATCAGGGCGAACCCGGCGGCCACCGTGATGTCGGCCCCCGGCGTGAACGGGGTGGTGAGGGCGGCCGCCGTGCACACGACGACCGCCGCGACGGCGCCGGCGACCGCCCACCGGCGGTTCATCCGGCCGGCCACAGGTCCTCGGGCTCCCGACCCCGTGTCTCGGGCACCGCCAGGAACAGCAGGGCGGCGGCGGCGGCCGGCAGGAAGGTGACCACGGCCGCCAGCGAGAAGCGGTTGTCGACCTCGGCGACGGCGCCGAACACGATCAGCCCGATCACGGCCCCGATGACGCCGGCCACCAGGAACCATCCGGCGGCCGAGGCGCGCACCGAAGTGGGGAACAGCTCGTTGAGCAGCGACCCGATGGCCGGGGCGAAGACCGACCCGGCGAAGACGCTGAGCAGGTAGCCGACCACGAGGGCGGCGGGCGACCCGGCGTAGGTGAGGGTACCGAACACGATGATGCCGACGAGGCCGAGCGCCCCGGTCGGCCTGCGCCCGGCGTGGTCGGACAGCCAGCGCCCGGTCAGCAGGCCGGCGAGCCCGGTCACCCCGGCGCCCACCACCATGGCGGCCACGATGCCGCCGGCCAGGTGCACCACGTTCTGGGCGAACAGGAACACGAAGGTGTTGGCCGGCCCGGTCACGAAGGAGATGGCGAAAGCCAAGGCCACCATCACGACCAGGCGGCCGCGGAAGGCCCGCCCGACGGCGCCGAGCACCGGTATCGGGTGCTGGGTGGCGGCGGAGATGGTGAACCGGTCGGGCTCGGTGGTCCAGCGGGCCATCAGCGGCACCAGGCAGAGGGGCACGACGGCCAGGGCGAAGATGCCCCGGAAGCCGAGCACCGACGATCCGAGACTGTGGATGAAGGCGGTGAGGCCGGCGCCCACGCCGTAGCCGGCGGCGACCAGGGCCACCGCCTTGGCCCGGTCGGTGGAGGAGGTCTGTTCGGCCGCGCTGACCTGGGACAGGGCGTTGGTGGAGCTGAGGAACGGCCGTCCCAGGGCGAAGATGACGACGAACCACCAGTAGCCGGGGCTGGCGGCGGCGACCACGGTGGCCACCAAGCCGACGGATACGGTGGCCAGGAGCATGGTGCGACGACCGAAGCGGTCGGCGAGTCCGGTCAGGGGCAGCCCACCGAGCGAGGCCAGCCGGATCACGGCCAGTCCGACCCCCAGCGTGGTGGCCGACAGGCCGACCTGGGCCGACAGGGTGCCCGTCCTCGCCACGTGCCCGAACGTGCGGGCCACGCTGCCCAGCGCCGCCACCTCGCCGAACTGGCCGAATCCGGAGGCGAAGGCGGCCAGCACGACGCCGAGCACCACCTTGTCCCGCCACCCGACGACCCGGGGTCCCGTGCCCGGCCCGGTCTCAGGCGAGGGCATCGGTCCCGCGGTGGGTGGGGATGTCGTCGTCACGCCGACGACGGGCCAGCCAGAAGGGTGCGTCCAGCAGACCGAAGAGCACCAGGGCCACGGCGGTGGCGCCCAGCAGGTACCACGGCCACGGGCCGAGGACCGACAGCAGCGTCCATTCGCCGGGGCGCCGGCGTAGGAACATGTAGTTGCCCCCGGTCAGGGCGTCGGCCCCACCGACCACGGCCGTCCAGGCCACGCTGATGGCCAGGACCCGCCACACGGCCCCCGGCCGCGGCCAGAGGTGCATGCCGACCACCAGGAAGAGCGCGGCGACGACGATGCCGGCGTGGCCGACGACGTACTCGAAGAAGACGAGATGGGGGAAGCCGACGTCCAGATCGGGGGTCAGGAGCCCCTGGAGGGTGCCGGCCATGCCCCAGAACCAGGTCAGCTCCACCAGCACCGGCACGTGCCACCAGCAGGCGACGGCGGCCACCAGCACCGCCACGTTGCACAGGGCGAGCGGGAGGGAGGTGGCCGCCGACCACGTCCCCTGGCGGAGTTCGGCCACGGTGTACGTGACGGCGTCGGCGGCCAGGCCCACCCCGACGATCCGGATGGCCACCTCGGTCCAGAGTCCCGGACGGCGCCGGGCGACGACGCACAGGCCGACGCAGAGCGCCAGGCCGACGACCACCGAGGTCCAGTAGGCGGTCGCCGACACGACCGCGACGGGGAGCGTCGCCACGGCCCCACCGTACTCACGGGATTCGTCGACCGGCCGCGGGAACTCCGCCTAACCGGACGGGGGAGGGGGCGCAGGTCGCGACGCAGCGGGTGGTCGGCCGGCACCTCGACCAGGTGGATGCGGACACCGTCGGGGTCGTCCACCCAGGCCTCGACCAGGCCCCACGGCTCGAGTGCCGGCGCCCGGGTCAGCGGCACGTCACGGGAGGCCAGCCCGGCGACGGTGTGGTCCATCGATCCGACCTGGAGCCAGAGGGCGACGCCCGGCCGTCCCGGCGGCGGCCCGGTGCCCGACACCTCGATGAACCCGCCGCCGGCGAAGAAGACCACGCCCCGGTGGTCGCCCTCGCCGAATTCGCGGGCCACGGCCAGGCCCAGGCCGTCACGGTAGAAGGCGAGGGTCCGGTCGAGCTCCGCGGGGTGGAGGAGGATCCTGCTGGCCAGGATGTCCATGGTGGTTCCCTCCCGAGGGATCAGTAGGTGGTCACGGCGTCGAGGCCCCGGGTGTGCTCGCGGGCGGCGGCCAGCAGTTCCTGTCCGGCCGCCAGTACCGACAGGTCGCCCCGTACGCGGATCCGGCCGGCGGTGAGCGCTTCGGCCGGGGACAGCCGCCCGGCGGACAGCGCGGCGGCGTCCTCGTAGCCGAGGGCGATGGTCACCTCCGCCGGGACGTCCGGTGCGTCCAGGGGACCCAGCTCCAGGGCCAGGGTGCCCGCGTCGGCTCGCAGGACCAGCCGTACGTCGCCGTCCGGGGTGCCACGGACCTCCTCGGCCACGGTGAACCGACCGTCGGCCGCCGCCAGCCCGGCATCGGGGCCGGGGGTCGGCAGGAGGACACCTTCGAGCGCAGCGTTGACCCCGGCCACCCACTCGGGGGTCAGGAAGCGGGGCACGCACGACTCCCCGCGGCGGCGGATCACTCCGGGGCGTCCTGCTCGGTCGACTCGCCGGTGGCCACCGGGGCGGTCGGGGTGACGGCGTCCACCGGATCACCGGGGGCGACGTTGACGGTCGGGGCCACCGGGGCGGTGGCGGCCAGCACCGGCGCACCGGGATCGTGGGGCTGGGGGATGCCGTGGGTGCCGCCCGGGGGCAGCACGGCCGCCGGGCCCTGGGCCGGCGCCAGCGCCGCGGCCTCGGCCGCACTGCGCCTCGAGCGGTTGCGGATCTTGCGTCCCAACCAGGCCACCGGGTCGTACTTGGCGTCGACCACCCGCTCCTTCAGCGGGATGATGGCGTTGTCGGTGATCTTGATGTGCTCGGGGCAGACCTCGGTGCAGCACTTGGTGATGTTGCACTTGCCGAGGCCCTGCTCCTCCTGGAGCAGTTCCCGACGGTCGTTGGTGTCGAGCGGGTGCATCTCGAGTTCGGCCGACCGGATGAAGAATCGGGGTCCGGCGTAGGCCGTCTTGTTCTCCTCGTGGTCGCGAACGACGTGGCACACGTCCTGGCACAGGAAGCACTCGATGCACTTGCGGAATTCCTGGCTCCGCTCGACGTCGATCTGGGCCATGCGGTACCCGCCGGCCTCGACCTCGTCGTCCGTCTTGGGGCGGGCGCTGAGCGGCGGGATCCGCTTGGCCACCTCGTAGTTGTACGAGACGTCGGTCACGAGGTCGCGGATCACCGGGAAGGACCGCATGGGGGCGACGGTCACCGTCTCACCGGGGGGAGCGTGTCCATGCGGGTCATGCACATGAGCGAGGGCCGACCGTTGATCTCGGCGGAACACGATCCGCACTTGCCGGCCTTGCAGTTCCAGCGACACGCCAGGTCGGGGGCCTCGGTGGCCTGGACGCGGTGGACGACGTCGAGCACGACCTCGCCCTCCTGGGCCGGCATGACGTACTCGGCGAATTCGCCACCGGTCTCGTCACCCCGCCAGATCCGCATGGTGACCTCTCCACTCTGGTTGCTGCGGATGATCTCCTCGGCCATCAGAGCGCCTCCTCGAGTAGCGCCCGAAGGTCGTCCGGCATCACCGGTACGGGCTCGGGCTGACTGGTGATCGACCGGACCGACGGGGTGCCGCCGACGCCCCTGGGGGCGGACGACGGGTCGGCGATGCGCTCGACGAAATTGAGCTTGCCCATCTCGGGGTCGGCCGTCGGGAAGTCGTCCCGGGTCTGGCCGCCGCGGCTCTCCTTTCGGTTGAGCGCACCCATGGTCGTGCACCGGGAGACGGTCAGCATGGAGGGGAGGTCGGTGGCCAGGTTCCACCCGGGGTTGTAGGTGGTGCCACCCTTGACCGCCAGGTTCTTGGCCCGATCCTCGAGTTCCTCCAGCTTGCCCAGGGCCTCCTCCAGCTCCGATCCGGTCCGGATGATGCCGACCAGGCTCTGCATGGTCTCCTGCAGGTCGTGCTGGATGTCGTACGGGTTCTCGCCCTCCGTCCGCTGGAAGGGAGCGACCGCGGCGTCGATGGCGTCCTGGATCTGGCCCTCGTCCAGCGTCACGTCCCCCGCCCGTCCCTGGGCGAACTCGGCGGCGCCGATGCCGGCCCGGCGTCCGAAGACCAGGAGGTCCGAGAGCGAGTTGCCGCCCAACCGGTTGGCGCCGTGCATGCCGGCGGCCACCTCGCCCGCCGCGAACAGCCCGGGAACGGTCGCCGCGGTCGAGTCGGCGTCGACCCGGATGCCGCCCATGATGTAGTGGCAGGTCGGACCGACCTCCATCGCCTCGGCGGTGATGTCGACGCCGGCCAGCTCCTTGAACTGGTGGTACATGGACGGCAGTCGACGGCGGATGTCCTCGGCCGAGCGCCGGGTGGCGATGTCGAGGAAGACGCCACCGTGGGGGCTCCCCCGGCCGGCCTTGACCTCGGAGTTGATCGAGCGGGCGACCTCGTCCCGGGGCAGGAGCTCCGGGGGTCGCCGGCCGGCGGTGTGGTCGTCGTACCACTTGTCGGCCTCGTCCTCCGAGTCGGCCGTCTCGGCCCGGAACATGTCGGGCACGTAGTTGAACATGAAGCGGTCGCCCTCGGAGTTGCGGAGCACGCCACCGTCGCCGCGGACGCCTTCGGTCACCAGGATGCCGCGCACCGACAGGGGCCAGACCATGCCGGTCGGGTGGAACTGCACGCACTCCATGTCGATGAGGTCGGCGCCGGCCCACAGAGCCATGGCGTGCCCGTCTCCGGTCGACTCCCACGAGTTAGAGGTGTACAGCCAGCTCTTGCCGACACCGCCGGTGGCCAGCACGACGGACTTGGCCTTGATCACCACGAAGCCGCCCGAGGGACGCCAGTAGCCGACCAGTCCGGACACCGTGCCGTCGGCATCATGGAGGAGGCGCAGCACCTTGAGCTCCATGAACACCTCCATGCCGTCGGCCACGGCCTTCTGCTGCAGGGTGCGGATGAGCTCGAGGCCCGTCCGGTCGCCCACGTGGGCGAGCCGGGCGTAGCGGTGACCACCGAAGTCGCGCTGGAGGATCAGGCCGTCCTTGGTGCGGTCGAAGAGCGCCCCCCAGGCCTCGAGCTCGCGGACCCGGTCGGGGGCCTCCTTGGCGTGCAGCTCGGCCATCCGGTAGTTGTTCAGGAGCTTGCCGCCGCGCATGGTGTCGCGGAAGTGCACCTTCCAGTTGTCCTCGGGGTAGACGTTGCCCATCGCCGCGGCCATGCCGCCCTCGGCCATCACGGTGTGCGCCTTGCCCAGGAGGGACTTGCAGACCACCGCGGTGCGGAGCCCCATCTCCTGGGCCTCGACCGCCGCCCGCAGCCCGGCGCCACCGGCGCCGATGATGATGACGTCGAATTCGTACTGTTCGTAGTCGCTCATGCTCGTCGCCCTTAGAAGTGGATGCCGTAGTCGTGGATCGCGCCGCTGGCCACCAGGCGCACGTACAGGTCGGTGAAGGCCACGAAGACGAGGCTCATCCAGGCGAACAGCATGTGCTTGCCGTTGAGCGGGGTGAGGGTCTTCCAGAGCTTGTAGCGGACGGGCGCCTTGGAGAACTGCTTGACGCCGCCCCCGCACAGGTGGCGGCAGGCGTGACAGCTCAGCGAGTACAGCCAGAGGAGTACGGCGTTGACCACCAGCACCACGGTGCCCACGCTGATGCCGATCCCGCTCGGCGTGCCCGGCTGGCTGAAGGCCATGACGGCGTCGATGGTCAGGATGACGTTGAAGATGAGGCCGAAGAAGAAGAAGTAGCGGTGGACGTTCTGCAGGAGCAGGGGGAAGCGGGACTCACCGGTGTACGAGCCGTGGGCGTCGGAGACCGCACAGGCCGGCGGAGCCAGCCAGAACGACCGGTAGTACGCCTTGCGGTAGTAGTAGCAGGTCATCCGGAAGCCGAGCGGGAAGATGAGGATCAACAGCGCCGGGCTGATCTCCCACCACGAGATGGTGGCGGTGTGGGCGGCGCCGGGCACGCAGCTGGCCGTCAGGCAGGGGGAGTAGAAGGGTGAGATCAGGTTGCGGTGGGCCGATGACCCGACGAAGTAGTTCTTGTTGACGAAGGCGGCCCAGCTGGCGTAGGCCACGAACGACGTGAGCACCACGAAGGTCACCACCGGCTGGACCCAGTAGCGGTCGGTGCGGAGCGTCGGGACATCGGGGCCCCCGCGCGCCCCGCCGAGTACGACCGGGGTGACTGCTACGTCCGGTGCTGGCGATGCGCCCTCCAACGTCGTCAATGCTCTTCTCCCTCATCGGGCCGTGCCGGCCGTGTCCGTGGCCGTCGCCGGCGCTCTGTGGGGCGGAACGCGCCCCGGCGCGCGCAGGCCCGGGGACCTGTGCGCTGGCTGACGCTTATCATTCCACCACTGGGCCCACGGTGCGAAACAGGGCTCACCAGGGTGGGCTGAGGGGCAACCGGGGTGTGGGGAGACATCGGCCCCCGGTCGGGGCCGGCGTTCCACGACGACGGCGCCCCGCGTAGGCTCAGCGGCATGACCAGCCCCGAGCCTGCCCCCCACACCGCCACCGTGGACCTCGCCGCCCGTCTGACGCCTCCGCCGGACGTCACCACGCTCGGGGCCCTGCGCCAGGCGGGGTGGGCGCCGCTCACCGTGGCCGAGGAGATCCGCCGCAACGCGGCCGCCCGCATCGCCGCCGGCGAACCGCTGGTGACCGGTGTCCTCGGCTTCGAGGACACCGTCCTGCCCCAACTGGAGAACGCCGTCCTCGCCGGCCACGACATCATCCTGTTGGGCGAGCGCGGCCAGGCCAAGACGCGCATCATCCGCTCGATGGTCGGTCTGCTCGACGAATGGCTGCCGGTCGTCGCCCACTCCGAGATCAACGACGACCCCTTCCATCCGATCTCGCGCTTCGCCAAGGACCTGTTGGCCGAGGCCGGGGAGGACCTGCCGGTCGCCTGGGTGCACCGCAGCGAGCGCTACGGCGAGAAGCTGGCCACCCCGGACACCTCCATCGCCGACCTCATCGGCGAGGTCGACCCCATCCGGGTGGCCGAGGGACGGTACCTGTCGGACGAGTTGACCATCCATTACGGCCTGGTGCCCCGCCTCAACCGCGGGATCTTCGCCGTCAACGAGCTTCCCGACCTCGCCGAGCGCATCCAGGTGGGCCTGCTCAACGTGCTGGAGGAGCGCGACGTCCAGATCCGCGGCCACCGGGTGCGCCTGCCGCTCGACATCGTGCTGGTCGCCACGGCCAACCCCGAGGACTACACCAACCGCGGTCGGATCATCACTCCGCTGAAGGACCGCTTCGGCGCGCAGATCCGCACCCACTACCCGCCGGACGCCGCCACCGAGCTCCGCATCGCCGAGCTCGAGGCCGACCTGCCGGGGCGGGGGGACGGCACGACCTCGGGCAAGGTCGGGGCCCCCGCCGTCGAGGTGCCGGAGTTCATGGCCGAGATCGTCGCCGAGCTCAGCCAGCTGGCCCGCCAGAGCCCCCACCTGAACCAGCGCTCCGGGGTGTCGGTGCGGCTGACGATCGCCAACTACGAGACCCTGGTGGCCAACGCCACCCGCCGGGCCCTGCGCAACGGTGAGTCCGAGGCGGTGCCCCGGATCTCGGACCTGCAGTCGCTCATCTCGTCGACCCAGGGCAAGGTCGAGATCGAGTCGCTCGAGGAGGGACGCGACGAGGTCATCCTGGCCCAGCTCCTCAACGCCGCCGTCCTCCTGGTGTTCCGCCGCCGTGTCCACCTCGCCGAGCCCCAGACCGTCGTCGGCGCGTTCACCGAGGACACCGTGGTCCACGCGGGTGACGACCTGGCCGCCTCGGCCTACGCCGAGACCTTCGAACTGGTGCCGGCCCTGTCGGCACCGGTGCGCGCCCTGACCGGCGGATCGGAGGACCCGGCGATGGTGGCCAGCGCCACCGAGTTCATCCTCGAGGGGCTCCACCTCACGAAACGCCTCAACAAGGAGGCGGCTGGGTCCCGCGCCACGTACCGGGGTCGGGGATGACCTGGCGGTACGACTACCGGCGGTGGGACGGCTCGCAGGAGTCGTCGGTCGACGACGCCGACGCCATCCTGAAGCAGCTGACGGACGACCTGCTGGCCAACGGCGACCTGCACGACGCCCTCCAGCGCATGCTCAACCGCGGCTGGCGGACCCCCGACGGCGAGCAGGTCCAGGGCCTGCGCGAACTCCTCGACCGCCTGCGCACGGAGCGCGAGGAGCTGCTGGAGCAGGGTGACCTGGGGGGCGCCTACTCCGAGATCGCCGAGGAGCTCCAGGACGTACTCCAAGAGGAGCGCCTCGGCATCGAGCAGCTCGAGTCGGACGCCCGGGACTCGGGGGACCAGCGCCGCCAGGACGTCACCGACCAGGTGGCCACGGAGCGACGGATGCAGCTCGATCTCCTCCCGAATGACCTGGCGGGCCAGGTGCGGAGTCTGCAGAACTACGAATTCGTGTCCTCCGAGGCCCGTGAGCACTTCGAGGAACTGATGGAGCGCCTACGCGAGGAGGTGACCAAGACCTACTTCGACCAGATGTCGGACGCCCTGTCGAATCCGGATCCTGAGCAGTTGGAGCACATGCGTCAGGCCTTCGACGCGCTCAACCGCATGGTCGAGCAGCGCGAGGCGGGCGAGGAGATCGACCCCAGCTTCGAGTCGTTCATGGAGCGCTTCGGCGACCTCTTTCCCGGTGACCCCCAGGACCTCGACGAACTGCTGGAACAGCTGGCGGCGCGGATGGCGGCGGCCCAGGCCATGTGGAACTCGATGTCCCCCGAGCAGCGGGCCCAGCTCCAGGGACTGGCCGAGTCGTTGCTCGAGGACATGGACCTGCGCTGGCAGGTCGACCGCCTGGCCCAGAACCTGCAGCGGGCCTTCCCCGAGGCCGGGTGGGAGAACCGCTTCCGCTTCCGGGGCGACGACCCCATGGGGATGGGGGAGGCGACGGACGCCGCCGCCCGTCTGCGGGACCTCGACGAGCTCGAGGGCTTCCTGCGCTCGGCCAACTCTCCCGCCGCCCTGTCCGAGGTCGACCTCGACAAGGTGAGGAGGTCATTGGGCGAGGACGCGGCCAATTCCCTCGACCGGCTGGCCAAGCTCACCGAGCAGCTCCGGGAGGCCGGGCTCATCGACCAGCGCGAGGGTCGCTTCGAACTCACCCCCAAGGGCACGCGCCGGATCGGCCAGCAGGCGCTGTCCGACCTCTTCGGCCAACTCACGAAAGACCGGGTCGGCAACCACGCGACCACGTGGACGGGCACCGGACACGACCGCGAGGAGACGACGAAACCCTACGAGTACGGCGACCCTTTCAACCTCGATCTGTCCCGCACCGTCCACAACGCCGTGCGGCGGTCCGGCAGCGGGGTCCCCGTGCAGCTGCATCCCGACGACTTCGAGGTGATCGAGACCGAGGCGCTGACCCGATCGGCGACCGTCCTGCTGCTCGACCTCTCGCTGTCGATGCCGATGCGCGACAACTTCGTGCCCGCCAAGAAGATGGCCATGGCGCTGCACAGCCTGATCACGTCACGCTTCCCCCGCGACTACCTCGGACTGGTCGGCTTCTCGGAGGTCGCCCGCGAGATCGAGCCCGAGGACCTGCCCACTGTCAGCTGGGACTACGTGTACGGCACCAACCTCCAGCACGGGCTGATCCTGGCCCGCAAGATGTTGGCCCACCAGCAGGGCACCAAGCAGATCATCCTGGTGACCGACGGGGAGCCCACCGCCCACCTCGAGTCCTACGACGGCGGCCTCTCCTACGACGTGGAGTTCAACTACCCGCCGCGTCCCGAGACCCTGCAGCTGACGCTGGCCGAGGTCATGCGCTGCACCAAGGCCAACATCACGATCAACACCTTCCTGCTCGACCCCGATCGCGGTCTGTGGGGATTCGTGGACCAGCTGTCGCGCATCAACCGCGGGCGGACCTTCGCCACGACGCCCGGCGAGCTCGGCGACTACGTGCTCGTGGACTTCCTCAACCACAAGACGACCATTCGGGCCCAGGGGCGCCGCGCCGGCTGACCGCCGGTCGGGAGGTCGCCCGGCCCGACAGCTCGTGTCGACTGCCCGGTGTTGGCTAAATGGAAGCCCCCGGAAGGGGGACAAACGGGGCGTCCCAACCCGGCCGGACGGTCGGCGATGGGCGGCCCCGGAACCGATCCGGCGGGGTGACCACCGGGGGCGACATCCGCCCAGCAGGCCTGTCGGATCCGCCCGCCGTGCACGCGCGTGGCCCGTATCGTGGGGTCAGCCCCTCGGGACGCGGCGTTTCGCGCAACTCCCACATTCACATTTTTTCTTGCGTTTCCGGCCGTGATGGTGAAGGATTACAGACCTGTAGTTACATCCGTGCTATGCGGCTTCCGACGGAGTCGCATGGATGAGTGGGAGGGAGGTCTGGCGATGGACATGGTGTCACTGATGTATGGGCCCCAGGAACGGACATGGCAGACCAAAGCGAACTGCATGGGGGTAGACCCTGACCTGTTCTTTCCCGAGCGGGGTGCGTCCACCCGCGAGGCGAAGGAAGTGTGCCGTGGCTGCGTCGTGCGCGAGGACTGCCTCGAGTACGCGCTGGCCAACGGTGAGAAGTTCGGCATCTGGGGCGGACTGTCCGAGCGCGAGCGTCGTCGGCTGCGCCGCCAGCGAGCCATGCAACGTCGGGCGGCCACCGCCTCCTGAGGCGACGGCACCGGGAGTCGGACGGCGGTCAGTCCCCCGGCGTGCCGAGGCGGAATTCGATGGTGTCCTCGGGCCGTAGGCCGAGTTCGGCGCGGCGCCGGTCCGGTACGGCGGCCAGGGCCCGTCCGGGCAGGAGGCCCACGAGCTCTCCTTTCGCCACGTGGCAACCCCGGGCCTGGGCCCCGCGGGCCACGGCGTCGTAGACGTCGACGAGGGTGACCTGGTCGACGTCGACCACGTTGCAGCTGACCTGGGCCCCGCCCTCGACGGCCAGTCCCAGCGTGCGCAGTCCGGGTCGTCGCAGTTCGGCGGCGATCTCCCGCGCGGCGCGCACCGCCGAGTCGGTCGGCCGACCGGGGTCGGTGGTGCCCTCGATCCACACGTTGTAGGCGATCAGGACGTCCCGGGCCCCCACGGCGCAGGCCCCGGCGGTGGGGTGCGGATCCGGGGGACCGCAGTCGGGGGCCAGCGTGGTGAAGGCGCCACGGCGGACCTCGGGCAGCGTGCGGCCGGGGCCGTAGAGGAAGCAGGGCACGCCCAGCGAGTCGCCGAGCCAGCGGGCGAACGAGTCCCGGGCGGCGAGCACGTCCTCCCATGGGGTGGTCGAGCCGTCGGGACGGGTGAGGGGGACGAAGGGTACGACGTCGACGGCGCCCAACCGGGGGTGGACCCCTTGGTGGTCGGTCAGGTCGATGCCGGCGACGGCCGCCGCGGCCACCTGGCGGGCGGCGGCCTCGACGTCGGGCAGGTGGCCCACGAGGGTGAGCACCGAACGGTGGTGCTCGGCGTCCGAGTGCACGTCGCGGAGGAGTCCGCCCCCGGCGCCGGCCACCCCGGCGATGACGGCCGGGTCACGACCCTCGCTGATATTGATGACGCACTCGGCCGGTGCCGCGCCCGGCACGACCCGGGGCTCAGGCGTGGGCGCCGACGACGCTCAGGCCCACCCGGCGCCGGCGCAGGATGCGACGCCGCTCGCGCTCGGACTTACCACCCCACACGCCGTGGTCGACCCGCTCGACGAGCGCGTACTCCAGGCAGGCCTCGGCGACGGGGCATTCGGCGCAGATGCGCTGGGCCTCCTGGACGCCGACGCCGTCGCTGGGGAAGAAGATGGACGGCGACAGGTCCTTGCACTTCCCGACTTCCATCCAGTCCGTGTCCATGGATCCTCCAGATCCTCAGGGGCGGGCGGTGGGGGCTCTGCGCCCTCCGGGCGACCGCTCGTCCGTTGTTTCCCAGTGTCGCGCCCAGGACCGGGCGGTGATGCGGAATCCGGCTGTTCTGCGGCATTCCTCACCGGATTCTTATTTGTGACCTGGGCCTTCTTAGGAAGCCACTCCGCCGCGGAGGCCAGGGGCGCTCGGAGGGACCATTCCCGCCTCCGTCCGTCCCACACCGTCCTCCCGGAGGCGGGCGCCGGAGCGGCCGCCGGGCGGCGGTAGGCTCTCGGGACTGCCGCCCCAGGAGGAACCACTGCCATGACCCCGGTCAACGACGACCCGACGCTCCCCGACGAGGACGCCGAGCCCCAGCCCCCGGTCGGCCACGTGCGCGTCGTCTACCTCGGCCCGGTGGCCCCGCACTGGGAGGTCCGCTCCGACTTCGGCGATCCGGCCCTCATCGAGGAGTTCCGTCGCCGGACCAATGCCCGCCTGGTACTCCTGCCTCCCCACGACCCGCAGTACCGCCGCAACCGCGAGCGGGTCATCCGCGACGCCGAGCGGGAGAACATCCTGATCGAGTGGGATCTCGGACTCCCCGAGGAGGAGCCGACGACCCCGACCGCCGAGTCCGCTCCGGCCGAGCCGGCACCCGACACGACGGCCTGACGGCTCCCGGTCAGTCGGCCGGGGCGTCGAGTTCGGGCAGGTCGATACGTTCCAGCCACAAGCCGGGGGCGTCCACCTCGGCCGGGGTGGGCAGGTTCCGCACCGGCTCCCACAGCCGGGCCAGCGCCTCGTCCCCGGCCCGCTCGACCACACCGGCCACGAATGCCCGGCCGCGGTCGACCTGGGCCTGCTCGAGATCGAGGCCGAAGAGCGCACCGGCCGCCTCCTCGCCCTTGCCCCGCTCGGTCCGGCGGCGGTACCAGGCCTCGGCGAGCTGGGCGTGGGAGCCGACCAACTTCTCCCCCACCCGGGTGGCGATGTGGTCGGCATAGGCGTCGACGACCACCGCGATCGACGTCAGCTGGTCCGAACTCCGCCGGGACTCCGGCGTGAGCAGGTCACCGAGTAGGGCTTCGGGGTCGCCGAACATGCCCTGGATCGACTCGAGGTCCATACCGTTCCCGAGCATCGGGTCCGATCCCTCGCCCGTCATGATGCCGCGCAGCTTTCCGGCCAGGTCCTGCTGGGCGGCCGCCTGCGAGGCGGCGAGCGCCAGCAACAGGCCATCCACGTGGCGTCGCACGGCCGGCCGGCTCAGCACCGTGTTGGTGGCCAGCTCGCGGGCGCACACCCACAGCACCGCCTCCTCCTCGGGCAGGCTCCAGTCGGAGGCGAAGGCGGCGATGTTGGCGGGCACCAGGAGGAGCTCGTCGGACGGCGTCCACGGCACCGCCAACGGGTACTGGCCGAGGGTCCGCTGGGCCAGGTGACCGACGACCGACCCGGTCTGCAGGCCGACGAACATGGGGCCGATGGCCGATACCCACTGGCCGAGCATGGCGGCCATGCCGCCGGTCGGGTCGTCGCCGAGGGGGTCGAGGCCGGGGAATCCGGGCGGCGTCGCCGGCTGGGCGGCGTCGGGCGGGGGAGGGGCGGCCAGGGCGGACAGCACCGGGCGCCACGACTCGAGGGCCCGTAGCGTCCAGTCGCCCCGGCCGACAGGCACGCACGTCAGGCGCCGTCCGTCCGGCGTGACCGGCATCCCGGTGGCCTCGACCACGTTCAGCTCCGCCACCCGGGACAGCTGCTCCACCTGGATCCGCCGGATGGGCTCGACGTTGGCCTCGGGCGTCCCGCCGGTCGCCACGTTGAGGGCGAAGGAGCGGGTCGTCTCCCAGGTGTCGGGACCGTTCGACCCCAGCATGTTCATCATGTCGCCGAGCAGTGACTGGAACGGGTTGCTCGGGTCCCCGGGGTCGGGCGTCGTCATGGCTCCCATGCTACGGCCGGACTCCGCCGCCCGGGACGGCGCGGCCGGGGAGTGGTCCGGTCAGTCGTCGGTGAGGACCACCACGGTCTGGAAGGTGATGCCGTCGCGCCGCACGGTGAGGCGAAGCTGGGAGCC
>CAWJEK010000023.1:0-86863 GCA_963841885.1 uncultured Acidimicrobiaceae bacterium
GCTACCTGGTGCAGATGCCATCGCCCCGGCGACCGACGCCCCGGCGACCGACCTCGGCCACGGCATCTGGCTCCGCCGGGCCTGTCGAACAGCTACCTGATCCAGACCGACGACGGTCGGATCGTGGTGAACACCGGGATGGGCTTCGAGGGCCCGCTCCACCGCCGGGCCTACGACGAGGTCGACCCGTCGCCCACCCGGGCCGTCATCTTGACCCAGGGCCACTACGACCACGTCGGCGGGACGGACGCCTGCGCGACCCGGGCAGCGAGTCATCGCCCAGGCGAACTACGACGCGTGGCGGGCGGACAACGACCGCCTCGGGGCGTTCCGGTCCCGCAATGCCGCGTTCGCCTGGATGCGGGCCATCCTCGCCGCCATGGAGTACGCCCAGTCGATCGGGGTGGCCGACGCGGCCAGGCCACACCGGACCGACGGCCACCGTCGACGAGCGCCTGGAGCTGACCATCGGCGGGCGGGAGCTCGTGCTGCTGCCACCCCCGGCGGCGAGACGTTCGACTCGCTGGTCGTCTGGCTGCCCGAGACACGGACCCTGCTGAGCGGCAACCTGTTCGGGCCCCTGTTCGGGCACGTCCCGAACCTGGTCACCATCCGGGGCGACCGCTACCGCGACGCACTGACGTACATCCGCTCCCTCGACATCGTGCAGGAGCTGCAGCCCGAGCGGCTCCTCACCGGCCACTTCGAGCCCGTCGAGGGTGCCGACCGGATCGCCGACGAGGTGGCGGCGATGCAGGAGGCGATGCAGTCGGTCCACGACCAGACGGTCGACGGCATGAACGCCGGGACCGACGTCTACACCCTGATGCGGGAGGTCCACATCCCCGGCCACCTCGACGTCGGCGAGGGCTACGGCAAGACGTCGTGGAACGTGCGGGCCATCTGGGAGAACTACGCCGGCTGGTTCCACCACCGCTCGACCACCGAGCTCTACGGGGTGCACCCGTCGGCCACCGCACCCGACCTGGTGGCCGCCGCCGGGGCGGGCCCGCTGGTGGCCGCCGCCCGCGCCCACCTCGACGCGGGCGGCCGGTCGAGGCGCTGCAGCTCACCGACATCGTGCTGGCCGCGGAGCCCGCCCACGCCGGTGCCCTGGACGTGGCGCTCGACGCCCACGAGGAGCTCCTCGACGCACCGCCAACTTCTGGGAACGGGCGTGGCTCACGCGGTCCATCGACAAGCTGGGGCGGGCGAGGTGAACTCCGCCGGCTTCGACTTCACCGGTGCCCGGGTGCTGGTGACCGGCGGGACCAGTGGGATCGGCCACGCCATCGCCAGGGGCTTCGCCGCGGCGGGCGCCGGGGTGGTCGTCACCGGGACCCGGACCCGACGCCGGCGCGTACGACACCGACCTGGCCGTGTTCGACTACCGGCGGTCGACCTGGGCGACCCGGACTCCATCGACGCCCTGGTCGGCTCGCTCGACGCCCTGGACGTCCTGGTGAACAACGCCGGGGCCAACCTGCCCGGCGGACTCGACGAGTGGAAACCCGAGGGGTTCGCCGCCAGCGTGGAGCTCAACCTGGTCGGGCCGATGCGCCTCACCGTGGGATGCCGCAAGCCCTGTTCGCCAGCGGGCTGCAGGGCGGGGCCAGCGTGGTCAACATGGCGTCGATGACCGCCTATCCGGGCGACGCCGATCGTGCCCGGCTACGGCTCGGCCAAGGCCGGGGTCGTCGCCCTCACGCCAGCCTGGCCAACCGGTGGGCCGGCCTGGGGTCCGGGTCAACGCCATCGCCCCCGGGGTCATCGACACGCCCATGACCGCGCCCATGGCCGCGTTCCCCGAGCTCCTCGACGGCGAGCTGGCCCACATCCCGATGGGGCGCCTCGGCCGTCCCGAGGAGATCGTGGGCGCCGCCCTGTTCCTGTCCAGTGCCACCGCCGGCTACATCACCGGTCACACGCTCGCCGTCGACGGCGGGTACCTCGCCGGCTGAAGAAGGAGAACCAGTGCTCCAAGTACCGTCCACCGGCCCGGAGACGTCCGGACCGACGACATCGCAGAGCCTGAACCCGGGCCTGCCGATGCCCTGGTCCGGGTGGCCGCATGCGGCATCTGCGGGACCGACCTCACCTACATCCGGCTCGGCGGGATCGCCGGTCCGGGGCCCGAGCCGCTCTGCCTCGGGCACGAGATGTCGGGGACGGTCGAGTGGGTGGGACCTGAGGTGGCGGAGTTCCGGGTCGGTGACCGCGTGGTCGCCCAGCCCGGCTCCGGCGACCTGCCCAAGATCGGGAGCGGTGGTCCTCAAGGCGCCCTCACCCCGCTCATGCACATCACCCACGCCGACCGTCGCCTCCACCGGTTCCCGACGAGGTGCCGCTCGACGTCGCCGCCTTCGCCGAACCGCTGGCGGTGGGCATGCACGCAGCCGACCAGGCCGACGTACGCCAGGGCGACGGGGTCGCGGTGTTCGGCTGTGGTCCCATCGGACTCGCCGCCATCGCCACGCTGGTCGACCGGGGCCACGAACGGGTGGTGGCCATCGAGCCGAGCGCCGTGCGCCGGGACCTCGCGCTCGGACTCGGGGCACAGGCTGCCCTCGACCCGACCGCCACCGACATCTGGGAGGAGCTGGCGTCGCTCCACGGGACGTCACCGTTCATGTTCGGTCCCACGCCGGCGACCGCCGCGTTCATCGAGGCGTCCGGGGTCGATCAGGTCATCACCGACGTCCTCGCCCACGGGGCCTTCGGTGCCCGCCTGTCGGTGGTGGCGCTCCACTACGCACCGATCAAGACCAGCTTCCTGATGATGCTGATGAAGGAGTTCACGGTACGGGGCTCGTTCGAGTACCCGCCGCGCTTTGCCGACTCCGTCGACCTCCTCGCCCGGCGCGACCTGTCGTCCCTGGTCACCCACCGCTTCGGGCTCGACCGGTTCGACGACGCGCTCGGCGTACTCGAGGGCTCCAAGGACTGCGGCAAGGTCCTCGTCACCCTCGATCCCGGCCAGTGGTGAGCCCACCGTGCCCCGACTGACCCACCTCCAGCAGCTGGAGGCCGACAGCATCCAGATCTTCCGGGAGGCGGTGGCCGAGAGCGAGCGGCCGGTCATGCTGTACTCGGTCGGCAAGGACAGCTCGGTCATGCTGCACCTGGCCCAGAAGGCGTTCTATCCCCGCCCGCCCCCGTTCCCCCTCCTCCACGTCGACACCACGTGGAAGTTCCGGGCGATGTACGAGTTCCGCGACGAGTTCGTGCGACCGGCACCGGCTCGAGCTGCTCGTCTACCAGAACCCGGACTGCGTCGAGCAGGGCATCAACCCGTTCGACCACGGCTCGGCCATGCACACCGACCTGTGGAAGACCGAAGGGCTGAAGCAGGCCCTGGACCACCACGGGTTCGACCTGGCCTTCGGCGGGGCCCGGCGGGACGAGGAGAAGTCCCGCGCCAAGGAGCGGGTGTTCTCGATCCGCTCGGCCCAGCACCGCTGGGACCCGAAGCAGCCAGCGCCCCGAGCTCTGGCACCTCTACAACGCCCGCTGCGTCCGGGCGAGAGCGTCCGCGTCTTCCCCCTGTCGAACTGGACCGAGCTCGACGTGTGGCAGTACATCCACCTCGAGGGGATCCCCATCGTGCCCCTGTACTTCGCGGACCTGCGGCCGGTGGTCGAGCGCGACGGGACCCTGATCATGGTCGACGACGAGCGCATGCCCCTCGCGCCGGGCGAGGAGCCGAGCTCCGCAGCGGTCCGGTTCCGCACCCTCGGGTGCTATCCGCTGACCGGCGCGGTGGAGAGCGACGGCGACGACCCTGGCGGGGATCATCCAGGAGATGCTGCTCACCACCAGTTCGGAACGCCAGGGCCGGGTCATCGACCACGACGCGAGCGGCTCGATGGAGAAGAAGAAGCAGGAGGGGTACTTCTGATGGCCCACGCCACGCACGACCTCGTCGCCACGACATCGAGCGAGTACCTCGAGGCACGAGCACAAGTCGACTGCTGCGCTTCATCACCTGCGGCAGCGTCGACGACGGCAAGAGCACGCTGATCGGCCGCCTGCTCTACGACTCGAAGCTGGTCTTCGAGGACCACCTGGCCGCGCTGGAGGCGACTCCAAGAGGATCGGCACCCAGGGCGAAGAGCTCGACTTCGCCCTCCTGGTCGACGGCCTGGCCGCCGAGCGCGAGCAGGGGATCACCATCGACGTCGCCTACCGGTTCTTCTCCACCGACCGCCGCAAGTTCATCGTGGCCGACACCCCGGGCCACGAGCAGTACACCCGCAACATGGTCACCGGCGCCTCGACCGCCGACCTGGCGGTCATCCTGGTCGACGCCCGCAAGGGCGTGCTGACCCAGACCCGCCGCCACAGCTTCCTGGTCGTCGCTGCTCGGGCATCCGCCACATCGTGCTGGCCGTCAACAAGCTCGACCTGGTCGGCTACTCCGAGCAGGTCTTCAACGCGATCGAGTCCGACTACCGGGCGTTCGCCGGACGGATCGGCCTCGCACGACGTCACCTGCATCCCGATCTCCGCCCTGCCGGGCGACAACGTCACCGAGCCGCAGCCCGAACACGCCCTGGTACGACGGGCCCGACGCTGGTGGAGCACCTCGAGACGGTCGAGGTCGACGACGCCGGACCGGCCCGCCGTTCCGGCTGCCCGTCCAGTGGGTCAACCGCCCGAACCTCGACTTCCGTGGGTTCGCCGGCGCGATCGCCGGCGGCACGGTCCGGCCGGGTGACCGGGTCCGCGTCGCTTCCATCGGGCCGGAGAGCACGGTCGCCCGGATCGTGACCGCGGACGGCGACCTCGACGAGGCGGCGGCCGGCCAGTCGGTCACCGCTGACCCTCGCCGACGAGGTCGACGTCAGCCGGGGCGACGTCATCGCCCGGCCGCCGACCCCCCGGCGGTGGCCGACCAGTTCGAGTGCCACATCGTCTGGATGGGCGAGGAGCCCATGCTCCCCGGGCCGTCCCTACCTGCTCAAGATCGGGACCCGGACAGTCGGCGCCACCGTGACCCACCCCAAGTACAAGATCAACGTCAACACCCTCGAACACAGCCGGCCGCCGCACGCTGGAGCTGAACGAGATCGCCGTCGTGCAACATCAGCCTCGACCGGCCGATCGCGTTCGACCCCTACGGCGACAACCGGGACATGGGCGGCTTCATCCTGATCGACCGCTACACCAACGCCACGGTCGGCGCCGGGCTGCTGCGATTTCGCGCTGCGTCGGTCGCAGAACGTGCACTGGCAGGCGATCGACGTCGACAGCGAGCCCGGGCCGCGCTCAGGCCAGCGACCGGCGGTGGTGTGGTTCACCGGCCTGTCCGGGCGCCGGCAAGTCGACCATCGCCAACCTGGTCGAGCGCCGCTCCACGCGCTCGGCCGCCACACCTACCTCCTCGACGGGGACAACCTCCGCCACGGGCTCAACCGGGACCTCGGGTTCACCGACGCGGACCGGGTGGAGAACATCCGGCGCGTCGCCGAGGTCGGCGCGGCTCCTGGTCGACGCCGGGCTGATCGTGCTGGCCTCGTTCATCTCGCCCTTCCGGGCCGAGCGCCGGATGGCCCGCGACCTGTTCGACGAGGGGCGAGTTCATCGAGGTCTACGTCGACGTGCCGCTCGCAGTAGCCGAGGAGCGGGACCGCAAGGGCCTCTACGCCAAGGCACGCCGGGGCGAGCTCACCAACTTCACCGGCATCGACTCCCCCTACGAGGCGCCAGAGTCCCCGGAGCTCCACATCGACGCCTCGACGTCGACGGTGGAGGCGAGTGCCGAGCGCATCGTCGACTACCTGCTCGAGCCAGGGGTGCTCAGGGACTGACCGGCCGCGAGCGGCGGCGACGTAGGTCCGCGGTCCCCTCGTCGAGGAGCCGGGTGTACCGCGCGCGGATCCGCCCCCGACGTGACCATCTGGTGACCAACGAAGGCCCAGCAGTCATTGAGTGGGACACTGGAGAGATGCTGGCGAACCCTCGGGCACGGCGACCGCATGTGCCGCTGCGTGACCTGTAGGCAGGAGCCATGGCCGACGGCAAACCTGGCGAAACGACGATCAAGACGCTGTTTGCCGTGTCCGGCAACGTCTGCGCCTTTCGTGACCCCAGAGGCAGAGTTCCTGCTTGTGAGGAGCAGCTCACGGATCCCAACTGGAAATCCGTGAAGGCACGGGTCTGTCACATTGCGGGCCGCAGGCCAGAGAGCGCCAGGTACGACGAGGCGATGTCGGACGAAGACAGGGCACACTTCGACAATCTCATTCTCATGTGCCCAACTCACCACGTCCTGATCGATGAGCTCGAACCAGACCGATTCAGTGTCGAGGTACTCCGCGAGATGAAAGCTCGAGCACTGGAGGCAAACGGGCCGAAGATGGGATCTCAGCAGTGGGCAAGTGATGTTCAACTCAATCGGTTTGTCGGCTTGGCAACAGTGGCGATGCAGCGCCAGTACGCCGGCGAGGAGGCTCACGTCACCATTGACCTGACAGCTGCCGCAGTCACTGCAGTAACTGCAACAGCAACGGGAACCGCTTCGGGAGCGAACACGATCACGGCCGATAGCGATCGGGGTAGGTCAGCTGCGCAGGGTGGTCGCGGCTTCGCACGGGCGACCGGCTTCTCCAATCCCGAGAAGGACGCCGCGAGGGATCGACAGGCCATCCAGGTCCGGCAGATCCTGGGCTACGACAATGTGCTCTCGGTGGATGAGTCAGTCGAGCCAGGTCGAATCGATGTCGCTACAAACTGGCTTCCAAGCGACCTGCAGTTCGACCAGCTCGGTGATCTTGCGAGGGCGAGCGGCCTTCACGTCGTTGTCACTTCACAGGGAGAGCAGCGCCGAATCCCGCAGTGATGCCCGCCCGAAATCCATTGGCGAGCCATCGATCAACATCTCACGAACTCGCTCGGCATTTGAGATTTCCTGGGGTACTGCAGCGATCGAACTTGCGCACGCTCGGCGGGTGGCAATCGGGAGAGGCAGGCCAGAAGGGCCAGGCCCAAGCCCTGTCAACGTGTCAGGGAACCTCTCGGCCCGTGTATGCGCCGTCATAGGGAGCGACTCCGCTGAGCAGCTCGACCGCGGTGACGCCCAGCGCTCCAGCGATCCGGCTGAGCACCTGAAGCGACGGTGACTTCAGCCCCCGCTCCACCTCTGAGAGGTACTGGAGCGATACCGCGGGCCTGGCGCGCCGACAGCAGCCAACTTCTTGCCCTGATCCTGGCGCAGGGACCGGATGCGGGTGCCGAGCTCCACGTTGCCTGTGGGCGGGTTCACGACCCGAACCTAGGCCACAGCCGAACGATTCTGCTGACAGCGGAATACACTTGATTCTGCTATGAGCAGAACTTCCAGATCAGGGACCACAACTGGCCCCTTTGCCGCGACTGCTCCAGACCACAGGAAGCGGACGGGTCTTCAGGTCACTACGACCCAAGGAGACTTCCCGTGGACAACGCCATCTTGTTCGAGGACCTCGACGAGACAGGTACTGCCCTGCGCGACATGGCCGAGGAGTGTCACGACATCTCGGTCCTGCTCGCCTCGGATGCGAGGAGCGTCATGATGGCGGCGCTCGGACTCACCGGGGCTCCCACCCTCGGCGAGGGGTACGCGCTCATCGTCAACCACTGGAACGCGGTCGGCGAGTTCGCCCCAAACACGCAGTCCCGATTCGCCATGGTGCTGGCACAGGCCACCCGCCGTGCGGAGCACCTCGGCATCACCCGCTGGGACGGCAGCCTCGACCCGGTGGTGTGCGAGTCCTTCATCGACTCCCGTGCCGCCACCGACCGCCCGCCCTCGATCAGCACCCGTCACGTCCGTCGGTCGGCGCTGCGCGCCGGATTCACCACACTCCGGTGGATGGGCCTGGTCGACGATGACCCGACCCGCTCGATCATGCTTCCCGCGCTGGAGCTCGGTACCCGGTCCGCCACCGACGACGAGATCGCCCTGCTGCGAATGCACTCGGTTGCCCGGCGCGAGAGCAGGCAGCCCCTGGCGCTCGCGTTCAGCGAGGCAACTGCCCGCACGTCCGAGATCCCCTTCATCACCTACCGGTGCCTCGACTGCCTCGACGAGCCGTGGAAAGTTTCGCTCCCCGGCACTCGTCAGGTGAAGCCCAGGATCGGCCGGCTCACGCCGTGGGGCCACCGTGTGGTCAAGCGCACCATCGCCCAGCAGCGCAACGTCGGGTTCACGATGGATGATCGGATCCTCTACGGAGGAGACCAGTCGGAGGGGGACGTCAGTCCGACGGCGTCGCTGTGCGGTTCGATCAGTCAGGTGATGGCGCGGGCGGGGCTGACCGCCAAGCCCGACCTCCGCCCGGCCTCGATCGCCTACTGGGCCGGTCGGCAAGCCTTCGAGGCCGCCGAGGACCACAAGATCGAGGCTGCAGCCTACGCACTCGGGCTCCGTAGCCTCGACCGCACCGCGGAGCGCATCGACTACTCCTGGGACGCACGGTGACGCCCCCGGTGGCGCCCCGACCGACGATCGGCACGCGGTCCCGGACCCTGAGCGACCTCGAGACGGCGGTGATCCTGCTGCACTACCCCGGCTTCCACCGACTCGCCGAGACGCTCCCCTACGCCAAGGACGACCCCGCCGTCCACGGGCACCGCAACCGCGACCACCGAAGGCCATCGTCCTCCTGCTGGGTGTGATGACCCGAGTGTGCCACGGCCTGCCCGGAGCGGAAGCCGTCTTCCGCTCACCCGACGCCTGGAACGTCGTGCGCAAGCACTGGCGCCACCTGAAGCAGGTCGGGGTGATCGGTGCCGAGCAACCCGACGAGCTCCCGCTGAGGCCGGTCAAGGCCGCGCAGTGGCGGTACATGGTGCAGCGGTTCAAGGATGCGGACGGCGGTGTCGACCGCCTGGTGCAAGTCTTCACGGAGGACGCCGTGGCATTGGCGCTCGACCTCGGCTACTTCTCCCAGGGCTCGTTGTCGAATCCGCACATCACGTCCTGTCTCTTCGCCGACGGCACCGAGCTTCGTTCGCAGTACCGGTGCTACGTCGAACTCGTTTCGTGCGGTGCCTCGGGTGAGAAGGTCCCCATGGCCGTTGAGCCCGGCAAGAACGGCAAGATCCGTGCCCTGCTCGTGCAGGACGACGAAGGTAGGTGGCGCGGCGCCGACCCGGCAACGGGTGAACTGCTGAAGAAGCTGCCCGTGGACCCCGACTCGTTGGCATCGGGCAAGTACGGAGCCACGCAGTCCGCCTACAACCTGGTACCCCTCAGCGTGAGGGGTCCCGACGAGCGGAGCCGGGTGACGGTCGGCGTCGACATCGATCTGCAGGACAGCGCAGAGGCGCAGACCATCCTGCGGGTTGTCAAGCGGGTGATCGCCCAGGGAGGACTCGAGGACAAGGTCCACGGCATCATCACCGACAAGATCCTGCGGGGTGTCCACCAGTTGGAGTTGCTCACGCAGCACGGTGCCGTGACCATCACCAAAGTGGCGGCGGCACCCGGGTCCGAGTCCCCCCGGGCCCAGCAGGTCGTCGATGCCGGCGGCAAGCGGTGCAAGACGCTTCCCCTCGGACAGTTCACGCACCTCCGCTCAGACGGCAGGGAGTGCCCCCACCTCCTGCACGTCATTGACGGGAAGGTCGTCGAGGTGGACTTCAACGCCGACGCCACTGAACTCCTCGTCGTCGGCGACGTCCCTCGCCAGCAGGTCAAGCGGCGCAAGGAGACGCTGGCGCGGGGTACCGAGTACCGCTTCGACGTGCGCCACACCGTCGAGTGCAAGCACGGGGACTTCGATGTCTGGATCTGCCCCCAGAAGCGCCTCGGGGACGACGGTCGCAAGATGGCGGAGAACTACCGGGTCTTCCCGGAGGGCGATCCGACCTTCGTCGCCCTCTATGGGTTCGCTCGCAACACGTCCGAGGGCGGGAACACACACACGAAGGCGACCTACCCCCATAAGCGGTCGCAGTCGACCGGCCGGGTGGCCACGCTGCTCGACGTCCATCTCTACTTCTTCTTGGAAAACGTCAAGACCTGGTACTTCCAGCGCGGCTTCCGCTCGGTCGACCCCGTCCTGCACCCTTCACCTGTCGAACTGCGGGTCCTGGCGGCCCTGGCCAGCTAGACCGGCCAACCCGCTTACCCACGACGGGCGCCCACGTCCCCCCGGCTCACTGAGCCGGGGGGACGTGCCTGTTCAGGCTCAGGACGAGGCGGGATCGACCGAGTAGTCTCGGCGACCGACGGAGGGGCATTTCACAATGCAAATCTCCATCCATCGGGCCGTTAGCTCATCGGGAAGAGCAGGGGACTTTTAATCCCAAGGTGGCGGGATCGAGACCCGCACGGCCCACGAGTCGAGAGCGAGAAGATTGGCCACCCACATCACCCGCTCAAGAGGCAATCTGCGCCGCAGGGCGTTGCCTGGGCAAGCCGAGCAGGCTGTCGGGCTTCTGCTCAACTGACTCCACCCGCCGACGTGCCGTGTCGTGCGTAGGGGAACAGCCCATCGGGGTCGTGGCGGGCGCGGACCGAGTCAAGACGGTCATGTTGCTCTCCAGTCCACGAATGCATGACGGCATCCGCGTCGTTGGCCCGCCCGAGGAAGTTGACGAGATTCACCGGCGCCTGCCATTGCTCCACCACCCCCAGGACGCCTCGAACGGCAGCGATCCGGTCGGCATCGGTCAGCGTGGGGACGGGTGCGCCGTAGACGTTGAGTAGGTGAGCGGTGGAGCGGCCTCCGACCGCATCGCCCTCCAGAAGCCCCGTCGCGTCGCCGGCCCCAGGGTCCTGATCTCGACGCTCGCAAGGGGACGATCGCCTTCGAAGTCAGCGGCACCGAGCACGGCGTCGACGGTGTCGCCGTCGAGCGTGGCCAGCGATGCAGTGCCATTGACGACGGGCATCGGGTCTCGAGGGTCGCCGTGGATCGTACCCAGCTGGCCGTAGGGGAGGTCAGCAACGGTGTCGAGCAGGGGCCTGGCCACCCCGCGGATGTCGTTGAGCTGCGCTCGTGCGCGTCACCCGAGTCCAGGCTGGCGAAGCGGACGTGCGCGACGTGGCGACCCCGGATGGCCTCGGGGAGCGCGTCGACGGGGGCAGACGGAGCAGGGCGATCGACGTGGTCGACGATCCGGGGAGCGAGGGTGCCCAGTCGGCGTAGGCGCCGAGGACAGCGGCTGCTCCTCGCAGCGAAGTACACCCCGCCGCCGTACACGTGGGTCACCTCGAGGAGGTCGATCGTCACCGAGGTGACGACACCGAATCCTCCCTTTCCGCCTCGCAGCGCCCAGAACAGATCGGAGTGGTCGTCTTTGGACACCGTGATTGGTCCGTCCGCTGGCGTAACGATGTCGAACGAACGCACATGGTCGCTGCTGAAACCCAAGGAACTCTGAAGGGGGCCGATTCCACCTCCGAGCAGGTAGCCGACAACACCCACACCTGGCGCCGATCCGCACACTGCGGCGAGACCGTGCGGGGCGGTCGCGGCGAGGACCGGATCCCAGGTCAGTCCGGCACCGACACGGGCGGTTCGTCCGCCAGGGTCGACGTCGACGGAATCGAGGTGCCGAAGGGTGATGGCCACACCTCCTTTCGCCTCGTGGAGCCGCCCGTGCCCGGCACCCATGACGCTGAGGGTCTCTCCGCGATCGGCCACCACTGCAATCGCTGACGCAACCTCCGATGGTGAGTGTGCGTCGATCACCACGTCGGGTGCGAATGGGACCGAGAGGTCGAACCCTCCCACCGCGTCGGCGTACCCGCTATCGCCGGGCTCCAGTACAGACGACACCCCTGCCCGAGCAAGTGCGATTGACGTCTCCATCCTCTATTCCTCCTTTTCGCTAGTGAACATCGAGGATCGATGAATTGCCGTGGGCTGGCTTCCCGAGCCATCCGAGTGGGTTCAGATTCCGTCCGGGACCCCAAGTCCCGATCGCCCGCTCGTGAGGGTGAGAGAAGGACCTCGGGACCCGGCTGCTTCAAGTGGTGATGGGGACGGTGCAAAGAGCCACGATCGCCAGCATCTGCAGGCCGGGGCGTGTCGTGATCACGCTGTCCATCGATGCTGAAACTGCCGTGCGACGGTCGGTGTCTCGCCACGCTGGGGGCGCCCGTGAGTCGGGCATTAATGGGGGCACTGATCCGACCGTAGATGACCAGCCAGACAGCCAACGCGACTACCGCGATGGCACCGGCGATACTGGCCCCCACGTAGCCGGACAATGCGGCCACCGCAGTTGCTGCTATCGCGGTCACGATCCCTACTATCCCTGGCACCCGCAACCTCCGGTCCCCGAAATCGTGCACCCTCCCCATGGTCGACACAAGGGTCCGATCATCCACGAGTGCCAGTGCCGGGCGGAGGACGATGGAGCAGAACACGTCTGTCCCATAGACGATCCCGACCGCAAGCACGGACAGCGTCGCGAGGACCTGACCAAGAGCGGTCACGATGTACTCGCACCATCTCCAAAATCGAACGCGGGGATCATGCCGATCTGTTGGAACAACTCGAGCATATTGAGCTCGTCCCAGTGCTCCACGAACTCCCCGTTCTCCGTCCGCCAGATGTCGATCGAACGCATCTCGATCGGCTTCCCGGTCGCAGGCATCCCGTAGAGGGGACCGTTGTGGGTGCCCCGGTAGGTGAATCGTCCGACGACGCGATCGCCGGCCACAATCAGATCGTCCATTGTCGTCTCGATGTCTGGAAACGCAATGAAGAAATCCCTCCAAAAGACGCGGTTGCCTTCGCGTCCGTCCTCCACTGCCGGATTGTGGTTGATGTAGTCCACAGCCACGAAGCCATCGACGCCATCGGGATCGTGGTCGTTCAACATGGTCAGGTAACGCTCGGCAAGTGTGCGTCCATCGACTTGGCTGGCGGACATGCTGATTCTCCTCTTCGATTGGTGGAGATCGCCCCCTTGACGAGCGAGGGCATCTCCGGTGGTGGTTGGTGCTACTGCTCAACTCCCGATCGGAGCGGACGAACCAGACGGAGCCGCTGGCAGGCCTTCAACGGCGGGATGGTTCTAGCGACGCTAACTTAACTAGCGTTGATTGTCAACAGTGCTATTTCTACTAGCGGTGCTAGTATCCTGACGATGACGAGTCAGGATCGAAAGGAACGCGAACGGGCTCAACGACGGCAGATCATCATCGACGCGGCCCGGGAGCTGGCCGAGGCTGAGGGCTGGGAGTCCGTGACCACCCGCCGGTTGGCCGATCGCATCGAATACAGCCAGCCGGTCCTCTACAGCCACTTCGGCGGCAAAGACGCCATCGTGAGCGCCGTAGCCCTCGAGGGGTTTGGTGAACTGGGTGCCCTGTTGCACAAGGCGCGCAAAAAGGCCGGTCCAGCCGAGGCCGGGGCCGAGGCACGAGCCGTCGCTCACGCCTACATGGAGTTTGCGCGAGCGAAACCCGCCCTGTACGAGGCCATGTTCACGCTGTCCGTCGATCTGACATTCGGGCAATCCGACACACCAGGTCCGCTGCATAAGGCATATGTAGAGCTACGTGATGCGTTAGCGCCGCTAGCTGGCAACCGCGACTTACAAACGCTAACCGAGGTCGCATGGAGCACTCTTCACGGCCTGGCGACCCTCTCCCAAGCTGGCAGGCTCCGTCCGGACTTCTACGACCAGCGCCTGGCAATGGTCGGGGATCAACTAGGGATCGGGCCGGGCTGACAAAGGCAGCTTGGCCTGGCCCAGCATTTGCTTTCGACGCGACCGAATCATGAGGTCGTGAAAGCTGCCGACGCCCCAAAAAATGACCTGCCGAGGCAGACTCATGACTACAACGTGACTACAACTCCCGGTTAATACACGCGATGCCTGATGAGCGGTGAGAACATACGTGCAGCTCACGGTTGATTTCGGTTAACGCCGGCGAGCCCTGAAATCGACCAGCGCTAACTTTTAATCCCAAGGTGGCGGGATCGAGACCCGCACGGCCCACGAGTCGAGAGACCTTCAGATCCGAGTCCGAGTCCGAGTCCGCAGAATCGTGGCTACCGGTCCGGCATGCGAGATCTGTGGATGTCTAGATGTCGGCCAGGGCGACCATGGGCGAGTTGAGGGCGATGTTCCCCGTCGATCCGTCGTAGATGGCATTCCCGAAGGCGAAGACGCCGCCGTCGGCCGCCACCAGCCAGTAGCCGCCGCCGTCGGTGGTGGAGGCGATGCCCACCACCGGGGCGGTCAGGGGCTTGCCGGCCATGGAGCCGTAGTAGCGGGCGTCACCGAAGTTGGACACGGCGCCGTTCCGCGACGCCAGCCAGTAGCCGGCGCCCGAGGGGGTCGGGGCCAGTCCGACGATGGGGCTCGAGGTGTTGGGAGCCCCGCCGGCGAAGTGGGCGTCACCGAAGGCGTAGACGCCGCCGTCGGCCGCCACCAGGAAGTAGCCCAGGCCGTCATCGGTGGCCACCATGCCCACGATGGGACTGGTCAGGTGCATGCCGCCGGTCGAGCCGTAGAACTTGGCGTCGCCGTAGTTGAACACCCCGCCGTCGGCGGCGACCATCCAGTAGCCCTTGCCGTCCCGGGTGGGCTGCATGCCGACCATCGGAGCGTTCAGGTGCCGGTTGCCCATGGAGCCGTAGAAGGTGGCGTCGCCGAAGGCGAAGATCCCGCCGTCGGAGGCCACCATCCAGTAGCCACCGGCATCGGCCGTGCCGGCGATGCCCACGATGGGCTTGTTGAGCGGCTTGCCGCCCATGGAGCCGTGGAACTGGGCGTCGCCGAAGGCGAACACCCCGCCGTCACCGGCCGCCGTCCAGTAGCCGTGCTTGATGTGCTGGACGACGCTGCCGGTGGCGGTGGCGAAGTTGGCGTCACCGGCGTAGGCGGCCACGATGGTCTGGGTGGGCGTGGTGGGAAGGATGGCCGTGCAGGTGGCCGTCGAGACTCCACCGACGGTGGTGACGGGTGCCGCGACGCACAGGACCGCGCCCGAGGTGGCGTCGGTGAAGGCCACCGATCCGGTCGGGACGGTGAGGCCGGCGGCATGGGCCAGGGTGGCGGTGAAGGTGACCGGCCGGCCGGGCAGCACCGACGGGTTCGATGTGGTGGCGGTGAGGCTGACGGCGGCCTTGGTGACGACCAGCGGCACGGTCAGGGACGCCGAACCGCTGTAGTGGGCATCGCCGGCGTAGGTGGCCGTCAGCGGATAGGTGCCCACGGGCAACCCGTCGGCGACCGGCGAACAGGTGGCGACATCCCCCGGCTGGGCGAGGGTGGCCGTGCACACGGTGACCGTGTTCGGGCCGACCGACGTCGAGATCGTGACGGTGCCGGTCGGAGCCGGGGCCGTCAGGCCGGCGCTGGTTCCGGTGACCGTGGTGGTGATGCGGGCCGCGTCCTCCGAGCCGGAGGCCACCGGGTTGGGGGCGATGGCGGTGATGGCCGTGGTGGTGGTGTCAGGCGACACGGTCAGTCCGGCGTCATCGGTGACCGCCGAGGACGCGAAGTTCGGGTCGCCGGCGTAGGTGGCGGTGAGGTCGTAGGTACCCGGGGCCAGGGAGCTGGCGGTGGAGGTGCACGATCCGGTGGAAGGCGAGCCGCTGGTCACTGGGGTCAGGCTGGCGGTGCACAGGTCGGTGGTGACCGACGTGGTCTCGTTGGTGGCGGTGATGTCCACGGTACCTGTCGGGCTGCCCTGGTACTGGGGGGAGACGGTCACGGAGACGGTCGGACCGGTTCGACCGAATTCGGAGGGATCGGGGGTGACCGAGGTGACGGCCGTCGTGGTGGTGGCCTGGCTGACGCTGACGGCCTCGGTGGCCTGGTCGTTCGAGCCGGCGACGTCGGCGTCACCGGAGTAGGTGGCGACGGCTCCGTACTGTCCGGCGTCGAGGCCGGTAGCGGCCAGGGTGCAGGACGCAGTGAAGCCGGCCCCGGCGGGGACGACGGGCGTGTCGCAGAGCTCGAGACCGCCTTCGTCGGCGGGAGTGGTGAAGTCGATGTCACCGGTGGGGGTCACGAACGGTGAGTCCGGGGTCACGGTGGCGGACAGCGTGCCGGTGTCCTCGTCGCCGTAGGTCACGTCGACCACGCCCGAGGTGATCGCGGTCGTGGTCGACGCCTGGGAGACGGTGAGGGCGGCGGCGGCCGTGGCGTCCGAGGCGGTGAAGTCGGGATCTCCCGAATACGTCGCCGCGATGTCGTAGGGGCCGCCGGCGGGGAGGCTGGTGTCGGCCGGCGAGCAGCTGGCCGCTCCGGTGGCCGGGCCCGACGTGGTGACCGGGGCGCTGCACAGGGTGACCGGGGTGCCGGCGACGGTGGCCGTGAAGGTCACGGTGCCGCTGGGCACGTCGACGCCATCGGAGGTTACCGGGGCCACCTCGGCGGTCAGGGTGAGACCGGACTCGCTGCCGTAGCTGGTGGTCGACGGGAAGATCGAGGTGATGGTCGTGGTGGTGGCCGCGGGCGCCACGGTGAACGCACCGGGGAGGGTGGTCGTCGAGCCGGTGACGTTGCCGTCCCCTGCATACGTCGCGGTGATGTCGTAGGGACCGCCGGCGGGCAGGACCCCGGGGGCGGGTGAGCAGGTCGTGGCGGGGAGGGTGACGGTGCACAGCGTCACCGGGGTGGTGCCGACCACGGTGGTCAGGGTCACGGTGCCGGTCGGCGTGCCCTGGTTGCCGGGGTCGCCGACCGTCACGCCGGTGGTGAAGACGGCGGCGTCCTCGGCGCCGAAGTCGACGCTGGCCGGGGCGACCGAGACGGTGGTGGCGCTCGGGGCCGGAAGGACCGCCAGGGCGCCGGGCAGGGTGGCGTCGGACGACGTGAAGTCGGTGTCACCGGCGTAGCTGGCGGTCAGGTCGTAGGTGTCGACCGGGAGGACCACACCGGCCGCCGGCTGGCAGGTGCCGGTATCCGAGCCGGCCGGCAGGGTGACCGTGCAGAGGATGGTCGAGCCGGGTGACGTGCCCGAGGCCGACACCTGGACGGTGCCGGTGGGGGTCCCGGCGTACTCCGGGGTCACCGAGAAGTGGATGACCGGGGCCGCCAGGCCGTAGGTCACGCTGGGCGAGCTGACGCCGGTGATGGCGGTGGTGGTCGAGGCCTGGTCGATGGTGATCTGGGCGGCGGCGGTGGTGCTGGACAGTGAGAAGTTGGCATCGCCGGAGTAGGTGACGGTGACTGGGTAGGCCGACGGTGAGGCGGGAAGGGCGGTGTCGGGCAAGGTGCAGGCAGCGGTACCGCTCGAGACCGTGGCCACGCACAGCGGCGTGCCGTCCGACGAGAAGGTCACCGTGCCGGACGGCGCACCGGCGCCGGGCGTGGCCACGGACGCCGACAGGACGACCGAGCTCTCGTTGCCGTAGGTGGTGGTGGTCGGGTCCGACGTGAGCGTGGTGGACGTCGAGGCCTGGGTGACGGTCAGCGCGGCCGGGGCGGTGCCGGCCGAGGGGGCGAAGCTGGTGTCACCGGAGTAGCTGGCGGTGACGTCGTAGGGGCCTCCCGCCGGGAGCACGGTGTCGGGGGCTGCGCAGGTGGCCGTGGTGACACCGACCAGGGTGGAGACGGTGGCGGTGCACAGGGTGGTGGCGGTGCCTCCGGCACTCGGGGTGGCCGTGAAGGTCACGGTGCCCGTCGGGGTGATGGCGCCGGCGGCGGCGAGGTCTACCTGGGCGGCCAGGTCGACGTCATGTTCGGAGCCGTAGGGGATGGACGAGGGGGTCACGACGACCGTGGTGGTGGTGACGGCCTGGGTGACGGTGAGTCCGGACGGGTCGGTGCCGACCGAGCCGGTGAAGTTCGGGTCGCCGGAGTACGTGGCGGTCAACGCGTAGGGGCCGCCGACGGGGAGGGCCTGGGATGTCGTGGTACAGGTGGAGGACGGCAGGTAGACGGTGCACAGGGTGGTCGCGCCCACACCCGCTCCCGTGGAGATCACGACCGTACCGGTCGGCGTGCCCGAGTACTGCGGGTCGACGGTGGCCGACAAGGTGGCACCGTCCTCGCTACCGAAGGCGACGCTGGTCGGGGCGACCGAGACCGTCGTGGTGGTCGAGGCCGGGACCACGGTGATGACCGACGACGTGGTCGCGGCCGAGGGCGAGAAGTTCGGGTCACCGGAGTAGGTGGCGGTGACCGCGTGGGTGCCGACCCCGAGCTGGACGCCGGACGGGGCGGTGCAGGTGGTGGTGGGCAGGGTGACCGAGCAGAGGGCGGTCGAGCCCGAAGTGAAGGCGACCGTGCCGGTGGGCGTGCCGGCGAAGGCGGGGGTGACGGTGGCCGTGAGCACGGAGGACGAGAGGTCGCCGTAGGTGACCGTCGAGGGGGAGGCCACGACCGAGGGGGTGGTGGCCGCCTTGGTGACGGTCATCGAGACGGGCGTCGACGACGAGCCCGTGTACGAGCTGTCCCCGGAGTAGGTGGCGGTGAAGAAGTAGGGTCCACCGACCGCGAAGTCGGTATTGCCGGGGCTGCAGGTACCGGTGCCCCCGGACAGCGTGACCACGCACACCGTGGTCCCCGAGTAGGTCACGTCGACCGTCCCGGTCGGAACCCCGGCGCCGGTGTGGGCGATGGTGGTGGTGATGACGGCACTGGACTCGTTGCCGTAGGCCACCGACGGAGGTGACAGGGTGGCGATGGTGGTCGTCGAGTTGGAGGTGACGGTCAGGTTCTGGGATGAGGACGTCGACGTGGTGTAGTTGCCGTCACCGGAGTAGACGGCGATGACCGAGTAGGGCGAGGCCGACGTGGCCAGGGCGGTGCCGGTTCCCTGGCAGGTGGAGGCGGGCAGGTCGATGGTGCACAGCGTCACGGGGGTGCCGGCCACGTAGGAGATGATGGCGATGGTGCCGGTGGGCGTGCCCGAGGTCGTGGGGCTGACGGCTGCGGTGAAGGTCGGGCTGATGCCGTAGAGGACCGACGACGCCGAGAGCACCAGGGACGTGGCCGTCGGGGCCTGGCTGACGGTCAGGGCGTTGGTGTCGGTGCCGGTCGAGGCCGAGAAGTTGGCGGACCCGGAGTACGTGGCGGTCAGGCTGTAGGCGGTTCCGGCGGCCAGGACGGTGTCGGCCGGGGTGCAGGTGGTGGCCGGCAGGGTGATGGTGCACAGGGTGGTCGTGCTCCCTCCGCCCACCGGGGTGGACGTGACGGTGACCGTACCGGTCGGGGTGCCGGCGTAGGCCGGGGTCACGGCGGTGGTGACGAGGGCGGCATGCTCGGCGCCGTAGGTGACGCCGGCCGGAGCCACGGTGACGGTGGTCGTGGTGGCGGCCTTGGTGACGGCCAGGTTGACCGGGTTGGTGGAGGTGACGCTGCCCGCGTAGTCGACGTCGCCGGTGTAGGTGGCGACCACCGGGTTGGTGGCCGAGACACCGAGCAGGGTGGGTGAGCTGACGGCGCAGCTGGCTGTGCCCCCGACCAGGGTGGCGGTGCAGAGGGTGACCAGGTTGGCGCCGGTGCCGGTGGTGATGTCGACCGTGCCGGTGGGCAGCGGGACCGGGGTGCCGAAGGAGGCGGTGTAGCTCACGGAGCTCTCGTTGCCGTAGGCGGTCGTGGTGGCCAGCGGGGTGAGGGTCAGGGTCAGACCGCTCGAGGGGGCCTGGACCACGGTGAGCTGGTTGGACGCCGTGCCGGCCGAGGCGGTGAAGTCGGGGTCGCCCGGATAGGTCGCCGACAGGGTGTAGGCCCCGGGGACCAGGCCGATGGCCGAGGTCGGGACACAGGTGGTGGCCCCGGTGGCCAGCGACGCGGCCATGGTGCACAGCGTGGTGGCCTGGTTGGTGGCGTTGTTGGTGGCGATGACCGACACGTTGCCGGTGGGCGCGCCGGCCGCCGACGGGGCCGCGGTGACGATGGGGGTGAAGGTGGCCTGGGTCTCCTGGCCGACCACGACGGTGGCCGGGGTCTCGGTCAGGGTGGTGGTGGTCACGGCCGGGACGACGGTCAGGGTCTGGGCCGATGACAGCGAGCTCGAGAAGTTGGTGTCCCCGGAGTAGCTGGCCGTCAGGGAGAAGGGGCTGCCGGGCACGCTCAGGGCGGTGTCGGCCGGCGAGCAGGATCCCACGTTGTCGGACGCCGCGGCCAGGGTGATGGTGCAGAGCGTGAGGGCGCCGCTCTTGATGATGACGGTGCCGGTGGCGGTGCCGTAGGTGAAGCCGGGGGTCACGGTGGCGGTGATGGTGGTGGCCGACTCGCCACCGAACGTCACCACGCTGGTGGAGAGGACGAGTCCGGTGGTGGTCGGTGCGGGCACGACGGCCAGGTTCACGTTGGCCGTCGAGGTGACGGAACCGGAGTAGTTGACGTCGCCGGTGTAGGTGGCGACCACCGGATTGGTGGCCGAGACGGCCAGCTGGGTGGGCGAGGAGATCGAGCAGCTACCGGCGGCGTTGGTCAGGGTGACCGAGCACAACGTGACCAGGTCGGCCCCGGTGCCGGTGGTGACGTTCACCGTGCCGGTGGGGATGGGGCTGGCCGATCCGAGGGAGACGCTGTAGGTGACCGAGGTCTCGTTGCCGTAGGCCACCGACGTGGTCGAGGCGCTGAGGGCCAGGCTCAGCGAGCTGGCCGACGCCGGGGTGACGGTGAAGGTGGCGGTGCCGGTCGAGCCGGTGAAGTTGGTGTCGGCGCTGTAGGAGGTGGTGATGGTGTAGGTCCCGGTGGCCAGCAGCGAGCCGGACGCCGGCGAACAGGGTGTGGAGGCGGCGGCGCTGGCGGCGGAGATCGTGCAGAGGGGGGTGATGGTCGAGGTGGCGTTGTCGGTGGCCGTGATGGTGACGGTGCCGGTCGGGGTCCCCGCGGTGGAGGGTGTCGCCGTCAGGGTGGGCGTGAAGGCGGCCGTGGTCTCGTGGCCCAGCGAGATGGAGGTGGGGGCCGCGCTGATCGTCGAGGCCGTGGTGGCCTGGACCACGGTCAGGAAGCCGAAGGTGGCCGACGTGGTGAAGTTGGTGTCACCGGAGTAGGTGGCGATCACCGTGTACGAGCCGGCGGTCAGGAGGGTCTGGGAGGAGACGGTGCAGCTGGCCGTACCGGACGACAGGGTGGGGGCGGTGCACAGCGTCGTCGCGCCGGCCTTGAGGGACACGGTGCCGGAAGGCGTACCCGAGAACTGCGGGCCCACCGTGGCGGTCAGGGTGACGCCGGTCTCGGAGCCGTAGGTGACACTGGCGGCCGACAGGGAGAGCGAGGTGGTGGTCGAGGCCTTGTTGACGGTGAGGCTGAGGTTCTGGGAGGCCGGGGCCGAGAAGTTCACGTCGCCGCCGGGGACGTAGGCCACGGTGACCTGGTAGGCCGTGCCGGAGGCGGCCAGGGCGGCGGCCGAGGGTGTACACGTCCCCGTGCCGTTGGTCAGGGTCACGGTGCACAGCAACGTGGAGCCCTGCTTGAAGGTCACGGTGCCCGTGGGGGTGCCGGCTCCCGGCGAGGCCACGGTGGCGCTGAAGGTGGCCTGGGACTCGTTGCCGTAGATGACGGTGCCGGTCGAGACGCCGGGGGTGAGCACGGCGACGGCCTTGGTGATGGTCCAGGCCTTGGTGGGGGCGGTCGCCGGGGGGGCGAAGTTGGCGTCGCCCGAGTAGGTGGCGGTGATGGTGGCCGACTGCGGACTGAGGGCGGTGGCACTGGTCGGCGAACAGGAGGCGGCACCGGCGACGAGGGTGGCCGAGCACAGGGTCACGCCACCGGCGGTGTAGGTGACCGTCCCGGTCGGGGTCCCGGTGGTGGTCGACGCCACCGTCGAGGAGATGACCTGCGCGGTCTCACTGCCGTAGGCCGTGGTGGTCTGGGTGGCGTTGAGGGTGACCGTGGTGGCGGTGGCCGAGATGGTGTTGGTCGAGGAGAGGCCGGTCGAGGCCAGGAAGTTGGCGTCCCCGGAGTAGGCGGCCTGGTAGACGATGCCGGTGCCGACGGGGACGGCCAGGGTGGTGGTGCAGGTGCCACCGGCGCCGCCGGCCGAGGCGGTGAGGGTGACGGTGCACAGGGGCTGGAGGACGCCGGGGGTGGTGATGGTGACCACGCCGGTGGGCGTGACGCCGCTCACCTGGGGCGCCACGGTGACGGCGAAGCTCTGGGGCTGGCCGTAGGTCGGGTTGGGGGTGGTCGGGGTGACCGTCGTGGTGGTGCCGGCCTTTTGGATGTTGGTCAGCGTCGTGCCGGTGCCGCTGGTGAAGTTGGTGTCACCCGAGTAGTTGGCCGTGAAGGTCACGTTGTTCTGGGTGGACAGCAGCAGGCTCGAGGTACACGATCCGGCCACGCTGCCGTAGGAGAGGACCGGTGACAGGGTGTAGGTGCACAGCGGGCTGAGGCCGGTCTGGGAGGAGAGGATGGTGACGGTGCCGGTCGGCGGTGGTGCCGGCGACGGCCGGGGTCACGGTGATGGCGAAGGAGGGCAGCTGGCCGTACACCGGGTTCTGGGGGTTGACGGTCACCGAGGTGGTGGCGCTCGAGCGGTTCACGAACGCGGTCGTGGTGCCGGTCGTGCCCGAGGCGAAGTTGGCGTCACCGGAGTAGGTGGCGGTGAACTTGTCGGCGCCGGTGGGCAGGAAGCCGAGGGCGGCGGACGGCGTGAAGGTGCACGAGCCGGTGTTGTCGGACGAGGCGGTCAGGGTCACCGTGCACAGCGTGGTGGTGACCAGGGGCTGTCCGGGACCGGTCGACGTCTGGGCGGTCAGGGCCACGGTGCCGGTGGTGACGGTCCCGGCGAACTGGGGGGCCAGGGTGACCGTGTAGGTCATGGGCTGGCCGTAGGTGACGCCGGCCGGCGACGTGGTGATGCTGGTGACCAGGGCCGTCTCGGGGGCCATGTTGACGGCGGTGGTGCCCACCGAGCTGGTGAAGTCGGTGTCGCCGGAGTAGGTGGCGGTGAAGGGGACCTGTGTGCCACTCGGGACCTGGATGGACGAGTCGTAGCAGGTGCCGCTCCCGCTCACCAGGGTGGCCACACACAGCGTCTTGGCCGTCGACGGGGTGGTGATGGCCACCGTGCCGGTCGGGGTGTCGGTGTCGGCGGGGGTGGAGGGGGCGGCCGCGGTGGTGACGGTGAACTTGAGCGTCTGGCCGGAGACCGGGGCGGTGGAGCCGGTCGAGGTGGTGACGGCCACCGAGGTGACGGACGCGGCCTGGCCGACGGTGAGCGACAGCGAGCCGATGGAGGCGGCGTACCAGGGGTCGCCGGGGTAGGTGGCCTGGAGGACGTCGGACCCGCCCGGGAGACCGTCGGGCAGGGTGCAGCTGGCCACCGGAGGGTTGCTGGTGTTGAGGACGGCCGGGCTCTGGCAGGTGACCGGGGTGCCGTTGACGGAGAAGGTCAGGGTGCCGGTCGGCAGCTGGGCGGCGCCCGAGGACGGGGTGACGGGGGCGGTGAGGGTGACGGGCTGTCCGGTGACCGGGGCGGCCGGCGACGAGACGACCTGGGTGTTGGTGGCGAAGTAGACGACCTGCCAGGTGTAGGACGTGGCCCCGAGGTCCGAGTTGTAGCCGGCCTGGCCCGAGGAGTCGAGGTAGGCCACCGTGAACTTGTCGCTGCCCTTGAGCATGGGGAAGGCGGCGCAGGTGACGGTGGCGGTCGGCGAGCCGGTCACCGGCATGTCGGTGCAGTCGGGGGTGACCTCGCCGTTGGGGGCGGTCGGGAAGTCGGTGGGGTTGATGGCCACACCGTTCATGTAGAAGGTCACGCCGCCGTCGCCGTTGGCGGTGAAGGGGGTGGTGCCGGTAAGCGAGGACAGGGTCGCCTGGAGGGTGACGGGGGTGTAGACGGAGTAGACGACGTTGTTGGCCGGGTAGGTGTTGGCGTTGGACGGCAGCGGGTTGGTGAGGGTGATGGTGGTGTCGTCGGCCACCACGATCTGGTCCCAGGTGACCGGGCTCGGCGCGGTGGCCGCGGTGTAGTTGAGGTCGCCGGAGTAGGTGGCGGTGATGAGGTGGTCGCCGGGCAGCAGGTCGGTCGTCTGGGTGCACGAGGCCGTCGAGGTCCCGGTGTCGACGATGTGGCCGGTCGCCGGGTTGGTGGGCTGGACCAGGGGGACGGTGCACAGGGGGGTGGTGACGCCGAGGTAGGTGTCGGTGTAGGTCACCGTGCCGGTCGGGTTGACCAGGCCGCCGTTGGGGTCGGAGAAGGTGGTGACGTAGCTGACGGGAGCGTTCTCCACCGACGCGTTGCCGTGGGTGGGGTGGGCGGTGGTGGAGGACGCGATGGTGACGGTGGGGGTGGCCGGGGCGTAGGCCGGGGCGGTGGTGGTCCCGGCGCTCCCGGTGTACTGGGTGTCCGCGTTGTAGGTGGCGGTGACCGGGTCCGCCGAGCCGACGGTGAAGTTGGCGCTCGAGAAGGTGCACGACGCGCCGCCGACGCCGGCCGAGACCGCGGTGACCGGGACGGTGCACAGATTCCCGGACGAGTCCGAGAAGGTCACGGTGCCGGTGGGGGTGAGCTGGTTGCCGAGGCCGATGCCCCCGGCGGTGACGGTGGCGGTGAAGGGGGTGGGCTGGCCGGTCACGTACGAGCCCGACGCCGGTCCGGCCACCGTGGTCGTGGTGGTGTTCTGGCCCACCTGCTGGTTGAAGGGGGCTCCGATGTTGTCCGAGGTGATGTAGTTGCTGCCGCCGGAGTACACCGCGGTGATGAGGTGGGAGCCGACCAGCATGGCCAGGCTGGCTTCGGCGCAGGTGGCCGTGGAGCTGCCCAATCCGGCGGTGACCGGCGCGGCCGTGCAGCCGGTGATGGGGGCGCCGTTGTCGTAGAAGGTGACGGTGCCGCCCGGCTCGATCTCGGTCGACTGGGAGGGCACGACGGTGGCGGTGTAGCTGGCCGGGATCCCGGCCCGGGACGGGTCGGCGGTGCCGGCTGCTGTCGGCCACGGTGGTCGAGGTGGCGCCCATGGACACGACCTGGGTGATGGTCGAGCTGGTCGAGGTGCCGTTGTAGTTGGCGTCCCCGGAGTAGACGGCGTAGATGTGCTGGCTGCCGACCGGCATCAGCGATCCGTCCTCGGTGCACTGGAAGGTGGCGGCCGCGCCCGACGAGGAGTGGACGGGGACGGCGCTGCAGCCGGGCAGCACGCCACTGTCGTTGTAGAAGGCCACGGTGCCGGACGGCGTGAACAGCGAGTCGCCGTTGACCGAGGCGGTGTAGGTCACCGAGTCACCCACGTAGGACGGTGACCCGGGACTGGAGACCGCCGTGGTGGTCGAGCCGGTCGGATGGGGGCTGACCTGCTGGGTGTGGGTGAAGGTGTCGCTGTCGAAGTAGGTGTCCCCGGAGTAGGTGACGGTGATGGTGTGGGTGCCGGCGGTCATGTCGGCGGCGGGCTCGGCGCACTCCCAGGTCGAGGTGCCGGGGACCGTCGACTGCGGGGACGTGAGGGTGCACAGCGTCGAGGTGGTGTCGGCCGGGTCGGTGTCGGTGACGGTGACGGTGCCCGGAGCGGTCGAGCCGGGGATCAGGGTGGAGAGGTTGTCGGCTGACAGGGTGATGGTGTAGTCGACCCCGACGGCGAGGCCGCTCGGGGAGGCCGGGCTGGCCGTCACGTCGATGGAGATCGGGGCGGTGGTGACGATCTGGGTCAGGGTGGGCGACGTCGAGCCGCCGAAATTGGCGTCCCCGGAGTACGTCGCGGTGATGTCGTGGTTCGTCGGGAGCTGGCCGGGGGCGGTCTGCTGGGTGGCCGGAGCGGTGCAGGTGGCCGTCGTGCCGTTGAACGCCGCGGCGGCACACAGGACGGTCGACCCGTCGGAGAAGCTGACGGTGCCGGTGGCGGGGATGGCGCTGCCCCCGGTGATCGCCACCACCGCGGTGTAGGTGACGGGCAGGCCGGCCGTGGTGGGATTGGCGGATGACGTCACCGTGGTGGCGGTGGTTCCCTGGATGACCGTCTGGGTGAGGGTGGGCGACGTCGAGGTCGCGTAGTTGGTGGTGGCCGTGTAGACGGCGGTGATGAGGTGCGGCCCCAGGGTCATGGAGGCGGCCGGCTCGGTGCAGGTGGCCGTCACGGTGGTGCCCGCGGTGGTGGCCACGTTGGTGCAGCCGGCGATGGCGGTGCCACCGTCCTTGAAGGTGACCGTGCTGGTCAGGGGGAAGGGCGGGCTGGTGGCCGTGGTGGTGGCCGTGTAGGTGACCGACTGGCCGACGGGCGAGTTGTTGAGCGACGTGGTGACCGTGGTGGAGGTCGACGCGGCAGTCACGGTCTGGGTCAGGGACGTGTTCGACGTGGCGAAGTTGGCGTCCCCGGCGTAGGTGGCGGTGACGCTGTGGGCGCCACCGGTCATGGAGCTGCCGGGCTCGGTGCAGGTGGCGTCGACCACGCCGGGGGTGGCGGTGGCGGCCGAGGCCACGGTACAGAGCGTGGTGGCGCCGTCCTTGAAGACGATGTTCCCGGTCGGGTTGGTGGTCACGCCGTTGCCGGCGGTGACGGTGGCCGTGTAGGTGACGGCCGTGCCGAGGGTGGACGGGGAGGCGGGGGCCGATCCGAGGACGGTGGCCGTCGAGTCCAGGACGACGACCTGGCTGAGTGAACCGTTGGTGCCGGCCGCGAAGTCGGTGTCGCCCGAGTAGGTCGACGAGATGGCGTGGGTGCCGATGGTCATGGAGGCCGCGGGCTCGGTACAGGTGGCGTGGGCCACGCCGGCCGAGACGGCACTGAGGGCGGCGGTGGCGCACAGGACGCCGGCACCGTCGCTGAACGAGACGGTGCCCGTCGGAGTGAAGGCGGTCACTCCCCCGCCGGCGGTGACGGTGGCCGTGTAGGTGACGGCGACGCCATAGGGCGACGGGGAGGCCGGGGACGAAGTGACCGCCGTGGTCGGCGTGTTCTTGGTGACGGTCTGGGTCAGGGTGGCCGAGGCGGAGGTGGTGTAGGTCGCATCCCCGCTGTAGCTGGCCACGATGGGGTGACTGCCGGCCGACATGGTCGCCGCGGCGGGGGTGCACTGGGCGCTGGCGTCAGGAGACGTGCCGGCCACCAGGGCCACCGCGATGCAGCCGGCGATGGCGGTGCCGTTGTCGGTGAAGGAGACGGACCCCGTGGGGGTGGCCCCCGAGCCACTGGTCGGGGCCACGGTGGCGGTGTAGGTGACGGGGGCGGCCAGGGCCGAGGTGGGGCTCGAGGAGGCGAGGGTGGTGGTGGAGCCCGTGGTGCCGGCCGCACCTGCCGGGGTGGTGATGGCGGCCAGGGAGGTGATCGAACTGATCAACAGGGTCACCGCGAGGGCCGCGGTGCGGCCTACTCGTCTCGGCTTCGCTGCTCTCATCGGTGACTCCTCAGCGAGGGTGCACGCCCCGTCGGACGGATCACCTTGCGGGTTTGAACTTCGTGAACCTCGTGCACTGCGAACGCGGTACCGGATCCGGGTGCCCGTCGGTTCGGTCTTCGGTCATGGCACCGAATCCCGGGTGCGGGTCGGACGATCGGATCCAGCAAACGCTGGAATTGCATCTGATGCATCGACAGGAGCAACCACCCACTTGAGCCGGATGTGGGTTCGGTGTCCGATCAGAGCCGTTGATCCTCTGATCGGCCCGAGGTGGACGTCCTCGCACGGGTCGTGCGTGGACCACCCCACGGGAAGATCGGGCCCGGGGCCCGATCGTGGTCGGGTGGGAGGGTCGACATCAGGCTGTCGACCGGCTCCGGCGGACTACGCCGGACCGTCCTCGTCGCCCCACCCGGGCGAGCCGTCGGCGATCCAGGTGCCGATGACCTCCTCGCACGGAACGATCAGGCCGGACACGTTCGGGTACCCCGCATAGGGGGCGAGCATGACCAGGGTCTCCCGCAGTTCGTCCGGGGTGAGCTCCCCCCGCTTGAGCGCGGCCCGGGCCTGGATCTTCCACGTGTCGACCTGGCCGCTGGCGGCGATGACCCCCATGAGCAGCAGCCGGCGTGAGCGGATGTCCAGCACGTCACGCCGCCAGACCTGGTCGAAGAGGGTCGGGACCATGACGTCGTTGAACGCCATGGTGCCCTCGGGCAGGGTGACGACGTCACCCGCGTAGACGTCTCGCAGGATCTCGAGACCACGTTCGTAGGATGCGGAGTCGTCGGTCATGGCGTTGTCCCTTCGTCGGGGTGCAGGTGCTGCACCGGTCAGGCGTCGTCGGCCGTCGTGGTGGCCTCGGGGGGCAGACGGTACGTGCGGAAGAACTCCGCGTCGGCCAGCGTGCGGGCGGGGAGGTCCACGTCCCGGCGGTCGCCCACCAGCCGCATGAGTTCGAGGTCCTTCTGGATGATGGCACCGGAGGTCCGGCGCATCGGCAGGATGTTGTGGTCCTCGATGATGCTGTCCGGGAGTTCGTGGAGGCCGAAGAACATCTCGCCCATCTGGCCGAGCTGCCCGTTGGCCCGCATCGCCTCCTTGAGACCCTCGACAGGTAGGTCGAGTTCCTTCGCCAGGCGGACGGCTTCGGCCACGCCGAGGTGCGACACGTAGGTCTGGAGGTTGAGACACAGCTTCAGCAGGTTGGCGTTACCCAGGGGGCCGGCCTGGACGAGGGTCTCCCCGCACGCCGACAACACCGGTTCCAGCGCGGCGATGTCGTCCAGATCTCCTCCAGTAGAAAGGTGGTCCGGCCTTCGGCCGCCGCGACATGCCCACCGGTGAGGCACGCCTCGACGATCCGGACCCCGTGCGGGGCGGCCTCGGCGGCGGCCCACTCGACCGTCTCGGGGAGCACCGTGCTGTGGATGGCCACGACGGCGCCCCCGGCCAGGTTGGCCAGCAGACCGTCCGGGCCGTCGAGTACCGCCCGCACATGGGAATCGGCGGGGACGCAGATGCCCACGACGTCCGACGAGTGCCCCACCTCGGCCACCGAGGAGGCGCCGGTCGCCCCCAGCGCCACGACGGCCTCCAGCGGTGCCGGGTCGAGGTCGAACACGGTCGGCCGGAGCCCGGCCCGCAGCATGCTCTCGACCAGTGGCCGACCGATCAGGCCGATGCCGATGAATCCGATGCGCGTGCTCATGGCGAGTCCTCCGGGGATTCTTGGCGGCGGGAACCGGGCGTCAGTGACGGGCTGAGCAACGTGCGGGTCGTGCGGAACGTCCGATGAGCGATCTGCCATCCCTGGGCGCCGCACCGGAGGCGGTCCTGATAGGTCCCTACCGTGTCGATCCAGTCGTCGGGGTGGCTGGCCAGGACGGTGACCGCATGGACGTAGGCGAGCGACGACGCCCGGTCGCCGTCCACCTCGACGTGGAAGTTCGAGAGGTGGTGCTGGGTGGGACCCATCCCGGCGTGGGCGTCCTCCATGAAGGCGACGAGATCGCCGGCGCCCCGCCACGATCCGATGGCGCCGTAGTCGCTCGTGGCGTCGTCGGTGAACAGGTCCGCAGCAGCGGCCAGTCCTTGCCGTCGATGGCCCGGGCGTAGCGGACGAGCACAGCTACGATCTCCTCGCTGTCCGCTCCCATTCGCCACTTCCCCCCGTCGCCGGGCTGCGCCGGTCGACACCGGCCGGCGGCGGCCACCTTGCCAGATGGGTTTACACGTGTCAACCTCAAGGGGATGGGACGAAGCTCGGCGGGTCACGACCGCACACGCGGATGACCGGAGGGATAACGGATGTCCGACCCGATGACCCCTTCGCCCGGCAGGCAGCAGGTTCGCCCATGACCAACACCGAGATCTGTCCGATCGCGCCACCAGCCCCCGCCAATGGTTGTCCGAGCGACAGTCGGCGACGGTGGCGACACTGCTGGAGGCCGGCCTCGCGGAGGTCCGGGACGTCGGGTTCGACAAGATGACGATCCGATCCGTCGCGCAGCGGGCGGGCATGACCCACACGACCGTCTACGGCTACTTCACCTCTAAGGCCCACCTGATCTCCGAGCTGTACTGGCGCCGGACCCAGGCCATGTCGGAGCCCGTGACATCCGCCGACGGGTCGTTCGTCGGGCGGGTCCGCGCCGCGTTCGAGGAACCGGCCGCCATGCTCGCCGCCGACCCCGCGCTCTCACGCGCCGTCTTCGTGGCGATCATCTCCGACGAGCCCGATGTGCGTCGGCTGCGCGGGGCGGTCGCCGCCGAACTCATCAGCCGGCTGCGGATCGCTCTCGGGCCCTTCGACGAGCCGGAACTGGTCGGCACCCTCCTGATGGGGTACAGCGGGGCGATGATGCTGGTGGGAACCGGCACGCGGGACTTCCTCGAAGTGATCCCCCGCATGGAGACGCTGGCGCGACTCATCGATCCTTCCTGAACGTGCATGGCTTCGGCCGGGCACGAGCGGACGGCAGGGAACCCGCTCGGGCCACCCTTGCCAATGGCATGTACACGTGTGAACCTCACGGGAACCGCCCCAGCCCCCGGCTGGTCGCCTCCTGCATCCGACGAACCGGAGAACCCCCATGTCCCACGACCCGTCCGAACTGGTGGCCCGGCTCGACCTCGATGAGAAGGCCCGACTCCTCGCCGGTGCCGACCTGTTCTCGACGGCTGCCGTGGAACGCCTCGCCATTCCCACCATCCGGCTCACCGACGGGGCCAATGGCGCCCGCGGAACCGGAGCTCCGGGGTGGGTCGGAGGGCGAGGAGCCGTCGACGTCCACCTGTGTGCCTTGCGGCGCGGCGTTGGGGGCCACCTGGGACCCGTCACTCGTCGAACGGATCGGTGCCCTCATCGGGAGGCAGGCCCGCGTGAAGGCTTGCCGGGTGCTGCTCGCCCCCACCGTCAACCTCCATCGCTCCCCTCTCGGCGGTCGCAATTTCGAGTCCTACTCCGAGGACCCGTTGCTGGCCGGTCGCATGGGCGCGGCCTACGTCCGGGGGGCCCAGTCCGCCGGCGTGGCGTGCACGGTCAAACACTTCGCCGGCAACGAGTACGAGAACGATCGGATGGTCTCGGACTCGATCATCGACGAGCGGGCACTGCGCGAGCTCCACCTCCTGCCGTTCGAGAGCGTCGTCAGAGAAGGTGGCGCGCTCGGGATCATGACCAGCTACAACCGCCTGAACGGCGGGTACTGCCCGGACAACCGTCAGCTGCTCCAGGACCTGTTGCGGGACGAGTGGGGGTTCGACGGCTTCGTCGTGACGGACTGGTACGGCTTCGCCGACACCACGAAGGCGATCACCGCCGGACTCGACCTGGAGATGCCCGGACCCGGCCGTGCCTACGGGCCGACGCTGGCGACGGCTGTCCGCGACGGTCTGGTCGACGAAGGGCTGGTCGATGCCGCGGTGCTGCGGTTCCTCTCGGTCATGGACAGGATCGGAGCGCTGGATGACGAGCCGGACCAGGAACCGGGGTCCGAGGACCGACCCGAGGACCGGGTGCTCGCCCGCCAAGCCGCCGTATCGGCGACCGTCTTGTTGAAGAACACCGGCGTCCTTCCCCTGGTTCCGACCGAACTACGGAGGATCGCCGTGATCGGACCGAATGCCGGCCGGGCGGTGATCATGGGCGGTGGTTCCTCGACCGTTGCGGCCCACTACCTGCGCTCACCGGTCGAAGCCCTGCGCGATCGACTGGGAGAGAACATCGAGATCGACCACGAGCCGGCCGTCGACATCTCGCGGACCGGTCCGGAGGTTCCGGCCGGGTGGTTGCACGTGGACGGGACACCCGGAATGACGGTCGAGTACTACCGGATCGACGACCTCGGCGGCGAAGTGGTCCACCGGACCACCAGCGAGACCGGTGCCGTCGTCTGGTTCGGCGCCACCCCCCGCCAGGTGGGCCCCACCTTCGCCTGGCGCGCCTTCGCCGACCTCACCGTCGGGGTCGCCGGTCGGTGGACGATCTCGCTCGTGCAGACCGATCCGGCGCGACTCCTGATCGACGACCGGATCGTGCTCGACGGGTTCATCGACCCACCCGGGCCCGGTCACGACTTCTTCGGGCTCGCCAAGGAGGAGGCGACCGTCTCCCTGGACCTCTCACCGGATCGGCCCGTCCGGATCGAGATGCAGTCCGAAGTGCAGGGTCCCGCCGTCGTGACCGGCGCCAAGATCGGCATCCGGCCGGCGCCGGCGGTCGACGGGATCGAGCGGGCGGTGTCGGCCGCGGAACGGGCCGATGCGGTGGTCCTCGTCGTGGGGACGGACGAGAACTGGGAGACCGAAGGAGCCGACCGGGAGTCGCTCCACCTACCCGGCCGACAGGACGAACTCGTCCGACGGGTGCTCGATGTCGCTCCGCACGCGGTCGTCGTGCTGAACGCCGGGGCTCCCGTCGCGACGCCGTGGGCCGGCGCCGCCGGCGCCATCGTCCAGTGCTGGTTCGGTGGGCAGGAGATGTCCGACGGCCTCGTCGACGTCCTCTTCGGGGACGCCGACCCCGGGGGCGGCTCCCGACCACGATGCCGAAGCGCCTGGAGGACTCCCCCTCCTGGGGTAATGCGGTCCCGGAGGGCGGACGGATCCGCTACGGCGAAGGCATCCTCGTCGGCTACCGCTGGTACGAATCGCGGGGGATCGAGCCGTCGTTCCCCTTCGGCCACGGCCTGTCGTACACCAGCTTCGACATCGGCACACCGGAGCTGTCGGCGACGACGATCGAACCGGGAGAGAGCATCCGGGTCCGGGTTCCGGTCACCAACGTGGGCGATCGCCTGGGCACCGAGGTCGTGCAGGTCTACGTGGCTCCGCTCGACCCGGGAGCGTTCCGGCCACCGAAGGAGCTCAAAGGGTTCGCCAAAGTGGCCCTCGATCCCGGGGAGTCGACGACCGTCGACATCGAGCTCGGCGATCGGGCGTTCGCCCGCTGGGCCGCACCCGATCCGGCGCTGCGGGGACTGGCGGACCAGCTGGCGCGGGATGCGATTCTGGACGCGGCAGCCCGAACGTGTCGACGAACGCGGCTGGATCATGGATCAGGGTGACCACCGGCTCCACGTCGGACGATCGTCCACGGACATCACCCACGTGGTCCCGGTCCGGGTGACCACCGGCGGACCGTTGTCGTGACAGAAGGTAGGTGACGGAGGCCAGATGGCGGTCAGCCGGGCCGGCGACCGTATCGGCGGCGGCCTCCGCATCGAAGGCCACCCGACAACCCCCGGGGACTCCCGACCGTCCGTCGTGGGGGGCGACCCTGGATGTGGCGCTTCACGTCCGCTTCCGGATCCGTCCGTGAATCTCGGTCAGCGACGCGGTCGGGGACGCTGTCCGGGGGCCGCGGCCGCCGGATCATCGGGCCAATGGTGGCGTGGATAGCGCGTCGCCATCTCCCGGCGGACCGCCGCCCAGCTCCCGCTCCAGAACCCCGGGAGGTCGCCGGTGATCTGGATCGGCCGCCCGGCGGGCGAGAGCACCTCGACCGTGACGGGGATCCGACCGTTGGCGATGGTGGGGTGGACGGTGGTGCCGTAGAGGTCCTGGGCGCGCACCACGATCCGGGGATGCTCACCGTCGTAGGTGACCGGTGCGCTCCTGCCGTTGCCGAGCCGGACCACGTTCGGCACCAGTCGATCGAGTTCCGTGGCCCGGCCGCCGAGGCGCGCCCGGATGACGCCGGTCATGTCGACGCGCCGGAGGTCCGCCCTTCCCGTGGCCCGCGCCAGCAGTGGGGTGAGCCACGTGCCGACGTCGGCCGCCAGCGCACCGTCGGAGCAGTCGGGCCACTCGTCACCCAACGCGTTACGCGCCCACCCGACACGGGCCTGGAGGATTCGAGCGGCCCCCGACCAGCCGAGGGGGGCCAGGCCGGTCGAAACCGTGTGGGCGACGAGCGCCGCGGTGGTCTCCGGGCCGACCGGTGCGGCGGTTCGCACAGCCCCGAGAACCAGGGCGTCGAGCACCCGTTCGGTCGTCGCCCGCAGATCGTCGACCCCGTCGTCCCACGCGACCCGGACGACGGTCGCGATCCCATTTCCGCCGATCGATTCGACGTCCTCGTGGTCGAGTGCCGCGGCGAGACGGATCCGGCCCTCGGCACGGGTGACGCGGTCCGCGCCCTCGATCTCGGCCGCGACGATCCACTCGGCACCGGTTAGCGGGTCGTGGTCGGGGAGCGTCGCGCCCGAACCGTGGCGCAACCTGTAGCGGGCACCACCCCGCGACTGCGCGATCCGGTCGGGATATCCGAGAGCGAGCAGCGGGCCGGGATCGGCGGTCGAACTTCCGCCCGCAGACAACTTGGCGCGTCGGAGCAGCTCGTCGGCACGCCGACGCACCGTGGCGACGGCCGCTCGATCGACCGACAGCGGGCCCGGACCGTCACCGGCGAGCACGGCGAGACGCTCCGCGACGTCGGTGCTCACCGGGGAGTCCCGCCCACCGCGACGGGCGATGTCCCGCTCCGAGAGCATCGCCGCCAGGAGGGCGGCCGCCCGGCGCTCGCCGGCCGGTGCCTCGATCAGCATCCGGGCGAGTCTGGGGTGGAGTGGAAGCTCGAGCATCCGACGCCCGAGATCGGTCGGGCGTCCGTCGGCGAGGGCGCCGAGCTCGGCCAACAGCGAGGCCGCCACCGCGAGCGCGCCCGGCGGCGGCGGGTCGAGCCACCGGAGCGCATCGGCCGGCGCGCCCCAGGCGGCGAGTTCGAGCGCCAGCGGCGCGAGGTCCGCCCCCGCGATCTCGGGATCGGGCCACGCCCGCCGTCCGAGGTGGTCGGATTCGGACCACAGACGGTAGGCCACGCCCGGTGCGGTGCGACCGGCCCGACCGGCGCGTTGATCGGCCGACGCGCGGGAGGTCGTAACCGTCCGCAGCCGGCTGAGGCCGCTCGCCGGGTCGAACGCGGGTCGCCGGGCCAGGCCGCTGTCGATGACCACGGTCACGCCCTCCACGGTCACGCTCGACTCCGCGATATCGGTCGCCACGACGATCCGACGACGGGCACCGGCGCGCAACGCCCGGTCCTGGTCCACGGCCGGCAGCGTGCCGTGGAGCGGGAGGACGTCGACACCGTCGACATCACCGAGTGCGCGGATCACGGTGGCGATCTCACCGGCCCCGGGCAGGAAGACGAGGACATCCCCCCGGTCACACTCGAGCGCACGGTGCACGGTGGTGATGACACCCTGTTCCAACCGGGCGTCCGGTCGCCGCGGCATCCAGTGCAGATCGACCGGGAACGTCCGTCCGCGACTGGACACGAATCGCGCGTCGCCGAGGAGGGCCGAGACCGCACCTGCGTCGAGGGTCGCGGACATGACGAGGACGCGAAGCTCCGGCCGCAGGCCCTCGCGGGCGTCGAGGGTGAGGGCCAGGCCGAGATCCGCCTGCAGGTGGCGCTCGTGGAACTCGTCGAAGATGACGGCCCCGACGCCTTCGAGCGACGGGTCCCGCTGGAGCCGTCGGGTGAGGATGCCGTCGGTCACGACCTCGATGCGGGTCGCCTCCGAGACCCGGCGCCCGTCGCGCGTCGAGATCCCGACGGTCTCCCCGACACGCTCGCCGAGCAGAGCCGCCATCCGCGCCGCGGCCGCGTGGGCCGCGACCCGACGGGGCTCGAGCAGGAGCATGCGGCGGCCATCCATCCACGGTTCGCCCAACAGTCGGAGGGGTACGACCGTCGTCTTTCCGGCACCCGGCTCGGCCTGGAGGACCGCCGCGCCGACCCCGGCGAGCGTGTGGCGGAGCTCGTCGATGACGTCTTCGACCGGAAGGCCGGTCGGAGGCGGTTCGGGGAAGGCGGCCACAGGCCAGGCTACGGCAGCTACGCGCTGGCGGACGCCGACCGGTCCCGCACCCGTCTCAACCGGAGACCTCGCTCCGGACCCCGCTGCCGTCGGTGGCATAGATCGCCCGGGCCCGGAACCTCAGAGGGCGCTCACCGAGTTCCTCGAGATAGTGCGCGGTCCACCCCGCGATCCGCGCCACGGCGAAGAGCGTCCGACCGGTGTCGGGCGCCAGACCCCCGCCCCAGCTGATGGCCGCCGAGCGCGAGGTCACAGTTCGGGGGAGGCATTCCCCGGTCCTCCACCAGGTGGAGCAGCTCCGACAGGAGCTGACGTCGGTCGGGGCGGAGCACGTCCTGCGCCAGGTCCATCAGGGGAGGGAACCGTGGGTCCCCGTTCGTGTAGACCATATGCCCGAATCCAGGAAGCAGCCCGCGCTCCCGCAGCTCGTCGTTCACCGCCGCGGGTACGCCCGACTCCTCGGCGGTCGTGAGGAACTCGTGCGCCCTCCGACTGGCCCCTCCGTGCAGTGGCCCGGCCAGGATGGCCAGGCCGGCCAGGAGTGCGTCGTAGAGGTCCGCCCGCACGGAGGCGGCCAGGCGGACGGCCATCGTCGAGGTCGCCAACTCGTGGTCGGCCATGAGCACCAGCGCGGCATCGACGGAGTCCGACCAGCGCCGGGGCAGTTCCGGGCCGATCCGGGCCACCACCCGCTCGGCGAGTGGGGTCACCGGTGACTCGTCCGGCGGGCGCGGGCCCAGGACGTCGATCATGCCGGCGATGACCCGGCGGGCGGCACGGACGACCGCTTCCGGGCGCAGATCCGACCGCAGGGCATCGGACGCCCCACTCGCCAGCACCGCCCACCGCAGTCGGTCCAGCGCATCCGGGAACGAGCAGGACCCCAACGCCGGTCGACCCCAGTCGCCTTCCGGTGGGACCTGCCACAGCCGCGCCGTCACCTCCTCGAACGTCGCCGTCAGGGCCAACTCCGTGGCCGCCCGACCCCGGTAGAGCGGTCCCCGGTCGAGGTCCAGCTGGGTCACGCCCGTCGTCACGGTCGCCATCCGTTGCTCGACCTGGCGACCACCACGGCTCCTGGTCGCGAGCTGCTCCACCTCGGAAGCGGCGAACAGGCTGCTGCGTCCGTCGGCGCTCCTGTGCGACTCGATCAGACCCCGGCTCACATAGGCGTACAGCGTCGACGGTTTAACGCCCAGCCGTCGCGCCGCCTCGTCGGTCGACAGCATCCGGTTCATCGGTCGACACCGTATCTTGACTTGATCAACATTTACAAGCGAGCACTCCGGCCCCATAGTGGAGGCATGCAGACCAGGGTCCGAGATCTCATGACGTCACCCGCGCTCACGTGCGCGACCGGAGACACGCTGGCGGCCGTCGCCGGCCGGATGCAGCATGCCAACACCGGTTCGGTGATCGTGACCGACGACGACAAGGTGGTCGGAATCCTGACCGAGCGGGACCTGCTCCGGGCGGTGGCGTCCGGACACGACACCCACGATGAACGCGTCGGGCTCTGGATGACGGCGGAACCCGACGTGTTGAGCCCGGACGAGATCGTAGAGGCGGCCTGGTCGAGCCTCACCGCCCATCACTACCGCCACCTGCCGGTCGTCCGGGCCGGCGAACTCGCCGGCGTCGTGTCCCTCCGCGATCTCATGGCCGTCGCGCGGATCCGTCCCACCGATGAGCCGAGTGCCGAGGCGCCGCCCGGTCTCGAAGGGGTGGTCGTGGCCGAAACCACGGTCGGCGACGTCCGTGGACAGGAGGGGTTCTTCCACTACCGGCAGTACTCCGCCGTCGACCTCGCCGACCGGCGGTCGTTCGAGGATGTGTGGTTCCTGCTGACCGAGGGCGAGCTCCCCGACACCCCGGCGTCGCAGCGGTTCGCCACCGAGACGCGGGGCCGACGTGGACTGCCGCCCCGGCTCGGGTCGCTGCTGCCGAGACTCACGGAGTCGGGCACCCCGTTGGACGGCCTCCGGACGGCCGTGTCCCTGCTGGGGGCCGAACTCGGCTGGGCGCCCTCGCTCGACATCGACCACGACGAGCTGCTCGACCAGACACTGACCCTCTGTGCGGTCGCCCCGACGATCATGGCGGCCGCCCACCGGATCGCCCAGGGCCTCGAGCCGATCGCTCCCCGGGCGGACCTGGGTCATGTGGCCAACTACCTCTTCATGATGACCGGGGACGAGCCGTCACCCGCCCAGGCGAGGGCGCTGGAGCAGTACATGATCCTCACGATCGACCACGGCTTCAACGCTTCCACCTTCAGTGCCCGGGTGGTGACCTCCACCGGCGCCGATCTGGCCGCGGCGGTGGTGGCCGCCGTCGGCGCCCTGTCCGGCCCCCTGCACGGTGGTGCACCCAGTCGCGCTCTGGACATGCTCGACGAGATCGGGAGTGTCGACCGAGCCGAGGAGTACCTCTGCCGGGCGATCGGCTCCGGCGAGCGGATCATGGGATTCGGACATCGCGTCTACAAGACCGACGACCCCCGCTCGGTGTTCCTCCGCTCGGTGTCCGCGGGTCTGGGCGGGCCCCTGGTCGAATTCTCGGAGGAGGTCGAGCGGATCACGGTCGACGTGCTGGCGGAACTCAAGCCGGGGCGCCAGCTGTACACCAACGTGGAGTTCTACGCCGGGGTGGTGATGAACACGTGCGGGATCCCCCGGACGATGTTCACCCCCACCTTCGCCCTGGGTCGCATGGTCGGATGGTGCGCCCACATCGTCGAACAGGCCGCCCACAACCGCTTGATCCGTCCGTCGGCCCGATACGTCGGTCCGCCGGCGCCCCAGGTCGTACCGTCGATCTGACGATCGCCCGAGCGGGGGCGCTCAGGCGACGCTGTTGCGGCGGGGCAGCACCCAGTCAGGACGGGGGAAATGGCAGGTGTAGCCGTTCGGGTAGTGCTCGAGATAGTCCTGATGCTCGGGTTCGGCCTCCCAGAACGGCCCCGCCGGGCTGACCTCGGTGACCACCTTGCCGGGCCACAGGCCCGATGCCTCGACGTCGGCGATGGTGTCCTCGGCCACGCGGCGCTGCGAGTCATCGAGGTAGAAGATGGCCGAGCGGTAGCTGGCCCCGATGTCATTGCCCTGGCGATCCATGGTCGTGGGGTCGTGGATCTGGAAGAAGAACTCGAGCAGGTCCCGATACGAAGTGACGTCGGGATCGAAGGTGATCTCGATGGCCTCGGCGTGGTTCCCGTGGTTGCGGTACGTGGCGTTGGCCACGTCACCACCGGTGTAGCCCACCCGGGTGGAGAGGACACCCGGGCGTTTGCGGATCAGGTCCTGCATCCCCCAGAAGCAGCCCCCGGCCAGGATGGCCTTCTCGGTGCGTTGGCTCATCGGACTGCCTCCTCCGGCTTGCTCGGCCCATCGAAGAGCTCGATGTAGGTTCCGTATCCCTGGTCCTCGAGCTCGTCGTAGGGCACGAAGCGGAGGGCGGCCGAGTTGATGCAGTAGCGCAGGCCCCCTTCGTCAGGTGGCCCGTCGTCGAAGACGTGGCCGAGATGGCTGTCACCGTGCTTCGAGCGGACCTCGGTCCGGGTCATACCGTGGCTGGCGTCGACCACCTCGACGACATTGCCCGACTCGAGCGGAACGGTGAAGCTCGGCCACCCACAGCCGCTGTCGAACTTCCTCGTGGACGCGAACAGCGGTTCCCCCGAGACGACGTCCACGTAGATCCCCGCTTCCTTCTTGTCCCAGAACTTGTTGTCGAAGGCGGGCTCGGTGGCACTCTCCTGGGTCACCGCGTACTGACGGCCGTCGAGCTCGGCGACCCGGGCGGGGTCCTTGCGGTAGTCGTCCGACATCTCGGTCATCCTCCTCTCGAGGCCCCCCGTTCACACCCGTCATTCCCCGTGATCCGGACCGACGAGAGACGTCGGCACCCGGTCGCAGTCGGTGGGTCGGGCGTCAGGTTACCGGGAGAGATCCGTCATCCGGACATGACCCCCGGAACGGTGGCATCGTCGGTGCGTCCCCGGACGGGACATTCGACGAGAGGAGCCGGTGAACCATGGCCAACAATCCGATCGGGCCGCTGACGGGAGCCGACGAAGGATTCCACCACCAGGTCGCCGACACGTTCGCCATCGTGGGCACCAGCGATCCCGCCTGGACGGAGAAGGTCTGTGCCGTGGCCACGGCCCACGACGGAAGTCTCCAGTTCGGGTTCGGGATGGGCAGGTACCCCAACCGCAACGTGCTCGACGGCTATGCCGCGTCGAGCCGGGGGGCCGAGCAGATGACCGTGCGTGGCTCCCGGGCCCTGGCCTCGGACCCGGAGAACACTGCGGTGGGCCCGATCCGTTACGAGGTGCTCGAACCGATGGAGCGGGTGCGTTTCGCGTTGGAACCGAACGACATCCAGCCCATCTCCTTCGATCTCCGATTCGACGCCGTCGTTCCACCCCGACTCGAGGAGCGGACGCACATGCGGGACCAGTTCCGGGTCATGGCCGACCTGGTCCGCTACCACCAGACGGGCGTGGCTTCGGGATGGGCGGAAATCGACGGCCGACGCGTCACCGTCGACCCGGAATCGTGGGTCTTCACCCGGGACCACTCCTGGGGCGTGCGCTATGACGTCGGCCCCCCGACCGTCGACCGCGGGGACACCACCGCCTTTCCGCCCGGAGTGGGATTCATGATGATCTGGTGCCCGGCGCTGCTGGAGCGATCTGACGGCAGCCGCTACGCCGTCCATCTCCACTTCACGCTGATCGAGATGACGGGGTTCTCCCAGAAGACCGTGACCGCCGGAATCGAGCATCCGGACGGGGCGGTCGACCCGGTGGTCGACCTCCGTCCCGAACTCCAATTCGAGCCGGGGAACCGGCGTCTGGTCGGTGGCTCGGTGATCGGCGACGATGGAGGACGGCAGCACCCGCCCGTTCGAGTTCGAGGTGCTGGGCGACACCGGTGTCCAGCTGGGCGCCGGCCTCTACTTCGGATTCGACGGACACCACCACGGCGAGTGGCGGGGGGAGTTCCACCTGGACGGCGAGCGCATCCCCGACTGCCGCCCGGACGACGTGGCCCGCCGGCTCCACCAGCTCCGCGACACCGCCGTCCGGGTGTCGGATCCCGTCGGCGGCGGGGTGGGCGTGGGCAACTGCCAGGTCATCGCGGCCGGGCCCTGGCCGGATCTCGGACTCGCCGACGATCCGTGGATGTGACGATCGGATGCCCCCTCATGCCCACGCCGACCAGTCCCCTTCCGGGTCGGTGGTCTGCCCCACCTCGATGAGATGGCCGTCAGGATCGCGGATGTAGCACCGGATCTCGTACTCGTGCTGCTTGGGCGGTGTCAGGAACCGCGCCCCGGGCGCTCCACTCGGCATACACGGCGTGGATGTCGGCGACCCGGATGTTCAGGAAGCTGCTGACCCGGTCGGGGTCGGGTGGCGTCTCCAGGGTGACCGTGGGCTTGTCGTCGGTCGGGCCCCCGCCGACGTTGATGATGATGAAGCTGTTCGCCAGGGCCACGTAGGTCACGTCCCCGGAGAACACCACCTTGCCGCCCAGCACCTCGGTATAGAAGCGCCGGGAGCGCTCGACGTCGTCCGAGACGATGAAGTGGGCCAGCAGAATTCCTTCTGCCGGCGGTATGAAGTCGGCCATCCGTCACCTCCTGGGGCGGGGCCGGCGGGGCCCTTCCCTCGTCCTCCGATCCGTCGCCCACGGGGTCCGTGGTCGGATCGACCCTCGTACCTACTCGCCGATCCCGTAGAGGAAGTCGTCGAGCGTCCGCCAAGCGTGGGCCGCTCCCTCTTCGCCCCCGGGATGCCAGGCCACGACCACCGAGACGTCGTCCGGGTCGTGGCCCACGAGCGCGGTCCACTCGGGGTGTTCGCGCCGGTTCACAAGGAGCTTCCGGGAGTCCAGCGCGTGGGCGATCCGCTCCAGCTGGTCGGCGGACTCGACCTCGAGCACGATGGACCGGATCCCGATGTGGCGGCCGCCCCCGAGCGGACTACTGCCGAACGCCCGCAGGACGATGATCTGGGCGCGGTCGGTTCCCGGGGCGCGCACCGCCGCCAGTTGGTCCTTCCGGGACTGCACCGTGAAGCCGAGGACGTCCCGGTAGAACTCGATCGATCGGTCGAGATCCGACACGTTCATCACGACGCCCTGGATGTTCATCGGCTGCTCCCGGTCGTCGGGGACGCGGAGGCATCGGACGGAGACCCCCCGGCTTCGTGCGACTCTCCCACTTCCATGTATTCGACCTCCAGGGGTCGTCGAGGCCGGCGATCTGCCGGCTGTCACGGACCGGCGGCCTCTACGGCTCCGACGGTGCCTCCCGTCGGTCCCAGCCGTGGAACTTCGAGTAATCGCCCGCCTCCCACGCCTCCCGCAGCCCCGGCGTGCTCAGGTCCCAGTCGGGACGGATCTCGCTCGACGCGACCGCCAGGTCGTGCCACAGATCGGAGATCGACGGGCGTCCCCAGAACCAGTAGCCGTTGTAGATCCGGTGGACCACCAGTCCAGGCTTGAGCACCAGGGTGTGGGGAATCATCGGGTCGTGCTCAGGATCGGTGTACTCCTGGATGTCGAGGTCCCGTTGCACCGTCCGGTCGGGATCGGACAGGAAGGTCCACTGGGCACCGACGGAGGCCCGGAACTCCTGGGTCGTGTGGTGGTCGTCGGTCGAGATGGTGACGATCTGCGTGTAGGCGACGGCGAACTTCGGATAGGCCGCCGCCAGCTCGAGGTGCTGCTGGTGCTCCTTCGGGCAGTAGTGGCCACGCGCCAGCGTGAGCACCAGTGGGTCGTCGCCCTGGAGTTCGCCCAGACTCCGCACGGTGCCGGTGTGATCGGGCAGGCGGAAATCGGGCAAGGTGCCACCGGGTCGGATGTCGGAGCGCATGGACCTCCGCCTCCTTCGTGCGAGTGCCCCGCCCAGCGACAGGAGAACTCGTCGACCCAGGGTAACCGTCGACGATCGCCACGTCATCCGCCCCCGGGGCCGCCGGGACCGTGGGATCCGACTCCGGCGTGACGGGGTTCCCGACGTCATCCGGGTATGGACTTCGAGGAGGTCCGGCGCGATCGTGATGGGGCGACCGGCCCCTGGGCTCCGGACGGCGACACCTGGTTCCGGCCAGAGGTGGCCACCCGCCTTCCCGGGCGCTGACCGCACCGACCACCGCTCCCGGCCGGATCGGCCACCCGTTCGTCGACAGCGAGGAGTCCCCATGCCGGCCAACCACGACTCCACCACCGATCCGGCCGCCGCGGGCCCCGGAGCCGTCCGATGAGCAGCTACGACGTCATCGTCCTGGGGGCCGGCTCACCCGGTGAGCACTGCGCCGGCGAGCTGGCGGACGGCGGACTGCGGGTCGCCGTCGTCGAACGGGAGCTGGCCGGCGGCGAGTGCTCCTACTGGGCGTGCATCCCCTCCAAGACGCTGCTGCGTCCGGGGGAGGCGGTCCACGGGGCGCGGCAGGCGGCAGCCCGCGCCCAGGTCGACGTCGAGGCGGCGCTGGCCTACCGCGACTTCATGGTCTCGGACTACTCCGACGCCGGACAGGAGCGCTGGCTGGCCGACAAGGGGATCGACCTCCTGCGGGGGACCGGGCGACTGGCCGGCCCGGGGGTGGTCGAGGTCGACGGTGTCGCCCACACCACGGAGCACATCGTGGTGGCGACCGGCTCCGATCCGGTGATGCCACCGGTCCCGGGTCTGGCCGACATGGACGGCGTCTGGTCCAACCGGGAGGTGACCGGCATGACATCGGTACCCCGACGGCTCCTGATCCTCGGTGGCGGACCGGTGGGTGTGGAGATGGCCCAGGCCGTGCGCCGGCTGGGCGGCGAGGTGGCCCTGGTCGAGGGCGCGCCCCGTCTGCTCGCCCACGAGCCCGCGCCGCTGGGCGAGGCGCTGGGCGAGGTGCTCCGGGGTGACGGGGTCGAACTGGTGCTGGGGACCCAGGCGACCGGGGCGCGACGCGACGGAGCCGACTTCGTCCTCGTGCTGGACGGCGGCACCGAGTTGCGCGGCGACCATCTGCTGGTGGCCACGGGCCGGCGCCCCCGGGTGGACGGGATAGGCCTCGACACCGTCGGGGTCACCGCCGACCGGCACGGCATCCCGGTCGACACCCACCTGCGCGTCGCCGACGGGCTGTGGGCCATCGGCGACGTCACCGGCGTCCGCCTCCTGACCCATGTGGGGAAGTACCAGGGTGAGGTCGTCGCTGCCAATATCCTGGGCGAGCCCCGCGAGGCCCACTACGGCGCCATTCCCGACGTCGTCTACACGGACCCCCAGGCCGCCTCGGTCGGGGCCCAGGAGGCCGCCTTCACGGCCACCACGTCCCTCGCCGAGGTGGCCAAGTCCGCCACCTACGCCCACGACTACGCCGACTCGCCCGGCTACCTCACCCTCCTCAGCGACGGCGCCGTTCTGACCGGTGCCCACGCCCTGGGTCCCGAGGCCGGTGAGTGGCTGCAGCAGGCCACGCTGGCCATCCGGGCGGAGGTGCGGCTCGACGTGCTGCGCGACACCATCCAGCCGTTCCCCACCTTTTCCGAAATCTACGTGGCCACCCTCAAGTCGCTGCACCAGCAGATCCGAGCGGGTGCCGACCAGCCCGCCCGCCCGACAGGCGGGTGACCGGTGCCCCGGAGACGAGCACGGGTGACGCCATGAGCGACGGCGACCGCCGGGTGGCGATCATCACCGGGGGCTCCCAGGGGATCGGCGCCGGTCTCGTCGCTGGGTACCGACGACGGGGCTGGGCGGTCGTGGGCACCTCGCGCACCATCGGGCCCAGTGGGGACCCGGACCTCCTCACGGTGGCCGGGGACATCGCCGATGTCGCCACCGCCGACCGGATCGTCAGCGGAGCCCTGGAGCGGTTCGGCCGGATCGACACCCTCGTCAACAACGCCGGGGTCTACCTCTCCAAGCCGTTCACCGACTTCACCGCGGAGGACTACGCCACGGTGGTCGGGGTCAACCTCACCGGATTCTTCGTCGTGACCCAGCGTGTCGTCGTCGAGATGGTGAAGGGAGGCGGTGGCCACATCGTCAACATCTCCTCCACCCTGGCCGACTATGCCAGCTCGGGCGCGCCGTCCGTCCTCACGTCGCTCACCAAGGGCGGACTGGCCGCGGCCACCCGGTCACTGGCCGTCGAGTACGCCTCCCGGGGCATCCGCGTGAACGCCGTATCGCCCGGCATCATCCGCACGGGACCGGCGGAGAGCTACGTCGGGCTCGGCGACCAGCTCCCCCCGCTGGGGCACGTGGGTCAGGTCGGTGACATCGTCGACGCCATCCTCTTCCTGGAGTCGTCCCCGTTCATCACCGGTGAGGTCCTCCACGTCGACGGCGGCCAGATCGCCGGACACTGACGGATCCGACGGTGGGCGTCCTAGTCTGGGGGCTGCCGATGTCCGACCGACCGGGATGATGGGGGTGCCGTCATGGACGTGCTGCTCGTAATCGACGCAGCCGAGGTCCCGGAGCGTCTCTCGACCCGGGCCCGTCGGCGGGTGGACGTCGCCCGCGGCCCACTGCCGCCGGAGATCATCGCCGACCTGCGGGCCCACATCCCCGCTCGATCGGACTGGTGGCGCCCGCCAGCGACGAGGGTCGGACATCGCTCACGACGGTCGCCCACCAGCTGCACCGGGCCGGGCTCCCCGTCGAGGTGCTGAGCGACATACCGGTGGACGTCGATCCGGCCATCGAGGTGCGTCCGATCCACGATCCGGGCCCCGCCATCCAGGCGGCCGGCTCCCTCCTGGACCTGGTCGGTGACACGCCTCTGGTGCGGCTCGACCGGGTCGGTCGCGACCTTCCCGGCCAGCTGCTGGCCAAGTTGGAGTTCCTGAACCCCGGGGGCAGCGTCAAGGACCGCCCGGCGGTCACCATGATCGATGCGGCCGAACGGGAGGGGCGGCTCGGGCCCGGAGGCACCATCGTCGAACCCACGTCGGGCAACACGGGCGTCGGCCTGGCCATCGTCGCCGCCCGTCGTGGCTACCGCTGCATCTTCACCATGCCCGACAAGATCGCCGCCGAGAAGGTGGCGCTGCTCCGGGCGTACGGAGCCGAGGTGGTGGTCTGCCCGACCGCCGTCGACCCGGCCCATCCCGACTCCTACTACTCGGTCGCCCGGCGCCTGGTCGAGACCACCCCGGGCGCGTTCCAACCGGACCAGTACTCCAACCCCCACAATCCGGAGGCGCACTTCCTGACCACCGGGCCGGAGATCTGGCACCAGACGGCCGGCCGCATCACCCACCTCGTGGCCAGCATCGGCACCGGGGGGACCATCTCCGGTATCGGCGCCTACCTGAAGGCCCAGAACCCCGACATCCAGATCATCGGCGCCGATCCCGAGGGATCGGTCTACTCGGGCGGCAGCGGCCGTCCGTACCTGGTGGAGGGCATCGGCGAGGACTTCTGGCCGGACGCCTACGACCGCCGGATCGCCGACCAGGTGGTCATGGTCTCGGACCGGGACAGCTTCCTGACCGCCCGCCGGGTCACCCGTCAGGAGGGGATCCTGGTGGGCGGTTCCGCCGGTACCGCCGTATGGGCCGCCCTGCAGGTCGGACACGAGGCCGGGCGGGACGCCGTCATCGTCGTGGTGATCCCCGACTCCGGCCGGGGCTACCTCTCCAAGCTCTACGACGACAGCTGGATGGCGGACCACGGGTTCCTCCGCTCGGGTGGATCGTCGGCGGAGACCGTCACCGAGCTGCTGGCCCACAAGCACCGCAGTGGCACCCCGTCACTCCCACCCCTGGTCCACGTCCATCCGGACGAGACCGTCCGGGAGGCCGTCGCCATCCTGCGGGAGTACGGCGTCTCGCAGGTCCCCGTCGTCAAGGCCGAACCTCCGTTGGCCCTCGCCGAGGTGGTCGGCACCGTGACCGAGCACGATCTCCTGACCCAGCTCGTCAGCACCCCCGCATCCTTCGACGCCCGGGTCGCCGACGTCATGACACCCCCGCTGCCGATGGTCGGGACCGGCGAGGCGATCGAGGTGGCCTCGGCCCGCCTCGCCGACCACAGCGCCGTCCTGGTGGTCGACGGTGGCCATCCCACGGGCATCATCACCCGCAGCGACCTGCTGGACTTCCTGTCCGGGGCGGGCCGATGAGCGGTGACCGGTCCACCGGCTCCGACGGGCTCGGATTCGAGACGAGAGCCATCCACGCCGGCCAGCCCCCGGATCCGACCACGGGGGCGGTGGTCCCGCCCGTGTCGTTCTCGACGACGTTCGCCCAGGAGGCCGTCGGGGAGCACCGGGGGTACGAGTACGCCGCGTAGCGGCAACCCGACCCGTTCGGCGCTCGAGGCCTGCGTGGCCAGTCTGGAGCAGGCGGCGCACGGACTGGCCTTCGCCAGCGGACTGGCCGCCGAGGACGCCGTACTGCGACTGCTGGGCCCCGGTGACCACGCCATCATCCCGAACGACGCCTACGGCGGCACGTACCGCCTCTTCGACAAGGTCTGGGCGCCGGCCGGGCTCGGCTACACGCCGACCGATCTCACCTCGGTCGACCGGATCCGCGAGGCCTGGCAGGACCGGACCGCCATGGTGTGGATCGAGACACCGTCCAATCCCCTGCTGTCGATCGTCGACATCGGGGCCGTGGCCACCTTCGCCCACGAGCGCGGGGCACTGGTCGTGGTGGACAACACCTTCGCGTCGCCCTACCTGCAGCAGCCGCTGCGGTGGGGGGCCGACGTCGTGGTGCACTCCTCGACGAAGTACCTGGGCGGCCACAGCGATGTCGTCGGGGGCCTGGTGGCGACCGACGACGACGAGCTGGCCGAGCGGATCGGGTTCTTCCAGAACGCGGCCGGCGGGGTGCCCGGACCGATGGACTGCTACCTCGTCCTCCGCGGGATCAAGACCCTGGCCCTGCGCATGGATCGGCACTGCGCCAACGCGGCCGCGGTGGCCGAACTCCTGACCGGGCACCCCGCCGTCAGCTCGGTGCTCTATCCGGGGCTGGCGGACCATCCGGGCCACGAGGTCGCCCGCCGCCAGATGGGGGGCTTCGGTGGGATGGTGTCGTTCGTCCTGGCCGGAGGCGAGCCGGCCGCCCTCGAGGTCGCCCGCTCGACATCGCTCTTCACGCTGGCCGAGTCCCTCGGAGCGGTCGAGTCGCTGATCGAGCACCCCCACCACATGACCCATGTATCCACCCAGGACTCGCCGCTGGCCGTCGACCCCGGACTGATCCGGCTGTCGGTCGGTCTGGAGACCCTCGGCGACATCCTCGCCGACCTCACCGACTGCCTCGATCGGGCCGACCCGGCGAGGGGCCGGTAGCCCCCGGGTCACGGAGTCGACCCATCCCACCGGCCGGATCCCGTTCGGATCCGGCCGGCCGTCCATCCACGTAGAGTCCCCACAGACCCTCGACCGATCGGGAGCATCTATGGAATCCGCCAGAGCTCAGGAGCTGTTGGACGCCGAGCGTCTCCGGGTCGAGCGCCTGCTCGCCGAAATGGACGGTGAGCGGGGTGACGACCTGGTGGCGGCCAACGCCCCCGGGGACATGTTCGACTCGGCCGAACCGCTGACCAGGGAAGGCACGGACGAGTCGATCAGAACGGAGCTCCAGGAGCGGCTGGCCGCTCTGGACCGGGCGGAACAGCGCCTCGGGGACGGCACCTACGGCCTGTCGGTCCGCAGTGGCGAGCCGATCCCCGACGACCGCCTCGTCGCCGATCCGGCCGCCGAGCTGACCGTCGAAGAGGCTCGGGACCTCACCTGAGTCGAGCGGCCGGGTCAGGGTCGATGGCCCGCCGGGTCGGCGGCGCGACGGGCGGATGGGCCGATGGCTGTCGGGACCCGGGCCGGTAGCGTCGGGTCGAGCACCCTCGAGAGGAGTCGGACATGGCCAAATCGCTCTACACCGCCCACGCCCACGTCGTCGGCGGCCGCGCCGAAGGGCACGGTGTCACCAGCGACAAGTTGTTGGACGTCCAGTTGCGCACTCCGGTCGAGATGGGGGGCGACGGCGGAGGGACCAATCCTGAGCAGCTGTTCGCCGTCGGCTATGCGGCCTGCTTCGAAGGAGCCCTGGGCGTCGTCGGTCGACGGGAGCAGACCGACCTCGGCGAGGTCGCCATCGACTCCGAGGTGAGTCTGATCACGACCGAGAACCGCGGCTTCACCGTGGCGGTGGGCCTCGATGTCTCGCTCCCCGGGGTGGACGACCCCGAGCGCGCCGCCTCGATCGTGGCGGCCGCCCACGAGGTCTGCCCCTACTCCAACGCCACCCGGGGGAACATCGAGGTGACCCTGACGGCCAACGGGCATCCGGTGGCGACCGGGGCGTGAAGTTCCTGGCCGTCTGCCGACCGAGGGACGGTGCCCCTCCGGAACGCTTCGCCGAACTGGTGCCCGACGAGGCCGAGGCCCTGCGTCGACTCCGGTCGGACGGCACCCTCCTCGAGGCCTGGAGTCCCGGGCGGCCGGGGGCCGTCCTCATCCTCGAGTGCCCGTCGGAGGGGGAGGCGGCCCACACCCTCTCCCGACTTCCCCTCGACGCCGCCGGGCTCCTCGACGTCGAGGTCACCCCCTTGCACGACCTCGGACTCTGAAACACGACCTCGGACTCCGAGGGTCCCGACCCGAGCCGGTCCTCCGACCGGTCGAACGAGTTGACTGACTGAACGAGTCAGTTACCATGGATCGGTGGCTCGCCGCTCCCTCCGTGACCGACTTCCCGAAGTGGCCGCGGCGGCGTGCGCCGTCTTCATCGAGAAGGGGTACCGGCGTGCCCACGTGGCGGACGTCGCCGGCCGGCTGGGGCTGAGCCAGGGTGCGGTGTACGGCTATGTCGACAGCAAGGAGGCCCTGTTCGCCCTGGCCCTCACCCATGCCATCGGCTCGCCGCCGCTCGACCGGCTCGACCTCCCCGTCCGCACTCCCGACCCCGGCGCCCTGCTCCGGCCCCTGGCGGCGTGGGAGCCGAGGGACTCCTTCCCGTTGTTGACCGCCGCCCTGCGACGCCGGAGCCCGGGCGACGTCCGTGCGGAGTTCGGTGGCGTCGTCGACGAGCTGTACGGCGTGCTCGAGCGGAACCGGCTCTTCCTGTCCCTCGTCGAGCGGTCGGCCCAGGACCTCCCCGACCTCGCCGACCTCTACTACGAGCGACTGCGGGGCGGTCAGGTCTCCGACATCGAGGCCTACGTCCAGCGCCGCGTCCGCCAGGGTCACTTCCGTGACGTTCCCGACGTCGGCATCGCCACCCGATTCGTCGTCGAGACCGTCGCCTGGTTCGCGTGGCACCGGATGGACGACCGCGAGGCCCACGCCCTCGACCCGCAGACGGCCCGCACCACGGTGCGCCAACTCCTGGTCGACGCCCTCGTCCCCACGGAGCCCTGAGGCAACCATGGCGACGTCGGCGGCTCCCCCCTCCTCGGCCCCGGTGGGCGGGGGCCCGGCGCCGGAGTCGGTGGAGCGCGGTGACGACGTCCCCCGCGACCGGTCGGATGCCGGGCCCGACGGCCCGCTCCCCCGGCTGAGTGGTTGGGTGGTGGTGACGGCGGCCGTGATCACCGCCGTCCTGGTCGCCGTGTCGGACCGCTACGGCTACCACCGCGACGAGCTCTACTTCCTCGAGGCCGGAAAGCACCTGACGTGGGGCTATCCGGACATGCCCCCGCTGGTGCCGGCCCTCGCCCGGGCCCTGTCCGCGGTGGCGCCGGGCTCCCTCCCGGTCCTCCGCCTGCCCTCCGCTCTGGCGGCCGGTGCCGTCGTGGTCATGACCGGACTGACGACCCGGGAGTTCGGCGGTGGACGGTCGGCCCAGGTCCTGGCCGCCGTGACGACCGCCGGCTCGGCCCTCCTGCTCGGATCCGAGCACTACCTCGAGACGTCGGGCGTCGATCTCGCCTCGACGACGCTCATCCTGTGGCTGGTCGTGCGACTGCTGCGCACCGGCGACGGCCGGCTGTGGCTCGCCATCGGGGTCGCCACCGCCCTGGGTCTGCAGGCCAGTGACCTCACCGCGACCGTGATCGTCGCGGTGGTCGTCGCCGTGCTGGCGGGCCGACGACGTCGTCTACTGCTGTCACCCTGGGCCCTGGCAGCGGCCGTCGTCATCGTCGCCTCCTGGGCGCCGTATCTGGTGTGGCAGGCCGACCACGGGTGGCCCGAACGTGCCGTCGCCTCGGCGATCGCCCGAGGCGGCTCGGGCACCTCGACGCCGCGGTGGCTCCTGCTGCCGACCCAGCTCGTCCTCGTGAGCCCGTACCTCGCTCCGGTATGGATCTCCGGTCTGGTGCGACTGGTGCGCGCCCCGGGACTCCGCTGGTGTCGTCCCGTCGGTGTCGCGTACCTCGTGCTGGCGGCCGTCTACCTGGCTACCGGTGGGAAGTCGTACTACCTCGGTGTCGTCCTGCCGGTCCTGGTGGCGGCCGGCGCGCAGCCGGTGGTCGACTGGCTCGGGCGCGGCCGGTCCGCGGTCCGGAAGGCCCTGGTGGCCGCGGCCATCGCCCTGACCATCCCGACCACGGCCCTCGTCATGCTCCCCGTCCTGCCGGTCACCGACCTGCACGACACGCCGATCGTGACCATGAACTACGACGAGGGGGAGACCGTCGGTTGGCCGGCCTACGTCGACCAGATCGACGCCGCCTTCCGCCGGCTACCCGCCGATCAGCGGATGGCGGCGGCGGTCCTCACGGCGAACTACGGGGAGGCGGGGGCGGTGGACCGCTTCGGCCCCGGACTCGGACTCCCCACCGCCTACAGCGGCCAGGACGGCTTCTGGTACTGGGGTCCGCCGCCGGCCCGCGCCACCGTCTTCGTCGTGGTGGGCCTGGGGGGTGCGACCCTCCGTCGGGTGTTCTCGACCTGTCGGACGGTCGGACATCTCGACAACGGTGTCGGGGTGGACGACCAGGAGCAGCGGGTACCGCTGCGCATCTGCACCGGGCGGCACCTCCCGTGGTCACGCGGTTGGATCGACCTCCGCGTCCTCGGATGAGTGGGCACCCGGGATGCCGGGTCGGTCAGCCACGGGCGCGACCTCGACGGTTCCGGCGACGAGGGGCAGGCCCCCGACCGGGCCCCACCGCGGAACCGTAGTCTGATCCCGATGCCCGTCCCGCTCCCCGACGCGACCGACACCGACCTCGTGCCGCCGGCCCGGGACGAGGTGGCGGCCACCGCCCGCGGGAGTGGCGACGGCCGTGTCGGCCCCGACCGGCCTGACCAGCCTGCAGCGCATCCTCCTGGAATCGGTCTTCCGGGCCATGACCGGGCACGCCATCCCCCTGGAGGACTTCGATCCGTTGGGGGCCGCCGATCTGGCCGAGGTGCTCCGGCACCGGAACCTGGCGTTCCGGACCCGCATCGTGCAGGTGATGCTGCTGGCCGCCCTGGTGCTCCGACCCCTGCCGGAGTCCGTGGTCGACCAGGTGGGGGCCTGTGCGTCGGAGCTGAGCGTCGACGAGTCCCTGATCGGGGTGGCCCGGCGGTTCGCGTCGGGCTCGCTCGGGCTCGCCGCCATCGACTTCGAACGGAACGGCTACACCTCCGAGTGGCGGCCCGACTCGGCGTCCGAACTCCACACGTCGAAGGAGCTGGCCACCGTGTGGGACCTGGCCGTCGACGACCCCGAGCTCGCCCGACGGTGGTCCGACCTCGGCCGCCTGCCGGCGGGCAGCCTCGGCCAGGGCGTCCTCGCCCTCTACCGGACGAGGGGTTTCGTCTTCCCGGGGCTGCCGGGCTCGGCGCCCCCCCTGCTCGCCCAGCACGACTGGGTCCATGTGCTGGCCGACTACGGGACGACGGTCGAATCGGAGCTGGAAGTGTTCGCCTTCATCGCCCGGGCCAACGACGACATGCGGGCCTTCTCCCTCCTGGCCATGGTGGTCTCCCTCTTCGAGACCGGCTACCTCCGGACCGGAGCCGGGTTGTTCGAGGCGAGCCCCGGCCACCTCTCGTCACACGAAGGGGTCGCCGTCCGGATCGCGGACGCCATGCGGCGCGGGGCCCTCTGCCGCGACTCCGTGACCGGTGCCGACAGCATCGACTACCTCCACTTCGACTGGTTCTCGATCGCCGACCTGCCGGTGGACGAGGCCAGACGGAGGTTCGGTGTGGTCGACAAGGGGGCGGAGGCGGTCGCCGCCGGCTCGGTGGGTCCGTGGGACCCGGGGGGCATCAGTGAATTCCAGCTCGCCGCCGGCCGTGAGCTGGCGGCCCGTGAGGGCCGGACGTACCAGCCCGACGGTTCGGTCGCCTCCTGAAGCGAGTCCGCCTCAGGCGTCGCGGGTCACCATCCGCCACGCCCCGAGGACCGTCCACACCACCAACCAGCCCACGATCACGCAGACGGCCACAGTGCGCGACTCCGGCACCAGCATGATCTGCCCGGTCGGTCCGTTCCCCCCGAAGGGTGACGGTAGGCCGGCGGGTTCCAGATGGCTCATGGCCAGACCGACGATGCCGCGCTGGGCGTTGATCAGGTGCGAGATGACGTTTCGACTCAGCACCGGGGTGAGGATGACCTCGAGGACGATCATGAGGATCACGGGCACCGTACGTTGGCCCATGAGCGATGCCCAGTCCCACCACGAACCCGATGGTCGCCTCCAACAGGACCCACAGGCCGGAGTCGATGATCAGCGTCGTCGGCGGCTCGAGGAAGTTGCGGTGGTAGTCGACGTAGTCCAGGTTGGCGATCTGCCGGGCGGCGGCCGCCACCTGAGCATGGGTCACCGGAGCTGTCGTGGTGGCGCCGGGGCCGATCTTGATGCCCGGTCCGTTCCCGTTGCCGCAGTTGACGCTGTTGACCACCTGGATGAGGTCGGAGTTCGGCCCGATGTCGAACCCGAAGTTGCAGATGACCTCGTCGGCGTGGGCCGTCGCCCAGCTGTCCAGCGCCGGCTGGGACAGACCTGCGGGGACCTTGACCCCGTCGTAATTGAGCTGGGTGGGAGCGGCCAGGATGCAGACCGTGCACACGATGGCGAAGCCGACGGCGACGATCGGCAGCACGATGGCCAGGCCCGCCGGGATGCGCGCCAGGTAGAGGGCCAGCCGCGACCGTCCGGTGATCACCAGGTGTCGGAACATCCCCTCGGTGAGGTCGACCGACCCCGCCGTGCAGCCCACCGTGGCGGCCACGATGAACCCGAAGATGAACAGCACTCCGGCGACGAGCGTGGTGAAGATGCTGTACCCGCCGGCCGGCCCGTAGGACTTCGGGTCGACGGCGTGGGAGACCAGCCGGAAGGCCAGGAACACCACCGGGAGACCGATGTTGACGCGAGGAGGGTGATCATCAGGCCCCTGCGCTCGGCGGAGTTCCATGAAGCGGGTCGTGATCATGGCTCCAGGTGGGGATCCACGAGCCGCGGTGGTCGGGGCGGTGGCTCAGCGGGACCGGTGCCGGCCCGGGGGCGGTGGCGTCGACGGGGGCCATGGTGGTCATGGGGACTCCCCCAGTCGGCTGGTGACCTGAGGAACCACGATTCGAGCGAGGCCTGCACGAGCTGGAGCCGGTAGACCGAGATCCCACCCTCCACCAGCACCCGGTTGACCTCGGCGATGACGTCGCGACCGGTGTCCGACGGGAGGGTGAGCACGATCCCGTCGGGTGCCACCTCGCAGTCGGCACCGGGCACCGTGGTGCCGAGCAGCGCCGACGCCACCACGGGATCGGAGCACTCGACCTCGACCCGGACCGACGAGCCCGAAAGCAGTTGCGAGATGGAGCCCTGGCGGATGACCCGTCCCCGGTCGACGATGGCCACCGCGTCACAGGTCCGCTCGACCTCGTCGAGGAGGTGGGACGAGAGCATCACGGTGCGCCCCTCGGCGACGAGCCCGAGGATCATGTCGCGCATCTCCTGCATGCCCGCCGGGTCCAGGCCGTTCATGGGTTCGTCGAGGATGAGCAGCTGGGGGTCGCCGAGCAGACAGGCCGCCACGCCGAGGCGCTGGCGCATGCCCATCGAGTACTTCGACACCTTGTCGTCGGACCGGTGGGCCATGCCCACCCGGTCGAGGGCGGCGCCGATCCGGTCGCGGGCGGCCGGCTCGCGGGCGGCCGCCAGGATCTGGAGGTTCTGCCTTCCCGTGAGGTGCCCGTGGAACCGGGGCTCGTCGACGATGGCACCGACCCGGGCCAGCGCCTCGGCCCGGTGGCTCGGGACCTCGTGACCGAGCAGCGACATCGTGCCGGCGTCGGCGTGGGTCAGCCCGAGCAGGACCCGGATGAGCGTCGTCTTGCCGGCCCCGTTCGGGCCCAGGTAGCCGAAGGCACATCCCCGGGGGACGAGGAGCTCGACATCGTTGACGGCGACGTTCCCCCCGAAGCGCTTGGTCAGACCGTGGGTCTCGACCGCCCAGTCGCTCCCGGTGCGGGCCGGGTCGGGGTGGTCGGCGAGGGCCGTGGTCATCGGTCCGCGCCTCCGTGGTGATGGGCGTGTGGAGGCATGCGTCGATCCTCCCCCTGGTCCCGGCCCCTGACAATCAGGGACAACCCGCACCGCCCTCGGGGTCGACCCGCAGAACGGGGGCGGACGGACCCTGCCCCGACGTCCCGGACCGACTCCCTTGCGCAGCAAGCTACCATCCGACTATCATGCCACACATGGTAGAGACGGGTGGTCGCCGGACACAGCTCCTCCGGGGGGCCCTGGACCTCTGCCTCCTCGCCGTGATGCGCGACGGTCCGGCCTACGGGTACGAGATGACCAAGCGACTGCGGGCGAGGGGGCTGTCGGTCGTGGGCGAAGGCTCCATCTACCCCCTGCTCGGCCGGCTCGAGCGCGACGGCCTCGTCGACACGTACCGGGCGGCCAGCAACGGCGGTCCGCCGCGGCAAGTACTACCGCCTGTCCCGCCTGGGGGAGAAGGCGCTCGGGGCGGGCATCATCGAGTGGCAGGAGACCCGGGACACGGTCGACGCCGTACTCGGGCCCGTCGATACGGAGGTGACGTCGTGAACGGTTTCGTGGACGCCTGCCGGCGCGAATGGAAGCGCATCGGCGTGGACGATGCGGTGGCCAACGAGATGGCGGCCGATCTCGAGGCCGACCTCGCCGAAGCCGAGGCTGACGGCGTCGCCCCCGAGGAGGTGCTGGGCAACGCCGTCTTCGACGCGCCGTCGTTCGCGGCGTCCTGGGCCGCCGCCCGCGGGGTGGTCACCTCGGCGCCCACCTCGCCGGGATCGGCCCGGCGGTGGGTCCTGGCCGGAGGAGCCGCGGTGTCCCTCGTCCTCGTGGTGGTCGGCGTCGTCCTGCTCGGACCGATCCAACGGGCGTCCGTCGCGGTGGCCGCCACCCGTCACTCCATCGTGGTGCCCATTCCGGGGGTGTTCGCCTCCCCCCGTCAGACGATCTTCGGTCCCGGGGTCTTCGCCCATCCCGTGGTCGACAGCGGTCCGCTGCGGGCCCTCGGCCTCCTGCTGTTCCTGGTGGGTGTGCCGGCGTCGCCGTGGTCCTGTGGTCGTGGCGGTCGCGGCGGCGGTCGGCCCGCACCGACCCGCCCGGATTCGACGACAGCGTCCGGATGCCCAGCTACCTGTGACGCCGGCGGACGACACCCTTAGGCGCCATCCGTCCTTCGGGGTCGGGACGGGGGTCGGGGTTCAGGCCGGGGTCGGGTCCACCAGCAGCGTCGCCACCGCCCGGCGCAGCATGGCGCCGAGTTCGTCGGACGGCAGGGAGGAGAAGACGTCGCCGGAGAAGGCCAGCGCCGCCCATCACGCGCGCCGATGGCGCAGGCCATCCGCACCCGGTGCTCGGCGGGGACCTCCTCGTTGGCCAGCACCTGGCGGAAGCGCTCCTGGATGTCCTCGTGCTCGCCGTCGTGGCCTCGCGGTGGAGTTCCTCGATGGCGGCCTGGTTCCGCTCGTGGAAGATGAACAGGGCCCGGTGCGGCCAGCATCTGGTCGATGAGCCCGTCGAGGAGCCGGGCCCACGACTCGGGCGAGGCCTCGTCGCCCAGGGCGGCCAGGGCGTCGCGGCCGAACTCGTGGAGACGCATGTGCAGCGCCATCAGGATCTCGTCCTTGCTGGCGAAGTGGTAGTAGATCGCCGCCTTGGTGAACCCCAGCCGCTCGGCGATCTGGCGCAGCGACGTCTTGTCGTAGCCCTGGGTGGTGAAGAGCTCGAGGGCGATGTCGAGGATCCGCTCCCGGGTCGGTCGCCGCCCGCGGCCCCGTCCCCGGGTCCGGCTCGGCGGCCGTCGACGGGACTCCGGTCTGACGTCGTGGCCATGGGCCCATTCTACTTGACGACCGGTAAGTTGACCCTTACCATCCGGCAGTAAGTCGACACTTGCTGACCGACCGGTAAGGAGACGGCCATGCCCGACGACGCCATGATCCGGGCCGAAGGGCTGACCAAGCGCTACGGCGAGACGCTGGCCCTGGCCGGCGTCGACCTCGACGTCCCGGCCGGGTCGATCCTGGCCGTGCTCGGGCCCAACGGCGCCGGCAAGACCACGGCCGTCCGCATCCTCACCACCCTGGCCATGCCCGACGCCGGCCGGGCCTGGGTCGCCGGCCACGACGTGGTGACCGAGGCGGCCGCCGTCCAGCGCAACATCGGGGTCGACCGCCCAGGACGCCACGCGTCGACGGCCTGCTGACCGGTCGCCAGAACCTGGTGATGATCGGGCGGCTGAGCGGCCTGCGCCGGTCGGACGCCCAGGACCGGGCGGCGGAGCTCCTCGAGCAGTTCGACCTGACCGACGCCGCCGACCGGGTGCTGACGGGCTACTCGGGCGGCATGCGCCGCCGGCTCGACCTGGCCGCCGGCCTGGTCACCCGACCGCCGGTCCTCTTCCTCGACGAGCCGACCACCGGGCTCGACCCGACCAGCCGGGTGCGCATGTGGGACGTCATCCGGGAGCTGGTCGCCGACGGGGTGACCCTGCTGCTCACCACCCAGTACCTCGACGAGGCCGACGAGCTGGCCGACCGCATCGTGGTCATCGACCACGGCCGGGTCATCGCCGACGGGACCTCGGCGCGAGCTCAAGGCCGACACCGGTGGCGCCCGCCTCGAGGTCACCCTCACCGAGCCCGCCGACGAGGCGGCCGCCGCCCTGGCGCCCTTCGTCGTCGGGCCCGTCCACGTGAGCCACGACGGCCGGCGGCTGCGGGCACCCGTCCGCAGCGGATCGGGTCTGGCCACCACGGTGGTGCGGGCGCTCGACGGCGCCGGCATCGCCGTCGACGACGTCGAGGTGCACCAGCCCTCCCTCGACGACGTGTTCTTCGCCCTCACCGGTCACCCGAGCGAGCCGGACGCCGACGGTCGGGTTCGACCGAACCCGAACCCGTCCCGACCGCGGGGGTGGGCGCATGACCACCACCGCCCTCGCCCCCACTCCCCCGATGGCCCGACCCCGTCCGGACGGCATCGTCCGCAAGGTCTCCGACGTCGTCGCCCTCACCGGTCGCAACCTCGTCCACATCGCCCGCGAGCCGGCGCAGCTGTCGGACGTGACCGTGCAGCCCGTGCTCTTCACCCTCCTGTTCGTCTACGTGTTCGGCGCCGGCGTGTCGCTGGCGGGCGGTCACACGTACGCCAACTTCGCCATCGCCGGCCTGCTCGCCCTCAACCTGACGACCTCCGCCATGGGAACGGCCGTCGGGCTCAGCACCGACCTCAACACCGGGGTCATCGACCGGTTCCGGACGCTGCCCATGTGGCGGCCGGCCGTCCTGGTCGGACGCTCGCTCGCCGACCTCCTGACCGCCGTCGTCTGCGCCGCCATCGTGGCCGTCACCGGACTGGTGGTGGGCTGGCGACCCGGTGGCTCCTTCGGGACCACCATCGCCGGCTTCGCGCTGTTCCTGTTCTTCAGCTACGCCCTGTCGTGGGGGTGCGCCTGCCTGGGCATGGTGTCCAAGGGGCCCGAGTCGGCGCAGGGCGTGGGCCTGGTCATCCTCTTCCCCCTGGCCATCGTGTCCAACGCCCTGGTGCCGACCCAGCGGATGCCCCTGGTGCTCCGCACCGTGGCCGACTGGAACCCGGTGAGTGCGGTGGCCTCGGCGGCCCGCGAGCTGTGGCAGAACCCCAATCCGTCGGCCACCATCCACGCCTGGCCGATGCAGCATCCTCTGGCCGCGTCGCTGCTGTGGTCGGTGGGGCTACTCGCCGTCTTCGCTCCGCTGGCCACCCACCTCTACCGGCGCCGCACGTCGAACTGAGCGGATCGGCGGAGGACCGGCTCAGGCCCCCAGCCGGTCGAGCAGCCGATCGGCGGCGGCCCGCCCGGACCGCAGGGCCCCTTCCATGAGCCCGGCGAAGTCGCCCGCCAGGTGCTCCCCGGCGAAGGCCACCCGGGCGAAGGCCGGGTCGAGGAGGTCGGCGTCGCCGGGGCGGTCCCTCACGGTCCGAGCGGAGTAGGACTCCCCGGCGAAGCGATCGTCGTTCCACGTCGTCACGACCGCCCGGTCGACATCGAGGGACAGCTCCGGACGCAGGGTGGCCGCCGCCCGGGCCCATGCCGACGGACCGTCGTAGGCGCCGAGACGACCCAGGGCCTCCGGGGAGCCGGCGAAGCAGTGGAGGACGGACTGCACCGATCCGGTCCCATCGGTCGCCGTCCAGCACCAGTAGCGGCCGCCCACCGACATGACGGCACTGGCGGACGGTCGACCCCGGACCGGCACGTGCAGCTTGGCGTTGTGGGCCAGTCCGGCCCGCCGCCAGACCTCACGGGTGGACGCCGGAGGTGCCGGATCGAAGGACAACGTGCGGACCACCGCCAGGGGCAGCGCCACGATGGCGGCGTCGGCCTCCACCTCTCCGCCGGTCGTCGCCACCCGGACGGTGTCGCCCCGGTGGTCGAGACCCAGCACCTCGGTGTCCAGCCGGACGGGGGTCACCAGCTCCGACGCCAGGGCCCGGGCGATGCGCTGATTTCCGCCGTCGACCCGCCAGGAGTCCCGGGTGTCGACGTCCACGAGGGGGTCGAGGGCGGTGGCGGCCGCCAGTTCGTCGGCGGACAGCCCGTCGGTGAGCTCGAGTCGGGCCAGGACGGTCTCGACCGCGTCGCGCCGGGCGTCGATCCCCTCGACCAGCGACCGCAGCGAGGTGCCGGGGGGTGCCGCCCGGGCGGCCCGCCGCAGGGCCGTGGCGGCGTCCACCAGCTCCCGTTCGGTGACGTCCGGGCCCTGGCGGGGATCACGCCGGTAGTAGGACATCGATGTCGGGGCGATCCCGATGCCGTGCCGTCGGGCCACGGCGCGCAGCTCCCGGTAGTCGTCGAGCACGAACTCGGCGCCGCGCTCGATCACGTGCTCGGCGCCGTCGACCTCGAGTACGTCGGACCAGACACGGCCTCCGACGCGGTGCCGGGCCTCGACGACGACGACCTCGCACCCCGCCCCGGTGAGGACGACGGCGGCCCGGAGCCCGGCGAACCCTGCTCCGAGGACGGCGACGCGCACGGGCGGATGTTAGGCCACCGCGGTCGGCGGCGACCCCGCCGTCAGGCGGTCCGGACCGACCGCTCCTCGAGGCGCCCGTCGGCGTGCCGGGCGAACCGCCCGGCGTGGCGGGGCTGCACCGGATCGTCGGTGGGCCAGGGCCAGCCGCCGAACCCGGTCGTCTGGTAGTCGGTGATGGCCTGCTCGATGCCGGCCCGGTCGTTCATCACGAACGGTCCGTACTGGGCGACGGGCTCGCCGATGGGGCGCCCCTGCAGCACCAGTACCTCGGCGCCGACGGGACCGGCGGCCACCGCCACGGGCTCGTCGGGGTGCACGACCACGCCGGTGGAGGCGTCCACGGTGTGCCCGCCCACCGACAGCGTCCCCTCGAAGACGTACAGGGTGCGCACCACGTCGGCCGACGACGCCGGTGGGACGACCCATCGGGCCGACGGATCGAGCACCAGGTGCCAGATGGCCACGTCGGCCCCGGGCCGCGACGCGTACGAGTCGGGGGGTGCGGGCAACGGCCGGGTGCCGTCGATCGGGCCGGCGATCACCGTGAGCTCACCCTGGCGGCCCTCGTCGTCGGTGAGGGCCAGGCGGGGGATGTCCTCGTCCCACAGCATGGTGAAGTACGGCTCGACCATCTTGTCCTCGGCGGGGAGGTTCAGCCAGATCTGGAACAGCTCGGTGGTGTTGGGACCCCGGGTGTCGACCAACGGGAACATTTCGCAGTGGACGATGCCCGCACCGGCGGTCAGCCACTGGACGTCGCCCCGGCCGAACCGGGCGGTGGCACCGAGGGAGTCCGAGTGGTCGATGAGGCCCCGCCGCACGAAGGTGACCGTCTCGAAGCCCCGGTGCGGGTGCTGGGGGAAGCCCGGGACGACGCTGCCGTGGTACATGCTCCAGCCGTCGGCCCCCGAGAAGTCCATGCCGAGGTCGCGGGCCTCGAGCGAGGCGGCCGGCCCCAGGTGCTCGTTGGCCGCCGGGTAGCGGTCGAGGTGGTGGACACAGAACAGGAACGGGTCGGCGGTGCCCCACTGCCTCCCGAGCGGGACGGTCTGGATCACCGGGTCGAGCATGACAACGACACTACCGATCGACGACCGCGCCCCGCCGTGCGGCCGCCGGTGACGGGAACCGGTCCTCTACCGGGCCGGGAGGCCCGTCCGGTACCGTGGCCGGGGATGGAGGACGAGCGGACGCAGTGGTTCGGGAAGAAGGAGGGCCGCCTCGGGTTCGGGCCGCTCACCTGGCAGGGCCGCGCCGCCACCTTCCTCTACGTGTTCCTCGTCTTGGTGGCCCTGGTGCTCTACCGCTCGCTGTCGCTCATCGCCCTGGTGGTGACGGTGTACACGATCGTCTTCGTCCTGCTGGTGGCCTTCAAGTCCGATCTGATGGAGCACTGGCCGCCCGGGCAGTGACCCCCCGGCCGTGGTCCGCCGGGCGGCGACCCGCCGGGCCGCGACCCGTTTCAGGAATGGACCCGGCTCCCGAGGGCCGACTCGGCGAACGCCGTGACCTCCCCGAGCGTCCCCCGCACCATGACGTAGCGGTCGGGTCGCACCACGCAGGCCTCGGACCCCTCGAGCAGCGGGACCGCCCCGGGCACCGCCGAGGTGTCGAGCACCGACCCGTGGTCGGCCCACCAGGCGGCCTCGGCCGAGCCGGGGTCGGGAGGGCGGCGGGTGCAGAGCAGGAGCCCGGATCCCACCCGGTCGTCGAGGCGGACCCCGCCGATGCGGGGTTGGGCCGACAGCCGACCGCCACCGGGTCCCACCGCCCGTCCCCGGGTGAGCGGAGGGATCACGTCGGGCGCCATGGTCTCCCCCTGGTAGGCGGCCGCCAGGTCCTCGTCGCGGGCCTTCGCCTCCGCCTCGTCGAGCATGCAGATGAGCCGGCCGAAGCCGACCGCCGCGTCGATGACCGCCTGGGCATGGGGCTCCCGCTCCCCCTGGTAGGTGTCGAGCAGGGAGTCGTCGGCCTCACCGTGCCGCACGGCGGCCAGCTTCCAGGCGAGGTTGGCGGCGTCCCGCATCCCGGCGCACATCCCCTGCCCGAGGAAGGGCGGCGTCTGGTGGGCGGCGTCCCCGGCCAGGAACACCCGGCGATCCCGCCACGTCGCGGCCACCAGTCCGTGGAAGGTGTACACCGCCGACCGCTCGACGGTGGCCAGCGCCGGGTCGATCCACGACGACATCAGGTCGGCGATCACGTCGTCGCGCCGGACGTCCTCCTCCGTCTCGCCGGGCAGCAGCATGAACTCGAAGCGGAAGCGCGGCGCCGGCATGGGCACCAGGGTGTGGGGCCGGGCCGGGTCGCAGACCTGCAGGCAGCGGGTGGGTAGCCCCGGCACGTCGTCGGCCACCAGGAGGTCGACCACCAGCCACGACTCCTCGAAGCCGGTGTCGCGCAGCGACGTGCCGATGGCGGACCGGGTGGAGGACCGGGCGCCGTCGCAGCCCACGACGTAGCGGGCGCGCAGCTGGCGCGCCGCCGTCCAGCGCCACGTCGACCCCGTCGGCGTCCTGGTCCAGGGACACCACCTCCGCCCCCAGGCGGACGTCCACACCGGCGTCGAGCACCGTCCGGCGCAGGAGCGCCTCGAACGTCGGCTGGTGGAAGAAGACCGATGACGGCCAGCCGGTGGGCGCCTCGGCGGGCACCGTGGCCGACAGCAGCGTCCGCCGGTCGGCCGTCAGGAACGAGATGCCGTCGTTGAGGATCGAACCCGCCAGGACCTCGTCGGCGCAGCCCAGCTCCTGCAGGATGCGGAGGGCCTCGTGGTCGCACTGGACCGCCCGGGGGAGGGGGAACAGCCCGGTGTCCCGCTCCACCACGGTGACCGACAGCCCCCGGCGGGCGCAGAGGCCGGCCAGGACCGCGCCCGTAGGGCCGAACCCGACGATGAGGACGTCGACGGGATCACCGGTCCCGGTCACGACCGCCGACTCTCCCACCCGGCCTGCAGCGTCTCGAGGTCGGCGGGGACGATGAACTCGAGGGGCAGGTTCGGTCCCCACGAGTTGGCGACGTGCTCGAAGGTGAACTCCGTGCGCCCTTCCGCCTCCCACGCCTCGTCGTCGAGGATCTGGTCGAGGTCCGAGTAGAACTCCACGAACGATCCGGACGGGTCCGCCAGGTACCAGTAGAAGTTGGAACCGGCGAAGTGCCGGCCCATCCCCCACACCTGGCGTTCGGGGTCGGCGCGATAGAGGGCGGTGGCCGCGTGTCCCACGTGGTCGACGTCGTCGCACTCCCACGAGTAGTGCTGGAGCAGGGGGACCGGCGACTCGACGACGGCCACGTTGTGGTGGTCGGTCGAACAGCGCAGGAACGTGATGATCCCCTCGACGGAGTCGCTCACCTTGAAGCCGAGTCCTCCCACCAGCAGGGCGACGGTGGCGGCCGGATCGGGACTGCCGAGCACCAGGTGGCCGAGCCGGCGGGGCGGCCGGGGGCCCTCGGACACCGCCGGGGCGCGTCGGTCCGCCCGCACCACGGCACCCGGGGCGTTGGGGACCACCAGCGCCGGGGCCGCCTGGACCGGTGCCGGTCCGGCCGGGCGCACCTCGAACCGCACCCGGCTGGCGGGATCGGTCACGCAGAGCCCACCGTCGGTCGTCCGGGCCTCCGTGCCGGCGGCCGCCAGTCGCCCGGCGACGGCCGCCAGATCGGCCTCGTCGTGACAGCCGACGGAGACGGACTCGAGGCGGCGGAACGGACCCTCGGAGAGCGTCACCGAGCCGCCACCGTCGGATCCGGTGAAGCCGACGGCGGGATCACCGGACAGGCCCATCTCGGTGTAGAAGGCGGCCAGTCCCGCGGGGTCGGGCACGGCGGCGTGGATGCCGAGCAGTCGGTGGAGGCTCATGGCACCAGGGGGCCGGTGCCGGCCACACAGGCGTTGCGGAGTTCGCCGATACCCTCGGCCCCCGACACCACGACGTCGCCATCAACCAGGAACCGGCCCCGCGCCATGCCCACCCCGTCGGGCGTCCCGGTGAAGATGAGGTCGCCGGGCTCGAGCGGACAGACCGAGGAGAGGTAGGCGACCAGGGTCGGGATCGAGAAGATGAGGTGGGTCGTCCGGCTCTCCTGCATCCGCTCCCCCGAGACGTCGCACCACAGACCGATGTCGGAGGGGTCGGCCAGACCGTCCACCGACACGAGGGCGGGACCGAGCGGGGCGAACCCCGGGAAGCTCTTGCCCAAGGAGAACTGCGGCGGCGACCCGGTCATCTGGACCCCGCGGTCCGAGACGTCCTGGCCGAGTGTGAGGCCGGCGAGCACGTCCCACGCCGACGCCACCGGGACGTGGTGGCAGGCCCGGCCCACGACGGCCACGATCTCCACCTCCCAGTCGACGAGGTCGCCGGTGAGGGGGATGTCACCGGTGGGGCCGGTGATCGAACTGGGGAACTTGGTGAAGGTGAGCGGGGCCGGGGGGAGGTCCATGCCGGACTCGGCGGCGTGGTCCCGGTAGTTGAGCCCGATGCCGAACACCTGCCACGGCCGGGGCACCGGGGGGCCGAGCACGGTGTCGGCCACCGATCCGTCGGGTGTCGCCGCGCCGCACCGGGCGGTGAGGTCGTGCAGCTCGTCGTGGCGGGTGATGGCGGTCATGGGGTCGGCCAGGGCGTCGTCGCCCGACAGCCGGGCCAGGTCGAACCAGGCGCCGTCCACCTCGAGCGCGGCTCTCCCGGAGACGTTGAGCAGTCGGAACATGCACCCTCCCTGTTATCGATCGATAACAGGGAGTATTATCGATCGATATGGCGAGTGCAACCAGCCACCGTCCGTCCGGCCCACGGGTCCGTCGGTCCTCCGACACGGTCGTGGCCGACCTGCTCGAGGCCGCCGCCGTCGAGTTCGCCGCCCACGGCTTCGCCGGCGCCTCGACCCGGCGCATCGCCGAGCGGGCCGGTGCCCACCAACCCCAGATCAACTACCACTTCACGTCCAAGGAGCAGCTGTGGCGGGCCACGGTGGACCACCTCTTCTCGCTCCTGGACGCCGGGCTGCCCGGGCTCGACGGGTCCGACCCGCTCGAGGAGGCGTTCGCCACCGTGATCGCCGCCTTCATCCGGTTCTCCGCCGACCGCCCCGAGCTCGACCGCATCATCAACCTGGAGGCCACCGCCCCGTCGGCCCGCCTGGACTGGCTCGTCGCCACCCATCTCGCCCCACGTTTCGCCCTGGTGGGCGCGGCCTGGGACGAGCTGCGGGCGGCCGGGCGCGGCCGAGACCTCACCTCCGGGGAGGTGTGGGAGCTGATCACCAGCTACGGCGCCATGCACTTCGCCAACGCCCCGATGCTGGCGCAGCTCGGCATCCACGGCGGCGACGGCCGCACCGAGGCGGACGCCCACGCGGCGCGGCTGCTGGCCGTGCTGCTGCCCGGTCCCGCCCGGACCTAGCCTCCCCCGCCACCGGCCGTCGGCGTCCCGTCCGGGCGGCGGTACCGTGGGACCGGTGAGCGTGCTCGTCGACCTGCAGGACGTGAGCGTCGCCATGACCGACCGCACCCTGTTCGGGGACCTGTCGGTGACCCTGTCCACCGGGGACCGCCTCGGGGTCGTCGGCATCAACGGCACCGGCAAGTCGACGCTCCTGTCCGTCCTGGCCGGCACCCTCGAACCGGATTCGGGGTCGGTGCGCCGGGGACGCGGCGTGCGGGTGGAGTTCCTCGACCAGACACCCGGGCTGCCTCCGGGAACCGTCGGCGACGCGGTGGGGCCGGGATGGGAGGCCGCCGCCGCCCTCGACCGGCTCGGAATGGCGCCCTACGTCGACCGCGACGTGGCGGGACTGTCGGGCGGACAGGCCAAGCGCGTGGCGCTGGCCCGCGTGCTGGCCCGGCCGAGCGACCTGCTCATCCTCGACGAGCCCACCAACCACCTCGACCTCGGCGGCGTGGCGTGGCTCGAGGACTGGCTGGCCGCCTACTCCGGCGGTCTCGTGCTCGTGTCCCACGACCGCTACCTGTTGGACCGCGTCACCAACCGCATGCTCGAACTCGACCGGGGCGCGTCGTTCGTCCACGAGGGGGGCTACGCCTCCTACCTCGAGGCCCGGGCCGAGCGCGAGGAGCACGCCGCGGTGGCCGAGGCCACCCGGCGCAACCTCGCCCGGACGGAGCTGGCCTGGCTGCGGCGCGGGCCAAGGCCCGCAGCCGCAAGCCCCGCGCCCGCATCGACGCGGCCCGCACCCTGATCGACGGACGGCCCGCCGAGGCGGCCCGTCCCGGCGACCTCGACCTCGGGACCGCCATGCCCCGGCTCGGCGACAAGGTGATCGAGTGCACCGGCGTGGGCGTCACCTACGACGGCGGTCCCGTGCTGTCCGGCGTGGACCTGCTGCTCGGCCCGGGTGACCGGGTGGGGGTGGTGGGCGCCAACGGCACCGGCAAGTCCACCCTGCTCGACGTGCTGGCCGGCCGGCTCACCCCTACCACCGGGCGGGTCGAGGTGGGCCCGACGGTCGTCGTCGGCTACTACGACCAGCACGGCACCGAGCTCGACCCCGGCGCCCACGTCGAGGAGGTGGTGGCCGGCCCGTCACCGGCGCCCGGGTCCCTGGCCGACGTGGCCCTCATGAAGCGCTTCTGGTTCACCGGCAACCTCCCCCGCCCGGGTGGGCGAGCTGTCCGGCGGCGAACGGCGGCGGCTGCAGCTGCTGGCCGTGCTGGCCCGCCGACCCAACGTCCTGCTCCTCGACGAGCCCACCAACGACCTCGACCTCGACACGCTGCGCATCCTCGAGGACTTCCTCGACGACTGGCCCGGCACCCTCGTCGTCGTGAGCCACGACCGGGCGTTCCTCGACCGGACCGTCGAGACCCTGGTGGCCGTGGGGCCCGGGGGTGTCGACCCGGTGGCGGGTGGCCTCGACGCCTGGATGGCCCGGCTGGCCGCCCCGGCCCCCCGGCGTGCGACCGGGCGCCCGCCGGTGCCGGTGGTGGAGGGCCCGCCCGCCCCGGGGGACGGTGGTCCGCCCCTCGGCCGCCAGCTCCGCGACGCCGAGAAGGCCATGACCCGGCTCACCCGTCGGCGGGACGACCTCCACGACGCCCTGGTGGCCACCACCGACCACGTCGAGATGGGCCGCCTCGGCGCCGAGCTCCGCACCGTGCAGGCCGAGCTGGACGGGGCCGAGGAGCACTGGCTCGCCCTGGCCGAGGAGATCGACCGGCGGGGCTGATCCGGGCGGCCGGTCGGCGCCCGGCCGGGTCGGGGGACCGGCCGGGAGGGGAGGATCCCCGGCGTCAGTCGCCGAACAGCTCGGCCAGGACGCGCCGGAGCACGCCCCCGGGGTCGGCGGGCACCCCGGCCACGCGCCAGGCCACATGCTGGTCGGGCCGCACCAGGACGGCCCCGTCGGGACCGGTCCCGGACACCGCCTCCCACGCGCCGGTGGGATCGGTCGGGCCGGTGCCGAACCGCGCCACGGCGAGGGGGACCGGGCCGCCGCCCAGTCCGCCGGCCGCCGCCGCCCAGTCCGCCGAGGACGTCACCAGGAGCATCGAGTCGGGCGGGACGAGGTCGAGGGTCGAGAGGCGCTCACCGTCCCGCTCCACCCAGGCGTGGGGGAGCCGTCCGCCGGGCCGGGTCGACGGGGCGTACTCCCGCACCGGGTTGGCGACGTTGGTGGGCGGGGTCCCGTCGTCCAGGACGGGACCCGAACCGGGCGCGTAGGTGAAGCCGAGCTGCAGACCGAGCATGTCGAAGTGCTCGACCTGGGCCTCGGCGGCGGCGGCGATGGCGGCCCGGCCCTCCACCGTGGCGACGGCGGCGTCGAAGGCGGCCGACGCCTCGCCCGGCGGGGAGGTGGCGCCGCAGGCCACGAAGACCTCGATCATGGCGAGGGCGTTCTCCAGGCTCTTGTCCGCGTTGGTGCGGGCCACCGGACGTCGCTCGGCGCCGTAGGTGTCGAGCAGGGCGGGGGGCGCCCACCCGTGCTCGACGGCGCCCAGCTTCCACACCAGGTTGTGGGCGTCGGCCACACCGGTGTTGAGCCCGAGACCCCCGGTCGGCGGGAAGCGGTGGGCGGCGTCCCCGACCAGGAAGACGCGGCCGGCGCGGTACCGCTCGGCCAGCTGGCAGGACATCCGCCAGGGCCGGACGTGTTCGACCACCAGGTCGAGGTCGTCCACGCCGGCCGCCGCCCGGAACAGCTCGGCGCACCGTCGCGGCGTGTAGTCCCCGATCGACTCGACGGCCGGGTCCCAGTCGTGCATGAACACCCACGTCGAGCCCAGGTCGTGGGCCACGAACACGCCGGGGGCGGCCGGGTCCATGGTCCAGTAGAGGGTGGCCGGCCGCTCCCCACCAGGCCGCGCAGGTCCGCGGTGGCGTGGACCATCACGAAGTTCTGGAGCACCTCCGGGCCGTCCAGGGCGATCCCGAGCGACCGGCGGATGCGGCTGCCGGCGCCGTCGGCGGCCACGACGTAGCGCGACCCCACCACCGCGGTGGCGCCGGTCGCCGGGTCGCGCAGCGTGCTGGTGACGCCGTCGGGCCCCTCCGTCGACCCGGTCCACTCGACTCCCCCGACCAGCGTGTCCACCTCGTCCCGCAGGATCGACTCGAGCCGGGGCTGGGACAGGTTGCGCAGGGGCGTCGGGGTCACGCCGTCGAGCTCCTCCAGACGGTCCTGGCGCTCGAAGGGCACCCGGCCCAGCTCGTCACCGGCCAGCGTGGTCACCCAGCGGACCCAGGCCCCCTCGTCGGCCGGCACGCAGGCGTCCAGGACCCGGTCCATGTCGACGCCCGCCGACCGCAGGATCTCGAACGTGCGGGCGCTCACCACGTGGGCGGCGGGGGCGGCCTGGACCTCCCGGCGGCGCTCCACCACCCGGTGGTCGATCCCCTGTCGGGTGAGCAGCCGGGACGTCACCAGTCCGACCGGTCCCCCACCCACCACCAGGACGGTGGTCGAGTCGGGGAGCCCGTCGAGACCGCCGGCCGCCGGCGGCCCCATCAGACGAGGCCTCCGTAGGCGCCCCCGTCGAGGTGCAGGTTCTGGCCGGTCACGTACCCGGACCCCGCCCCGCACAGGAAGGCGCACGCCGCCCCGACCTCCTCGGGACGCCCCAGCCGGCCGGCGGGGATGGTGGCGGCGATCTCGGCGTAGGCCTCCTCCAGGGTGATCCCCCGGGCGGCCACCGCGAACCCGGCCATCTGGCGCTGCCGGTCGGTGTCGATGCGCTCGGGGAGGAGGTTGTTGACCGTCACGTTGTCGCCCACCACGTCACGGGCCACCGCCTTCATCACCCCGGTCAGACCGGCCCGGGCCCCGACCGAGGGCGTCATCAGCGCGTGCGGCGACGTCACCATGGCGCTGGTGATGTTGACGATCCGGCCGAACCCCCGCGTCCGCATGCCGGGCAGCACGCCCTGGACCAGTTCGACGGCGGACAGCATGTTGGCCTGGAGGGCGGCCGACCAGGCTCCGGCGGTCACGTCGGCGAAGGCCGCGGGCGGCGGACCGGCGTTGTTGGTGACCAGGATGTCGGGGTTGGGACAGGCGGCCAGCAGGGCCCTCCGACCGGCGGGATCGTCCAGGTCGGCGGCCACGCCGCGGGCCTCCACCCCGTAGCGGGTGGCCAGGTCCTCGGCGGTGGCCGTGGCCGTGTCGGCGTGCCGGCCGTTGACCACCACGACCACCCCCTCGGCGGCCAGCGCCTCGGCGCAGGCCCGCCCGAGGCCCCGGGTGGACGCGCACACGAGGGCGGTCCGGCCGCGGATTCCGAGGTCCACGTCAGCGGCCCGCCGCGGCCCGGGCGCGCGCCAGGTCGTCGATGTCGGCCGGGAGGAAGAAGTCCGGCTCGGACGGGCCCGGCTCCCAGGCGGCGATGGTGAAGGGGTCCCAGTCGTCCCGCCGCTGGTCGGTGTCCCAGGCGTCGTCGTCGGTGATCTGGTCCATGTCGGCGAAGAGCTCGAACATGCCGCCCGCCGGGTCGAGCAGATACCAGAACAGGTTCGCCCCGAGCACGTGGCGTCCGGGCCCGTAGACCGTGGCGTCGGGGCGCTCGGCGACCACCCCGCTGCCGGCCAGCCCGATGGCGTCGAAGTCGTCCATCTCCATCGCATAGTGGTTCATGCAGGGCACCGGGGCGGGCATCACCAACAGATTGTGGTGGTCGGTCGAGCACCGGAGGAAGCACCCGATGCCTCCGTCGATCACGTCGGACACCTTGAACCCCAGTCCGTCGCGGTAGAAGGCGACGGTGGCGGCCACGTCGGGGGACCCGAACACCACGTGGCCCACCCGCCGCGGGGCCGGTGCCGGGTCCACGGCCGCCTCGGAGCGCCGGTTGGCCCGGTCGAGCCGGCCCGGGCCGTTGACCCGACGGGTCGGCGGTGGGGTCAACGCCGGTGGGGCCCCGACCCCGACGACCACGTCGTGGTCGGCGAGCGGGTCCGAGCAGCGCAGCACGCCGTCACGGGTCGACGAGTCCACCCCGAGTCGCTCCAGTCGGGCGGCGATCCCGACCAGGTCGGACTCGGCCGTGCAGGCCAGCCGCAACTCGGACACGTGCCGGTAGGGCCCCTCGGCGATCCGCAGCTGCGAGGGACGGTCCCCGGTCCCGAGCGTCGACGGGTCCGTGCGGACCATGCCCAACCGCTCCCAGAACGCGGTCAGACCGTCGGGGTCCGGCACCGACAGCTCCAGGTCCACCAGGTCGCACAGGGGCATCGCCCACCTCCTCGTCGGGTGGACGGTATTCTTTTTATAGTCGTCTGTCAATCAACAGATCCGGGGATTGAACGTGTGTACAGTGTCAGCCGGCGGCGAACTCATCTAACCCGGCGGATGGGAGCGGAATGGCGACGGTGACGGAGGGGCAGCCCGGGAAGCCGGCCGAGACGCGGGGACGTCCCCGGATCCGCCAGGACGACGAGATCCTCGACGCCGCGCTGCGGGCGTTCGCCGCCCAGGGGTTCGACGGCATGTCGCTGCGTTCCCTCAACGCCGACCTCGGGCTCAGCCACGGCACCATCAGCCAGCGCTTCGGCACCAAGGAGCGACTCTTCTACGCGGCGGTCGACCACGGTTTCGACTCCTTCTTCGGCGACATCGACCGGTGCCGCACCGAGGCCCTCGGGCCACCCGAGGGCCGGGACGACCTCGACGACCTCCGGGTCACCATCCGCGCCTTCCTCGGCGCCGCCCTCCAACGCCCCGAGCTGGGCCGCTTGATGAACCAGGAGGGCCTCACCTGGACGCCCCGGCTGGAGTACATCGTCGAGCACGTGATGATTCCGGTGTTCGAGGCCTTCGGCGGCTCGCTGATCCGGCTGCAGGAGGCCGGGCGGATCCGACCGGTCACCGCCCGGGCCCTCTTCTTCCTGGTGGCCCACGGTGCCGAGGCGCCGTACACGCTGACCGCCCTGTCCCAGGCGTTCGACGTCCTGGACGGGCCGCTCGATCCGGGACGGCACGCCGACGACACCACCGACCTGATCATGCGGGGCCTCACGCTCGACTGACGGGAGCCGGTCGACCGGCCGGCGGGGCCGGCAGGGTCCGCCGTCCCCGGTCCTAGAGTGCGGTGACCGCCGCGACCGAGGAGCCACCACCGATGTCCAAGACCGTCATGATCACCGGGGCCGGATCGGGCTTCGGCCGGGGCGCGGCGCTGGCCCTCGCCGACCGGGGCCACACCGTCATCGCCACCACCGAGTCCGAGGAGCAGGCGACGGCCCTGGCGGCCGAGGCCCCGGGCCTGACGGTCGAGAAGCTCGACATCACCACCGACGACGTGGCCAGGGCCGCGGCGTGGGACATCGACGTGCTGATCGACAACGCCGGGGCCGGCCAGACCGGGCCCCTGGCCGATGTGCCGCTCGACCGGGTACGCCGGCTGTTCGAGGTCAACGTGTTCGGGACCCTGGCCGTCACCCAGGCCGTCCTGCCCCGGATGGTGGCGAGGGGCTCGGGTCGGATCATCATCATGTCGTCGATTTCCGGGGTGCTGTCCGCCCCGGCGTTCGGGCCCTACTCGATGACCAAGCACGCGCTCGAGGCCATGGGCAAGGCCATGCGGGCGGAGCTGGCCGGCCAGGGGGTGGACGTCTGCCTCATCAACCCCGGCCCCTACCTGACCGGTTTCAACGACCGGATGGCCGACTCGATGTGGGAGTGGTTCGGCTCCGACGCCGTCAACGCCGGGTCGACGCCCCTGTTCGAGATGATGCGGGACTTCGTGAAGAACGACCAGAGGGACCCCGTCGAGGTCGTCGACAAGCTGGTCGAGCTGGTCGAGGCCGACGCCACCGAGGAGAACAACTTCGTTCCGCCGGAGTTGGCCGCGTTCACCCGGGGTTGAGCCCCGGATCGACGCGATCGGGCGAGGATCCGGCTGGTCAGGAGGGAATCGAGCGGGACCACCGGAAACGTTTACCCTGGTCAGGGGCGAATTACTGGATTTCTAGAATAATTCTGGAAATTCGCTCAAGTTCGGGGCGGAACCTGCCGATACGGCGGGTGAGGAGCAGCTACCCGGAGGTCGGACCCGTCCCGGCCCCGGCGGACACGGTCACCCTGCTCCATCCGTCGCCCTCCTCCACCCCACGATTCCGGCGACGATTCCGGCAGATCCGGAAGAATTCCCGGAATTTCCCGAATTTCCCCTCAAGTCCGGGTCCGGGTGTGCCGATAAGCCGTCACACCGGCCCTCGGCGAGCTCGCCGGCCCCGGATCCCCCGCTCGGGGAGGAGCAGGGCCAGCGCCCGCCAGCCGAGCAGCCCGAGGCCCACGAAGGCCAGGGCGACGGCGACGAAGGCCGGGACCACCCCCTGTCCGGACGCCACCCGGAGCAGCATGCCGACGACCACGCAGACCGGCCACAACGTCACGGCCGTCGGGACCAGGGCGGCCGGCGTCCTCCACGCCCGGGCCACCACCCAGCCGGCGGCCAGGCCGACCAGGAACGGCCACGCCGTGCGGGCGACACCGGCCAACCGCAGTCCCTCGGTGTGCGAGGACCGTCCGATCACCACGAAGGCCAGGACCCACGCCACGTCCAGGACGGCGGCCGGCACGGCCGCCACCCGGCTGTCGCGCAGCCACCCCCCGGGTCGGGACCCGTCCGACGCGGCGCCCATGCGGTCTCAGCTGTCGTGGAGGCCGGGGTGCTGTCGGGCCACGAGGGGCAGCAGGATCCGCCGGGGCGACAGCCAGCCGACGGCCGCACCCGCCCGGTTGGGGATGCCGGGGATGGCCACCGCCCGGTTGGCGTCCATGCCGTCCACGCCGACCCGGGCCACCTCGGCCACCGGCTCCCAGAACAGCTTGGGCATCGAGCTCGCCATCTCATCGGGGGTGATGCCGGCCGCCTCGGCGAACCCGGTCTCCACCGGGCCGGGGCACAGGGCGGTCACCGTCACCCCGTGGGGGCGCAGCTCCTCGCGGATGGCGTGGCTGTAGGAGAGGACGAAGGCCTTGGACGCCCCGTAGCCGGCCTGCCCCGGAATCGGCTGGAAGGCCGCCGTCGAGGCCACGTTGAGGATGCAGCCGCTGCGACGCTCCACCATGCCCGGGGTGAAGATCGCGCAGAGGTGGACGACCGCCTCGACGTCGGTGCGCACCATGGCGATCTCGCGATCGGGGTCGGCCCGGTAGACGGGGCCGATGGTGGAGAAGCCGGCGTTGTTGACCAGCACGTTGACGGTCAGGCCGAGCTCCTCGAGGCGGCCGGGCAGCGCCGAACGGGACGCTGTGTCGGTCAGGTCGGCGGCCAGGACCTCGGCCCGCACCCCGTGCCGGACGGCCAGGGTGTCGGCCAGTTCGCGGAGCTTGGGCTCCGTCCGGGCGACCAGCGTCACGTTGAGGCCCCGGGCGGCCAGCAGTCCGGCGATCTCGACCCCGATGCCGGAGGAGGCTCCGGTCACCAGGCAGGTGCGGTCGGGGTTCGGGGCAGGCAGCGTCATGTCCGCAGCGTACGCCGGGGCGGGGACCGGTCGTCCCGTCAGGCTCGGCCGGGGCCCAGACGGCGCAGCGGGCGGTGCTCGATCCGCTGCAGGTGGAGCGCCCGGCGGGCGATCCGCCAACCCCGGCCGGTGCGGACGTAGCCGTCGACGTAGCGCAGGTACCAGATCGTGTCGACGGCACCGCCGGCCCCTCCGCCGTCGACCGTGTCTCCGGTCCCGGGGTCGGAGCCGGTGCCCAGGTGGTGGGCGACGCCGTCGACCACGCCGGTGGCGGTGTCACCCCCGACGTCGTAGGTGCCGGCCCACACCGCGTGACAGGTGGCGTGGTAGCCCGCCAGCCCCGACGGGATCCGCGCCAGCCGGTCCCGGCCGGCCCGACAGATGGTGGGCTCGGTCCCGACCCGGGGGTCCGGCACCCACAGCTCCCCGTCCGGCGTGAACAGGTCGGCGAACCCGGGGCCGTCGAGGGCGTCCACGGCCGCCGCGTAGCCGAGCGCCAGCGCCCGCAACGCCGCCACGTCCGGAGCCGTCGCGCCGGCCCCGGTCACGACAGGGGACCGAAGCGCCCGACGAAGCCGTCGATCTCCTCCGCCAGTCCGTCGAGGTCCGGGTTCATGGACGTGGACACCAGGATGCGCCGGACACCGGCGGCCTCGGCGGCCGCCACCTCCTCCTCGGTGGTGGTGGGCAGGTAGCCCGATACCGACAGTTCGATGACGTCCGGGTCGCGCCCCGCCCGCTCCGCCGCCTCCCGCATCTGGGCGATCCGGCGGGCGAGGTCGTCGGGGGAGAGACCGAGGGGCTGGAAACCGTCGCCCAGGCGACCGGCCCGCCGGGCGGCCGCCTCGCTGTGGCCACCGATGTGCAGCGGCACCCCTCCCGGGCGGGTCGGCTTCGGAAAGGAGTGGGCGTGGGCGAAGCTGACGAACTCACCCTCGAACGACGCGCCGTCGGGTCCGGAGTCGGCCCAGAGGGCCCGCATGGCCTCGATCGTCTCGTCCATCCGCCGTCCGCGGGTCCGGGGGTCCGCTCCGGTGGCCCGCAGCTCCTCCTCCATCCATCCCACCCCGAGACACATCCGGACCCTGCCCCCGGACAGGACGTCGACGGTGGCGATGCGCTTGGCCAGGACCACCGCCTGGTGGTTGGGGACGACGAGGACCCCGGTGGCCAGCGTGATCCGGTCGGTCACCGCGGCCAGGAAGGCCATGAGATCGAGCGGGTCGGGGATGCGGCAGTCGTCGGGCAGCGGCATCCGGCCCGAGGCGGCGTACGGATAGGTGCTGGTGTAGTCCGAGATGACCACCGTGTGCTCCACCAGCACCAGCGACTCGAACCCAGCGGACTCGACCAACCGGGCGAACGACGTCATCCAGTCCGGATCGGCGGTGACACCGGTGCGGACCGGCGGGATGATGCCGAACTCCATGGGCTCTGCTCCTCGGCGACGGGCACCCCGGGGAGGCAGGGCGCGGACGCCCGAGCGTACGGCGGGCGGGACGCCTGCGCCGCGGATCGGGTCCGACCGGACCGCCGGCCACGATCCGCGTGGCCGGCGACCGGTCCGAGTCAGTCCAGCGTGATGGGCTCGTCGTCGAGGATCAGGTCGTCGGCCGGCAGGTGGCCGGCCGCCGCCTCGACGGCCTTGGCCTCGTTCTGGGCGGCCAGGTGGTCGCGGATCCGTTCGTCGACCTCGGCCATGAGCTGGGGGTTCTCGGTCAGGAAGTTCTTGACGTTCTCCCGGCCCTGGCCGAGCTGCTCACCCTCGTAGGTGAACCACGCGCCGGACTTCTTGATGAAGCCCAGCTCCACGCCGACGTCGAGCAGGGACCCCTCACGACTGATCCCCTTGCCGAAGGCGATGTCGAACTCGGCCTGCTTGAACGGTGGGGAGCACTTGTTCTTCACGACCTTGACCCGGGTCCGGTTGCCGACCTGGTCGGCGCCGTCCTTGATGGTCTCGATCCGTCGGATGTCGAGGCGCACCGACGAGTAGAACTTGAGCGCCCGGCCACCGGGGGTGACCTCGGGCGAGCCGTACATGACGCCGATCTTCTCGCGGAGCTGGTTGATGAAGATGGCGATCGTCTGCGACTTCGACAGGGTGCCGGTGATCTTGCGGAGGGCCTGGGACATGAGCCGGGCCTGCAGGCCGACGTGGGAGTCCCCCATCTCCCCCTCGATCTCGGCCCGGGGGGTGAGGGCCGCCACCGAGTCGATGACGAGCACGTCGAGCGCCCCCGAGCGGATCAGCATGTCGGCGATCTCGAGGGCCTGCTCACCGGTGTCGGGCTGGGAGATCAGCAGGTCGTCGATGTTCACGCCGATGGCCTTGGCGTACACCGGGTCCATGGCGTGCTCGGCGTCGATGTAGGCGCAGATGCCGCCGTTGCGCTGGGCCTCGGCCACCACGTGCATGGCCAGCGTCGACTTACCCGACGACTCCGGCCCGAAGATCTCGACGACACGGCCGCGGGGGAGGCCCCCGATGCCGAGCGCGAGGTCGAGGGCGAGGGCCCCCGTCGGGATCGACTCGATGTTCATGTGGAGGTTCTCCCCCATCCGCATGATCGAGCCCTTGCCGAACTGCTTCTCGATCTGCCCCAGGGCCATGTCGAGTGCCTTGTCACGTTCCATGTCTTGTCTGCTTCTCCTCGGTGCTGTCGTTCACTTGACCCGGCCGACCGTACGGATGGGTTGTGACGTCGTCCGCCGGACCGGGCCTGCCCCCGGACCCCGACAGGGGTGACGCCGACTGCTGTACGGCGGTTGACTGCGGTGCGACACGGCCACTGTAGACCCGAACGCATGTTCGATGTTGGATCCACGACTCCACCCTCGACACCCCCCTCCGGCAGTAGCGTCCCCCAGATGCCGGATGACGAAACGACTCCACCGGGCCCGTCGGAGCCACCCACCATCCTGTCGCGCCAGCAGCTGCGGGCCGAGCGGTCGGGCACGTCGAAGAAGGTCTGGTTCGGCATCGGCGCGGCGGTCGTGGTGCTCGCCGCGGCCGGCCTGGCGTTCGGCCTCACCCGCGGTTCGTCGGCCAAGAAATCGGCCGCCGTGGTGACCACGACGACCACGGCACCCCCGGTCGTGGCGCCCACCTGTCCGCTGACCGGGACGCCGGCCCCCGGCGGTGTGGTGCCGGGCCGGCCCGCCCTCGCCGTCAAGATCGGCAACTACACGGGGGACCGCCCCTCGGCCGGGCTGAACCAGGCCGACGTGGTCTTCGAGGAGCCGGTCGAGGGCTCCTACACCCGCCTGGTCGCCGTGTTCCAGTGCCAGGAGGCGGCCCTCGTCGGCGACCTCCGCTCGGCCCGCGAGCCCGACGTGGCCATCCTGTCGCAGCTTTCCGATCCCCTCTTCATCCACGCCGGAGGCATCGATCCCGTGCTCGCCCTGCTGGCCGACGCGCCCATCCACGACGAGAACATCCTCGACGGCGGCTTTTCGGGAGTGATCATCCATCCCTCCGGCCGCTACGCCCCGTACTCGACGTTCACGTCCACCACGGCGGCCTGGGCCCTCGTCCCGGGGGACTCGGCCCCGCCCGCGCCGATCTTCACCTACTCGGCCAAGCCCCCGGCCGGCTCGGTGGCGGGGTCGGGGGCGTCGGTCCACATCCCGTTCTCCTCGACGTCGGACGTGACCTGGACATGGAACGCCGCGACCGACTCCTACCTGCGGTCCTACTCGGGTGTCCCCGACAAGCTGGTCGACGGATCCCAGACGGCCTCGACCAACGTGGTCGTGCTGACCGTCCCCACCTTCACCGGACCCTGGCTCGAGAACAACGAAGGCGGCTACGAGGTGGAGGTGACGGCGACCGGCACCGGTCCCGCCGTGGTGCTGCGCAACGGGGTGGCCATCACCGGCACGTGGAGCCGGAGCTCGCTCACCCAGCCGGCGACGCTGACGGCGACCGGCGGTACCCCGATCACGCTGGCGCCGGGCAACACGTGGGAGGAGCTCGCCCCGGTCGGGCATTCCGGTCACCACGGCGGCCGCCCCGGCCCCCGCTCCCTGAGCCGAGGGCGGGGGCGGACCTCAGCCGGCGTCGAGCGAGCGGCGCAGGTAGTCGAGGGCGGCGATCGTCGCGTACTGCCGGATCCGGGCCCGGTCCCCCGGGACGGTGAACCCGGTGGCCACCGTCTCGTGACCCGGACGGGCCAGGCCTACGAACACGGTGCCCACCGGCTGGCCGTCCTGCTCGGTCGGACCGGCCACCCCGGTGACCGACAGCCCCACGTCGGCGCCGAGCACCCGGCGGGCACCGTCGGCCATGGACCGGGCGGCCGCCTCGGAGACGACCGGGCCCTCGGGCACGCCCAGCACGTCGAACTTCACGTCGGACGCATACGTCACCACCGAGCCGCGGAACCAGTCGCTGGCCCCGGGGACGTTGACGAGCCGGGACGCGGCCAGCCCGCCCGTCAGCGACTCGGCCAGGCCCACGGTCAGGCCGCCGACGGCCAGGGCCCGGGCCACGGCGTCCTCGATGGCCTCGTCGTCGACACCGAACACGACGTCGCCGGCCGCCCCGGTCAGGACCTCCCGGATGGCGGCCTCGTGACGGTCGAGAGCGGCGGCGGCCGATGCGGCGTCGGCGGCCCGCACCGTCACCCGCACCTTGATCCCCTCGATGCCGCTGGCCAGGAAGGCGATCGTCGCCGTGCCTCCCGACGGGTCGGCGGCCGCCTGGTCGTCGAGCCCCGAGATGTAGGCCTCCAGGGTCTCGGCCAGTCCCGACTCGCTCATCCCCCACGTCCGCACCACCCGGCTGGCGATCGTGCCCGACGACTCCCCCCGCTCGGCCATCCGGGCCTGCAGGTCGGGGGCGATCGCCCGCTCGAACATGTCGGCCATCTCGTAGGGGACCCCGGGTACCGCGTAGACGACCTTGTGGCCGACCGGGCAGATCAGGCCGGGAGCGGTCCCCATGGTCTGGGGGATGATCGTCGCCCCGACGGGGACGTCGGCCTGGCGCAGGTTCGAGTCGGGCATGTCACGACCACGGCTGGCGAACATGGTGCGGATCTTCGCCACCACCTCGTCGTCGCGGCGGAGCGGCACGTTCATGACCTCGGCGATGGCATCCCGGGTGATGTCGTCATGGGTGGGGCCGAGACCGCCGCACACGATGACCCCGTCGCTGCGGGCCAGCGCGGTGCGGAAGGCCAGCACGATCCGCTCGTGGTTGTCGCCGACGGCCTGGTGGAAGTGGGAGCCCACCCCGATGGCGGCCAGCTGCTCCCCCAGCCACTGCGAGTTGGTGTCGGCGATCTGCCCGAGCAGCAGCTCGGTGCCGACCGCCACGATCTCGATGCGCACCCGGTCAGCCCGCCCCGCCCGGGTCGACCACGGCGGCCCGGGCCGCGGCCGCCCGGCGCCCGTCGACGTAGTACTGGGCGCCGGTGAAGACGGTCAGGAAGGCGGCCACCCACATGGCCCCGTTCAGGAGGGTCCAGTGGCCGGCCAACGGCGGGGCGAGGCACATGCCGATGGCGATGTCCTGGACGAGTGTCTTGAACTTGGCGGAGTTGCGGGCCGGGATGGAGATCCCGTGGCGTCCGGCCACCGAGCGGTAGACGCTCATGGCGATCTCCCGCACGGCGATCACCGCCACCGGGAGCCACCAGACGATCCCCTTGGCGACGAGGGCGACCAACGCCCCGAGCACCACCACCTTGTCGGCCAGGGGATCGAGGAAGGCTCCCGACCGGGTGGTGCCCTGCTTGCGGGCCAGCCATCCGTCGATGCCGTCCGACATGGCCAGCAGACCACCGAAGACGAAGGTGACCCAGCTGGCCCCCCACAGCATGATCATCACGATCACCACCGGGGTGGCCAGGAGCCGGATCATGGTGATGGCGTTGGCCGGGGTGAGGAGGGCCGACGGCCCGAAGGTGGTGGCGCGGGCGGACCCGGCGGAGGGGAGCCCCGGGTCGAGGGTGCCGTCGCTCACGACCCACCCCCGGCACCGGCGGCGGCCAGCGGGGACCGGTCCCCGTCCCTACCGCCGGCCACCTCGGCCGTCAGGTCGGGTCCGTCGGCGTCGGTCACGACCACCTCGACGAACGAGCCGACGGCCAGATCGGTCGGGCACGGTGACGATGCCGTCGATCTCGGGTGCCTCGCGGTAGGTGCGGGCCTCGCCGGGGGCGTCGACCAGGACCTCCACGGTGGACCCGATGAGGTCCTCGCGGCGCCGGGCCGTGATGGCGTCCTGCAGCTCCGTGCACTCGCGGATGCGCTCGGTCACCAGCTCGGCGGGTACCTGGCCGTCGAGGTCGGCGGCGTAGGTGCCGGCCTCGTTGCTGAAGGGGAAGAACCCGACCCAGTCGAGCTGGGCCTCCTCGATCCAGGCCAGCAGCCGGTCGTGGTCGTGCTCGGTCTCGCCCGGGTAGCCGACGATGAAGGAGGACCGGAAGGCGGCGGTGGGCTCGGCGGCCCGGATCGAGCCGATGCGCTCGAGGAACCGGTCGCCCTCGCCCCAGCGGCGCATGCGCTTGAGCAGCGGGCGGGACACGTGCTGGAGCGAGAGGTCGAAGTAGGGCACCCCGGTGGAGAGGATGGCCTCCACCAGGGCGTCGTCCAGGGTCGACGGGTACAGGTAGAGGAGCCGGGTCCAGGCCACCCGGGCGGACAGGGCGGCCACCAGGTCGACGATCGGACGCTTACCGCCCACCGCAGGACCGTCCAGCCGGGGCTCGGTCCGGCCCGTCGAGCGGTCGAGAGCGAAGGAGGAGAGGTCCTGGGCCACGAGGACGACCTCGGACAGGGTGCCACCGGCGGCGCCGAGCTGGTCGACCTCGTCGAGGATCGAGGCGACGGACCGCGAGCGCTGCTTGCCCCGGAACGAGGGGATGGCACAGAAGCCGCAGTTCCGGTCGCAGCCCTCGGCCACCTTGACGTAGGCCCAGGGGGCGGTGGCCGGCGGCCGGGGCAGGTTGAGGAGGTCGAACGTCGGAACCGGCGCGGCGTCGGGCTTGCGCCCGAGGGTCACCGGGGTCGGACGGGACCGTGGCCGAAGGGACGCCGGTCAGCGAGGCGCCGAAAGGGGCGACGAGGTCGACCTCGGGCAGGGCCTCGGCCAACTCCTCGCCGTAGCGCTCGGCCATGCAGCCGGTGACGACCAGCCGGGCGCCGTCCTGTCGGGCGTCGGCGAGCGTGAGGACGGTGTCGATGGACTCCTGGCGGGCGGCCTCGATGAAGGCACAGGTGTTGACCACCACCAGGTCCGCCTCCTCAGGGGAGTCCGCCGCCTCGAAGCCGTCCCCGGTCAGCGTCCCGACCAATTTGTCCGAGTCGACCTGGTTCTTCGGGCAGCCCAAGGTCTCGATCCAGTACCGCTCGGCCACCGGGACAATCTACCGGGGCGCAGCCCCCGGGGCGCCCCGGGGCGAGCCCCACCTGCTCCGGAGGCCCGGACTCAGCCAGGCAGCTGACCACCGATCACCAGGAAATGCCACGGCCCGGGGCGACGAATCGCCCCGGGCCGTGGGTTCAACTGTCCACGATGTCGTGAGACATCACAGAGCGGAGAGGGAGGGATTTGAACCCTCGGACCCAGTTACCCAGGTCAACTCATTAGCAGTGAGTCCGATTCGGCCGCTCTCGCACCTCTCCTTGCCCCTTGGTCTATATTTGGTCTATAACTTCCAGGGTGGAAGGCAAGCCCAAGACCATCGAGACGGCCCAAGGCTACAGGAACGATCGAGCAGCGAGGCCCGGGCAAATGGCGCTGCCGGATCTTCGTCGGGACCGACCCGGTCACCGGGAACCCACGGCAGGTGTCGAAGACCGTCGAGGCCCGCAACCGAACCGAGGCTCAGCGCAAACTGCGTGAGTGGCAGAACGAGCTGGACAACGCGCCGGTCGAGGCCGCAGCCGATTCCACGGCGACCGTCCGTACCCTCATCGAGGAGTGGCTCCGCCACAGCGAGGTCCGGGGTCGAGCCCCCCGGACCCTCCACGACGCCCGCAGGTCGGCCGAGACGGTGATCTTCCCGGAGTTCGGGGACCTTCCCATCGCCGAGCTGACCCCCCGGCACCTCGACGAGTGGTATCGCAAGCTCGCCACCGGCGAGGGCCGGGCGAGGCCGCTGAAGGCGACCAGCATCCGTCGACACCACGGTGTCCTGTCATCGGCCCTCAGCCAGGCCGTCCGTTGGGAGTGGATCGACCGCAATCCTGCGGAGCGGTCACAGCCGCCGGCGCTCGAGCGGGTGGAACTCCAGGTACCCACCCCCGACGAGGTCCGGCGGTTGCTGGCCGCGGCCCAGGCCCGAGGTCCCCGCTGGGGGATGCTGCTGACCTTGGCCGTGCTGACCGGTGGCCGACGCGGCGAACTCTGCGGGCTCCGGTGGATCGACGTCGAGGGCGACTCGATCCGCTTCCGCCGCTCCCTCTACCGGGCCGGGGAGGAGCGGGGCGAGAAGGCCACCAAGACCGGCCGTGAGCGACGCATCGCTGTCGCCGGAGCCGGCATGGCCATCCTCGAGGATTGGCGGACCAGGTGTGAGGAGGCGGCCGAGGCGGCCGAAGTCGAGCTGGTCGACGACGCCTTCATCGTCTCGACCTTCCCGGACGGCAGCCGACCGGTGAATCCGGACACCCTCACGTCGGTCGTCCACACGCTCTGCGTCGACCTCGAGATGCCCCACGTGCACCTGCACTCGCTCCGCCACTTCGCCGCCACGGAGATGCTGGCTGCCGGCATCGACCCACGAAATGCCGCCGAGGTGCTCGGGCACGCCAATCCGTCGCTCACGCTCAGCTTGTACGGACACGCCACCAATGAACGGCAGCGTCAGGCGGCCGAAGTGCTCGGGCGGGCGTTCATCGAGCCTTCGATTTAGCGATGTGGTGAGTGGAGAACTCTGACATCGAAAACGACGACTCGATCCTGAACGGAGGTCCTGCCGCAACAACTCTTCACCAATCGACCTCAGCCACTGCAAAGCTGAGAATCAGCCCCGCCACGATTCTCAGCTTGGGAGGTGCGAGCGTTGGCTGCCCGTTCCCAGCTTCATAGGCTGAGTGTCGCTCCAACTGGGTCGGAATGAGAACCCGGCGCCGCTCTCTATCGCGCAGACGAAATACCAGCGGCCCGCTACCCGGTAGTCGAGCTGGGCGTCAACCCCGGCGGCGATCTCGGGGCGGACCACGCAGGGAATGCACAGGGCATCTCCCAGCCTCGACCGAAAGCCCACTTCGGCAGTCGATCCTGGGTGCGCCGCCTGATAGATCAACGCAAAGATAGTCCTCTCGTATAACCACACTCACCAGCATCGATATCAGATCAGCTCCGACCAAAGTGCTGACTCCAATGATGGTTGAGTTCGTGATCAAGGTCAAAATAAAGCGATGGACGCAGACGCACGTAAGCCTTAAACATCTCATTAGAAAAACGAACAATGCCCCGTTCTCTGGAACGGAGGTCTCACAAAAATGCGGCCATGTGATTCCTGACACAAGTGACCAAGATAGGCTGACGGATTATTCACGCCACACCTATGCCTTAAGAATCTGTACACGTCGGCGCTAGGTATATCGTGGTCGGTCCATTTCGCGAATGCACGAAGCACCTTTTCCCTCGGCGGGCTGTCCCTCACGGCCTGTTGATACATGTCGCTGCAAATTGTTGAGCCAGTCTTCGCTCTGTGAGCTGTACACGGGCGGGCTTCGATGTCATCCGAAAATAACAATGCGTGCTTCGGTGAACACATTGATCAGAGCCTCCCGGCCTAGAGATGGACAAACCATAGGGAATCCTTGGGCCATTTGTGGGAGTAGGTCCTGTGCCCCCGAATCGAACAACCATGTCGACCCCTGCATCACGAAGAGCTCATGGCTCTGTCAATAACTTACGGAAAAGATCTCGATGGCTCATCGCTGGCACTTCGACCGGAATTTGAAGATCAACTCAACGACTCGTGATCATCCAGGAGCTCTGAGACATTCTGGGCAATTCCAACGAGAATAAACTTCAAGTTAGTCGACGAAGCGGACTTAATCAACAGAAACCAGACCACTGTATCACCGAGCGGTCAAGCTCATGGATAATTAACAGCACTCTTGCACCCGTATTGGCCGTTACCGAGTTACCAGGTCGAGTAGAATCTCCTCATAATCTTGGGGAGCGCTGGAGTATAGGTTTCTATATCGTGAGAATACCTAAACTCCTTCTCCGCCTCAAATACTTTGGCATTGAATCGAAGCCGAGTGGCCGATTCGACCAGTTGAACCGTGGCGTTGCCTGCGCCCGACGCCTGGGGCAGTAGGAGGGAATTTCAGGCGGCGTAAGATATCCGAGGTCGATGGAGTACCGTCTGAACAGGAAATGTAGACCGATACGAAGGATTCTTCAGATTCGATTACCCAAGCCGCATCTCCCTGTTTGACTAGAAGTTCCCGCTCACCAGTCGCCATCAACTGAGCTTGCAGGGCCAGGCTGGACTTACCGAGCCCTCGAAATCCATAGATCATTGGGCAGTCACCCACTGCATGGAGGCCCTGAGCAATGGTTCTGATTTCGAGGCTCACGGCCAGCAAATAGCGATGGGTCATCCATTTCCGTTCCAGGCCTGAAGGCATTTGTAACAAGTTCAGCTTTAGACAAGAGATCCTCCCGAGCCCCTTAGGTAGATCGATAACGTAGTTGGGATCACGAGAACCCATGGGTGGGCTCCCTTTGAGATACGACTGCAGTCTGCATTGAGGACAGTAACCCGACCGACGCCTTGAAGCATCGAATTAGAAGTGACCTGGACTAGCTCCCCAAATTCGCCGAATTGTTACTGCCCTTGCAAGGAAATGCGGAGCTATGCGGGTCTTCGGTGACTTGCCAGAAGTTCTTGGAATCGTTGCCGTCTTCACGGTGCGAGGCTCGCTGGCAAAGGCCGATCTACGTCTTTATAAAGTCAGCATGTGCGTTCGCTGATCCTTCCACGTGTGTCCACGAGCGATCGCTACTCCGATCGATGGGTGAGGATAGGTTCCTTCGACGACACCGGCGATAGCCTCGGCAAGAATCTGTGGACTCGAAGTGTCGATTGCTAGTACCCCTTGACCACCGACATCCGACATAACAGAATCCTGAGTCGTAATCGTCGGAGTTCCGCACGCCAAAGCCTCAAGGACCGGTAGGCCAAATCCCTCTTCGAAGGATGGGTATGTAAATGCTGTTCAGCGGATCTGAGAATCGTGGGCAGCAAACCCTCCTCTAGAAATCCCGGCTTGATAATCCGATAGCGCACTTCCCTAGCGATTATCCTTCCCATCCAAGTCGTCGAGATCAAAGTTCCCCACGGAGCACCAACTAACACCAACTGTAGATCTGGATATTTGTCAGCAAGTCGGATAAAGGCCGACTGCAAAGTGCGGAGATTTTTGCGGGGTTCGAGTGCTCCTACGTACAAGATGAATGGCGAGCGAATGCCGTAGCGGGCATCCAATACCGCCAGATTAGACGAATCTGCAGCAATAGGAGTGCTCGAGAATCGTTCCAGATCGACTCCGTGGGGTATGACTCGAATATCAAGTTCCCGATTGGCGATCGCGACTAATCCTTAGCGGCTACCCTCTCACTCATAAGTACAATTGCATCCGCCATCCGGACTGTATTTCGGATCGCATGCCTAAAATAGTGCAACTTCGTCTTTGGGAACCATGGCCCGTCGATCTGCTCTGAACCGGATCGCAGCCAAGCTAGATCGTGCACCGTAATGATGCGTTTCGGCCCTCGCAAAGACGCGGACTTGAATAGTGAACGCTGTGAAACTCGTACCTCTGGCTCAGCGTCTTGTAGACCTCTAGCTAGGGAAGTCTGTTCCCAAATCAGACGCCTAGGAAGGTCGGGAGCCATTCTGCGGATATTGGGCCACTCCTCGACATCATTCTTGCGAGAGATGCAGATGGGGTTGATCGAGACCGGAAGTGCTTGGGTTAGGGTTCCACGCATAGGTGCGGACTCCACCTGACGTTGGATGTTCAATTGCTGAGACGTCGAACACCACGGGGAGTTGCATCCCATGAGACTACAGAGTCAAGACGGCCGGCGTTAGTTGGGCTGCCTGCCAATGGAAGTTAGATCACGAACCTAAGGCATTGCCTCCGGCCACTCGACAGGTCGTGGTCAGCTAGGACTCCACACGGTCTAGCCAACGGCGCTCGTTATCCCTCACCTGCTTGATCCATCGGTCCTGATGATGACGCCCCTGCTGAGCACCATTATCATCCGCCAGGAACACGCGCTCTAAAAACGAGTAGACGGCCGCAACTCGAATCTCTTCACCTTGTACAGGATGAATAGCATTTCCCCTCCGTGAAGACCACAGAGATTACGTGTCGCTGGCCAAATCCAACCAATCATTGCCGCGACGGCCACGGCCGCAACTCTCACGCCCCGTTCTAGCCAAGTTTTGGGACTTCAATTCCCGTCTGATAGAGGGCCGCCCTAGCGAAGGATCCGAAGAACGAGAAGGCTACAGAACCGATGAAAACGAGCACCGGTAGGTGGCTCGGTGGACCATGCACGTATGAATAGGTAGCAATACCGGCTATCAGCAAGATGTCATTAAAATGTGATGTGAGGCATCCCAGATAGATCGCAGTATTGGACGCGGCCTGTTGTCGCATGGCACCGCCGTCCAGTCCATCACAGCCAACCAGAACAAGGATTGGAACGATTGACCATGTGCTACCAAGTGCGATCAGGCAGGCAGAGGCTGACGCCGCTAATAGACCGCCCAATATGAAAGTCCTATAACCAATCCCCGTCAGGATTGGAATGGACTTGATGATTGCACCGCCGATCGCTTCAGATCGGCCTCGGCTGAAAACGCGCCACCCAGGTGGTCAGATGGTCAAAATCAATGGCCGGTTCTGGAAGTACATCGTGTTCATCATCCCGAATCGATTCATCGATCTGTGCTGCGTCGATTGCCTGGAGGCATCACGCAGTACC
>CAWJEK010000024.1:0-219457 GCA_963841885.1 uncultured Acidimicrobiaceae bacterium
ACCTCCAACGTCTCGCAAGAATTGATTGTAGATCTAAGTGTTCTTTCTCAAAGTGATGAAGTCGATGAGTTTTTGTGATCGGCTCTGCAAGAAGCAATTGCAGGAAGAAACAGATTTGTGAGTGGCGATAGCTTGTCCATGAGAGTGGTTCGCCAATAAGGAGGTTGCGTCATGACGTCATGGTGGAAAAAAACGCTTCTCACAGCAATAAACGTTTCAGGGCTTGAGTCAAGTGGTACCTATTCACTACTTACCCAACGGTCAGTGCCACGGAAAAATGGTACTGTGCATCTTAGTGGACTACATGAGACCGTTGAAATTATCACTGACCACTACGGTATACCCCATATCTATGCCAATAACGAGGATGACCTCTATTTCGCACAGGGCTATGTCCATGCCCAGGATCGCCTCTGGCAGATGGAATTGAACCGCCGCATCATCGCCGGGCGGCTCTCTGAAATATTTGGCCCCATTGTCCTAAATCTGACCGCTTCTGTCGCCGTCTGGGTATGCATCGCGTGGCAGCCGAGCATGCTAAAGAACTTCCAGAGCATGACCAACGTATTCTCCAAGCTTATGCCAACGGCGTTAATATGTTCATTAAGAGCAATTCACACAAGATGCCTGCCGAATTTACCATATTGCACATCACTCCCGAAGCTTGGGAACCTGTTCATACGGTCATGTGGGGGAAACTACAGGGATGGAGTTTAAGCGGGAACTGGGAAACAGAACTTATCCGAGCCGGCTGATCGCTAAACTAGGTGTAGAGCGAGCTGTTAAGTTAGAAGCTGGCTATGATCCTCAGCATCCACTGATTATCCCTCCTGGGATCGAATATAGTGGGGCCAATGCAGATGTATTGGAGCAATATAGGCGGATTCAGGAGCTAAGTGGTTTTGGCATCATGGGAGGCGGTAATAGCTGGGTCGTCGATGGGACAATGACCGAGACAGGTGCTCCTATGCTTTGTAATGACCCGCACCTGGGACAGACGGTCCCATCCATCCGGTATGCATGTCATCTAGTGGCAGGAGATATTGATGTTACTGGCGTTAGCTTCCCCGGCTCACCTGGCATCATCATTGGACATAATCAACACATTGCCTGGGGTGTTACCAATGCTATCTCCGATATTGAGGATCTTTATCTTGAGAAGTTCAATCCAGATGATCCAAGCCAGTACGAATTCATGGGCCAATGGGAAAACGCTCAGGTCCTCGACGAGAAATTATAGTTAAAGGTTGGGAGTGCACCTGTGATTGAAGAAGTACGTATCACTCGGCATGGCCCAATTATCACAGCTACACAGCAACCTGATAGCACACCTCAGTTACAAACACCTCAGAAAACCACTATTGTCGAATTACCTATAGCTCTGCGCTGGCCAGGACTAGAGCAATTCAAGCTTATATCAGCGATTAATAAACTCAATCGTGCAACTAACTGGGATCAGTTCCGTGATGCTTTACATGATTGGGATGTTCCTCCCCAAAACTTTGTCTACGCTGATCGTGCGGGCAATATCGGCTACATTATGGCAGGAGCTATCCCCATACGTGCACGTGGCAGGCTCTTATTCCCTCACCCGGTTGGACTGGTGAATATGAATGGACAGGTCTTATCCCATTCGATGAACTGCCCCGGATGTCCAATCCTGAGCAACATTTCATCGTCACTGCCAACAATCGTGTAGTGGACGACACCTATCCCTATTATATTACCCATGAATGGCTAAATGGCTGGGCTTGGCGCATCCACGATCTTTTAACAAGCAAAGGCAAACTAACTCTCTCAGACATGGCCAGCATCCAGATGGACCAGTACTCAATCCCAGCAACCGAAATCGCTCCTCACATCCTAGCACTTGAGGCTAATACACCCCTCAAAAGGGCGGTCCAGGAAATATTGCAAACTTGGGATTATGTCCTCGCTACCGACAGCATTGGCGCAACCATCTACACCACATTTTTACGCAAACTAACCCACATTGTCTTCGAAACTGTGCTTGGCGATGATAGTTCGCTTGTCGAGAGCTACCTGGGGACCGGCACTTTTATGCTGGCCAACCTGAATGGCTATGCAAGCCGTAGTGTTCCCCTACTCATCCGTCTGCTCAAGGAACATGACGACAACTGGTTTCCGAACTCGGTCATTCCCAATGGGCCTACCTCGTGGGATATTGCTCTGGAGCGTGCCTTTGATGCTACCATAGAGGAATGTCGAGAGCGCTTGGGCAGTAATATCCTCCATTGGCAATATGGCCTCATCCATAAAATGACCTTTTCGCCATCCACTGGGTACTGTGAAAACACTGGAAAACTTTTTCAATCGAGGTTCGTTTCCGGTTGGAGGTGACAGCGACACTGTCAATATGGGAAATTCATCACCCAATAGCCCAAGGAGGTTATTACTATCCCATCCTATCGCCGAAATTCTCGATCTGGGCGATCTCAACAACTCGCTCTCTATACACGTTCCTGGACAATCAGGTCACCCGGGTAATAAACATTATGATGATTTGATCCATGTCTGGCAGGAACCGGTGGCTCTCATCCACAGCTATTCAAACGTGACCTCATCGAAGGTGCAACCAAAGGGATTTTATACCTTCGGCCAAAGGGCTCTTATCAAGGCCCCGGACACCGTGCAGGGCACCTTCCAGGGCACCGCCCAGGCGTTCCAGGATTCGCTTTCCTCGACGCCGCTTCTGGTCCTCGCCGCCATCGCTGTCGTCTATATCGTCCTCGGGATGCTCTACGAGAGCTTCATCCACCCCGTGACAATCCTCTCATCGCTGCCCTCGGCAGGCGTGGGCGCGCTGCTCATGCTTATGCTTTTCAGGTACGACCTGAGCGTGATTGCCATCATCGGCATCATCCTGCTCATCGGCATCGTCAAGAAGAACGCGATCATGATGATCGATTTCGCCCTGGAGGCCGAGAGGAGCGAGGGCGAGACCCAGGTGGAGGCGATCCACGAGGCCTGCCTCCTTCGTTTCCGCCCGATCATGATGACCACCATGTCGGCGCTCCTTGGCGGGCTGCCTCTGGCCGTCAGCCATGGGACCGGCTCGGACCTCGACGCAGCAGCTCGGCATTGCGATCGTCGGCGGCCTGCTGGTCTCCCAGGTCCTGACGCTGTACACGACTCCCGTCATTTATCTCTACCTGGACCGCGCGGCTGCGAAGATCGGATCGCTGCGCAGGCGAAAGGGGCGCGAGGCCGGTCTGCCGGGCGCGGCTTCGGGCTCGCCTGCCTGTCCCGACGCCTGAACCTCCGCATGAACACTGTGTCTCATCGCCTGCCATCTGCCCCATTGTTGCGCCTTCCCGGGCGTCCCGGCCCCATCCGCCGATCATCATCGGTGGAGGCGGGAGGCGGGTGCTCGGCATCGCCGCCCGGGAGGCCGACATCGTCGGGGTGAACCCGAGCCTGGCCGCCGGGCGCCTGGGCCCCGAGGTCGTCGAGACCACCACCGCCGAGTACTACGACCAGCGCATCGGCTGGGTACGGGAGGCGGCCGGCGAGCGGTTCGACTCGCTCGAGCTGCAGTGCCTGACCTTCGTGGTGCAGATCGTGCCGGATCGCCAGGACGCCGTCGACCGGCTGTCGTCGGTGATGGGCTCCACGCCCGAGCAGGTGGACGGCTCGCCCATCGTGCTGATCGGGACGATCGAGCAGATCGTCGAGACGCTCGTCGAGCGCCGTGAGCGCTGGGGATTCTCCTACATCGTCGTCCACGAGGCGGAGATGGAGGCGTTCGCGCCGGTCGTGGCGGCCCTGGCCGGCACCTGACGTGCGGGCGACCGGCCCACGGATCGGGCTGTTCGGGGGCACGTTCGATCCCATCCACTCGGGCCACATCGAGGTGGCCGAGGCGGTCCGTGTCGCCCTGGCGCTCGATCGAATGCTGGTGGTCGTGGCGAACGACCCGTGGCAGAAGCATGACCGGGCGGTCAGCCCGGCCGAGGACCGCTTCGCCCTGGTCGCCGCCGCTCTCGACGGACGGCCCGGACTCGAGGCCTCCCGGCTGGAACTCGATCGCGGAGGTCCCTCCTACACCGTGGACACCGTGCGTTCGGTGCTGGCCGCCGAGCCGACCGCCGAGGTCTTCGTGGTGGTGGGGGCCGACGTGGTCGGATCCCTCGGGACCTGGCACGACCACGAAGCGTTACGCGGGCTCGTGACCCTGGCGGTGGTGGACCGCCCGGGCGTACCCCCCGTGGAGCCGCCACCGGGGTGGCGGGCCGTCCGGGTCGCCGTCACCCCGGTCGACGTGTCGAGCACCGACCTCCGGACCGCCCTCGAGGCCGGTCTGACGGTCGATGGGCTGGTGCCCGATTCCGTGATCCGTTGCATTGCGGAGCGCGGTCTGTACGCTGGGGGCAGATGACCGTGCGGCTGACCCCCATTGCGTCCGACACCACCCCGCCCGCCCCGGTTCCCACCCCTCCCGCCCCGTCTGAACTCCCGGTGACAACGCCGACCTGCGGGCCGAGCCCTTCGACCGTCGACCCGGGAGCGTCGACCGCCGATCCGAGCTCGTCGACCGCCGATTCCGATGATCCGGCCCCCGGACCGGGTGGTCCTTCCTCCGAGGCGGGTGAGCGGACGACCGGACAGACCGTCACCGACACCCGGATCGCCCTGCGGGAGGCACGCCGTATCCGGCGACGGACCGCCTGGTTGTGCGCTGTGGTCGTGGCGGCCGCCCTGGCCCTTACCATCGTGGTGGTGACACTCGCCCGCGATCGTCCCGTTCCGTCACCGTCGCCGGCCACCGTGACCGCGCTGAACATGTCGTCCACCACCGCCACCGGCAGTGCCGTACTGCCGGTCGACCCGTCATCCGGCGCTGCGGCGCCAGAAGGAGGCAACCCTTGACCACCACCGATCACACCCCCGTATCGGGCCACCAGCTGCCCGACATCCCTGACGAATGCCTCGTGGCCGCTCGCGCCGCGGACGCCAAGTCGGGGGAGGAGACCGTCATCCTCGCCATGGGTGACCTCCTGGGGGTGACCGACGCGTTCGTCGTCACCAACGGGCGCAACTCGCGCCAGGTCCGGACGATCGTCGAGGAGGTGGAGCGCCAGGTGAAGGTCGAGCACGGACGTGCGCCCCAGAGGATCGAGGGGCTCGACGACGCCTACTGGGTCCTCATGGACTACGGCGACTTCCTGGTCCACGTGTTCATGGACGAGGCCCGGTCGTTCTACGACCTCGAGCACCTCTGGAACGACGCCCCGCGGGTGGCCTGGTCGGTCGCCGCCTGAGCCGACGGGCGGGGCCGCCGGTCGGATGAGGCCGACGGTCAGGGGAGGGGCGCTTCGGGCGCATAGTCGGCCCGGGTCACCGGCCCGGGGACCTGGGCCCCGGCCGTGGTCGGCACCTCGATGGCCTTCCCCGCGATCTCGAAGGTCACCCCGGTGACCCCCGGCTGCTGGGTGAGCGTGTAGACGACCTGGGCGATCGCCAGGGTCTGGTCCGGCCCGACGACCTGGATCGGGTCGGAGGTGAAGTCGACCGTGGCCTCCCCCGTCGTGGTGTCGAGGGTCACCTGCACCCCGGTGCGACTCAGGAACGACTGGATGCCCGAGGCCGTCTCGGTCGCCGTAGGCCCGGCCAGCAGGGCGCCGGTCACCTGGGTCAGCGAAGCCGGGACGGCCACCTCGCGGTCGGCGGCCACGAGGTGGCCCGTCGGGGCGACCAGGAAGATCTGCTCGCTCACCCCGACGGCCGGCGACGAGGTGGGCAGGGTGGTCGACGTGGGCGACGGGGCCAGGAGGTGGTAGGGCACCGCGGACCGCGCGATGGGCGTGGGGTTCGCCGCGGTGGGGATGCCGCAGGCCGACATGGCGAGGGCGGCGAATCCCGTGACCACCCCGGCGGCCGCCCGGGCCCGGCCGATCCTCACGGCGCCTCCTCGGAGATGAGGGGAGCGGCCGCGGCCGGCCGGAGAGGCAGCTCGACGACGAAGCGCGTGCCGCCCCCGAGGGCGGCCTCGCACCAGACCGCCCCCCCGTGGAGGCGTACGTGTTCGGCCACCAGCGAGAGACCGAGCCCCGTTCCCTCGCCGGACGCCCGTTGGCCGGCCCGGCCGCCGCGGTAGAACCGCTCGAAGAGGTGGCCCCGCTCGTCGTCGGGGACTCCGGGTCCCCGGTCCTCGACCACCACCCGGATAGAGGTGGCAGGGGAGAGGACGCCGGGAACGGGAGTGGGTCGACGCTCGACGAGGACGCGCGTGACCCCACCGGCGTACTGGTCGGCGTTCTCGATCAGATTGATCATGACGCGCTCGAAGCGTCGCTTGTCGACCCGGAGGCGCAGACCCTCGACCCCCGGACCCACCTCGACGGGGAAGGTGACCGGGCCCCGCACGCCGTCGGCACTGACCGGGGCGGCGGCGGCCACGGCCCGGCGGACCAGCTCGCCGGGGTCGACCTCGTCCAGGGACAGCTCAGCCGAGCCCGCGTCGAATCTCGAGATCTCCAGGAGGTCGTCGACCATGCGGGTGAAGCGCCGCAGGTCGCCGTCCAACAGATCGAGGGCCCGCTGGGCACGCGGGGCGAGCTCGTTCCGGTGACCTTCCAGCACCGAGACGGTGGCGGTGAGAGTGGTGAGCGGCGATCGCAGTTCGTGACTCACGTCGGAGGTGAACCGGGCCTCGCGTTCGATGCGGTCCTGGAGGTTGGCGGTCATGCGGTTGAAGGCCGAGGCCAGTTCCTCGAGGTCGGCGTCGTCGCCGGCATCCACCCGGGTGTCGAGCTGTCCGTCGGCGATCGCCACGGCGGCATCCGTCAGGCCGGCGAGGGGCCGGAGTGCCCGTGAGCTCGCCCATCGGCCGACGGCCGCCCCGGCGAGGGTCGTGACGAGGGCCGCCCCGGCCAGGGCGAAGGCCAGTGCCCGCAGCGTGCCGGCCAACTCGTCGAGGGAGAAGACCTCGAAGTAGGCGGAGTGCACGGCGGGCAGCGGTACCCCGATCACCAGCTGTGGGGTGCCGGCCAGGTCGAACAGCTGGGTGGCGGGAGTGCCCGACAGGACCAGTTCCCGCTCGGTCGAGGGGATGGCGCTTTGCCCGACCTGGATCGATGTGGCGTACCACTGACCGCCGGTGCGGAGCACCGACCGGGACCCGGGCAGCGTGTCCACCGACTCGACGAGCTGGGTCACGTCGGTGGCCGGCGACCGCAGGGCGTCCTGGACGAGGGCGGCGTTGGCGAATGCCTGGCGTTGCTCGGCCGACTGGCGCTCGCTCAGGAAGGTGGCCCGGGCCGTGAAGTAGGTGATCCCGGCCATGAGAGCCGACAGGCCGAACGCGGCGACGGCGAAGGTGAGCGTCACCCGGGCCCGTAGCCCCAACCGGCCCGACAGACGGGTGCGGCGCAGGCGGGGGGGCGGGGGATTGCCGGCCGTGGCCTCGTAGGGGCCGGCCACCGGTCAGACCGCCAGCTTGTAGCCCATGCCCCGCACCGTGAGGATGAACCGGGGAGAGGCCGGGTCGGGCTCGATCTTGGTGCGGAGGCGACGGACGTGGACGTCGACGAGGCGACCGTCGCCGAAGTAGTCGTAGCCCCAGACCCGCTCGAGGAGCTGCTCGCGGCTCAGCACCTTGCCCGCATGCATCGCCAGCTCACACAGGAGCCGGAACTCGGTGCGGGTGCAGTGGACCTCCACCCCGGCCCGGCGGACGACCCCCGCCTCCGGTTCGACCTCGACGTCGCCGAAGCTCAGCACGGCCGAGGCGCCCTCCTCGGTTCTCGACCTGCGCATCAGGGCCCGGATCCGGGCGGCCAACTCCTTGGCGACGAACGGCTTGGTCACGTAGTCGTCGGCCCCGGCCTCGAGCCCCGCCACGACGTCATGGGTGTCCGACCGGGCCGTCACCATGATCACGGGCACCGTGGACGACCGCCGGAGTGCCCGGCAGGTTTCGAACCCGTCGATGCCCGGCAGCATGAGGTCGATGAGCACCAGTTCGCACGGTTCGTCGCCGAAGCGGGCGATGGCGTCCTCGCCGCTGCCCACGTCGTCGACGGTGTAGCCCTCGTCCTCCAGGGCCAGGCGCATCGACGACCGGATCCGCTCGTCGTCCTCGACGATCAGGATGCGGCTCATGGCCCGATCATGACACGACCGCCCCGCCCGGGGCGGGCGGGGCGGTCGGGGTGACGACGGCTGTCGGGTGGCTAGGAGAGCCAGATCTGCTGGGGCCAGATGGCCCCGCCGATCAGGCCGAAGGCCTTGGCGCCGGCCGGCGTGGTCGGGTTGTTGAAGTTCTGGACCTTCGGCTGGGCACCGATGGCCCATACCGTCCGGTCGTACCAGACGTAGGGGATGTCCCGCGAGAGCAGGCGGTTGACCTGCTGGTAGGCGGCGATCTGGTCGGAAGTCGCCGTCGACTCCCGACCCTGGAGCAGCGCCGTCTCCATCTCGGGATCCGTATTCCGGGCCATGTTGATGGCGAACCCGGGGGTCGAGGCGTTGGTGGGTGACCAGAAGATGTAGTTGAGGTCGGGGTTGACCGCTCCGAACTGGCGCCAGGTCAGGGCCTCGAAGTTGCCGGTCAGGGCGGTGTTGATGATGGAGTCCTGGAGGATGGGCACCAGGGTGATCTCCATGCCTGCCTGCTGCAGCACCGACTGGAGGTACTGACCGATCTGGCTCCCCTTGGGGTCCGGGGTGTGGCCGAGCGTGAAGGCCACCGAGCCACCCGACGACTTGACCTCCGACACCAGCTGCTTGGCCTGCGCCAGGTTGAACTTCGGGTAGCCGTTGTCGGACAGGTAGTACGGCGACGACGAGGTGAAGACGCCGTTGCTCGTCAGGTTGACGTTCTGGTCGATGACCGCCACGTACTGCTCCGAACTGGTGGCGTAGGCCATGGCCTGTCGCAGCTTGAGGTTGTTGAAGGGTGGCTTGGACAGGTTGAGGATCATGCAGCCCATGTCCGGCTCCCCGGCGACGTGCACCGAGTCGTCGCAGTAGGCGAGGGACGTGTTCGCCCGCAGTGCGGTGGTGACCGAGGAGGTGTCGGTGTGGAGGATGTCGATGGCGCCGGAGTTCAGGCTGGCCAGGATCTGGTCGGCATCGGGGATGGGCCTGTACGTGATGCTGTCCAGATACGGCATGCCCGCGCGCCAGTAGTTGGGGTTCCTCGTGGCCGTGAAGTGGCTGTTCGGTACCCACTCCTGGAAGACGAAAGGACCCGTGCCGACGGGATTGGTCTGGTTCCCCGTGGCCAGCCAGTTGGGCTCGGCCACGAAGGCGAACTGGCTGCCGATCCCACCGCACAGGTAGTAGTCGAACGGCACCCACGGGGTCTTCATGGTGATCGTCACCACCAGGGGGCTCGTCACGACGACCGACTGCAGCGGGGTCAGGGCCGGCCCGGTGAGCAGCGAATGCTGATGGGCGATGAAGTTGGCGGCCACGGCGTTGGCGTTACAGGCGGTGCCGTTGTGGAACTTCAGGTTGGGCCGCATGGTGATCGTCCACACCGTGCCGTCCGGGTTTGAGGTCACCGACTGGGCCAGGTTGGGCTGTGGCAGCCCGTTTGCGTCGAGGATCATGAGGGTGTCGAAGACGGTGCGGGCGTACATGATCCCCACCTCGTCGAATGTGCCCTGGGTGGGGGAGAACCCCTTCTCCTCGGCGTCCACGCCCATGGTGAGCGAGCCGCCCGTCTTCGGCGTGGCCGAACTGATGCCGTCGGGATGGCTTCCGGTCGAACCACCCGAGGTGGTCGACGAACTCGACGAGCCTGAGGAACCGCAGGCGGCGAGCACGCCGCCGGCGGCGATCCCTCCACCTACGACGGCGCTCTTGGCGAGGAAGGAGCGGCGGTCGATGCGATCAGTCATGGTCCCCCTTAGGACGGCGTCCCGGTCTGAACCGGTGACGGTCGTTGCGATGCTTCGTGTCGAATCCGGTCACCCGATGGCCGGGTCGCCCCTCTCCCGGGGTGTTGCGCGGGCCGGTGTCCGGGGCCGACGATAGCCCTGGACGGCCCGACCGCGGGTACCGGAGCCTGTCCGGAGTCCTGGCCACGCCGCGTCGGTCCCCCGGTCGGCGGTGGACCGACCGGTACGCTGCCTGCGTGGACTGGGAGATCGAGGCGTACCGCCGTTCGGTGGCGGGCTTGTCGGGCGACACGGTCCGCGCCTACGCCTCCGATGTCGAGCGGTTCGCCGCCTGGGCCGAGCGAGGAGGTGCGAGGGGGCCGGCCGACGTCGACCGCATCGTGCTGCGTCGCTACCTCGCGTTCCTCGCCACCCGCCGATACGCCAAAGCGACCATCTCGCGCACGGCGGCGTCCCTGCGGTCCTATTTCGGCTGGTGTGCGCGTCGGGGTCTCGTCGTCGCGGACCCGTCGGTTCGGCTCTCGGCCCCGTCACCCGACTCCCGTCTGCCGCGGGTACTCGGCCAGGCCGAACTCGACCGGCTGCTCGGGCCGGTCCCCCCGCCTGTGGACGCCGGCGGTGCCGGGACGGACTCCACCGACGGCCCCGCCCCCCGCGACGTCCGGGACGATGCCGTGCTGGAGCTGCTCTACGGGAGCGGCATCCGGGTCGCGGAGCTGTGCGGCCTGGACGTCGACGACCTCGATCTCGACGTGGGCGTGGTCACGGTGACCGGGAAGGGGGACAAGCAACGGCAGGTGCTGGTCCACGCCACGTGCGTGGCGGCGCTGCGGACCTGGTTGTCCGATGCCCGCCCGGCCATGGCGACGGCTCAGTCGCCAGGGGGTGCGTTGTTCTACAACGGGCGGGGGAACCGCCTCGGGTCCCGTGACGTCCGGCGGATCCTCGACCGACGGTCACCCGTCCCCACGCATCCCCACGCCCTGCGGCACACCTTCGCCACCCACCTGCTGGACGGCGGAGCCGACCTTCGGGTCGTCCAGGAATTGCTCGGCCATGCGAGCCTTCAGACGACACAGGTCTACACTCATGTCAGTAAGGAGCGCCTGCGTTCGGTGTACTCAGAAACGCATCCACGGGCCTAAGGGGACAATTGGCGACGCAACTCGATTCGGCTGGACACGGCATCGATGCCCTGTGGGCCGAGTACAAGAAGACCGGAGCGAAGGCACTGCGCGATCAGCTCATCGTGCACTATGCCCCTGTCGTCAAGTACGTGGCCGGCCGCGTGTCGGTCGGGCTTCCCCGCCACGTGGACGAGGCGGACCTCGCCAGCTACGGCATCATCGGGCTGATCGATGCCATCGAGCGGTTCGAGCCGGCCCGCAACATCAAGTTCGAGACGTACGCCGTGCCCCGGATCAAAGGCGCCATCATCGATGAACTGCGCTCGATCGACTGGGTGCCGCGCTCGGTACGGGCCAAGGCGCGGGCCGTCGAGCAGTCGTACTCGAAACTCGAAGCCTCGCTTCACCGGACGCCGACCGACGAGGAGGTGGCGGCCGACCTCGAGATGTCGCCCGAGGAGTTCCAGACCGCCCTCCGCAAGATCTCCTTCGTCGGTGTCGTCGCCCTCGACGAGGTCTTCCGGGGCGGAGACCACTCCGACCGCTCCACGCTCGGGGAGACACTCCCCGACGCCACCGCTGGACCGATGGACACCTTCGAGGTCAAGGAGACCAAGGAGGCCCTCGTCAAAGCGGTCAGCGAGATGGCCGACCGCGAGAAGACCGTCCTCACCCTCTACTACTACGAGGGGCTGACGCTCGCCGAGATCGGCGACATCCTCGGGGTCACGGAGAGCCGGGTTTGTCAGATCCACACCAAGGCCGTCCTCCAACTCCGGGCCAAGCTGGCCGACCGACCCGAGAGTGCGGGCCGGTCGTTGTCGAAGCCCCCGCGCCCCCGCCGCGGCCCGAGCCGCCGGCTGATCACCAGCCGGCCGGGAGTGGCCGGGAGCGGCCGAGCGGCTGAGCGGCCAGCCGATCTCGCGTGCCGGGTGGAGGACCACCGCCCGTGGGCACTAACATGGCGGAGTCCCACCGACCGGTGGGGCACTCGAGCGGTACCTATTACGCACCCGGCCGCGTCCACGGTCGCCCCGAATTCCGGGGTGCTGCAGCCGGGGAGGACCAAACCGTCAGAAGGAGCAGTCATATGGCCGTCGTCACCATGAAGCAGCTGTTGGGCGCGGGCGTCCACTTCGGACACCAGACCCGGCGGTGGAACCCCAAGATGCGCCGGTTCATCCTCGGCGAGCGCAACGGGATCTACCTGATCGATCTCGAGCAGACCATGAAGGGGATCGAGGAGTCCTACGGCTACATCCGGGACCTCGTAGCCGGCGGTGGCACCATCCTGTTCGTCGGGACCAAGAAGCAGACCCAGGGCCCGGTGGCCGTGTACGCCGATGCGTGCGGCATGCCCTACGTCAACGAGCGTTGGCTGGGCGGCATGCTGACCAACTTCCAGACCGTCTCGACCCGTGTGAAGCGCATGAAGGAGTTCGAAGCCATGCAGAAGGCCGGCGACTTCGACGCCATGCCGAAGAAGGAGGCGCTGCGCCACTCTCGCGAGCTCGAGAAGCTCCAGCGCAACCTGGGTGGCATCCGAGGCCTCGACAAGCTGCCGGACGCCATCTTCGTGATCGATACCAAGAAGGAGCACATCGCCGTCACCGAGGCCAACAAGCTCGGCCTGCCGGTCGTGGCCGTGGTGGACACGAACTGCGACCCCGACGTGATCACCCATGTCATTCCGGGGAACGACGATGCCATCCGTTCAGGAGCGCTCCTGTGCCGTGTGGTGGCCGATGCGGTCACCGAGGGCCGATTCATCGCCCAGAACCGCCCGGCCCCGGCGCCGAAGGCACCGGCCACCCCGGCTCCTGCCGCCGCACCTGCCCCCGAGGCCGCCGCACCGGCCACCCCGGCTCCTGCCGCCGCACCGGCCGCCGAGGCCACCGCACCGGCCGCCGCCGAGGCCGCCGCACCGGCTGCCCCCGAGGCCGCCGCACCGGCTACCGCCGAGGCACCTGCACCTGCCCCCGAGGCCGCCGCGCCGGCCGCCCCGACACCCGCCCCGGATGCTCCGGCCCCGGATGCTCCGGCCCCGGCCGCCGAGGCTCCCACCACCCCCGCCACCGCTACTTCGACCGAGGAGGTCTGATCGTGCCCGCATTCACTGCCAAGGACGTTCAGAAACTGCGCCAGCTGACCGGCGTCGGGATGCTCGACGCCAAGCGGGGGCTCGAGGAGAATGACGGCGACATGGACCGGGCTGTCACCTGGTTGCGGGAGAAGGGCCTCGCCAGTCAGGCCAAGCGGGCCGACCGCGAGGCCTCCGAGGGCGCCGTCGCCATCGGTACTGCCGAGGGCGTCGTCTCCATCGTGCAGCTGCGGTCCGAGACGGACTTCGTCGCCAAGTCCGAGGAGTTCGTCGCCTTCGCCGACGAGCTCGCCGACCTCGTCGCCGCCAAGGGAGTCGATGCCGTGTCCGAGCGGAGCGACGAACTCGACTCGATGAAGGTCAAGCTCAAGGAGAACATCTCCGTGGGTCAGGTCGTGCGCATCGAGGCTCCGGCCGGTGGCGCCGTGGACTCCTATCTCCACCTCCAGGCGGGTCGCGGTGTCAACGCGGTTGCCGTGGCCGTGGCCGGGGGCTCGAAGGAGCTCGCCCACGACATCGCCGCCCACATCGCCTTCGCCCGTCCGCTGTACATCAACCGGGAGGACGTTCCCGAGGCCGACGTGGCCGCCGAGCGCGAGACGATCGAGAAGATCGCCCTCAACGAGGGCAAGTCCGAGGCGTCGCTGCCGAAGGTGGTCGAGGGTCGACTCAACGGGTGGTACAAGGAGCGGGTCCTGGTCGATCAGCCCTTCATCAAGGACGAGAAGCAGACCATCGGCAAGCTGCTCGGCGATGCCAAGGTGACGGAGTTCGCCCAGGTCGTCGTCGGCGACTGAGTGACGGTGGGCGACAGACCTCGCATCATCCTGAAGCTGTCGGGCGAGGCACTCGCCTCATCGGCGTCGGACGAGACCATCGACGCCGCGGCGGTCGAACAGCTGGCCCGCGAGATCGCCGAGACCCGGTCGGAGCTGGACATCGAGCTGGCCGTGATGGTGGGCGGCGGAAACATCTGGCGGGGGACGACCGGTGCCGGGGCCGGCATGGACCGCGCCACCTCGGACACCATGGGGATGCTCGGCACCGTGATCAACGCCCTGGCCCTCCAGGACGCCCTCGAGCACCATGGTCAGGCCACGCGGGTCCTCTCGGCCGTGCAGATGGCGGAGGTGGCGGAGCCGTACATCCGGCGTCGGGCCATCCGGCACCTCGAGAAGGGTCGGGTCGTGGTGTTCGCCGCCGGGATGGGGAACCCGTACTTCACGACCGACACCTCGGCCGCCCTCCGGGCTGCCGAGATCGAAGCGGAGCTGCTGTGCAAGGGGACCCATGGCGGAGTGGACGGGGTGTATACCGCCGATCCCCGGATCGACCCGACGGCCACCCGCTACGACGAGGTCTCCTTCATGGAGGTGGTGTCCAAGGACCTCCGCGTGATGGACCTCACGGCCATCACCTTCTGCAAGGACAACGGACTGCCGATCCGGGTGTTCGACCTGATGGAGCCCGGCAATATCCGCAAGGCCCTCGGTGGCGAGTCGATCGGCACCCTCGTTCGATGAATCCCCAGTTCGCAGACGCCCACGGGTGTGCCCCGACGACGATGGCTACGCTGGTCGGCTAATGGATGACGATCTGATCGCACTCGTAGTCGCCGACGCCACCGAGCACATGACCAAGGCGGTGGAGCACACCCAGGCCGAGTTCAGTGCCATCCGCACCGGCCGGGCCACCCCGGCCCTGGTGGAGCACCTGAAGGTCGACTACTACGGCACCGAGACCGAGTTGCGTCAGATGGCGGGCTTCAGCGTCCCAGAAGCGCGACTCCTGGTGGTGTCGCCCTACGATAAGAGCTCGCTCCCGGCCATCGAGAAGGCCCTCCAGAGTTCCGATCTGGGTATCACACCCTCCAACGACGGGACGGTCATCCGGCTGTCGTTCCCGGTGCCGACCGAACAGCGCCGCAAGGAACTGGTGAAGGTGGTCAAGCAGAAGGCGGAGGACGGACGGGTGGCGGTGCGCAACATGCGCCGCAACGCCCGCCAGGAGCTGGAGGCGATGCAGAAGGACGGCGAGCTCTCGACCGACGAGCTCGACCGCGTGGAGAAGGACCTGGACAAGATCACCCAGGACAACGTGGCGGCCATCGACCGCCTGCTCGCCCACAAGGAGCAGGAGCTCCTCGAGATCTGACGGCGGCCGGGCGCATGTCCGGACACGAAACCAGCCCGAGACCCGGGCGGTCACGACATGGGACGGCCCGACAGCCCGATCGTGGGGAGGAAGCGAAGAACGTGGAGTACGGCCCGGACGAGGGAGACGAGGAAGCGAAGAGCGACGCAGCGCCGCGCCCTCCGCGGACCGGTCACTCCACCGGGGGCGTGCGCATCATCGGCGCCGAAACGGCGGCCGAGATCACCTCCGAGGTCCCTGTCGTCCCACCGGCCCATGTCACGCCCGAAGCGGGTACCCACGGCTCGGTCCGGATCCTGGACGAGCCGGCCGAGGGGGACCAGCCCGATGCCCCCGTCCCACCACCGACCGAGCTGCCGCACTGGACCGAGCCGCCCACCGGCCAGGTTCCGGCGGTGCTGGCCCGTGACGAGGGGGAGTCCACCGCCATCCTCCCGCCCACCTGGCGCGAAGAGGACGCCGACTGGGTGGCCCACGAGGAGGAATTCGAGCCCTCGATGTTCAGTGGAACGCAGGCCTCGTTCGGGCGCGCTCGACGAGTCGGGTGGCGGTGACGAGGAGCGTCGCCCCTGGGAGTTCGACCTGTCGACGGTCCGACCGGGCCAGCCCGGACCGAGTTCGTCGTCGGACCCAGTGACCGAGCCGGTCGAGGTGGTCGGGGTGGTCGGGGACGAGGACGATGCCCACGAGGTCCCTACGTCCCACGCCGTCGCTCCGATCGTTCCGCCCGACGAGACGGGCGAAGCCACCTCCGTCTTCCTGGTGGCCGACGTGGTGGCCGCCGGCGCCCCTCCGGTCGAACCCGAGATCGACCCCGATCCCACCGGGGTCACTCCCGCCGTCGCTCCCGAACCGGAGCCGGTCGTCGGATCGGCCGTCGTGGTGGAAGCCGACCCGGCCCGGCCCTCGGGCACTCCCCGGGTGGGCCGGGCCCGTCGTGCCGGCCTCCGGCCCGACCGCCTGAAAGCCAAGCGACCCGACGATGACGTCGCTCCGGTGGGCGAGCCCCTGGCCGCCGAGCCCCCGGGGGCGTCGGTGGTCGACGTGCCGGGTGCCGGGCGCCGCAAGGCCGGTCTGGCCGGTCTGGCCGCCGCCGATCGGGCCGCCGTCGAGGAACAGGAGCAGGCGCAGGAGCCCCAGCCCGCCGATGCGGTGGCCGAGGACGACCGTCCGGGGCCGCGGCTACGGCGACGCTCCAGGAAGGACGAGGCGCTCGACCGACCGCCCCGTTCGAGTTCGAACTATGCACCGGAGGTCACCGGCGGTGGGCCACCCGAGCCTGTCGGCGCGGCGGACCCGCCACGTCGACGAGGAGGCCGGCGGCAGCACCGCCCTGCGGGTCGGCACCGGCATCGCCGTGGCCGTCATCGCCCTCGCCGCGTTCAAGGTCGGCACGGTGACGTCGGTCATCCTGTGCCTGGTGGTCGTGACGTGCGCGGCGGGCGAGGCGTTCGCCGTGCTCCGCCGGGCCGACTGGCGGCCGGCCACCCTGCTCGGGCTGGCGGGCACCATCGCCCTCACACTCGGGGCGTACAACAAGGGCGTCGCCGCCCTTCCACTGGTGATGGTCCTCATCACCGTGTTCACCCTGCTCTGGTACCTGTTCGGGGTGGAGCGCGGCTCGGCCGTGGCCGGGACCGCGTCGACCCTGCTGGTGGTCGGCTGGGTCGGGCTGCTCGGCTCGTTCGCCGGACTCCTCCTGTGCCCGTCACTCTTCCCCGACCGCCACGGGATCGCCTTCCTGCTCGGCGCCATCATCGCCACCGTGGCCAACGACGTCGGCGCCCTGGTGGTCGGCCGGTGGGTCGGGAGCCACCAGCTGGCACCGAACGTCAGCCCCAACAAGACATGGGAAGGCCTGGCCGGCGGGGCCGTGGCCTCGGTCCTCGTCTCCACGGTGGCCGTCGGGGCCATCCATCCGTGGACACCGGCCAACGCCGCCCTGCTCGGCCTGGTCGTCGCCGTGGTGGCTCCACTCGGGGATCTGTGCGAGTCACTCCTCAAGCGGGACCTGCGCCTGAAGGACATGGGAACCCTGCTGCCGGGCCACGGAGGGGTGCTGGACCGGGTCGACGCCCTCATCTTCGTGCTGCCCGCGACCTACTACCTGGTACGCGCCCTCAATATCGGGTGAAATTCGGGCAGGCTGGAGGGATGACGCCACCCACCGGAGGATCTCCCGACGTGCCGTCACCCGTCCCGGACGGACCTGTCACGGTGAGCGTCGTCGGCTCGACGGGCTCCATCGGCACCCAGACGCTCGACGTGGTGGCCGAGGATCCGGATCGCTACCGGGTGGTGGCGTTGGGGGCCCAGCGGTCGGTCGATCGCCTGGTGGAGCAAGCTCTCGCCGTCCGGCCCGACGTGGTGGCCATCGGGGATGCCGCGCTCGCCGCCGAGCTGGCCGGACGCCTCCCCCGGGGCACCGAGGTGCTGGCCGGCCCGGACGGACTGGCCTCGATCGCCACCGAGGCCGACGTGGTCGTGAACGGCGTCGTGGGATTCGCCGGCCTGTCGGTCACGCTGGCCGCGCTGGAGGCAGGCCGCCGGCTGGCGCTCGCCAACAAGGAGTCGATCATCGCCGGAGCGCCGGTGGTGGCCACGGTGCGGAACACCCCCGGCGCCGAGATCCTGCCCGTGGACTCCGAGCACTGTGCCGTCCACCAGTGCCTACGCGCGGGTCGGGTCCAGGACGTCGCCCGGCTGCTGCTGACCGCCTCGGGTGGCCCGTTCCGTGGACGGAAGGCCGACGAGCTGGCCGCCGTCGGCGTGGACGAGGCGCTGGCCCATCCGACCTGGTCCATGGGGCCGAAGATCACGGTGGACTCCTCCACGCTCATGAACAAGGGACTCGAGGTCATCGAAGCCCACGAGCTGTTCGGCGTCCCCTACGACGCCATCGACGTCGTGGTGCACCCCCAGTCGATCGTCCACTCGATGGTCGAGTACGTGGACGGCGCGGTGGTCGCCCAACTGTCGCTCCCGGACATGCGGCTGCCCATCGGCTATGCGTTGGCCTATCCGGCCCGACTGGCGTCCCCCTTCGGGGCCATCGACTGGGCCGAACTCTCGGTGCTCGAGTTCGAGCCACCGGACCGGTCGACGTTCCCGTGCCTCGACCTCGCCTACGAGGCGGGACGCGCCGGCGACCTCGCCCCCGCCTGGCTCAACGCGGCCAACGAAGTAGCCGTCGGTGCGTTCCTCGAGGGCCGCATCACCTGGTCGACGATCGCCGCGGTGGTGGCCGACACCCTCCACCGTTACGACGTTCCGGTGCCCAACGGACGGCGCACCGTCGACGATGTGCTCGACGCCGACGCCACGGCCCGGCGCCAGGCCGCGCAGGTGGTCGTCACGAGAGGTGCGCCATGAGCACCACCGAGGCCCCATCGATGTCCGAGGGCCTTCAGTCGGCCACGGCTCCGGGAGGCACGACCGGCTCCGAGAAGTCCCCCCGCCGGCTGGCCGCCGAACTGGTGGCGGCCATCGCCGCGATCGTGCTCCTGGCCGTGGCCACCGGCTACGTCGACCTGCTCATCGTCGTGGTCTCCATCATCGTGATCGTCATGCTCCACGAGCTGGGCCACTTCCTGGCGGCCAAGCACGGCGGGATGAAGGTGACCGAGTACTTCGTGGGCTTCGGCCCCCGGCTGTGGTCGTTCCGACGTGGGGAGACCGAGTACGGGATCAAGGTGCTGCCACTGGGTGGCTACGTGAAGATCCCCGGGATGACCAACCTCGAGGAGGTCGACCCGGCCGACGAGGGCCGTGTCTACCGGGACAAGCCCTTCCACTCGAGGCTCCTGGTCGCCGTGGCGGGCTCCGCCGTACATTTCCTGCTGGCCTTCCTGCTGCTCTGGGTGCTGCTGACCTTCGTCGGGGTCCCCAACTCGAACCAGGTCCAGGTCCAGGGACTCCATGCGGTGGGCCACCAGGCGAGCCCGGCCGGAGCCGGTGGCATCCGGCCCGGCGACATCATCGTGTCGGTCGACGGCCGGGCCATCGGCGGCGACGTGGACGCCCTCACCAGCGCGATCCAGAGCCATCCCGACCGACCGGTCACCGTGGTGGTGGATCGCGACGGCTCCCGACGGACGTTGACCGTGACGCCGGCGAACGGGCGGGTCGAGCACGAGGCGGGCGCGGTGGCGCCGGCGGGCACGGCACCCTTCGGGCTCATCGGCGTCAGCCTGGGCTCACCGGTGCAGACCCGGTCCCCCCTGGGCGCCGTCGCCTCCACCGGGTCCCAACTGGGCAGCGTGGCGTGGGCGTCGGTGACGGGCATCGGTCACCTCTTCTCGCCGAGTGGCATCGGCCAGCGGTTCGATCAGGTCACGAGCGCCAAGGCCGCCAGCCAGGCCGCGGCCGACGGGACCCGGGCCCAGTCGATCGTGGGCATCGGCCAGACGGCGACCGATGCGCTGCAGGCCGGGATCGGTGACTTCCTGTACATCCTGATCGTCATCAACATCTTCTTCGGGGTGTTCAACCTCTTCCCCATGCTCCCCCTCGACGGGGGACACGTGGCGATCGCCGTCTACGAGAAGATCCGCACCGGCCGCCGCCAGGTGATGTACCACGCCGACGTCGCCAAGCTGATGCCGTTCACCTGGGCATTCATGCTGTTCCTGGCCATACTGATCGTCCCTGCCCTGCTGACCGACATCCTCCACCCCATGGGGAACCCCTTCGGGTAGGAGGCCCTCGAGGCCAGGTCGATCGGGTCGCGGTGCAGGGCCGACGGCACGGCTTGCGGGGCCGTTGGTGGGGCGTCCCCCGGTAGCATCGGGGCATGCCACACCCCCGAGGGAGCCTGACCGAGCGTCGCCCGACCCGACGGATCCAGGTGGGCGATGTGCCGGTGGGTGGCGGAACGCCTGTCACGGTCCAGTCGATGACGACGACCAAGACGGCCGACGTCGACGCCACCCTGTCCCAGATCTACGCGCTGGCCGCCGCCGGTGCCGACCTCGTCCGTTGCACCTGCAACGAGGAGGAGGCGGCCGAGGGTCTGGCCCGGATCGTCCCCCGGTCCCCGGTGCCGATCATCGCCGACATCCACTTCCATGTGGAGATGGCTCTCGCCGCGCTCGAGGCCGGCGTCCAGGGTCTCCGGCTCAATCCGGGGAACCTGCGCAAGCCCCACGAGATCAAACTGGTGGCGGCGGAGGCGAAGGACCGGGGGGTGCCCATCCGGATCGGGGTGAACGCCGGCTCGCTCCATCCCGATCTCTACAAGAAGTACGGCGGGGCGACCCCCGAGGCACTGGTCGAATCGGCCCGGATGGAGCTCGCCTACTTCGCCGAGGTCGACTTCCAGGACGTGAAGATCTCGGTGAAGGCCTCCTCGGTTCCGCTGATGATCGAGTCGTACCGGCTGGCCTCGGAGACCTTCGACCACCCGCTCCACCTCGGGGTGACCGAGGCCGGCCCGCCGCCGGCCGGTCTGCTGAAGGGGACCGCGGGTATCGCCACGCTCCTGGCCGAAGGCATCGGCGACACCATCCGGTACTCGCTGACCGCGGACCCGGTCGAGGAGGCCCGGGCCGGCCGTCAGCTGCTCGAGGCCCTGGGCCTGCGCGAGCGCAAGGGTCTCGACCTCATCGCCTGTCCGAGCTGTGGCCGGTCCGAGATCGACGTCATCGCCGTCGCCAAGGCGGCCCAGGAGGCCCTGGAGGACCGGAACCTGCCCATCCAGGTCGCCGTGATGGGCTGCGTGGTCAACGGGCCCGGCGAGGCCCGCGAGGCCGATCTCGGCATCGCCGCCGGACGGAAGCGGGGCCATCTGTTCATCAAAGGCAAGATCGTGCGGGTCGTCCCCGAGGAGCACATGGTCGAGGAGCTGGTGGCCGAGGCCGAGCGACTGGTGGCCGAGGGCGTCGAGGCCCGCCTGGCCGCCGCCGATGCCGGTGCGGCGGCCGAGGCCGAGGCCGACCGCCGGGAGCTGCTCGACGCCAAGGGTACCGACGCCAACGCCTCGGAGGTCAAGGTCGACCTGATCCGCAGGCGCTTCGGTGACGAGGCCACCCCGGCCGACTGAGCACCGCCGGCGCCAGCCGTGGCGACGGACCGGGCGACCGCAGCGGTCGACCGGCTCCGGCGAGGGATGGACGTGGGACCGGCCTCCGGAGGCCGGGTTCGCTCCCGGTAGGCTCTCCGCCCATGCGCATGTCCCGCCTCCTCGTCCGTACCCTGCGAGAGGCCCCGGCCGACGCCGAGGTCGTCAGCCATCAGCTCCTGGTGCGGGGCGGGTTCATCCGTCGCCTGGCCTCGGGGGTGTACAGCTTCCTGCCGCTCGGGCTGAGGGTCCTGCACAACATCGAGGCGATCATCCGGGAGGAGCTCGACGCCGCCGACTGCCAGGAGGTGCTGCTGCCGGCCCTGCACCCGCTGGAGCTGTGGGAGCAGAGCGGCCGGGCCGCCATGTTCGGATCGGACGCGCTGCCCGCCATGCAGGTCGAGGCCCGGGGTGGATCCTTCGTGCTCGGTCCGACCCACGAGGAGGTGGTCACCGTCACCGTCGGTGCCGAGGTCGACTCGTACCGGCAACTGCCTCTCACCGTGTACCAGGTGCAGGTCAAGTTCCGCGACGAGGCCCGACCCCGGTTCGGGCTCCTACGCACCCGCGAGCTGATCATGTGCGATGCCTACTCCTTCGATGTCGATGCCGAGGCCATGCAGGCCTCCTACCGCACCGTCTACGACGCCTACCTGCGGATCTTCGACCGGCTGGACCTCGACGTGTCGCCGGTCGAGGCCGAGTCCGGCGCCATCGGGGGCGAGGTCAACCACGAGTTCATGGTGCCGTCGGTGGTGGGGGAGGACCACTTCGTGCGGTGCACGGGCTGCGGGTACGCGGCCAACGTGGAGGCCGCCACCCGGGGAGGCTTCGACGACGTGGTGACCCCCGCCCCGGACGCCCCCGGCGTCGTGGAGCACCACACGCCCGGCCGGCCCGGCATCGACGACGTGGTGGAGTTCTTCGATGATCCCGCCGTCACCCACGCCGACCTGCTGAAGACCCTGGCGGTGGTCGACGGCGACGGCCAGGCACTGCTCCTGCTCCTTCCAGGGACCGCGAGGCGCGGCTGCCCTCGGGCTGGCGCCTGTTCGAGGAGGAGGACTTCGCTGCCCACCCGTCGCTGGTCAAGGGCTATATCGGCCCGATGGGCCACGCAGGTGCGGGGATCACGGTGGTGGCCGACGTCGGGGTGGCCCGGCCGGGTCCGTGGATCACCGGCTCCAACCGTCCCGACCACCACGTCAGTGGCGTGCTGGCCGGTCGTGACTTCGAAGTGGACCGGTGGGGCTCCTACGCCGAAGTCGTCGACGGTGATCGGTGCCCGCGCTGCGGCGGCGAGGTGGAGTTGGTCCGTTCGGTGGAGGCTGCCCACACCTTCCAGTTGGGGACCCGCTACTCGGGCGTGATGCCCGGCGCCTCGTTCGTGGCGGAGGACGGCGAGGAGGCCGTGTTCTCGATGGGCTGTTACGGCATGGGCGTCTCCCGCCTCCTGTCGGTGGTGGCCGAGGAACACCACGACGACCGGGGGCTGGCGTGGCCGGCGGCCCTGGCTCCCTTCCAGGCCCATCTGGTCGCCCTCGGCGCCGGGCGGGCGCCCGAGGTGGCCGAGGCCGCCGACGCTCTTCACGACCGCCTGGTGGCAGCCGGGGTCGACGTCCTCTACGACGACCGGGACGTCTCGCCCGGGGTGAAGTTCGCCGACGCCGACCTGATCGGGATCCCGGTCCGCCTCGTGGTCGGGGCCAAAGGGGTCGCCAGGGGCATCGTCGAGTGGCGCTCGCGGGCGACCGGCGAGGAGCGCGAAGTGGCGTTGGACGCCCCGGTCGAGGTGGTCCTCGCCCCCTGACGGGAGGCCGGATCCTCCGGTCGCCCGGAGCCGTCCACACCCGGTGACCCGATGGAGCGGCACCTCCTCCACCGGGGCCGGACCACCAGGTCAGGGTCCCACCGACCGCCTGGCGCTGCTATACTTTCAAGTCTGCCGTTCGGTTGGGGTGTAGTGACGCTGACGAGGCGTGGGCGGCCAGCCCACGCTTTTGTTTTGGTCGGAAACGCCTCCCGGGCGGGCAGCGCAGGTCGGGACCCTCGGGTCGCCGGCCGTTGACGACGATCGACACGACCGAAGACAGACGCACCGACCGGAGAGGAGAAGGCGCATGGAACAGGATCTCTTCGCCGCCCTCCAGCCGGTGGTGGATGCGGTCGGCCTCGAACTGGTCGACGTCGAGATGAAGTCGGGCGTGCTCCAGGTGACGGTCGACCGCGAGGGCGGCGTGGACCTCGAGGCACTGACCGCCGCCAACCGGGCGGCCTCGACCCTGCTCGACGAGCTCGATCCCTTCCCGGGCCGCTACTCCCTCGAGGTCTCGAGTCCCGGGATCGAACGCCCCCTCCGCACCCCGGCCCACTTCGCCAAGGCCGTCGGCGCCCTGGTCACGGTGAAGACCCGCCCCCAGGTGCCGGGTGACCGACGGTTGCGCGGCATCCTCCTGACCTCCGACGACGACGGGTTCACCCTGGCTGTCGAGGGGTCCGACGACGAGCCGGTCCGTCTCGCCTACGGCGACATCGACCGGGCCCGGACGGTCTTCGTGTGGGGCGGACAGGACACCCCGGGCAACCCGGCCGGCAAGAAGCCCGGCGCCAAGTCACCGGGCCGGAAGCAGACGCAGAAGAGGAAGCAGGTCGTTACCCCATGAGCAAGACGAACTTCGAGTTCCTCGACGCGCTCGGCCAGATCGCCCGGGACAAGGGGATCTCCGTCGAGACGCTGCTCGATGCCCTGGCCAACGCCCTGGTGGCCGCCTACAAGCGGCGCCCGGACGCGGCCGAGGAGGCGGTCGTCACGATCGACCCCGACTCCGGCGAGATCCGCGTCTACGGCCAGGAGCTCGACGAGGACGGCAACGTCGTGCGCGAGTGGGACGACACTCCCGACGACTTCGGCCGGATCGCGGCCCAGACGGCCAAGCAGGTCATCCTCCAGCGCATCCGCGAGGTCGAGCGCGACCTCAAGTACGAGGAGTACGCCGGACGCGAGGGCGACATCGTGACCGGCATCGTCCAGCAGACCGACAACCGGTACACCTTGCTCGATCTGGGCAAGGTGGAGGCGCTGCTCCGCAGGCCGAGCAGGTGTCCTACGAGCGCTACGAGCACGGGGCCCGGCTGAAGGCCTACATCGTCGAGGTGCGCAAGACGACCAAGGGACCGCAGATCGTGGTCAGCCGGAGTCATCCCGGACTCATCAAGCGCCTGTTCGAGCTGGAGGTCCCCGAGATCTCCTCCGGCGCCGTCGAGATCAAGGCTGCAGCCCGTGAACCCGGGCACCGCACCAAGATCGCCGTCTGGTCGAACGACCCGAACGTGGATCCCGTGGGCGCCTGTGTCGGTGCCCGCGGCTCCCGCGTGCGCATGGTCACCAACGAGCTCCGTGGCGAGCGTGTCGATGTGGTGCCTTACTCCGACGACCCGGTCGAACTGATCCAGTCGGCACTGGCCCCGGCCAGGGTGCGCGAGGTCCGCCTCGACGACGAGACGGGCACGGCGACGGTCATCGTGAGCGACTACCAGTTGTCGTTGGCCATCGGCAAGGAGGGCCAGAATGCCCGCCTCGCCGCCCGCCTGACCGGCTGGCGGATCGACATCAAGAGCGAGACCCAGCTGGCCGAGGAGGAGTCCGGGTACGCCGGCGAGGAGTGGGCCGAGGGCGAGTGGATCCAGAACGAGGCCGGCGAGATGGTGTGGCAGCCGGCCGAGGGCGGCTCCGCGGTGTCCGCCACGGAGTGGGCCGAGGGCGCCGAGGGCGCCGACGAGTCGGAATCCGAGCTGGCGGCCGAGGACATCGCCGAGGCCGAGGTCGAGGCCGTGGAGGATGCCGTGGTCGTCGAGGAGGTCGCCGAGGTGTTGGAGGCCGAAGGCGCTGGGCCGGAGGCCGCGCCGACGGCGGAGGCCGAGGGACAGCCAGCCGGGGAGGCTCCGGCATAGCCCCTCAGCGGACCTGCATCGGGTGCCGCCGGACCGGTCCGGCGGACGCCATGGTGCGGGTGGTGCGTCTCGGGGACGGCACCCTGGCCCCGGGGCGGACGCTTCCGGGGCGTGGTGCCTGGTTGTGCCGGGACTCGATGGCCTGTCTGGACGCGGCGCAGAAGCGCCGGGCGTTCGAGCGGGCCCTCCGGGGCCCGGTGGCCGCCGGGGCGGTCGACGGGCTCCGCCGGGCGCTCGGAGGACCGACTGGCAGGCCGGGCCCCGACGGCTCGGCCAGACCGGTGTTGTGATGTGCGAGGATGGAGGGTCGTATGTGCACTGTGGCACCTATGACATCGAAGGAAGGGCAGTAACAGCCGTTGCCGAAGAAGATCCGGGTATACGAGCTCGCTCATGAGCTCGGCCTGACCAACAAAGAGGCGCTTGACCTGTGCCTGTCCCTCGGGATGGGTGTCAAGAGCCATTCGTCGTCCATCGAGGACGCCCAGGCCGACCGCGCCCGCAGGAAGGCGGACCGGGAGGGCCTGCGCCGTCCCGTCCAGCCGGAAGAGCCTGCCGCCCCGGCCAAGAAGGCCGCCGCCAAGAAGGCCCCGGCCAAGAAGGCGGCGCCCGCCAGCGAGTCGGCCACGCCGGCCACGCCGGCCTCCGGCACCGAGGACACGACCGACGGTGGTGACGCCGGCCCCACCGCACCGCCCGTGAAGCGCACCGGCGCCCGCCTGGTCACGAGCCGACCCGCTTCCGAACAGCCCGGTGTCGCCCCGGCACCGGCGCCCGCACCCCGACCGGCGGCCCCGGCGCCCGCGGCCACACCGGCCCCGGCGCCCGTCGCTCCCGTGGTCACCCCGGCTCCGGCCCCGGCGCCCCGTGGCCCCGGCCGCCGCCGCCCCGCCGCCCCCCGCTCCGAAGCCCCCGGCCCCGTCGGACCCGGCCAGCGCGCCGGCCACGCCATCCGTGCCCGCGGCCCCGGCGGCATCGGCGCCCGCACCGACCCAGAGCCCGGTGGCGCCCGCTGCCACGCCGGCCGCCGCCCCTGCCGCTCCCGCCGCCGCTGCCGCCGCCGCTGCTCCCGCCGGAGCTCCGGCGCGACCCGGTTCGGGACCGGTCCATCCCCCGACGAGCCCGACCGGCAAGCCGATCCCCCCGCCGCCCGGCGGCCCACCCCGCTCGCTCTCGGGCAAGCCGATCCCGCCGCCTCCGGGGGCCGGTGGTCGGCGCCCCGCTCCCGGCGCACCGCGTCCCGGCTTCACCGGCCGTCCGAGCGGCCCCGGCGGTTCCGGTCGTCCCGGCGCCCCCCGTACCGGTGGCCCCCCCGGGGCCTCGGGCGGAGGCTACGGCGGTCGTCCCGGTGGCTCGACCGGCGGCTACGGGGGCGGACGCCCCGGCGGCGGACCCGGTGGTGGCCCCGGCGGACCCGGTGGTGGCCCCGGCGGTCGTGGCGGTCCCGGCGTCGGCCGTGGCCGTCCGAACCAGCGCCGGCCGCGTCGTCGCCGTCGGAACCTCGAGGAGCTGGAGCCGACCACCCTGACGGCGTACGCGCCTTCCACGGCGCCGGTGCCCGAGAACGAGGTCATCATCGAGCGCGGCTCGACCGCCCGTGACCTCGGTCCGAAGCTGAACCGTTCGGCCGGTGACGTCGTGCGCTTCCTGCTCCTCCAGGGGGAGATGGTCACGGCCACCCAGTCCCTGACCGACGACATGATCGAGCTGTTCGCCGCCGAGCTGGGCGCCGACGTCCGCCTCGTGGACCCCGGTGAGGAGCGCGAGGCCGAGCTGCTGGCGAAGTTCTTCGACGAGGACGACGAGGAGGTGGACGAGTCGGAACTGCGTCCCCGCCCGCCGATCGTGACCGTGATGGGCCATGTCGACCACGGCAAGACGCTGCTCCTCGACCGCATCCGGTCGGCCAACGTCGTGGCCGGCGAGGCCGGCGGCATCACCCAGCACATCGGCGCCTACCAGGTCGAGTGGGAGGGTCACCCGATCACCTTCATCGACACCCCGGGCCACGAGGCCTTCACGGCGATGCGTGCCCGCGGTGCCGAGGTGACCGACATCGTGGTCCTCGTGGTGGCGGCCGATGACGGCGTCATGCCGCAGACGGTCGAGGCCATCAGCCACGCCAAGGCCGCCGACGTCCCGATCATCGTGGCCGTCAACAAGATCGACCGCGAGGAGGCGGACCCCAACCGGGTCCTCCAGCAGCTGTCCGAGCACGGTCTGGTGCCCGAGGCCTGGGGTGGCGACACCATCGCCGTCGAGGTGTCGGCCCTGCAGTCGCTCGGTATCGAGGACCTGCTCGAGCAGATCGTGCTCGTAGCCGAGATCGAGGAGCTCCAGGCGACCCCGGAGGGTCGTGCCCGTGGCATCGTCATCGAGGCCGAGCTCGAGATCGGCCGCGGTCCGGTGGCCTCGGTCATCGTCGAGCAGGGCACCCTGCGGGTCGGTGACCCGATCGTGGCCGGTGCGGCGTGGGGCAAGGTCAAGGCCCTCGTCGACGACCACGGCCACCAGATCAAGGAGGCACCCCCGTCGACGCCGGTCCAGGTGCTCGGTTTCTCCGAGCCGCCGGAGGCCGGGGACGAGTTCCGGGTGGCCCCGGAGCTGGCCCAGGCCCGCACCATCGGCGAGGCCCGCGCCCATCGCTACCGGGTGGCCGGGCACGTGCCCGCCGCCACGTCGGCCCTGGGCGGCGCCAAGCTCGAGGACCTGTTCGAGCAGATCCAACGGGGCGAGACGGCCACGCTGAACCTGATCCTGAAGGCCGACGTCCGCGGTTCGCTGGAGGCCGTCACCGAGAGCCTGCGCAAACTCGAGCGGGACGACGTGAAGCTCAGCTTCGTCCACCGAGGCGTGGGGGGTATCACCGAATCCGACGTCGAACTGGCCCAGGCCTCCACGGCCACCATCATCGGCTTCAACGTGCGTCCGGACCGACGGGCTCGGGACATGGCGGCCAAGGCCGACGTCGAGATCCGGACCTACGAGATCATCTACAAGCTGCTGGAGGACCTCGAGGCCGCCATGCTCGGTCTCCTGTCACCGGTGTACGAAGAGGTGGTCACGGGCGAGGCCGAGGTACGCCAGGTCTTCCGGGTGCCCCGCATCGGTGCCATCGCCGGCTGCTACGTCCGGGAGGGCGTCATCACCCGTGGCTCCAAGGTCCGCTTCCTCCGGGAGGGCGTGGTCATCTGGAAGGGTGCCATCACGTCCCTGCGTCGCTTCAAGGACGACGCCCGCGAGGTCCAGGCCGGGTTCGAGTGCGGTATCGGTCTCTCGGACTATCAGGACCTCAAGGAGGGCGACATCATCGAGACCTACGAGGAGCGGGAGATCCCCCGCACCTGACCGTGCCGCCGCCCGTACCCGGGGTGGCGCGGGCAGCGTCGTGGACGGACCGGAGGGCCAGTGGCACGTCGTCAGGACAATCGGGGCGTCGCCCCCTATTCCCGCTCGCTGCGGGTCAACCAGGTCCTGCGCCAGGTGGTGGCCGACGAACTCGAGCGGCTGGCCGACGCCGACGAGCGGCTGCGCCTGGTGACGGTGACCTCGGTCGACACCACCGCTGACCTGCGTCAGGCCACCGTCTATCTGAGTTCGCTCTCCGACGATGCCGCCGCCGCGCTCGGCGACCGCCGGGTCCAGGTCCAACGGGCCGTCGCCCGCCAGACGCAGCTGAAGCGCACGCCGCAACTGACCTTCGTCCAGGACCCGGCGGTCGTGACCGGCAACCGCATCGAGGACGTCATCCGCCACATCCACGAGTCCGACGACGCCGCGGGGCGGCCCGAGGTCGACGGGGCGGACGACAACTACCGGTGAGCGCGGCGCCGGCGGACCAGGTCAACGGCCTGGTGGTGGTGGACAAGGAGGCCGGTTGGACCTCCCACGACGTGGTGGCGCGCTGCCGCCGGATCTTCGGCCAGAAACGGGTGGGCCACGCCGGCACCCTCGATCCCGACGCCACCGGCGTCCTGTTGGTCGGGCTCGGCCGGGCCACCCGACTGATGCGGTTCCTGACGGCGCTCCCCAAGACCTACGAGGCCGAGGTCGTGCTGGGCACCGCCACTTCCACCCTCGACGCCTCGGGCGAGGTGACGGGGACGTGGGACATGGAGGACGTGTCCCTGGCGGCGGTCCGGGAGGCGGCGGTCGGGCTGACCGGGGAGATCGAGCAGGTTCCGCCGATGGTGTCCGCCGTCAAGGTGGACGGGAGGCGCCTCCACGCCCTGGCCCGTGAGGGCATCGAGGTGGAGCGCTCGGCCCGTCCCGTCACCGTCTACCGCTATGACGTCACGCCGGGCCTGGCCCCGGGCGTCTTCCGCATCGAGGTGGTGTGCTCGTCGGGCACCTACGTCCGGGTGCTGGCCGCCGACCTGGGCGAGGCCCTCGGTGGCGGTGCCCATCTGCGCAACCTCCGCCGGACCCGCATCGGCTCGTTCACCACCGAGGACGCCCGACTGGTGGACGAACTGACGCCGGCGGTCGTGCTCACCCCGGCCCAGGCCATGCGCGACCTCGACCAGGTGGTGCTGCCCATCGACGCCCAGAAGCTGGTGGCGCGGGGTCTGCCCCTCGACCGGGTGCCCCTCGGCGTGGCCGGGGAGGGTCCGTGGGGCCTCGTCGACGATGCCCACCAGCTGCTGGCCGTCTACGAGGCCACCGAGACGGATCGCATCAAGCCGGCCGTCGTGATCGAGTCGGCCGGCTGAGCCGGGCCGAGCTCGGTCGTCCGTCCGGGACCGGAGGGCGTGGGTCCGGTCCGCGCTGACTCGGCAGTAACCTTCGGGACTGTGGAGATCGTGACCGACAGCGCCCAGGTGCCGCCGCCGGCCGGCGGCTCGGCCGTCACCATCGGTGCCTACGACGGAGTCCACCTCGGGCACCGAGCCCTGCTGGCCGAGCTCCGGGCCCGCGCCGTGGACGATGGCCTGGCTACGGTGGTGGTCACCTTCGACCGTCATCCGGCCTCGGTGGTGCGTCCCGACTCCGCACCGCGCCTGCTCTGTGACCTCGACCAGAAGCTCGAGCTGCTCGCTTCGGCCGGCGTCGACCGCACGGTGGTGGTGCGCTTCGACGAGGAGCGGGCGAACGAGACGGCCGAGGACTTCGTCAACCGGGAGCTCGTCGACGCTCTCGACGCCCGTCTGGTGGTGGTGGGGGAGGACTTCCACTTCGGCCACGGCCGCAAGGGCAACGTCGCGCTGCTCGCCGAGATGGGGACGGTGGCCGGATTCGAGGTGGACGGGGTGTCGCTGTCGTCCGAGTCCCCCGGTGCCCTACCGGTCTCCTCGACCCGCATCCGTTCGCTGGTCGGCGCCGGCGAGGTCGAGGCCGCGGCCACCCTGCTCGGACGGCTGCACCAGGTGCGGGGCCCGGTGGTGAGCGGTGACCGCCGGGGCGGTGCCGAGCTGGGTTTCCCGACGGCCAACCTCGCCGTGCCCAGCGAGATCTGTCTTCCCGCCCCGGGGATCTACGCCGGGTGGTACGAGCGGCCGGACGACTCCCGCCACATGGCGGCGGTGTCGGTGGGCCGTCGCCCGACCTTCTACGGCGAAGGTGGCGACCTCCTGGTGGAGGCCTTCCTGCTCGACTTCGACGCCGACCTCTACGGCGAGCCGGCCCGCCTGTCCTTCGCCCACCGTCTGCGCGACGAGCTGGCGTTCGACTCGGTCGACGACCTGGTGGTCCAGATGGGACGGGACGTGGAACTCGTCCGATCCCTGCTGGCCGCCGCCGGCTGACCGGACTCAGGATCCGCCCGGGCCGTCACCGCCGGGTGGGCCCGGCACGGACCGGCCGCCGCCGAGTCGTCGGCCGACCTGCCGGCTGCCCTCCTACGGGTTGGGCTTCCTGCCCAGGACCTTCAGCATCCAGGCCCCGAATCCCGTGGGCTTTTCGTAGTGGTGGTGGTCCGAGCCGTGCCCCGCCCGCCCGAAGCTGGTGCCACCCTGGGCACCTTCGAGCCGGTTGGGTTCCTCGTACTTCGGGACCTTCGGGAGGTGCTGCTTCTTCTTGCGTGGCTTGCTGCCGTCCGAGCCCATGGACCCATCTTGGCAGGTCGGGGACGGTTGCAGATCGTGGCGCTCGGGTGCGGGCGCTCAAGGTCCCGTCCGGGGATGTCGAATTCTCCCCCCATGAGTGAGATCGATCCCGGTGCTGATCCGGCGGCCACGGCCGCCGGACTCGAGAGCCAGATGAACGCCGAGTTGGACGCGCTGGCGGCCAAGGGTCCGGCTCCGGGGAGTCGTGTCCGCAACCCGGTCTTCCAGCACGAGCAGGCGGCCGGGACGGTGGTGCAGGGGACGGAGGCCACCCTGACGGCGGCCCGGTCGACGGGGGAGATGGCCGCCGAGGCCGACCAGGAGCGGCTCAAGATCGAGGCCGAGGTGGCGAGGGTCGAACAGGCCGAACCCGGGACATCGTCGGCGGCGGATGCCGAGGCGGCCCTGACGCAGGCCGAACGGGACGCGGACCAGGCGGTCGCCGAGTCACTCGACTCGGACGTGGCCGCCGATGATGCCCGCTCCTCGGAGGGTACCCGGCGACTCCACCGGGGTGCCGACCCCGCCGCCGTCCTCGCCGACGAGCAGCGGGCCCTGGCCGACGAGTCCGTGGCCGGACGGGACCTGTCCGACCTCGACGGACTGGAGGCCCGGGTGGAGGCTGACGCCGGCGGACTGCGGCCGGCCCAGAGCTGACCGGGGTCGCGCCGCCGGATCGCGCTTGAGGTCCGGTCAGAAGAGCGGCGCGTCGCCGAGCAACTCGGTGCGCAGCTCGCGCTTCAGGATCTTGCCCGCCGGATTCCGGGGGAGGGCCTCGCCGCGGAACCAGTACCGGGTCGGCGTGTTGAAGGCGGCCAGGCGCTCACGGACGTGACGGGACAGCTCGTCGGCACCTACCTCCATGCCGGGACGGAGCACGACCACCGCTCCGACCTCCTCACTCAGCACCGGATGGGCCACGCCGATGACGGCGCAGTCGGCCACGGCCGGGTGCTCGTGGAGCGCGGCCTCGACCTCGACGCAGTAGACGTTCTCGCCACCCCGGATGATCATGTCCTTCGCCCGGTCGACGATGTGGACGAACCCTTCTTCGTCGATGCGGGCGACATCGCCCGTGTGGAGCCACCCGCGGGAGAACGAGGTAGCGGTGGCGTCCGGTCGGTTCCAGTAGCCACGGACCACGTTGGGGCCCTTGATCCAGAGCTCGCCGGTGCGCATCGGATCGGGGGACTGGTCGGCCGGCGGCTCCGGGCCGTCCCAGTCCTCGGGCACCACGGCCACGTCGCACACCGGTGCGGGCGGCCCGACGCTGTCCGGCTTGCGCACGTAGTCGTCCCCCGAGTTCATGGTGGTCATGGCCGAGGTCTCGGTGAGTCCGTAGCCGTTGCCGGGTGCCCCGCTGGGGAAGTGCTCCTTGATGCGTCGGACCAGGTCGGGCGGGGCCGGGGCGCCGCCGTACGAGATCGACTGGACCGACGACGTGTCGCGCTTGGCGAAATCGGGGGAGTCGATCACCTGCATGACCATGGCCGGCACCCCTCCGAATACCGTGATCCGCTCCCGCTCGATCAACTCGAGGGCCCGTTCGGGGTCGAAGTGGTGCATCATCACGAGCTTGCCCCCGGCGGCCGTGTTGGTCACCAGCAGCGCATGGCAACCCGTGGCGTGGAAGAGGGGCACCGACAGCAGGTTGGCGTTCTGGACGCCCGGTGAGGCGTCCTTCTGGGCCTGGGTGCGGCGCATCCCTCCCACGGTCGACACGAAGAACAGGTTCATGAGGTTCGAGCAGCTGTTGCGGTGGGTGCCGACCGCACCCTTCGGCCGTCCGGTGGTGCCGGAGGTGTAGAAGATGGTCGCGTCGTCGTCGGGATCGATGGTGACCTCGGGCAGGTCGATGTCGTCCGCGGGGCTGGCGGCCACCTCGGTGAAGGGGATGACGGGCAGCGGTCCGGCACCGTCCCGGTCGAGCTGGCCGTGTACGGCGGTGCGCCGCCCGCCGGTGTCGGGGTCGTGCTCCTCGCACGAGACGATCAGGGCTTCGAGCCCGGGGACCTCGGCCAGGTGGTGGGAGATCCGGTGCTCGCGCTCCTCGTCGACGAAGGCGACCCGGCTGCCCGAGTCGGACAGGCCGTAGGCGAGCTCCTCGCCGGTCCACCAGGCGTTGAGGGGCACGGCCACCGCCCCGATGGTGATGACGGCCCAGAACGCCATGACCCAGTCGGGAAGGTTGCGCATGGCGATGGCCACCCGGTCGCCCGGCCGGACACCGAATCGCTCGACGAGCTGGTGGCCGAGCGCCGCCACGATCCGGCGGTGCTCGGCGAAGGTGACGCGCTCGTCCTCGTAGACGAGGAAGTCCTTGTCGCCGTGGAGGGCGGACAGTTCGAACACGGCCCGCAGATCGGTCGGAGCCGACTTCCAGGTCCGGGTGGGGATGCCCCGGATGATCAGTTCCTCCATCTCGAAGGGCCCACCCGGAGCGGTCAGCTGGGCGACGATCTCCTCCCGGGAGGGGACGGCGTCGTCGGAGACGGTTCCCTCCGTCGGTCCGGTCGGGTTCTCGTCGGGCATCGGGCTTCCTCTCGCTCGGGCGTCACCGTGTCGCCACGGCGACGACCTCAGGGGGTGGGGTCCTTGAAGACGGTCGCTCCGGTAGTACGCGAGCTCCGCCACGGATTCCTTGATGTCGTCCATCGCCCGGTGCCCCCCGGCCTTGGTGGGAGCGTGGGCGGCCGCTTCCGGGTACCAGCGTCCGGCCAACTCCTTGATGGTGGAGACGTCCACCGAGCGGTAGTGGAGGTACTCCTCGATCTCAGGGAGGTAGGCCGCCAGGAACCGGCGGTCGGTGCCGATGGAGTTGCCGGCCAGCGGGACGGTGCGGGCCTTCGGGACCTGGGACCGGATGAACTCCAACGTCCGACGCCCGGCCTCCTCGAGTGTCACCTCGGACCTCCGGATCTCCTCCAGGAGGCCACTCGAAGTGTGCATGTCCCGCACGAAGTCGTCCATGCCGGCCAGTCGGTCCTCGGTGGCGTGGACGACCAGGTCTGGGCCCTCGGCCACCACGTTCAGGTCGTCGTCGGTCACCAGGGTGGCGATCTCGACGATCACGTGGCGGTCGGCCTCGAGGCCAGTCATCTCCAGATCCATCCACACCAGCACACGGTCACGCTACCGGGTGGCTGGCCGACCTCCAAGATGACGCACCGTCAGAAACCGGGGGCCGGACCTCGGGCCCCCGGACCCGGACCGGTTACGAGTGGATGACGAGTGGATGACGACGGCCCGCGGCGGTGGGCGGTAGCGTCCCGGGGGATGAGCGGGATGATCGGGTGACGGCCGGAGTCGACGATGTGGGCGGGTTCGGCGACCTCCCGGTGGAGGTGCTGCGCCTGGACCCCGAACTTCCGTTGCCCGGCTACGCCCACGCCGGCGATGCCGGCGCCGACCTGGTGGCCCGCATCGAGGTCCTGCTGGAGCCGAACGGGGGCCGGGCCATGGTCCCGACGGGGATCGCCCTCGCCCTGCCCGTGGGATTCGCCGGATTCGTCCAACCCCGCAGCGGTCTGGCCCTCCGCCACGGTGTGACCTGCCTCAACACCCCGGGCCTGATCGACTCCGGCTACCGGGACGAGCTGGCCGTGCTCCTGGTCAACACCGACCCCGAGGTCCCCTACCGGGTCCGTCGCGGTGACCGGATCGCCCAGCTGGTCATCCAGCGGGTGGCGTCCGCCCGGTTCGTGGCGGTCGACTCGCTGGGCACCTCCGAGCGGGGTCTCGGGGGCTTCGGGTCGACGGGGCGGTGACCGCATGGGCCCCCTGACCGGACTCGACGGGGCATTCCTGGCCCTCGAGTCACCCACCACCCACCTCCACATCCTGGGGGCGATCGTCCTCGATCCCACCGGGGTGCCCGGCGGTGTCGGCTTCCGGCGCATCCGCTCGCTGGTGGACGAGCGGTTGCCGCTCGTGCCGCCCTTCCGCATGCGGATGGTCGGCGTACCCTTCGGACTCCAGCACCCGACCCTGGTGGAGGACCCGGCGTTCGACCTCGACTACCACGTGCGACGGGCCGGTCTGCCCGCCCCCGGCGGCCGGCGGGAGCTCGCCGAATTCATGGCCGACCTGGCCGCCCGGCCCCTCGACCGCTCCCGGCCCCTGTGGGAGTTCCATGTGGCGGAAGGCCTGGCGGACGGCCGGACCGCCCTGGTGGCCAAGGTGCACCACGCCGTCATCGACGGGGTGTCGGGTGCCGACGTCCTGGCTGCGTTCTTCGACCTCGCCGCCGATCCGGGTCCCCGTCCGTTGTTCGGGGCGTCCCCGGCGGACGCTTCGGAGGACGGGCCCACCGGGGCTCAGGGGGAGGAAGCCGACGGGTCGGAGGCTCCCGACCCGCCCGGGGCGCTTCCGGGCGAGCTGGAGCAGCTCCGCCGGACACTCAGCGGGGTGCCCGGCCAGCTCGACACCCTGGCCCGGTCCGTGGTCCGCACGGTGCAGACGGCCCGGGCCGTCAACTCCCACCACCGCGAGTCGGGTGCCGCACTCCCGCCGTCGCTGTTCGAGACGCCCCGGACGTCGATCAACGGGGCCATCTCGCCGCACCGTCGCGTCGCCCTGGCCGACCTCTCGCTCCCGGACGTGCGCCGGGTGGCGGCCGCCTTCGGGGGGACGGCCAACGACGTGATCCTGGCCGTGACCGCCGGCGGACTGCGGGCGCTGTTCGCCGGGAGGGCCGAGGAGCCCGAGACGTCGCTGGTGGCCATGGTCCCCGTGTCGGTGCGCACCGAGGCCGAACGGGGAGCCCTCGGGAACCGCGTGTCGGCGATGCTGGTGTCACTCGCCACCGGGGTGACCGACCCGGCCGCCCGCCTCCGCCACATCCGGGACGGGATGCGGGCGGCCAAGGAGCAGAACCGGGCCGTCGACCCGTCGGTCTTCGCGTCGTGGGCGGAGGCCGCCTTCCCGGCGGTGGCCACCCGACTCTCCCGGCTGGTCGGGAACCTGCGGATCTTCGACCACGTGCGGCCGCCGTTCAACCTGGTGGTCTCCAACGTGCCGGGCCCCGAGCCGGCCGTCTTCCTGGCCGGGGCCCGGATGGAGTCGCTCCACCCCCTCGGCCCGATCATGGAGGGCGTGGGGCTGAACGTCACGGTGTTCTCGTACCGCGACACGGTGCATGTCGGCGTCCTGGCCTGCCGGGACCTGGTCCCCGACGTCGACGTCCTGGGCGACGCCCTGGTGACGTCGTTGGCCGAACTGGTCGCCGAAGCCGACCGGCGGGACCGACCCGTGCCCTGGTGGCACGCCGAGCTCCCCGCCTGACCGGCCGGGCTTGGCGCGGCACCTCCCGTCAGTCGGCGGTCCTGTCCGACCAGGCGTCGCGGCCGATCTGCCACACCTGCCAACGTCCGCACTGCCCCGGCACGTCGATCTCCTGGTCGACCTCGTCGACGTAGCGGTACCCGAGCCTCGGGGGGACGGCCGCGCTGCGCCGGTTGCCCTTGTCCATGCGGATCTCCACGGTGTCGATGTGGTCGAAATGGGCGAAGGCGGCCGTGGTGAGAGCCCGCGAGGCCATGGTGGCGTAACCCCGATGGGTGGCGTCGGTCCGGATCCAGTAGCCGATCTCGACCGTCGTCGGGCCGCCCCGCCGATAGATCCCGACGGCGCCCACGATCCGGTCGGACGCCGGCTCGACCACCACGTACTGCCAGTCCTCCCCGGCGTCGAAGCGGGCCTGACCCTCGGTCAGCACGGTGACGTGACCTTCCACGGTGGGCTCCTCCTGGGCCCACGGCATCCACGGTCGTAGCTCGGGGAGGCTGGTCGCCACCGCGTCGCAGAGGCCCTCGGCGTGCTGGGGACGCCAGCGTCGGAGCTCGACGGCCTCGGCGGGCAGCCCATCGGGGAGGAGTGCCATGCCAGCAGGATGGCACACCGCACCCGGTAGGGCATTCCGGATCGGATGCCCTCAACTGCTATGGTGGACCCCTCACGCGGACGTGGCTCAGCTGGTAGAGCACAACCTTGCCAAGGTTGGGGTCGCGGGTTCGAATCCCGTCGTCCGCTCCAGGTCAGAGGCCCTTTCGGGGGCCTCTGTTCCATTTTCTCGTCTTTCCATCGCGTGGGCCGGATCCTTCGTCGGTGGCTGCCGACCCATTTCCGTGGTCGATGGACATGACCGAAACCGGCTGTCGGGCTGACTTGCGCGACGGCGCAGCGACGCCACGAGCGGGCGAACACCCCTCGATAGAGACGCCGTGTTGTACGGAGAATGGGACATCTTCGCCTCCGGACGCGAGATCGTCAGGTCCAGGTATCCAAACGCAACGCAGGTGACGCTTCAGGATTCCGGACACGTCCACCGGTTGCAGAATCGGGCTACGCCGAAGCGCTGAACCAGTTCTACGAGCTTGCATGCCGCCACGGCTGGACGTCGCCAGTAGAGGTGCATCGGCACGAGCCACCCATCCGGTGTTCGGGCACCCAACAGTGTCATGAACACGCGTCGTCGACTCGCGGACGGTGACGTGAACCTCGCTCCATGTGGGATAGCAGAGCGATATGAGCGACTTGTCGGTCCTGTCGGTTCCATTCAGGCGACGCCCGTGTCAAGGTGACGAGGTCCATCGCTGGCGGTGATAGGGCTGTGGCCGCAGCACCTCCGGCAACGTCCCGAAGGAGTTGCAAATGAAGGTGACAATGACAATCAGGGTCGCGGTGGTGGCCGCGGTCGCATCGGCGACGATCGCCGTCGGGGTGACCGCGGTAGTGACTGCGGGAGCTGCTGAATCGGCTACCACGTACTACGCATGCCTCAAGTCCGGCAAGCTGACGGACGTCGGTACGACGGCACCAACCTGCGCCACCTCGATCAGCTGGAATGCACAGGGTCCCCAAGGGGTGCAGGGGGCCCAGGGTCCAGCGGGGCCGCAGGGACCGGCTGGCAGTACCGTCAATGCCTGCACCAGCCCCCCTGGGCCGGACCTGAACTTCAGCGCCTGCGTGCTCAGCGACGAGCAATGGCCCGGAGTGGACCTTGCCGGCAGCTCCTTGATCGCGACGCAACTCACGGGGTCGAGGCTGGTATACGCCGATTTCGCCGGAGGGAATCTGAGTTACTCCTCCCTCGGAGGTGACACGCTGAACTCGGTGAACCTCTCAGGGGCCGAACTGGTCGGCGCTGACCTCACCCCGAGTTCCGGGACCACTCAACTCGAGAACTCGAACCTGACCGACGCGAACCTGACCTACGCGGATCTCGAGAATGTCAACATGTACGGGGACAACCTGACCGGTGCAAATCTGACTGATGCACTGAGCCTGTCCAGCGCCTCGCTCCAGAATGTCACCTGGTCCGATACAACCTGTCCCGATGGCACGCTCAGCAACAACGACGGAGGTACGTGTGTCAACAACCTGACGTCGTAGCCGCAGAGCTACCCTCCGACGCGAGGTGCCGCCGGCACCGGCCGGGGCACCTCGCCTGCGAGCACGAGGTACTCCGCCCATGCTGGTGTGCCCCACCCATCCGGTGTTCGGGGGCAGGCTGGTGCTTTAACTCCTGCTCGCACCTTGCCCTTGCCGTCTCGCTCGGCGGGCCGATACAAGAACGGCTGCAATCAGCGAGACGATCCAGAGAGCGATCGAGGTGAGGACCATGGCGACGCATCCGGTGACGAACCTCCTCAGTCCGTCTCCAGAGCTGAGCAGCACCCCCAAAGCAAAGGCAATCGCCAACAGGCCGACGCTGATCGTCCAGATCGCCCTAGAGAGGCGCTGACCCGAGGCCAGGCGACGGGGTTGCTTGTCGTCAGCTTCAGCCTGGGCCACCGTCGTGTCCTTTGTGGCCACCGGAGTAGTAGTCGCGGAGTTGCTCAGCGGCTTTGACCTGGTCGGCACGGGTCTCGGGGGTATCAAGGCTCGTTTTCCGCAGAAGCCAGAAGCTGACGATGATGAGTCCGATGCCGATGATCACACCGATCCCTACCGCCCACTGCACAAGGACCGCTCCCAACACACCGCAACGATACCCGGGATGGCGTCATCCGAATCCTTGTTGTGACAGACGAAGTTGTGCAGTTGTGATGGCACCCATCAAATGAGCTGTCCACATGCCCCGATGTACCGAATGGAGACAGCACGCGCACCGCAAGCGGCCTCCGGCCGATGAGCGACCGCGACCCGGTGATATGGGGCACCCCCCGGTCGTGCACAGGAAGCTTGGTCCTGCTGCACCAGCGCTCTACTGCTGGAGATGCCTATGCCGCTTGGTGCCTCATCGCGAGTGATCAGGTGCCCGGTGCTCTCACTCGTCTCGCGTGATCGCGTAGCTGGCCTCGTCGTCCCAGTGGTCTCGATGCCAATAAGCCTGAGGGTCGGTCACCTCGTCGTGCCATCCAGAACTCACCAGCAGCCGGATGACGGAGCTGTTTCTGGGATTCACTCCCGCATGGAGGCGCTGGACGCCTCCGACAGTGAAGGCATACCTGCACAGCTCGGCGAGGGCCTCTGACGCGTACCCCTGGCCTTGTGCGCCAGCTGCGAGTGTGATGCCAATCTCGGCCTCGTCTCCATGCCGCCTCAGGCCGATGTCGCCGATGACTCCACCCGAGTCAGCCATGCACCAACTGACCCATCCGGTTTCCGCCATCCTGCGTTCACCGTCGAGGATGCTTCGAAAGTCAGCTTCGGTGAGGGCTGCGCCCATCCCTGGAAACGCGCCACGGCGGGGTCGTTGCGGTACGTCAGGACCGCCGACAAGTCTTCGCTCTCGAACGGTCGTAGCACCAGCCGGCGGGTCGACAGGATCACCACGGCACCGGTATTTGCCACTGCTTGGAATCCATGGGTCAACATTGGCACCTTTTGACAAGATCCGAGGTGCCAGAGTGAGTCACCGAGCCGGTGTTCTGGGGCAGGTGATAGTCCCTGAGCAATCCGGTCAGGCATGATGGCTTCCGATGAACGCGGTGAAGCCCGATGGTCCGGCATGAAGTCGTTAGCCAGAGTTCTGCTCGTCGGCTATCTGGTCATCCTGGCGTGGCTGGTCCTGTTCAAGTTCTCATTCACGTCGATACCGTCCTGCACTATGGCAAGAGAAGCCTAAACTTCATACCCTTCTCAGAAGGGCTTCGGGGAGTCCAGGCGAGTCTGTCGATAACGTCCTCGTTTTCATCCCGTTCGGGCTGCTATTGAGTGTCAACTTTAAGGTGGGATGGGCTTCTGGGGCAAGTTGCTGATTGTGCTCAGCAGCAGCATCGCGGCTGAGACGATCCAGTACATCCTTGCAATCGGTGCGACGGACATCACTGATGTCACCACGAATACCCTGGGAGGATTGATTGGGATAGTGGGTTATGACCTCAGTGGCAGGTACGTCGATCGAGAGAGACTGGACAAGTTCATCGTCGTAGCGGGATCGGTGGTTCTTGGAATGTGCGTCTTGCTCCTCGTCGCCTTGGAGCTCCATGGGGTGAAGTACCACAGGCACGGGCAATCCAGTTAGCCGAGAAGGCGGCTCTGGTGCGGTCGACGCAGGCAACCTCGCGAGCAAGCGCGGACCCCGGCCTCCGGCTGAGACTCCTGACGTGAGGGGTATCGCAGAAGTGCCGTTCAGGGGCAGTCGATAGTCCGGTGGCGATCGCCTGAGAAGCGGCGGCAGGATCCGATCAGATGGGCGACTCCGTGGGCAGCCGTCGGTCGACGTCTGCCCCGTTCCATCGCGTGGGTAGCCCTTCGACGGTTCGACGGTCACCTGGGTGAGGAACTCGCCGTCGTGCCCGGCGACACTGATGCTGGTCGACCGGGTGGTGACCCGGGGCCCGGGTCGAACTCCTCGGCGAAGGTCATGATCCGACTGCGCAACCACGGGAGACCGGGGTCGTGCTCCGACCGTGTTCCAGGTGGACTGTTTCGCCGATGACGCAGAGGCCAACGCCTTCATGTACCGCTCGTTCGCCGTCAACCCGATCGGGGTCGAGTGCGACCCCGACTCCTGGCTGGCCGACCTCCTCTCGGGCACGCCCGCCGAGGACCTGCTCACCCGGAAGGCCGATCTGCCCGTTTCCCCGATCCGCAACGCCACCTCCGGAGGGCTCGCCCCACCTGCCGGGTGGTGCGGTCGCCTTCGACCCGGGCTCGGTGACCACGACATCCGGCGGCGGCCCGAACGACCCGGGACCTCCGGCCGACGGGTCGCTAGGCTGTACCCGACGGACCGATCCATGCATTGCGAACCAGGGGGAAGCCCATGCCGGAATTCACCTCGTACGACGCCGGGACACCTTCGTGGGTCGACCACGCCGCCCCGGACATCGACGCCTCCAACGCCTTCTACGCGGCGCTCTTCGGCTGGCAGGCCGAGGACCAGGGTGAGGACATGGGCCACTACACCCTGCTGCGCAAAGGCGGCAAGACGGTGGCCGGGAACATGCCGGCCATGGGCGAGGGACAGCCGAGCGTCTGGGTCAGCTACATCTCGGTGGAGGACGCCGACGCCACCGTCGAGCGGGCGACGAAGGCCGGTGCCACGGTCTTCGTCGGTCCGATGGACGTCTCCGACATCGGCCGCATGGCCGTGTTCGCCGACCCTACCGGCGCGGCTGTCGGCATCTGGCAGCCGAAGTCGTTCATCGGGGCGGAGCTGGCGAACGAGGCCGGCGCCTTCGTCTGGAGCGAGCTGAACACACGCGACGTGCCGGCGGCCAAGGCGTTCTACTCGGAGGTCTTCGGTTGGGCGGCACACGACGCCGACATGGGGGACATGACCTACAGCGAGTGGAAGGTCGCCGACCGGACGGTGGCGGGCATGATGCCCATGCCGGACATGGTCCCTGCCGAAGTTCCGGCCCACTGGCTCGTGTACTTCGGTGTCGACGACACGGACGTCTCGGTGGCGCAGGCCACCGGACTGGGTGCCACCGTGCTCGTCCCTCCGACCGACATCCCTCCGGGCCGGTTCGCCGTCCTGACCGATCCGCACGGCGCCACCTTCGCCATCATCAAGCTGCAGTCCTGACATCCGGGCGGAGCGGGATGACCCACGGTCGGCCATCGTCCGGCCGGGAGCTTCGCCGATGATCTTCGGTGCCCATGTCATCGTCTACGTGGGCGATGTGGCCGCGGCCGGTCGCCCTTCCGGGGCGTCCCGGCGTACCCGTCGGTGGACGCCGGGAACGACTGGCTGATCTTCGCCCTCTCTTCTCTCCGGCAGAGATGGCGGTCCACCCTCGGGCCACGACGGCGGACGCGAGCTCCACCTGAAGGGCGGCGACGACTCCGGGGAGAAGCAACGTTACGCCCTCCGGGACGTGCACGGCTCCGAGGTCGAGGAGGCCCGCTGGGGGTCGGTGACCATGATCCGGCTGTCCGGCGGTGGGGCGGTCGGGCTCCACCCGCCGCAGCATCCGCCGGACCTGTCCCCGGCGACCGGCTGAAGTCAGGCGACGGCCCGGCGGAACACGCCGGTGGCCCAGGTGACCACCACCACACAGAGCGGCACGAGTACGGCGAACGCCTGCCACACCGCCGGGGCGGCGAAGGACCCGGCGGACAGGGCCCTGGCTCCCTCGACGGCGTAGTAGAGCGGGTTGAAGTGGGCCAGGAAGCGCATCCAGGCGGGTCCCAACGAGATGGGCAGGAGCACGCCGGCCAGGAGCAGGACCGGGAGGTTCAGGCCGTTGATGATGGCCGCGAAGCTGCTGATGTCCTTGGTCACCAGCGCGGTGGCCACCGAGAAGGCCGACATGGTGACCATCAGGAGTCCGAGCAGGACGACCAGCAGGGCAAGGCCGCCCCAGTCCAGGCGGAACCCGAAGCCGGTGGCGGCGGCCACCACGACGGCGTCGAAGACGAACATCATCAGCATTCCCGAGAGCAGGGGCCCCATGAGGATGGCGAACCGGCTCGCCGGGGTGACCCGGAGGCGCTCGATGACGCCGGACTGGAGCTCGAAGATGGTCCCGAACCCGCCGGACATACCGCTGGCGAAGGCCAACAGGGCGAGGATGCCGGGGAGGAACAGGTCGATGACGCTGGCCGACGACGTCTCCGGACCGGAGAAGTGCTTGAGCAGCGGCGTGAAGAGGACCAGGTACAGCAGCGGCGTCGAGAAGCCGACGAACAGCCAGACGGGGTTGCGCAGCATCTGGACGGTGTAGCGGTGGAACAGGAGCGAGGTGTCGCGCACGAGCTTCATGCCGCCACCTCCGAACCCTCGGGGCTCCCCCCGTCGGGCACCGTGTCGCGCAGCGACCGTCCGGTCTGGCGCAGGAAGACATCGTCGAGCGTGGGCTCGGACAGGTTCATCGACCGCACGCCGACCTGGCTGTTGTCGAGGATCCGGAGCAGCCGGGGAAGGGCCGCGCTGCCGTCCTCGACGTACAGCCGGAGCTGGTCGCCCGAGGCCGATATCTCCCGGACGTAGGGCTCGTCCCGGAGAAGGGCGAGGCCGCGGGTGGCGGACTCCGACTCGTCCTTCAGGGTGATGACGATGGCGTCGCCGGCCACCCGCTGCTTGAGGTCCCGGGGGGTGCCGTCGATGACGATGCGACCGTGGTCGACGATCACCAGACGGTCGCAGAGCACGTCGGCCTCCTCGAGATAGTGGGTCGTGAGCACGATCGTGGTCCCGAGGTCACGCAGTGCCCGCAGGTGCTCCCAGAGGTTGGCCCGGTTCTGGGGGTCGAGCCCCGTGGTCGGCTCGTCGAGGAAGAGCACGGTCGGCTGGTGGACGATGCCGAGCGCGACGTCGAGCCGCCGCCGCTGACCGCCGGAGTACGTCTTGACCCGCCGATCGATGAAGCCCGAGAGGTCGAGCACCGTGGCCAGCTCCTGGATGCGAGGGCGGAGCTCGGCGAGACTGCCGCCGTACAGGCGCCCCTGGAGCAGCAGATTCTCTGTTCCGGTGGCCAACTCGTCGGCACCGCCCAACTGGCTGACGTAGCCGATGCGCTGGCGGACCTGCTGAGGATGGCGGGCGACGTCGAAGCCCGCCACCGTGGCCCGTCCGTCATCGATGGGGAGGAGCGTCGTGAGCATCCTCATGGTGGTGGTCTTGCCGGCCCCGTTCGGCCCGAGGAGGCCGAAGATCTCTCCGGACTCGACCTCCAGGCTGACGCCACGGACGGCCTCCACCGGTCCACTGCGGGAGGGGAAGGTCTTGGCGAGTCGGTCGGTGACGATGGCGGACGATGGGTCGGTCATGGGGACCTCGATTCGGTGGTCGGAGCGGGGGCGGAGCGGGTGGGTCGGAGCGGGCGGGTCAGATCGGATCGGTGAACGGGGGGAGCGAGGGAGGCTCGATTCCGGACTGGTGGACCTGGCGCCACCAGTCGACGCCCTCCAGCGCCTCCGACTCGATGTCAGCGGCGAGCCGGCGGACGAAGTCGTGCTCCGCTTCGAGCAGGGCGATCCGGAACCGGTCCTCCACGGAGAAGATCTTGGGAAGGCCGATCTTGTCGGCGACCTCCTGGGATGCCTGGGACTGGGCGATGAGCGTCTGCAGGCGGAGGGCCCGTTCCCGCAGGAGCCCGACGACGTCGTCGGGTGGGAGCGCGGGCAGGAACGAGAGTGCCGCCTCAAAGGCCGGGTACTCCTTGACCGGGGTGGCGACGAGGTCGGTGAGCCAGTCGTGTGCCTCCACCCGACCGGCATCGGTGAGTTCGTAGACCGTGCGCTCGGGCAGGCGGCCCTCCCGGGCCGTCTCCACGGGAGCGATCAGGCCCCGGCGTTCCAGTGAACTGACCACGGCGTAGAGCGAGCCGTAATTGAGGCGGACGCTCTCGTGCTTGTTGCGTTGCCGGAGCGTGGTGGCCACCTCGTAGGGGTGCATCGGCCGCTCGTAGAGGCAGAGCAGCACGGCCAGGGCCAGCGGATTCGTTCGGTTGCGGGGTCCCATCGCCACTCCTGTACGGGTACTCTAGACAGAGTAGTCTAACCGGTGCCGAGGATGTGTCAAGGGGGCCGGACGAGGTCGAGTCCAGGAGGTCGGCGCGCTGCCGGTGACGGCCACGGCCCCGGTGGTCCGGGGCCTCAGGAGGTGAAGGTGAAGGCCGTCGCCACCGACGACCAGGGTCCTGCGGTCGGGACGCCGGCCACGGTCTGCGTGTACGTCGGGCTGAGCGGGGCGGTGGTTGCGTCGATGCAGAAGGCGCCGAGTCCCTGGAAAGGACTGAGGGTGTTGAGCGGGACGAAGGGTCCGACCAGTCCGGCGAGGGATGCGGGGGTCGGGCGGGTGACGAACGTGTCGGACACCACCAGTTCGCCGGAGGTGTTCGGCGTGAGCGTGCCCGGGCCGGCCGTGGCGCCCGTACCGGTGGCGTCCACCGTCGCCGGCGAGGAGGTGTCGTGGGCGGCCAGGCCCCGGTACTCGGCGACATTGGCGAACTGCACCACGGTGGCGGCCGCCAGGGTGACGGTGACCTTGGTCCCGGCGGGGGCGCCCGATGCCGCCAGGCCGTACCAGAGCTCGGCGTCGCCGTCCGCCGCTGCAGCCGGTGGCGACGGCCCGGCTCCATGTGACCGAGTCGCCGGACACGGCCGAGACGTGGGCGTCCACATGGGTCCCTCCGCTGGTGGCGCAGGCCTGGTCGAGCGACAGGACCAGGGCGTCGCCCGCGGTGATCGCCAGCGGCAGGGTCAGGGCGACCGAGGTGGCGTTGGATGCTGTCCGGGTGCCCACCTCCTGGACCAGCGCCTGGGTGATGTACAGAGTGACCGGGACACTGTCGCTGGCGCCGTCGGCATCGAACACCGTGACGGTGAACGTCGAGGTCGAGTCCCCGGCAGCCAGCGTGCCGGAGACGACACCTGTCGACTGATCGAGGGACAGCCCGCTCGGGAGGGTTCCCACTGAGACGGTCCAGGCCAGATCGGGCAGGCCACCGGTGGCCGTCAGCGTCTGGAGGTAGCCGGTCTCTCCCGCCACCGCCGGGGCCATCGACGTGGTCGTGATGACGGGAGCTGCGTAGACGGAGAGGTCCTGCCCGGTCGAGACCGACCCGGCATAGGTGGCGTCGCCGCCGTAGGTGGCGATCACCGGGTACGGCGACCCGACGGGTTCGAGGGCGTCGGGATCCGGGGAGCACGACGTGTCGGGCAGGGTGACGGTGCACAGGTCGGTCGTTCCCGACGAGACGTCGACGGTGCCGGTCGCCGTCCCGTCGTCGCCGGTGTCCACGTTCACGACGAAGGCGGTGCCGTCCTCGGCTCCGTAGGTGGCGGTCGCGGGGGAGAGCACGAGGGTGGTGACCGTCTCCACGGCACCCACCTCGACGGGGGTGGTCGACAGGCTGGTCGCCGTCCATCCACCGAACGTGGCCGTGACGGCATAGGTGTAGCTGCCCGACGCCACGGCCACGTCGTCGCACGAGGTGGCGTCGAGCAGCTGACCCGGGCCGGTGCCGCAGACGTCCACCTGGGTGTCGTCGGCAGTCGACGTCCGGGTGACGATGTACCCGAGGGCGACCGGGCCGGGCGCCGTCGCCCCCACCCAGGTCACCTCGACCTGGTCGCCGGTCGCCGCGGCCGTCACGTCGGTCGGAGCGGCGAGGATCGCCACCGAAGCACTGCCCACCCCCGAACCGGAGCCGGTCCAGTAGGCCCAGGCCGGAGTGGTGTCGGCGACGAGCACCGTGGCCACCGCCACGGCCACCGCCACGAGGATCCGGCGCCTGTTCACGGTGCCGCCCCGCACCCGGACGTCACGGGGCGGGACCGGTCACCGGCACCCGGACGTGCCGTTGCCACGACCGGCGCGGCGCGGGTCGTGGCTTCGATCGTGTGGGGCGCGGAGCCTCTGTCGGCCATGTCAGCCTCCGGGTCCGGGAGCAGCCGGGACGGTGCCGCGGTCGGGTCCCTCCGGGGTCCGGACGGTCGGGGGACGACCGTCCGGACCGTGTCCGGGGGATGGGCTGGGTCAGGCGCTGAAGTCGATGCCGACTGCGGCACCCTGACAGGCGTCCTGGTTGTCGATCGGGTCGTCGGCCATCGAGATGTTCCCGACGCCCGAGAAGGTCTGTGAGCTGTCGGCCGCGATCTCGGCGTTGGCGTTGAAGGACCCGTTGACGGTGAACCAGTTCGCCTGGCATCCGGTGATGTCGTCACCAGCCGACGTTTCCGCATCACCCGTCGCCGTGTTGGTGTTGATCGTCATCGAGACGGTTCCCACGTAGGCCGACTGTCCCGACGTGTTCTCGATGTTCACGTCGAACGGCTGGGGACCATTTCCCGGAACGAGCGGCGTGCCCGGGCCGGAACTGGTGATGTCGAAGGCGCCGACCGGCAGAGTGCCGACCTGGGCGGAGCCCACTCCGCTGCCTCCCGAGGTGAAGTACGCGAAGGCGATGCCGCCGCCGCCCACGGCGAGGACCGCAGTGATGGCGAACGCAGCAACCTTCTTCTTGTGGGTGAATCGCTTCATGACTGTCTCCTTGGATCTGGTCTCCGATGGTCCGGGGCGCTCCGCCATGGCGTCTGATGGGTCCGGGCCTCCGCCCTCCCGCCGCGTCAGGTGTGTCACCTCGACCGGCGCCCGGGAGGACGCCGGTTCAGGTGGGCCCCTGGGCCCGCGGAGCCGAACTCCAGCGGTCGAAGAGTGACGGGGTCGGTTCAGGGACACCGACCTGGCGCCCTGGGCGAACCCCCGCTCCCACGCTCCGGTCTTCGACGCCCCCCGGGAGAACTTGACCGGGTCCGTGCCCTTCGGGTCATTCGGCCCTGAAGATTCCGAGGGACACCTGTGTCCAGATCACTCAGCGCGCTGTTGATGCCACGCAGGGTGGGGTCGGTCCCGGTGTGGCAATCGAACACCGTGGCCTGCGCAGTCGACGTCGCCCACCGGCGCGTGGCCCTCCGAACGGTTGGCTACCCTCGGGAGGCCCGGTCGAGCCGGGTCCGACGCCCCACCGAGGAGTGAGTATGAGTTTCGAACCGAGCCCCCGAGGGGTGGACCTCCGACAGCGGGTGACCGAGTTCGTCGACACCGAGGTCGTTCCGGCCGAGGACGTCTACGAGGAGCAGATGGCCGCGTCCGGCGATCCACACTTCCACCCGCCGGTCCTGGAGGACCTGAAGGCATCGGCCCGGGACCGTGGACTGTGGAACCTGTTCATGCCCCACGTCACGCCGTGGACGCCCGACCCGGTCCCCAACCTGGACTACGCCTACCTGGCCGAGTTGGCCGGCCGCAGCCACCTGGCCTCGGAGGCCATGAACTGCTCGGCGCCCGACACCGGCAACATGGAGGTGCTCGCCCTCTTCGGCTCGGACCGGCAGAAGGAGGAGTGGCTCGTCCCGCTGCTCGAAGGTCGGATCCGTTCGGCCTTCGCCATGACCGAGCCGGACGTGGCCTCCTCGGACGCCACCAACATCCAGCTCTCGATCCGCCGGGACGGCGACGACTACGTGCTGAACGGTCGCAAGTGGTGGATCTCGGGCGCCGCCTCCGAGCGCTGCAGGATCTTCATCGTGATGGGCAAGACCGATCCCGAGGCTGCCCGCCACCAGCAGCAGTCGATGATCCTGGTCCCGCGCGACACCCCCGGTCTCACCATCGTCCGCAACCTGCCGGTGTTCGGGTACGTGGACCGCGAAGGTCACTGCGAACTGCGTTTCGAGGACGTGCGGGTCCCGGCGTCGAACCTCATCGCCGACGAGGGGATGGGATTCGCCATCGCCCAGGCCCGCCTGGGGCCGGGGCGGATCCACCACTGCATGCGCTGCATCGGTATGGCCGAGCGGGCGCTCGAGCTGATGTGTCGGCGGGTGCTCGGGCGCGAGGCGTTCGGGAAGCCGCTGGCCGCTCAGGGTGTCATCCGCGAGTGGATCGCCGACTCCCGCATCGAGATCGAGCAGGCCCGGCTGCTCACGCTCAAGGCGGCCTACCTGATGGACACGGTGGGCCACAAGGGGGCGGCCACCGAGATCTCGGCCATCAAGGTGGTGGCGCCCAACATGGCGCTGCGCGTCGTCGACCGGGCCATCCAGGCCCACGGGGGCGGTGGGGTGTCGGACGACTTCCCCCTGGCCCGGATGTACGCCGGTCTGCGCACCCTGCGCTTCGCCGACGGTCCCGACGAGGTCCATCGCCGCCAACTGGCCCGGGCCGAACTCGGTCGCTACGCCTGACGCGCCCCGCCGGCCCGTGAGGCTCTGGTCGCCCGGGAAGCTCCGGCGCCCCGGGTGGCCCGGGGCGGGCCGGAATCAGCCGAGTCGGGCGATGGGCGGGCCCCAGTAGGTCGAGGGCCAGAACTGCGGTCCGGCGGCGAGCCGGGCCGTGTCCCCGTAGGCGTCCATGTGGACGAAGGTGCACGCGTCGAGTAGCCGGGGACCGACCTCGGTGAACACCGGACCCGTGGCGTGGGCCACGATCGACTCGAACGAGTCGTAGCCCTCGACCAGGCGCGCCTCACCGGTGGCCTCGTCGAGGAACCACTCGTAGTACAGGGTGCCGGGCTCGCCGTCGGAGATGGCGCAGCACTCCGCGATGACCTGCTTGAAGGTGTCGATGTCGTGCACCTGCAGCCGTAGCACGCAGCGGATGGCGGCGGACTGCTTCACGACGCCGTCAGCTGATCGATGACGGGGCGCAGCAGGAGGGTGTACGTGTCGGCGATGGCCGGTTCCCGGTGCTCCGCCTGGGCGGCGAGCCGCGCCGGATCGAGGGCGACCGCCATGAACGCCGCCCGCGACGGGAACACGTGGAACCGCACCTGGTCCCAGGCCCGGCCGTCACCCACCACCGTGCCCTCGACGTCGAACCACGCGCCGATGCGGATGCCCTGGGGTACGGCGACCCGGGCGGACAGGCCCTGGTAGATCTCCATGTCCTCGGAAACGCGACCCTCGTGGTAGCGGAGGACGTGGAGGATGACGACAGGTCCGTCCTCGGGGGTCGAGGGGTGGGGGACCTCGTCGAGGGTGGGGGCGTCGGCCGGCAGCTCCGGCTCCGGGACCGGCACACACCCGATCACGAACGTGGAGGCCATGCCGGCGTCCTTGTGCTCGTGCAGTTCCACGTACTCGGGCAGGTCCTGCATGTCGAGGAAGGCCCGGCGCGACGGGTAGCGGACCACGGCGACGCGATCCCACCGCGGCTCGTCACCGATCAGCTGCTCGTCGACGTCGGACAGGAACACCAGCTCGGCGCCGACCGCCCGGAAGGGGCCGAAGGGGGCATAGCGGTCGTCGGCCTGGCGCCCGGTGAGGTCGGACGGGCGGCCGTCCGCATAGACGGCCCGGTCCCGGTACTTCATCAGGTTGACCATCCAGAAGGGCCCGTCGTCGTCGGGTTCGACGCTGGCGAGTCGGCGGACGTACTCCGTGTCGATGGTCCCGTACGAGAGGGTGGGGAGGTGGTCAGGATCCATGGGTGGCGTCCTCGGGTCGAAGTTGTCAGTGCCGGTGTCACTATAGTTAGGACGACGCCCCGCGCCCGACGAGCCGGTCCGGGGGAGAGGACGCAGATGAGCGACGTGGTGCGCACCCCCGACGAGCGGTTCGATGCCATCGACTGGCCGTTCGAGCCGCGGTACCTCATCCATCCCGACGGCCTGCGCCAGCACTACGTCGACGAGGGTCCGGCAGGAAGGTCCCGGGGTACCTTCCTGCTGCTCCACGGCGAGCCCACCTGGGCTTTCCTCTACCGGGACTGGGTCGGCCCACTCGTCGCCGCCGGCTTCCGCGTGGTGGCGCCCGACCACTTCGGCTTCGGCCGATCGGACAAGCCGACCGACGACGGGTGGTACACCATCGCCCGCCACCGGGCCGCCCTCGACCACCTGGTCCGTACCCTGGACCTCGACGACATCCACCTGGTGGTGCAGGACTGGGGCGGCCCCATCGGCCTGTGTACGGCCGACGCCGATCTCGGTCGTTACCGTCGGGCCGTCATCCTCAACACCTGGCTCCACTGCGATACCTTCGAGTACTCCGAGGGCGTCCGGGCATGGCGGGCGGCTGCCCTCGACCCCGAGTTCCTCGGGGGTGACATGCCGACCGGCAACATCGTGGCCGGCACCCTCCGTCGTCCCGGCCACGACCTGGCCCGGGTGGCGGCCGCCTTCGACGCACCGTTCACCGGTCCGGCATCCAAGGCCGGTGCCCGGCGGTTCCCGGTGTGCATCCCCTTCGCCGAGCCCGAGTTGGGCGATGGCGCCCTCCAGGCCGAGGTCCGTGCGCATCTCCGGACGTGGCCGATCCCGGTGCACGTGATCTTCGGCGACGCCGACCCGGTCTTCCCTCTCGCGTCCGGGGAGCAGTGGGCCGCCGAGATCGAGGGCTCGACGTTCGACCGCATCGAGGGGGCGGGCCACTTCCTGCAGATCGACGCCCCCGGGGACGTGCTGGCCGCCGTACTCCGACGGATCGACGCCTGAGGCTGAGGTCGGCCGACGGACCTGGCGACGTCGGGATCAGGTGTCCGCCGGCTGGGGCTGGGGTGACCCGGCCAGGATGATCACCCCGGCCAGGGCGGCGGCCAGGCCGAGGACGGCCGGCACGAGCCGACCGTCGCCCCGGGCCAGGGTCTCGCCGAACACGGTGATGCCGAGGACCACGCCGGCGAACAGGGTGACGGCGTTGCTCGAGGCCAGGGCGGGAGCGAGGACCCCTGTCTTCAGCGCCGACTGCTGCAGGACGAAGCCGGAGATCGCCGAGATGATCAGCACGTAGATCGTCCAACTCGCGAACACGGCCCCGAGACCGTGCCCGACCACCGTCACGAACTGCTTGGTCACCGCCGTCTGCAGCCCGAACCCGAAGCCGGCGGCCACACCGAACAGGAGCGCCCGCGGGGCTCCGGTCGTGCGGCGCCCCGACAGCCCGATGCCGACCACCAGGACGAGGGTGGTCAGGCAGGCCGACCACCATTCGGACGCGGCGGGGTTGGCGGTCCCGCCCTTCGGCGATCCGACGGACAGGAAGAGCACGATGCCGACCACCACGGTCGCCGCCCCGGCCACCACCCGCGACGTGATCACCTGTCCGGTCAGTCGGGCGCCGAGGGGGAGAGCGAATACGAGGGACAGGGTCGTGATCGACTGGACGACGACCAGGGGACCGGTGTCGAGGGCGATCGCCTGGAGGACCCACCCGACCCCCTGGAGCACGGCCCCGGCGAGCCAGACCGGCTCCCGCACGATCTGGGCGAGGAAGGTCGGGTGCCCGTCGCCGTCGGACGTGGTCAGGGTGCCCTTCTGTTGGAGCACACTGCCGGCGGCGAAGGCGACGGCCGCCAGCAGCGCGAGGAACACATCCATGGCCGCTCAAGTACCTCCGGGACCCTGCCGCCAGCTCTGCGGCGCCGCGCCGATCGGGCGACCGAATCGTACCGCCCGCCCGGGCGCCGACCGTGGGACGCCCACCTCCTCGGCGGTCAGCTCCCGGTGGGTGGGGTGGACGTCCCGTTGTGGGAAGGGTCGGCTCCCGATGGACCCCCGGTGGAGGTGGGCCTCGCGTCGCCGGCCATCGCTTCGCCGGCACCGCCGACCGGCGCGACCGTCACCGCCGACCGCCGGGCCAGCACGGCGCGGACGGCGAGCGCCACGCCGAGCGTGACGGCGCCGAGCGCCGCCACGACGACCAGGGTGCGCAGCCGGGAGGCGATCCGTGCCCCGGTGCGTTGGGTGCGCTCCGCCACGTCGATCGCATGCTGGGCGGTGTCGAGCACCGATCGCATGGTGGCCAGGTCGGCGTCGGCCTCGGCCAGCACGTCGGCGACGCTCATCCGACATACCTCGCCGACAGGTGGGCGAGGGTGGCCTCGCACCCTTCGGCGCACTCCCGGACGACGTCGGCCACGGTCCGGCTGGCCGTGATCCGACCGGCCACCTGACCCGAGAGCGCGATACCCGACTCGAGATCGCCCCCGAAGTACAGGTCGCGCACGTTGCCGAAGTCGGCCATGGCGTTGCGACCGTGGTCGAACTCGAGGCGCTCGGTCAGTGTCGTGCGCAAGGCGCGCAGGGCCGGGGACGCGTGGCTGTTCAGGAACACGGTGTCGGTCTCGGTGGCGCCGATCACGGCCCGCTTCCAGTTGTCGTGGACGGGGGACTCGACGGTGGACAGCATGACCGTGCCGAGCTGGACCCCCTCCGCCCCGAGAGCCAGGGCGGCGGCCATCGTCGCTCCGTCGAGGAAACCACCGGCGGCGATGACCGGGACGTCGAAGGCGGCGGTGACCGACGGCAGCAGCACCATGGTCGACACCGGACGAGGGTTCTTGAAGCCGCCCCCCTCGCCCCCCTCGACGATCAGCCCGTCGACTCCGGCGTCCACCGCCTTGGCCGCGGCCCGCAGGGTGGGGACCACGTGGAAGACGGTGAGCCCGGCATCCTTCAGCTGGGACGTGTACCGGGTGGGACTGCCCGCCGACGTCGTGACGAAACGCACACCCTGGGCGATGACGAAGTCGACGATGACCGTCGGATCGGCCACGAAGGCCTGGGCGATGTTCACACCGAACGGCTTGTCCGTCAGGTCCTTCATCCGGGCGATCTCGTCCCGGATGGCGTCGAGCTCGCCCGAGGACGTCTCGATGATGCCCATGGCTCCGGCGTTGGAGACGGCCGAGGCCAGCCGGGAGCGGGCGATCCAGCCCATGGGGGCCTGGACGATGGGGATCTGCACGCCGAGCAGCTCGGTGACCCGGTTGGCCAGCATCCCGGCATCTTGACACGTCGGCGACCCGGGTGGGCCGGTCCCCCTACGTGGCGTCCGGGCCCCCGGTGGAGCTGGCGCCGTCGGGGCCGGTGGCCCGCTCGGCCACGCTGCGGTTGGCGACCCCGAAGATGAGCCGCACCACGATGGCGATGACCGCCAGGTCGGCCAGCATCTGCACCGTCGTCACCAGTTGGGCCAGGTTGGTCTTCGGGGTGATGTCCCCGAACCCGACGGTGGAGAACACCGTCACCGTGAAGTAGAGGGCCGTCATGTGACCCATGGGGTGGTCGAAGGTCTGGACGTCGGAGTTGGACAGGTTCAGGTAGATCCAGGCGAAGAAGATCAGGAAGAGCGGGATCACGATCGACATCGCCACCCCGGCGCGCAGCATCGGGTGCTTGGCCCGGCTGATGCCGCGGATCTCGAAGAGCAGGACGGCGATGAAGACGGCGGTGGCCACGCCGAGTCGGGCCATCACGCCGAGGTCACGGACGACGCTGTGGGAGGCGTGCCGGTGCCCCGCCGGGACCAGGAAGTACACGGCCAGGAGGACGCCGGCGCTCAGCGCGGCCCGCAGGCCGGTCGCCAGGAGCTCCCGGTGTTCGACGTCGCCGATGCCGGCGATGGAGGCGGTGGGCACGTCGCCAAGCCTGTCAGGCCGGGGCTCGTCGGGGAAGGATCCCGGCGATCTCGGGCCGGGTCAGCCGCGCAGGGGGTCGGAGAGGTAGGCCACCAAACGGTCCCGACGGCGATCCACCATCCGCAGGGAGGCGCGCTGGCCGAAGTAGGCGGCGGCCAGGGCGATGAGGCAGGCGAGCGCGATGCCCAGTCCGAGGTCGTTGTCCGGCAGCTTCTGGGTCAGTCCCTTGGGCGAGGTGAGGCCCCAGATCAGGAGGGTCGGGGCCAGGAACACCACGGTGAGGAGCGGGACGACGCCGTAGGGGAGCAACACCAGCGTCGCCCAGCGACCGAGCATGGGCCACCAGGCCCGCCGGTGTTCCCAGCGGTAGCGGAGTGGGATCGGGTGGTAGGGGAACAGGACGCCGACCCACGCCGACACGCCGAGGACGCCGAAGGGGATGACTCCGATGGCCACCGCCGAATAGACGACGACGACCCGGTCGGCGGCGCCGATGCCGTTGACGAATGCGATGAGCAGGCAGACCGGCGCCACCACGAGCCAGAGGATCCGGCGCCGGGCGGTCAGGATCAGGTGGAGGGTGCCGGGCTCGTCGATGGCGGCCAGTGTGCGCACCGTGTCACAGGCCAGCACGTTCGTGGCGGGAACGTCGGAGTACATCCAGCTCGAGAGCACGAAGGCGAAGGCCAGGCTGCCGTGCAGCTCGAATATCTGATCGCGCAGCGACGGGGGGAGGAAGAACCACGCCGAGCTCATCAGGGCGGCGTTGATGGCCACGGTCAGGAGCGTCTCGAAGGGTGGGTGGGAGACTCGCCGGAATTCCAGTCGCATGGCCTCGGCCACCGTCGTGGGGAGGACGGCCCCGGTCGTCGGCTCGTCGGCCGACGTGGGGTCGGAGGGGGCGGAAGCCATCGCGTGGACCCTACACAGTGTCGCCCCTCGACTCGTGGTCCACGGCCCGTCGGGAGCCTCGGCCGGTGGCGCCGGGTGGGGGGTGACGCGATGATGCGGAGATGCAGGTGCACGGGACCCGCACGCGGGCATGAGTGACAGCCCGGAGTTCTTCGAGGGAGTGGGCCGCATCCCCTACGCCGGACCGGATTCGGACGACCCCCTCACCTTCCGGTGGTACGACGCCGACCGCGTGGTGGCCGGCCGCCGGATGGAGGACCACCTGCGCATGGCCGTCTGCTACTGGCACAGCTTCGTGTGGCCCGGTAGCGACGTCTTCGGCGAGGGGACCCTCGACCGACCGTGGGGCGGGCCCGGCACCGACGCCCTCGACGCCGCCCGCACCAAGATGACCGTCGCCTTCGAATTCCTGGCCAAGCTCGGCGCCCCCTTCTTCTGTTTCCACGACCGGGACATCGCCCCCGAGGGGGCGACGCCGACCGAGACGGCGGCCCGGCTCGATGCCATGGTCGACGAGGCCGCCGGTCACATGGAGCGGACCGGCGTGCGGCTGCTGTGGGGCACGGCCAACCTCTTCTCCCACCCCCGCTATGCCGCCGGGGCCGCCACCAATCCCGATCCGGACGTGTTCGCCGTGGCCGCGGCCCAGGTCTGCCACGCACTCGAGGCCACCCATGCGCTCGGAGGGGCCAACTACGTGCTGTGGGGTGGGCGCGAGGGATACGAGACCCTGCTCAACACCGATCTCGCCCGGGAGGCGGACCAGCTGGCGCGCTTCCTCCGTCTGGTGGTGGACCACAAGCACGCCATCGGCTTCACCGGGACCCTGCTGATCGAACCGAAGCCCGCCGAGCCGACCAAGCATCTGTACGACCACGACGCCGCGACCGTGCTCGGCTTCCTCGACCATTACGGCCTGGCGGGGGAGTTCCGGCTCAACCTGGAGGCCAACCACGCCACGCTGGCGGGCCACAGCTTCCACCACGAGGTGGCCACGGCCATCGCCGCCGGTGCGCTGGGGTCGATCGACGCCAACCGCGGCGACCCCCAGAACGGCTGGGACACCGACCAGTTCCCGAACTCGGTCGAGGAGTGCTCCCTCGTCCTCTACGAGATCCTGGCCGCCGGCGGCTTCACCACGGGAGGCATCAACTTCGACACGAAGCTGCGCCGTCAGTCGGTGGCCCGCGACGATCTCTTCCACGGCCACATCGGCGCCATGGACACGATGGCCCGGTCGCTCCTGGCCGCCGTCTCGCTGCTCGAGTCGGGGGACCTGGCCCGCTTCCGGTCCGAGCGCTATGCCGGGTGGGACGGACCGTCCGGTGCGTCGATCCTCGACGGCACCGCCACACTGGCCTCCCTGCGCGAGCGCGTCACCGCCGAGGCGCTCGCCCCCGTGCCCCGGTCGGGCCGCCAGGAGCTCCTCGAGCACGTGGTGAGCCGGCACGTGGAGCGGGTCCGGTGAGCGGATCCGGGGACACCCCCTTCGCAGCGGCGGCTCGACGGGTACGTGACGGATCCGACCACCATGTCGAGGCCGCCACCCTGGTGGCCGCCATGACCGAGGACGAGCGTCTGGGATGTCTCGACGGCGACACCGAATTCTGGGACGGGCTGGTCGACCTCGTCTCGGGTGGCTACCACCAGCACCCCTGGCCGGCCGCCGAGGTCGGGCGTCTCGGGATCCCGGGCATCCGGTTCGCCGACGGTCCGCGGGGCTGCGTGGTCGGACCGGCCACCTGCTTCCCGGTCTCGATGGCCCGGGGCGCCACCTTCGATCCCGACCTCGAGGAGCGCATCGGTCGGGCCATCGGTTCGGAGCTGGCCGGGGTGGGCGCCACGTACACCGGTGCGGTGTGCATGAACCTGCTCCGTCATCCCGGCTGGGGCCACGCCCAGGAGACCTACGGCGAGGACCCCCACCACGTGGGCGAGCTGGCGGCCGCCCTCACCCGTGGCCTTCAGGACCACGTCATGGCGTGCATGAAGCACTTCGCCTGCAACTCGATGGAGGAGGCCCGCTTCCGGGTGGACGTGACGGTCGGCGAGCGAGCCCTCCACGAGGTGTACCTGCCCCACTTCCGGCGGGTCGCGGGGGAAGGGGTGGCCTCGGTGATGTCGGCCTACAACTCGGTCAACGGGGAGTGGTGCGGCCAGAACGCCGAGCTGCTCACCGACGTGCTGCGCCGGGAATGGGGGTGGGACGGCTTCGTCACCTCGGACTTCATCGCCGGTCTCCACGATTCCGTCCTGTCCGTGTCCGCCGGCCTGGAGATCGAGATGCCCTTCCGTCAGCAGCGGGCCCGGGACCTCCCCGCCGCGCTGGCCGACGGCCGGCTCGACGCGGCCGACGTGGCGGCCCGGGCGGAGGCGGTGGTGGCCACGCTGCTCCGCTTCGCCGATGTGATCGACCACGCGCCGGACCCGTCCGTGCTCGCCCGTCCCGAGCACCGGGTGCTGGCCCGCCAGGCCGCCACGGCATCGATGGTCCTGCTCCGCAACGAGGGGCCGTTGCTGCCCGTCCCCGCCGATCTGCGGCGTGTCGTCGTGCTCGGACGGCTGGCCCGCGTACCCAACCTGGGCGACGGCGGTTCGAGCGAGGTGATACCGCCCGAGGTGTCGACACTGCTCGACGGGGTCCGGAGCGCCTTTCCGGGGGCCGAGGTGGTCCATGACGACACCGACGCCCGGGTGGCCGAGGGGGCCGACCTCTGCGTGGTCGTGGTCGGACTGACCAAGGACGACGAGGGCGAGTTCATCGACGTGGGAACCAGCGAGGCGATGGCGTCGATGTTCCCGCCGCCGCCCGTGCCTCCCGAGGCGTCCGGGTCGCCGGATCCGGCTCCGGCCGGGCCGGCTGCGCCCCCGGTGCCGGCGGAGGACGCCTCCGTGACGGAGGGGACCACCGCGTCGTCCGGGCCGGACCCCGACACGGCGACATTCGCCCCGGGCGGTGACCGGCGGTCGCTCCGGCTCCACGCCGAGGACGAGGACCTGCTGGCCGCGGCGGGGGCCGCCTGCCCCCGGACGGTGGCCGTGGTCATGGGGGGTTCGGCCGTCGTCATGCCGTGGCTGGACGAGCTGCCGGCCACGCTGGTGGTCTGGTACCCGGGGATGGAGGGCGGGCGCGCCCTGGGCGACGTCCTGACCGGGGTGGAGGAGCCGGGCGGGAGGCTGCCGTTCGCGCTGCCGGCCGACGAGGCCGACCTCGTCCCGTTCGACCCGGACGCCGATGCGGTGGTCTACGGACTCCTCCACGGCCAGTGGAAGCTCGACCGAGACGGCATCACCCCGCAGCGCCCCTTCGGTGCCGGCCTCGGGTACACGACGTGGGCCCTGGACCCGGCGTCGATCCGCCTGGAGCGGGGCGGTCCGGACACGACCTCCGGTCAGGTGACCGTCGAGGTGACCAACACCGGGGACCGGCGGGGGGCCACGGTGGTGCTCGGCTTCGCCGGTCTGCCCGAGTCCACGGTGGAACGACCGCCGCGTCGGTTGGTGGCGTTCCGTCGGGTGGCCCTCGAGGCCGGATGCTCCACCACGGTCACCCTGCCGTTCGACTTGACCGACCTCGCCGTACGGCGCGACGGCACCTGGTTCCAGGAGCCGGGCACCTACGTGCTCGGCGTGGGGACCGACGCCGGTGACCCGGCCGCCACGGTCACCATCGACGTGGCGGGCGACATCTGACGATGCCGTTGGTCCTCGGGGTCGACAGCTCCACGCAGTCGACGAAGGTCGAGGTGCGGGACGCCGACGACGGGACCCTGGTCGGATCGGGGAGGGCCGCCCATCCCGCCATCCACCCCCCGCGCTCGGAACAGGATCCCGAGAGCTGGTGGGACGCGCTCGCCGCCGCCGCCGCCGAGGCGACCGACGGCGGCACCCGACCCGTGGCCGGGGTGTCGGTGGCGGGTCAACAGCACGGCCTCGTGGTCCTGGACGGCGACGGCAACGTGTTGCGTCCCGCCAAGCTCTGGAACGACACCGAGTCGGCGCCCGAGGCGGCCCGCATGGTGGAAGCACTCGGCGCCGCGGCCTGGGCGGCCCGGACGGGCTCGGTGCCGGTGGCCGCCTTCACCGTCACCAAGCTCGCCTGGTTGGCCGCCCACGAGCCGGAGACCTCCCGGGCCGTGCGGTCGGTGCTGCTGCCTCACGACTACCTCACTTGGCGGCTGACCGGGCGGCGGGTGACGGACCGCGGGGATGCGTCGGGCACCGGTTACTTCGCCCCGTCGACGGGGGAGTGGTTGGTCGACCTCCTGGAGGAGGTGGTGGGGCCGGCCGACTGGGCCGATCGCCTCCCCACCGTGCTGGGCCCGTCCGAGGCGGCCGGCCCTCCGACACCGGCCGGGCTCGACGGCCTCGGTGTCGGGCGCGTGGCGGTGGTCGGCCCCGGGACGGGGGACAACATGGCGGCGGCGCTGGGTGTCGGACTGGCCCCCGGGCAGCCGTGCGTCTCCCTCGGCACCTCGGGCACGGTCTACGTCCGCAGCCACCGGCCGACCGCCGACCCGTCCGGCACCGTGGCCGGGTTCGCCGATGCCACCGGGGGCTACCTGCCGCTCGCCTGCACCCTCAACGCCACCCGGGTGACGGACGCGGTCGCCGATCTGCTCGGAGTGTCGCCGGCCGACCTCGCCGACCTCGCCCTCACGACACCCACCGGATCGTCCGGACTCACCCTCCTTCCCTACTTCGACGGCGAGCGCACCCCGGACCGCCCGACCGCCACCGGCATGCTGGCCGGCCTGCGCACGACCGTCTCCCGGGCCGACGTGGCGGCCAGTGCGTTCGAAGGGGTCGTATGCGGACTCCTCGACGCCCTCGACGCCCTTGCCTGTCTCGTGGCGGTGGACGGCGGTCCCCTGCTGGCGGTCGGCGGTGGCTCGCGGTCGCCGGCCTACCTCCGGGCACTGGCCGACCTGTCAGGCCGGGCGGTGGTGGTGCCGGACCTCGGTGAGGCCGTGGCCACCGGCGCGTGTGTGCAGGCGGCGGCCGTCGTGAGCGGGCGGTCGCCCGACGAGGTGCGGGCGTCCTGGGCGCTCGACGGGGCCCGCCGGCTGGAACCCGACGCGTCGGTCGACGCCGCCGGGATCCGGGCCGCCTACGCCGCGTTGCGGGGCTGAACCGACCGCGGTCCCGCCGACCTCTACCCATCAGTCGGTAGGGTCGCAGGATGCCCCGAGTCGTGCTGGCCCCGGACAAGTTCCGCGGTACCGCGGACGCCCGCCAGATCGCCTCGGCCATGGCCGGCGCCGCTACCGACCTCGGATGGGAGGTGACGGCGCTGGCGATGTCGGACGGGGGCGAAGGCCTGCTCGACGCCTGCGCGCCGGCCTGTCCGACCGAGCAGACCACCCGGGTGGCCGGGCCGGACGGCACGCCGGTCGACGCCCTCTGGCGGCTCGGCGACGGGGTGGCGGTGGTGGAGTCGGCCCGGGCGTCGGGCCTCGTCCTCGCCGGGGGTCCGGACCGGAACGATCCGGTCACCGCCTCCTCCCGGGGGACGGGGGAGTTGCTGGTGGCGGCGGCGCGCCGGGTGGGAGCGGGTGGGACCGTGGTCGTCGGGCTCGGTGGCTCGGCCACCACCGACGGCGGTCTCGGGGCGCTGGAGGCCGTCGAGTCGGCCGGCGGCCTCGGGGGTGCCCGTTTGGTCGGTGCCTGCGACGTCGCCGCCACCTTCGTCGAGGCGGCGGCGGTGTTCGGTCCCCAGAAGGGGGCGGATCCCGACCAGGTGGCGGTGTTGGCCGAGCGCCTCGAGCGACTCGCCGACCGCTACCGCGATCGCTACGGGGTCGACGTCCGGGGTCTGCCCGGTGCGGGGGCGGCCGGGGGACTGGGCGGCGCGCTCGCCGTGCTCGGTGGCACTCTGGCGTCGGGTTACGAACTCGTGCGCGACCTGGTGGGACTCGACCGGGCACTGCGGGGGGCCGACCGGGTGGTGACCGGGGAGGGCGCCCTCGACGCCACGTCCTTCCAGGGGAAGGTCGTGGGCGGGGTGGTCGGGGACGCCCGGCGGGACGGGGTCGCCACGCTGGTGGTGGCCGGTCGGTGCACCGGGGAGGGCGCCGACCGGGCCCGGGACGCCGGTTGTGCGGTGACCTGTCTCGTCGACCGGTTCGGCCACCGGCGGGCCGTGACCGAGACCGGAGGCTGCGTGGCCGAGGCCACCGCCGACTGGCTGGGACCGGCGGGACCGGCCGCCTGAGGGGGGCGGCGGCTCCGGTCACGGCGGACCGCCCGGGAGTCGGGTGGGACGTCCTGCTACCATCGCAACAGCATCATGAAGTCCCCGGGCGGGGAAGCCGGTCGAACTCCGGCGCTGGTCCGCAACCGTAGGCGGCACGTGACGACCCGACAGGGCGTGTGCCGCGAGCCGGGATGCCGCCCCGGACTTGGTGAGTCCCACCCGTCGAGAACAGCGGCGCGGACTCGGTCACCGGGGGAGGACTCCCGGTGCTGCCGGGTCAGGCCCGGAAGCGAGCAGGTTCGATGTCCGTCATCAGGCGCCACCGGACGGATCCCACCGAGGCGGAAACCGAGGCCCGGGTGTCCTCGCGCCGCTGCGGACGGTGGTGGCGGGTGGCCCGCGGTGTCCTCGTGGTGGCGGCCGGTACCGCCGCCCTGGCCCTGGCCGGGCCCTTCGCCCTGCGCCCCTTCGCCGATGTCGCCCACGCCGCCGGCACCGCGGGGGAGACGTCGGTGGCCTTCGTGCTCGACTTCGGTGGTTCGGCGACCGACCAGGTGGTCGGCTGCGTGACGGTCCCCTCGTCGGATGACCGCTACGACGCGCTGGCCGCCTTCGTCGCCCAGGAGCACCTGGCCCAACCCACCTACGCCTCCAGCGGCCTGCTGTGTTCCATCAACGGGATCCCCTCCAGTGGTTGCGGCACGGAGGTGGCCGGCGGATACATCTACTGGGCGTACTGGACCGGTGGATCCCGCGGCTGGACCTACGCCGAGACGGGCGCCCAGAACCTGGTGGGCCAGAACGACGTCGAGGGCTGGAGGTTCGAGAATCCGGGGAGGGCCAACCCGAGCGACCCTCCGCCGCGGACGGCCCCCCACTACGACGCCATCTGTGGGCCCCACGGGACCACCCCGGGCGGCGGCGGGAGCAAGGCCGGCGGCGACGGTGGCGGCGGGAATCCGTCGACCGGTGCGGCCGGGTCACTCGCGGGTGGCGCCGGAGCGGTGGCGGGTGGGGCGGGTCAGCACCCCCACGCCAAGAAGGGCACGGTGACCACCACCTCCGCCCCGGAGGGTTCCACGTCCCCGTCGGCCCCCGGCGCCCCGTCGTCGACCACGACGTCCTCGACGGATGCGTCCGCAACGACGACGGTACCGTCATCGGTCCCCCTGGAGGATGCCGCCGGCCACGCCGGGGGGACCGGAGGCTCGAGCCCCGTCCCCCTCATCGTGGGCGGCCTCCTGGTGGCCGGGCTGGCCATCGCCGCCTACGTCCGCTCGCGCCGGAACCCGCGGACCCGCTGACCGCCGTGGACCGATGAGTCGCACCGTCACCGCCGTCGGGGCGGGGCGTCGCGGGCTCCACCCGGGCGCGTGGTGGCTCTGGGCGGCGTGCATGGCCGGTGCGGCGTCACGCACGACCAACCCGATCCTGCTTCTGGTGACCGGTGCGGTGGTGGTCTTCGTGGTCTCGGCCCGCCGCACCGCCGCCCCGTGGTCGCGTTCGATGGGCGTCTTCCTGAAACTCGGGCTCGTCGTCATCGTGCTCCGCGTCGCCCTCGTCATCGTGTTCGGCGACCGGTCGCTGCCCGGCCACACGATCTTCACGCTGCCGCACGTTCCCCTGCCGTCCTGGGCCGAAGGGGTCAGTGTCGGCGGTCCGGTGACGATCGAGTCCATCGTGCAGGCCGCCGTCACCGGTCTACAGCTCGCCGTGGTCCTGGTCTGCTTCGGCGCCGCCAACTCGCTGGCCAGCCCGTACCGGCTGCTGCGCTGCCTGCCCGCCGTGCTCTACGAGGCGGGGGTGGCCATCACCGTGTCCCTGTCGTTCGCGCCCGAGCTCGTCATGGCCATCGGCGACATCCGCGAAGCCCGCCGCCTGCGGGGGCGCTCCGTCCGGGGCCTGTCCGGGATCCGGGGTATGGCCGTTCCGGTGCTGGAGCGGGCCCTCGAGCGGTCGCTGCAGCTGGCCTCGTCGATGGACGCCCGCGGCTACGGGCGGCGGGTCCCGGTGGCGCGGGGTGTCCGGCGCTGGGCCACGGGTGGCACCGCGGCCGGACTGCTGCTGGTCCTGGCCGGGGTGTACGGCGTGCTGGTGGCGGGCTCGCTGCCGGGCGGTGGCATCCCCTTCGTCGCGGTGGGCGCCGTACTGGTGGGCACGGGCCTGGCGGCCGGTGGGCGCCGGACCAACCGCACCCGCTACCGACCCGACCCCTGGCGGTCCCCGGAGTGGCTGGTGTCGGCGTCGGGGGTCGTCGTGGTCGCCACCCTGGTGGGTGCCGGTCTGGCCGGGGTGCCGGGCCTGCAGTTCGTAGCCGATCCCCTGACGGCGCCGACCCTGCCGGTGGTGGCCGTCGTCGGGGTGCTCATCGGACTGGCCCCGGCCTGGATCGCCCCGATCGAGCGCCCCGGCCCGGTGGTGGGGGCCGGACCGGCGTCCTCCGATCGTCCGGCCGAGGCACCCGGCGCCGCCGACCCCCGACCACCGGCGACGCCCCGACCACGGGAGAGTCCGGGTCCGTCCGTCGCGTTGCCGGCACCGGGCGCCGGAGCCGGGACCCGGACCGGCCGCCCGACGGCCACCCGTCCCGGGGAGCCGGTGTCATGATCAGATTCTCGGACGTGTCGTTCACCTACGACGGCGCCGACCGTCCGACCCTCGACCGGGTCGACCTCACCATCGGCGAGGGGGAGCTGTGTGTCGTGGTGGGCCCGACGGGCTCGGGCAAGACCACACTGCTCCGGGCGGTCGACGGGCTGGTCCCCCACTTCACCGGGGGACGGCTGACGGGGGAGGTGCAGGTCGGCGGCCGCTCGACCCGCGACCATCCACCCCGGGAGTTGGCCGACGTGGTGGGCATGGTCGGTCAGGACCCGGCCGCCAGCTTCGTCACCGACGTGGTCGAGGACGAACTGGCGTACACCATGGAGAACCTCGGCCTGGCCCCGACCGTGATGCGACGTCGGGTGGAGGACGCCCTCGACCTCCTGGGACTCCATGAACTGCGTTACCGACCCCTCGGCACGCTGTCGGGGGGCCAGCAGCAGCGGGTGGCCATCGGCGCCGTCCTCACCGCGTCCCCGCGGGTGCTGGTCCTCGACGAGCCGACGTCGGCCCTGGACCCGGCGGCGGCGGAGGAGGTGCTGGCATCGCTCACCCGCCTGGTCCACGACCTCGGTCTGACCGTGCTGCTCGCCGAGCACCGCCTCGAGCGTGTCCTGCCCTTCGCCGACTCCGTGGTGCTGGTGCCCGGGCGCGGCCTGCCGCTGGTGGTCGGGCCGGCCGCCGAGGTGATGCTCGACTCCCCGGTGGCACCGCCGTTGGTCGACCTCGGGCGACTGGCCGGCTGGGTGCCCCTGCCCCTGTCGGTCCGGGACGCCCGACGCCGGGCCGGACCCCTGCGGGACCGGCTGGCCGACGTCGCGCCGCCCCACGCCCCACCGCCGGCGCAGGGTGCGGTGCAGGCCCGCCTCGACGGAGTCACCGTGCGCTACGACCCGGTTACGGCGCTCGACGCCGTCGACCTCGAGGTGCGGCCCGGCGAGATCATCGCCGTCATGGGCCGTAACGGCTCCGGCAAGTCCACGCTGTTGTCCCAGTTGGCCGGGGTGCGGCCGCCGACCGCCGGGCGGGTGGAGGTGGGCGGCGACGCGCCCCACGGCCTCGCTCCGAAGGCACTCGTCGCCCGCGTGGGCCTGGTGCCCCAGGACGCCGGCATCCTCCTCTACGGCGACTCGGTGGCCGACGAGTGCGCGTCGGCCGACCACGACACCGGCCTCGCCGCCGGGACGACGGCGGCCATGCTCGAGCGCGTCCTGCCGGGACTGCCACGCGACCGCCACCCCCGGGACCTCTCCGAGGGCCAGCGCCTGGCCCTGGCCCTGGCGGTGGTGCTGGCACCGAGGCCACCCCTGCTGCTCCTGGACGAGCCCACCCGAGGCCTCGACTACCCGGGAAAGGCCCGGCTGGTCCGTCTGTTGGGTGAGCTGGCCGCCGACGGCCACGCCGTGGTCATGGCCACCCATGACGTGGAGTTGGTGGCGCAGGTGGCCACCCGGGCGATGGTCCTGGCCGAAGGCGAGGTCGTCGCCGACGGACCCGCCCGTGACGTGGTCTGCCACTCCCCGGTGTTCGCCCCCCAGGTGGCCAAGGTTCTGGCCCCCGAACCGTGGCTGACGGTGGCCGAGGTCCGGGAAGCCCTCGAACCGGAGGCCGTCGGTGGCTGAGCGCCGGGGCCTGTCGGCCGCCGTGCGGCTCCGGCCGCGTGCCTCGGTGCTGCTGGCCGTCACCTCGCTGGTCGGGATGGTGGGCTTCTGCTGGCCCCTGCTGCTGCACGGCTCGGCCGGCAACGCCCAGGCCCATGCAGCCGATGCCCCGTGGATCTTCATCGCCGTCCTACCTCTGCTCCTCGCCGTGGTCCTGAGCGAGCTGGCCGAGGGATCCCTGGACGCCAAGGCCATCGCCCTGCTCGGGATCCTGGCCGCCTGCGGGGCGGCCCTGCGGGTGCCGAGTCCCGGAGTCGCCGGGTTCGAGCCGGTCTTCTTCCTCCTGATCCCCGCCGGGCGGGTACTCGGCCGGGGGTTCGGGTTCGTGCTGGGGGCGCTCACCATCGTGGTGTCGGCCCTGATCACCGGGGGCGTCGGTCCCTGGCTGCCGTTCCAGATGTTCGGCGCCGCCTGGATGGGCTTCGGGGCGGGTTGCCTGCCACCGGCCCGGGGCCGGACCGAGATCCTGCTCCTGGCCGGCTACGCGGCCGTGGCCGGCATCCTCTACGGCACCCTGCTCAACCTCTGGTTCTGGCCGTTCGGCGCCGACACCTCGACGTCCTTCGCCTTCGTGCCGGGAGCAGGACTGGTCCACAACCTGCACAGCTTCCTGTTCTTCGACCTGACGACATCCCTCGGCTTCGACATCCCCCGAGCCCTCACCAACGGCGTGATGGTGCTCGTCCTCGGGCGACCGGTGCTGGCCGCCCTGCGGCGGGCCAGCCGGCGGGCCGCGTTCGGGGCGCCGGTGGTGCACGAGCCGGCGTCGACCCCCGTAGCCGACGCCCCCGGCGCCTGATCGGGCGGGTCGCGCCGGGACCGACCGGTCCCCGGGCGACCTACACTCACTGTCCGCCGGCTCCATCGACCGGTCGAGGCAGGCGGTGAGCGAGGAGGCGACGGTGTCGCTGACATACGAGGAGGCGCTGGCCCAGGTCACCGGACCGGGCCAGCTGTTCGAGGTCGTGACCGTCACGGCCGGTGGTCGTGAGGTCCGGGTCTTCAAGAACGCACCCGCCAACCTGGGCCAGATGTTCGCCGGTGCCCGGGGCGACGAGGCGGAGTTCCTCGTCTACGAGGACGAGCGCTGGTCCTTCGCCGAGACGATGCGCAACGTCGACGCGTTGGCCCGATGCCTGGTGGACACCTACGGCATCGGGAAGGGCGACCGGGTCGGGATCGCCATGCGCAACCTGCCCGAGTGGATCGTCTCCTTCGCCGCCATCCTCTCGGTGGGTGCCGTCTCCGTCTCGCTCAACGCCTGGTGGACCGAGGCCGAACTCGACTACGCCATCGAGGACTCGGGCCTGTCGCTGCTGATCGCCGACCCCGAGCGGATCGAGCGGGCCCACGCCCCCGCCCACTCGCGCGAGCGTGCCCATGATCATGGTGCGCGGCGACCGGCTGGAACCCAACCCCACGGGGGTCCGGCGCTACGACGAGGTCGTCACCCTCGGCGACTCCATGCCCGACGTCGACGTCGACCCCGACGACGACGCCACCATCCTCTACACCTCGGGCACCACCGGCTTCCCCAAGGGGGCGGTGTCGACGCACCGGGCCGTCATCAACGGCCTCATGGGCTTCTGGTGCAACTCCACCATCCTCACCGCCCGCAAGGGTGAGGACGTGTTCGGTACCGGGGGTTCATTCGCCCCCTGCTTCATCCTCATCGTGCCGCTGTTCCACGTGACCGGGTGCGTGCCGGTGATGCTCTCCTGCTTCGGGATGAAGTTCAAGCTGGTGATGATGCACCGCTGGGATCCCGACACCGCCCTCCGGCTCATCGAGGCCGAGCGGGTCACGACCTTCGTCGGCGTACCCACCCAGAGCTGGGACATGCTGGAGAGCCCGTCGTTCCACAAGTACGACACCTCGTCGCTGGCCAGCGTGGGCGGCGGGGGCGCTCCGGCGCCGGCCAAGCTGGTCGACCGGGTGGAGAAGGGGTTCGCCAAGGGCCGGCCCAACATCGGCTACGGCATGACCGAGACGAACGGCCTGGGTCCCGGCAACACCGGGGACGACTACGTCACCCACCCGACGTCCACCGGACGGGTCCTCATGCCGGTCATGGACGTCGAGATCCGGGACGACGACGGCCACCCGGTGCCGGTCGGGGCCCGGGGCGAGATCTACATGAGGGGCCCGAACGTCATCCGTTGCTACTGGAACAAGCCGGAGGCCACGGCGGAGGCGATCGTCGACGGCTGGCTGGCCTCGGGCGACCTCGGCCGCATCGACGCCGACGGCTTCCTCTACATCGAGGACCGGGCCAAGGACATGGTCCTGCGGGCCGGGGAGAACGTGTACTGCGCCGAGGTGGAGAGTGCCATCTACGAGCACGGCGACGTCTACGAGGCCGCGGTCTTCGGCGTCCCCCACGAACGGCTGGGCGAGGAGGTGGCCTGTGTGATCCTGCGCCAGCCGGGCTCCGACCTCGACGCCGACGGGCTGAAGGACTTCCTGGCCGAGTCGCTCGCCCCCTTCAAGGTCCCGAGCCGGATCGCCTTCGCCGACGAGCAGCTGCCCCGCAACGCCTCCGGCAAGATCCTGAAGCGGAGCCTGCGCGACGAGTACTTCGCCGGGCCCGGCTGACCGCCCCACTCCCCCCGGTGGTCCGGTCAGCGGATCCGGGACGGCACCGGGATGCGGGCCAGGTCCTCGGCCGCCACCACGTCGGGGAACACGGCGAGCGCCTCGTCCAGGAGGAGGCGGACGTCGGGGTAGCGCTGCGAGAAGTGGGTGATGACCAGCCGGCGGGCGCCCGCGTCCCGGGCCACCCGGCCGGCGTCGGCGGCCGTGAGGTGGCGGTACCGGCGGGCGAGCTCCCGGTCGGCCGACGCGAAGGTGGCCTCGCACACCACGAGGTCGGCGCCGCCGGCCAGCTCGACGGCTGCGTCACCCATCCCGGTGTCCATCACGAAGGCCATGCGCTGGCCCCGGCGCGGCTCGCTCACGTCCTCGAGCCGCACCCGGCCCCCCGGTCCGTCGACCACGCCGGCCGTGGCCAGACGTCCGACGTCGGGGCCGGAGACGCCGACGTCGGCGAGCCGTTCGGGAAGCATCCGGACGCCGTCGGGCTCCACCACCCGCCAGCCGAACGTCTCGGGGTCGTGGTCGAGCCGGACGGCCTCGATGGCGAACGGGCCGCCGGTCGACGCCGGACCGTCCGTCGCCACGGGCACCGGCCGGACGTCGAGGTGGTCCTGGTAGGCCGACGCATGGCGGAGCCGCTCGAAGTACCCGGCTCCCGACGCCGGGAAGAGCACCTCGACCGGGTGGGTGACCCGGTCGAGCGACAGTCGCTGGAGCATGCCGGGCAGGCCCAGGCAGTGGTCGCCGTGGAAGTGGGTCACGCAGATGTGGTGGATGCCGGTGGGGGAGGCACCGGCCAGGAGGAGCTGGCGCTGGGTGCCCTCGCCGGGGTCGAACAGGACGGCGCGGTCGTCCCAGCGCAGGAGGTAGCCGTTGTGGTTGCGCCGACGCGTCGGGGTCTGGCTGGCCGAGCCGAGTACGACCAGCTCGCGGGAGGGCATGTCCCCGTTCTACACGGGTCCGGGGCCGCCGCCGGTGGTGGGTGGCAGTGTGGTCGCATGAAGCGCAACGTCCTCGTGCGACCCAGGTCGACCCGGCCGTCCGTCGGGGGCGGCCATGACGGCGCGCTGGTGGTGCGGGTGCGCGAGCCCGCTACCGACGGCCGGGCCAACCGCGCCGTGGTGGAGGCCCTGGCCGGCGCCCTGGGGGTCGCACGCGGCGCCGTGCGCATCACCGCCGGAGCCTCCTCCCGTCGCAAGGTGGTCGAGGTCGAGGGCGACGAGACCTCGCTGGCGTCGATATGGGCGAGGCTGCTGGCCGACGGTTGAGTGGGGCCCGACGGCCCCGATCACAGGCGCGAGAGCGCGCCGCCTCGTCGGCGAACCGCTCGGCCGATTCGGCGCTGACCGAAGGCCGCGTCCGCGCCACGGCGGCGAGCACGTCGTCGCCGGTCACCACGGCGTCGCGTCCGTCGACCGCCCGGTCGAAGGCGAGCTGGGCGGCGCGTTGGGCGACGAGGGCGAAGTCGGCGGGCGTGAACCCGGAGGTGGCGGCCGCCACGTCGGCCGGGTCCCCCGACGGTACGAACTCCGCGGCCAGCTCACGTCGCTCCATCTCGTCGGGAGCCCCGACCGGGATGATCAGGTCGAACCGGCCGGGACGCAGCAACGCCGGGTCGATGGAGGCGATCGAGTTGGTGGCCATCACGACCAGTCGGTCCGGACGCGCCTTGAACTGGGGCACGGCCTTCAGCAGCTCGTTCACGAGGGGCTGGCTGTCGGGTCGTTCGGCCCGGTCCGAGGCGATCTCGTCGGCCTCGTCGATGAAGGTCACGAGGCGGTCGACCCGGAGGAGGTCGGCCAACGAGTCGCGCAGCGTGCGGGCCCCCTCGACGCCCTGTCCGAGCAGCGACGGGTGCAGTTCCACGAACGCCCAGCCCAGGCGCGAGGCCATGGCCCGGGCGAACGACGTCTTGCCCGTCCCCGGTGGTCCGAACAGCAGGACGGCGGCGGGCGGGCGCAGCCCGAGGCGGTCGGCCAGCTCGGCGTGGGCGAGTGGGGCCACGACCCGTCGGTCGAGAAGCTCCTTGGCCGATGAGAACCCCTTCATCGACTCCCACAGCCCGTCCTGGGGGGCCGTGCCACCGAAACGTTCCACCACCGCCAGCTCCTCGGGCACCATCGAGGCGTCGCGGGCGAACAGGTGCAGCCCCTCCAGGTGGGTGAACCCCTGGTTCACGAAGGCGTCCTCTCCCACCTGGCCCGCCTGGACGACGGCCAGGAGGCGCGACGATCCCCGGTGGATGACCTCCTGGTCGAGTTGGCGCAGCAGAGCCGACCCGATACCGCGGCGGCGCCACTGGGGATGGAGGGCGAAGGCCAGGACGTGAGCGTCGGGACCGGCCACCCGGGCCACCACGACCCCGACGAGTTCGCCGGCGGAGGAGAGGGCCACCACGGCCGGCTGGTGCTCGTGGAGGGCCTCCACGACGTCACTCCGGCTGTAGGCGGCACCGGTGGAGGTGCCCGCCAGGTCGATGAGGCGCACCACCTCCTCGACCGGCGCCACCGGGTCACGCTCGCCGAGGGCGAGTACCCGCCAAGCGGTGGTCATCGTCACCTCCTACGAGCCGATCCTCCATCGTAGGCCTCCGGTCGTTGACCCGGGTGCCCGGGCGGCCCACACTGTGGGCGTGGCCCACCGGGCCGGGGGGAGGGACCGACGTGGGACAGTGGCCGAGGGCCGAGCTCGAGACGGCGTTTGCCGAGTACCAGCGGCGGGCGGCGGAATCGGGGGCGAGCGGCGACTGGCGCCCCTGGGCCGACCTGTTCACCGAGGACGCCGAGTACATCGAGCACCTCTACGGCCGGATGCACGGTCGGGAGGCGATCTACACCTGGATCCAGGAGACGATGTCGACGTATCCCGGCAGCGAGATGCCGGAGTTCCCGATCGAGTGGTACGTGATCGACGAGGACCGTGGCTGGGTGGTCTGCCAGGTCTGGAACCGGATGCGCGACCCCGGCGACGGGAGCGTCCATCAGGAGTACAACATCACCATCCTGAAGTATTCAGGCGACGGTCTCTGGTCCTCGGAGGAGGACGTCTACAACCCCATGCACTTCGGCACGATGCTCCAGGCGTGGGAGGCGGCCCGGGACGCGGCCGCCGGCGTCTGAGCCACCGGCCGGGCCGTCGCGGCGCCCGGGTGGCCCACTAGGTTGATCCCGTGGAGCGACGCAGACTCGGACGGACCGGCCACCTGTCCTCGGTGGCCGTCCTCGGGGGGGCGGCCTTCGCCCGGTCGGACCCGGACACCACGGCCGCGTCGTTCCAGGAGGCGCTGGACGCCGGGGTCAACCACCTCGACGTCGCCCCCCAGTACGGGCGGGCCCAGGAGCTCCTCGGACCGCTGATCCCCGGGGTGCGCGACCGGCTGTTCGTGGCCTGCAAGACACTCCGTCACGACCCGGCCGGAGTGCGGGCCCAGCTGGAGGAGTCGCTCACCCTGCTCCGTTGCGACTCGTTCGACCTGTACCAGCTCCACGCCGTCACCGACCTGGCCGAGCTCGACGCCCGGTCCGGGGCGGTGGCCACCCTCCTGGCCGCCCGCGACGAGGGTCTGACCCGGTGGGTGGGGATCACCGGCCACGAGCACAGCGCGCCGGCGGCCCATCTCGAAGCCCTGCGTCGTTACGACCTCGACACCGTGATGTTCCCCGTCTACCCCCGGCTGTGGGCCGATCCCGACTACCGACGCGACGCCGAGGAGCTCCTCGCGTACGCCGTCGAGCACGACATCGGGGTGATGGCCATCAAGGCCGCGGCCGCCCGCCCGTGGGCCGGCCGGGACGCCACCGCCGACACCTGGTACGAGCCCTGCACGGATCCGGCCTCCGTGGCCCGCGGTGTCCGGTTCGCGCTCTCCACCCCCGGCGTCCACGCCTTCTGCACCCCGGGGGACACGGGGGTCCTGACCACCGCCCTGGCCGCCGCCTCGGCCGCCACGCCGATGGACCCGGCAGAACGGGCGTCCGCCATCGCGGCCATGGCGGACGAGGCGTCCATCTACCCGATGGGCGTGGTCTGAACCCGGTGACGGGCGCCGGAGGGGGAGACGCGGCAGACGGAGCGGCCGACCGGGGCGTGGTGCCGGGTGAGGAGATCCGGCTGATCGCTCCGTTGCAGGGGACCGTGGCCCACCTGCCGGTGCCGGTCGGCGCCGAGGTCTCGGCCGGCACGATCGTGGTGGTGCTCGAGTCGATGAAGATGGAGCACGTCGTCCGCAGTCCGGTGGCGGGAACCCTCGCCTATCTGGATGTGGAGCCGGGTGGCCTGGTGTCCGAGGGGACGCCCCTGGCCATCGTGGAGGCCGGGCCGCCGGTCGTGCACGAGCCGTCCACCGCGGAGGAGATCGATCCCGGGGCGGTGCGCCCCGATCTGGCCGAGCTGTTCGCTCGGCGGCACCTGCTCTCCGACGCGGGGCGCCCCGACGTGGTGGCGCGCCGTCATGGACACGGCCGCCGGACGGCACGCGAGAACATCGCCGACCTGTGCGATCCGGGGAGTTTCACCGAGTACGGAGGCTTCGCCATCGCCGCGCAGCGGCGCCGGCGGGACGAAGCCGACCTGATCGAGCGCACCCCGGCCGACGGCCTCGTCGGCGGCCTGGCCCGGGTCAACGGTGACCGTTTCGCCGACGAGCGGTCCCGGTGCGCCGTGGCTTCCTACGACTACACCGTGCTGGCCGGCACCCAGGGCCAGCAGAACCACCGCAAGAAGGACCGCCTGTTCGAGCTGGTCGAGCGCCTCCGCCTCCCGGTGGTGCTGTTCGCCGAGGGTGGCGGCGGCCGGCCCGGCGACACCGACTACGCGGTCATCACCGGCCTCGACACCCAGGCCTTCGCACTCTTCGGGCGGTTGAGCGGCCTCGTGCCCCTCGTGGGCATCGCCTCGGGCTGGTGCTTCGCCGGCAACGCCGCGCTGCTCGGCTGCTGCGACGTCATCATCGCCACCGACGGCACGTCGATCGGCATGGGCGGCCCCGCCATGATCGAGGGAGGTGGACTCGGTACCTTCGGCCCCGAGGAGGTCGGCCCCCTGGAGGTCCAGGTGGCCAACGGCGTGGTGGACCTGGTGGCCACCGACGACGCGGCGGCCGTCGACCTGGCCCGCCGCTACCTCTCCTACTTCCAGGGACCGGTGGACGGGTGGGAGTGCGCGGACCAGCGTCGGTTGCGGTCGGCCGTCCCCGAGGAGCGTCGGCGGGCCTACGACATCCGGGCCCTCGTCGACCTGCTGGCCGACACCGGATCGGTGCTCGAGCTGCGCCGCGGCTTCGGTGCCGGGATGGTCACCGCCCTGGCCCGCATCGAGGGACGCCCGGTGGGGATCCTGGCCAACGACCCGACCCACCTGGGTGGGGCCATCGACGCCGACGGGGCCGACAAGGCGGCCCGCTTCCTGCAGCTCTGCGACGCGCACGACCTGCCGGTAGTGTCCCTCTGCGACACCCCGGGGTTCATGGTCGGGCCCGAGGCGGAGGGCACCGGCCAGGTCCGCCACGTCAGCCGCATGTTCGTGATCGGGGCCAGTCTGACCGTCCCGCTGTGCACGATCGTGCTGCGGAAGGGCTACGGGCTCGGCGCCCAGGCGATGGCCGGCGGCAGCTTCCGTTCGCCCGTCTTCGTCGTGGCCTGGCCGAGTGGTGAGCTCGGCGGCATGGGTCTCGAGGGTGCCGTGCGGCTCGGTTTCCGACGTGAGCTCGACGCCGTCGAGGATCCGGTCGAGCGCGAAGCCCTCTTCGCCTCCATGGTCGAGCTGGCCTACGAGCACGGCAAGGCGCTGCACGTGGCCACCGCCTACGAGATCGACGACGTGATCGACCCGGCCGAGTCGCGGCGCCGCATCGTGGAGGCGCTGCGGGCCTCACCGCCCCCACCGCCCCGTACCGGCAAGAAGCGGAACTGCATCGACACCTGGTGACGGGCGGTCGGCGGCCGCGTGACCCCCGGCCGGGCTCAGCCCCCGGTGGGCTGGCGGTAGACGACCACCGGGCAGGCGGCGTGGGTGACGCAGTGCTGGCTGACCGAGCCGAGGACGATGCCCGAGAACGTGCCGTGACCCCGGCTGGCCACGACCAGCAGTCCGGCGTGCCGCGACGCCTCGACCAGCACCTCGGAGGCGTGGCCCTCCACGACATGGGCGTGGACGGCGAGGCCCGGATGGGCGCTCTGGAGCCGCTCGACGACCGGGTCGAGCAGGCGCTGGGCGTCGGCGGCGGGGTCGTAGTCGTCGGGCAGCGGGATCACGTTGCCCCAGCTCGTCGGATACTCCCACGCCGTCACGAGGTCGAGACGGGAGCCGGTCCGGGCCGCCTGGGTGGCGGCCCAGTCCACGGCGGCGGCGGCGGCCGTGGATCCGTCGAAGCCGACGACGACGGCGTCGGGGTCGTTCGGATGGTCCTGGGTGTCGTTCACGGTGTCCCTCCAGACGGTGCCGCCCGCGTCGCGCGTGGTGCGGCTGCGAGCGTAGCCCTCGGGGAGCATGGGTACGTGTCCTGATGGGCTCATGGGTCCTCCGGAGGTGCGGGATCGGGACGTGCGGGGTGCCCGGGGGCGGTGCGAACGGCTCAGCCGTCGAGGGCGACCCGTCGGCGGGCGGCGGCGAGGTGGACCTGTTCGACGCCCGGGCCCCCGGACGTCGGCGCCTCGTCGGCTCCCGGACCGGGCGCCCCCACCAGGCGGCCGAGGGCGGCGGCCACCGACGACCGCAGGGCGCCGACGTCGTAGCCCCCCTCGAGGAAGACGATGAGCCGCCCGGGCTCGGGGGCGTAGCCGGCCACCGTCCCGGCCAGCTCGGCGAAGTCACCGGCCGACAGCGCCAGCTCGGCCAGCGGGTCGTCGCGGTGGGCGTCGAAACCGGCCGAGACGAGTACCCAGGTGGGCCGGAACCCGGCCACCGCCGGGGTCACGATGCGGGCGAACGCCTCCCGGACCACGTCCCCGGTGGCGCCGGGCGGGAGGGGGACGTTGAGGGTCGTGCCCCGGGCGTTGGTCCCCCCGACCTCGGCGGCACTGCCGGTGCCCGGGTAGCAGGGCCACTGGTGGGTGGAGACATAGAGGACCGAAGGCTCGTCCCAGAACAGGTCCTGGGTGCCGTTGCCGTGGTGGACGTCCCAGTCGACGATCAGCACCCGCTCGCCGGCGTCGACCAGGGCGGTGGCGGCGACGGCCACGTTGTTGAGCAGGCAGAACCCCATGGCCCGGTCGGCCGGGGCGTGGTGGCCGGGGGGCCGGGCGGGCACGAAGACCGGCGCCCGGTGGGTCCGGGCGGCCTCGATGGCCACCAGACCGGCTCCGGCCGCCAGGCGGGCGTCCTGCCACGAGGTGGGCCCGGCATAGGTGTCGGCATCCAGCGATCCGCCGCCGGCCGCGCTGAACTGCTCGAGGCGTTGGAGGTGGGCGGGGGTGTGGACGCGCATCAGGCGCTCGGCCGGGGCCGGGGTCGCCTCGACGACGACCAGGTCGCTCCCGAGGTCGAGGTCCTCGACGCCCTGCATGGCCGCCCCCACCCGGGCGGGACGCTCGGGATGGCCGGGGTGGCTGTGGTCGCCGGCCTCGAGCGGTTCGACGACGATCAGCACGAGGGCTCCCGGCGCCTGGTGGCATCGCGGGTCACGGTGTCGGCTTCTCCACCGAGAACCAGTCCCGCGCCCGGAGGTACGACGAGAAGGCGGTGGCGATGGCGTCGATGTCGGCCGCCGACTTCGGCCTCTGGACCTCGTAGACGCGGGGGAACTCGAGCCACCCGGTCGTGAGGTCCCACAGGCGGACGGCGGCCTCGCCGGTGGGCGGGTCGACGAGGACGGGTCCGAACAGCATCTGATCGTCGTCGAAGATCATCGTCGGCACGCCGAAGCCGCCGCGGGCGGTGACCCGCTCGTGCTCGGCCATCACCTCGTCACCGGTGGTGGGGTCGTCGATGGCGGCCGCCACCAGTCCGGGGTCGAGTCCCATCTCGGCCAGGATCTCCTCGGCCACGTCGGGACGGTGGGGTTTGCGGCCGTCCTCGTGGAGTGCCCGGCCCGCCTCGGCGTACCAGCGGTCGAGCAGTGTCATGTCCTTCCGGCGGAGCAGGGCGCCGATGCGCATCATGGACCACCCGTAGGACCAGTCCCGTTCCCAGGGGTGCTTCTTGCCCTCCTCGCGGTTGATCTCCTCGAGGCTGAAGAACCGCCAGCGGATGTCGAGCCCGGTTTCGTCGCGGACGTTCCGGATCCAGAGGGAGGTCTGGTACGCGTACGGGCACATGATGTCGAAGTGGAAGTCGACACCGGTGGGGCGGTCCGGGCCGCCGCCGCTCACGGGACGATCCGTTCGGTCATGGCCTGCCTCCTACGCTCCACCCGGCTCCACTCCGGACCCTGCTCCGCACCGTACACGCCCCCCCTGACGGGGGCGGCGCCGGGGGCGAGCCCGGTGCCCGTGGCGTCGGGCGTGACGCCATCAGAAGTGGCCGAGGACGGGGTGGGGCACGTAGGGCTCCTCCAACCGGGCGATCTCGTCCGTCGTCCAGGGTGAGGGACTCGGCGGCCAGCGCGTCCTCGAGGTGGCCCAGCTTGGTGGCGCCCACGATGGGGGCGGTCACCCCCGGCTTGTGGAGCAGCCAGGCCAGCGCCACCTGGGCGGGCGGCACGTCGCGCGCCCGGGCGATCTCGGCGACGCGCTCGACCACGTCGAAGTCGGTGGGCTGGTCGTACAGGTAGTTGGTGAAATCGTCGGTGTTCGACCGGGTGGTCAGTCGCTCGCCCCCCCGGGTCCGGTTGCCGGCCAGCACCCCGCGGGCCAGGGGGCTCCACGGGATGACGCCGACCCCCTGGTCGATGCACTGCGGGATCATCTCGCGCTCTTCCTCGCGATACACGAGGTTGTAGTGGTTCTGCATCGACACGAACCGGGTCCAACCGTTGGCGTCGGCCACGTGCTGGGCCTTGGCGAACTGCCAGGCGTGCATGCTCGACGCCCCGATGTAACGAGCCTTGCCGGCCCGGACGACGTCGTGGAGCGCCTCCATGGTCTCCTCGATCGGTGTGCGGTCGTCCCACCGGTGGATCTGGTAGAGGTCCACGTACTCCATGTCCAGCCGGGCCAGCGACGCGTCGATGCCCGACAGGATGTGCTTGCGGGACAGGCCGCCGCCGTTCTCCCCCGGTGAGACCGGCATACGGATCTTGGTGGCGACGACCAGTTCGTCGCGGGTCAGGAACTTGGGCAGCAGCCGCCCGGTGGCCACTTCGGAGGCACCCCCCGAGTACACGTCGGCCGTGTCGAAGAAGGTGATGCCGCCCTCGCCCGCGGCGCGCACGATCGGCTCGGCGGCGGACTCGTCGAGCACCCACGGACGGTCGGAGTCGTTGCCGAAGCTCATCATGCCCAGGCACACGCGGGAGACCCGCAGTCCGGTGCTTCCGAGGTTGACGTACTCCATGGGGGACCTCCTGGTGTCGACGGGTGGGCTCCCACCCACCCTAGGGAGCCCGCGAAGCCTCCGCGACGGCCCGGAATCCACCTGTGACCAGGTGCTCTTCCGGCCGATTCTTACCCTGCGCCCAGCGGGTGCTTATGTTCACCTTATGTTCGGATGATGAGCTTGGGCACCAGAACCCCCAGGTAGGAGCGTATGGGCGACCCGGGGGTGGATGTGGCCACGGCCACCGGACAGCAGATGAGGTCGTAGTGGCGAAGACAGGTCGAACCGGCTCCGGCCGGCGGAAGTGGTGGATCATCGCGGCCGCCGTGATCGTCCTGGCCGGGGCCGGGGTCGGCACGTGGCTGGCCACGAGGAGCACCTCGAGCGGAGCGGCGGGCATCGTCACCACCACCTCCGTCCAGACGGTGACGACCGGGACCGTCTCCCAGACGGTCGCGGCCACCGGGACGATCGAGCCCGCCACGACGGCCGACGAGAACTTCGCGGTCTCCGGCAAGGTGACCGCCGTCGATGTCACCCAGGGCCAGGTGGTGGCGGAGGGGCAGACGCTCGCCACCGTCGACCCGACGACGCTCAACGCCTCCCTGGCCCAGGCCCAGGCGACGTTGGCCAACGACCAGGCCCAGCTGGCCACCGACACCGCCGACGGCGCGTCCTCCACCCAGATCGCCCTCGACAACGCCAACATCGCCTCGTCGCAGCAACAGGTCACGGCGGCCCAGACGGCCGTCGGCGACGCCACCCTGACGGCCACCACGGCCGGCACGGTGGCCTCGGTCGACCTCACGGTGGGCCAGCAGGTGACCAGCTCGTCGTCCTCGTCCACGTCGGGGTCGGGTTCGTCCGGGACGAGCGGTTCGACGGGGAGCACCGGATCCACCGGTTCGACGGGAGCCTCGGCCTTCTCGGCCGGCTCCAACGCGGTGTCGGCCGCCTCGTCCAGCTCCAGCGCGAGCTCGTCCTCCTCGTCGGGCCAGGTGGTCATCGTGTCGACCGGCTCCTACATCGTCAACACGACGGTGTCGAGCAGCGGGGTCGCCCAGATCCAGGTGGGGGACCAGGCGACCATCACCCCGTCCGGTGCCACGACACCCGTCTACGGGACCGTGGGCACCATCGGGCTGGTGGCCACCACCACCGACGGCGTCTCGTCCTTCCCGGTGGTCGTCGACGTGACGGGGAGCCCCTCGGGCCTGTACGGCGGCACCAGCGCCAATGTCTCGATCATCGTGAAGGAGCTGCAGGACGTCGTCGTCGTGCCCACGGGCGCCATCTCGTACACCAACGGCTCCTCGGCCGTCACCCTCGACGACGACGGCACCAAGGTGGTCCGGCCCGTCACCACCGGCATCGCCTCGGGAGGGGACACCCAGATCGTCAGCGGGGTGACGGCCGGACAGAAGGTGTACGTGACCACCGTCTCGTTCCGGAGCCCCCTCGGCGGCACCCGGACGGGCACCGGCGGATTCGGCGGCTTCAGCGGCGGCGGCGGCTTCAGCGGGGGCGGCGGCTTCAGCGGTGGCGGCGGCTTCAGCGGGGGCGGCGGATTCGGCGGCGGCGGGGGCTTCGGCGGATGACGGTGCCCGGCGACCGTCATCGGGGGGCCGTCACCCCGGTGCAGTCGATGGATGACACCGGTCAGGTGTGGGTCGAACCCACGGCTACCCACGGGGTCGTGGGCCGCCCCGTCATCGAGGTCGAGGACGTGTGGAAGACCTACCGTTCCGGCACGCTCGAGGTCGATGCGCTCCGGGGCGTCAGCTTCACCATCGATCCTGGGGAGTACGTGGCCGTCATGGGTCCCTCGGGCTCGGGCAAGTCGACCCTCATGCACATCCTCGGCTGCCTCGACATCCCGTCGTCGGGAAGCTTCCTCCTGGCGGGCGACGACGTGAGCACGATGTCCGAGGACCAGCTCGCCCACGTGCGGAACAAGCGGATCGGTTTCGTCTTCCAGCAGTTCAACCTCCTGGCATCGCTGTCCGCATGGCGCAATGTGGAACTCCCGCTCCTGTACGCCGGCGTCGAGCGCACCGAGCGGCGTACCCGGGCGATGAACGCCCTCGATCGGGTCGGCCTGGCCGACCGGGTCGACCACCGTCCGGGGGAGCTTTCGGGTGGCCAGCAGCAGCGCGTGGCGGTGGCCCGCGCCCTGGTCACCGATCCCGACCTGATCCTCGCCGACGAGCCGACGGGCAACCTCGACTCCGTCTCCGCCCGGGACGTGATGGGCCTGCTGGACGAGCTGCACCGCTCGGGCCGCACCATCGTGCTCATCACCCACGACTCGGACGTCGCCGACGCCGCCGGCCGGACCATCCGGCTGCTGGACGGGCAGATCATCGATGCGGCCCTGAGCGGGACGGCTGCGCCATGAACGTCCTGGAGACCTTCCGCACCGGCCTGGACGCGGTGCTGTCGCACCGACTGCGGTCCACGCTCACCGTGGTGGGGATCATGATCGGGATCACCGCGGTCATCCTGACGGTGGGGCTGGGCGAGGGAGCCCAGAAGCAGGTGGGTTCCGAGATCACCGCGCTCGGTTCCAACCTCCTGACCGTGACCCCGGGCAGCACCACGTCGAGTTCGGGGATCCGGGGTGGGTTCGGGTCCGCCTCGACGCTCACCACGGGGGACGCGGCCGCTCTCGATTCGAAGATCGTGGCACCCGACATCAACGCCGTGGCCCCGGCCGACTCCGAGAGTGAGAACCTCGTCGCCGGCACCACCAACTGGACCACGACCGTGGTCGGCACCGATCCGTCCTGGCTGACGGTGCGCGGACGGTCGATGACCGAGGGGCGGTTCATCGACTCCCACGACCTCGCCACCCGGGCCAGTGTCGTCGTGCTCGGCGCCACCACCGCCGAGGAGCTGTTCAGCTTCCGCAGTCCGGTCGGCCAGAGCGTCGACGTCGACGGTGTGCCGATGGAGGTGATCGGGGTCCTCAACACCGTCGGATCGTCGTCGAGCTCATCCACCACCTCCGATCCCGACGATCAGGCGATCGTGCCGCTGACCACCGCGTCGGCGCTGCTCTTCGGCGGTACGAGTCGGGACTCGGTCAGCCAGATCCTCATCCAGGCCACGTCGGCGTCGACCCTGTCGGCCGCGTACCAGGAGGCCGACGCCGAGCTGTTGAGTCTGCACGCGATCACAACGGCGTCGGACGCCGATTTCACCATCACCAGCGAGCAGCAGGTGCTCTCCACCGCCACCTCGGTGGACCGCACGCTGACCGTGCTGCTGGGCGGGATCGCCGGTATCTCGCTGCTCGTCGGCGGCATCGGCGTGATGAACATCATGCTGGTCTCGGTGACGGAGCGGATCCGGGAGATCGGGCTCCGCAAAGCGCTCGGCGCCACCCCCCGCGTGATCCGGCGGCAGTTCCTGGTGGAGGCGTCGGTGCTGGGCACCGTCGGTGGCCTGCTCGGGGCCGTTCTCGGCATCGTCGGCGCCGAGGTGCTGCCCCACTTCATCTCCGACCCGATCACCGTGTCGCCGGTCGCCGCGGTCGGCGCCATCGTCGTGGCCGTCGTCATCGGGATCGTGTTCGGCGTCTACCCGGCCAGCCGGGCCGCCAAGCTCCCGCCCATCGACGCCCTCCGCAACGAATGAGGCCGATCGTGCGTCACCGACCCGTCCCCGTATCCACCCACAACTCCCCACTGCACCCACCGGCGGCCTCCGGGCCGGAGTCAACGAAGGAAGCGACCATGAGCAACGACAACGACACCCCCACTCTCGAGGCGACGGGGCGACCGGGTGCCCGGACGCCACGGCTCCGGCAGCTCGCCGTCCTCGGCGCGGTCGGCGCGGCCGGCCTCGCCTTCGCCGCCTGTGGCGGCTCCTCGGCGGCGTCGACCACCTCCTCCACGGCCGCGTCCGCGGGATCCGGGGGTTCGTCGGGCTCGACCACCACCCCCAGCAGCCTGCCGGGGGCATCTGGGACCATCGCCTCGGTCAACGGCTCCTCCTTGGAGGTCCAGAACACCGAGACCGGCCAGACCACCGTGACGTACACGCCGTCCACCACGATCCGTCAGACGACCGACACCACGGCGGCCGCCGTGACCGTCGGCTCGTGCATCTCCGCCTTCGGTAAGCCGACGTCGGGCACGTCGTCGGCCACGCCGTTCGGCGGGCCGATCACCGCCACCACCGTCTCGGTCAGCCAGCCGGTCTCGGGCGCCTGCAGCCGCGGTGTCGGAGGTGGCTTCGGTGGATTCAGCGGCACCCGCCCTGGCGGCTCCCGCCCCGGCGGCTTCGGTGGCGAGGGCGGCACCACGCCCGGAGGGGGCACCTTCCCGCACCACACGGGTGCCTTCGCCGCCGGCGGCTTCGGCGCCGCCTCCGGCCAGGTGACCGCGGTGTCCGGGTCGGTGGTGACCGTCAGCGAGACCGATCCGCAGACCAAGAAGGCGTCGAGCGTGACCGTGACCCTCACCGGCACGACCACGTTCACCACCACCCAGACGGCCACCGCGGCGGCCATCGTGGTCGGCCAGTGCGCCCGGGCCGAGGGCACGGCGAGCAGCACCGGCGCGGTCACCGCGCAGACCCTGACCATCTCGGCTCCGGTGAACGGAGCCTGCACCGGTGGCTTCGGAGGGTTCCGGGGCGGCGCCGGCGGCTTCGGTGGGGGCGCTCCCGGGGCGGGCGCGGGTGCCTGACCCGTCGGGCGCCTCCCGGGCGTCCGTGCTCGATGACCCGGCTCCGGCCAGGTCCTCCGCGCCCTCGCCCGAGGACGGACCGCGAGCCCTGGAGTCACCCCGCGGTGGCCTGTGGAAGGTGATCGCCGTCCTCGTAGTGGTCGGCGCGCTCCTGGCCGCCTGGTTCCTCACCCGCCCCAGCGGCCCCCCGTACCGCACCGCGTCGGTGCAGACCGCCACCGCGGTGTCGACCCTCTCGTCCGTCGGAACGATCACCCCCGTGCAGCAGGCGAACCTCACCTTTGCCGCCGCGGGCACGGTCGGCACGGTCGATGTGTCCGTGGGGCAGCAGGTGGCCGCCGGACAGGTCGTGGCCACCCTGGACATGACCTCGCTGCAGACGGCCGTGATCGACGCCCAGGCATCACTGGCGTCCGCCCAGGCCACCCTGGCGTCCGACGAGGCCGCCCAGACGGCGGCGGCGACGACCGCCACCACGAGTGACGCTTCCACGGGTTCGACCGCGGCCGGCTCCGGGACCTCGACGTCGGCCACCGGCTCCACCACCGGGTCGCACTCGGGTAGCTCGGTGTCGGACGCGCAGGTGGAGTCCCTGCAGGCGGCCCTGGTCGCCGACCAGCACAAGCAGGACCAGGCCGCCGCCGCCGCCGGGGCGGCACTGACGGAGGCCACGACGGTCTGCACGGCACCGTCCTCGTCCGGTACGGGGTCGTCCGATTCCACCGCCGGGCCGGATCCGGCCACGGGGACCACGAGCGCGACCAACCCGGGTTCGACCTCCGCCCCCTCCGGCGCTCCGGGCGGCGGTTCCGGCGGCACCGGCGGCGGCGGAGCCGGAGGCACGGAGACGTGCACCCAGGCGCTGGCTGCCGCCACGTCGGCCCATCAGGCCCTGGTGTCGGCCATCGACCAGGTCACCAAGGACGAGGCGGCACTGTCGTCCGCCCTCGGCCTCGGTGGCTCGGGAGGCGGCGGGGGTCCGGGCGGGAGCAGCGGCGGTTCGGGCTTCGGGGGCGGCTCCACGACCACGTCGACCACCTCACCCGCCTCGACGACGGCATCGACATCGGCCGGGTCCTCGTCGGCAGGCACTTCGGCCAAGACGACCTCCGGCTACTCGACGACGGACTCCGGCTCGTCGGCGTCGTCCACCGGGTCCGCGGCGTCGACGGGGTCCACGACCCGCACCAAGACCGTCACCGCCGAGACGATCGCGCTGGACCAGGCCGACGTCGACGTGGCCCAGGCCGGACTCGACACCGCCCAGCAGAATGTGGGTGACGCCGATCTGGTGAGCACCATCAGTGGCACGGTGGGCTCGGTCTCGCTGACACCCGGGCAGTCGGTGTCCGCCGGGTCGCCCTCCGCCACCCCGCAGGTCGTCGTCGTCGGATCCGGCGACGACTACGACGTGGCGGCCACGGTGCCGGTCACCCAGGTCCAGGACGTCCACGTCGGCCAGTCGGCGTTGGTCACGCCGGACTCGAGTTCGATCCCGGTCAGTGGCACGGTGACGGGAATCGGCGTACTCGGGACCTCGTCGACGTCTACGACCACCTACCCGGTCACCATCGCGATCCAGTCCGCGGCACTCGGGCCCTTCTCGGGGTCGGACGCGTCCGTGCAGATCGTGACGGGCCGGGCCAGTGGGGTCACGACCGTGCCGTCGTCAGCCGTGCACACGGTCGGGACCAGCCACTACGTGTACGTCGTCGACGGTGGCACGATCAAGACCACCCGGGTGACCGTCGGGATCGTCGGTGCGCTCCGAACGCAGATCCTGACCGGGATCCACGTCGGACAGACCGTGTCGCTGGCCACCATGGCTGCACCGGTCCCGTCGTCCTCGACCACCAGCACCCGCGCCGGGCTGGCCGGCCTGTCCGGGGCCGGGGGCTTCGGCGGTGCCGGGGGCTTCGGCGGGGCCGGGGGCTTCGGCGGTGCCGGGGGCTTCTCGCGCAGCGCGGCGGGCTGACCGGGCGCGTCATCGGTATCGACGGGCACGGCGTGTCCGCGAGTTCCGGCCGGCCGGAAGGGTAGCGTCGCCGCCATGATCGACGAGCACCTGGTGGCCGAAGCCGTCCACGACACCGGCATCCGGCGGCTGCAGCACGCCTATGCCGACGTGGTCAACCGCCGGGCCTGGACCGATCTCGACCACCTGTTCCGGCCCGATGCCGAGGTGGTGATCGACCGGCGGGAGGGAGAACCGCTGCGCCTCGTCGGCGGCCCCGCCGTCGGCGAGTTCATCGGCTCGGCCATCGCCCACTTCACCTTCTTCGAGTTCGTCGTCCTGAATGCCCACATCGCCTTCCCCGAGGGCACCGACTCAGGTCGGGCCGTCTGCCGGCTGTTCATGTGCGAACTGCGCCAGGACGGGGCCAGCGGCCGGTTCTCCACCGCCTTCGGCCTCTACCACGACCGTTATGTCCTGGAGGATGGCTCGTGGTGGTTCGCCGAGCGTCGGTACCACTCGCTGGCCCGGCACGGCGGAGTCCTCGACGTGTTCCCCCTGCCCACCGACCCCGGCGTCCAGGTCCCCGGCCCCTGACCGGGTGGCGGCGGGTCGCATCAGCCACCGCGGTGGCGGCGCGTGGCAGCATCGGGGGATGCCGCTCCTCGTGGTCCGACATGCGCGAGCCGGCCGGCGGAGCGCTTACGAGGGTGACGACCTCCAGCGTCCCCTGTCCTCCCGTGGGCAGGCCCAGGCCGAGGGTCTCGTGCCCCTGCTCACCGCATACCGGCCACGCCGGGTCCTCTCCAGCCCGGCCGTGCGCTGCTTCGAGACCGTGCGACCGGCGGCCGAGGCGCTCGGGCTACCGATCGAGTCGGTGGGTGAGCTGGCCGAGGGACACAGCGAGGACGCCCTGCGACTGCTGCGGCGCATGGCGGGGGAGACGGCCGTCCTGTGCACCCACGGAGACATCGCCGCCGACCTCCTCGACGCCCTGGCCCCGGGTCTGTCGGCCAAGGCGAGGTATGACCTGCGCCTGCTGAAGGGGGAGGTGTGGGTGGTCCAGTCGACGGGTGACAGGCTGGAGATCGTCGACCACCTGCGTCAGGAGCCCCGCCGGTGAGGGGCCGACGCCCCCGGCGCCGTCCTCCCGGTCCGGGGCCGGGCGGGCGACCGCTACGCTGACCGCCCGATGCCCGACCCTGAACGATTCGACCCGGGCTCGTACGCCGACTTCCGGATCGTCGGGCGGGGGTACGACCCGGCCACCCGGACGGTCACCCTCCGCTACGCCCTCGACGACCGGGTGTTCTTCACCGAGACCGTCACCTTCGAGACCCCTCCGGTGGAGGGGTCCGTCCCGTCCGGTGCCGGGTTCGAGCGGGCCCTCCTGCACCTCCACGTGGCCGCCGGGACCAGCTACTACAAGACGGCGGCGCCCGACCGCGTCATCGTGGAGGACGAGTCCCTCAGCGTCGGCGAGCTCGACCTGCACCGCCACCTCTACGACGACGGCCTGCGGGAGTTCGCAGTCACCAACGGACTGCCGGTGCCCCGTCCCGTCACCGTGGTGCCTTCCCGTGGTGAGGCCACGCAGCCGCTCCCGGCCGGGGGGACGTTGCCACCGGGCCTGGTGGTCCCGATCGGCGGGGGCAAGGACTCCATGGTGCTCATCGAGGCCGTCCGCCATCTGCAGCCGCGACTGTTCGCCGTCAACCCGCACCCGCTGGTCCTGGACCTGGCCGCCGAGGCGGGGCTCGAACTGCTCGTGGTGCGGCGCCGCCTCGACCCGGGGCTGGCCGACCTCCACCGTTCGGGCGCGTACAACGGGCACGTCCCGGTGACGGCCATCGTGTCGCTGGTCGCCGCCGTCGGGGCCTTCGTCCACGGCTACGACACCATCGTCATGGCCATCGAGCGCTCGGCCAGCGAGGAGACCGTGTCGGTCGGCGGCGTCCCGGTCAACCACCAGTACTCGAAGAGCCGGGAGTTCGAGGAGCAGTTGGCCGGGCAGTTGCGTTCGACGGTGGCTCCCGAGCTGACGTACGGGTCGGGCCTCCGTCCCTGGTCGGAGCTGGCCATCTCCCGGACCTTCGCCGGCCTCACCCGCTACCACGGCACCTTCTGCAGCTGCAACACGGCCTTCCGCCAGGACGCGGTCGAGCGGGACCGCTGGTGCGGGCACTGCCCGAAGTGCCGATTCGTCGCCCTCATGCTGGCGCCGTACCTGGAGCCCTCGCAGCTCACGGCCATCATCGGTACCGACCTGTTCGCCGACCCGGGCCAGATCGCCGGGTTCGCCGCCCTCATGAGCGACGCCGACAAGCCGTTCGAGTGCGTGGGGGAACGACGGGAGTCGGCCGTGGCTCTGCGTCTGCTGACCGGACTCCCCGAATGGCGGGAGGCGCCGGTGGTGAGGGCCCTGGCGGACACGGCGGGTCGCCTGGTCGACGACGGGGACGTGGCGTCGCTCCTGTCGCCCGAAGAGGCGTTGGCCTTTCCGGTTCCGGAGGTGGCGGATGCCGTCGACGCCCTGCTGACCGGCGTCGGTGGCGCGGGCGAGTCACCGTGAGCGGGGCGCCGGCCCTCGACCGGGTCCTGGGCCGCCGGGTGGCCATCTGGGGGATGGGGACCGAGGGACTCGCGCTGGCCGCGCTGGCCGCCGGTCGGGGCGTGGTGCCGGTGCTCGTCGACGACGACCCGGCGGGTGCCGCCGACCGGGTCGTGGCGGCGCTGGGTGACGACCACTCCGTGCTGACCCCGGCCGCCGTCGACTGGTCCGGTGTGGAGGTGGTGGTCCGCTCGCCCGGCGTGAGCCGGTACCGTCCCGAGCTGGCGGCGGCCGTCGCCGCCGGGGTCCAGGTGACCACGACGATGGCCCTGTGGCTCGAGGACCACGCCGACGGCCCGGTGCTGGCGGTCACGGGAACCAAGGGCAAGAGCACCACGGCCGCCCTGGCTGCCGCCCTCCTCGAGGCCGACGGTCGAACGGTGGAGCTGATCGGCAACATCGGCGTCCCCGTGCTCGACACCTACGGGCGCCCCCGACCCGATGTCTACGTGGTCGAGGTCTCGTCCTACCAGGCCGCCGACGTGACCCGGTCGCCCGGGGTGGTGGTCCTCACCAGCCTGGCTCCCGACCACCTCGACTGGCACGGCGGGGTCGAGCCCTACTTCCGGGACAAGCTGCGTCTCGTCGAGGCCGGCCCGCCGGGTCGCCTGGCCGTCTGCGCCGGTAACCCCGAAGCGGTGGCCCGCACCGCCTGGCACCCCGACCGGACGCTCTACGGTCCCGAGGGCCGGGTGCTGGTCGACGACGACGGCTGGCTCTCGGTGGACGGCGAGCGGCTGGCCGACACCGGCCGGCTGCGGGTGGCGGGTCGACACAATGTCTGGAACCTGTGCGGGGCGGTGGCCGGGGTGATGCTCGTGACCGGCTCGGCCCCGTCGGCCGACGCCGTGGTGCAGGCCATGGAGGGCTTCCACGGCCTGCCGTCGCGATGTGAGGTGGTGGGGGAGCGCGACGGCCGCACCTACGTCGACGACGCGCTGGCCTCCAATCCGTTCGCCTCGGCCGCCTCCATCGGGACGTTCGCCGGGCGGCCCCTGACCGTCGTGGTGGGCGGGGCGGACCGGGGGGTGGATCCCGGGCCGCTCGTCGTCGCCCTGAGCTCGCACCGGCCGCCTCCGGCCGTGGTCGTCCTGGGTCCGGGGCCCGAGCGACTGGCGGGACGGCTGGCCGGCGCGGTCGCCGAGGTCCGGGAGGCCGGGGACCTCGAGGAGGCCGTGGCCACGGCCACCGCGTTGACGCCGAGCGGCGGAGTGGTGCTGTTCTCGCCGGCCGCGCCCACCCCGGAGGGCGGTGGTGGCTACCGCGAGCGCAGCCGGAGGTTCGTGGCGGCGGCCGGCCTGGTTGCCGACCCGGGGCGGTGAGCGGCTCCGCGGTCGGGCCCCGGATTGACACCGGCGCTCCTCCCGGCAACGGTGGGCCCGAAGAAGGGGAGGACGACGTGGACGAGATCACCATCATCACCGACCGGTCGGCGACCGTCGACGGTCGGATCGGCCCCGACGGGGAGTCCGTGCTGATCGAACCGGCCGACCTGGTGACCACCCTGGGCTGGGAGCTCAAGCCGAGCGGACTCTGTCGCGGCGACGTCTGCGTGCCGGTGCGGGACATGGACGGGCTCCGGGTGGGCGACCGGCTCGACCTGGTGGCCGTGGCCGGCGCCGTCGGCCAGCCCTGCGTCGCCGATGCCGATGCGTCGCTGGTGGCCGTGGCCCTCCCGGCCGAACTGCGTCGGGCGGCGCTGCGCGATCTCGACGCCCCGCCGTTCACGCTGCCCGACCTCGACGGCAACCTGCACTCGCTCGCCGACTGGGCCGGGCGCAAGCGGCTGCTCGTCACCTTCTCGAGCTGGTGCGGCTGCCGCTACGACCTGCCGGGCTGGCAGGCCCTGCACGACGAACTGGTGGACGACGGGTTCACGGTGATCGCCGTGGCCATCGACCAGGACGCCGACGACGTACGCCCGTTCACCGGGGGATTGACCATGCCGGTGCTCTACGACCCCCACCACCTCCTCACCGAGCTCTACGCCATCACCAACGTCCCCACCGTGGTGTGGATCGACGAGCACGACCGGATCGTCCGGCCCAATGCCGAGGCCTTCGGGACGGATACGTTCGCCGACTTCACGGGGGCCGAGTCGGCGCCCCATCTCGAGCTGGTGCGTCGCTGGGTCCGCCACGGCGAGGTGCCCATCGAGGAGGAGGAGGCCCGTCAGGCCGTCGCCGACCTCTCGGAGGACGAGGTGCTGGCCAAGCTGCACTTCCGGATCGCCGCCGAGGCCCACCGCCGGGGGGATGCCGACACGACCCGCCGACACGTGCTGCGGGCCGGCGAGCTGGCGCCCGACGACCTCACCGTGTGGCGCGCCGGCATGCCCCTGATCGGCGAGGATCCGTTCGGCCAGGACTTCCTCGACCGCTACGACGAGTGGCGGGCCAAGGGCAGCCCGGCGCACGCCCTGCCCTCGACGACGGCCCCGGTGGCCGCCGACTGAAACTCGCGGGACTACGCGGACGAACGAGGGGCTACGCGGACGCCACGGTCAGCGGCGAGCGGCGCGTGACTGGCGCCGGACGAACTCCAGGATGGCGATGTGCTTGTCGGTGTCCATCTGCATGAGCCGCACCAGTAGGGGCCACAGGGTGACGTCGTCCAACTCCTCGAGCACCCCCGCCAGCCGCCGGAGCTCGCGGGCGTCCTCGTGTTCCCGGTCGAGGAGCTGCTGGGTGAGGGCGGTGACCCGGTCGGGGTGCGGGCCCCAGTCCCCGGTACGGGGCACGGCCGGCTCATCCGACCGCATCTCCACGTCGGACCGCAGGGCCGACGTCAGCTCGCGGAAGAGCCGGTGGTGGCGGATCTCGTCCTCGACGATGAGGTCCACCAGGTAGGAGAAGGCGGCCGAACCCGAGTCGACGGCCGCCTCCTGGTAGTCGACCAGCAGCCCACGTTCGTTCTCCTCGTGCGAACTCAGGTACTCGAAGAGCTCGGACTCCCAGATGCTCGCTCCGGCCAATGTCATTCCCCGCACCTCCATCTCGGGCCCCCACGGCCCCCAGCATGCTCGCGCCGTCGGGTCGCCCCGAAAAGGGCAATTGGTCCACTGGTCACCCGACGGGGGTTCGGCTACACGTAGAGTCGTCCCGAACGCGGTTCCCTCCCGTGCGGTCGGACGTCCCGGCACGGGTTCCGGAGGTGGAGTCCCATGCGGGTGCGGATCGACTATGACCGGTGCAGCGGACACGGACGGTGCTACACGCTGGCCCCGGGCGTGTTCGGCTGCGACGACAGTGGATTCGGCTACGTCCTCGACGAGGGCGAACTCGGCGAGGACCTCGTCCGGGAGGCGCGCCTGGCCGCGCTCAACTGCCCGGAACAGGCCGTGATCCTCGAGGAGTAGCCGCTCCCCGGGCACGCCGGGGCCCGGCTCGCTCCGTGATGGACGGACTCAGGCGGGCTTCGGCTCGCGGGGCAGGCCGAGGCCCATCTCGCCGAGGATGTTGAGGTTGATCTCCGTGGTGCCGCCGGCGATCGTCGTCTGACGGGCCGCGACGAGGTTGTAGGCCCAGGACCCCTGGGTGGCCTCCTGACCGAGTATGTCCATGGCCAGGTCGGCCAGCTTCTGGTCCGTCCGGCCCCACGCCAGCTTGGCCATGCTCCCCGCCATGCCGGACGGTTGGCCGTGACGCTCCTGCTCGAGCGACCGGTTCGTCATCCACCGCATGCAGGCGATGTCGGCGTAGATGCGGGCCACCCGGTCCCGGATGCGAGGGTCGCCCAGGGCCCGGGCGGCCCCGGGCTCGGCGAGCAGGTGGTCGAGTTTCTTGGACAGCCCGAGGTGGAGCCGGGCCACCCCGGCCCGCTCGTAGCTGAGGGTGGTCATGGCGACGGTCCAGCCGCCGTGCAGTGGGCCGAGGAGGGCCGAGGCCGGGACCCGGACATCGGTGAAGAACAACTCGGCGAAGGGCTCGTCGCCGGTGATGGTCCGCAGCGGTCGCACCTCGATGCCGGGGGTCCGGAGGTCGACGAGCAGGCAGCTGATGCCCTTGTGTTTGGCCACGGTGGGGTCGGTGCGCACGTAGAGCTGACACCAGTCGGCCAGGTGGCCGAGGCTGTTCCAGGTCTTCTGGCCGTTCAGCACGAATTCGTCGCCGTCGCGCACCGCGGCGGTCCGGAGCGAGGCGAGGTCGGATCCGGCGTCGGGTTCGGACATCCCCTGGGACCAGATCTCGTCGCCCCGCAGCATGGGACGGAGGAAGCGGGCCTTCTGCTCCTCGGTGCCGTAGGCCATGATGGCCGGGGCGATGTTGGAGACACCGATCACGTTGACCGGTCCCGGGGCCGAGGCCGCACTCATCTCCTCCAGGTAGGCGAGCTGTTCGTCGATGTCCGCGGCCCGGCCGCCGTGTTCGACCGGCCAGGCCGGAGCGGCCCATCCGGCGTCGGCCAGCTGCCGGTTCCACTCCACCAGGAGTTCCAGGTCCGACTCCTCGGGGGACCGCTGTCCGGCCTGGGTCACCTCGGGCGTCAGGTGGTCGTCCAGCCAGTTCCGCAACGACCGCCGGAACTCGGCGGCGGGATCGGGTCGGACGGGGGAGGCGTCGCCTCCGTCGTGCGGCAGGGTCGTGGCGGTCATCGGTGGGGTCTCCTGAGGCGGTTCGGCCGCGGCGTGCGGGGGGCCGGGCGACGGCCCGGGTGGGCTGGCGACATTCCGACCACAGTAGCCAGGAGGGTGCCGGAGGGCACTGTCCGGCGTCGAGGACGGTCGGGAGCCGCGGCGGCGCCGCCGGTGTCCCGGTTCCGGGTGGTTCCGGTGGGCGGCGGTATGCTCGCAGCGCCCTGTGGCCCCATCGCCGTCCCGTCGTCGCACCCCCGAGGAGACCCACCCCATGCCGGAGCTCGCCGACCTGCTCGCCGTGTTCGATCTCGAGCCGACCGGCGACGGGATCTTCTCCGGATCGAGCATCGTGTTCGGGGGTGGCTCCGTCGTGTTCGGGGGCCAGCTGCTGGCCCAGTCGATCCTGGCGGGAGCGGCGGTCGACCCGGCCAAGCAGGTCAAGTCGATCCACACCGTCTTCGCCCGCGGGGCGTCGACCGACGCGCCGCTCGAGTTCGACGTCGACGTGATGCAGAACGGGCGCTCCTTCGCCAGTGCCTCGGTGACCGCCCGGCAGGGGGAGCGGCTGTGCACGCGGTCGCTCGTGCTGCTCCACGCGCCCGACCCCGACCTGATCCGCCACCAGGCCGAGGCGCCGGACGTGGGTCCGCCGGAGGACGCGGTGGCCTCCGAGCACTCGACCGGGTTCTGGGAGGTCCGCACCGTGGGCGGTGTCGACATCGCCGACCCCGACGCCGTGGGTCCCGCCGAACTCGATGTGTGGACCCGCTTCCCCGGGGCCCCCGCGGAGCCGGTGCTGAACCAGGCGCTGCTGGCGTTCGCCACCGACGGGTTCCTGATCGGGACGGCCATGCGGCCCCATCCGGGGGCCGGTCAGTCGCTGGCCCACCGGACGATCTCCACCAGTGTCATCACCCACACGCTCACGTTCCACGGACCCGTCGACGCCGGTCGGTGGATGCTGCTGTCGCACGAGAGCCCGATGGCCGGCCTCGGGCGGAGCTACGGCCGGGCCCACGTCTATGCCGAGTCAGGCGAACTCGTCGCCTCCTACGTGCAGGAGAACATGATCCGCGCCTTCGCCGAGGGTCGGGCGCCGGCCCCGGGGACCAAGTCGGCCCACTGAGCGACCTTCCGGCTCCGGACCGGTCAGATGTACATGCCGCCGTTGACGCCGATGATCTGCCCGGTGATGTAGCCGGCGTCCTCGGAGCACAGGAAGGCGGTGGTGGCGGCGATGTCGTCCGGCGTGGCGGCCCGGCCCAACGGCACCATCGATCCCAGGACGTCGATGCCCGGCACTTCGCCCCGCTCCCCGGCCTTCCTCGCCATCGGGGTGTCCACGATGGTGGGCGGGATGGTGTTGACCGTGATCCCGTTGGCGGCGAACTCCCGGGCGAACGCCTTGGTCAGCCCGATCACCCCACCCTTGGACGCCACGTAGTGGGCCATGTGGGGCGCCCCGGACTGGGCGCTCGACGACGAGATGGTGACGATCCTGCCCCAGCCCTCGGCGAGCATGTCGGCCACCGCCAACTGCATGCACACGAAGGTCCCGGTCAGGTTCACCGCCAGCACGTGGTCCCACTTCTCCGGCGTGATGTCGGCGACGGCGTCGAAGGACTCGACCCCGGCGCTGGTGACGAGGACGGTGACCGGGCCGAACCGGTCGCGGACCTCGGCGAACACCCGCTCGAGGGCGCCCCGGTCGGCGACGTCGACCTCGAAGGCCGCCGCCCGGCCACCTCCGTCGGACAGCTCCGCCGCCCCCGCCTCGGCCCCCGGACCGTCGCGGTCGAGTAACGCCACCGCGTGCCCGGCCCCGACCAGGCGCCGGGCGACGCCGAGGCCGATGCCCGACGCCGCACCGGTGACCACGGCGACGCGCCCGCTCATGACGGTGCCTCGGTGGGCGTGAACTCGATGTGCAGGTCGTGCAGTCCCCGCAGCACCCAGGTGGGTTCGTAGCCGAACCGCCGGTCACCGGGGGGTCCGTGGTGCTCCTCGGACAGGCGGATGTCCTTCATCCGGTCGAGGATGCGCTCGATGCTGATCCGCCCCTCGGCCCGGGCCAGTGGACCACCGGGGCAGGAGTGGGCCCCCCGCCCGAAGGCGAGGTGTTCCTTGGCGTTGGGCCGGTCGACCTTGAACTGGTCCGGGTCCTCGAAACGCCGGGGATCGCGGTTGGCCGCGCCGTTGAGCAGCATGACCGGCGTACCCGGGGCGATGTCGACCCCGCCGACGGTGACGGCCCGCCGGGCCAACCGGAAGTCGGCCTTGACGGGACTCTCGATCCGCAGCGACTCCTCGATGAAGTCGGGGATGCGCTCCCGGTGGGTCCGCAGCTCGTCCTGCAGTTCGGGATACTCGCACAGGTACTTGAGTCCGACGGCGAGGAGGCGGGCGGTGGTCTCTTGTCCGGCGGCGAAGAGGAAGCCGGCCGTCCGGACCACGGAGACGACGTCGGGGGTGGTGCCGTCGGGGTAGGTCGCCAGGGCCAGGTCGGTCAGGACGTCGTGGCGGGGGGCCTGTCGGCGGTCCTCGATGTAGGCGGTGAACCGGTCGTCGAGGGAGGCCAGGAAGTTCAACGACTCGGGGTCCGCCTCCCCCTGGTCGTGGGCCGCGCCGATCTCGCCCGGGGTGGTGCTGAGCCCGAAGATCTGCCGGAACGCCGGATGGTCCTCCTCGGGCACGCCGAGGACGTCGGCCACGGCCAGCATGGCGAAGGGCTGGGCGAAGGCGCTGATGATCTCGCAGTGGCCGTCGGCCAGGAACTCGTCGAGCTGACGGTCGACGGCACGCCACATGAACGCCTCGTTCTCCTTGAGCCGCTTCGGGGTCAGCAGCCGCATCAACAGGGCGCGCTCCCGGGTGTGCATGGGTGGGTCCATGGTCACCATGTGCTCGTTCATCGGCAGCTGGTCGCGGTGGCGCTCGATCAGGTCACTCACGTCGTCCCCCTCGAGGGGCTCCGGGAAGGTGGCGAACGGCCCGATCACCGAGATGCAGGAGGAGAAGGTGTCGATGTTGCGGTAGACCTCGGTGGCCTCGTCGTAGCCGGTCACCGCCACCACGCCGTAGTGGGGTGTCGCCACCACCGGGCACTTCGAGCGGAGGTACTCGAAGTAGGGGTACGGGTCGTCGGTCAACGACTCGTCCATGAAGAAGTCGACCGTCTCGTAATCGCTCATGCGGGGCTCTCCTGTCGCTGATGCTGAGCGATTGCTTAGCATCGGGCCGCGGCACGGTCAACCACTCCCGGCCGGCGGATTCGCAGTGCGAGGGCCCCCGCTCTGGGATGCTGGACGCCGAGGGCAGCAGCCCCACTCAGGTCGAGCAACAGGTGACAGGGCATGGTTTCGAACCGCAGGATCGGCGCCGAGGACTCGAAGAGCCGCGCTGCGCTGCTCGACGCCACCGAGCAGATCATGCTGGAGGACGGCTACGCGGCGGTGAGTTCCCGACGCATCGCCGAACGGGCCGAGCTCAAGCCGCAGCTGGTGCACTACTACTTCCGCACCATGGACGACCTCTTCCTGGCCGCCTTCCGTCGGCGGGCCGAGGTGGGGCTCGAGCACCTCACCAGGGCGCTGGCCTCCGACCGACCGCTGCGGGCCCTGTGGGCGTTCGGCGACGACGCCACCAGCACGGCCCTGAACATGGAGTTCGTGGCGCTGGCCAACCACCGCAAGTCCATCCGATCCGAGATCGCCCGCTACGCCGAGGACTTCCGCGCCCGGCAGACCGAGGTCCTGGCCCGGGTGATGGAGGAGCGGGGAATCGACACCGCGCGCTTCCCCCCGGTCGCCCTCATGACCGTCATGACGAGCGTGGCCCAGATCCTGGTGCTGGAGGAGTCGCTCGGGATCCACGCCGGCCACGCCGAGACGCGGGACCTGGTCCGGAGCCTGCTCGACGGCCCCGTTCCCGGGGCCGGGAGCTAGGAGGTCACGCGGGGCCGGGGTCGCCGTCCGGGGGGCGGGTGGCCGCCTCAGCCGATGCGGTAGGTCGCCCACGCATAGAGCGCATGGCGGTGGTGCCTCTCCAGGGTGAATCCGGCGTCGACGAGGGCGCCGTGCATGATGGGGTAGAAGTAGACGAGCCTGAGCCGGCGTGGCTTCCGGTGCAGCGACCCGGTCACCCGGTCGACCACGTCGCCGAACACCTCTCCCATGAACGGATTGAACATGTAGACGACGGTCACGTCGTCGGGGACGTCGTACCGCCTGGCGTCCGCGCAGACGAAGTCGACGTCGCCACATCTCCGGCGACCGCGCCATCGGCCCAGGTTGCCCTGCGCGGCGACCGTCAGGTCGGGGTCGATCTCGACGCCGATGATGCGCTTCACCGGAAAGCGGGACGCCACCCACAGCGCCACCCGACCCTTGCCCGAGCCGTACTCGAGCAGCACGTCATCCGGACCGACACTGCCGGGGGGGAACAGCTTCCGCAGCACCCGCCAGTCCGTCGGCACGTAGCCACGCCGTTCGTCGGAGGCGTCGAGTTCGTCGAAGTCGGGGCCCGCGGTGTCGAGTCCCCGTCGTCGGTAGTACCGGTCGACGACTCCCTCCTCCCCCTTGCGGAGGGCCCACTCGCCCAGGACCAGCAGTCGGCTCGGCACCCGTTGCACGACCTCGGTGTTCTGCCAGGCAACTCGTAGTCGGGACAACACCGGTAGGCGACCTCGTTCCGCACGCTCGGTCGGCGGGTCCGCCGGAACCCGCCCGCAGGCGTCCTCCGCTCCGCCGTGGTGGATGTGGCTGTCGACGGGATCGTCGCCGTCCGGATCGTATGCGCCGGACCCCGCCGGATCACAATCGGGTGGGCGGCAGGTCCGACCTCCGGTACCCGCCACCGTGCCGGCCGGGGTCCTCCTCCGACCGCCCGCCGAGCCCGCTCAGCCGGCCCGCAGTTCCCGCTTGAGCACCTTGCCGGACGGATTGCGGGGCAGCGCGTCGAGGAACGTGACCGCCTTCGGGACCTTGTAGCGGGCCAGCTGGCCCCGGCAGTGCTCGACCAGCTCGTCGGCGGTGACGACGGCCCCGTCCCGCACGACCACGAAGGCCACCGGGGTCTCGCCCCACCGCTCGTCGGGTCGGCCGACGACGGCCGCCTCGAGGACGGCGTCGTGCTCGTAGAGCACGCGCTCGACCTCGGAGCTGGCGATGTTCTCGCCGCCCGACACGATCATGTCCTTCAGGCGGTCCACGATGAAGAGGTACCCGTCCTCGTCGCGCACCCCGATGTCCCCGGTGTGGAACCAGCCGCCGGCGAACGCCGCCTCGGTCGCCTCGGGGTCGCGCCAGTAGCCGGGGAAGACCTTGGGGCCTCGCAGGACGATCTCGCCGGTCTGCCCGGGCCCCACCGGGTCGCCACGCTCGTCCCAGATCTCGAGCTCCAGGAAGAGGCAGGGCCGTCCGACGCTGCCAGCTTGGAGATGATGCTGTCCCGGTCCAGGAACGTGTCGCCCGACACCGTCTCGGTGAGCCCGTAGGCGTCGGCGAACCAGGCCGATGGGAACGTCCGCTGGATCCGCTCGATCAGGGGGATGGGCATCTTCTCCCCGCCGTTGATGATCAGGCGCACCGACGACAGGTCACGCTGCTCCACCCCGGGGAGGGCCATGATGGCGTTGACCATCGCCGGCGCCAGCCACACGGTGGACACCCGGGACGCCTCGAGCTCGTCGACGACGGCGGCCGCATCGAACGCCCGGTGGATGATCACCGTGGCGCCCGCCGCGATGAGGGACGTGGTGGTGAGGTCCAGGGCACCGACGTGGTAGAGCGGTCCGCAGGCGAGGCCCAGGTCGGCTCCGGTGAAGCCGAATTCGACCAGATGGGCCAGGTTCTTCCAGGCCAGGTTGGCGTGGGTCAGCATGACGCCCTTGGGACGTCCCGTCGTGCCCGACGTGTACATCAGCCGGTGGATGTCGTCGGCGCCCACGGCGGCCCGGGCCGAGCCGTCCTCCCGGCCGTGGAGGCCGTCGAAGGGGATCCAACCCTCCGGGGCCCGACCGGTGATGCAGGTGCGGACCGGGGCCGGTTCGAGGCCGTGGGTGGCCTCGGTACCGAGGTCGACGAGGGCCTCGTCGCACACCAGCGCCCGGGCCCGCGAGTGCTCGAGGATGTAGCGCACCTCGGGGGCGGCGAGCCTCCAGTTGATCGGCATGGCCACGGCACCGAGGTAGTTGGCGGCGAAGATCGCCTCCAGGAATTCCGGGCAGTTGTAGGACAGGAGGGCCACCACGTCGCCGCGGCCCACCCCACGGTCCGCCAGCCCGGCGGCGAGAGCCCGACTGCGGTGCGCCATCTCGCCGTAGGTCGTCTCGCGTCCCTCGAACACCGTCATCACCCGGTCGGGGGAGCGGACGGCGTGGTGGTCGAGGACGGCGAACCAGTTCAGGTCGCCGGTCGGGCGGGCGCCGGGTGTCATGGACGGCCTCCGTGGTCGCGGGTTCTCATGTCGGGCTCCGATTCGAAGATGTCGGTCAGTGGCTCCACCAGGGGACCCTTGCTAGCGTCGAGCCAGATGGCACAGGTCGATGCGATGGGTGATGCTCCTGGGCCGACCAGGCGGGAGCTCCGTCGCCAGGCGATCATCGACACGTCGGCGAGCGTCTTCGCCCGGGGCGGGTACCACGCCACGGGGATCAACGAGCTCTGTGCCGCCAACGACCTCGGAAAGGGCGCGCTCTACCACTACATCGGTTCCAAGGAAGCCCTCCTCGTGGCCATCCACGATCGCGTGATGGACGAGGTGATGCTCGGAGCCGACCGGGTGGCGGAGGCCGGCGGCACGCCGTCGCAGCAGTTGGCGATGCTGGGTGACGAGCTGCTGGACGTCATCCACCGCTACCCCGATCACGTCTGGGTGTTCCTGCATGAGTTCCCGGCTCTGACCGGAGAGCGGGCCCGCCGGTTCCAGGGTCGGCGGCGCGAGTACGAGCGCCGGGTCGAGGAGGTCTTCCGGGCCGGCGTGGAGTCCGGCGAGTTCCGCGAGCTCGACCCCCGGCTGACCGCGCTCGCCTGGCTCGGTATGCACAACTACACGTACCTCTGGCTCAAGGCGGGCGGCCCGTTGTCGGCCCGCGACGTGGCCGCGCCCTTCGCCGAGATCTTCATCCGGGGGATCGCCGCCACCGACGACTGAGCCGGTCCGTCGCCCGGTCACGGTGCCGAGTAGCCGCCGTCGACGACCATCGCCGCGCCGGTGGTCCACCGCGAGTCCTCACCGGCCAGGTAGGAGTACGCGCCGACCAGATCCTCCGCCGAGCCGAGTCCGAGGGGGTGCCGCCCGGCGATGGCGTCCACGGCCTCGTCGGGCAGGTCGTCGTGGATGGCGGACCGGAAGGAACCGGGGCACACGCAATTGACCCGGATCCCGTCGCGGGCGTACTCGACGGCCGCCACCTTGGCGAGCTGGATGACGGCGGCCTTGGTGGCGCAGTAGGGGGCGGCGTGGGACCAGGCGGTGAGCCCCGACACCGACGCGGTCAGCACGATCGAGCCCGACCCCTGTGGGCGCATGACCCCGACCGCCGCCCGGATGCCGTTGACGGCCCCGAGCACGTTGATCCGGAAGGCGCGCTCCCACTCGTCGTTGGCGAGGTTGTGGATCCGACCGTTGGACGAGAGCACCCCGGCGTTGCTGATCAGGACGTCGAGGCGGCCGAAGCGCTCCACGGCCAGGGCGACGACGGCCTCCACCTGGCCGGGATCGCTCACGTCGGCCAGCGCGGTCTCCACGGTCCCGTCGGTCGGGGGGAGTCCGGCCACGGTCGCCTCGAGGGAGGTGGCGCTCACATCGCTGAGTACGAGGTCGGTGTGGGCCTCGCCGGCGAGTCGCCGGGACACCGCGGCGCCGAGCGCGCCGCCGGCTCCGGTGATCGCGATCACCCGTCGCGGGCCGCTCACGCGTGCACCGTTGGTGGCCCTCGACGGTCGGCGGGACGGTTCATGGTTCTGTCGCTCATTGTACCGACCAGTACACTACAGACCGTGACCGACCGCCCGTCCCCGCCGCCCGGCCGCACGCCCGCCGACCTCGTCGAGATGTACCGGCGGATGCTCGTGATCCGCGGATTCGAGGAGCGGGTGTCGGCCCTCTACCGCGATGGCGAGGTGCCGGGCTTCGTCCACCTCTCGATCGGCCAGGAGGCGGCGGCCGTCGGCGCGTGCTGGCCACTCGGCCCGGCCGACGTGATCACCTCCACCCACCGGGGGCACGGGCACTGCCTGGCCAAGGGACTCGAGCCGCTGGGCATGTTCGCCGAGCTGATGGGCCGGGACGAGGGGACCAACCGCGGCCGGGGCGGCTCGATGCACATCGCCGATCCGCGCCTCGGGATCCTCGGGGCCAACGGGATCGTGGCCGCCGGGGTGCCCATCGCCGTGGGGGCGGCGACCGCGTCCCAACTCCGGGCCGACGGCGGTGTCGCCGTGGCCTTCTTCGGCGACGGTGCGCCGGCCCAGGGGGCCTTCCACGAGGCCATGAACCTGGCCGCCGTATGGCAGCTCCCCGTCGTCTTCTTCTGCGAGAACAACGGCTACGCCGAGTTCTCGCCGGCGTCGACCCAGCACGGGGCGGGCCTCGAGCGTCGGGCCGCCGGGTACGGCATCCCCTACCTGGCCGTCGACGGCAACGACGTGGTGGCGACGGCCGACGCGATGGACGACGTGGTCGCCACCGTGCGGGCCGGCGGAGGCCCGAGGGTGGTGGAGGCGACCACCTTCCGCTGGCACGGCCACTACGAGGGCGACCCCGAGCGCTACCGGAGTGCCGAGGAGGTCGAGGAGTGGAAGGGGAGGGACCCGCTCCTGGTCCACGAAGCCCGCCTGCGCGACGCCGGGTTCGGCGACGACGAGCTGAAGGCGCTCCAGTCGTCGGTGGCCGCGGAGCTCGACGCCGCCGTGGAACGCGCCCGGGGCCTGGCGGTCCCCGACCCGTCCACCGTCACCGACTTCGTCCTGCGGGCGAGGCCCGGGTACCCCGAGCCGCCCGCCCCGGCGAACGATGCGCCGGTGTTCCGCATGATGGACGCCGTCCACGACGCCCTCGAGGCCGAGCTGGAGGCTGACGACCGGGTGTTCGTCGCCGGCATCGACGTCGGCGAGGGTGGCAACGTCTTCGGCCTCACCCGTGGCCTGCGGGACCGGTTCGGTGCCCGGGTCCGCGACACGCCCATCTCCGAGACCGCCATCATGGGGCTGGGCGTCGGGTCGGCCATGGCCGGGATGCGGCCCGTGGTGGAGCTGATGTACCTCGACTTCGTCGGCGTGTGCTTCGACCAGCTGCTGAACCAGGCGGCCAAGCTGCCGTTCATGACCGGCGGCAACGCCGAGATGGCCCTGGTCGTGCGGACCCAGTTCGGGGCCGGGCGTTCCTCGGGGAGCCAGCATTCACAGAGCCTCGAGGCCCTGTTGGCCCACGTTCCGGGTCTCACCGTCGTCATGCCGTCGACGCCGGCCGACACCTACGGTCTGCTGCGGGCGGCGATCCAGGACCCCAATCCGGTGATCTTCATCGAGAACCGGTTGCTGTACGGCATGAAGGGCCCGAGACCGCCGTCCGATCACATCGTGCCGATCGGCGTGTCGTCCGTGGTCCGGCCCGGCACCGACGTGACCGTCGTCTCGGTGTCCCGGATGGTCCACGAGGCGGTCGCCGCCGCCGAGGCGGTGGCAGGGGAGGGGATCTCCGTCGAGGTGGTGGACCTGCGCACGGTGGCCCCGCTCGACATGGGACCGGTCCTCGACTCGGTGCGGCGGACCGGGCGGCTGCTCGTCGCCCACGAGGCGGTCGTCCCCTTCGGGATCGGTGCCGAGATCGTGGCCACGGTGGCCCGCGAGGCCTTCTGGGACCTCGATGCGCCCATCCAGCGGGTCGGCGCCGCCGCCAGCCCGGCTCCCTACTCTCCCGGCCTCGAGCAGGCGTGGCTGCCCGACCGGGACGACATCGCCGCGGCCATCCGCCAGCTCGCCGCCGTCTGAGGCGTCGGCGCCCGCCCGGCGCCCGACGACGACCCTCCGTTCAGCACCCCAGGGCTCGGGCGATGACGAGATGCTGGATCTCGTTCGTCCCCTCGCCGATCTCCAGGACCTTCGAGTCGCAGTAGAAGCGGGCCACCGGGGTGTCGAGCATGTACCCGAGGCCTCCGTGGATCTGCACCGCCTCCGAGGCCGCCCACGTCGCCAGCCGGCTGGCCTTCAACTTGGCCATGGCCGCCTCCTTGAGGAACGGGCGTCCGGCGTCGCGCAGGTACGCGGCGCGGTAGGTCAGCCACCGGGCGGCCTCGAGCTCGGTGGCCATGTCGGCCAACTTGAACTGCACGGCCTGGAACGAGGAGATCGGCTGCCCGAACTGGCGGCGCTGACCGGCGTACGCCGTGGCCAGGTCGAGCACGGCCTGGGTCAGGCTGAGTGACAGGGCGGCGATCGAGATGCGACCGACCTCGAGGGTGCGGAGGAACTGGCTGAGCCCGAGGTCGGGGTCACCGACGAGGTGGTCGTCGGGGACCTCGACGTCGTCGAAGAACAGCTCGCGGGTGTCGAGGCCGCGCCACCCGATGCCGCGCATCTTCGGGCCCATGGTGAAGCCCGGGGTGTCCCGTTCGACGACGAAGCTGGCGAACCTCGGCGCCGAGCCCTCGCCGGACTCCGTCCGGGCCAGCAGCGTCACCCCGAACGACATGTCCGTCCCGGCGTTGGAGATGAAGGTCTTGGACCCGTTGATGACCCAACCGCCGTCCCGGCGGACGGCGCGGGTCCGGATCCCCCGGGCATCCGATCCGGCATCGGGCTCGGTGAGCCCGAACGCCCCGAGCGCCCGACCCTCGGCCAGCGGACGCAGCCAGCGGTCCCGCTGGGCGTCGTCGCCGAACAGGAGCAGCGGTAACGAGCCGATGGTCACGTGGGCCTGCCAGGCGGCGGCCACCGACTGGTCGGCCAGGCCGATCTGCTCCATGGCGGCGACGAACCCGACCGTCGATATGCCGATTCCGCCCCATTCCTCGGGGACGAGCATGCCGAGCAGGCCGAGGGCCCCCATCTCGCGGAGCAGGTCGGTGGGGCACCTGGCCTCCTCCCACGCCAACGGGGCACGGGCGGCGATCTCCTTGGTGGCGAAGTCGCGGCACAGGCCGACCAGCTCGCGTTCGGGTCCGGTGAGCTCGAAGTCCATCGCCCGATCCTATTGGACCGACCGGTACAGGTGCGGCCCACGAAGGTACGATCAGGTGATGGCGTCCGACCGCACACCGCACACCTTCCCGACGTTCGACACGGTCGAGGAGGAGCGCACCCACCGCAAACAGCGGCTCGCCGCCGCCTTCCGGATCTTCGGCCACTTCGGCTTCGACGAGGGCACCGCCGGGCACATCACCGCCCACGACCCCGAGCGCACCGACCACTTCTGGGTCAACCCGCTCGGGATGAACTTCAAGCAGATCCGGGTGCGGGACCTCCTGCTCGTCAACGACCGGGGCGACGTGGTCGAGGGCACGTGGCCGGTCAACCAGGCGGCGTTCGTGATCCACAGCCAGATCCACGCCGCCCGGCCCGACGTCGTGTCCGCCGCCCACTCCCACTCGGTGTACGGCAAGGCGTGGTCCGCCCTCCACCGTCCCCTCGACCCGCTCACCCAGGACGCCTGCGCCTTCTACGAGGACCACGTCGTCTACGGCGACTACTCGGGTGCCGTCCTCGATCTCGAGGAGGGCAAGCGCATCGCCCAGGCGCTCGGGGAGTCCAAGGCGGCGATCCTGGAGAACCACGGGCTGCTGACCGTGGGGCGCACCGTGGACGAGGCGGCGTGGTGGTTCGTCACCATGGAGCGTTCGTGCCAGGCCCAGCTGGTGGCCGAGGCGGCCGGTACCCCCGTCCCCATCGGGCGCGAGGTGGCCCGGACGACCTTCGGGCAGACCGGCGGCCACCGGGTCGGGTGGCGGCAGTTCCAGCCGCTCTACGACTGGATCGTCGAGCAGCACCCCGACCTCCTCGACGAGTAGCGGTCCACCCGTCAGGGGGAGGGGGGCGCGTCGTCCTCCCGCAGGTGGGCCATGAAGGCGGCCGACCAGGTCATGAGGTCGGCGGGGACCGTGTACCCCGTCTCGTCGTTGATGGCCTCCCAGTGGTCGGCCACGTCCTCGATCGTCGGCTCACCGTCGGTCGCCACGTACCCCGGGGTGGATCCGATGAAGAGCCGGGCGAACCGTCCGAATCCGGCGGTGTACAGCTCACCGGTCACCGGACAGCTCTCGTGGGCCAGGAAGGCGGCCATCGGGGCGACGAGACCGGGGGCCATCCGCGGATCGTCGGAGCCGGGCCCGGCCATGCGGGTCATCGCCCCGGGGGCGATCATGTTGACGGCGATGCCGCGGGGGGCGCCGGCCGTGGCCAGGCTGCGGGTCAGTCCGACGACGCCGCCCTTGGCCGTGGCGTAGGAGGTGTTGGTGGGCAGGCCGAGCAGACCGGTGGAGGTCGTCATCACGATCCGCCCGTACGCCTGTCCGACCATGTGGGGCCACGCCGCCCGGGCCGTGTTGAACGAGCCGCCGACGTGGACCGCCAGGTGCAGGGCGAGGTTGTCGGCGTCGACCTCCGGGGGGCCCGCCCAGCGGATCACCCCGGCGTTGTTGATGACGATGTCGATCCGGCCGAACCGGTCGACGGCGGTGGCGACGAGGGCGTCCGCCCCGTCGACGGTGGACACGTCATGGGTGTCGGCGACGGCTGTCCCTCCGGCCCCGATGATGTCCGCCACGGCCTCCGAAGCCGGCCCCTCGTCGGAGCCGGTCCCGTCGATCGAGCCCCCGAGGTCGTTGACGACGACGCGGGCACCGCGCTCGGCGAGCAGGCGCGCGTAGGCCAGTCCGATGCCGCGTCCCGCGCCGGTGACGACGGCGACCCGTCCGTCGAAGCCGAGGCGGGTCAGGCCGGCACCGGGGTGTCGAGGTGGAGCAGGCGGGCCAGGGTGCCGCCCACGATGGCCGCCCGCTCGTCGGCGGGCAGATCGCCGAGCTGGGTGGCGATGAGCTCACGGCTCCCGCGGAAGGTGCCCTCGGCATGGGGGTAGTCGTTCCCCCACACGAGGGTCGACACTCCGGTGATGTGCCGGCAGGCGATGGCGACCGGGTCGTCCTGGAACGAGATGTGGAACTGACGTTCCACGTACTCGCTCGGCTTCAGCGGGTAGGGCCACTTCTCGTTGAGGCGGAACAGCTGGGCCATGCTCGGCTGGTCCGTCGCCGGGCGCTGGTCGTCCCAGTAGCCCAGCCACCAGTCGGCGTCCTGACCGATCCCGGTGACCCAGCACTTGTCCATGGCGCCCACCAGCGACGCCAACCAGTTGGCGTTGAACTCGATGAGTGAGAAGTGGAGCTCGGGGTAGCGCTCGGGCACCCCGCCCCCGATGAGCTCGCACATGATCTGCTGGGGCACGATCGTCGAATAGATGCACTGGGTGATCATCCGCTTGGAAGCGGACTTCTCGGTCATCGGCTGGTTCACCTGCGCCGCCGACTCCATCACGACCTTGAGCGTCGTCGACGCGGGGTCGTCAACCTTCACGCCACCGGTCTGGGTGTGGATGAAGATCTGCACCCCGTTGGCCACGGCCGCCTCCCACACCGGGTCGAAGGTCCGGGAGTAGTACGGCTTGGGGGCGATCGCCGGGAGCAGGATGGCGCGGAACCCGGCGGCGGCGACCCGCTCGATCTCGGTCACGGCTTCGCCGATGTCGGTCAGCGGAATCGGTGCGGTGGGGACGATCCGGGAGAAGTAGGGCGAGAAGCGTTCGACGATGTAGTCGTTGTAGACCCGGGCGTGGGCCATCGAGAGCTCGTGGTCGTCCGAGTAGAGACCGAAGAGCGAGAGGTTCGGGTGCATGACCTGCACGTCCACGCCGTCGAGCTTCATGTCTTCGAGGATGATCTCGGGGTCGCCCTCGGGCATCCGGCCACCGGTCTGGCGGTAGCGGGAGATCGTCCATCCCTCGTAGCCGGGGGTGTGCAGGCGGCGGAAGATCCGGGCGCCACCCTCGACGAACGGCTCGATCTCGAAGTCCTCCTCCCAGACCCCGCGCTCGCGCAGGTGCTTCGGCAGGCGGGTGCGGAACAGGTCGGTGGGCTCGAGGACGTGCCCATCGGCGGACACGACGAGTTCGTTCTGCGTCATGGCGGTGACCTCCTTGCGCGGGACCCGGGTGCGTCCGCGGGTCCCGGAACGCGGCTTCGCGGTACACGCGGAACCGCGTTCGCAACCTAATCCAACCGGTCGGTACAGTGCAACGCGTGCCGATGGTGGGGCGGGCCGTACCCGCCCGGAAGGAGCCGGACCGATGACGAAGCGGTGGCAACAGCGCCCGCCCGGGTCGACCTGGGGCGACTGGGGGGACGACGACGAGCTCGGGCGGATCAACCTGGTCACCCCGGACAAGGTCCTCGAAGGGGTACGCGAGGTCGAAGCGGGGATCAGCTTCTGCCTCAGCCTGCCGCTCGACTACCCCGGGGGGAACGCCCTCAACCAACGGCGGTACCCGCCCGTCCTCGCCCCCACCGAGGACATGGACGGCAACGCCGACACCTTCTACAACGTCCACATGAGCGAGATGCCGGACTTCGGGGACCCCAAGTACGTCGACGTGTGGGCCGACGACACGGTGACCCTGTCGCTGCAGTACTCGACGCAGTGGGACTCGCTCGCCCACGTGGGTGCCGAATTCGACGCCGACGCCGACGGCGTGGAGGAGGCGGTGTACTACAACGGCTACCGGGCCGGAACCGACCTCGTGGGGCCCACGCCCGACGCCGCGGGGAACGGTGGCTCCCACCGCTGCTTCGCCCGCCACCTCGGTCTCGAGCACATGGCGTACCACGGGGTGCAGGGCCGGGGCGTCCTGGTCGACCTCGCCCATCACCTGGGTGACGACTGGACGGCGGTGGACCGGGAGATGCTCGAGGGGATCATGGCGGCCGACGGCGTGGTCGTCGAGCCCGGCGACATGCTGCTCCTGCACACCGGGTTCGCCACCCGGATCCTCGAGTACGAGCGGAACCCCGACCCGGCCAGGATCTTCACCCTCTGCAGCTACCTCGACGCCCACGACGAGTCACTGCTGGAGTGGATCGCCGATTCGAAGATCTCGGCGCTGGTCGCCGACAACTACGCGGTCGAAGGGCTCCTCGGTCGCGACCGCGACCCCAGCCGCCACTCGTTCCTGCCGATCCACCACCTCTGCCTCTTCAAGCTGGGCGTGCCGCTCGGGGAGATGTGGTACCTGCACGAGCTGGCCTCGTGGTTGCGCGAGCACGGCCGCAGCCGGTTCCTGCTCACCGCACCCCCGCTGCGGTTGCCCGGGATCGTGGGCTCACCCCTGACGCCGGTCGCCACCGTCTGAGGTCGACGCCAGCCGGAAGGCGGCGTAGTCGGTGTCCACCACCCGGGCGATCTCCTTGAAGAGCTTGGGCCGGCCGCCCGAGTTCAACAGGTACTTCACCGGCTTGCCGGGGATGTTGTTGCCGAAGTAGTAGCTGGCCTGGGTGAAGGAGGCGTTGACCGCCCCGCGGTCGACCATGTCGGTCCAGCGGGACTCGGCCTCCTGGGTGACCTCGATGGTGTCGTAGCCATGCTCCCGCAGGTAGCGGAGCGTGGCGGTGATGAACTCGACCTGGTCGCCGTTGTAGCGGGGGTTGTTGCCGGCCGCCGCGTGGGGGCCTCCCGGGAAGAAGAAGTTCGGGAAGCCCGAGGTCTGGATGCCGAGGAACGTCTTCGGACCGTCGGCCCAGTGGTCGGCCAGGGCCACGCCACCGATGCCGTGGATGCCCATGCGCAGCAGGGCGCCGGTCCCGAAGTCGAAGCCGGTCGCCCACACGATGATGTCGAACTCCTGCTCGCCGTCGGTCGTCTCGATCCCGTGCTCGGTGACCCGCACCATCGGCGTCTCCCGGAGGTCGACGAGGGAGACCTTCGGGTCGTTGAACATCTCGTAGTAGCCCGTCACGAACGGGGGCCGCTTTTCGCCGAAGCCGTGATCCTTGGGGATGAGCTTGTCCGCCGTCGCCGGGTCGTGGACGATGCCCCGCACCTTGGCCGCGATGAACTCGCACCATTCGGCGTTGGCGGCGTCGTCGAACAGCACGTCGGCGTAGTTGCTCGACAGTTTGGAGAAGCCCGGGCTGCGCCACATCGACTCGAAGAACGCCTGGCGTTCCTCGGCCGAGTCCTCGAAGGCGGATCGCTCGTTGGCGGGGTGGAGGAAGCCGGCCACCGAGGTGTTCAGGATCTCGCGCATGGACTCGAAGCCGGCCCGCAGCTCCTCCTGCTCCTCGGGGGTGATCGGGGCGTTGTTGAGCGGGGTGCACCACCCGGGGGTCCGTTGGTACACGGTGAGCGACCCCACCTCGGGGGCGATGACCGGAGCGATCTGGACGCCGCTCGAACCGGTGCCGATGACCGCCACCCGCTTACCCGAGAAATCAACCGGCGACAGGGGCCACCGGCCGGTGTGGAACGATTCGCCCCGGAAGTCGTGGCGACCCGGGACGTCCGGGTAGTAGGGGACCGAGAGCACACCGGTGGCGGCCACCAGGTACCGCGCCCGGAACGTCGAACCGTCGTCCGCGCCGACGTTCCAGGTCGCCGAGCGCTCGTCGAAGGTGGCGGAGGTGACCCGGGTGTCGAAACGGATGTGGCGTCGCAGGTCGAACCGGTCGATCACGTGGTTGAGGTAGCGCTCGGTCTCCGGCTGCTCGGCGAACTGCTCCTTCCACTCCCATTCGTCGAAGAGTTCCTTCGAGAACAGGTAGGCGTAGGTATAGCTCTCGGAGTCGAACCGGCACCCGGGGTACCGGTTCCAGTACCAGGTGCCGCCCACGCCGCCCCCCGCCTCGACCAGCAGGGCGGAGAAGCCGGCTTCGCGGGCGAGGTACAGCTGGTGGATCCCGGTGACACCGGCGCCGACGATGAGGACGTCGGCGTCCGGGCGCTCCGCGAGGTGGTCAGTTGTGGGTCCGGGGTGGTTCATGGTGGTGCCGCGTCCATCCAGTCACTGTGTCATCGGGCAGTCCGGCACCGCCACGAGCCCATCCTCGGGTCTGTACCGACCGGTTAGTATACGACGCGGTTCGCACGGGAAGGCGTGGAGGTCGATATGGCGATCACGGATCAGAGGCGGTCGGGACTGCCGGTTCCCTATGCCGTGGAACTGCCCGATCGGATCCCGAAGGAGCGGTACTACGACCCGGGTTTCTTCCAGGCCGAGGTCGACCACCTGTGGTCGCGGACCTGGCAGATGGCGTGCCGGTTGGAGGAGATCCCGGAACCCGACGACTTCACCGAGTACCAGATCCTGGACCAGTCCGTCATCGTCGTCCGCACGGAGGACGGGGGGGCGCGGGCCCTGCAGAACGCCTGCCGCCACCGCGGCGTGCGGGTGGCCGAGGGCCGGGGGAGGTGCGAGAGCGGCTTCGTGTGTCCTTTCCACGGCTGGTGCTACGCCCCTGACGGCACCAACACCTTCGTTTCGAAGGCCCGGACCTTCTCCGAGCACAACCTGCAGCCGGGCGACATCGACCTCACCCCGGTGCGGTGCGAGCTGTGGGGCGGGTGCGCCTGGATCAACCTCGACCCCGACGCCCCTCCCCTGCGCGAATGCATCGAGCCGTTCGCCACCACGCTCGACGCCTGGAAGATGGAGTCGCTGCGGGCCGAGTGGTGGTACTCGTTCCGACTCCCGGTCAACTGGAAACTCGCCGAGGAGGCGTTCCTCGAGCAGTACCACGTCATCGAGACCCATCCGCAGCTCGTCATCCCCGGGAGGTACCCGCCCCGGGACCCGACCACGTTCGATCCGCGGACGTTCATCGAGTCGGAGCTGCACTACCTCCGGACGATGAGCGACGGCATGGCCGGCATGGTCCACGCCAACGACGTGGAGGTCGCCGAGACGCTGCGTCACATCGAGCTGCCGGCCGACCCGACCCTGGCCCTGGCCACCTGGCAGCGCCGGCTGAACGACGCGGTGGTGGAGTGGCACCGGGACCGGGGGTGTGACATCCCCGACCTCAACGGCCTCGAGGAGGCCGGGCTGAACGAACCCATGGGGTACTGCTTCCCCCACTTCTACGTGCTGCCGATGTACTCCAGCGCCTCGTCCTACCGGTTCCGACCCCTCGGACCGGAGGAGACCCTGATGGAGATCTGGTCGCTGACCCGCTTTCCCCGGGGGTCGACCGGTGAGCCACCCATCCCACCGGAGCCGTGGGACCACGACGACCCGCGGGTGCCCCCGATCCCCATCCAGGACTTCTCCAACCTGCCCCGCCAGCAGCGTGGCCTCCACGCCCGGAGCTTCGAGTACATGCGCCTGTCCGAGGGGATCGAGGGCGGGGTGGCCAACTTCGAGCGGACCGTGGACGGCTTCCTCGCCGGCCTCCCCTACGAGCGGCTCCTGCCGGCGCTTCGTCAGATCAACCTGAACCCGCTCGAGCGGCCGGTCGTCGACCTCGGCCTCTGAGCACGACCGCCGACAACCGAGAGACGCACGACGATGGACTACGCAGACGCCGCCGAGGGGATCCGGGCCACCCTGGCCGCCTACGCCCAGGCGCTGGACGACGGCCGCACCGAGGACATCGTGGCCACCTTCTGCCCGGACGGCGCCATCGAGATCCCGGGCCTCGGGACCCACGAGGGACACGACGCCCTCCGGTTGGCCTTCGCCGGGTGGGTCCCCCGGAGGCCTCAGCGCCACGTGGTGGTCAACACCCACGTGACCGACGTCGACGGCGACGGGGCGCGGGCCAGCAGCGACGTGCTGTTCCTGCTGAAGGGGACGGACGGCTGGTCGGTGCAGCTCGTCGGCCGCTACCGCGACATCCTCCACCATTCGGAGGGTACGTGGCGGTTCCACCGACGCACGGCGGAGTTCATCGACTGACACCTGCCCGCGGGCGGCGCCGGAGACGGTGCGGAAACGCCGTTCACCTATAGGTAGAGTGTGCGTTACACAAGCACCGACGAAAACGACCTGCAACATCGACAGGAGACAAGGGGGACCACGCGTGACCGTGCTCAAGACCGAGAAGCTGACGCCCACGGTGGGCGCACTGGTGGAGGGGGTCGATCGTGACCAACTGGTGCACGACGACTCCCTGCCCGACGCCACGCTGGAGGCCCTGGAGACCAACGGGGCGCTCGTCTTCCGGGGCCTCGACCTCGACGACGAGGCCCAGGTGGCCTTCAGCCGCAAGCTGGGCACCGTGGAGAAGCTGGGCCGGGGGGAGAACCCCGAGATCTTCCTGGTGACGCTCGATCCGGACAAAAACCCGGCGGCAGCGTACCTGAAGGGGACGTTCGACTGGCACATCGACGGGTGCACCGACGACATCCCCATCATGGCCACCATGCTCAGCGCCCACGCGGTGGCCGACTCGGGTGGGGAGACGGAGTTCGCCAGCTCGTACCAGGCCTACGAGGACCTGTCCGACGAGGAGAAGGCACGCGTCGAGTCGCTGCGGGTGGTCCACACCATCGAGGCGTCCCAGCGTCTGCAGAACCCGAATCCCTCCCCGGAGGCGCTGGAGATGATGCGGCAGCGGCCCGCCAAGGAGCACCCGCTGGTGTGGACGCACCGTTCGGGCCGCAAGTCGCTCGTCCTGGGTGCGACCGCCGACTACGTGGTCGGCCTGGAGCCGACCGAGAGCCGGGCGCTGCTCGACGACCTGCTGGCCCGGGCCACCTCCCCCGAAAAGGTGTACCGGCACGAGTGGCAGGTCGGCGACGTGGTGGTGTGGGACAACCGCGGCGTGCTGCACCGGGCGCTGCCCTACGACCCGGGCTCGCCCCGCGACATGCATCGCACCACCTTCGCCGGCGACGAGCCCATCCAGTGAGTGACGCCGGCACGCCGGCCGACCCCCGGCGACTGCGAGGGAAGGTGGCGGTGGTCACCGGGGGCGGATCGGGGATCGGGCTGGCCATCAGCGTCCGACTGGCCGCCGACGGGGCGGCCGTCGCCGTCCTGGACCGCAACACCATCTCCACGGACGAGGCCGTGGCGGCCATCACCGCCGCCGGGGGCACGGCCGTCGGGGTCGAGGCCGACGTGACGGACCGGGTCGCGGTGGAGGCGGCCGTCGCCCACGTTGCCGAGAGCCTGGGTGCCCCCACCATCCTGGTCAACAACGCCGGCCTGGAGCAGTTCGGGCCCTTCCTGAAGATCGACCTCGACACGTGGCAGCGGATCCACACGGTGAACCTGACGGGGACCTACCACTGCTGCCAGGTCGTGATCCCCCACATGCTCGAGGCCGGCTGGGGGCGTATCGTGAACATCTCGTCGTCGAGCGCCCAGGGAGGGCAGCCCTACATGGCCGCCTACGTGTCGTCCAAGGCCGCTGTCATCGGGCTGACCAAGTCCCTCGCCCTCGAGTTCGGACCGAAGGGCATCACCGTCAACACCATCCCGCCCGGGTTCATCGACACGCCCATGCTGCGGGCCAACGAGGCCAAGGGACGGCTCGGCGGCCCCGTGGAGGAGCACGAGCAGCGCACACCGGTCCGACGCATCGGCCGCCCCGAGGACATCGCCGCCGTCACCGCCTTCCTGGTCACCGAGGAGGCGTCCTACGTCACCGGACAGGTGATCGGCGTCAACGGTGGGCGCAACACCTGACATGGGCCGCGTCGACCCGATCCCACCCCGTTCGTGGCCACCCGAGATGGCCGATGCCCTGGCCGCGCTCCGACCACCGAACCCGCGGTACCCGTTCCCGTCCCGCGACCCGTCGCGACCGAAGGGGTTCAACGCCCTCGGGCTGCTCGCCCACCACCCCGAACTCACCATCGCGTACCACCACTTCAACGGCCACGTCCTGTTCGCGTCCACCATCACCCCCCGCCAGCGGGAGCTCCTGGTGCTGCGGGTGGCCGTCCTGCGGGATGCGGAGTACGAGTGGGCCCAGCACGCGGTGCTGGCCGGGGATGCCGGCATCTCCGAGGCCGAACTCGGCGCCGTGCGCTCCGGTCCCTCCGACGCCGCCTGGTCTCCGTTCGAGGCCGCCCTGCTGACGGCCGCCGACGAGCTGGTGGAACACGCCCGGCTCTCGGATGCGACCTGGACCACCCTGTCCGGCGAGCTCGACACCCAGCAGCTGATGGACGTCGTCTTCACCGTCGGCGCCTACGACCTGCTGGCCATGGCCTTCCGGACCTTCGACGTCGAACTCGATGACGACCTGCGCGACCGGACGACATAGTGAATCCCGCCCCGGGACCGGGGACCGGGCGGCGTCCGACTCAGGTCATCGGCGCGAACCCGTCGCCGGGAGCCTCGACGTGGACGATCTCGGGGACGGCGGCGAGCCAGTTGGCCAACTGGGCGGAGGCCGTCTTGAAGTGCTCGGACTGGACGTGGGCCTCGCCGGCCGCCGCATCGGTGAACGCCTCGATCAGGACGTAGACGTTGGGATCGTCGACGCTGCGGGACCACTCGAAGCAGATGTTCCCCGGCTCCGCGCGGGTGGCGGCGGTGAAGTCGGCCACCAGGTTCATCCAGTCCTCGGCGTACCTGGCTCGCACCTTCTGCTTCACGACGATGAAGATCACGCTGGCATCCTTCCGGGGTCACGGGTGACGGTCGACGGGAGTGTAGCGCCGGCCCCCCGGGTCGATCCGGCTCGACGCCGCCTGCCGGGTGTAGAACCCACGGGGCGACGGACACCGCGATCAGGTTGCCGCCGCCCCTGCCGGTCGCGGAGCTGAGGGAGGCCCGATGTTCACGATGCGGTTCGACATGCGGGCACCGGCCACCGGGGCCCCCGCCGCCGAGCTGTACCGGGCGGCGCTCGAGATGGCGGAATGGGCCGACGGTCGTGGGGCCCTGGCCGCCATCGTGTGCGAGCACCACGGGATGACCGACGGCTACCTGCCTTCGCCCCTGATCCTGGCCACCGCCATGGCCGCCCGCACCGCCTCGTTGCCGATCATGGTGGCCGCCGTGGTACTGCCGCTGTACCACCCCGTCCGCCTGGCCGAGGAGATGGTGGTGATCGACATCCTGAGTCGGGGCCGGGTGAGTTATGTGGCGGCCATCGGCTACCGGCCGGAGGAGTACGACCTCCACGGCGTCGACTTCCACCGACGGGGAGCCATCGCCGAGGAGAACCTCGGGGTGCTGCTGGCGGCCAAGACGGGTGAACCCTTCGAGTTCGCCGGCGCCACGGTCCAGGTGACCCCACCTCCGTTCACCCCCGGTGGCCCGATGGTGGCGTGGGGTGGGGGGAGCGTGGCCGCGGCCCGGCGGGCGGGTCGTCACGGGCTCGGATTCCTCGCCCAGCGGACCGATCCGGCCCTCGAGCCCGCCTACCGCGAGGCGGCGCTGGCGCACGGGCACGAGCCCGGCATGTGCCTGCTCCCCGAGGACGACACCACCACGGCGCTGTTCGTGGCCGACGAGGTCGACCGCGCCTGGGAGGAGCTCGGCCCCTACCTGATGCACGACGTCACCATGTACGCGACCCTCAACGAGGGTGTGGCCCACAGCGCGTCGATCTCCTCGGCCACCACCGCCGAGGAGCTGCGGGCTGAGGACGCCAGCCACCGCATCGTCACCGTGGACGAGGCGGTCGAGCTCGTCCGGGGCGGCACGCCGCTCCAGCTGCACCCCCTGATCGGTGGACTGCCTCCCGACGTGGGCTGGCGGTACCTGCGCACCGTGGTCGACCGGGTCTTGCCCGCCGCGGCCGCCGGGTGACCGGGTCCGGCCCGACGGGCCAGTCCGACAGGTGCGGTCGGGCGGCGGCGGGCGGCCGCGGTGTCGTCGGAAGGAGCGGAGCGGAATCCCCGTTCTTGCCCGAGGGCCCCGGCGGCCACTGCGCGGCGGCGGTCGGCGGCCGATGGCCGTCGGAAACAAACCTGCCCCGAACGGCAAGTAGGTTTCCCGTATTTGGTATACCGTGTTCTGTCGCGGAAAGAACGTGTTCGAAACCCGTATCCGGTCGAGTCCGCCCAGGGCTGATCGGGTGACCGGGTAGCCGGCCCCCCGTCACACTGGGCGGGGGGTCGACTGGCACTACTGGGGGAGTTCGAGTTGCTGCAGTTCGTGATCGCGGGACTGGTACTGGGAGGGATCTATGCGATCGCGTCCGCCGGCCTGGTCATCACGTACACCTCGTCGGGCATCCTCAACTTCGCCTTCGGGGCCATGGCGTTCTTCATCGCCCGCTTCTACTACTACCTCCACACCCAGCAGAACTGGAGCATCCCGGCCGCCGCCGCGGTGGCCATCCTGATCGCCTCGCCGGTCCTCGGGATCGTGCTCTACGCCGTCCTCTTCCGCTTCCTCCGACTGTCCTCACCGCTGACCAAGGTGGTGGCCACCATCGGTCTCTCGGTCGCCCTGCCGGCCCTCGCCACCATCGTCTTCGGCAGTCAGGCCATCCAGTCGGCACCGGGCCTCGCCCCCGAGCCGGTGCGGGTCTTCCGGTTCCTCGGAGTCCCCGTGACGTTGGACCAGGTGATCGTGTACATCAGCGTGGTGGTCATCGTGGTGGCCGGTGCGCTGGTGCTCAAGTACAGCGACGTCGGACTGAAGGTACGGGCCATGGTCGACTCCACGGCCATGACCGATCTGTCGGGCACCAACCCCACGACCGTCTCCCTCGGTGTCTGGGCGGTGAGTACCTTCCTCGCCGGCCTGACCGGGGTACTGGCGGCGCCCATCATCGGTCTCGACGCCACCAACTTCACCCTGCTCATCGCCGCCTCGTTCGCCGCCGTCATCGCCGCCAAACTCCGCAGCCTGCCCGTCGCGGTGGTCGTCGGGCTGCTGATGGGGGTGGCCACCTCGCTGATCCAGCGGTACCTACCCCCCGCCAGCGCCTGGACGGGCGAGATCATCGACGCCGTCCCGTTCATCGTCATCGCCGTCGTGCTGCTCTACAGCCTCGTCCGAGGTGGGCGGGTGGGGGAGTCGGAGGGTTGGGGTGGCGCGCTGGACCGGGCCATCGCCCCGCAGGGGGAGAGCAAGCTGGCGGCCTCCACCTCCAGTGTGGTCGAGACGGCGTCCCTCAACTTCTTCGGGCGGTACGCCGGCCCGATGGTGCTGGTGGCCGCCGCCGTCGCGTTGCCCCTGGTCGTGGGGGGCTACTGGGTGGGGCTGACCGGTCAGGCCTTCGCCTTCGCGGTGATCTTCCTCTCCTGGACGCTGGTCACCGGCGAAGGGGGGATGCTGTGGCTCTGCCAGATCACCTTCGCGGGGGTCGGTGCCCTGACCACCGCGGAGCTGGCCAACCATCAGGGATGGCCCGTGCTGGCCGCGGTCGTCGCCGGTGGGGTGGTGGCCCTGGGCCTGGGCGCGCTCATCGGGTTCCTCAGCATCCGGTTGGGTGACCTGTACGTCGCCCTCGTGACGCTGACGTTCGGGTTGCTGATCGAGAACCTCATCTTCACGCTGCCGACCTTCGTGAACCAGGGCCTCGGCGTGACCCTGAACCGACCGGACTTCGCCGCCTCGGACAGCGCCTTCGCCTACGTGTGCCTGGCGGTGTTCGTCGTCGTGTCGCTGTTCGTCGTGAACCTCCGCCGCTCCACCACCGGACTCGCCCTCAACGCCGCCCGCTGGAGCGAGGCCGGAGCGCGGACGTCCGGCATCAGCGTCGTCCAGATGAAGGTGCTCGCGGGGGCCACCGCGGCGTTCATCGCCGGCATCGGGGGCGGCCTGCTGGCCGTGTCCCAGGGGACCGTCGTCCCCGGCAGTTTCGCCACGTTCGCCGGGATCGTGTGGTTCGCCTCGCTCGTCACCATCGGGATCCGCTCCACCGCCGCCGCCCTGGTGGCGGGGCTGGCCTTCGTCATGCTCCCCGCGCTCTGTCAGGCGTACCTCACCCCGAGCTGGGCCAACTGGCTGCCGGTCGTCTTCGGCATGGGCGCCATCTCGGCGGCCAAGTTCCCCGACGGGATCCTGGCGGAGAACAGCCGGCGGCTGCGCCGCCTGTTCGAACACGTGGCGCCCGACACGTTCGCCGACGACGACTTCGCCGAGGAGGTCCAGGCCGGCGTGGTCGAGACCGAAGCCGTCGGGGTCGTCCCGGGTGTGGCTGGTAACGCCCCGTGATGACGACCGCCACCGACCGAGGAGCCCCCGGTCCAAGCCCGACGGCGACGCCGATCGCACTGGCGGCCCAGGGGATCACCGTGCGCTTCGGAGGGCTGACCGCGCTCTCCGACGTGTCCGTGGACGTCCCCGCGGGCAGCATCGTCGGCCTGGTCGGTCCCAACGGCGCCGGCAAGTCGACGCTGCTCGGCGTGCTGTCCGGGTTGCTCGGCCCCAACGAGGGGACCGTCCGTCTGCAGGGCGACGACGTGACGGGCATGTCGGCCCGGCACCGGGCCGTCCGGGGACTCGCCCGGACCTTCCAGCAGCCCGAGCTGTTCATGGGCCTGTCGGTCCGCGAGCACCTGGTCCTCGCCTACCGGGCCCGCACCACGCCGGTGCGGATGTGGCGGGACATGCTCAACCCCGCCGCCCTGTTCCGCACGTCGCCGGGAGAGACCGAAACGGTGGACGGGCTGCTCGAGCGGCTCCACCTGACCCACGTGGCCAAGGCCCCGGTGGCCGCCCTCCCCCTCGGGGTGATCCGCCTGGTGGAGGTGGCCCGGGCGCTGGCCAGCGGCCCGAAGGTGCTCCTGCTCGACGAGCCGCTTTCCGGCCTCGACCTGCGCGGCTCGGAGAACCTGGTCTCCGTCTTCCGGGAGATCGTCGACCACAGCGACGACGGCTTGGCGGTCGTCATCGTCGAGCACGACATCGCCGCCGTCCTGGCATTGTCGGACTCCGTGGTCGTACTCGACTTCGGCGAACGGATCGCAGTGGGTACCCCCGAAGAGGTCCGCAGCGACGCCGGCCGTGCGCGCCGCCTACCTCGGTGACGTCGAGCCCCCGACCCGGACGGCGGCCGAGCGGACAGGGGTGGAGCCGGACGGTGGTTCGGACACCGGAGGCGACCGGGCATGACCGAGCCGCTGCTGTCCGTCCAGGGCCTCGACGTGAGCTACGGCCCGTCCCAGGCGCTGTTCGGGGTCTCGATCGACGTGGTGCCCGGGTCCGTACTGGCGGTGCTGGGAGTCAACGGAGCCGGCAAGAGCACCTTCGCCCGGGCCGTGTCGGGGCTCGTGGCGGCCAACGCCGGCCGGGTCACGTTCGACGGGCAGGACATCACCGGGCTCCCCGCCCACCGCATCCGCCGTCGGGGCCTGACCTACATCCCCGAGGGCCGGGGCATCTTCCCCCGCCTGTCGGTGACCGACAACCTGCGCATGGCGGTGGCCCAGGAACCCCGGAGCCGCCCCGCGGCAGCCATCGACCGGGCCATCGAGCAGTTCCCGGTGCTGGGTAAGCGGCCGACCCAGCGGGCCGGGAGCCTGTCCGGTGGTGAGCAGCAGATGCTCGCCCTCGCCCGTGCGTTCGCGGTGTCGCCCAAGCTCATCATCGCCGACGAGCTGTCGCTCGGGCTCGCCCCCTCGATCACCGAGTCGGTGTTCGCCAGCCTCGACGAGGCCCGGAGCGCGGGGATCACCATCGTGCTGAGCGAGCAGTTCGTCCACCGGGCGCTCACCATGGCCGACCACTGCGTCATCCTCACCCGGGGTCGGGTCGGTTGGTCCGGGTCTGCGGCGGACGCCGGTCCGGAGGTCCTCGACCGCTACCTGGGGGAGGCGGAGTCGTCGCCGGGCGCCGTGTCCTCCGGAGCGGGGGAGTAGCCCGCCGATCCTCCGGACGTCCGTCATTCGTCCAGCACGCCGGCCGTCCTGTTGCCACATCACCGTCACCTGTCCATGCCTCACCGATTGTCCGAAGAAGCTAGCCATCATCCGAAGTATCTAGGGAGGAAGAATGATCAGAAGGACCAAGACCGGGGTGCTCCTGGCCGCGGCGTTGGCGCTGCCGCTGCTGGCGGCGGGGTGCTCGAGCGGCACCTCGGCCAGTTCGACCACGGCGACCACCGGGTCGGCGACGACGGGATCGACGTCGCCGCCCACCACGACCGGCGGGGGGAGCCACGAGGCCACCGGCTCGCCGATCACCATCGCCTACATCTCCTCCCTGACCGGTGAGGGGGCGTCCCAGGACGGATCGTCCCCGGCCGGCTTCACGGCCCGCATCGACGAGCAGAACGCCGAGGGCGGCATCGACGGCCACAAGCTGGTGGGCGACATCATCGACGACCAGACCAACCCGGCCGAGATCAGCACGGCGGTGCAGAGCGCGGTGTCCAACGCCTTCGGCATCGTGTCGCAGAGCCCGCTGTTCTTCCTGGCGGCCAAGTACCCCCAGCAGGCCGGCGTGCCGGTGACCGGCTCCTACGACGACGGACCGGAGTGGGGCACCCAGCCCTACACCAACATGTTCGCCTCCGACAACGGCAGCGTGAACCCGAGCTACCCGGTCAACACCCAGATCGGGGACTTCCTGAAGGCCCACGGGGGCACCGTGCTCGGCTCCTACGGCTACTCGATCTCACCGTCGTCGAGTCGTTCGGCCATCGGCACGGCCCAGTCCTTCCAGCACGCCGGGGGCTCGGTCGGGGTGCTCGACACCCAGGTCCCCTTCGGCAGCGTGGACTTCACGTCGACGGCGCTGGTGGCCAAGCAGAAGAACATCAACGCCATGGTCCCGGCCCTCGACAACGACTCCAACTACGCCCTGGCCACCGCCCTCAAGCAGGCCGGGGTCAAGTTGAAGGCCGTGCTGTTCGCCACCGGCTACGAACCCGACACCATCGGGTCCCCGGTGTGGAGCGACCTCCAGGGCTACTACTTCATGTCGCTGTTCCGGCCCTTCTCCCTCCCCAACTCCGGCACCGAGCAGATGCAGGCGGCCCTGGAGAAGTACGAGCACTTCACCCCCACGCAGTTCCCCACCTTCTCCCAGTACGAGGCGTGGGCAGGGGCGGACCTGATGATCAAGGGCCTGTTGCTCGACGGCCCCAACCCCACCCGGTCCGGGGTCATCCAGAAGCTGCGGGGCGTGACGTCCTACAACGCCAACGGCCTCCTGCCCCAGAGCTTCGACTACGCCACCAACTTCGGCAAGAACCCGCCCAAGGAGTGCACCTGGGTCCTCCAGGCCGCCACCAGCGGGTTCAACCTGATCTCCCCCACGCCGACCTGCGGCGTGGACCTGCCCCACACCGACACGGCGACCAGCTCCTAGGAGCGCACCCGGCCGACGGGGGCGGTGCGCCGGACGGCGCGCCGCCCCCGTCGCCTCCGGGCCCTGACCCGTCCCATCCGTCGCCGGCCGTCAGGTGCGTCGTGCCGGCCCGAACGCCACCTGGGTATCCAGGAGAACGAGGAGCACCATGCGTGTGATCGTGGACATGAGCCAGTGTGAGAGCAACGCCCTATGCATGGGTGTCGCCCCGGACGTCTTCCACGTCGATGACGACGACAACCTGACGGTCCTCGACGAGACCCCGGACGAGACGGCTCGCGAGCGGGTCCTCGAGGCCGTGCGAGTCTGTCCGAAGCAGGCCATCTCCGTCGTCGAGGAGTGACGCCGCCGGGCCGGCGGCCCCATGTCACTCGACGAAGTCGCCGTTGCCCTGACGGAGCCGTCCGATGATGCGCTGCAGGTCGTGGAGGTCGCGGTCGCCCAGCGCGCCCAGGCCGAAGCCGACCGCGTTGACCGCGGCGGTGGCCTCGAGCGCCAGGGTCCGACCCGCGTCGGTGATCTCGGCGAGGGTGGTGCGGCCGTCGGTCGGATGCGGGCTGCGGCGGACCAGTCCCTGGTCCTCCAGCCGGTCGATGATGTTGGTCACCGACGCCGGATGGATCATGAGCCGCTGTCCCATGATCCCGAGGGGCAGCGTGCCGCGGCGGGAGAAGGACAGCAGGACCAGACCCTCGTAGCGGGCGAACGTCAACCCGAAGGGGCGCAGGGCTCCGTCGACGGCGGCCAGCACGATCTGCTGGGCCCGCATGATCGACGTGGCGGCGGCCATGGCGTCGCTCACGTCGGGATCGAAGCGCTCCGACCAGCGCACCCGGGCCTCGTCGATGGGATCGAAGGGCAGGGGTCGGCGCGCCATCGACGGAAGGCTATCCGGCTCGTCCGGACGGGGCGGGCGGAGGCCGACGGTCCTAAGCTCGGTAGCCGTGACGCTCGTGCCACCGATTCCGGTCACCGTGGATCCCGACGTGGTGGTGAGGGAGGCCGCCGACCTCGTCACCCACGGGGGACTCACCTTCTACGTCGACGACGAGACCATCACCTACACGTCCGACGGAACCACGGTGCGGGTCGCGGCCGGCCAGGACGGCGGTGCCGTCGCCGTCCGCCTCAGTGGCCGGGCCTGGGGGGACCTGGTGGGTCAGATGAGCACCTTCGTCGGACTGCTGCTCCGTGACGAGCTGCACGTCGAGCGGGGTGGGTTCGAACAGCTGGCCGAGTGGGAACCCGTGCTGCGCTACCTGCACGCCGGCATCCCGCCCTACGACCCGTCCCGGGCCGACTTGGAGGGTCGCGACCCGAGGGCCGCCTTGGCGGCGGACACCGAGGACTCCGAGCTGGCCTCCCAGCTGGCGACCATGGGATACCTCCACGTGAAGGGGGTGTTCAGCCCGGAGGAGATGGACGCCGCCAACCGCGAGGTCGACCGGTTGGCGGCGCTCGCCCGGCCCGGTGACGATCAGTCGTGGTGGGTGACGGGCGATGACGGCACCCCCGCCCTCTGTCGCCTCGTCTACACCACGCTCCGCTCGTCGGTCCTGGCGGCCCTGGAGAACGATCCCCGGGTGCGGCGCCTCGGAACGCTGCTCTACCCGGAACTCAGGATCGCGCCCGACCGGATGGAAGGCTCGGCCGTGCTGATCAAGGTGCCCGGCAGGACCAGCGGCCTGTCCAACATCCCCTGGCACCAGGACTGCGGCACCGGTGGTCACGCCGTCTTCTGCCCGGCGGTGGCCGTCGGGATCCAACTCACCGGTTCGAGTGCCGCCACCGGCCATCTGCGGGTGGTGCCCGGAAGTCACGGGCAGGCGCTCCGGTACGGTTGGCAGGAGCGCTCCGACGACGTACCGGTCGTCAGCATCGACACCGAGCCCGGTGACGTCACCGTGCACATCCAGGACGTCATGCACGCCTCCCCCAAGCCGACCGGTGAAGGCCGGCGGCGGACGATGTACGTGACCTACTACCCACCCGCCCTGTGGGACCACATCGGTCCGGGGGAGGCGCTCAACGATCTCGTCCGCAACCGGACCGAGCAGGTGGCCGGCCTCCAGCGGTCGACCCCGGACTCTTCGGCGGCTCCGGCGTAGCCGAGCCGGCATCGGCAGCCCGCCGACGACTTCCCGCTCCCGGATGGAGGCGCCGGACGAAGCGCATCCGACGCTCGGGGGCCAGCGGATGACGCGATCACGTGGTGGTGATCGTGGCCTGTAACGGAATCGCCTCCCAGGTCGTTTGTGGTGCTGACGGGTGCCAGAGGGTATCCGCGCCGAAACAAGGGGGATTCATGCATCGTCAACTACCACTTCGTCTGCTCGTCTGTGCTGCTGCGCTCGCGGGCTCGGCGTCGGCAGCTGCGATCGTCGTTCCGGGGGGCATGGCCGGGGCTGCGGCACTCAAGGTCACGTGCACCGGACTCACCGGAGATGCAACCAGCCAGACCTTGAGCGGGTGCACCGGATCGGGTGCGTCGGTCACGGGATCCACCGGATCCTCGGATGTCTCGACCAGCACCATCACGTGGTCGACCGGCGCCACTTCCGTGGAGAACTACACGTACACGGGGCTCACGGGTAAGAAGGACAAGTGTGTGACTCCTGCCGGTTACACCGCTGTCGAAGAGGTCAAGGAGAAGGGCTCCGTCACGGGCGGTACCGCGCTCGTCGGATCGAAGATCAAGGGCACGGTCTGTGTCTCCACGCAGAATACGACCGGGGACATCCTCGTGCAGGCGGATGGAAAGCAGTCGATCTAGGTCGCTCTGAACATTCCAGTGCCGCAGCGAAGGGCCCCCGGTTCCGCCGGGGGTCCTTTCGCGGGCGGGCGCGGAGGGGGTTCCAGAAGCGTCACTGGCCGATGTACGTACCGAGACAGACGTTCTCGTACTGGTCGGGGTCGAAGGCGCCACCGTACTGAGGGAAGTACCACTCGACGGCCTGGTACATCAGCGTGCCGTTGCAGGTCCCGAGATCGAAGGCCACGATTGTGACGGGGTCCTCCGACCCTCCGGCGACCGTCTGACCCGGTGCGACATAGTCGCTGGTTCCGGTGCCGGTGGCCGTCGGGCCACCCAGGAGGACCAGGTGATAGCGCTCACCAACCCCGTGGGATCGCCACCGTTGAAGACCTCAGCCGGTTCCACCTGGCCGAAGCCGCTGCCCTGGGAGAAGTCACCGGCCAGCTGACCGAGCGTCGGAGCCGCCGCCGTCGTCGTCGTGGTGGTGGTGGTCACGGGGACCGTCGTCGTGGTGGTCGCGGGTTCCGTCGTGGTCGTGGTCGTCACCGGTACTGTCGTCGACGTGGTCGTCGGTGCGATGGAGGTCGATGTGGTGCTCGGGCCCGACGACGGAGTCGTCCGGTTGGCGACCGGCGAGCCCCCACCGCACCCGGCCAGGCACACGGCCGCCACCGCCAGGAATCCGATACGCCAGCCTCCGCGGCCCCGCCACTGCATGGCGCAACTATTCCATGATCGGCCGTCCCTGACGACCGGCGAAGGTCCGTAGGCGACCGGTAGCGAAACGCGCCATGCCCCTCCTCCACGATGACCTGGGTCGCCCACTGACCCTGGAGCGATCACCGACCAGGATCGTCTCCCTGGTGCCCTCGCTCACCGAGGCCTTGGCCACCACCGTGCCGGACCGGCTCGTCGGGGCCACCGAGTACTGCACCCACACGGGAGGCGTCGATCCGGCCCGGGTACGCGGCACGAAGAACCCGGACCACGGGGCCATCGGCCGCCTCCGCCCCGACCTGGTGGTGGCCAACCGGGAGGAGAATCGCAAGGTCGACGTGGACCGCCTCGACGCCGTCGGCATCCCCGTATGGGTCACCGGGATCGACACCGTGGCGGAGGCGTTGACGTCCCTGCGGCGTCTGTTCCGCGACGTGCTGGAGGTGGGCGTCCCGCAGTGGCTGCTCGACGCCGATGCCGAGTGGTCACGGCCACCCGTGCACTCCGCCGTCCGCACCCTGGCACCGATCTGGCGCGACCCGTGGATGGTGGTCGGTCGCGCCACCTTCGCCGGTGACGTGCTCCGACGGCTCGGACTCACCGTCGTGCCGGACGGCGAGGACGGGCGGTACCCGAAGAGGACGCTGCCGGATCTGTTGACGCTCGGTGCCGACCTCGTCCTGCTTCCCGACGAGCCCTATCCCTTCGGCGCCACCGACGGCCCCGAGGCGTTCCCGGGGGTGGCGACCGCCCTGGTGTCCGGCCGGGACCTCACCTGGTACGGGCCGTCGTTGGTGACGGCCCGTCGCGACCTCGACGACGCCGTCGCCGCCGCCCTGCCGGACGTGACTCAGACGTTCCGGCGGTAGGAGCCGCCTACCTCGAACAGCGCATCGGTGATCTCCCCCAGGCTGGCGTGCCGCACGGTGCTCATGAGCTCGGCGAAGATGTTGCCGCCCTCCAGCGCCACCGAGCGGAGGCGATCGAGGGCGGCCTGGCGGTCGAGGGCGTGGCGGCCCTGGAATTCCCGGAGCCGGGTCAGCTGGCCCTGCTTCTCCTCCTCGGTCGACCGGGCCAGCTCGAGCGTCGGCGGGGGTACGTCGCCACCGGGGGCGACGAAGGTGTTCACCCCGACGATGGGCAGCGAGCCGTCGTGCTTGCGGTGTTCGTAGAGCATCGAGTCGTCCTGGATCCGGCCGCGCTGGTAGCCGGTCTCCATGGCCCCGAGCACGCCGCCCCGCTCGCTGATCCGGTCGAGCTCGTCCAGCACCGCCTCCTCGAGGAGGTCGGTGAGCTCCTCCACGATGAAGCTGCCCTGGAGAGGGTTCTCGTTCAGGGCCAGGCCCCACTCCTTGGTGATGATCATCTGGATGGCCAACGCCCGACGCACGGATTCGGGGGTCGGCGTGGTGACCGCCTCGTCGTAGGCGTTGGTGTGGAGGCTGTTGGCGTTGTCGTAGATGGCGCACAGGGCCTGGAGCGTCGTGCGGATGTCGTTGAAGTCCATCTCCTGGGCGTGCAGCGACCGCCCGGACGTCTGGACGTGGTACTTGAGCTTCTGGGACCGCTCGTTGGCGCCGTACCGCTCGCGCATGGCGACGGCCCAGATCCGTCGGGCCACCCGGCCGATCACGGTGTACTCGGGGTCCATGCCGTTGGAGAAGAAGAAGGAGAAGTTCGGCGCGAAGTCGTCGACGTCCATTCCCCGGGCCAGGTAGGACTCGACGTAGGTGAATCCGTTGGCCAGGGTGAAGGCCAGCTGGGTGATGGGGTTCGCGCCGGCCTCGGCTATGTGGTAGCCGGAGATCGAGACGGAGTAGAAATTGCGCACCTCGTGCCCGATGAACCACTCCTGCATGTCGGCCATCACCCCGAGCGAGAACTCGGTGGAGAAGATGCAGGTGTTCTGGCCCTGGTCCTCCTTCAGGATGTCCGCCTGCACCGTGCCCCGAACGGTGCGGAGCACCTCGGCGGACACCGCGTCCGCCTCCGGCCCGGTCGGTGGCCGGCCGTGCTCCTCCTCGAACCGGGCGAGCCGTTGGTCGATCGCCACGTTGAGGAACATGGCCAGGATGGTGGGGGCCGGCCCGTTGATGGTCATCGACACCGAGGTGGTCGGGTCGCACAGGTCGAAGCCGTCGAAGAGGACCGCCATGTCGTCCAGGGTGGCGATGGAGACGCCCGAGGTGCCGATCTTCCCCCGGATGTCGGGACGCTCGTCGGGGTCGCGGCCGTAGAGGGTCACGGAGTCGAACGCGGTGGACAGGCGGGTGGCGGGCTGCCCCTCGGCCAGCAGGTGGAAGCGTCGGTTGGTGCGGAAGGCGTCACCCTCACCGGCGAACATGCGGGCCGGGTCCTCGCCGGTGCGCTTGAAGGGGAAGACGCCCGCCGTGAAGGGGAAGTGCCCCGGCAGGTGTTCGGAGCGCAGCCAGCGCAGGAGGTCGCCGTGGTCGGCGACGCGGGGGAGGGCCACCCGGGGGACCCGGGTGCCGGAAAGGGACGTGCGGACGAGGTCGCCCGACGGGTCCTCCCGGCCGGACCCCTCCGGTCCGTCGTCGAGGTACGTGGCGCGCAGCTGCGCCCACTCGTCCAGCAGGTGCCGGCCGGTCGGGTCCGCGCCGGTGGCGAGGTCGGTGGCCAGGTCCCGGAGCGGTCCCACGTCGACGCCCCTATCGGTCCCGAGCGCCACGACGGCGTCGAGCTGTTGGGCCCGGCGGACCTCGTCGGCCAGGCGGACGGTGGTGGCGTGGTAACCACGGACCGACGCGGCGATCTCGGCCAGGTAGCGGTGCCGGTCGGGAGGCACCAGGGCCGTCGAACGGGTCGACGTGCGGACCGCGGTGGGCGCCAGCACCCCCTCGGTGGCGGGCAGGCCGTGGGCCACCAGGTCGGCCTTCAACCGGTGGAAGAGGGCGGTCGTGCCGTCGTCGTTGAACCGGGAGGCGATGGTGCCGAACACCGGCTCGGACCCGGTTCCCAGGGCCTCGTCACGGTGGTCGCGGGACCACTGCCGGCAGACCTGACGGTAGGCGTCGTCGGCCCCTCGCCGGTCGAACTTGTTGATGGCCACGACGTCCGCCAGTTCGAGCATGTCGATCTTCTCGAGCTGGGACGAGGCGCCGTACTCCGGTGTCATCACGTACAGCGAGACGTCGGCGACCTCGGTGACGGCGGCGTCGCCCTGGCCGATACCCGGCGTCTCGGCGATCACCAGGTCGAACCCGGCGGCCGCGCAGGCGGCCACCACTTCGGGGAACTGACGTGGCAGCTCCGAGCCCGAGTGCCGGGTGGCGAGGGACCGGAAGTAGACCGACGGGGCGCCGATGGCGTTCATCCGGATGCGGTCGCCGAGCAGCGCCCCACCGCCCCGTCGCCGCGTGGGGTCGACCGCCAGCACCGCGATGGAGAGCTTGTCCTCCTGGTCCAGTCGGAAGCGGCGGACCAGCTCGTCGGTCAGGGACGACTTGCCCGACCCGCCGGTGCCGGTGACGCCGAGGACCGGGACCGTGGCCCGTCCGGCGGCCCGTCGCAGCCTGTCGAGGCCGTCCTCGTCGACGGCACCCGACTCGAGGAAGGTGATCCAGCGGGCCAGGGCCCCGTGGTCCGAAGACTGCAGCTCCTCGAGGGAGGGGAGGTCCCCCACCGCCAGGTCGCGGTCGCACTCCTCGATGAGGAGGTTGACCATCCGCTCGAGTCCCAGGCGCTGGCCGTCCGCCGGTGAGAAGATCCTCCGCACTCCGTAGGCCTCGAGTTCCTCGATCTCCGAGGCCACGATGACGCCCCCGCCCCCGCCGTAGACGAGCACGTCGGGCCGGCCCTCGGCGCGCAGTCGGTCCACCAGGTACCGGAAGTACTCGGTGTGTCCGCCCTGGTACGAGCTGACCGCCACCCCCTGGGCGTCCTCCTCGACCACGGCCCGGACCACCTCGTCGACGGATCGGTTGTGTCCGAGGTGCACGACCTCGGCCCCCTGGGCCTGGAGCAGTCGACGCATGATGTTGATGGCGGCGTCGTGCCCGTCGAAGAGACTCGCCGCCGTCACGAAGCGGACCGGGTGGACCGGGCGGTGGAGGTCGCTCACCGTCGGAAGCCGTCGGCCGGCGGGGTGGGGGCGGTGGTGTGTCGGTGCGGACATGTCCTCACGTTACTACGACGTCGAACTAAATTACAGGGGTGGCGGTGGTCGGACCCGCCCGCCCCCGACGACCGGCGGAAACGCCGTTTCCGCTCCCGAGAGCCTGGTTTGCCTCGCCCGGCGGCACATGGGATGCTGCCCCTCGGACGCGTGCCGACGGACGGGACGTGGGACAGCGGGAGGACGTCAGTGGCAGTCGAGCTGAAGCCGGGTGCGAGGTTCCGATCGGTGGTCGGGGACACCGAGGTCGTGGTCATCAAGGCGCCGACCGCCCCCGTCGACCTGCGCTGCGGCGGCCATCCGGTGATCCCGATCGGCGACGAGCCACCGGCCGGACTCAGCGCCGAAGCCGGATTCGGTGAGGGTACCCAGATCGGCAAGCGCTATGTCGACGGAGCCGACGAGCTCGAGCTGCTGTGCTCGAAGGGCGGGACGGCGTCCCTCTCGGTCGGCACCGAGCTCCTCGTCCTCAAGGACGCCAAGCCCCTTCCCTCCTCCGACTGATCCGCCTCCATGCACATCGGGATGCTCCTCCAGATGGCCGCCGACGGCATGGGCGAGCGCATCGCCCTCGGCCCGGTGGCCGACGGCACCACGATGGCGGAGCTGGCCACCCGGGCCCGGCGGGCCGGGACGATCCTGGCCGAGCTGCCCGGTGAGCGGGTGGCGATGGTCGACCTCAACTCCGAGGCCGTTCCCATCGCCCTGTTCGGTGCCACGTTGGCCGGAAAGCCGTTCGTCCCGATCAACTACCGCCTGACCGACGAGCAGCTGCGTGACCTGGTGGAACGGACGGCCCCGGCCACCGTGATCACCGGGGAGGGCGTGGCCGACCGGCTGGGCCCGATCCCGGGGATCGAGTTGATCGAACGTAAGGACTTCCTCGACCGGACGGCCGATCCGTCCGTGGAGGAGGCCGACCCCTACGCCGGCGACCCCGACAGCGTGGCCGTACTGCTCTTCACCAGTGGGACGACGGGCGCACCGAAGGCGGCCGTGCTCCGCAACCGCAACCTGACGTCGTACGTCATCTCCACGGTGGAGTTCGCCGGGGCCGGCGAGGACGAGGCGGCCATCGTCAGCGTCCCGCCGTATCACATCGCCGGCATCTCCTCGGTCCTGTCGTCGACCTACTCGGGCCGACGGGTCGTGCATCTCGAGACCTTCGAGCCACGGGTGTGGGTCGACCTGGTGCGGGCCGAGGGCGTGACCCACGCCATGGTGGTCCCCACCATGCTCAACCGCATCCTCGACGTGGTGGCCGAGGACGGGGCCGGGCTCCCGTCGCTGCGGTCGCTCTCCTACGGAGGCGGCCCGATGCCGCTGGCCGTCATCGAACGGGCCATGGCCCTGCTGCCCGGGGTCGGGTTCGTCAACGCCTACGGACTCACCGAGACGGCAAGCACCGTTGCCCTGCTCGGTCCCGACGACCACCGCGAAGCCCACGCCAGTACCGACCCGGACGTCAGGGCCCGTCTGGCGTCGGTCGGCCGACCCCTGCCGACCGTCGAGGTGGAGGTGCGCGGCGTCGACGGCGCGGTCCTGGGCCCGGGCGGGCGTGGCGAGATCTGGGTGCGGGGCGAGCAGGTGGCGGGCGAGTACGAGGGGCTCGGAGGTGCGCCGGACGACGGTTGGTTCAACACCCGGGACGAGGGCCACCTCGACGCGGGTGGCTACCTGTTCGTCCACGGGCGGTTGGACGATGTCATCGTCCGGGGTGGGGAGAACCTGTCACCGGGGGAGATCGAGACGGCGCTGCTCGAACACCCGGCCGTGGCCGCCGCCGCCGTGGTGGGGATCCCCGACGCCGACTGGGGGGAGAAGGTCGTCGCCGCCGTGGTCCCGGTGGAGGGCACCGAGGTGGACGAGGACGAGTTGCGGGACTTCGTCCGCTCCACGCTCCGGTCGACGCGCACCCCCGAGCGGATCGACGTCCGCCCGGACCTGCCGTTCAACGAGACCGGCAAGCTGCTGCGCCGGGTGCTCCGCGAGGAGCTGGCCGACCGGTTCGCCTGAGTCCCGGCCCACCGGCCGATTGATCCCTACCGAAGTTCATGTCAGAGTAAGACATGAATATTCCGGGAGGTGGGACATGACGGTCCAGGGTGCGGGCGATCTCTACTACGACCCCTACAGCGTCGAGATCGACGCCGACCCCTATCCGGTCTACCGCCGGATGCGGGACGAGGCCCCGCTCTACTACAACGAGCCCCACGACTTCTACGCGCTGACCCGCTTCACCGACGTGGAGAAGAGCCTCCTCGACGCGAAGACGTTCATCTCCGGCCGTGGCGGGATCATCGAGCTGATCCGGGCGAACATCGAGATGCCACCCGGCGTGCTCATCTTCGAGGACCCGCCCGTCCACACCACGCACCGGCGGTTGCTGTCCCGGGTCTTCTCGCCCCGGCGGGTGGCCGAGCTGGAGCCCAAGATCCGCGAGTTCTGCGTCCGCTCCCTCGACCCCCTGGTCGGCGCCGGCGGCTTCGACTTCATCGCCGACCTCGGCGCCCAGATGCCCATGCGGGTGATCGGCATGCTGCTCGGGATCCCCGAGCAGGACCAGGAGTCCGTCCGCGACAGCACTGACGCCAACCTGCGCACCGAGGCGGGCAAGCCGATGGAGGTGACGGAGAACTTCGTCGACGGCGACCAGTTCGGCGAGTACATCGACTGGCGGGCGGACCATCCCTCCGACGACATCATGACCGAACTGCTCCAGGCCGAGTTCGAGGACGAGACGGGCACCGTCCGTCGGCTCACCCGTGACGAGCTGCTCACCTACATCGCCGTCGTGGCGGGCGCCGGCAACGAGACCACCACCCGTCTGATCGGCTGGACCGGCAAGGTGCTGGGCGACCATCCCGACCAGCGGCGGGAGCTGGTCGACGACCCGGGTCTGATCCCCGGGGCCATCGAGGAGCTCCTCCGATTCGAGACGCCGGCCCCCCACATGGCCCGGGTCACGTCCCGGGACGTCGAGATCCACGACGAGGTGGTGCCCGAGGGGAGCATCGTCCAGATGATCCCGGCCGCCGCCAACCACGACGACCGACGCTTCCCCGACGCCGAGCGCTTCGACATCCACCGCCGCGACGGTGCACCGCTCACCTTCGGGTTCGGCATCCACCTCTGCCTGGGCTCCGCCCTGGCCCGACTGGAGGGGCGCATCGCCCTCGAGGAGGTCCTCATGCGGTTCCCGACCTGGGAGGTGGAGTCGGACAAGGCCCACCTGGCGCCGACGTCGACGGTCCGCGGTTGGGAGACCCTCCCGGTCACCACGCCGTGACCACCCGGCCGGATCCCGGGTCGTCGGCCCCGGACCGGCCCACCCGTCCCTACGACACCACCCGGCGCCGCGAGCAGTCGGCGGCGACGCGGGAGTGCATCGTGACGGCCGGCTGCCAGCTCCTCCGTGCCGGGTCGATCCGGGACTGGAAGCGCCTGAGTGTCCGGGCGGTGGCCGAACGGGCCGGGGTGAGCGAGCGGACCGTGTACCGGCACTTCGGGAACGAGCGCGGTCTGACCGACGCCGTCATGCACCGGCTCGAGCAGGAGGCCGGCATCGACCTCAAGGGGATGGGGATCCGCGACATCGCCACGGTGGCGACCCGCACACTCGACCACGTGGCGTCGTACCCGATCGAGCCGCGGCCCGCGCTGGACGCCACCCTGATCGATGCCAACCGCCGCCAGAAGGAAGCACTCCTCGCCGCGGTGGCCGCCGCCGCCCCGGCGTGGCCGGAGGCGCGCCGCGTCCTCGCGGCCTCCCTCTTCGACGTGCTGTGGAGCGTTGAGGCCTTCGAGCGCGTGGTGGGGGACTGGCGGGTCGAGCCGGAGGCCGCCGTGCGCGCCCTGGCCTGGGTCATCGAGTTGGTCGAGGAGGCGGTGCTGGGCGGTCGGGGTCCCGGGTAACCCGGCCGGGCCCGCCTGGTTAGTGCAGGGCGCCGGCCAGCGCGGCCACCTGGGCCGCACGGAACGCCTGGACCACGGGGGCCTTGGCCACCATGTCGAACCCGTGGAACGCACCGGGCACCTCGACGACGGCACAGTCGACCCCGGCCTGCCTCAGCCGCTCGGCATAGGCGAGGTCCTCGTCGTAGAAGAGGTCGAGGGTGCCCACCCCGATCCATGCCGGTGGGAGCCCCGACAGGTCGTCGGACCGGGCCGGGGAGGCGAGCGCGGTGACGCCGGGCGACCCCGGCGCCAGTCCGGTGTAGGACTGCCAGCCGAAGCGGTTCGAGCGGTTGTTCCACAACCGGAAGTGACGCTCGTCGATGCCGGTGCGGCCGGGGGTCCGGTCGTCGAGCATCGGATAGGTCAGGAGCTGGAAGGCGAGGGCCACGTCCCCCCGTTGGCGGGCCAGCAGGGCCGTGGCCGCGGCCAGACCACCCCCGGCGCTGGCCCCACCCACCGCGACGCCGCGAGGCGTCGACCTCGGGCCGGCCGGCCAGCCACACCAGGGCGTCATGGCAGTCGTAGAGCGGGAGCGGGAAGCGGGACCCGGGGGACAGGCGGTAGTCGACCGAGGCCACCACGATCCCGAGCTCGTCGGCGAAGTGCCGGCAGAGGGCGTCGTCCTGGGCCGCCGATCCGATCACGAAGCCGCCACCGTGGATCCAGAGCAGGGCGGGAAGCCCGCCCGGCTCTCCGGAGCGGCCCGCCGGACGGTGGACCCGTACGGTGATCGGACCGACCGTCTCCACGGTCACCTGTCTGGCCGGGGCCAGCGACACCAGTCCGGTCAACGCCCGGATGGGACGGAGGGTCCACGGACCGATCGGCAGCCCGCGCGGCAGCCAGCGGGCCGTGCCGGCCAGCTCGGGATGGAACGGCTCGGGGTCGGCGGTCACCGTCGCTCCCGGGCCGGGCGGTCGGTGTCCGTCAGGACAGGCGTCCGAGCAGGAAGAGGGCCGCGTCGGTGGCGGCCGGGAACACGCCGGTCACGCCGGCCGACATGTAGCCGGAGTCGGTGACCATGGTGATGCCGTTGATGGCCGAGGCGGCCGCGCTGCACAGGAACACCAGTGGGTACGCCTGCTCCAACGGGGTGGCCGCCTCCACGCCCACCGCGTCGCGGTAGTCGGCGCCGAAGGCGAGCCACATGTCCTTGTTGGCCTGGGCCAGCGGGGTGTCGGTCGGGCCGGGGCAGATGGCGTTGATGCGGACGCCGCGCGCCAGCAGGGGCATCGCCTGCATGGCGACGTAGGCGCAGATGGCCTGCTTGGACGACATGTAGTCGGCGCCGCCGTTGGCCGCGATCCAGGCCGCCGCGCTGTCGAAGTCGGGCGTGGCCAGGTACTCCTTGATGCGGGGGAGATTGGACTCCCACCCGAGCCCGGCCGCCGAGGAGATGAAGCCGATGGCCGAGCCCCGCGGCAGGCGATCGTCTGCCAGGAGGGTGTCGATGATGTGACGGTGACCGATGAAGTTGATCTTCTCGATGCCCGGCGTGCCGTCGGCCACGCCGGCGCACGACAGCAGGGCGTGCACCGGGCCGCCGAGCTGGTCCAGGGCGGCGTCGATGGAGTCCTTCTCGGCCAGGTTGACGTGGATGCCCGTGGCCCCCTCGAGGGTGATGTCGGCGTAGTCCATGACCACCACGTCCGCCCCGGCGGACTGCAGCAGTTCGGCGGCGGCGGCGCCCATGCCGGTCGCCCCTCCGACGACCAGGGCACTCTTGCCGTCGAATCGGAATGCGTCAAAGGTGGTCATGTCGGGTCCTCTCGGGAGTCGGTGTGGATGATGGTCGGGTCAGGCGACGACGCCGCGGACCTTCAGGTCCACGATGGTGTCCCAGTCGTAGCCCAATTCCTCGAGGATGGCGTCGCCGTGCTCGTTGAGGGTCGGGGCCCGACCGGGTACCGGGGGGGTGCCGTCGAACTGCACGGGCGCCGCCGCCAGCTGGAAGGGGGCGCCCGAGGCGGTCACGCAGTCCTGGACGTAGCCGTTGGCCACCGCCTGGGGGTCGGCCGCCGCCTCGAGCGTGTTCTGCTGGACGGCCCACTGACCGGTGAAGTCGGCCAGGCGCTCGCGCCATTCGGCCAGGGTGGCCCCGGCGAACACCTCGTCCAACTCGGCCACGGCTTCGCGGTTGTTGGCCATCGAACGACGCGTGGTCGGTGAAGCGGGGGTCGACGGCCAGGTCGGGCCGACCGACCGATTCGCACAGGAGGGGCCAGTACTTGGCCCCCTGCAGGCAGGTGAACCACAGCGTCCGTCCGTCGGACGTGGTGTACGTCCGGGACAGCGGATTCGACCCCATGGCGTCCGCCGGCGGGGGAGCCCAGGGGCGGTCGAGCACGAGTGAGAGGGCCAGGGCCTGGCCCATGGCCCACATGCCGACGCCGAGCAACGACACGTCGACGGTGGTCGCCTCGCCGGTCCGCTCCCGGTGGAACAGGGCGCCCATGATGCCGCCGGCGATGGTCATCGCCCCGATGGAGTCGCCGAACCCGGGGGCTGGTGGCGGCGGGACGAGGTCGTACTCGGGACGCTGGGCGCCGGCGGCCACCCCCGACCGGGCCCAGAAGGCCAGCGAGTCGTAGGAGCCCTTGTCGGCGTCCGGGCCCCGCTCGCCCTGCCCGGTACCCCGCACGTAGATGATGGCCGGATTGTGGGCCCGGACCTCGTCGAGGTCGATGTGGAGCTTGGTACGCACCCCGGGGAGCTTGTTGGTGAGGAAGACGTCGGAGGTGGCGATGAGCTTGTGCAGGATGGCCAGGCCGTCCTCGGTGGTGAGGTCGAGGGCCAGGCTCTTCTTGCCGCGGTTGGAGTGCTCGAGCAGGACGTGGACGTCGTTGGGCACGATGTTGAGGCCGGTCGAGGCCAGGCCCCGCATGGCGTCGCCCCGCTCGACGTGCTCGATCTTGATCACCTCGGCGCCCCAGTCGGACAGGAGGGCCGAGGCCGCCGGGACGAAGGTGTGCTCCGCCACCTCGAGCACGCGTACCCCGTTCATCACCTGGCTCATCGGTGGACCCCCGTCCCTTCGCTGCGGTCCGGTCGGCTGGCCGCCGCCCGGTCGTGGGTGGCGTCGGCGTCCGCGACGCGACGCATGGTAGTGCCGACCGCACCGGGCGGTCCCGGTCGGGGGCCGGCGGTCACGACTGGCCGCCGCGGGGGACGTCCCGGAAGGGGACGTCCCGGTCGAGCGTGCGCTCCCGGGGCATGCCGAGTACCCGCTCGCTGATCACATTGCGGGCCATCTCGGTCGTCCCGCCGCCGATAGTGGACACCTGACGCATCAGGAAGTCCGAGCCGCAGTCGGCGACGGCACCGTCGTCCTCGGTCCACGTGCCGCCGTCCCCGCCGGCGATCTCGAAGGCGATGGTGTTGATCCGGGTCGACACCACCCCGGAGAAGAGGCGCCCGATGGCGGCCGACTGGTCGGACATCGCCCCGGAGCGCATGCCGTCGCCGAGTCGCTGCTGGAGTGCCTCCGTGGCCCGGTGGAGCATCCGGGCCTCACCCACCAGGTCCCGCACCCACGGGTCGTCCAGCTTGCCGCTCTCCCGGGCCACCCGCAGGACCGACGAGGCGCCGATGCCGGCGTGGGCGTCGCCCGCCGGGATGGTCACGTAGGGGGAATTGTGCAGCATCCGTTCGTGGAACATCCAGCGGATCCCGACGGTCCAGCCGTCGTCGATCGCACCGATACGGTCCGAGTCGGGGACCCGGACGTCGGTCATGAACTCCTGGCAGAACTCCTTGGTCCCGTTCAACATCTCGATCCGGTGGACCTCCACCCCGGGCTGGTGGATCGGGAGCATGAAGACCGAGAGCCCCCGGTGCTTCGGGACGTCCCAGTTGGTGCGGGCCAGGCAGAGGCCCCAGTCCGACCACCACGCACCCGTCGTCCACACTTTCGAGCCGTTCAGCACCCACTCGTCGCCGTCGCGTACCGCCGACGTCTGGGCGCCGGCGACGTCGGAGCCGCCCCCGGGTTCGGACAGGAACTGCATCCACAGCTCGTCGCCGCGCAGGATGGCCGGCAGGTGGGTCAGCTTCTGTTCCTCGGTGCCGAAATCGAGGATGACCGCCGCGCACGGCGAGAACGTGGGGGCCTGGATCCGCACCGGGAACTCGTGCCCCGTGAGTTCCTCGTTGAAGGCCTGCTGGTGGGCCGGGCTGAGCCCCTGCCCGCCGTACGCCTTCGGGAAGCAGATGCCGGCGAAGCCGGCGTCGAACAGCTTGCGCTGCAGGTGGCGCTCGTGCGCGACCTGGGCCAGCTCCTCCTCGTCGGTGCTGTTGTTGCGGAGCACGCCGGCCGAGGCGCCGGCCGCCGCGACGGCCAGGTTCTCCCGGATCCAGGCGCGCGCCCGGGCCCGGAAGTTCTCGACGTCCTCCATGGCGGTGTCCTCCGTGTCGATCGGGTCCGGGGCCGTCGGGCTCATGACAGGGCCTCCGGGCCGGCGGCGATCGACGCGATCCGGGCCCGGTGCTGGGCCGGCGTCCCGTGCAGCGTCCGGTCGAGGGCCACGCGGCGGAGGAAGAAGTGGATGTCATGCTCGAAGGTGAGACCGATCCCCCCGTGCATCTGCACGCAGTCCTGGAGCAGCTCGGTGCCGTACTGCCCGAGGAAGGCCTTGGCCGCACTGGCCAGTTCGACGGCCTCGGGATCGCCGGCGGCCACGGCCCCGGCCGCCGCGTCGCTCAGGGCGTGACCGGCCTCCAGCCAGGTCTTCATGTCGGCGAAGCGGTGCTTCAGCTCCTGGTAGGACGCGAGGGGGCGGCCGAAGGAGTACCGGTCGAACGCCCACTCGATGGTCATGTCCAGGGCGAACTGCATGGCACCGACCGTCTCGGCGTTGGCCAGCACGATCGCCTGGAGGAGCTGGAGCTCGACCTGGGGACCGGCCCCTCCCGGCTCGCCGAGCGCGGCGTCGGCCGGTACCCGCACATCATCGAAGACGACCTCGCAGAAGCGTCGCGTCAGGTCGATGGTCCGCATGGGCCGCAGCGTCACACCGGGTGTGTCGAGCGGGACGACGACCTGTGAGTACCCGGCCCCCGTGCGACCACTCACGAGCAGATGGCTGGCCTGGGCCGCCGACTCGACCGGTCGCTTGGTGCCGTGCAGCACGAGGTCCGTACCGTCGGCCCGGATCTCGAGGGTGAGGTCGTCGAGGCCGTCGTGCGGACGCGGCTCCAGGTGGCCCCACGAGGCGATGGCGGTGCCGGCCAGCAGTCCGGCCAGGAGTTCGGCGTAGCGGTCGGGTGCCAGCGCTCCGAGGGCGCCCGCCACGATGTTGGTCGGCACCAGCGGGCCCGGGGCGGCGTGGCGCCCGAACGCGTCGGCCACCAGCGTGAGGTCGGCGAGGCCGTCACCGCTGATGGATCCGCCACCCTGCTCCTCGTCCACCAGCAGCGAGGTCCATCCGAGTTCGGCGCCCTGGACCCAGTACGGCGGATCGAACCCGGCCGGCTCGTCGCGCAGGCGCCGGATGTCGGCGGGCGTGGCGTGCTCGGTCAGGAACTTGGCCGTCGTGTCGCGGAAGAACTCCTGGTCCGACGAGAGGCTCAGCTGCACGCGCGGCTCCGTTCCGGTACGCCCGGCGCCGGCAGGGCACCCGGCACGTCGTTGGCCACGGTCTCAGGCACTCGGCCACGCCAGCGACTTGATCTCCAGGTACTGGTCGAAGCCGGCGGTGCCGTTCTGCCGGCCCACGCCGCTGTCCTTGAAGCCACCGAACGGCACGTCGGCCCCGTACCAGAGTCCTCCGTTGACGCTCATGGTGCCAGAACGTACCCGACGGGCCACGGCCATCGCCCGGTCGAAGGAGGCGGACACGACGCCGCCACTCAGTCCGTACCGGCTGTCGTTGGCCAGGCGCACGGCGTCGTCGTCGTCCTCGAAGGGGATGACGACCAGGACCGGCCCGAAGATCTCCTCCTGGGCGATGGTCATCGAGTTGTCCACGTCGGTGAACAGGGTGGGCTCGACGTAGTAGCCCGTGGGGTACTCGGCGGGTCGCTTGCCGCCGACGGCCAGGGTCGCCCCCTCGGCGACGCCCTTGTCGATGTAGCCCATCACCCGGTCCCGCTGCTTGGCGCTGATGAGCGGGCCCATGATCACGTCCTCGCGCTGGGGGTCCCCCCACGGCGCCATGCCCATGTAGTTCGTCAGCATCTCGACGCCTTCGTCGTACCGGGAGCGGGGGAGGAGCATCCGGGTGGGGATGGCGCAGCCCTGGCCGGCGTGCGAGCACACCGCCAGGCCGACGAGCAGCGCCGAGGCGAAGTCGGCGTCGTCGAGGACGATGGTGGCGGACTTGCCGCCCAGCTCCAGGAAGAGACGCTTCATGGTGGCGGCGCCCTTCTCCATGATCCGCTTGCCCACGGCGGTCGACCCCGTGAAGGAGATCAGATCCACCTCCGGAGACAGCGTGAGCTCCTCGCCGACCAGGTGGTCAGACGACGTAACGACGTTGAGGACGCCGGCGGGGATGTCGGTGCGCTCGGCGGCCAGGCGCCCGATCAGGGTGGCGTTCCAGGGGGTGTCGGGGGCCGGCTTCAGCACCACCGTGTTGCCGGTGGCCAGGGCCTGGCCCAACTTGGCCAGGACCACCTCGAAGGGGAAGTTCCAGGGGGTGATGGCGCCCACCACGCCGACGGGCTCCTTCACGATCAGGCGGGCGTTGGTGCCGCCGCGGAAGTCGGTGGCGTCGGCCAGCCGGTGCTCCCACTCGAAGTCGTCGATCAGGCTCATCGGGTAGCGCAGCGAGTCGGCCAGGGGCGCCTCGAGCTGCGGACCGGCGGTGAGCATCCGGGGGCAGCCGACCTCGGCCACCAACTGCTCACGCATCTGCTCCTTCTCGGCCTCCAGCGCGTCCTGGAGTTGACCGAGGCAGTGCTTGCGGAACTCCCGGTCGGTCGACCAGTCCGTGTCGTCGAAGGCCCGGCGCGCCGCGCCGATGGCCCGGTGCATGTCCTCGGAGGAGCCGTCGGCGACCTGGCCGATCACCTCCTCGGTGGCCGGGTTGACGTTGTCGAAGGTCCGGCCCGTCGACGACTCGACGAGCTTCCCGTCGATGAGCATGTTCGGCTCGGGATCGATGGTCACCTGGTCACTCATGGCACTCCCCCCGGGCGACCCCCGGGGGCCGTCGGCTGCAATTGACGTTGGTGGTTCGAAAGAATACCGTTCCGGCCATGACCCGCAACTCGCCTCCGGCACCCGTGTGCCCACCGGCCGGCCGACAGCTGCCGCTCGTCCGGCGTCCGCTGATCGCCTGCCTCCCAGCGAAGCACGTCCTCCGTGCAGGAGAAGGTCGTTCCGTACGGGGAGCGGTGCGATGAACCTCGAGGGACGCTCGGCCATCGTGACCGGAGGGGCCGGAGGCCTCGGCTCGGCCACCGTCCGCCGGTTCGTCGATCTGGGACTCGGCGTGGTGGTCTTCGACCTCGACGCCGAGCGCGCCGAGGCACTGGCCGCCGAGCTCGGGGACCGGGTCGTGGGGGTCGGCGGGACCACCACCCGCGACGCCGATGTCGCCTCGGCCATCGAGGCCGCCACAGCCCTCGGTCCGATCGCCGCGCTGGTCAACGTGGCCGGTGGCGGGGTCGGCGGCGGCCGGCTGGTCGGCCGCGACGGGTCACCGCACCCGGTCGACTCCTTCGTCCAGACCCTGGAGATGAACGCCACTGGTACGTTCAACATGAGCCGCTGGGTGTGCGCGGCCATGGGGGGCAACGACCCCGACGAGGACGGCCAGCGGGGCGTCATCGTCAACACCGCCTCCATCGCCGGCTACGAGGGCCAGAGCGGCCAGGTGGCCTACGGCGCGGCCAAGGCGGCCATCCTCGGCATGACGCTGCCCATGGCCCGGGACCTGGCCCCGATGGGCATCCGGGTGTGTGCCATCGCCCCGGGCACGATGGGTACCCCGATCATGTTGAACGCGTTGCCCCACCTCAAGAAGGACCCGGCGGCCAACATCGTGTTCCCCAAGCGGATGGGCCACCCCGAGGAGTTCGCCCTCCTGGCCGAGTCGATCGTGATCAACCCGTACCTCAACGGGGAGAACATCCGACTCGACGGGGCGCTCCGCTTCAACATCAACTAGCGCGGGGCGCCCGGTAGTCTCGGGACCGCGCACGACCGTGTACCACGCCAACTCGATCCGATCCGGCCCCGGCCGGCGGAGGAATGGGGGAATCGATGCCTGATGCCGTGATCGTCTCGACGGCGAGGACCGCCATCGGCACCTCGTTCAAGGGGTCGCTACTCGACGTCGACGCCTACGAACTGGGCACCCTGGCCGTAGCCGAGGCGGTGCGCCGCTCCGGCATCGACCCCGAGCGGGTGGACGACGTCCTCCTCGGCGAGATCCTCTACGGCGGAGGTGACATCGCCCGCTACGCGGCCATCGAGGCCGGCATGGTCCACGCCCCCGGGGTGGCCCACAACCGGCACTGCGCCTCCGGCCTCAGCGCCGTCCAGGGCGGGGCCGCCTCCATCCGGTCCGGCATGGACCGCGTGGTCGTGGCCGGCGGTGCCCACTCGAGTTCGACGTCACCTCGCACCATGCGTCGCGTGCTGGGCGCCGACGACTGGGAGGAGTGGAACGCTCCGAGCCACCGGGACACGCCCGACGCCCCCAACCGGGACATGTCCATCACGGTGGCGTGGAACGCCGCCGTCGCCGCCGACGTGACCCGGGAGGAGATGGACGCCTGGGCCCTGCGCTCGCACCAGCGGGCGGTCGCCGCCATCGACGCCGGCAAGTTCACCGACGAGATCTTCCCGGTGGACGTGGTCACCCGGACGGGGGAGAAGCGGGTCTTCGAGGTGGACGAGCACCCGCGTCGCGACTCGTCGATGGAGAAGCTGGCCTCCCTCAAGCCCCTGCATCCCGAGATCGAGGGGTTCAGCATCACCGCGGGCAACGCCGGTGGGATCAACGACGCGGCGGCGGCCATGGTCCTCACGGACCGGGACCTGGCCGACGAACTCGGACTGGAGCCACTCGCCAGCATCCGGGCCTGGGCATCGGTCGGCGTCCCGCCGGCCGACACGGGCCTGGCCCCGACGGTCGCCATCCCGAAGGCCCTGGCCCGGGCCGGCATCGGTATCGCCGACGTCGACCTGTGGGAGATCAACGAGGCCTTCGCCGCCATGTGCGTGGCCACCACCCGGATCCTCGGCATCGACGACTCCCTGGTGAACGTGCTCGGCAGCGGCTGCAGCCTGGGTCATCCGATCGCCGCCACCGGGGCCCGCATGGTGATCTCCCTCGTCCACGAACTGCGCCGGCGCGGCGGTGGCACAGGAGTGGCGGCCATGTGCGCCGGGGGCGGGATGTCCACCGCCCTCGTCGTCGACGTGCCCGCTCCGGCCTGAGCCGGCGGGACGACTCCGCACGTCCCGGCGGTTCCGCGGCGGCGTCAGCCCATGTGGCTGATCGCCGCGCAGACGCCGCCGTCGACCAGGACGTCGGTGCCCGTCAGGAAGCTGGCCCCGTCGGACAGCAGGAACTCGACCACGGCGGCGATCTCGTCGGCGTGGCCCGACCGTCCGAGTGGCGCCATCGACTCGAGCTCCCGCATCCCGGGCTGACGCTCGAACTCCTGGAGGCCCATGGGCGTGTCGATGGTGCCCGGCGACACCGAGCAGATCCTCGCGCCCCGCGCCCCGAAGGAGGCGGCCTCGCGCTCGACCAGGCGACGGACCCCCCGCTTGGCCCACGAGTACGCCGCCCCCGGGTCGTCGGCGGCCAGGCCCACGGCGGCGCGGTAGTCGTCGAGGAGGTTGGCCGACAGCGGATCGTCGATGACCCGGTCGATGGCCGGATCGGCCTGGGAGGCGATGAGCTGGGCGGCCATGGAGGCGATGCACACGATCGCCGAGCCTTCCGCCACCAGGGGTCGGGCGGCCCCGATGAGCAGTGCCGTGCCCACCAGGTCGACGCTGAGCATCCGGTCCCAGGTCCCCATGGTGGGGGAGACCCCCGCCGCATGGACCATCCGGTGCAGCGTGCCGTGCCCGCCCGCCACCTCGGCGATGCGGGTGACCGCACCCGGGTCACTGATGTCGGCGGCCACCGCCTCACACCGGGTGACGGAGGTGGTGAGCCGTCCCGCCGCCTCGGCCGTGGTCGCCGGGTCGAGGTCGACCAGCACCAGGACGTCGACGGACCCGACCATTCGGGCGGCGCAGGCGCCCCCGATGCCCCGGGCCCCGCCGGTGACGATCCCGACCCGGGTCACGCCGTGCGCCGCGGTACGACGGCGACGGTGGGCACGCTGGCCGAGGAGCCGAGGCGCAGGATGCTCTCGACCACCGCCACGAGCTCGTCCACTTCCAACAGCGCTCCGGCGACGTACTCGCGGGCGACCCAGATGGGCGCCATCTCGGTCACCAGGTCCATGTCCCAACCGGCGTTGAACCCGGTCATGGCGTCGCCCTCGCCACCGGCGCAGTCGCCGACGGTCACCCGGGTGAACCCGATCCGGGGGTGCTCGGCCCGCCACGCCTCGACCAGTTTCTCGAGGGCCGCCTTGCTCACCGCGTAGGCGCCGAGTCCGGGCCACGGCGGGGTGTGGGAGGCGCTGACCGACGAGAGGTAGACGGCGGTCCCCTGCGACGCCTCCAGATGGGGGAGGGCGGCCGCCGTGACCAGGGACGCGCCGATGACGTTGGTGTCGAAGACCTGCCGCCAGGTGGCGGCGTCGGTGTCGGCTATCCGCACCAGGTGCCCGATGCCGGTGGCGTAGACGAGGGCATCGATCCCCCCGAGCCGTTCGGCGGCTTCCGCCACCGCCCGGGCGCAGGACGCCTCGTCGGTCACGTCGCATTCCACGGCCAGCGCGCCGGCCCCGGCTTCGCCGGCGGCATCCTCCAGCCGGCTCCGGCGCCGAGCCATCAGCGCCACCTCCTCGCCCCGTTGGCCCAGCCCTACGGCGATGCAGCGGCCCAGGCCGCTCGATGCCCCGACGACGACGACCTTCATGGTCTCGAACCTCTTCTCTCCTGGACGGACATGGACGCTCTCTCCCGGACGGCCACCGACGGACGGTCCCGTCCGGACGCCCCGGTGGTGTCGCTGCTCAGGGGAACACCACCGGGAGGCTCTCCCAGCCCCGCACCGTCGAGGTGCGGGCCTGCTCGGCGTTGTCGTGGTCTACCTCCCAGTCGGGAAAGCGCTGCAGGACCTCGTCGAGGGCGACGCGGCCCTCGAGGCGGGCGAGGGCGGCGCCGAGGCAGAAGTGGAGTCCGTAGCCGAAGGCCAGATGGTGGTCGATCTTGCGGGTGACGTCGAAGCGGTCGCCGTCGGGGAACTTGGCATCGTCGCGGTTACCGGAGCCGTTGAGCAACAGCACCACACTGCCCTCGGGGACCACCTGCCCGTAATGCTCGACATCGTGCATCACGTAGCGGGCCTGGGTGGGGGAGGGCGGCTCGAACCGCAGGAGCTCCTCGATGGCGTTGGGCACCAGGCTCCTGTCCCCGACCAGCTTGCGGCGCTCGTCGGGGTGCTCGCCGAGCACCTTGCCGGTCCATCCGATCAGGCGGGTGGTGGTCTCGTTGCCCGCCGCCGCCAGCAGGTTCACCACGTTCAGCGTCTCGGCCCGGGTGAGGCGGCGGGTCGTCCCCGTTTCGTCCTCGAACTCGGCCTGGAGCAGCTCGGTCATGAGATCGTCCGAGGGGTGCTCGGCCCGCCAGTCGATGTACTCCTCGAAGTTACTCGTCTGGCCGGACATCTGGTAGGCGGCGGTGTCGGGCATCGTCCCCTCGGACAGGCGCAGACCGTCGTCGATGACGTCCTTCAGGGCCTGCTGGTCCTGCTCGGGGATCCCGAGCAGCATGCCGATCACCCGCATCGGCATCTGGGCGCCCAGGTCGGCGATGAAGTCGAAGCCGCCGGTGCCCATCATCGGGTCCAGCGACCGGGCGCAGAACTCGCGGATCTTGGGCTCGATGGCGTTCATCTTGCGGGGGGTGAACACCCGGGAGAGGAGGCTGCGGTGCATATTGTGGCCCGGGGGGTCCTCGAAGATGATCGAACCGGGCGGGATCTCCATCCCGCTCTTGATGATCTCGAGCAGCGTGCCCTTGGCCGAGCTGTAGGTCTTCCACTCGATGAGTCCCCGCTCGACGTCGTCGAACCGACTCAGCGCATAGAAGTCGTAGCGGTCGTTGTAGTAGAGCGGGCGCTCCTCCCGGAGCCGGCGCCAGATGGGATACGGATCCGTGTCGATCTCGAAGTCGTACGGGTCGTAGTAGATATCGGAGTCGGTCGTGGTCACAGGTCTCCCCCTTGGTCGACGTCGAGACGGTAGTGGTGGCTGGTGGCGGAACGCGGCGGCGTGCCCGGCGGGATCCACATGTCACCCGTGGACGCCCGGGGACGTTCCGCCATCTCGTCCCCCTGGCTTCTGACCGTTCGCCCGTCCCGGGCGTGACGAGCATTGCTCGTGATCAAGAAGAAGGTTCTCACACGCCGGAGGTGGCTGCCAGTCTCGCGGTCGGCCTCCCGTGCCGACCCCGGCCCCCGGTGGCGGGAGCCGGTGAGGAACAGTACTCTCCCTCGGAAGTAAGCACATTCTCGCACCTCGGGGAGGACCCTTGACGACGCCAGCGCCCGATGCACCCGACCCGGGCGGCGCGGGTACGGCCGGCCGGTCGGCCGTCGACGGCAGCGTCGCCCGGTGAGTCCGGACGCCCCCGGGCCGGACACCGTCCCGGCGATCGTCGCCTCCGCCGTCGAGCGCTTCGGTGACCGCCCGGCCGTGGTCGAGGACGGGTCCCGGATCACCTATGCCGAACTGGCCGACCGGGCCCGGGCCTTCGGCTCGGCGCTCGTAGCCTCGGGAGTGGAGCGGGGTGACCGGGTCGCCGTCTGGGCCTTCAACTGCACCGAGTGGATCGTGGCGTTCCTCGGCCTGTCCGGTGCCGGGGCGGTGCTGGTGCCGGTGAACACGCGCTTCAAAGGGACGGAGGCGGCCGACATCCTGGCCCGCAGCCGGGCCCGGGTGCTGGTGACCGTCACCGACTTCCTCGGCACCGACTACGTGGCCATGCTGACCACCGCGGGGACCGAGCTGCCGGACCTGGAGACCGTGCTGGTGGCCCGGGGTCCGGTGCCCGGGGGAACGGTGGGGTGGGAGGCGTTCGTCGCCCGGGACACCCCGGACGGCCGGGCCGAGGTGGCGACGGCGGTCGGCCGCCGTCGACCGCGGCCGACCCGTGCGACATCCTCTTCACCTCCGGGACCACCGGGGCGCCCAAGGGCGTGGTCCAGACCCACGGTGGCACCACCCGGGTGGCCGCCGACTGGGTGGCCATGACCGGGCTGGGGAGGGACGACCGTTACCTGATGGTCAACCCCTACTTCCACATGTTCGGTCTGAAGGCCGGCATCCTCGCGGCGGTGACGGCCGGCGCCACGATGCTCCCCGAGCCGGTGTTCGACGTCGACCGCGTGCTGGCGAGGGTCGCCGAGGAGGGCGTGACGGTGCTGCCCGGAGCCCCCACCGTCTATCAGAGTCTGCTCGACCACCCCGACCGCGACCGCTACGACCTGTCGACGTTGCGGGTGGCCGTGACCGGGGCCGCCGACATCCCGGTGGAGCTGATCCGACGGATCGACGCCGAGCTCCCCTTCTCCCTGGTGATCACCGGCTACGGCCTGACCGAGGGGGGCACGGCGGCGGCGACCTCCCCCGGTGACGACGTCGAGACCATCGCCACCACCGTCGGCCGCCCGCGACCGGGTTTCGAACTGCGCATCATCGACGGGGCGGACCGCGACGTCGAGCCGGGGGAGCCCGGCGAGATCCTGCTGCGCGGCGGCAGCATCATGTCCCACTACCTGGACGATCCCGAGGCCACCGCCCAGGCGCGGACGGCCGACGGCTGGCTGCGCACCGGGGACCTCGGCCTGATCGACGCCACCGGCTGCCTGCGTATCGTCGGACGCTCCAAGGACATGTTCATCGTCGGGGGGTTCAACGCCTACCCTGCGGAGATCGAGAACGCCCTGCTCCGCCACCCCGACATCAGCCAGGCCGCGGTCGTCGGCGTACCCGACCCCCGCCTCGGCGAGGTGGGGGCGGCCTTCGTGGTCCTGCGGCCCGGCGCTTCGTCGGGGGGCGACGACATCGTGGCCTGGAGTCGCGACCAGATGGCCAACTACAAGGTCCCCCGGACGGTGGTGGTCGTCGACGACCTCCCCCGCAACGCCACGGGCAAGGTGGTGAAGGACGACCTCCGCCGGCGGCTCGGCCCGGACGCCGCCGGGCCACCGGCGTGACCGGTCCCGGACCCCACGGGCTCGTCCGCACTCGCCGGTCTGCGGGTCGTCGAGCTCGGGGTGTGGGTGGCCGCGCCGTCGGCGGCCGCTCTGCTGGCCGACTGGGGGGCGGAGGTCATCAAGGTGGAGTCCCCGACCGGTGACCCCATGCGCAACGTGTTCGGATCGCTGGGCATCGGCGGCGACCTGCCCAACCCGGCGTTCGCCCTCGACAACCGGGGTAAGCGCAGCGTCGTCCTCGACCTGCGCCAGCCGGAGGGACGTTCCCACCTCGAGGAACTGCTGGCCACGGCGGACGTCTTCGTCTCCAACCTCCGGCCGGACGCCCTGGACAAGCTCGACCTGGAGGCCGAGGCCACGGTCGCCCGCCATCCCCACCTCGTCTACTGCAGCATCAGCGGCTACGGCCTGCGGGGCGAGGACCGCAACCGTCCCACCTACGACATCGGCGCCTTCTGGGCCCGGTCGGGACTGTCGCGCCAGATGGCGGACGAGAACGGGAACCCGCTGAACGCCCGGGGCGGGATCGGCGACCACATCACCGGGCTGGCCGCCCTGTCGGGGATCCTCGCCGCCGTGCTCGAGCAGCGACAGACCGGGAGCGGACGCGTCGTCGAGGTGTCGTTGCTCCGCACCGGCGCCTACGTGCTCGGCTGGGACCTGGGCCTCCAGATGCTGCTCGGGAAGGTCTCGCCGGCCGAGTCCCGGCACCACAACCAGTCGCCGCTGATGAACCCCTACCGGGCCGCCGACGGGCGGTGGTTCTTCTTCACCGGGCTGGAGGCCGACCGGCACATCGGAGCCGTGGCCCGCGCCCTCGGCCGACCCGAGCTGCTCGATGACGAGCGGTTCTGCAACGCCTCGGCCATCCGACGCCACCGGACCGAGTTCATCGCGCTGCTCGACGGGATCATCGCCGAACGGCCCCTCGCCGAATGGGCCGAACGGTTCGACCGCGAGGGCGTCTGGTGGGCGCTCGCCCAGACACCGGCCGAGGTCGTGGAGGATCCCCAGCTCCTGGCCAACGACGGCTTCGTCGAGGTGGAGGGCGGGGCCATCCGGTCGGTCAACGGCCCGGTGACCTTCTCCGGTGTCACCCGACGGGACGATGCCGACGTGCCCGAGCTGGGCGAGGACACCGACGACGTGCTCGCCGAACTGGCCGCCCGGCGACCGCCCCCCGGTAGCTGACGGCCGCTACCCCGTCGGCCGGGCCGTCTTCCCCCCGTCGTCGTCGGCGGCCCGCGCCAGGAGGCCGCGGGCGATGACCAGGCGCTGGATCTCGTTGGTCCCCTCGCCGATCACCATCAGCGGCGCGTCCCGGTAGTAGCGCTCGACGGGCAGGTCGACCGTGTAGCCCATGCCACCGTGGATGCGCATGGACTCCGTGGCGAGCTCGAGGGCGGTCTCGCTGGCGAAGAGCTTGGCCATGCCGGCCTCGACGTCGCAGCGGAGCCCGGCCGCCTTGCGCTCGGCGGCGTTCCTGGTCAACAGGCGCGCCGCCTCCAGACGGGTGGCCATGTCGGCCAGCTTGAGCTGGATGGCCTGGTGCTCGGCGATGGGTCTGCCGAAGGTCTCACGCTGGCGGGCGTAGGCGAGGGCGGCGTCGAAGGCGGCCCGGGCCACCCCGACGGCCCGGGCGGCGATGTTGATCCGGCCCACCTCGAGTACACCGAGGATCTGGGGCAGCCCCCGCCCGGCCTCGCCGATGAGGTTGCCGGCGGGGATGCGGTGGTCGACGTAGGCCATCTCCACGGTCTCGACGCCCCGGTAGCCGAGCTTGCCCACGTGGCGGCTGACCGAGATGCCCCCCGACCGCGGTCCGGGCTCCTTCTCCACCACGAAGGCCGAGATGCCCTCCTCGGTGCGGGCGGCCAGGGCCACGATGCCCGCCCGCTCGCCATTGGTGACCCACGCCTTGGTGCCGTTGACGACGTACTCGTCGCCGTCCCGCACCGCCTTGCAGGAGATGTTGCGGGTGTCGCTGCCGGCGTCGGGTTCCGACAGCGACAGGGCGCCGCGGCGGTCGCCGGCCGCCATGACCGGGAGCCAGCGCTCCTTCTGCTCGTCATTCCCGTGCGCCATGATCAGCGTGGCCGCCATGGTGTGGGTGTTGATCACCCCGGTGAGGCTCATCCAGCCGTAGGCGAGCTCCTCGATGATCCCGATGTAGGTGAGGAGGTCGAGCCCGAGACCCCCGTAGGCCTCGGGGATGGTCACCCCGAAGAGGCCGAGCTCACGCATCTGGGCGACGATGTCGGCCGGAAAGACGTCCTCGTGCTCGAGCGCGGACGCCACCGGGATGACCTCGTTGGCCACGAACCGGCGGACCGTCCCGATGATCTCCCGGCGGACCTCGGGGTCGGTGGGGACCGGGTCGGGGGGACGGGACGGTTCCGGGGCCATGGGGGAGAACGTTACATTCAGCTGATGTTGACGTCGATCTCCTCAGGGAGAAGAATCTTCGCGATGCCGGCCCTGATGCACGACGCGCTGCACCGGGCCGCGGAGCGATGGGGCGACCGCGACGCCGTGCTGGCGGACGACCGCCGCTGGACCTTCCGCGAGCTGGACGAGGCCAGCGCCGTGTTCGGGCGCCGGCTGTCGGACCACGGTGTGGGGCCCGGCGACCGGGTGGCCCTGATGACGTCCAACCGCCCGGAGTTCGTGGTGGCCATCAACGGCATCAGCCGGATCGGCGCGGCGGCCGTGCTCCTCAGCCCGGCCTGGAAGGAGGTGGAGGTGCGCCACGCCCTCGAGCTCACGGCTCCCGTCCACGCCGTGGCCGACGGGGCGGCCGTGGACCTCCTGGGTGGTCTGCTCGGCTCCGACCGGGTCACCGACCTCGACGCAACGCCTCCGGTCGGGGTGTCGCCGGGGTCCGGCGGGAACGTGGCCGAACCGGCGACCTCCGAGCTCGACGAGGCGGTGCTGGTCTTCAGTTCGGGGACGACCGGCCTGCCCAAGGCGGTCCGCCACACCCACCGTTCGATGGGGTGCGCCACCGCCCACTGGGTGGCCGCCCTGGGCCTCGGCCCGGACGACCGGTTCCAGGTGGCCACGCCTCCTTCCCACATCCTCGGCCTGCTCAACCTGCTGACGGCGGCGGCGGCCGGCGCCAGCGTCCGGCTGCACCGCCGGTTCGATCTCGACGAGGTGCTCCGGCGCATCGAGTCCGAGCGGATGACCCTCGAGATGGCGGTGGCCCCGATCGCCCTGGCCATGGCCAACCACCCCGACCTCGAGCGGTACGACCTGTCGTCCCTGCGGTACATCATGTGGGGGGCTACGCCGGTCAGCGAGCACGTGGCCCGGGTGGTGACCGAGCGGACCGGGGTGCGGTGGCTGCCGGCCTACGGCGCCAGCGAGGTGCCGGTCATCGCCTGCAACCCGGTGGACGACCCGGGGTCGTGGCGGCTCGACTCGGCCGGACTCCCGCCCGAGGGCGTGGAACTGCGGGTCGCCGACCTCGTCACCGGGGAGGTGCTCGAACCGGGCGGGATCGGCGAGATCCAGGTGTCGAGCCCGTCGGTCATGGCCGGCTACCTCCCCGAGGAGGAGTCGGGGGACGCCTTCGCCGACGGTTGGTACCGCACGGGTGACGTCGGATGGCTGGAGCCCGACGGTTGGGTCCACCTGACCGACCGCTCGAAGGAGATGATCAAGGTCAACGGCTTCCAGGTGGCGCCGGCCGAGGTGGAGGAGGTCCTGCAGAAGCCACCCGTCGGTCCTCGACTGCGCCGTCTTCGGGCTGGCCGACGAGCGGGCGGGCGAGGTGCCCGTGGCGGTCGTGCAGGTGGATCCGGACCGGCCGGCCACCCGGGAGGAGATCCAGGAGCTGGTGGCCGCATCGCTCGCCACCTACAAGCAGGTCCGCCACGTCGTGTTCGTCGACGCCATCCCGAGGCTCCCGTCCGGCAAGGTGCTGCGGCGCACCCTGCGCGACGAGTGGACACCGGTGCTGCTCGGGCCGGACCCCGCCTGATGGACGTCCGACTGTCCGCGGAGCAGGAGGCCCTCGCCGACTCGGTGGCCCAGGTCGTCGACCGGCTGGGCCCGGGCACGCGTGCGCGGTCTCGACGACGCGGAGCGGGTCGCCAAGCTCGACGCCGCGGTGGGCTCGTCGGGTTGGCGCGAGCTGCGCGAGCCGGGGGACGGCGCCGCACCCCTGGCGTCCGGGGTCGAGGCCGCCATCGTCGCCGAGGAGCTCGCCCGGGGCCTGGCCGACACGGCGTTCATCGGGCCCACGTTGGCCGCCGAGCTACGCCGACTGGGCGGTGCCCCGCCCTCCGTCGCGGCCGAGACGGTCGCCTGCACGGCGCGACTGGACTCGGCGGCCATCGTCGGTACCCCGGGTCCCCCGGATCCGACGACCCCGCCCCCGGTGGCGGTCGACGCCCGAGGGGCGGCCGGTGCGCTCGTGCTCCTGGCCGACGGACCGGCCTACCGGCTGGCGTCGGTGCCACTGGGCCCGGTCGCGGTGGGCACCGACCTGACCCGGCCCGGTGCCGACCTCGATCTGACCGGGCCGCCGTCGGGGGTGCCGGAGTCCCACCGGCTGTCCGACGAGGCGCTGACCTCGTGGACGGCGTTCGGTCTGGCCCTCGGCTGTGCCGACCTCGTCGGCACGATGCGGGGGAGCCGTGGACCTGGCCGTCGACTACGCGTCGGCCCGCCGTCAGTTCGACCGGCCCATCGGCTCGTTCCAGGCCGTGCAGCACCTCCTCGCCGACGCCCACGTGGTGACCGAGGGATCGCGCAGCGTGGCCCGACACGCCGCCTGGGCCGTCGACGCGCTGGACCCGTCCGACGCGCTGGCCGCCTCCGCCGTGGCCAAGGCCTACTGCTCCCGGGCGGCGCGCTCGGTGTGCGAGACCACCATCCAGGTCCACGGTGGCATCGGCAACACGTGGGAGTGCCTGGCCCACCTGTTCCTCCGGCGGGCACTGCTCTCCACCGATCTGCTGGGCGGAGTCGGAGCGAGCCTCGACCGGGTGCTCGCCCACCGTGGGATCGGGGGTGACCGTGGACTTCGGTGACTCCGCCGAGGAGGCCGCGTTCCGTCAGCGTCTGCGGGAGTGGCTCGACGAGCACAACCCGGGCCTCCCGGCGTCGTCGACCGACGACGAGTACTGGTCCGGCCAGGCGGCGTGGCACCGCTCGCTGTACGACGGCGGGTTCTTCGGGGCCACCTGGCCGACGGCCATCGGAGGTCAGGGACTCCCGGCCGTGTACGACGTCATCGTCGACGACGAACTGGCCGCGGCCGGGGCCCCGCCACGGCCGAGCCTGGGCTACCTCGTGGAGGGAATCCTGGAACACGCCGACGAGGACGTGCGGGCCCGCTTCCTGCCCGGGATCGTGAACGGGCGGGACCGGTGGTGCCAGGGCTTCAGCGAACCCGACGCCGGTTCCGACCTGGCGTCGTTGCGCACCCGGGCCGACCGGGACGGTGACGAGTACGTGATCTCCGGGCACAAGGTGTGGACGAGCTACTCCGACGACGCCGAGTGGTGCCTGGTCCTGGCCCGCACCGATCCGGAGGTGGCCCGCCACAAGGGGATCTCCGCCTTCGCCCTGCCCATGGACCAGCCCGGTGTCGAGCAGCGGCCGCTGCCGATGATCAACGGGATCACCAAGGAGTTCGGTGAGGTCGTCTTCGACGGGGCTCGGGTGCCGGCGGCCAACATGATCGGGCGACCGGGTGAGGGATGGCCGTTGGCCATGACCATCGTGAGTCACGAACGAGAGCCCCACGAGTTGGGCTTCGCCGGCCGCTACACCAAGCAGGTCAAGGACCTCGTCGCCCTGGTCGCCTCCGCACCCGGGGCCGTCGGCCGGGAGCAGGAGCGCGATCTGGCCTGGGCTATCGTCGAATCGGAGATGTTGCGGCTGCACGTCCGCCGGCGCCTCTCCGACCGGCTCGGTGGCATCGTGCACGGACCGGAGGGATCGGTGGACAAGTTGCTCATGACCTGGACGGAACAGACGGTCGGCCATGCCGCGCTGTCGATCGGGGGCGCCCGGGCCACCGGGGGGGACGACACGCTGATGAAGGTCTATCTCTACAGCCGGGCCCAGAGCGTCATGGGGGGCACCTCCCAGATCCAGCGCAACCTGGTCGCCGGCCGGATCCTGCGACTCCCCGCCTCATGAGCGCCTACCGCCTCACCGACGAGCTGCAGGTGGAGGACGACGGACCGGTCCGCATCGTCCGGATGAACCGGCCCGAACAGCTGAACGCCACCAACCACGGTCTGCACCAGGGCCTGGCCGAGCTCTTCCCGCAGATCGACGCCGACCCCGACGCCCGGGCCGTGGTGCTGACCGGGAACGGCCGGGCGTTCTCCGCCGGGGGCGACTTCACGTACCTGGACGAGCTGGCCCGGGACGAGGCGCTGCGTCAACAGACCCTCGTCCACGGGCGCCAGATCGTGACGGGCATGGTGGGGTGCCGGGTGCCGATCGTGGCCGCCGTCAACGGACCGGCCGTGGGCCTGGGCTGCAGCCTGGTCGCCCTGTCGGACATCGTGTTCATGGCGCAGAGCGCGCACCTGGCCGACCCCCACGTCATGATCGGTCTGGTGGCGGCGGACGGCGGTCCGGTGACGTGGCCGCTCCTGACCAGCCTCCAGCTGGCCAAGGAGTACGCCCTCACCGGCGACCGCATCCCGGCGGAACGGGCCGCCCAGATCGGTCTGGTGAACCACGTGGTGGCGGACGACGCCGTGCTCGACCAGGCGATGGCCTGCGCCCATCGGATCGCCGGCCTGCCCCGCCGGGCGGTCGAGGACACCAAGCGGATCCTCAATCTCCACCTCGAACGGGCCGTCGTCGCCACCTTGGACTTCGCCCTGGCCGCCGAGGACCGCTCCTTCACGTCACCCGAGCTACGCGCCAACCTGGACCGGTTCCTCGCCCCCAGGGCCGGCGACTAGCCGGACACCGGTGAGGGGCGGGAGCGGCCGCCTTCGATCGACCGGCCGGTCCCGGCGGAATCCGGTTCTCCCCGGAGTCCCGAGGCGTCGCGAACCCGGAATGCGATCGTCGCCGCCTCAGGAATTCGTCGTTTCCGACGCTCCACTACACTCGGGGGCGATGACGGAGAGCGAAGTCGAGGTCGAGGAGGCGGCAGCGGGCGAGCAGGCCCTCAGCCGACGCGAGCAGGCAGTGGCGCGTTCGCTCTTCACCGCCCGGGCCCGGGCCGAAAACCGACTGCAGCGGTTCCTCGACGCCGCCCTCGAACTGATGACCGAGGGCGACACGGGTCGGGACTTCACCGTCCACGAGGTGGTCGAGCGCTCGGGCCAGTCGTTGCGGCTCTTCTACCAGTACTTCGGGGGGAAGCACGAGCTGTTGCTCGCCTTGTTCGAGGAGTCGGTCCGCGCCACGGCGGCGCACCTCCGCGAGAAGATCGACGAGGAGACCGATCCACTGGAGCGCATCCACCGCTTCGTGATCGAGTACTACCGCATCTGCCGCCCTCCGCTTCCCGGCGAGCCCGTGGTGGAGCCGCTCTCCACGGCGTGGGTGATGGTGGACTTCGCCCAACAGCTGCTGACCAGCCATCCCACGGAGGCGGCGCTGGCGTTCGACCCCTTGGTCTCGCTCTTCGGCGAGGTGCTCGACGACGCCGAGGCGGCCGGCTGCATCCGCCCCGGCCTGCGCCGCAGTCCCATCGCCGGCATGGTGCTCGAAGCGATCATGTTCAACGCGTTCTCGACCACCATCGGTGGCACGTCCCCCCGCCGGGTCGACCCCGACCCGGCCGAGGAACTCTGGGAGTTCATCCTCCACGGCGTGGGCTCCCCCAAGACCACCGGTCGCGCCTAGCCCACCGTCCCGTCGGTCCGGCTGGCGTCGGCGGCGCAGACCGCCAGGCAGAACCGCACCACCCGCCGGGTCTCGGCCCGGGACGGTGAGAGCCGGCCCCAGAGGAGATCGGTGAGCCGACCCACCACGGCGTGGGCGGCGAGTTCGGCGTCGAGGTCCGGATCGTCACTCCCGAGTTCGGCGAAGGGCGCGCGCAGCAGTGTGGCCAGCCGGGCGCCCGTCGACGTGTGAGGCACCGGCAGGGCCGGGCCCACGCTGGCGGCGTTCCACAGCACGGCGAGCGTGGTGGCGGCACTCTGCTCGTCGGCGGCCTGGGCGAGGACACCCTCCACCCAGCAGCGCACCCGGTCGGCGGCGGTCGACTCCTTGGCCATCTGGTGGGCCAGGTAGCTGACGAGGCGTTCGGTGCCATCGTCCAGGATGGCGGCCACCAGGGCGTCCTTCGAGGCGAAGTGGCGGTAGAAGCCGTCGTTGGACAGTCCCGCCTCCGCCACGATGTCGGCCACCCGGGGCCGAGCCCCGGTGCCGCAGCGCCGCATGACCTCGCGTCCCGCGTCGATGAGTCGGCGCACCTCGTCGGTGTAGTCCGGGGCGCGCCGGTCCAGCGTCTGGCGGGCGATCCGGGCCGCCACGTCTCCCTCGCCCTGCAGAGGTGGATTCTCCATTGTCAGAATGTTATTCTGCCACCCGACCAGGAGGGGAGACAACCCATGGCATGGGAATTCGAGACCGATCCCGAGTACCAGGCGAAGCTCGACTGGGCCCGGGAGTTCGTGGCCACCGAGGTGGAGCCGATCGACACCCTGTGGAAGGGCCTCGAGTTCACGCCACCCGACGACACGCTGCGCGCCATCCTCGACCCGCTGAAGGACCAGGTGCGCGCCCAGGGCCTGTGGGCCACCCACCTCGGCCCCGAACTCGGTGGCCAGGGCCACGGTCAGCTGAAGCTGTCGCTGCTCAACGAGATCCTCGGCGGTTCGTCGTGGGCACCGATCGTGTTCGGCTGCCAGGCGCCCGACACCGGCAACGCCGAGATCATCGCCCACTACGGCACCGACGCCCAGAAGGAGCGGTACCTGCACCCGCTCCTCGAGGGGAAGATCTTCTCCTGCTACTCGATGACGGAGCCCCAGGGCGGTTCGGACCCCGCCCTGTTCCAGACCCGCGCCTACCGGGACGGGGACGAGTGGGTGCTCCAGGGGTGGAAGTTCTTCTCCTCCAACGCCCGCACGGCGGCGTTCCTCATCGTCATGGCCGTGACCAACCCGGACGTGTCGGTCTACGAGGGCATGTCGATGTTCCTCGTCCCGACCGACACCCCCGGCGTCGACATCGTCCGCGACGTCGGCCTCGCCGGCGAGCCCGAGGGGCACGGCTCCCACGCCCTCATCCACTACGACGACGTGCACCTCCCGGCCGAGGCGTTGCTCGGGGGGGAGGGACAGGCGTTCGCCATCGCCCAGACCCGGCTCGGCGGGGGCCGCATCCACCACGCCATGCGCACCATCGGCATGGCCACCAAGGGCCTCGACGCCATGTGCGAGCGGGCCCTCAGCCGCCAGGTGGCCGGTGGACTCCTGGCCGACAAGCAGTTCGTCCAGGGTTACATCGCCGACTCGTACGCCCAGCTGATGCAGTTCCGGCTCTACACGCTGTACACGGCGTGGCTGATCGACAAGCACAACAACTACCTGAAGGTGCGCAAGGACATCGCCGCCATCAAGGTGCTGATGCCCGGCGTCCTCCACGACATCGCCTGGCGGGCCATCCAGATCCACGGCGCGCTCGGGGTCAGCAACGAGATGCCGTTCAGCGGCATGATGCTGGCGGCCAGCGTCCTGGGCCTGGCCGACGGACCGACGGAGGTGCACAAGGTCACCGTCGCCCGCCAGGTGCTGCGTGACCACCGGGCCAGCGACGACCTCTGGCCCACCCAGCATCTACCGAAACGTCGCGACGCGGCACGCGAGAAGTTCGCCGCACTGCTCGAGCACGAAGTGGGGAACCTCTGATGATCGACACCGGACGGCTGGCCACCTGGATGGACGAGCGGGGCCTCGGGGTGGGGGAGCCCCTCGAGCACGACTTCGTCTCGGGGGGAACGCAGAACGAGATCTACGAGATCCGGCGGGGTGACGTCCACGGCGCCCTGCGGATACCCCCGCCGTCGGCGCCGACGACGAGGGATGCCGGGATCCTGCGCGAGTGGCGGATCATCGAGGCCCTGGACGGGACCGACGTCCCCCACACGGCGGCCATCGCCGCCTGCGAGGACACCTCGGTCCTCGGTCGGTCCTTCTACCTGATGGGCTTCGTCGACGGCTGGTCGCCGATGAACACCGACGGCTGGCCGGCGCCCTTCGACACCGACCTCGAGGCCCGCAAGGGCCTGGCCTTCGAGCTCGTCGACGGCATCTCACTGCTGTCGAAGGTCGACTGGCAGGCGAAGGGCCTGTCGGACCTGGGCCATCCCGACGGCTTCCACGAGCGGCAGGTGGACCGGTGGACGGCGTTCCTGGAGCGCATCAAGGGCCGGGAGCTCCCGGGGTTCGACGAGGCGTCGACCTGGCTGCGCGCCCACCGGCCGATCGATTACGTGCCCGGCCTGATGCACGGTGACTACCAGTTCGCCAACGTGATGTTCGAGCACGGCGCGCCGGCCCGCATGGCGGCCATCGTGGACTGGGAGATGGGTACCGTCGGCGATCCCAAGCTGGACCTGGCCTGGGTGGTCAACGGCTGGCCGGAGAACCCCGACGACGTGTCGGGGATCACCTATGTGGACATGACGGGCATGCCGTCGCGCTCGGCCGTCCTCGACCGGTACGCCGAGGTGTCGGGTCGTCAGGTGGACGACATCGACTACTACTGCGTGCTGGCCAAGTGGAAGCTCGCCGTCGTGCTCGAACAGGGCTACCAGCGGGCGGGTGACAATCCGCTGCTCCAGGTCTACGGTCCGGTGGTCCTCGACCTGATGCAGGGCGCCGCCGACCTCGCCGAGTCCACGGACTACGGCAAGTGACCGGCCCCGACGACGAGCTGGTCCGCGAGCGTCGAGGGGCCCTCTCCCTCCTCCGCCTCAACCGTCCCGACGCCCGGAATTCACTGACCACCAGCCTGGTCGACGCCCTCGGCACGGCCATCATCGAGGCCGAGTCGGATGCCGACGTGCGGGCCATCGTGCTCACCGGCACGGGGGAGCGCGCCTTCTGCTCGGGCATGGACCTCCGCTCCTTCTCCGAGGGTGACGTCCCCGGATCGGCGCCCGGCGAGTCGACCGAGGCCTTCTACCGCCTGCTACGAGGCGAGGTCAGCGTGCCGGTGGTGGGCGCGGCCAACGGCTCGGCGGTGGCCGGAGGTCTCGAGCTGCTGCTCGGCTGCGACGTGGTCATCGCCTCGAGGGAGGCCCGGTTCGGTCTCCCCGAGGTCAAGCGGGGGCTCTTCGCGGCCGGTGGGGGCACCCTCGTCGGCAACCGGATCCCGACGGCGATCGCCCTCGAACTCACCCTCACGGGTGACCTGGTGGACGCCGACCGTGCCTACCAGGTCGGCCTGGTCAACGCCGTGGTCGCCCCCGGCGAGGTGTGGGACGCGGCCGTCGCCATGGCGGAGCGCATCGCCGCCAACGGACCGCTCGGACTGGCCGCCTCCAAGGAACTCGTCCGGCTCAGTGCCTCGGACCCGGTGGGCGCCCGCGAGCGGCAGGCCCACTGGTCCCGCGTGGTCTTCTCCAGTGAGGACGCCATGGAGGGCGCCCGGGCGTACATGGAGAAGCGCGACCCGGTGTGGAGGGGTCGCTGACGTGCGGGCCGCCGTCTGCCGTTCCTACGGCGGTCCCGGAGTGGTCACCGTGGAGGAGGTGCCGGAGCCGCAGCCGGGTGCCGGCGAGGTACGGGTCCGGGTGCGGGCGGCGGCCGTCAACTTCCCCGATGTGCTGGTGATCGCCGATCGGTACCAGATCACCGTGCCGCCGCCGTTCGTCCCGGGCAGCGAGTTCGTCGGCGTCGTCGAGGAGGTGGCCGACGGGGTCGGTGCCGTCTCGGTCGGCGACCGGGTGGCGGGCACGGTGCTGGTCGGCGCCTTCGCCGAGCAGGTGGTCGTCGGCGCGTCGTCCGTGCGGGTCGTGCCACCCGGCGTCGATGACCGCCTCGCGGCCGGCTTCGGCGTGGCCTGGCGCACGGCGTTCCACGTGCTCCGGTCGGTGGCACGCCTGCAGGCCGGCGAGGAGTTGATCGTCCTCGGGGCCGGGGGAGGGGTCGGACTGGCCGCCGTCGCCCTGGGACACCACCTCGGGGCCACCGTCACCGCGGTCGCCTCGACGCCGGCCAAGCTGGCCGCCGCCGAGGACGCGGGCGCCACCCGACTGGTGGACTACACCGGCGTCGACCTCCGTGCGGTGCTGAAGTCGGCGCTCCCCGGCGGCGCCGACGTCGTGGTGGACCCGGTGGGCGGCGACCTGGCCGAGCCGGCGCTCCGGGCCCTCCGGTGGGGCGGTCGGTTCGTCACCGTCGGCTACGCCTCGGGCGTCATCCCCAGGATCCCGCTCAACCTGGTACTGCTGAAGGGATGCGCGGTGCTCGGCTTCCAGTTCCGGGACTTCGCCGACCACTGCCCCGGGGAGATGGTCCGCAACGACGACGACCTCTGGGGACTCCTGGCGTCGGGCGAGGTACGGCCGCACATCGGGGCGGTGCTCCCGCTCGACGACGTGGTGGCCGCGCTGACGTCCGTGGCCGAGGGGCGGGTGGTGGGGAAGGTGGTCCTCGACGTGGGGGAGCCACCGACGGCGTGATGCCCCCGCTACGCACGTGCCGGGCCCCGGCCGCCGCGACACCTCCGTCGCCACCCGGCGCTCCTCCGCCGGCCCGACCCGGGATCTGAACGGTCCCGCGCCGCGTGCCGGGCGCGGTCAGCGCCCGCCCACCCCGATGCCCGCCGGACGTCCGGCCGTCACCGGTCCAGCGGGCTGTAGAAGACCAGTCCGTTCCCCTTGTGGTCGTAGACGACGGCCCGGCGTTCGTGGGCGTCGTCGTAAGGTCCCTTCACGATGCCACCACCGTTGGCTTCGACGGCATGGGCCGCCGCATCGACATCGTCGGTCCTGATCCCCACGACGACCTGACCGGGAATCGGATGGTCCACCGCGGTCGCCAGGGCCAGCGTGACCGATCCCCCGTCCAGGGCGGCGTAGTGGGATCCGTCGCGGAACTTCAGCTCCATCCCGAGGGTCTCGGTGTAGAACCGGATCGATTCGTCGAGGTCGTCGGTCGACAACACGACCATGCGCACGTCATATTCGCTCACGGGTGCCTCCTTCAGCGATCCGATCCTAGACAGGACCACTCGGCGGCGCCGGGCCGAAGTGTGTGTAATGTCCGGCTGTCCGGCGATGGAGGGGTGATGAGCGAGCTACTACTTGCAGACGAGCGCGAGGCGGTGGCGGCCGCCAGTCGCCATCTGGCCCAGCAGGGGCTGGTGATCGGTACGGCGGGCAACATCTCCGCGCGTCTGGGGGATCTGGTCGCCGTGACCCCCACCGGTGCGGATCTCTCGACGGTGACCGCCGAGATGGTCACCGTCATCGACCTCGACGGCGAAGTGGTCGACGGAGACCTGGCCCCCACCTCCGAGGTGCCGTTGCACACCGGCATCTACGCCGCCACCAACGCCCTGGCCATCACCCACGCCCACGCCATGGCCTCGACCGCCCTGTCGTGCTGCTTCGACGAGCTGCCTCCGCTCCACTACAGCTGTCTGGGACTCGGCGGAGCGCCGCGGACCGCGGCCTACGCGACGTTCGGCTCCGAGGAGTTGGCCCGCAATGTGCTGGAGGCGCTGCAGGGCCGGAATGCCGCCATGATGCAGAACCACGGCTCCGTGGCGTACGGCAGCAAGATGTCCGAAGCGGTCGAACGCCTCGAGCTCCTCGAGTGGCTCGCCGAGCTGTACTGGCGGGCCTCGTCCATGGGCACTCCCCATGTGCTCACCGACAAGGACTTCGAGGCCATCATCACCGCCGCCATCGAACGTGGTTACGGCAGCCTGAAGAAGGTCAAGAAGGACTGACGTCGCCGGCGCGCGAGCGACATCGGCGAGGGGGGACCGGTGGGTGGATCGCCCACCCGTAGGCTGAGCGGATGTCGCCCCCCGTCGTGTTCCCCCGATTGGCCGCACGCGACCTCGAAGGCCGCGACGTGGGCCTCCCCGAAGCCCTGGCCGGCGACCGGAACGTGGTCATCGCGGCGTTCCGGCGGAGACATCAGACCCTGGTCGACTCCTGGCTTCCCTGGCTCGGGCAGCAGGAGGCTGACGATCCCGGCCTGCGCTTCTACGAATTGCCCGCCATCGGCCGGATCTGGACGCCGGTACGCAACATCATCGACGGCGGGATGGCCGCTGCCATCAGGGACCCCGTCGTGCTGCGGCGCACGCTGACGATCTACGGCGACGTGAGTCGCCTGACGGTGCCACTGGGCATCGAGGATCGTTCAACGGTCGCCCTGATGGTCGTCGACGGAAGCGGCGGCGTCCGCTGGTCCGGTCAGGGTGGTTTCGATCCGCGCACCGCTCGCGAGATGGAGTCCGTCCTGCAGCTGATGTGAGACGGGTCCATCGGGCGGCCGCCGCGCCCTCCGGTTCACAGTGGGAGGAGGGGGGGTAACCGGCGGCGCTCGACCAGTTCGGCCCCGAGTTCGGTGGTGAGCGATGCCGACGAACCCAGCAGCACGTCCAGAACCAGGATCCGACGGACGTACCGGTGGAACGGGTGCTCGACGGTGAACCCGATCCCGGCCAGGACCTGTTGGCAGTGGCGGGCGGCGGTGCGCGCCTGACGACCGGCCACGGCCTTGGCCATCGACGTCGAGGTAGCTGTCCCTTCGAGCCAGGCGGCGTCCAGCATGGCGGCCGCGGTCTCGACGGCCACCAGGGTCTCCGCCAGGCGGTGACGGACGGCCTGGAACGTGGCGATCGGACGGTCGAATTGGATCCGCCCCCGGGCGTGCTCGCCGGCGAGGCCCAGCATGGCCCTGGCGCAGCCGGTGAGCTCGTGGGACAGGGCGAGACGACCGAGACCGACGGCGGCGTCCCAGGTCCCCGTGGCCAGGACGTCCACGGCGCCGTCCGTCGACACGTCGCCGGTGACCCGGAGCAGGCCGAGATCCGGGTCGACCCCGTCCACCCCGAGCAGTCTCAGAGCGTCGGTCGGGACCCGATGGACGGTGACGGACCCGTCGTCCGCCATGGTCACGATCCGGGCCGACGGGAGATCGGCGAGCCCGCCCAGGGCCAGGCCGTCCACCCGGATCCGGCCATCCCGGATCCTGCCGGGCGGGTCGGTCGACCCCGCGGCCGGGAGCACGGTCGTGGCCCACGCTCCCGGTGCGTCCGACAGTCCGAGGGCGTGGGCCACCACCCGGCCCAGGGCCGACGAGGTGACGGCGGCCTCGCCCTGGACATGGAAGAGCGTGGACACCGCGGCCCTCGGGTCGTCATCCAGGGCATCGTCCCAACCGAGGTGGTCGAGCGCGGCGTCGAGGGTGGCGCCGGATCCGGTCGCCCGCGCTGGCGGCGTCGGCCAGGCTCCGCCCGAAGAGGGCGAGATCGTCGGCGTCCATCACCGGTCGGCTCCCAGGTCGAGCAGGCGCCGGGCGATGATGTTCCGCTGGATCTCGGCACTGCCGCCGTAGATCGAGGCGGCCCGGGAGTACAGGTACTCCGTGCGCCACCGACCACTCACCGGGTCGTCGCCCACCGTGACCTCCGGGGCCAGGGCGTCGGCCACCAGGTCGAACACCGCCTGCTCCACGGTGGCCAGCAGCACCTTGTCGACCGACGTCTCGGGACCGAGCCGGTCCCCGGCCGCCATGCGGTGCTGGGTGGCCCTCGACCGGGCCCGGAACGCGTAGAGGAGCTGGGTCACCTCGCCGAGGCGGGCGGGGTCGAGCGACCCGGGTGGGGCGGCCTCGAGGAGCTCCTGGAGCCGCCGGTGCAGGAACGCGGCCCGGTGCCACAACGACGTGCTGCGCTCGTAGGGGAGGAGGTCCATGGCCACGGCCCAGCCGCCGCCCTCGTCACCCAGGGTCCGGGCGAACGGGACGAGGACGTCGTCGAGGAACAGCTCGGAGAACTCGGGACTGCCGTGCATGGTGCCGATCGGCCGCACCGTGATCCCGGGGGAGTCCATGTCCACGAACAGGGCGGTGATCCCCCGGTGGGCCGACTCGACGGATCCTGTCCGGGTCAGCAGCACACAGCGGTCGGCGTACTGGGCCAGGCTCGTCCAGACCTTCTGTCCGTTGACGCGCCAGCCGTCGTCGGTGCGGTCGGCCCGACAGGCCAGCGCGGCCAGGTTGCTGCCGGTGTCGGGCTCGGAGAAGCCCTGGCACCACGTCTCGTCCCCCCGCAGCAGGGCCGGGACCATGGCGGCCGCCAGGTCCGGGTCGGCGTAGTCGATCATCGTCGGGGCGAGGACCTCGGTCATCGAGTAGAGCCCGGGCTCGACCAGGTCCCGGGCGGTGAGCGCTTCACCGAGGTACGCCCGGGTCAAGGTGGTGCCGCCCAGGCCACCCACCCGCTCGGGCCAGCCGGCACGCATCCATCCGGCGTCGTAGGCCAGGCGCTTCACCTTGGCCAGCTGGTCCATCTGCTGGTCGAGCGATCCGGCGCCCTCGAAGCGGGGGGCCAGCGCCGCGGCCTCCGCCTCGAGCCAGTCGTCGAGGTCCCGGCGGAATCGGGTCAGGTCCCCGGCGCGAGCGGGGTTCACGGGGTGGACGGCTGCGGACGGGTCGGGTCGTGGGCCCGCCCGGAGTCACGCGCCCCGCTCTTGCGCAGGAAGGTCATGGACCGGGTCTGGAGGCGCCACCCCTCCGCCGTGCGACGGTAGGTGTCCGTGTAGTAGCCGATCCGCATGTCGTGGGTCGTCTGCTCGACGAAGCACAGCGGCTGGCGGCCCGTTCCGGTGTCCCCCTCGAGGACGAGCGCCGGGGGACCGACCAGGAAGAGGCCCTTGGGCGCGGCGGCGACCAGGGTGGGGAAGTCGGTCAGCGGGTAGGTGTCGCCGAAGGCGCTGTACGTGCCGTCGGGGGTGAACACGTCGACGACGGCGTCGACGTCGTCCATGGTCATGCCCACGGCGTACCGGGCCAGCAGTTGCTCGAGCTCGATGACGTCGGTGACGGGCGGGCTGCCCATGGCGCATCCTCCTGGTCGGCGCGGCGGGGACCGCCACGGCGGCTGACGATAACGAAGTTCTCCCGGGTCGGCAATGACGGTGGCGCCCCCGTTGCGTTCATGCGAGAGTGACGCAGCGGCGGTTCGGACGAGGAGGGTGACGTGGGGGAGCGGAGCGACGCCGGCACACGCTGGCAGCTGCGGACGGTGCCGGAGGAGCGGGCGCGCCGCTACCGGGACGAGGGATGGTGGACCGACCAGACCCTGGGGGAGATGGTCGACGCCGGCCTGGGACGTATCGGGGGCCTGCCCTTCCGGGTCCGCTCCGCCGTGCACCCGTGGGACGGCACGTTCGCCGACGTGGACCGCTCGGCGCGGGCGCTGGCCGCGGCGCTGGCCGCCGACGGTGTCGGCCCCGGAGACGTGGTGGTGTTCCAGCTGCCGAACTGGGTGGAGGCCGGCATCACCTTCTGGGCGGCCGCCTACCTGGGCGCCGTGGTGGTTCCCGTGGTCCACTTCTACGGACCGAACGAGGTGGCCTACATCCTGCGGATGACCGACCCGGCCGTGGTGGTCACCGCCGACCGCTTCGGTCACAACGACTACCTGGCGAACTATGCCGACCTCCTGGCACCCCGACCCGAGGCACGGTGGCTGGTGGTGGCGGGCACCCCCGGCGCCGACCTGCCGACCGGTGCCGCTCCCTTCGAGTCGTACCTGGGCGGTGAACCACTGGCCGCCCCGTTGCCGGTGGACCCCGGACGCGCCGGCCATCATCGGGTTCACCTCGGGGACCACCCGTGATCCGAAGGGGGTCATCCACTCGCACCGGACCATCGGGTGCGAGACCCGTCAGCTGAACCACATGTTCCCCCAGGGTGGGCCACCGATGATCACCGGCGCGCCCGTCGGGCACTTCATCGGGATGCTCAACGCCTTCCTGGTCCCCATGCTGCGCGAGAAGTCGGTGAACCTGATCGACGTATGGGATCCGGCTGCCGTCCTGCGACTCATGCTCGAGGAGGGTCTCGGGGTCGGCGGGGGCGCCACCTACTTCCTGACCAGCCTGCTCGACCACCCCGACTTCACCCCCGAGCACCTGGCCCTGATGCCCTTCGCGGGCCTGGGCGGGTCACCCGTGCCGGTGGCGGTCACCCGACGGGCCACCGCCCTCGGGATCAAGGCGTTCCGTTCGTACGGCAGCACGGAGCACCCGTCGATCACCGGTTCGTTGATGGAGGACCCCGAGGTGAAGCGGCTGACGACCGACGGGCACGCCATGCCCGGGGTGGAGGTGCGGCTCGACGGGGACGGTCAGATCCTGAGCCGCGGACCGGACTGCTTCGTCGGCTACATCGACCCGTCCCTGACCGCCGACGTGTTCGACGAGGACGGCTGGTACCGCACGGGCGATGTCGGGGTGATGGACGACGACGGCTACCTCACCATCACCGACCGCATCTCCGACGTCATCATCCGGGGGGGTGAGAACATCAGCGCCGCCGAGATCGAGGAGCTGCTGGCCGGCATGGACCAGGTCGCCGAGGCGTGCGTGGTGGCCGAGCCCGACGAGCGCCTCGGAGAGCACGCGGCCGCCGTCGTCCGCGTCCGGGAGGGCCGGGCGGTCCCGACCCTGGAGGACATGCGGGACCACCTCGCCGCGGCCGGGCTCACCCGGCAGAAGTGGCCCGAGGCGATCTACGCGGTGGACGAGCTCCCGCGGACCCCGTCGGGCAAGGTGCAGAAGTTCGTGCTCCGGCGCCAGTTGCGCGACGGGGCCCTGGCCACGTCGGTCGCCGCCGAGCAGGGGTGATCGGTTCGTGATAACGTGCTTCTCTTTCTGGGAGACCGATGATATCGTGCCGTACCGGGCGCGTTAGGAGGACCAACCGCATGGCGCACTTCCCGAAGCCGGCCGAAGGCAGCTGGACGCAGCACTACCCCGAACTGGGCACCGGGCCGGTCGACTACGAGGATTCGATCTCCCCCGAGTTCTACGAGCTCGAGCGCCAGGCCATCTTCAACCGGACGTGGCTGAACGTCGGGACGGGTCGAGCAGGTGCCCCGCACCGGTCGCTACTTCACCAAGGAGCTGGCCTGCGCCGGCACCTCGGTGATCATCGTCCGCGACAAGGACGGCTCCGTACGCGGGTTCCACAACATCTGTCGCCACCGGGGCAACAAGCTCGTGTGGAACGATTACCCCAACGAGGAGACGAGCGGAACCTGCCGGCAGTTCACGTGCAAGTACCACGGGTGGCGTTACGACCTCGACGGCGCCCTGACGTTCGTCCAGCAGGAGTCGGAATTCTTCGACCTCGACAAGGACGCCTACGGTCTGGCGCCCGTACAGACCGAGGTGTGGGAGGGGTTCATCTTCGTGAACCTCGACCCGGGCAACACCCAGTCGGTCCGCGAGTACCTGGGCGACCTGGGCGCCGGCCTCGAGGGCTACCCGTTCGGTGAGATGACCCAGGTCTACAAGTACCGGGCCGACGTCGGGAGCAACTGGAAGCTCTTCATCGACGCGTTCGCGGAGTTCTACCACGCCCCGGTGCTGCACGCGAAGCAGGCCACCGACGAGGAGTCCCGCAAGCTCCAGGGCTACGGCTTCGAAGCACTCGCCTACGCCATCGACGGGCCGCACTCCATGGTGTCGTCGTGGGGCGGCATGTCACCGCCGAAGGACCCCTCGATGGTCAAGCCGATCGAGAACGTGCTGCGCAGCGGCCTGTTCGGACCGTGGGACCGTCCCGACATCGCCGGCCTCGACCCCCTGCCGACCTCGGTCAACCCAGCCCGGTCGCCGAACTGGGGCGTGGACTCCTTCGTCCTCTTCCCCAACTTCATGCTGCTGGTCTGGGCACCGGGTTGGTACCTCACGTACCACTACTGGCCGACCTCCTACAACCGTCACATCTTCGAGGGGACGCTCTACTTCGTGCCGCCGAAGAACGCCACGGAGCGGCTCCGCCAGGAGCTGGCCGCCGTCACCTTCAAGGAGTACGCACTCCAGGACGGCAACACCCTGGAGGCCACCCAGTCCATGATCGAGTCGCGGGCCGTCACCGAGTTCCCGCTGAACGACCAGGAGATCCTGCTCCGCCACCTGCACCGGACGGCCCGCGGGTACGTCGCCGACCACGAGAAGTCCGGGACGTCGGTCGACCTCCCGGCCACGCGCTGAGCGAGGAGCCCCGATGAACCCCGTACTCCCACCCGAGTTCGCCGACCTCGAGCCCTTCAGCGACTGGTGCCTGGCCTCCGAGGCGGAGCGCTACGCCAAGCGGCTGTCCAGTTCGATGGACGAGATGCAGGCCTTCTACGACGCCGCCTTCCCGCGGTTCGAGCAGATCCTGACCTACCTCGACGACCTGCCCCTGGACGATCTGCCCGAGGAGGCCCACCGTCTGCTCGAGCTGTCCTACTCGCTCGTCAACGTCTCCTTCCCGGTCGAGGTGTGGCGCCAGCCGCGGGTGCCCGACAGCGGCGCGGCCAGCATGGACGCCATCGTCGAACCCGCCGTCTGAGCCGACCCCCCCCGTGCGGGTCGCCGGTGATCTCGCGGGCCGCACCGGCGGTCCGTCCCTCACGAAAGGAACATGCCCGTGCGCCTCGGCGTGATGGTGGGCCCCGAGCGGGGCCGCTATGCCACCAAGATCGAGCGGATGCTGGCGGACGCCACCTGGGCCGAGGAGGCGGGTCTGGCCTCGCTGTGGATCCCGCAGATCCCCGACGACTTCGACGCCCTGACGGCCGCCACGCTCATCGGGTCGGCCACGTCGACGATCGAGATCGGCACCGCCGTGGTGCCGGTCCAGCCCCGTCACCCGATCGTGCTCGCCCACCAGGTCCTGTCTACCCAGGCGGTGTGCGGAGGCCGGCTGACCCTCGGGCTCGGCGTGTCCCACCACTGGGTCATCGACGAGATGCTGGGCCTGCCCTACGAGCACCCGGCGGCATTCCTGTCGGACTACCTCGACGTGCTCGACCAGGCGCTGGCCGGGCCCGGCGCGGTCGACGTGGAGAACGAACGGTTCCGCGTCCACCAGCCCATGGATGTCACCGACATCGCGCCGACGCCGGTGATGATCGCCGCGCTCGGTCCGGTGATGCTGCGTCTGGCCGGCGCCCGTACCGACGGCACCATCCTGTGGTTGGCCGACGAGCGGGCCATCGAGTCACATATCGCCCCCGGGCTGCGGGCCGCGGCGGCCGCGGCCGGCCGGCCCGACCCGCGCGTCGTGGCCGGGGTACCGATCTGCCTGTGCGGCGACGACGAGGTGGAGGTGGCGGTGGCCCGGGCGAACCGCGTCCTGTCGGAGTCCGAGGTCTCGCCCAACTACCAGAAGCTGCTCGATCGGGGCGACGCCCGCACGGTGGGCGACATCCTGGCCGCCGGGAGCGAGGAGTCGATCCTCCGGCGTCTGCGGTCCTTCGCCGACGCCGGGGCCACCGACGTCTCCCTCCGGGTGGTGCCGATCGGCGAGACCCGGGACGACAAGCTGGCCTCGTCGCGGCGTACCCGGGAATTCGTGGCGACGCTGGGCGGCTCGGTCTGACCGGGCCGGCGGGGTCACCCCACCGCCGTGGACCGCAGTGCTACCCGGCCGTGTCGTCGCGGTAGACCTCGCCGCCCTTCATCACGAAGCACACCGACTCCGTCATGGTGATGTCGGCCAGGGGGTCGCCCGGCACCGCGATGATGTCGGCCAGTAGGCCCTCGGCCAGGCGGCCCCGGTCGTCGACGTCGATCAGCTCGGCGGCCACCACGGTGGCGGCGCGGATGGCCTGGGTCGGCGTCATACCCCGGTCCACCAATGCCACGAGCTCCTTGGCGTTGCGCCCGTGGGGGATGGCCGGTGCGTCGGACCCGCAGGCGATACGGGCGCCCTTGGCGATGGCGTGGGAGATGGTCTGTCGGGCCCGGGGGAAGACCTCGGCCGCCTTGGCCTGCAGTTCGGGGGCGGCGTTCGACGTGTCCATGCCGTCGGCCAGGTAGGTGGTGGCCACCAGGAACGTGCCGCGCTCGACCATCAGGTCGATCGTCCCGTCGGTCATCAGGGACCCGTGCTCGATGCAGTCGATGCCGCACTCGATGGCCGTGCGGACCGCCTCGTCGCCGTGGCAGTGCGCCGCCACCTTGAGGCCGGCCCGGTGGGCCTCGTCGACGATGGCCTCCAGCTCCTCGGTGGAGTACTGACGGGCCCCGGCGGGCCCGGTGTGGGACATCACCCCGCCCGACGCGCTGACCTTGATGACCCGGGCCCCGTACTTGATCTGGTAGCGCGCCGCCTTGCGGACCTCGGCGACGCCGTCGGCGATCCCCTCCTCCACGGTCAGCGGGAGGACATGGGGGGCGTAGGCCTGGAACATGGTCGGGTCGAGATGACCTCCGGTGGGGCTGATGGCGTGGCCGGCCGGCACGATGCGCGGCCCGTCGACCCAGCCCCGGTCGATGGCCGTCATCAGGGCCACGTCGAGGAGCAGGCCACCGGTCTGGACGAAGAGGCCGAGGTTCCGCACGGTGGTGAAGCCGGCCCGCAGGGTCCGACGGGCGTTGGCCGCGCCGCGCAGCGTCTTCATGGCCGGGTCCTCCTGGACCGGGACCAGGGGGCTGGCGTGGTGGGACCCGCCCATGGCCAGGTTCACCTCCATGTCCATGAGGCCGGGGAGCATCGTGGTGTCCCCGAGGTCGAGGGTCGTGGCGTCGGCGGGGACCGACCCCGGCGAGACCCCGGTGATGCGCCCTTCGTGGACGAGCAGGCTCCCGGGCTCCACCAGGCGCTCGCCGTCCGGGTCGAGCATGCGGGCACTCGTGAGGTGGACGGGCGGCTTCGGGGTTCGGGTACGGGCCATGGCTGCTCCTTCGGCGTCCGGTGCGGTCCGGGGCCGCGTGAACGGCGTTCCGGAATCCGCAACCGACGTTACCGTAGGCCGTCGTGGCCAGCCGGACCCGACGAACGCCGGAGGCTCCTGCCTCGGGCGTCACCCGGTCTCGAGTGAGAACGTGGTTCTCGGGTTGGCTGGTAGGGTCGGCCGGGTGACGGCCGTGACCGCGCCCGCCGTGTCCGTCCCCACACCGGGACCTGCCGACGCCTCCGCCCGTGGCTGAGGTCGACGAGGTGGCGCGCCGTCACGCCTTCCATCCGCTGCGCGTCAAACGGATCGTCGAGGAGACGGCCGACACCCGGTCGTTCGTCCTCGACGTCCCCTCCGATCTGGCGCCGACCTACACCTACCGCCCGGGGCAGTTCTGCACGTTCCGGGTCCGACTCGGCGCTGACGAGCACTTCCGGTGCTACTCCATGTCGAGTGCCCCCGGCACCGACGCCGACCTGACGGTGACGGTCAAGCGGGTGCCGGGCGGACTGGTGTCCAACTGGTTCAACGACGCCGTCGCGGTGGGCGACCTCGTCGACACCTCGCCTCCCTCGGGCTCCTTCTGCCTGTCGGAGGACGACCGGCGACCCATCCTGGCCTTCTGCGGTGGGAGCGGGATCACCCCGGTGCTGTCGATCGCCAAGCGGGCACTCTCGTCGACCGACCGGTCGCTGCGGCTTCTCTATGCCAACCGCGACCCGGGGTCGGTGATCTTCGACGCCGTCGTGGCCGACTTCGCCGCCCGGTCGCCGGAGCGGTGCACGGTGCGCCACCACTTCGACTCGGTGAGCGGCTATCCGTCACCGCAGACGGTGCGGGACCTGCTGGGGGCCGACGTCGGAGCGGAGTGCTTCGTGTGCGGGCCCGGACCGTTCATGGAGCTGGTGGAGTCGACCCTGCTGGGCGCCGGGGTGGCGTCGGCGGACATCCGGATCGAGCGCTTCGAGACGCCGGACCCGGTCGACGGCCCGGACGGGGCGACCGGCGGGGACGTGACCGCGCCGGTGCCCGAGACGCTGGTCCTCCAACTCCAGGGTCGGCGCCACGAGGTCGCTTACCACGCCGGCGACACCGTCCTCGAGACCGCCCGCCGGGCCGGTCTGAGCGCCCCGTACTCCTGCGAGGCGGGGAGCTGCGCCACCTGCATGGCCCTGGTGCACGAGGGGTCGGTGGCCATGCGCGTGAACAACGCCCTGACCCCGGACGAGGTGGAGGAGGGGTGGGTGCTCACCTGTCAGTCGGTGCCCACCAGCGCCGAGCTGCGGATCGAGTACGAGCAGCTCTGAGGCCACCGGGTCCGGTCCCGGTGGCCGGCGCCGGCCCGGGGCGTGGTCCGCCGGGACCCACGGGATCGTCCGGGCAGGTAGGTTCTACTCCAGCGATAACAAGATTCTCGGAGAGGTGCCATGCCCGAAGTCAACGATCTCGTCCTCATCAGTGTCGACGACCACATCATCGAGCCACCGGACATCTTCGTCCACCATCTCGATCCCACCTATCTCGACCGGGCGCCCCGGTTGGTGCGCAACGACGAAGGGTCCGACGTCTGGACGTTCGGTTCCGTGGTGATGGAGACGGCGGCCCTCAACGCCGTGGCCGGCCGGCCCCGTGAGGAGTACGGGTTGGAGCCCCAGAGCCTCGACGAGGTGCGGCCGGGGTGTTACGACGTCCACGAGCGGGTCAAGGACATGGACGCCGGCGGCGTGCTGGCGTCGATGAACTTCCCGTCGTTCCCGACCTTCACGGCCCGGGTGTTCGCCTCCGACGACCCCGACCTGTCGCTCGCCCTGGTGCGGGCGTACAACGACTGGCACATCGACGAGTGGTGCGGTGCCTACCCGGGCCGGTTCATCCCGATGGCCGTGCCGGTCATCTGGGACCCCGAGCAGACCGCCGCCGAGATCCGCCGGACGGCGGCCAAGGGCTGCCACTCCCTGAGCTTCACCGAGAATCCGGCGGCGCTCGGCTATCCGAGCTTCCACGACGAGTACTGGGACCCGGTATGGCGGGCCTGCTGCGACACCGCCACCGTGCTCTCGATCCACCTCGGCTCGTCGGGACGGCTCTCGATACCGGCGGTGGACTCACCGCCCGACGTGATGATCACCCTCCAGCCCATGAACATCCAGTCGGCGGCGGCCGATCTGCTGTGGTCGAGGGTGCTGAAGAACTTCCCGGACCTGCGGGTGGCGCTGTCCGAGGGCGGCACGGGCTGGATCCCGTACTTCCTCGACCGGGTCGACCGGACGTTCGAGATGCACCACGCCTGGACCCTGCAGGACTTCGGAGGCCGCCTACCCTCGGAGGTGTTCCGAGAGCACTTCCTGACGTGCTTCATCAGCGACCCGGTCGGCGTGGAACTGCGCGATCGGATCGGCGTCGACAACATGGCCTGGGAGGCCGACTACCCGCACAGCGACTCGATGTGGCCCACCGCCCCCGAGGAACTGCACGCCGTGTTCGTCGCCAACGACGTGTCGGATGCCGACGTCGCCAAGATGACGCACGAGAACGCCATGCGGTGGTACTCGTTCGACCCCTTCACCCACCTGCCGAAGACGGAGTCGACGGTCGGCGCATTGCGCGCCAAGGCCGCCGGCCACGACGTCTCGACCATGTCGCGCAGCACCCGGGTGCGCACGCCGGACGAGAAGCTCGAGGGCTTCCGGGCCCGGGCCCGACGGGCCGTGGCGGCCGACCAGCGCTGACATCCTCGGTGGTGGCCCGAACGCTCCACCCGGGCTCAGGAGGCGGCGGACCTCCCGTCGGGCACGGCGTTCGCCCGCATCCAGTCGCCGAGGGCGGCACCGGCGTCGAGCACGTGGGCCTCGGCGATCGTGCGCGCGCCGGCGCCGTCGCCGCGCCCGATCGCCTCGAGCAGGGCCGCGTGCTCGGCCCGGCTCCGCCGACCCTGCTCCGGGAAGAGGGCGAAGTAGCTGCCGGGAACCACCCGGACGGCCTGGCGGAGGTACGTGAGGAGGCGGGGCGAGCCGGCGGCGAGGTTGACGCCACGATGGAACCGTCGGTTGGCGTCGACCACGTCCGGACCCTCGTCGACGGCGTCCGCCAGCCGGTGGAGATCGGCGAGCTGGGAGGCGGTGATCCTCGACGTGGCCCACTCGGCGGCTTTCCCGGCCAGGGCGGCCAGGACGGCGAAATTGTCGACGGCGTCCTCGGGGGAGATGCCCACCACGGTGATGCCGCTGCGCGGGGTGACGGTCACGAGCCCCTCGTAGGACAGCTCGAGGAGGGCTTCGCGGACCGGTGTGCGACTCGTGCCGAACTCCTCGGCCACCTGGTCGAGGTCCAGTCGGTCGCCGGGCCGGAGGCGGCCGGTCAGCACGCGATCACGCAGCTCGCGGGCGGCGCGGGACCGGACCGTCCCCCCGATCGGCTTGAAATCTGACATATCACATTCTATATTTCATGTCGGGTCGTAGTCAACGTCCCGGGACGGGAACAGGTGGTCGGGATGAAGCAGATGTCACTGGTGGGGTTCATGCAGGCGGGCAACGCCACGGTCTATGCCGGTTCGTGGCGCCATCCCGCCACCGAGCACGGGTTCCTGCAGGCCGGTTACTACGAGAAGCTGGGCCGCACCCTCGAAGAGGGTTGCTTCGACATGATGTTCTTCGACGACCGCCTGGCCATGCCCTCGATCTACGGCGGCTCGGTCGAGGAGGCGGTCCGCCACGGCGCCCGGCCCGTCAAGCTCGACCTCAGTATCGTGCTCGGCGTCATCGCCGGCGTCACCCGGTCGATCGGTCTCGGTGCGACGTACTCCACCACGTACTACTCGCCGTTCCACGTCGCCCGCACCTTCGCCACCCTGGACCACCTCACCGGCGGCCGGGCGGCCTGGAACGTGGTCACGTCGGTCAACGACAGCGAGGCGCAGAACTTCGGCGTCGACCAGGTCCTCGCCCACGACTCCCGCTACGACCGGGCCGACGAGTTCCTGGAGGCGACCACCGGTCTGTGGGATTCGTGGGAGGACGACGCGCTGATCCTCGATCGGGCCGCCGGCCTCTTCGCCGACCCCGACAAGGTCCACGAGCTCGATTACGAGGGCGAGTGGCTGAAGGTGCGCGGGCCGCTCACCGTGCCCCGCACCCCACAGGGACGTCCCGTGCTGCTCCAGGCCGGCTCCTCGGGCCGGGGGCGTGACTTCGCCGCCCGCTGGGCTGAGGTCATCTTCACCGGGGATCCGAGCATCGACGTGGCGCGTGCCCATTACCGCGACCAGAAGGAGCGCATCGCCGGGGGCGGTCGGGACCCGGAGTCGGTCAAGATGCTGCCCATGGCGTACACCGTGCTCGGCGAGTCGACCGCCCAGGCCCAGGAACGCGAGCAGATGTTCCTCAACGATCTCGTGGACCCGATGGCGTCGTTGACGCTGCTGTCCGAGCTCATGAACTACGACTTCTCCGGCATGGCCCTCGACATGCCCATCACCGATGAGCTCATCGAGTCGGTGTCGGGCATCCGCGGCCTGGTCCAGAACCTGCGCGCCCACATCGGGGGGACGATCACGCTGGCCGACCTGGCCGGTCACCGGGCCACGCTGCTGCAGGGCCCGCGCTTCGTCGGCACCGGTCCCGAGGTGGCCGACCAGATGGAGGAGTGGTTCGACACCGGAGCCTGTGACGGGTTCGTGATCGCCGCCACCCACAGCCCCGGCGCCTACGAGGACATGGTGCGGCTCGTGGTGCCCGAGCTGCAGCGCCGCGGCGTGTTCCGCGACCGCTACACGGGGGCCACCCTGCGCGACAACCTGGGGCTCGCCCGTCCCGAGTGTGCGGCCCATGGCTGACGCCACCGGTCCGCTGGCCGGGCTCCGGGTCGTCGACGCCGCCACGCTGGTGGCCGGGCCCATGGTGGCCACCATGCTCGGCGAGTTCGGTGCCGATGTGGTGAAGGTCGAACAGCCGGGCACCGGCGACCCGTTGCGGACCTGGGGGCCGGCCCGGGACGGCATCGGCCTGGTGTGGAAGAGCGTCAGTCGCAACAAGCGCTGCGTGACCCTCGACCTGCGCCGGACCGAGGGCCAGCAGCTCTTCCACCTCCTCCTCGACGTGGCCGACGTCCTGGTGGTGGGCAACCGCCCGAGTGCGCTGGAGCGCTGGGGACTCGACTACGAGTCGGTCCATGCCCGGCACCCGCAGCTCGTGATGCTCCACGTGAGTGGCTACGGACGCGGCGGTCCGGCGAGCGACCGACCGGGGTTCGGCACCCTCGCCGAGGCGATGAGCGGGTTCGCCCAGGTGGTCGGACAGCCGGACGGCCCTCCCACGCTGCCGCCGTTCATGCTGGCCGACGGGGTGGCGGCCCAGGCGGCGACGTGGGCGGTGATGATGGCCCTGTACCACCGAGACCTGCGGGGCGGCACCGGCCAGCTGGTCGACGTCAACCTGGTCGAGCCCCTGGCCCGGCTCATCGAGTCGTCGACCCTCGCCTACGACCAGTTGGGCACCGTGGCCGGGCGGGTGGGGAACCACCTGCCGGCCAGTGCCCCGCGCAATGCCTACCGGACCGCCGACGACAGATGGTTGGCCATCTCGAGCGCCTCGGCCAACATCATCGTGCGGGTCTTCCGCTGCATCGGCCGACCGGACCTGGCCGAGGACCCCGACTACACGGAGCCCCTCGGCCGCCAGGCCCGCGGCACCGAGATCGACGCCATGGTGGCCGAGTGGGTCGCGGCGCGGACCCTCGACGAGGCCATGGCGGAGTTCCTCGCCGCCGAGGTGGCGGCGGCCCCGATCTACGACGCCTCCCAGCTCCTCGCCGACGATCACCTCGTGGCCCGGGGGACGTTCCCGAGCGTCGACGACCCCGACCTCGGACCCGTCCGGGTCCAGGCGCCGCTGGCTCGGCTGTCGGAGACCCCGGGTCGGATCGACCACCTGGGGGAGGACCTCGGCGCCGAAAACGACGCCGTCTACGGTGGGCTCCTCGGGCTCACCCCCGACCGCATCGCCGCCCTGGCGGCGGACGGCGTGATCTGACCACTGTACGAACACCGCACCCCGGAGGCACCCGTGTACGAACCCCGAGCCCGTCGTTCCGAGCTGGCCACCCCGGCCAGCAGCGAGCGGATGTGCGCCAAGGCTCCGGGCTCCGGTGCCGACCTCGTCTTCCTCGACCTGGAGGATGCCTGCGCCCCCGTGGTCAAGGAGTCGGCCCGGGCCATCGCGGTGAACGCCCTCGTCGGCCAGGACTGGGGACGGGTGGTGCGGGCCGTGCGCGTCAACGGTCTGGACACCCCCTGGTGCTACGGCGACGTGGTCGAGGTGGTGACGGGCGCCCGCGACGCGCTGGACGTCATCATCGTGCCCAAGGCCCGCCGCGCCCGTGACGTGTGGTGGTTCGACGTCCTGTTGACCCAGCTCGAGACCAAGTTGGGGCTGACCCGGCGGATCGGCCTGGAGGTGCTGATCGAGGAGGCCGAGGGGCTGGCCAACGCCGCCGAGATCGCCCGGTCGAGCGACCGCCTGGAGGCCATCATCTTCGGGGCCGGTGACCTGTCGGCCTCGCTCCACGCCCGGGTGGACGGGAACTTCGATCCGGTCGGCGAGTATCCGGGGGACTTCTGGCATCATGCCAGGGTGCAGATCCTGGCCGCCGCCCGGGCCGCGGGCATCGACGCCATCGACGCCCCGTACCCCGCCTACGAGGACCACGATGGCTACCGCCGGGCGGCGGGTCACGCCAGCCTCCTGGGCTACGACGGGAAGTGGGCCATCCACCCCGGACAGGTCCCGATAGCCAACGAGGTGTTCGCCCCGACCGAGGAGGAGGTGCGTGACGCCGAGGAGTCGATCGCCGTCTACCGGGCCTCCGAGGCCGACGGGGTCGGGGCGATCGGACGGGACGGACGGTTGGTGGACGCCGCCCACATGCGGCTGGCGGCCAACGTCCTGCACAAGGCCGCCCTGGTGGCCGCCGAACGGGAGGGATCGTGACCACGACGGAGACGGGTCGGCCCCCGTACCGGGTCGTGCAGTGGGCGACGGGCAACATCGGGAGCCGGGCCCTGCGGGCCGTCATCGAGCATCCCTCCCTCGAACTCGTCGGAGTGCGGGTGACGGACCCGGACAAGGTCGGCCGGGACGCCGGTGCCCTGTGCGGGACGGACCCGGTCGGCGTGGCCGCCACCGACGACCTCGCGGAGGTCCTGGCCCTGGCACCGGACTGCGTGCTCTACATGCAGCAGGGCTACGACGTCGACGTGCTCTGCGCCCTGCTGGGCGTGGGGATCAACGTGGTGACCACCACCGGCGGGTTCCACCACCCCGCCAGCCTGGACGCCGTCGTGCGCGACCGCATCGAGACGGCCTGTGTCACCGGCGGGGCGTCGCTCCACGCCACCGGGGTCAGCCCGGGGTTCATCTCCGAGGCGATCCCCATCGTCCTGACGTCGATCCAGCGGCGCCTCGACCGCCTGCACATCGCCGAATTCGCCGATCTGTCGAGCCGCGACTCTCCGATGCTGCTCTTCGATCTGATGGGGTTCGGGAACGATCCCTCCACCTTCGACCCGGCGCGCTGGACGTACGGAGGGGAGGCCTTCGGGCCCTCGCTCCGACAGCTGGGTGACGCCCTCGGGATGCCGATCGACTCGGTCGAGTCGTCCGGAGAGGTGGCCACGGCCGTGCGGGACGTCGAGATGGCGGCCGGCACCATCCGGGCCGGCACGGTGGCCGGGCAGCGGATGAACGTGGTGGGTATCCACCGGGGCGCCGAGCTGCTCTCGTTCAGCGCCACCTGGTACTGCTCGACCGAGATCGACGCGGCGTGGGACCTGCGACCCGGTGGTTGGCACGTCACCGTAGAGGGCGACTGCCCGCTCGACATGGATCTGCGCCTGGACATCCCGCTGGAGCAGATGGCGGAGACGACCCCGGGATACACGGCCAACCGGGCGGTCAACGCGGTGGCCGTCGTGTGCGACGCCGCTCCGGGCATCGTCACCACGGCCGACCTGCCACAGATCGTGGCCGATCTGGGAGGAGGGGTGCGCCATGGGTGATCCGACGGTCGACGACGAGGGGGTGCTCGATCCCTGGGTGGTCGAATGGATGGCGGCCAACCCCGAGCGGGCGACCCCGTTCGCCGACCTCGTCCCCGAGCTCCTCGAGCTGGCCCGGGGTGACTACGGGCCCCAGCTGACCCAGGAGATCGATCATGTCGACGACGAGTCCGTCGGGGACATCCCCGTCCGCGTCTACCGCGACGACGGCGAGCCGACCGGACTGGTCGTCTACTTCCACGGCGGCGGCCACGTGATCGGGAGCATCGGCATCATGGACGGTGTCGCCCGGGAGATCGCCCACGCCTCGGGCGCCGTGGTGGTGTCCGTGGAGTATCGACTGGCCCCGGAGCACCCGTATCCGGCGGCCGTCGACGACTGTGCGGAGGTCACGTCGTGGGCGTTCGGCCAGTGCGACCGGTTCGGGGTACCCGAGGGGGCGGTGGCCGTGGTCGGCGAGAGCGCCGGCGGGACGATGGCCGCGGCGGTGTCGCTCCGGTTGCGTGACGCCGGCGGGCCGGCTCCGGTCGGCCAGGTGCTGATCTACCCCGCGGTGGCCGGTTCGAAGATCTACCCGTCCCGCGAGGAGTTCAGCGGGCTCGTCATCAGCCTCGAGGCCGGTGAGGCCTACTGGGCCGCGTACAGCGGCGGTCGCGATCTCGACGACGATCCCTACGCCGTCCCGCTGTCCGCCCCGTCGTTGGCCGGCCTGCCGCCGGCGCTGGTGCTCCTCGGCGGCTGCGACATGCTGCGGGACGAGGGACGGGCCTACGCCGACCGGATGCGGGCCGACGGCGTCGACGTCGAGGAGGTCTGCTACCCGGGCCAGCCCCATGGCTTCGTCAACTTCGGGTTCCCGGCCGCCGCCCAAGCTTTCGAGCGCACGGGGGAGTGGCTGCGGCGCACGTTCCAGGCGGCCCGGGCGGGGGAGTGACGGCGCCGGTCTGGCGCTGTCCGGAGCCGAGGCGGCGGCCGTCCGCCAGAATGGCCGCACGGTTCCGGTGACGATCCGGCCGCCGGGCGATCCCGCCCCCACACCGATGGAGTAACTATGGCCACCGACGGAGAGATCCGACCCACCGGCGGGGGACCGCCCTTCTTCGACGTGGTCCTGGCCCAGCGGGCCTGCCGGCAGTTCGCCGACCGGGACCTCGACGACGCTCTCGTCGAGCGGTGTCTGACCGCCGCCACCCACGCCCCGAGCGCCGAGAACCTCCAACCCTGGGTGTTCGTGGTGGTGCGGGACGCCGACCGGCGGGCGTCCATCGTCGAGCTGACCCGACGGCTGTGGCGCCAGGCGGGCCGTCCCGCCTCCGAGGGCCGGCTGACCCCGGGTCTCCTGGCGGAGGTGGATGCCGGGTTCGAGACGGGCACGGCCGGCGCTCCGGTGCTGGTGGTGGTGTGCGGGGACTCGTCGGAGGCCCACCTGTCGACCCTTCCCTCGTCGGTCTTCCCGGCCACCCAGAACCTGCTGTTGGCGGCCGGAGCCCTCGGCCTGGGGTCGGCGATGACCACGCTCGCCACCCTGGAGGGGGAGACCCTGGCGGACATCCTGGGTCTCCCCGACCACGTCCACCCCATGGCGGTCGTCCCTCTCGGCTGGCCGGCCCGCCCACTGGGTCCACCGCGTCGGCGACCCGTCGCCGAACGGGCTCACCGGGACCGTTACGGCACCCCATGGGCCTGAGGTTCCGACCCCTTATCCCCACGACCCGGTGAGCCGGGCAACACAATACGTTCCCTGACACCATGGACGGTATGGCCCGTCCACCCCACGACTTCGATGCCGCCTATGCCGAGGGCACCCCGCCGTGGGACATCGGACGACCCCAGCCCGCCTTCGACCGGCTCGCCACCGGTGGAGCCCTGGTCGGCCGAGTCCTCGATGCCGGATGTGGCACCGGCGAACATGCTCTCCTGGCCGCCTCGCTCGGCCGCGAGGCCGTGGGGGTCGACCAGTCGGCACGGGCCATCGAGATGGCCGACGCCAAGGCGGCTGAGCGACACCTCTCGGTGACCTTCGTCGTCGCCGATGCCCTCGACCTCGCCGATCTCGGTGGCCACTTCGACACGGTGCTCGACTGTGGGCTCTTCCACGTCCTCGACGACGATGAACGGGTGCGCTACGTGGCCAGCCTGGCCGACGTGGTCCCCCTGGGCGGCCGATTCCACATGTTGTGTTTCAGCGAGCGCGAGGAGGGCGACTGGGGACCACGCCGGGTGACCCGGGACGAGATTCGGGAGGCCTTCTCCTCTGGTTGGGAGATCGGGTCCATCGAGCCCGCGGTCATCGACCTCACGTGGAATCCCGAGGGAGCTCGGGCCTGGCAGGTCGCTGTCACCCGCACATAGACGATCCGCTCGCATCCGTCCCCCCGAATCGATCCCGGTCCCGTCTCGTCGCTGTCTTGACAGGCGTCTGGACAGGTGTCCAACCTTGCCGTAGCGTGCGTCCGGAGCGGGGGCCGACGAGTTGAACCGACGCGGAAGGACTGACGTAATGGACGTGGGGAAACTTCGGGTCTTCCAGGTCGCTACGGGAAACGTGGGTTCGGAGATGATCGGGCGGATCGTCGAACATCCCGATCTGGAGCTGGTGGGGCTGTTGTGCTACTCGCCCGACAAGGTCGGCCGCGACGCCGGCGAGATCGTCGGTCGTGGTGCGCTGGGGATCATCGCCACCGGCGATCTAGCGGACGTTTTGGCTGCCGAGCCGGACGTCGTCAATTTCAACGGCGTCTGGCCGGACATCGACCTGTTCTGCGAACTGCTCGATGCGGGCATCAACGTCGTGACCACGTCGGACTGGATCACGGGCCACCACCGCGATCGCAATCACCCCCACCCCTCGGGTCGGAAGCCCACCGAACTCATCGGAGCCGCCTGCCGACGCGGTGGCTCGACGTTCTACGGGACGGGCATGAATCCCGGGCTCGCCCAGATCCTCAGTGTGGTGGCCACGGCGGGTATGGGTCGGGTGGACCACATCACCGTGCTGGAGACGGTCGACGTCTCCTGTCACCATTCGGTGGACACGTGGAGGAACGTCGGATACGGGCGCCCCGTGGACGATCCCGAGGTCCCCGGGCTCCTGGAGACCGGTTGCACGGTCTTCGCCGACTCGATCTTCCTGATGGCGGACTGCCTCGATCTCGAGATCGACGACGTGACCTTCGAGTGCGAACTCGGGGCGTGCACCGAAGACACCGATCTGGGCTGGTGGACACTTCCGAAAGGGTCGGTAGGGGCCAGCCTGGCCAAGTTCAAAGGAATCTCGGGCGGCGAGCCGAAGATCGAGGTGCACCTCGAATGGCAGATGGCTCCGATGACGGAACCGCGGTGGGACGTCCAGGGCTGCTACATCACCACAGTTGAGGGGGATCCTACGATCGTCAACCGGCACATGATCTTTCCGGCCACCGGGCGGCCGCACGGTTCGTGGACCCCCGAGTACTTCGCCTCCCTCGGAATGACGATCACCGGCATGCCCACGCTGAACGCCATGCGGGCGGTATGTGAGGCGAGCCCCGGGCTCCTGACGAGTGCGGACCTTCCGCTGCGGGCCTTCGCCGGCCGCTTCCACGACGGGAGCTCGAAGGCTCCCGACCCCCGGGTGGCGCCGTGACCGACCGGTACCCGTTACCCGCCTCGCCGAACGGCTGGTTCAGCATCGCCGCGGCGGCGGACCTGGCGCCGGGAGACGTGCGTCCCCTCACCTACCTGGAGCGGGAGTTGGTCCTCTTTCGCGGCGACGACGGGATCGCCCGTGTCTTCGACGCCTACTGCCCCCATTTGGGCGCGCACCTGGGCGTCGGGGGCCGAGTCTGCGGGGACGGACTCACCTGCCCTTTCCACGGGTGGCGCTTCGACGGGGAGGGCCGCCTCTCCACCGTCCCAGGCCTGGACCGTCCGCCCCGAGCCGCCACCAAGGCCTGGCCGGTCTGCGAGCGCAACGGGCGGGTCTTCGTCTGGCACCACGCCGACGACCTCCCTCCCGCCTACGACGTGGTCGATTACCGGGCGGACGAATCGGAGTGGACGGAGTGGAGATCCAACTCCTACCGGGTCCGTGTGCACGTCCAGGACCTGACCGAGAACATCATCGACCGGTCCCACTTCTCCGCCGTACACGACATGGCGCCACCGGACAGTGAGCATTTCGAGGTCCGGTTCGACGGTCCGGCCATGGTCGTCGAACAGAGCCTCAAGGTCACCGCGGTGGACGTCGCCGGCTACGAGGTCCAGACGACATCGACGACCTGTGGCCCGGGGATCGTGGCCGTCGAGGTCCGTCAGTCCCCGATCGAGATGCTGACCTACATCACGCAGACGCCCATCGACGACGAGCTCACCGAGGTGAATCTCTGTTTCTCGATGAAGGCCCTTCCCGACCCGGCGGCCACCGAGTCGATCAGCGCGCTCAACGATCGGATCACGAACGAGCAGTTCGCCCAGGACGTGCCGATCTGGGAGAACAAGATCTACCGCGAGCGTCCCATGCTCACCAGGAACGACGGACCGGTCGCGTCGTACCGCCGATGGTTCCGTCAGTTCTACTCCGACCCGGGGTGACCGATCGATCCGGGCGGCGATCCGTCGACCGGTCGCACGCCGACTCGCTCAGAGCCGGGGTTGGAACCGGGTCACGGTGATCGGATGGGGCCAGACCAGGACGACATAGCCGGCGACGTCGTACGTCCGGGATGGCCGACCCCAGGTGGCGTCGGCGGTGAGCCAGGAGACCTGGGTGGGACTCGACGGGGCCGTGGAGTTCGGATACACCACGAACTGGAACGAGTGCCCGGCGAACCAGCCGGGATCGTCCCCTTTGTTGTACGCCTCGAGAGTGGTGCTGGAGTCGGGGACGACTGGCCTCACCGATACGACGCCGTTGCTCTCGACGGTGGTGAGCGACGCGGCCCAGAAGTCGCCCACGCCGGATGTCAGACCGTGGGACTCGAGGAACGCGGCCAGGCGGACGGTCGGATGACTCGGTGCCGGCCGGCTGAGCTGAACGGCACTGGCGGCCAGGAAGGCGGTGGTGGCGAGCACTCCGATGGCCAGGACCGTCCGTCGGAGGACGGTGGGGTGGTCCGTGGCCCACCAGAGGGTGACGTACCGACCTGCCAGCACGGCTCCGAAGATCACCGAGGCGGTGAGGTAGCGCACGTAGCCGCTACTGGTGGCGGCCAGGGCGACGAAATTCAGCGTCGACCCGACCAGGGCGATCACCAACAGGTCGTCGACCCTCCAGGGTTCGGGGTCGGCGCCCGTCGTCGGCCCGGGTGGGTCCGTGGGGGTCCGGCCACGGCAGACCCCGCCGACGAGTCGTACGGCCCCGACCGCCAGGGCCACGCCGAGGAGCACGGCCAGAACGATGTGCACGGACTGGAGGGCGAACGGGACGCCGCCGGAGCCGCCGAGGGAGTCACCCAGCCCGAGGAGCTGCCCCCAGACGGGGGCGAGACGCGCCACATTCGACAGCATCTGATGGGCCGACGCCGGATCGTTCGTCGGGCCGAGGGCGAAGCCCCCCAGGGCCACCACCAGCGCTCGCACCGCCAACGTCAGGGCCACCGCGCCGACGCCGGCGGAGATGGTCGCGAGTCCGGCCCGGAGGGATCGTCGCCGGGCCGAAGCCGCGGCGCCCCCCAGCAGAGCAGGGAGGACCCCGTACGACACCATTTGGAGGTCACCGAGCATTCCGGCGGTGAGCAACAGCACGGCCATGACCCAACCCCATCCGAAACGGTTCTGGCGCAGGCCCACGAACGCCACCAGGGCGTACAAAGCGGTGCTGACGTGGATGGGGCCGCACATCAGATAGGTCGCCAGGGTGTGCGTGGGCAGCGCCAGGACGGCCGCCACCGCGACCATCCCGGCCGTCGCCGCGGCGCCCCTACGTCCGCGGCGGGCGAGGACCGCCCCGACGACCACGACCGACCCGGCGATCAGCGCCGGACCGACGAGGAGCAGTTCCCCACGGACGCCCGTCACCGCCGTGAGCACTCCGTAGAACACCACGTCGAGGGTCCACCACGAGTCGAGCGACAGGATCCAGCCGTGGAGCAGAACGTTGCCCGATGCGGCGGCCTGGCCCTGCAGGATCACGGTGGCACCGTCGGAGTTGACCGCGGTGCTGTTGGCGTGGACCGTCAACGCGTACATCCACGCCATCAGGAGGGCCACCCCCGGCAAGGCCAGGAGCCAACTTCTCCGGGTGGCCCCTCGGATGCCGGTGGAGCCGGTCGGGGGGCGATCGGTGCCCGGTCCGTCGACCTCGGGCAGGGGATCCTCGATCGAATCTTCGGGTGGGGGACCCTGTCGAATGAAGGTCCCCGATACCGTCACGGAGGTGAACGTACAAGGTGCTCCTAAGTATTTGCTGAGAGCCACCACGCCCAGTGGTGATCGTCGACAGGCGGGTTGCCACAGTTCGATCCCCGTACGGACCGTGAACCGCTCCAACGGCGGAACCCGGAGACCGGCGGCGGTCACGGAGGTGGCAGCTGGAGCCACTCCTGAGATTGAGCGCACCTGATCGCACGCGGCGAATGTGCCACGTCGAACGGACCGGGACGTCCCGATCCGTTCGACGGCCCGGGCGCTAGGGCGTCCGGCACCGTGTTGTGGCCTATCCGGTCGCGTGTCGTGGACCGATGGTCCGTGGCGCCTGCTCAGGAACCGTCGCGCCGGAGCAGGAGGACCCCCGACGGCGTCCCCCCGCCGGTGGTGACCACGGCGGTGCTGGCGTCGGCCACCTGGCGGCCGTGGGCCTCGCGGCGCAATTGGGTGACCGCCTCGTAGACGAAGCCGAATCCGTGGGTCCGGCCCTCGCTGAGCTGGCCGCCGTGGGTGTTGACCGGGAGCTCGCCGTCGAGGGCGATCCGGCGGCCGCCGTCGAGCCAGTCCTGGGCCTCGCCGAAGGGGCAGAAGCCGAGCGCCTCGAGCCAGGAGATGGCGTTGAAGGTGAAGCCGTCGTAGACGAGGGCGAGGTCCACGTCGGACGGTCGCATGTCGGTGCGGGTCCAGAGATGGGCGGCCTGGCCGAGCACCTGGGGCTCGTGGGTCAGCGTGCCCTGGTCCCACGAGACCCGCTCCAGGATCTGGGTGCCGACCGCCTCCACCCGGACGGCCCGTCCCTCCAGGTCGCCGGCCACCGATGCATCGGACACCACCACCGCGATCGCGCCGTCACAGGGGACGTCGCAGTCGTACAGGCCGAAGGGGGAGGTGATGGGGCGGGCGGCCAGGTAGTCGTCCATGGTCATCGGGTCCCGGTAGATGGCGGCCGGGTTCCGGCCGGCGTTGGTGCGACCGTTGACGGCGATGATCCCGAGCATCTCCCGGGTGGCCCCGTAACGGTGCAGGTACTGGTTGGCGTTCATGGCGATCCAGTTGGCGGCCGACAGGGCCCCGAACGGTGAGCGCCACTGTTGGGCCCCGGAGGCACGCCCCCCGCCGGCCGGCCGGAGGCCGAGGCTGGCGAACGTCGACTCCCATACCGTCCGGAAGCACAGCACGTGGCGACACAGCCCGCTGGAGACCGCCAGCATGGCGGCGATCAGGGCGCCACCGGGCCCAGGGAGGTCCATGCCGCCGTTGGTCCAGGTGGGGTGCAGTCGCAGCGCCTCCTCCACCGCCGACACGCCGCCCTCGCTCATCCCCATGCCCACTCCACCCGGGTAGGTGGAGAGGCCGTCGATGTCGGCCGGCTCCAGGCCCGCGTCGGCCACCGCCGCCAGACAGGCGTCGACCGTGAGCGACAGCGGGTCGACCAGCAGCCTGCGCCCGAGGGCGGAGCGGCCCACCCCCGAGAGCACGGCATCCCGTTCGAAGCGCCGGTCGTCCAGAGGAGGACGGGGCGCGGGGAGCCGGGGGGAGACGTCGGGCTCCGGCCGGGTGGTCGACCCGGTCGGCTCGAAGAGGGGGAGCCATACGTCGTCGCACGGTTCGAAGCGGACCTGGACCTCGAGGCCGACGACGACGTCGAGGACGTCGCACCCGACGATGTTGGTGGTAAGGCGCACCGACGGGTCCTCGGCCAGCGCCACCACGGCGATCACGTAGGGCGGCGGCATGTCCGGGTGCCACTGGTGCTGGTTGACCGTGTAACCCACGACCGTGGCGCGACCCGAGACCGCCGTCGGGGTCGAGTTGCGGCCGCGGCAGACCGGGCAGACCGGGACGGGCGGGTGGACCAGGGCACCGCAGTCGTCGCATCCCTGGATCCGGAGGGTCCCGTCGGAGCCGGACGTCCAGAACCAGCCGCTCCACGGGGTGAGTTCGGGCAGCGGCCTCATCGGACGGTCGACGACGGCTCGGGCATCAGACGAGCTCCGGCCGGGTGCCCGGTCGATCCTCACCCAGGGGGAGTTCGACCTCGTCCACCCGGATGGGGACGCCGTTGACCACGACATGGCGGAGCCCCGCCGGTTCCTCACACGTCAGGCGCTCGCCGCCCGCCGGAAAGTCGCGGACCCGCTTCATCGGACCCGGGGCGACGGTGGAGGGATCGAAGATGCTGACATCGGCCCAGTAGCCCTCGCGGAGATATCCCCGGCGGTCGAACCCGAAGATGTCGGCCGGCTCGCCACTCAGCTTCCGGACGGCGCGCTCGAGCGGGAGGACGCCCCGGTCCCGCACCCAGGTGGCGAGCAGGTCGGTCGGCAGCGGCGCGTCGCACAGCTGGCCCACGTGGGCTCCGGCGTCGGAGAGTCCGAGCACCATCTGCTCGTGGGCCAGCAGACCTCCGACGCTGTCCGGCTCGTCGTTGGCGATGTAGATGCGGAACCGGGTGCCGAGGTCCTCCTCGACGGCCAGGCGGCAGACGACGTCGAACGGGTCGCAGCCCCACTCGCGGGCCACCGCGTCGACCCGTCGGCCCTCCAGCTCGGGGTGGAGGTCGGACTCGGACACCTCGCACGTCTCCCACCGGGGTCGCATCGGCTGCTCCGCCAGGTCGGCCGCGGCCCGCATCCGCCAGGCGGGGTCGGCGTAGGCGGCGAGCCGGGCGTCGCGGTCCCGGTCCATCAGCTCGGCGACCACGGGACTCACGTTGAGGCTGAACGGGCTGTCCATGGTGAATTGCATCGTGAGAGGTCTCGGGGTCACCTGGGGCCAGACCTGGAGGCCCCGGGCCACGGCCTCGTTCTGCATGTCCAGCTGGGGCTGGTTGCGCCCGTCGGTGAGGGCGAACATCGGGTACGTGAAGGGCCGGCCGATCCGCGGCTGGAGCTCGTACATGTCGGCGTACGTGCACTGTTCGCCCGCCGTGGCCAGCACGACCCCCTTGCCGGTGCTGCCCGCCGCCAGGAAGAGGGCCTCCACCTCGTCCCGTTCGGCGAAGCGGCTGGGCACCGGCAGTCCGTTCATCCCGCGGTGGGTGTAGGCGAAGCTGGTCGAGAACCCGACGGCTCCGGCACCGATCGCCTCCACCACGATCCGGCACATGCGTTCGATCTCCTCGGGGGTGGCGGCGCGCTCGTAGGCGGCGTCGCCCATCACGTACAGTCGCACCGAGCTGTGCCCCACGTAACAGGCGAAATTGAGCAGCGTGCCCCGCGAGGCCACCAGCTCCAGGTACTCGGGGTAGGTCTCGAAGCCCCACACGATTCCCTCGGTGAGGGAGGCGGCGTCCATGTCCTCGACGTTCTCGAGCGTCTCGACGATGACCCGGTGGTGCTCCGCCCGCGTGGGGGCGATGGTGAAGCCGCAGTTGCCGGCGACGACCGTCGTGACCCCCTGGTAGGAGGAGGGCCGCAGGGCCGGATCCCAGAACACCTGCGCGTCGTAGTGGGTGTGGATGTCGATGAACCCCGGGGCGACCACGCAGTCCGTGGCGTCGAGCTCGCGTGCGCCGGCCAGGTCGGGCCCGATCCCGACGATGCGCCCAGCGTCGACGGCGACGTCGGCCCGGAACCCCGGGGCACCGGACCCGTCGACAACCGTCCCTCCCCGGATGACCAGTTCAGGTGGCATCGGCACCTCCCTCTCCCCGGGCCTGGGCCAGGAGCAATTGCGTCTGGGCGAACGGGGGTCCGGCCGTGGTGCCGCCGTCCACCGGCAGGACGGTCCCCGTGATCTGGGCGGAGCGGTCCCCGGCCAGGAAGAGCATGGCCTCGGCCACGTCGGCCCCGGTGCCCTGGCGCTGCAGGGGCTGGCTCAGCCGGATCACCGGCCCGAGGTCGTAGTTGGTGATCCCGGTGGAGATGTGCCCGGGGGCCACGCAGTTCACCCGGATGCCGTACTCCGCCAGATCGCAGGCGGCCGACCGGCTGAACTGGATGACCGCCGCCTTCGACGTGCGGTAGACGATGGGGAAGCCGCCACCGGTCAGGGCCCCCATCGACGTGGTGTTGATGATCGATCCACCGCCGTGGGCGGCCATGTGCAGCGCGGCCGACCGGCAGCCGTACATCACCCCGAAGAGGTTGATGCCCATCACCCGTTCGACGTCCCGGAGGTCGTTGTCCAGCAGTCGTCGGAACGAACTCGACACGCCGGCGTTGTTCACCATGACGTCGAGACCGCCGAACCGGTCGACGGCGAATTCGACGAGCGCCCGGACGTCGTCGGGGTCGCTCACATCGGTGCGCCGGAAGGCGGCCGGTGCCCCCAGGTCCTCCGCCACGTCCCCGCCGCCCTCGGCGTCGACGTCGGCGATGACCACCTCCGCTCCGTGCCGGACGAACAGCTCCACGACGGCGCGACCGATCCCTCCCGATCCACCGGTGACGACCGCCACCTTGCCGACGAGTTCCTGCTCCATCGTTGCGTGCCTCCTGTCGGCCCCATGTTGCATCCCGCCGGATCACGGCGGTGGCGGTCAGGTACCCCGACCCGGGGCGGACATGGCCGTCCGGTCCCCCCGGGCGGCGTTGCCTGCAAACACTATTCTCTCCTGCCCCCCGATGCGGTCCGTCGGGACCGTAGCCCGAAACCCGAGGCCAGCGGCGGCAAATCGGCCCCTCGGTGGACCGCGACTTCCTCCGAGGCCGCCCTCGGACACGGCCAGAACGATTGCGTCGGATACGGCACTCTCCTACCATGCGAATCATGTCCTCGCGTAACCGACCTCTGGAGCAGCCGTGACCGAGATCGACATCGACGCCGTCGACTTCTTCCGGACGAAGGATCTCTACGAGGACCCGTATCCGTACTTCGAGCAGGTGCGCGAGCGTTGCCCGGTCACCCAGGAGCCGTTCAAGCACGTGTTCCTGATCACCGGTTACGACGAGGCCATCGCCGCCTACCACGACCAGGAGTCGTTCTCCAACTGCAACTCGGCGATCGGGCCGTTCGCCAAGTTCCCGGTCCCGCTCGAAGGGGACGACATCTCCGGGATCATCGAGACCTACCGCGACGAGCTGCCCTTCGGTGACCAGCTCCCGGCGTTCGACCCGCCCAAGCACACGGCCCAGCGCGGCCTGCTGATGCGCCTGATCACGCCGAAGCGGCTGAAGGAGAACGAGGAGTTCATGGTGGTGCTGGCCGACCGCCAGATCGACTCGTTCCACGCGTCGGGCGAGTGCGAGTACATGAGCCAGTACGCGGGTCCCTACACGCTGCTCGTGATCGCCGACCTCCTCGGGGTTCCCGAGGAGGACCATGCGCAGTTCCTCGAGAAGTTGATGCACAAGGAGCACCTCTCACTCGAGGACAGCCCGCTGTCCTATCTGTGGGAGCAGTTCACGGCCTACATCGAGGAGTGCCGACGCGAACCCCGTGACGACGTCCTGACGGGCCTGGCGCTGGCCACGTTCCCCGATGGGACCCTCCCGCCGGTCGAGGACGTGATGAAGATCGCCTCGAACCTGTTCGCCGCCGGTCAGGAGACGACCGCCCGGCTGCTCGGCTCCGCGCTCAAGGTGATCGGCGACCGGCCCGAGATCCAGCAGCGCCTGCGCGACGACCGGGACCTCGTACCGGGATTCATCGAGGAGATGCTGCGGCTCGAGAGCCCGATCAAGGGCACGTTCCGTCTGGCCAAGAAGCCCACCACCATCGCCGGCACCGAGATCCCCGCGGGGTCGACGGTCATGGTGATGCCGGCCGCGGCCAACCGGGACCCGCGCGAGTTCGAATCGCCCGACGAGCTCCGCCTGGACCGGGCCAACTCCCGACAGCACATCGCCTTCGGGCACGGCATCCATACCTGTGCCGGCGCCCCGCTGGCCCGGGCCGAGGCGGTCGTCTCCCTCCAGCGGCTCTTCGACCGCACGGAGGACATCCGGATCGCCGAGGCCCACCACGGCCCGCCGGGTGACCGGCACTGGGAGTATTCGCCGACCTGGATGCTGCGGGGCCTGGAAGAGTTGCACCTCGAGTTCACCCCGATCGGGTGAGGACTCCCGTCGCACGGGACCGGGACCGCGGGTCGGGTCGTCGCCGGACGGGTTGCCGATGACCGCCCCGGTCACCGTCCCCGGTTCCGTGGACCCCCTCGACCTCGTCGATCCCAGCCGGTTCGCGCAGCGGGGCTATCCCCACGAGGTGTGGGCCACGCTGCGAGCAGAGGCGCCGGTCGCCTTCCTCGAACCCGAGGGGTACGTGTCCTTCTGGGCCGTCACCAAGCACGCCGACATCACCGACATCGCGTCCCAGCCGGAGCGGTTCTCCAGCGCCCACGGCCTCATCCTCGGCCACCCGGGTGCACCGGCGCCCCCCTCGGAGATGGTGGTCATGCTCGACCCGCCTCGGCACGGCCCGCTCCGCCGGGTCGCCATGCCCCGGTTCACTCCCCGCGCCATCCGGTCACGCCACGAGGAGATCGACCGCATCGCCGTCCAGGTGTTGGACGACCTCGCCGCCTCGGACGACGACGAGTTCGACTTCGTCGAGCGGGTGGCCGCCCCGCTGCCGATCGGGGTGATCTCCTGGATCCTGGGCGTGCCCGGTGACGACTGGAAGCTCCTCTTCCGGTGGACCAACGAGATCATCGGCAAGGACGACCCCGAGTTCCGCCGGCCGGGGGAGACGCCGGGTCAGACCATCCGGCGGGCCCGTGGCGAGCTGCACGGCTACCTGGACGGCCTCATCGCGAGACGCCGGGAGGATCCGGGGGACGACATCGTCAGCCAGTTGATCGCCGCCGAGATCGACGGCGAGCCGCTCACCGCGGCTCAGCTCCTCGACTACGCCGAGCTGCTGGTGGAGGCCGGCAACGAGACGACCCGCAACGCCATCAGCGGCGGCCTGCTCGCCTTCTCGGAGCATCCGGACCAGTGGGAGCGACTCAAGCGCCGGCCGGAGCTGCTGCCCACGGCGGTCGAGGAGGTGTTGCGGTGGGTGAGCCCGATCATCCATTTCACCCGCACCGCCACCGAGGACTGTGAAGTCCGGGGGGAGAGGATCGCGGCGGGCGACAAGGTGGCGCTGTTCTACGCCTCGGCCAACCGCGACGAGGACGTCTTCGACGAGCCCTTCGAGTTCCGTATCGACCGCCAGCCCAACCACCACCTGGCCTTCGGGTCGGGAGCCCACTTCTGCATGGGGGCCAACCTCGCCCGGGTCGAACTCGAGACACTCTTCCGCCACCTGCTCGACCGCCTCGAGTGGTTCGAGCTGACCGCGCCGGCCGAGCGCCTGAACTCGGCGGTCAACGGCGGCATCAAGCACCTGTATCTGCGCTGTCGCCTCTCCTGAGGGGCGGCGCAGCGCAACCACACCGGCCGGTCCGACCGTGACCGGCCACCGAACGGGGAGCGCAGTTCCGCCATGACCACGAAGTTCGGCATCGCCTTCGCCAACATCGGCCCCAACATCGAGCCGGACCGGGCGTGCGAGCTGGCCCGCTCCGCCGAGCGGGCCGGGTTCGAGTCCATCTGGACGGCGGATCACATCGTCGTCACCGCCGGGTACCGGTCCACGTACCCCTACGACCCGTCGGGGCGGCTCCCCTCGGGCGAGGACTCGCCCTTCCCGGAGTCGCTCATCTGGCTCGCCTACGTGGCCCGGGCGACCTCGACCATCCGGCTGGCCACCGGCATCCTCATCCTCCCCGAGCGCAACCCCGTGATCCTGGCCAAGGAGCTCGCCACCCTCGACCACCTGTCGTCGGGTCGCGTCACCCTCGGCGTCGGCATCGGCTGGCTGAAGGAGGAGTTCGAGGCGATCGGCGTCCCCTACGAGCGCCGGGGTGAGCGGCTGGAGGAGAGCGTCGGGGCCATGCGGGCCCTGTGGAGCCAGGAGTGCGCCAGCTTCGAGGGTGCGACCGCCCGGTTCACCGACGTCTACCTCCGGCCCCAGCCCCGGTCGGGTTCGATCCCCGTCCACATCGGTGGGCATTCCGAGGTCGCCGCCCGGCGGGCGGGCCGCATCGGCGACGGCTTCTTCCCCTTCGGCGTCGACCGGGAGCAGCTCCCGCACCTGGTCGACGCCATGCGGTCGGCCGCCGAGGAGGCGGGACGTGACCCGTCGTCGCTCGAGGTGACGGTGAGCAGCTTCGCCGTCCACGCCGAAGCTGCGGTGGTCGACGTGGCCGACGCTGTCGACCGCGGGGCGACCCGGGTGGTCGTCCCGGCCGCCCTGTTCGGCGCCGACCCCGGGGACGCGTTGGCCCGCTACGGCGAACAGGTGATCGGCCGCTTGTAGATTGGATCGCAGGGGAGAGTCACGATGCGCGGCGGCCCCGTCCGCCCGAGGAGGAGGCCACCATGGCACTGAAGGACGACACGTCAGCGCCCATCCGACACGCCGACCGGTTCTACATCGGCGGCGAGTGGGTGGTGCCCAGTTCGGACGCCACCATCGACGTCGTCGACGCAGGGACCGAGGAGCACTTCTTCAGTGTCGCCGAGGCGCGGCGAGGCGGACATGGACGCGGCGGTGACGGCCGCCCGACGGGCATTCGACGAGGGCCCGTGGCCCCGCATGAGCCACCGGCAACGGGCCGAGTACCTACGGGCGCTGGGCGCCGGCCTGGCCGCCCGGGCGGAGGAGATCGGGCAGATCTGGCCGCGCGAGTCGGGCGTGCTGCACCGGATCGCCGGTCACGCCGGCCCCGGGGCCGCCGCCACCTTCGAGTTCTACGCCGGACTGGCGGACACGTTCGACTGGGAAGTCGAGGCCCAACCCAGTCAGCCCGGATTCGGTCTGCTGGTGCGGGAGCCGGTGGGCGTGGTGGGCGCCATCATCCCCTGGAACGGGCCCATGAGCCTGATCAGCTACAAGGTGGCGCCCGCCCTCGTCGCGGGCTGCACGGTGGTGCTCAAGTCGTCCCCCGAGGCGCCCGGTGAGGGCTACCTGGTGGCGGAGGTGGCCGAGGAGATCGGGCTGCCCCCCGGTGTCCTCAACGTCGTGACCGCCGACCGCGAGGTCTCCGAGCGGCTGGTGCGGGACCCGCGGGTCGACAAGATCACCTTCACCGGCTCGACGGCCGCCGGCCGCCGCATCGCCTCTATCTGCGGCGAGCGGATCGCCCGCGTGACCCTGGAGCTCGGCGGCAAGTCCGCCGCCGTGGTCCTGGACGACGCCGACCTCGACCTGACGGCGTCGCGCCTGGCGCAGGCCGAGTGCATGATGACCGGTCAGGTGTGCTCGTCGCTCACGCGGATCGTCGTGTCCCGGCACCGCCACGACCAGCTGCTCGAAGCCCTCGCCGACCGCTTCTCCCAGGTGAAGGTGGGCAACCAGTTCGACCCCGAGTCCGAGATGGGACCCCTGGCCGTCCGCCGTCAGCGCGACCGGGTACTCGGCTACATCGAGAAGGGAGTCGCCGAGGGAGCCACGCTGGCGACCGGAGGCGGACGCCCGGCCCACCTCGATCGCGGCTGGTTCGTGGAGCCCACCGTCTTCGGCAACGTCGAGAACTCGTCGACGATCGCCCGCGACGAGATCTTCGGGCCCGTGCTGAGCGTGATCCCGGCGGACGACGAGCGGGACGCCGTGGCCATCGCCAACGACACCGTGTACGGGCTCAACGCCTCGGTGTTCACCCCCGATGCGGACCGGGCCCGGGAGGTGGCCGGGCAACTGCGCACGGGCACCGTCGGCCACAACTCCTTCCGCACCGACTTCGGCATCGCCTTCGGTGGCTTCAAGCAGTCGGGGATCGGACGCGAGGGTGGGGTGGAGGGCCTGTTGCCCTTCCTCGAGACGAAGACCGTCATCCTGGAGGAACGCCCGTCCTCCCGCCCGGCGTGACCGCCGCCGGAGGGGTTTCCGTGCCCGGTGGGCCGGGGAGCGGCCCCGCCGTCTCGTTCAACCACATCGGGATCTGCGTGTCCGACCTCGACCGCGCCCGACGCTTCTACGAGGGCGTCCTGGGTTTCCGCTACTGGTGGGAGCTCGACGTACCCGACGAGGCCGCTGGACCCCTGATGCAGATACCACCCCCCGTGGGTTCGAAGGCCGTGTACCTGGTCAAGGACCGCTTCGTGCTCGAACTCATCCACTTCGCCGGCGCCGGCGTGCACCCCGCCCCGCGACGGGTGATGAACGACCTGGGGTTCACCCACCTGTCGGTGGCCGTCGACGACATGTCCGCGGTGGTCGCCAAGGTCCGTCCCGCCGGTGGCGACGTCCTGGAGGACACCGACATGGGTGGCCGGGCCATCATGATCCGCGATCCCGACGGACAGCTCATCGAACTGACCACGTTCGGGTTCCGGTCGATGTGGCCGGCCTGGCCCGACGAGGTCGACAGCCCCGACTGACCCGGTGGGGGCCGGTCACGCGCCCCGGTCGGCCAGGAGGTCGAGGTCGCGTTCGGCGTAGAGGCGGTGCTGCCACTCCTCATTGAGCACGACGAGGAGGCACTGTCGTACCGGATACCGACGGGGCGGCGGCCATCCGGGCCCGTCGACCGGCTCGGTCTCGGCCTCGAGGGTGGCGACGGTCAGGTCGTCCACGAACCGCCGCACGGTGGACATCCGGCTCCGGCGCAACTCGACCACCTCGTCGAGCGACGGTCGCACGGTCCGGTCGCGGGGCACCCCCGCCGTCTCGGGCATCTCGTCCCAGGGGAGGTCCAGGGGGTGCCACGGCGAGGGATCGCCGAGGACCGCCCGCCGTATCCAGGCGTCGGTGGCGAACACCAGGTGCCGGAGGGTCTCGACGAAGGACCACTCGCCCCCGATCGATTCATGCACCTGCGAGGCCGGCAGCCGGCGGGCGCGGTCGACGGTCCCCGCCCAGAGCCGCTCGAGGATGTCCCAGGCCTCGCGGAACCCGGCCGGGTCGTCCGGACGCATCTTGGGCCGGAGCGGGTGGCGCCGGTCCAGTTCGCCCTCGACCAGGGGACCGATATCGACGCCGTTGATGGTGAGGTTCCGCACCTCGCCCTGGATGTCGACGTCCACGAGGTCCACGCCCCGCATCGTCGCCCCCGAGAGGTCGACGGCCCGGAATTCGCCTCCGCTCAGGTCGACCGACTCGAAGCGCCCGCCGCGCAGGTCGACCTCGTGGAACGTGGAGCCGCGCAGGTCCTCGTCGTGGAAATCGGCCATGCGTCCCCCCGTCCAGCGGACCCGACGGTGCCCCGGGGCCCGGCCGTCAGGCCGGGATCTCGAGGCCGAGCAGCTCGAACATGTTGCCGCCCATGATCTTGCGGACGTCGTCCTGCGGGTAGATGGCGGACACCTCGGCCGCCCACTCGAACGGCTCGGCGAGCCCCTCGGGGTGCGGGTAGTCCGATCCGAAGAGGATGTGGTCCGGCGTCATGACGTCGACCAGCGCCTCCAGCGAGTCCTCCCAGAAGGGGTTGATGTAGATGTTCCGGAGGAACACCTCCCGTGGCGGCTCGGCGAAGGCCTTGGGCATCTTGCCGTAGGTCTTCTCCATGGCCTTGAGGCAGTGCAGGGCCCAGCTCCCGCCGTTCTCCACGCTCAGCAGGCGCACCCCGGGGAACCGGCTCAGCATCCCGTGGCAGATGGCCGAGGTGACGGCGTCGTTGATGGGCCGGCCGGTGTTGACGGCGTCGCTGAAGGGACGCGGAGCGAACGGCATCATGGCGCGGTCCTCGCCTTCCCACTCGTTGGCGTGTCGCTGGTAGCCGGAGTCGGAGGCGTGCATGGCCACCAGCACGCCCGACTGCTCGACCTTGCGCCAGAACTCGTCGAAGGCCGGTAGGAAGGGAGAGCGGGTGCCGCGGGTGCCGGCCACCGCGCCCGGTCGCAGCAGCACCACCTTGGCCCCCCGCTCCAGTACCCACTCGAGTTCGGCGATGCCCTGTTCGGGGATGCAGGGGTTGATCACCGGGGTGGTGAAGATCCGCTGCTTGTAGTCGAACGGCCACTCGTCGAACAGCCACTGGTTGTAGGCGTGGATGATCGTGCACGTCCCCTCGGGGTCGTCGAGGAGGTTCACCTCGACCAGACTGGCCAGGGTCGGGAACATCAGCGCGGCGTCGATGCCCAGCTCGTCGAGCAGCTTCAGGCGGGGCTCGGCCGACCGGAAGGCGTCGATGGAGCGCATCGGCGTGCCGGCCATCTCGCGGAGCGTCTTGCCCTCGGGGTTCTTCCCGGCGAAGTAGTCGGCGAACGACCCCGGGGGCGCCACCACCTCGAAGGTGGGGTTGGGGATGGACTCGTAGATGTGGTTGTTGACCGCCACCTTGGTGCGACCGTCGACCTCGACGTAGCGCACGAAGCCCTCGTACTCCTTCGGCAGATAGCGGGTCAGCGCATCGCCGGTCTCGTAGAGGTGGTTGTCGGCGTCGAAGATGGGACCCTCATACCTGGACATGAACCCTCGATTCGTAGACGTGGAGGCCGGTCGGCCGGACGGGTGGGACGTCGTGTTCATCCATAGAGCTCGTCGACCCGGATGGCCCGGGTGGGACAGTTCCTGGCGGCGAGACGGACGTTCTCCTCGTTGGCGAGGAGGTCACCGGTGACGACGGCCACGCCCGAGTCGTCGAGCTCGAAGACGCCGGGCGCCCAGTACAGGCAATTGCCCGAGCCCATGCATGCCTCCCGATCGATGATCTCGATGGCGGAAACGCCGTTCTCACCTGGTGGGACCATGCTTCGACGATAGCACCGGCGTCCGGACGGGACCGGCGGAGATCGACCCTCGGACCCCTCTCCAGGAGAGGGGCGTCAGCGACCGGACCTCGGCAGTCCGAGGCCCCGCTCGGCGATGATCGAGCGCTGCATCTCGCTGGTCCCGCCGTAGATGGTGGTGACCGCCGCGTGCCGGAACAGGTGCTCGACCCACCCGTCCACCGGCGCGTCGTCCTCCCCCCGCTGGACCACCCCTTCGGCCCCGAGCATGTCGACCAGCTCGGCCGCGTCCGAGGTCATCGACTCGGCGTAGAAGAGCTTGTGCATCGATCCCTCGACCCCGGGTAGCCCCCCGGTGGCCGCCACGAACGAGGTCCGGTAGGCGAGCAGACGGGCGACCTCGTTGTTCGTGCGCATGGTGGCGAGCCGCTCGCGGACATAGGGGTCGTCGATGACGCGGCTGCCGTCGGCACGTCGGGTCTGCTTCGCCCAGTCCACCGCCTGCTCCCACACCCGGTCGGCCTCGCTCAGCCCGAATCCGCCCCGCTCGAAGGTGAGGGCGACGGTCATGACGTCCCAGCCCCGGTCGACCTCGCCGATGCGGTAGTGGTCGCTCACGCGCACGTCGTTGTAGAACGTGGCGTTCGTCCGCTCGCCACCGACGGTATGGACGGGTTGGATCTCGATCCCCGCCGAGTCGAGGGGCACGAGGAACATGGTCAGGCCCTTGTGCTTCGGAACGTCGTGGTTCGTCCGGGCCAGGAGGAAGACGTAGTCGGCCACGTGGGCCAGGGTGGTGAACATCTTCTGTCCGTTGATGACCCACTCGTCGCCGTCCCGGGTGGCGGTGGTCTTGATGGAGGCCACGTCCGAGCCGGAGTCGGGCTCGGAGTAGCCGAGTGACATGCAGATCTCGCCGGCCAGGGCGCGGGGCAGGAAGTCGGCCTTCTGCTCCTCGGTGGCCACCCGACGGATGGTCTGACAGACGATCACCGACAGACCCATACCGTCGGTCGGTGCCCCGGCGAGCCGGAGCTCGTCGCGCAGGGCGGTCATCTCGAACGGATCGCGCTCCTGGCCGCCGTACTCGGCCGGCCACGTGGCCGCCAACCAGCCCTGGCGGCCGATGGCCCGGTGGAACTCCTTGTCGTGCATGGTCCCGGTGCGGTGCGCTCGTTCGATGGTCTCCTCGTCGAGGTGCAAGTCGAGGAAGTCACGCACCTCGGCCCGGAAGGCGTCGCTCTTGGGTCCGAGACGGAAGTCCATCAGATCCCCTCCACGGGACCGAACAGGGCGTCGGCCAGGTCGGCCGTCCCCGGCGCGGATCGCCGAGCCGGAGTGGCCACGCCTCGGCCCGGCGGTAGTAGAGCTGGATGTCGTACTCGAGGGTGAATCCGTAGCCGCCGTGGACGTGCAACGCCACGTTGCTGGCCCGACGGGCGGCCCGGGTGGCGAACTGGAAGGCCATGGAGGCGAGGGAGGCGAACTGCTCCTCGTCATCGCTCTGGGACCACGCCGCTTCGCGGGCGAGGAGACGGGCGCCGTCCACCAGGGTGGCGGCGTCGGCCAGGTCCCGGGCGATCGACTGGTAGGACCCGATCGGGTGTCCGAACTGCACCCGGTCCTTGGCGTACTGGACCCCGATGGCCAGTGCCGCCTCCCCCAGACCGACCAGCGCACCACTCATCAGCGTGCGCCACTCGTCGAGGGCGACGGCGTGGGCCGAACGGGCCACCTCCCCCGAGGCGAGCACCGTACGGCCGGGGCCCCGCAGCGACCGGTCGCCCAGGGACGACGATCCGAGGTTGGCGGTCCGCTCCCGTCGCCGTCGGCATCGACCACCACCAGATCGTCCCCGTCCATGCCCACCACGGTCCGGGCCACCGGACCGAAGGGGACGAGCCGTGCCGTGCCGTCGACCGCCGGGCGGAGGGCGACGGTGGCCACACGCGTCGGCTCGCCCAGGAGGGCATCCAGTCCGGTGAGCCCCGGGTCGCCGGACGACGCCAGGGCCCGACAGGCCACCGACGCCTCGATGAAGGGAACCGGGGCCAGGAAGCTCCCGATCTGCTCGCAGACGAGCTCGAGGTCGAGCAGCGACGCGCCACCCCCACCGAGCTTCTCCGGCACACCGATGGTGGGACCGGCCATGGCGCAGAAGGCTTCCCACAAACCGGCGTCGAAGCCGCCGGGCTCGCTGGCCCGCACGACGTCGGACGGTGAGCGATCGGTGAGGAAGGAGCGCACGGCCGAGACGATCTCGTGCTGTTCGTCGGTAAGGTTCAGATCCATGGTCGGGTACCGCCGGGTCCACGATGGTCGGGCGGTGGGGTGGAGAGTACCCGATCCCGCGAGCGCGCCGCCCGTTCCCGATGGCCGGTGCTCCGGTATCCCAAGGGACGGGACGAGGAGGATGAGCCGATGAGCGACGGTGTGGAGCCGTTCGAGTTCCGGGCGGAGGATGCGGACCTGGAGGACCTCGCCGACCGACTGGCCCGCACCCGGTTCGCGGAGCCGGTGGCGGGGGAGAGTTGGGACGCGGGCATCCCGATCCCGTACCTGCGCGAGCTGGTCGGCTACTGGGTCGACACGTTCGACTGGCGCGCCGCCGAGGCAGAGTTCCACGCCTTCCCCCAGTTCCGGACCGTCATCGACGGCCAGTCGATCCACTTCCTCCACGCCCGGTCACCCCACGTGGGCGCCTTGCCGTTGCTCCTCGTCCACGGCTGGCCGGGATCGTTCATCGAGTTCCTCGACGTGATCCCGCGACTGATCGACCCGCCGGCGTTCGGGGGCCGGGTGGAGGACGCGTTCCACGTGGTGGTGCCGTCGCTGCCGGGCTACGGGTTCTCGGAGCCGCCCCGGACGCCGGGTTGGGACGTGGCCCGGATCGCCCGCGTCCTGGCGGAGCTGATGGACCGTCTCGGCTACGCCCGCTACGGCGCCCAGGGCGGTGACTGGGGCGCCCAGATCACGACCCGGATCGGCGTCCTCGACCCCGGACACTGCGTCGGGCTCCACCTCAACATGCCGCTGGGGGTTCGGCCGGCGGAACCGGGTCCGCTGACCGACGGGGAGCAGGCGGATCTCGCCGACCTGGGTCGTTTCACCCGGGACGAGGGTGCCTACGCATCCGAACAGGGGACCAAGCCCCAGACCGTCGGGGTCGGCCTCGACGACTCCCCGGCCGGCCTGCTCGCCTGGATCGTCGAGAAGTTCCGGGGCTGGAGCGACTGCGACGGCGACCCGGAGACGTGCTTCACCCGGGACCAGCTCCTCACCAACGTGACGCTGTACTGGCTGACCCGCACCGCCACGTCGTCGGCCCGCCTCTACTGGGAGACCAGCCGCAGCGGCGTCCTGACCGCCGGGCTCCCCTTCGTCGGGACCCCGACCGGGGTGGGGCGCTACCCGAAGGAGGTGCTGCGCTGGCCGCGGTCGTGGGTGGAGCGGCAGTACAACATCACCCACTGGGTGGACATGCCCCGGGGGGGCCACTTCGCCGCCATGGAGCAGCCCGAGCTGTTCGCCGACGACGTGACGGCGTTCTTCCGGACCGTGCGCTGACCGCGGGTGCCCGGTCGGCGTAGCGAGGCGGATACGCCCCCGGCCCCACACCGAGGAGGCCCGACGGGCGCCTTCCCCCTCCCGGTCCGATCGGCAATGGGCAAGGGCCTCCGGCGTTCGCTCAGCCTTTGGGCTTGCGCAACTTCTCCAGGCTGGTCCGGGTGGTGTCGGCCTGCCATTGGGCGAGCGCCTGGCGGTCGAGGTCGCGGCACGTCTCGTCGTCCGTGACGGCCAGGGCGTGCCGGCGGGTCGTCGCCTTGGCCAGGGCGTAGGCCGACGCGTCGAGCCGGGCCAACGATCCGGCGAGGGCGAGCGCCTCGGGCAGCATGTCTTCGGCGCCCACCACCCGGTGGGCCAGTCCCCGTCGACATGCCTCCTCGGCGTCCACCAGCGCGGCGTCGAGCATCAGCTGCTCGGCGCCGGAGCCGCAGGCGTGGAGCAGGAGTTCCACCGCGAACACCGGGAACGACACCCCCACCTTCAGCTCGGTCGCCCCGATGCGGGCACCCTCGACGATCAGCCGCTTGTCGCAGGCGCAGGCCAGGATGCAACCTCCGGCGACGGCCGGACCGTTGATGGCGGCCACCGTCGGCTTGGGGAACGCGAACAGGCGCACCAGCGCCGTGGTGAGGGCGTCGAGGAGGACCTCGGTGCGGCCGGCATCGTTGTCGAGGACCTCGCCCACGTTGAGTCCGGCCGAGAAGATCGTCCCCTGGCCCGTGACCACCAGGCCCCGGACGGAGGCGTCCTCCGCGCAAGCCTCGACGAAGGCGGTGATCTCGCCCAGCGTCTCGACGTCCAACGCATTGACCTTGTCACTGGCCAGCGTGAGCACGGCGATCCCGTCGTGCTGGGAGGTCTCGATCCTGGCGAACTGTCCGGTGGGGGTCATGGTGCGTCAAGCTACCCGAGAACCGGTCGACGTCGGCCCTGCGCCCCCTTCAGGTCGGTGGTGACGAACCGGTCGACGAGGCGCCACCGGCCATCGGCCCGGGTGGACCGGTCGACGTACTGCCCCGACGGGACGACGAGATCGGCCCCCGGCGTCGGCCGCCAGCACCCGGACATGACGGATCCGGCCGGAACCCCCCAAGGGATGTGGCGTCCCACGGGTCACGCTCCGTCGACGGTGGCGCCGTCGGGATAGCTGAGGAACTCCAGCAGGTTGCCGTCGGGGTCCCGGACGTAGACGCTGGTGCCCGTGGTGCGACGGCCGCCCTCCCGTTCGACCGGACCCTCGATCACCTCGGCGCCGGCCCCGTCGAGGAGCTCGCGGAGCCCTTCGGGCGTCCCTTCCCACACCAGGCAGAGGTCGCCACAGGGGGGCGTGGCCGCCGGGGCGCGGAGCTTGAATCCGACCAGCAGCAGTTCGGGCCGGTGGAAGTTGATCATCTGCGAGCCGAGGTGCACCTGTACCAGCAGCGGGGCCTCGGTGACCTCGAGGCCGAGGGCGCGGTAGAAGGCGACCATCGCCGGGGCGTCCTCCAGCGGGAGGGCGACGTGGTCGACCCCGCCGATACCACCGGTCCCGCCGGTCCAGCGCTCAGCCGGCATCGCCGAACCCGTACAGCTTCTTGCAATTCAGGGCGGTGATCTTGCGGCGGTCCTCCACCGGCAGCGTCCCGAGGGCCTCCTCGATGGCCTTCTGCGACTCGGGGAAGGTGCTGTCGGTGTGGGGGTAGTCCGATGCCCACATGCACGAGTCGGCGCCCAGCAGGGGGATGAACCGGTCGGCCAGCTTCTCCTCCTCGAAGGTGGCGATCACCTGGCGGCGGAAGAGCTCCGACGGCGGAACCGAAGGGGCGTAGTCGATCTGGTCCCGGAGGTTCTCCCACTCCAGGTCCATGCGGGCCAGGAAGTAGGGGAGCCAGCCGACGCCGGACTCGGCCAGCACCAGCGTGAAGCCGGGATGGCGTTCGAGTGCGCCGGAGAAGACCATGATCGCCAGCATCTCGTCGAGCTGCAGGGGCAGCACGGTGGCGAAGGCGGCGGACTTCCACGATCCCATCTGGTAGCTGAGCCGGGGCGACGGACCGGCCTTGATGTGGAAGCTCAGGGGCAGGCCGGTGGCCTCGGCGGCTGCCCACAGCCGGTCCCACGCCGGATCGCCGGCGTCGAAGTCGAACACGTCGATGAGCGCCCCTCGGTGTCCGAGGCCCGCGCAGCGCTCCAACTCGGCCACCGCCGCCCCGGGGGAGTGGCTGGGGAGGAACGGGAGCACGCACAGCCGGTCGGGTGCCGCGGCATTGAACTCCTCGATCGCCCAGTCGTTCCAGGCCGGGTAGCAGACGTCCTGGAGATCGGGTTCGGGGATCGAGAGCGTGAGGGGGACGGGCCCGTAGATCACCGATGCCCAGACCCCGTCGCGATCCATGTCCTCCAGGCGCAGTGTCGTGGTACTGGCCCGGAACCCGTCGTCCTCCAGGCCGGCCCTTCCGATGGCGCTGAGGTTCCGGAGGGGTCGTCCGCTGGCTCCCACGATCCGGTCGTCGCACACCCACGTCGGTTGGCCGTCGCGCTCGACCACCCGCGGGGCCCGCCCGACCATGTCCCGGGCCACCCGGGACTGCCACAGGTCGACCGGCACGGCCCGGAGGTCGAGGTGGTCGTCGCACGAGTAGATCATGTCGTCCATGCGTTGTCCTCGGTTCGGCCGGGTCGCCGGGGGTGCCACCTAGTCGAAGACGACGACGCCGCGGATGTTGACGCCGTCGAGCATGTCCTGGTACCCCTGGTTGATCTGCTCGAGGGCGTAGGTGCGGGTCACCAGCTCGTCCAGCTTGAGGCGCCCGGCCTCGTAGAGAGCCAACAGGTTGGGGATGTCGAAGCGGGGGTTGGCTGCCCCGAACACGACGCCCCGCACCTCCTTCTGCCACATGGCCAACTCGAAGAGGTTGATGTCGCTCTGCCCCTGGGTCTGGGGGGCGACACCGGTGACCACGCACGTGCCGTTCTTGCCCGTGAGGGCGAGGGCGGGCCCCATGAGGTCGCCGTACATCACGCTCGGCACGAGGATCACGGCGTCGGCGAGTTGGCCCCGGGTGAGCTCGACGACGAGGGGCAGCGCCTCCTCCATCGACGCGGCCGCGTGGGTGGCGCCGAAGTCGAGCGCCGACTTCCGCTTGAACTCCACCGGGTCGACCGCCACCACGTGCCGGGCCCCGGCCATGTGGGCCCCCTGCACGGCATTCATCCCCACACCGCCGACGCCGACGACCACCACCACGTCACCCTGGGCGACCTCGGCCCGGTACACGGCCGAGCCCCACCCGGTGGTGACGCCGCACGATACGAGGGCGACCGCCGGTAGGGGGAAGTGCGGCTCGACCTTGACCAGCGACGCCTCGTGGGAGACGCCGTATTCGGAGAAGGTCCCGAGCTTGGACATCACGTTGAGCGGCTCGCCGTCGTAGTGGTAGCGGGGCGTGCCGTCGGAGATCTGACCGGGGGAGAAGGTCTCCGCCCCGAGGTCGCAGAGGTTGGTGTGCCCGGTCAGGCACATCTTGCAGCGCCCACAGCTGGGGAAGAAGCTGGCGGCGACGTGATCGCCCGGCTCGAGCCCGAGGACGCCCGGTCCGACCTCCTCGACCACACCGGCTCCCTCGTGGCCGCCGACGAGGGGGAACAGCCTCGGATCCGGACCGGCGTCGGGGTCCCGCGGGGCGCCGATGTCGTTGGTGCGCAGGTGCTGGTCCGAGTGGCACAGCCCGGCCGCCGCCCACCGGACCAGCACTTCGTGGTCCCTGGGGGGATCCAGGTCGATCTCCAGGATCTCCCAGTCCTGTCCGCGTCCGAACAGTACGGCGGCCTTCGACTTCATCTTCTCGGACTCCTTGGACGGACGGACGCGTGATGGCGGAGCGTCAAGACGAGCTGGACGCCGTGTCGGTGTGGGGCAGGTCCACGCCGCAGGTCGGAGTGGGGGAGGTCAGGTTGAACCCGCTGGTGGCGGCCTGCATGATCCACGCACAGGTCTTGGGCGGGTTCTTGCCGAAGTTGGTGGCGTAGTCGAGGGTGACCGGCAGGAGACCGTTGGCGTTGTAGGACGTCACGCCGCGCAGCTTCTGGATGACCCCGGACCGGGTGGGGTTGGGGCCGTCGAGCAACAGGCCCTTGATCATCAGGTCCGCCCCCGCCCACGCCTCGTACTGGGAGAAGGTGGGGAACTGCGTGGGGGTGAAGTGCTCGTACTTCTCCAGGGCCGCCTGCATCTGCTCGGTGCCGGAGTTGGGGAGGGAGAAGGGCCGGAACAGCGACAGGAAGTAGTCACCCTGGAGGTCGCTCCACACCGGGGACCCGATGGTGTCGGGTTCGTAGCCGGTGGCGAACAGCACGGTCTTCAACTTGACCCCGGCCTGCTTCAGGGCGGTGGCCAGGGCGTAGTTGGAGTCGTTGTCGAGGGCCGGGACCATGGCGTTGATGTTCTTCTGCTTGGCCACCAGCGCCGCCGACGTGAAGTCCACGCTGCCGAAGGGGACCTGGGTGTCGAGCACCCCGACCGAGCCCCCGGCGTGCTGGAAGGACTGGGCCGTGCCGATGGCGGCGCGGCTCGACGACGGTGAGATCGAGTAGCCGTAGGAGCCGAGCACGGTGCCCCCGTGGGCCTTCAGGAAGTCCCCGATCTGGGTGTTGACCGGGTAGCTCGGGTTCACGCTGCCGTTGTCGGAGGCGAACATGTTGGTGTAGGGCTGGGTGCCCCACTCCGGTCCGTCGTCGTAGGAGCCGGTCACCGGCACGCCGGCCTGCTGGGGGTACTTGGCCGCCAGGAAGAACAGCGGGCTCTGCGACACGATGCCGAAGGCGTTGGACACCGCGCTCTGCACCGCCGTGCTGATCTCGGCCGGGTTGGTCTGGTCGTCGATGATGTCGCCCACCAGCTTGTGGCCGTCGATGCCGCCCTCGGCGTTCTGCTCGTCGATGCGGGCCGTGAAGCCGGCCGGGGACGATCCGTCCTGGGACGCCCCCTCACCGGTCAGGGAGGAGATGTAGGCGATGGTGATCGGCGAGCCGGTGGCCTCGTGGCTCCCCCCGCCGGTCGTGGTGGGCGGCGACGTCGATCCCGTCGTCGCCGACCCGGTGGTCGCCGTGGTCGAACTGGCCGAGGTGCCGCTCGAGCACCCCGCCGCCAGCAGCGGCAGCGCCAACGCCGCGGCCAGGAATACTCCGGTGGTGGTCCGCCTGGTGGTCATGCTTCCTCCCTGGTGGTAACAGATGACACACGCACCGTCGTTCGACAGCGATGGGACCGACCCCCGGGGAGCATCCGTCGTCCGGTCCGGACACGTCGGCACCGTGGTGCTCCATGCCTTCTCCGGATACCCCAACGGCGTTCCCCTGAGCCGTCACACTGCTTCTCCCCCGACGGTGCGAGTCACTCTAGCCAGACGCGACGTCCGTCGCCGGTGGACCGGATCCGGACGCGTTGATGCGGTCGCCGGGGCGACCGCATCACGGGGACGAAGACAGTGGTCGCCCGGCGGGGGAGCGCCCCGCCGGGCGTGACGGATCAGCCGCCCGCCACCGGCCCCTCGACCTGGTCCTTCACCGAGAGCAGCACCGGCGGTGCGACCCGCCAGCTCGGTACGCCGTCCTGCTCCTCGGCGACGGGGTACTTGGACTCGTGGATCTCGGCCCAGTGCGAGTGGTTGAGCTGGTGGAGGGTGAAGCAGGCCTGCAGGGCGTTGTAGAAGCCCATGTTGTCCACCGTCTGGTTGACCGACTCCTTGATGAGCAGCGCCGACATGGTGGGCAGCTGGGCGATACGCCGGGCGTAGGCCAAGGTGCGCTCGGACAGGTCGTCCACCGGGAAGACCTTGGACACCATGCCCAACCGGTGGGCCTCGTGGACGTCGATGGCGTCGCCGGTGAGCATGAGCTCCTTGGTCCGGCGGGGACCGAACTCCCACGGGTGACCGAAGTACTCGACCCCGCACATGCCGAGTCGGGTGCCCACGACATCGGCGAAGTACACATCGTCGGCGGCCACGATCAGGTCGCAGGCCCACATGAGCATGAGGCCGGCGGCGTAGACGGTTCCCTGCACCTGGGCCACGGTGATCTTGCGGAGATTGCGCCACCGGAGCGTGTTCTGGAAGTAGTAGTGCCACTCCTGGAGCATCCGGGCCTCGGCACCCTCCCGGGTGGCGCCGTTCATCGTCACCGACGGGTGCTGGTCGGGACCGGGCGCCCGCTCGGCCTGCGACTCCCTCGAGCCCATGTCGTGGCCGGAGGAGAACAGGGGACCGACACCACCGAGGATCACCACCCGCACCTTGTCGTCCTGCTCGGCCCGGTGGAACGCCTCGTCGAGTTCCACCAGGAGGCCACGGTTCTGGGCGTTGCGCGTCTTCGGGCGGTTCAGGAGGATCCGCACGATGGCGCCGTCGTCCAACTCCTCGTAGGTGATGTACTTGCCGTTGCCGTTGCCGTTCGCTGAGGTCTCGGGCATGCCCGGATCACTCCCTTTCTTGATGTCCGACGGGCGGTGCTGCACCGCCCGTCACGTCTGTGCCTCCCGGCCCGTCCCGTCCACGTCGGAGGGTCGGGTCCCGTCATGTCTGGCCGCTCGCGCCCTCTCCCTCGTCCGGACCGTCGCGCTCGGCCACCAGCGCGGCGCGGTTGAACTTCATGGCCTCGGTGCGGGGGATCGCGTCGACGAACTCCACCGACTTGGGCACCTTGTACGGGGCCAGGCGCTCCTTGGCGTAGGTGACGACCGCCGCCTCGTCGAGAGACGGGTCGGAGGGGTGGACGACGGCGTGGACGCGCCGGCCCCACTCCGGGTCCCGCAGGCCGATGACCACCACGTCGACGATGCCGGGGTGTTCGCTCAGCGCCGTCTCCACTTCGGCCGGGTACACGTTCGCGCCACCGGTGACGATCAGGTCCACCCGGCGGTCCACCATGTAGAGGTAGCCCTCCTCGTCGACGAAGCCGAGGTCGCCGACCGAGGCGAAGCCGTCGTCGGTCGTGTCCATCGGGGTCACGTCGTCGCCGACGTACATGGCCTGGGGACCCGTCGGTGACCGCAGGAAGATGCCGCCGACCTCCCGGGGCGGCAGAGCGGTGCCGTCGGGGCCGACGATGCGGACCTCGGTGTCGTTCATGCCCCGGCCCACGGTGCCGGGATGGGCGAGCCACTCGTCCCCCCGACACACCACCAGCCCGATCTGTTCGGATGAGCCGTAGGACATGTAGAACCGCTCGGGCCCGATCAGGTCGATCCACCGGTGGCCGAGCCATTGCGGCAGGTGGGCGGCGCCCTGTTGGACCCAGCGCAGGCTGGACAGGTCCGTGGTGTCGATGGCGGGAGCCTGGGCCATCCGTTGCAGCATGGGGGTGGCTGCGACGAACCCGGTGATCCGGTGCCGTTCGACGAGGTCGAGGGCGAGTTCGGCCTTGAACCGTTCCATCAGGATGATGGGATCCCCGTGGAGCAGGATCCGGAAGGCCATGAATCCGTTGGTGTGGTAGAGCGGCGCCGGGCAGAGCACCCGCTGCTCGGGGTCCATCGGACCGTAGGAGGCCACGACCGACGAGGTGGACGCCGTCGAGAGGTCGTAGAGGGCGGGGGCCTTCTGCACGATCACCTTGGGAGTCCCGGTCGACCCCGAGCTGCACACCCCCCACCCCTGGGGGGATATGGCATCGGGCAGCGGAGCGGTGGACTCGTGGGCGCTCGCCTCGAACAGGTCGGTCGAACCCGCGTCGACGACCAGCCCGGGGCGCAGCACGGCCAGCAGCCGGTCCCGTTCCCAGTCGGGCAGGTCCCAGCGCATCGGCACCACGACGCCGCCGACCTTCCATCCGGCGAAGCCGGCCACCAGGTGCTCGACGGAGTTCTTCAGGCAGATGGCCAGAGGCTGGCCGAGGGTGAGCCCCTGGGTGGTGAAGACCCGAGCCAGCTGGTTGGAGCGGTTCTCCAGCTCACGCCACGTGACGGCCTGCTCGCCGCCGTCCTCCCGGACCAGGACCACCGCCGTGGTGTCGCCGAGCTCCTCGGCCAGCCGGGTGAGCCGGGTCCCGTAGGGCTGGGGGGCGCCGTCCCCGGAAGGTGCGCCGCTCATGCCGCGGGCCCCCGTCGTCCGACGCCTCGTCGGTCCCCCTCGGTCTTGGCTGGCACGCGGTGGATGGTAGCGCGCCCGGGCCTGCGGAGAACGGGCCTCTGCGTCGACGTGAACGCAGCTCAACGCCGGACGTCGGTGGTGGTGCTACCCGAGGTCGAGGGACCGGCCGATGATCTCCTTCATGATCTCGGTGGTGCCGCCGTAGATCGTCGTGACCCGGGCGTCGACGAAGGCCTTGGAGATCGGGTACTCGGACATGTACCCGTAGCCTCCGTGGAGCTGGAGGCAGCGGTCGACGACCCGACCCTGCATCTCCGTGCACCACCATTTGGCCATGGCGGCGTCTTCGGCCGTCAGCTCACCCGCGTTCAGCGCTTCGACGCAGCGGTCGATGAAGACCTGGCCCATCTCGACCTCGGTGGCGACCTCGGCCAGCGTGAACTTGGTGTTCTGGAACGAGCCGACGGGGACGCCGAAGGCGGTGCGCTCGCGGACGTAGGCCGCGGTCCAGTCGAGCGCGGCCCTTGCCCCGGCCAGCCCCCCGGCGGCGAGGGAGAGGCGTTCCTGGGGCAGGTTGGCCACGAGGTGGGCGAAGCCCTGTCCCTCGGTCCCGAGCAGGTTGTCCGCCGGGATGCGACAGTCGGAGAAGAACAGCTCGGCGGTGTCCTGGGCGTGGAGGCCGAGCTTGTCGAGGTTGCGCCCGCGGGTGAACCCGGGGGTGTCCCGCTCGACCACCACGAGGCTGATGCCCTTGTGGGCCAGCGTGGGGTCGGTCTTCACGGCCACCACGACCAGGTCGGCGTTGATGCCGTTGGTGATGAACGTCTTCGAGCCGTTGAGCACGAGCTCGTCGCCGTCCCGGACGGCGGAGGTGGCGATGGAGGCGAGGTCGGAGCCGGTCCCGGGCTCGGTCATGGCGATGGCGAGGATCCGGTCACCCCGGGCGATGCCCGGCAGCCAACGGCTGCGTTGGTCGGGGGTGGCGTAGTGCAGGAAGTACGGCAGGCAGATGTCGTTGTGCAGGGCGAACCCCAGGGCGGCGCCGTTCATACCCACCCGGTGGAGTTCCTCGGCGACGATCAGGTTGAACCGGAAGTCGTCGCTGTCGCCGCCTCCGTACTCGGCCGGGATCGCCATGCCGAGGAAGCCGTGCTTGCCCGCCTGTTCGAACGCCGACCGGTCCACGATCCCGGCTCGGTCCCACTCCTCGGACCGGGGCACCATGTCGGCCTCGACGAAGCGTCGGAAGCTCGACCGGAACTCGTCGTGCTCGTCGTGGAACAGCTGCCGTCGCATGGCCCTCCTCGGCTCTGGCCCGCCCGGGGCCCGGGCGCCCCCCGGCCGTCCGGCGTCGCGGCGAGCCCGGGCGCTCAGTGTAGGGGGCCCGACCGCACAAGTATGCTCTTCGCCGTGAACGAGAACGCACTTCTACGGCTCGGACGGGGTCCACGACGATGACGGCCGGGATCGTCTCGTGGGGCGCGTACATCCCCTACTGGCGGCTACCTCGCAGCGCCATCGGCGCCAGCCTGGGCGGCCCGTCCGGACGGGGCAGCCGGTCGGTGGCCTCGTACGACGAAGACACCACGACCATGGGCGTGGAGGCCTCGCGCCGGGCGCTCGCCGCCCTGGACGGACCTCCGCCCGAGGACCTGTTCTTCGCGACCCCGGCACCCGCCTATCTCGACAAGACCAACGCCACGGCCATCCACGGCGCCCTCGAACTGCCCGCCTGGGCCGGCGCGTACGACATGGTCGGTTCCGTGCGGTCTTCGATCGGAGCCCTGCGGGCCGCCTCGGCGGTGGCCGGCGACCATCGCGCGGTGGCCGTCCTGTCCGACCTGCGGACCGGGCTGGCCGGCGGTCCCGAGGAGCGGGACAGCGGCGACGGCGCCGTCGCGCTGGTCTTCGGCGGCCCCGACGATGCGGTCGCCGCCGAATGGCTCGCCCATGCCGGCACCACGGCCGAATTCCTCGACCGCTGGCGCACGCCGGGAGAGTTGGACTCGAAGGTCTGGGAGGAGCGGTTCGGTCAGGAGGTCTACGTGCCGTTGGTCCACCAGGCGTGGGCCGATGCGCTGAAGGGTGCCGGCGTGGTGGCCACCGATGTCGACCACGTGGCGGTGGTGGGACTGCACGCCCGGGCCGTGGGCGCCGTCCGTGGTTCGCTCGGTGTGCGGTCCGACGTCGTGGTGACCGACCGGGCGGCCACGGTCGGGAACCTCGGGGCGGCCGAGCCGGGCATCGCCCTGGTCGACCTCCTGGAGCGGGCCGCGCCCGGTGCCCTCCTCGCCCTGGTGGTGGTGGCCGACGGCGCCGACGTGCTGCTGCTGCGGGCCACCGACGCCCTGGCCGGGGCCCGATCGGCACGGCGGGAGGCCGGCCTGGCCGATGTGGCCGACCTGGCGGCCGCGGCCGGCGGCGAGGTGCCCTATACGCGGTTCCTCACCTGGCGTGGCGAACTCCTCCGGGAACCTCCGCGCCGTCCTGACCCCGAGCGTCCCGGCGCCCCGGCCACGTGGCGGTCCACGCCGTGGAAGGGGGGCTTCGAGGCCAGCGACTGTCGGGCCTGCGGCTTCCGTCACCTCCCACCGGCCCGTGTGTGCCTGCGGTGCCGGACCATCGACGAGATGGACCGGGTGCGGCTGGCCGACGTGGGGGGACGGGTGGCCACCTTCACCATCGACCGCCTGGCCTTCTCGTTGTCGCCGCCGGTGATCGGCGCGGTGGTCGACTTCGACGGCGGCGGTCGCTACCGCTGCGAGATGACCGATGCGGACCCTGACGCGGTGCGCATCGGAACCCGGGTGGAGATGAGCTTCCGCAAGCTCAACACCGCCAAAGGTGTGCACAACTACTTCTGGAAGGCGCGTCCGGTCGGGACGGCCGACGGTGCCGGTGACGAGGGAGGCAAGTCATGAGTTCGAACGGGATCCGCGACCGGGTGGCGATCGTCGGGATGGGCTGCACGCCGTTCGGCGAGCGGTGGGACAAGGGGGTCGACGACCTGCTGATCGACGCGGCCAAGGAGACCATCGCCTCGGCCGGGGTCACACTCGACGACCTCGATGCGTTCTGGCTCGGGACCATGACGTCGGGCACGTCCGGCGTCACCCTGGCCAAGCCGCTGAAGATCGACTACAAGCCGGTGACGCGGGTGGAGAACTTCTGCGCCACCGGCTCCGAGGCGTTCCGTAACGCCTGCTACGCCGTGGCCTCCGGCGCCTACGACCTGGTCATGGCCATCGGCGTGGAGAAGCTGAAGGACACCGGCTACTCGGGGCTGACCGGCATCCGACCGGTCGGCGACGGGACCGACGCCGCCCTGTCGTCGCCGGCCGCCTTCTCCTTCGTCGCCCCGGCGTACGCCGAGCGCTACGGCGTCGACCCCGAGGAGATGAAGCAGGTGATGAGCCGGATCGCCTGGAAGAACCACCGCAACGGTGCGGTCAACCCCCGGGCCCAGTTCCGCAAGGAGATCCCCATGGAGACCATCACCAAGTCGCCGCTGGTCGCCGGCGATCTGGGCGTCTACGACTGCAGCGGGGTGAGCGACGGCGCGGCGGCGGCCATCATCTGCCGGGCCGAGGATGCCCACCGCTACACCGACCACCCGCTCTACGTGAAGGCACTGAGCTTCGTGGCCGGTCCCGGTGGCGGTCCGATCGACCCCGACTACGACTACACCACATTCCCCGAGGTGGTCCGGTCCGCCCAGGACGCGTACCACCAGGCCGGCATCACCGATCCCCGGGCGTCGCTGGCCATGGCCGAGGTGCACGACTGCTTCACCCCCACCGAGCTGGTGCTGATGGAGGACATGGGCTTCTCGGAGCGGGGCCTCGGATGGAAGGACGTACTGGCCGGGACCTTCGACCGCGACGGCGAGCTGCCGGTCAATCCCGACGGTGGTCTCAAGAGCTTCGGGCACCCCATCGGCGCCTCCGGACTCCGGATGCTGTTCGAGTGCTGGCTGCAGCTGCGGGGGGAGGCCCCACCGGAGCGACAGATCGCCACGGTGGCCGAAGGCCGCACCCTGGGTATGACGCACAACCTCGGCGGGGCTCCCGGCGAGTGCGTGAGTTTCGTGGCCATCGTGGGGCCCGAGCTGTCGGACTGACGTCCATCGGGACCCGACCGGGTCACCGGTGGCCTACCCCAGGTCCGCCAGGCACGTCCCCCCGGGGTCGTCGGCGCTCGGCGTACCGTCCGGGCAGGTCGCGCCGGTCCACACCACACCGGTGAGGTTGGCCCCGGCCAACTCCGCCCCGGTCAGGTCGGCGTCGGTGAGGTCGGCCCCGGCGAGATCGGCGCCCGCCAGCGTGGTGGCCACCACCACCGGTCCGGAGGCTCCCCCCAGGCAGTCCCACGAACCGATGGTGGCCCCGGTGAGGTCGGCCCCGACCAGGTCGGCCCCCGTGCCCAGCACCCCCGATAGCTGGGCGTCGCGGAGATCGGCGCCGGCCAGACCAGCGTCGACCAGGGAGGTGGGCACGATCCGCCCGGCCCAGCACTGGCCGGCCACCAGATCCTCGGGGGCCACCGCCACGTCGGCCAGGTCGGCCCCGACCAGTTGGGCGTCGACCAGTGTCGATCCGATCAGGGACCCGTTGGCCAGAAAGGCCCCGGTGAGGTTCGCCCCGGTCATCTGGGTATCGGTCCAGGAGAACCCGGCCAGGTCCGCTCCGATCAGGTCGTCCCCGGTCAGGTCGACCCCGTACTCGGCGGTCGGCCCGCCCAGGACCTCGAAGTTGCACTCGGCGAAGTCCGACCCCGGCGCGGTCAGCGGTCCGGGGACACTCGAACAGTCATGGACGATGCCGGCCGGTCCCGGCGGCCCGGTCGCCCCCTGCGGCCCGACCGCTCCGGGGGACCCCGGAGCCCCCCTCGGCCCGACCGCTCCCCGTGGCCCGGTGGCGTTCCAGGAGATCATGGTCGCCCGGCCGGAGCATGGGCGCGGCGCGGTCCCCACCCGGAAGAGGGTGCCGTGGGAAGAGAGGCAGGCGTAGTAGGTCGGTGACGACGAGTTCGCTCCGGCCACCGCCACCGCCCCCGATCCGACCATGGCGCCGAGCAGGATCCCGGCGGCAACCAGCGCCGGGGTCCAGGACCGGTGCGGAGCGTGCCCGAGACGCGGGTCCGGCTGTCGTGTCCGGGCGGAGGGGCATCGGTCCGGTGCCGGCGGGGGAGCGAGGGGCTGGGCATGGGAACTCCCGACTTCTCGGACTGCCGGGGTCCGCCCCCGATCAGTGCTGTATACCGTCCGGCCCCGTGGGCGGATCCGGCCGGGTGCGACGGTTCGAGGGTATCGACGACCGCGGTGGCATCGGGAGATGGTGGCCACGTCCGGGCCCGGGCCGGGACCCGCAGATCAGGCCGGGACGCCCACTCCCATGAGGCCGGCCAGGTTGCCCCCCATGATCTTGGCCACCGTGTCGTCGTCCATGCCCTCGAGCTCGTCCACGTAGGTGATCGGATCAGCCAGCCCTTCCGGGTGGGGGTAGTCGCTGCCGAAGAGCACATGGTCGGCTCCGACCAGGTCGACCAGCGACTGCAGATTGTCCTCCCAGAACGGGTTCACCCAGACATTGCGGAGGAAGGCCTCCGCCGGGTCCTCGCCGAACTGGTGCGGCATCTTGGTGTAGAGGTCCGAGAGATCGTGCAGCAGGTGCCGCACCCAGTTGGCACCGTTCTCCACGGCGGCCACCTTGAGGTCGGGGAAGCGGGTGAACGCGCCGTGGCACACCATGGCCGCCATGGTGTCGGCGATCGGGCGCTTGCCCTGGGAGATGGCCCGGAAGGCCGAGGGCTGGAACGGGAGGAACTCCGACGAGTCCTCCCACCAGTTGGCGATCTGGCTGTAGCCGCTGTCCGACGCGTGCATGCCCACGAGCAGTCCCGCCTCCTGGATGCGCTCCCAGATGGGGTCGAACATCGGGAGGCCGGGGGACCGGGTGCCTCGCAGTCCGGGCACCGGGGCGGGCCGGATGAGCACGCAGCGGGCCCCCCGCCCGATGACGAGGTCCAGTTCGGCCAACGCGTCGTCGATCATCCCCATGGCGATCACCGGGGTGGCGAAGATCCGGTCTTCGTAGTCGAACTGCCAGGTCTCGTACATCCATTCGTTGAGTCCGTGCACCAGGACCTGGATCAGCTCCGGATCGTCCTTCAGCCGCTCCTCGATGAGACTCGCCAGGGTCGGGAACATGAGGGCCCGGTCGATGCCCAGCTCGTCCATGAGCTCGATGCGGGGCTCGGGGGCGCGGAAGCCCGGCAGGCACCGGATCGGCTCACCGATGAGTTCCCGATAGGACTTCCCCTCGGGATTGCCGTGCCGGTAGAACTCCTCCTGGGCGCCGGGCGCGGCCACCACGTCGAACGTCGGGTTGGGGATGTACTCGCTGATCGTCCCACGCACGACGATCTTGGTCCGGCCCCGGACGTCGATGTAGTCGATGGCCTTGGCGTACTTCTCGGGAAGGAACTTGGTCAGAGCCTCCCTCGTCTCGTACATGTGGTTGTCGGCGTCGAAGATCGGAAAGTCCAGCGAACGGGACGGCATCGGTGATTCCCCCTTGGTCATGGCCGGAAGGCCGCACGGTAGCCGCGCCGACCTCCCCTCCCCGGTGTGACGGCGCCCGGACCCGGTCGCCTCGCGCCGTGAACGCTACCACCGCCCCCCGGGCCGATCCCGGTCCGGCGCGCCCCACCCCGACGGGTCAGAGACCGGGAGGGACCCACGCCGGTGGCCGCTTCTCCATGAACGCCCGCATGCCCTCACGTGGTTCGTCCGAGTGGGCCAGCGCCCAGAACATGGTCTGGTAGTCGATGATCCCGTAGCGCTCGTTCAGCATGCGCTTCACCTGCGCCCGGGCCGCCGGCGCGGTCCGCAGCACCTGGCGCGCCGCCTCGCGTGCCGCCTCGCGGAGGTCGTCGTGGGGGACGACCCGGGACAGGACCCCGATCCGGAGCGCCTCGTCGGCGTCGAAGGGACGGCCCGAGAGCAGGAGGTCCCGGGCCATGGCGAGGCCGACGTGGGCGGGCAGGGCCGCCGCGTAGGTCGCATCCGGGATGCCCCGCAGCAGCTCCGGCACCCGGAACGTGGCCCGGTCGCTGGCCACGGCGATGTCGGCCATCATGGCGACGAGCAGACCCCCGGCCTGGCAGATGCCGTTGACCGCCGCGATGACCGGAGCCGGGCTGTCCCGGATGGCGAGGAAGGGGAGGACGTCGGCGCCGACGGCGTCCGGGGTCACCTCGCCCTCCTCACGGCGGCCGCCGAGGTCGCCCCCGGGCGCGAAGACGTCGTCCACCCCGGTGATGACCAGGGCCCCGAGGTCGGGATCGGTGTTGACCAGCTGCACGGCCCGCTTCAGCCCGTAGTACATGGCCGGGGTGAAGGCGTTCCGGGCCGACGGACGGTCGATGACACACCAGGCGATCGGTCCCTCCCGCTCGAGGCGGAGGTGGGGGGTGCCCAGGTCGTCGCTCACCGGAGCCGTCCCGTCCGGCGCCGGTCGAGCATCCGGTCCACCGGCGTCAGCGCCTCACCCGGGAGGGGCGGCCGGCGAGCCGCCCGGTCCGCCGCGGTCGGTCTCCCGGGGCGGCGAGATGGAGAAGGCGACCGTTCCCAGGGCGCACAGGCTGCCGGTCCCGGTGTCGGTGACCTCGACGGTCACCACGGCCAGGGTGCGTCCCCGGCGGAGCACCTTGGCCGTGGCCAGCGCCGGCCCGACGGTGATGCCGCGTAGGTAGTGGACGGTCATGTCGGCCGTGGCCACCGTCTCGCGGGGGCCTTCGTCGACCACCGCCCGTCCGGCCACCACGTCGATCAGGGTGGCCACCAGGCCGCCCTGGAGGGCACCGCGGTGGGTTGGTGACCCGGTCGTGGATGTCCATCTCGATGGCGAGGTCGGCATCGGGGTGCTCGACGTCGCGCATGCGCAGCTGCTGGAGCAGGTGCTCTCCCGAGGCGATGACGTCGTCGTGCTCGGTGGCTGCGGTCACAGGCCACCCGCGATGGTCTTGGTCTCCAGGTACTGCTCGAATCCCTCGACGCCGTTCTGGCGACCGAGACCACTCGCCTTGTAGCCGCCGAACGGGGAGGCGGCGCTGTAGTAGACGCCGCCGTTGACGCTGACGGTACCCGAGCGGATCCGCCGGGCCACGGCCAACGCCCGCTCCTCGGAGGCCGAGGTGACGGCGCCGGACAACCCGTACTCGCTGTCGTTGGCGATGCGGACGGCGTCCTCGTCGTCCTGGAAGGGGATGAGGACCAGTACGGGGCCGAAGATCTCCTCCCGGGCGATCCGCATCGAGTTGTCGACGTCGGCGAAGAGGGTGGGCTCGATGAAGTAGCCCTTGTCCAGGTGGGCCGGGCGGCCACCCCCGCAGACCAGGCGGGCCCCTTCGTCGATACCGGACTGGATGTACCCGAGCACCCGCTCACGCTGCTTGGCACTGACCACCGGTCCCATGATGTTGCCGGGGTCCGTCGGGTCGCCGTAGGTGACGGTCTCCATGGCCGCCCCGGCGAGGGCCACGGCCTCCTCGTAGCGCGACTCGTGCACCAGGGTCCGGGTGAGCATGGCGCAGCCCTGGCCGGCGTGCATGCACATGAATCCGAAGAAGGCCAGCTTGGTCTCGAGGTCGGCGTCGTCGAGGATGATGTCGGCCGACTTGCCGCCGAGCTCGAGGAAGAGCCGCTTCAGGGTCGGGGCGCCGGCGGCCATGATCCGGCGTCCGGTGGCTGTGGAGCCGGTGAAGGAGATGAGGTCCACGCGGGGGTCGACCACCAGCTGCTCGCCCACCAGATGGTCCGATGAAGGGACCACGTTGACGACCCCGTCGGGGATGTCGGTCTGCTCGGCGATCAGCCGGCCGATGCGGGTGGCGGTCCAGGGGGTGTCGGGCGCAGGCTTCACGACCATGGTGTTGCCGGTGGCCAGGGCCTGGCCGAGCTTGTTGAGGAGGATCTCCACCGGGTAGTTCCACGGGATGATGGCACCGACCACGCCGACGGGCTCCTTGACCACCTTCTGCCAGCTGTGCATCCCGAAGGCGTTGTTGTCGGGCAGCGGCCGCTCCCACTCGAAGCTGTCGATGTACTCGGCCGGCCACAGCAGCGACTCGGCCAGCGGGGCGTCGAGCTGGGCCATGGTGGTCACCATCACCGGCGTCCCCACCTCGGCCACCAGTTCGGCCCGCAGGAGTTCCTGTTCGCCCACGATGGCGTCCTGGAGCTGGCGCAGGCAGCGCTGGCGGAGCGCGCGATCGGTCGACCAGGACGTCTCGTCGAAGGCACGGCGGGCCGCGGCGATCGCCCGGTCCATGTCGGGCGCGGTGGCGTCGGTGGTCTGGCCCAGCACCTCCTCGGTGGCGGGGTTGATGTTGTCGAATGCACCCCCGCCGGAGGCCTCGGCCAGCTTGCCGTCGATCATCATGCGGAACTCGCCGGGGGCGACGCCGGCGGTACTCGGGTCGGTGGTCGTCATGGCGCAACTCCTCGTTCATGGCGCCGGACCCGTCCCGTGGGACGTCGCACCCGGCGGCAGGGGATCAACAGGTGGTCCGGACGGGCCGCTCGGCGCCGGGCCCGCCCGGTTCGGCGGTCTCCGCGTCGAGCGTCCGAGTATGGCACGCGGCGGACCCGGAAGGCATGCCGACGGCGGCCGGGGGTGTGGCCGGTGCGGGTGGGAATCGGCTACAACGGGAGGCATGTCCCCCGACGCACAGGAAGCACGACCGTCGTTCCCCGGGCCCGGGGACCGGGAGGCGGGTTCCGCATGAACCTGGCCCTGGACGACGAGGAGCTGCGGTTCCGGGACGAGGTGCGGGTTTGGCTCGGACGCCACCGTCGAGCCGACGCCCGAGTTCGACTCCTTCGACGAGGAGTTCGACTGGGGACGGCGCTGGCAGGCGCGCCTGGCCCAGGACCGCTGGGTGGGGATCCACTGGCCTGTCGAGTACGGCGGACGCGGGGCCACCCCTCTCCAGGTGGCCATCTTCAACATGGAGTACGCCCGGTCCCGGGCACCACAGCCGGTCAACCGGACGGGCGTGAACCTGGTCGGCCCCACCCTCCTGACCCACGGCACCGACGAGCAGCGGAACCGGTGGCTGCCGAGCATCCTGTCGGCCGACGAGATCTGGTGCCAGCTGTTCAGCGAGCCCGGCGCCGGCTCCGACCTGGCCGGTCTGTCCACGCGGGCCACGCCGGTCGACGACGGCTGGGTGCTCGACGGGCAGAAGGTGTGGACGAGCTACGCCCAGTTCTCCCGGTGGGGGATCGCCCTGGTGAGGACCGACCCCGACGTGCCCCGCCATCACGGGATCACCTGCATGGCCGTCGACATGGGATCACCCGGCATCGAGGTCCGCCCGCTGGTGACGATGACCGGTGAGGCCGAGTTCAACGAGGTCTTCTTCGATGAGGTCTTCGTCCCCGGCGACCAGGTCATCGGTCAGGTCAATTCGGGTTGGTCGGTCGCCAACACCACGCTGGCCCACGAGCGGGGGACGACGTTCCCCTTCAAGGAGCAGGTCGTCCACGAGGTGTACCTGGACCATCTCCTCGACCTGGCCGCCGGCCAGGGCTCATTCGACGATCCGCTGGTCGCCGACCAGCTGGTCGACGCCTATGTCAGGCTCCGGGTCCTGCGGTTCCACAACTGGCGGACCATGACCCGTCTGGCCCGTGGGATCGAACCCGGTCCCGAGTCCAGCGTGGTGAAGCTGGCCTGGACGGACATGACCCAGCAGCTGTCCGACGCCGCCCTGTCGGTCGTGGGTGAGGCATCGCCCCTGTGGTTCGGGGCCGAGGGCGATCCCGGTCGGGGTCGCTGGCAGCGCCAATGGCTCTGGTCGAAGGCCGCGTCGATCGCCGGCGGCACGTCGGAGGTCCAACGCACCATCATCGGGGACCGCATCCTCGGCCTTCCCCGCTGACGTCGTCCTCCGGTCGGGGCCGGGCTCGTGGTCAGACGATGCGCGAGGGGTGGCCCTCCCAGTACGGGTCGCGGAGGAGCCGCTTGTACAGCTTGCCGTTCGGGTCGCGGGGCATCTCGTCGACGACGTCGATCGACCGGGGGCACTTGTAGGCGGCGAGGCGCTCCCGGCACCAGGTGAGGAGCTCGTCCTCGCCGGCGGGTTCCGAGGGGTCGGCGAACTGGACCACCGCCTTGACCGCCTCACCCATCTCCTCGTCGGGGACGCCGAACACGGCGACGTCGAGGACGGCCGGATGGCCGGCCAGGAGTTGCTCAGCCTCCCGGGGGTAGACGTTGACGCCACCGGACACCACCAGGTCGGCCGAGCGGTCCGTCAGGTAGAGGTAGCCGTCCTCGTCCACGTGGCCCACGTCGCCGAGTGTCCGCCAGCCGTGACGGTCCCGGATGGAAGCGGTCTTGTCGGGGTCGTTGTGGTATTCGAAGTCCCGGCCGCCGGAGAAGTAGACGGTTCCGGTCTCGCCGGTCGGCACCTCCTCGCCGTCCACTCCCACGATGTGCATCTCGTTGCGCGGCCGGCCGACCGAACCCGGGTGCGAGAGCCATTCCACCGGGCCGATGAACGAGGAGCCGATGTCCTCGGTGCCGGCGTAGTACTCGTAGATGATCGGGCCCCACCACTCGAGCATGCGTCGCTTGACGTCGACCGGGCACGGCGCGGCGGCGTGGACCACATAGCGGAGGCTCGATACGTCGGCCGCCTCGCGCTCCTCGGTAGGCAGGCGGAGCAGGCGGGTGAACATGGTGGGGACGAACTGGGCGTGCGTCACCCGGTAGCGCCCGATGGCCGCCAGGCAGGCCGAGGCGTCGAAGGACTCCATCACCAGCGTCGTGGCCCCGAGCCGGTGCATCGACATGGAGTAGACGAGCGGGGCCGAGTGGTACAGCGGGGCGGGGGAGAGGTACACCGAGTCGTCGTCGACGCCCATGGCCCCGATGCCGGTGGCGATGACGACGGCCGGTGCCTCCGGATGGCCGGGCACCGTGACGCCGAGCGGCTTGGCCACGCCCTTCGGCACCCCGGTGGTACCGGACGAGTAGAGCATCTCACGGCCCTCGGCTTCGCCCTCGAGCCGGGCCGGGGACTCGGCCTCC
>CAWJEK010000025.1:0-22953 GCA_963841885.1 uncultured Acidimicrobiaceae bacterium
GCCGGTGGTCACGTGCCGGAGCCGACGCTACCCGCACCGGACGGTGCCGGTTCACCGTCGCCCGGCCACCCGACCGTAGGCTCGATCGATGGACGAGTCGGCGCCGGCACCCACGGGGATCCACGGGGACCGTTGGCGCGCGCTCGGAGACACCGGTGGTCTGCGGCTCGAACGGGCCGAACTGCTGGAGGTGCGGCTCCCGTTCCGACAGCCCGTCACCACCGCCGTCGGCGTCCATCACGTCCGGCCCCTCGTGCTCGTCCACCTGACATGCCGGGACGGCGACGGCGTGGCGGTCGAGGGATGGGGGGAGTGCGCCGCCCTGGTGGACACCACGTACGACCCCGAGGACGTCACCGCGGCCTGGGCCACGCTCGAGCACGAACTGCTGCCCGAGCTCCTGGCGTCCGCCGTCCGGGACGGGGGACTGCCGGCTGTCGGCCGGCTCGCCGAAGTCGTGGATCCGTCCGGCCGTCCGCTCGCCTGGTCGGCGATGGAGATGGCGGTGGGCGATGCCTGGTTGCGGGCCACCGCGACCTCGCTCGGTGGACTGCTCGGAGTCGGGCGGGCGACGGTCGCCGCCGGGGCCGTGCTGGGTCTCCCCGTGTCGGTCGACGGCCTGGTGGCCGACATCGCCCGCCTCGACGACGAGGGCTTCGCCCGGGTCAAGGTCAAGGTGGCACCCGGCGCCGAAGCGCTGATCGCCGGCGCGCTCGGCGGCGCGGGAGCGCACCTGCCCGTCCAGGTGGACGCCAACGGCGCCTACGGCCCCGGGACGGTCGCCGACCTCCGGACGCTCGACGGGCTGCACCTGCTCTGCATCGAGCAGCCACTGGCCCGCGACGACCTCGGCGGGCACCGGGACCTGGCCGCGACCCTCACCACCCCCGTCTGCCTGGACGAGTCCCTGGACTCGCCGGGCCGGGTGGTGGAGGCGGTCGGGATGGGCGCCTGCTCCGTGGTGTGCGTCAAGCCGGCGCGACTCGGGGGCATCGGCGCCGCCCTCGACGTGATCGACTGGTGTCGTGCCACGGGCGTGACCTGGTGGATGGGCGGGATGTTCGAGTCGGGTCTCGCCCGGCGCACGCTCGTGGCCCTGGCCGCGCTGCCCGGTCCCACCCTCCCGGGAGACCTGGCTCCTCCGTCCGGGTATCTGGTCGACGATCTCACCGCACCGATGGGTGTCAGCCGGGACCCGGTCACGGGGCGGCTGGCGCTGGCGGTGCACGACGGGCCGGGCGTCGCCCCGGAGCCCTCGGCCGACGCCCTGGCGTCGGCGCGGGTACGCCGGTCGGTCCTGCCCGGACCCACCGGCTGAGCCGATGTCCGGTGCCCGGCGCGCCGACTCCTCGGAGTTGCGGTGGGAACTGCCCGCCGGCGTGCGTAGAATTGCCCTCCCATGCACCGGACCACCATCGAGCGCCGACTGAACGATGCCCATCAGCGGCTCGTCCGCGCCCGCAGTGAGCTCGCCGTCCTGGACGAGCAGCTCGTGGTGGTGAACGAGATCGCCGACGACACCCGCCTGCGGGCCCTCGTCGCCGAGACGCCGGTCGCCGCCAAGGAGCACGACGAGGCCAGCCGCCAGGCCACCGCCCTCATCCGGACCCGTCAGGCCCTCGTCGACCGCATCGCCGAGCTGGAGCGTCGCCAGGACGACCTGCTCGAACGGCTCGTGGTGGGACCCGGTTAGGTTCGCCGTCGGGCAGTATGGGGCTCGGGCCGCGACCGGCGGCCCCGGCCCGACCCGGTGGTGACCGGACGGCCATCATCCACCCGTGGGCGCTGCGTCGCATCCGGGTGCAACAATCCCCACTGCAGTCAGGAGCACCCATCCCCGTGGCAAGGAGCGGACACACCATGAGCAGGCGCGTGGTCATCGCCGAGGACGAGGCGATCATCCGACTGGATCTCAAGGAGATCCTGCTCGACGAGGGCTATGACGTCGTGGGGGAGACCGGACGGGGCGACGAGGCCGTCGAGCTGGTGCGGGCGCACAAGCCGGACCTCGTGATCCTCGACGTCAAGATGCCCGGCGCCGACGGGCTCCAGGCCGCCCGCGACATCCGTGACCTCGATATCAAGGTGGCCGTGCTGATCCTCACCGCCTTCAGCCAGCGCAACCTCATCGACGAGGCCCGGGACGCCGGGGTGGCCGCCTACCTCGTGAAGCCGTTCCAACGCATCGAGCTCATCCCGGCCATCGACCAGGCGATGGCCCGTTGCGAGCAGGAGTGGGCCATCGACGCCGAGGCGCGTCAGGCCGTCGACGACGGGCTCGTCGGCCAACAGGCCATGGCCGAGGACAAGCTCGAGACCCGGCGTCTCGTCGACGGGGCCAAGGGCGTCCTGATGGAGCGCCACGGCATGTCCGAGTCCGAGGCGTTCAATTTCGTCCAGAAGACGGCCATGGGCTCCCGGACCCGCATGGTCGACGTGGCCCGCCAGATCCTCGAAGGGACGCTCGAGCCCTAGTCCGGAGCTCCCGCCACCATGCCCGCCCCGAAGTCGCCCGCCCCCGCCACCGCCGGCGGGGAGGCGCGTCCCCTCATCCTGCTCGACGGGATGTCCCTCGCCTTCCGCGCCTATTTCGCCCTGCCCGACACCCTGAAGACCACCGCCGGCGTCACCACCAACGCCGTCCACGGTTTCGCCTCGATGGTGCTCAACCTGGTCCGCGACCACCACCCGGTGGGCCTGGCCGTGGCCTTCGACCTTCCCGGGGAGACGTTCCGGGACGAGATCGTCGAGGACTACAAGGGCGGTCGGGACGAGACCCCGGCCGATCTGCCCCCGCAGTTCGACATGATCCGGAACGTGATCGAGTCGCTCGCCATCCCCGTGATCGGGGCGGAGGGGTTCGAGGCCGACGACGTGCTGGCCACGCTGGCCTCCGAGGCCCGCGACCGGGGCCATCCGGTGATCATCGTCACCGGCGACCGCGACTCCTACCAGCTGGTCGAGGATCCCTACATCCGGGTCCTCTACAACCGCCGCGGCGTGAGTGACTACGCCCTCTACGACGAAGCCGGCATCCAGGAGCGCACCGGTGTGCCGCCGCACAAGTACCCGCTGCTCGCCGCCCTCCGGGGCGATCCGTCGGACAACCTCCCCGGGGTGCCCGGCGTCGGCGAGAAGACGGCGGCCAAGCTCGTCAACGAGTACGGGGACCTCGACACCCTCTACGCCCATCTGGACGCCCTGTCACCCAAGCTCCGCCAGAACCTGGCCGAGCACGCCGAGCGGGTCCGGATGAACGCCGAGGTGATCCCCTTGGTCCGCGACGTGCCGCTCGACGTCCACGTGGACGACCTGGTGCTCGGCGGATGGGACCACGAGGCGGCCCGGCAGGTGTTCGCCGATCTCGAGCTGAAGGGGGCCTGGACCCGGTTCGACGCCGCCCTCCGCGACGGCCTGTTCGGGACTGCGGGGGCCGGCCCCGTCGGCGACGCCGCTCCGGTGGAGGCCGCCGGGGACGCTCCGGCCGCCCCCGAGGACGGTCCCGAGTGGCTGGCCGCGCCACGGTGCGCCGTGCCGTCCGACGTCGACCAGGCCTGTTCGGACCTGGAGGCGCTGTTCACCTCCGTCGGGGCGGCCGGGGGCAATGTCGCCCTCGCTCCCCAGTGGGAGGGCGACGCCGGCCGATCACCGTTGCTGGCGTTGGCGCTGGTGTCCGAGGCGACGGACCCGGGCCCGTCGCCCACCCCGGGGGTCTATCTCGGGCCCCACGCGGGTGGCCACTTCATGGCCGAGCCCCGGGTGCTCGCCCACCTCGCCGCCGGTCTGGGGCCCGACGGGGTCGGATCCGTGGCCCACGACGCCAAGGAGTTGATGCGCTCCCTCCTGCCCCTGGGTGTCGACATGACCGGGCTGGTCATGGACACCGCGGTGGCGGCCTACCTGCTCGACCCGTCCGAGGACCACTACCGACTGTCCGACCTCGCCCCCCGGTTCCTCGGCGTTTCCGTGGACGACGGCACGGGGGCCAAGGGACAGGGTGCCTTCCTGCTCGAGGAGGTGGCCGACGGCGGGGACGGGGCGGGGGAGTCGACCGGACTCGACCACGCGGCGCTCCGACTGGTGCGCATGGCCGCCGTGCTGGCCCGTCTGCGGGAGCCGCTGGGGGCCGCCCTCGACGCCATCGGCGAGGGGAAGCTGTTCGACGGCATGGAGCGCCCCCTGGTGCGGGTGCTGGCGCGCATGGAGGTCGTCGGGATCCCCGTCGACCGCGAGGTGCTGCGGGCCATCGCCGCGGGTCTGACGGCCGAGTGCGACTCGCTCGAGACCACCATGCACGAACTCGCCGGCACGCCGTTCAACGTCAACTCGGTCAAACAGCTGCGCACCGTGCTCTACGAGGACCTGGGGCTGCAGCCCGGCCGCAAGACCAAGACGGGTTACTCGACGGACGCCCGTACCCTCGAATCGCTCCGGGGCCAGCACCCCATCGTCGAGGTACTGCTCCGCTACCGCGAGGTCGAGAAGCTCCGGTCCACCTACGGCGAGACCCTGGCCGCCGAAGTGGCTCCCGACGGCAGGATCCACGCCACCTTCCGCCAGACCGTGGCCCGGACCGGGCGCCTGTCGTCGGACCGGCCCAACCTGCACAACATCCCGGTGCGCACCGAGGAGGGGCGCCGGTTCCGCGAGGCCTTCGTGCCGTCCCCCGGGCGGCGCCTGCTGGTCGCCGACTACGACCAGGTCGAGCTGCGGGCCATCGCCCACCTCTCGGGTGACCCCGGTCTGACCGCCGCCTTCGCGGCGGGGGAGGACATCCACCGGACGGTGGCGGCCCGCGTCTTCGGGGTCGACCGGGACGCCGTCAGCCACGAGCAGCGCTCGACGGCCAAGATGGTCTCCTACGGCCTGGCCTACGGGATGGAGTCCTACGGACTCGCGCAGCGGCTGGGCGTCCCCGTGGAAGAGGCGAAAGGGATCCTCGACGCTTTCTTCGAGGCGTTCCCGTCGGTCCACGACTACATGGACCGGGCGGTGGCCGAGGCGAGGGCCAACGGCTACACGGTGACCACCTTCGGCCGGAGACGCCCCTTGCCCGACCTGCTCTCGTCGAACCACCAGGTGCGCCAGGCCGCCGAGCGCCAGGCCATGAACGCCGGAATCCAGGGGCTGGCCGCCGATCTCTTCAAGATGGCCCTGATCCGGCTCGATTCGGGTCTGGAGGAGGGTGGCTACCGGTCCGACCTGGTCCTCCAGGTCCACGACGAGGTGCTGGTGGACGTCGATCCCGACGAGGCCGAGGCCGTCGAGCGACTCACGGAGACGGCGCTGGTGGGTGCGGCGGACCTCGACGTCCCCCTCAAGGTGGCCATGGCGTGGGGCTCCTCGTGGGCCGAGGCCAAGGGCTGAATCCCGGCTCCGACAGCCACCATCGCCCTGACCTGCGAGTCCGCCCGCCGCGTGCGGTAGGATGGATCCCCTGCCACAACGGTTGTGGCACGTGTCTTGCACGTCCCCGTGGCCGGCCTTCCGGCCGGGGGACGCACTTGTCCGGAAAGCGAGCTACCTACCTGATGTCCGATACCCACGTCGTGCCCGCCGGCACCGACCTGCTGTCCCCCGAGGCCATGGGCCACTTCGACGAGAACGGGGTCTACGTCCCCCGCTCCATCACCGAGGACGACCTCGGTGGAGGCTCGCTCGAAGAGGCCATGGCCGGCACCATCGTCGAGTTCGAGGACGGTGACCTCGTCGAGGGCACCGTGGTCAAGATCGACCGGGACGAGGTCCTGCTCGACATCGGATTCAAGTCCGAGGGTGTGATCCCCGTCCGGGAGCTCTCGATCCGCAACGACGTGGATCCCTCCGAGATCGTCACCCTCGGGGAGGCCGTCGAGGCCCTCGTGCTCCAGAAGGAGGACAAGGAGGGTCGCCTGATCCTCTCGAAGAAGCGGGCCCAGTACGAGCGGGCCTGGGGCACCATCGAGAAGCTCAAGGAGGCCGACGAGGTCGTCACCGGGCCGGTCATCGAGGTGGTCAAGGGCGGTCTCATCGTCGACATCGGCCTGCGCGGCTTCCTGCCGGCATCGCTGGTGGAGCTGCGCCGGGTGCGCGAGCTCCAGCCCTACGTGGGCCGCACCATCGAGGCCAAGATCATCGAGCTCGACCGCAACCGCAACAACGTCGTGCTGTCCCGTCGGGCCTGGCTGGAGGAGACCCAGAAGGAGCAGCGGGGTGAGTTCCTCGTCAACCTGAAGCCGGGCGAGCGTCGGCGCGGCGTCGTCTCCTCGGTCGTCAACTTCGGTGCCTTCGTGGACCTCGGCGGCATGGACGGACTCGTCCACGTGTCCGAGCTCTCCTGGAAGCACGTCGACCACCCGTCCTCGGTCGTGTCCGTCGGCGACGAGATCGATGTCGAGGTGCTGGACGTCGACCTCTCCAAGGAGCGCATCAGCCTGTCGCTGAAGGCCACGCAGACCGATCCGTGGCAGGAATTCGCCAACTCCCACCAGGTGGGCGAGCTGGTCTACGGACGCATCACCAAGTTGGTGCCCTTCGGTTCGTTCGTCCAGGTCGGCGACGGAATCGAGGGCCTGGTGCACATCTCGGAGATGGCCGGCCACCACGTCGACCTGCCCGAGCAGGTCGTCACCCCCGGTGAGGAGCTGTGGGTGAAGATCATCGACATCGATCTCCAGCGCCGCCGGATCAGCCTGTCGATCAAGCAGGCCGCAGAGGGCGGCGAGGTGTCCGAGGAGTACCGCGAGGCCTTCGGCGAGCACGCCTACGACGACGAGGGCAACTACGTGGGCCCGGTCTTCGCCGAGACGGAGTTCACCCCGGAGACCGAGGCGCAGGCCGCCTGGGCCGACTACGTGGCCGAGCACGGCACCGGTGAGGGCGAGGGTGAGGCCGGTGCGACCGGTGAGGCTCCGGCCGCCGCAGCTCCTGTCGCGGAAGCACCGGTGGCCGAGGCTCCGGTGGCCGAGGCACCCGTCGCCGGCGAGGCACCCGTCGCCGAGGCGACGCCGACCGAGGGCTGACGCGGGTCGTCCCATCTCCGGAGCACACGTTGTCCGGAGATGGGCGGCATCCACGCTCCTGACGCTCGATGGATCACTCGGTCCGCCCGGCATCGGACCGCGGGCCGGCGGAGGTTCACCGAGGGTGCCGCTGATCCGGCGGAGGTCGCCACCGGGATCGACGCGCGGCCCTGAGGCCCATCGCGGGGGCCGGCGCCGACCCGGGTCCGCGGTACCCCGACCGGGCACCGCAGCCCAGGCGGCCGTCCGATGCCCCCCTCGGGGGGTCAGCCGGAGAGTTTGACGATCTCCAGGTCGTTCGAGGTGTAGATGGTCTGACCCCCCGGCACGGCTCCGCCCGGGTTGACCATGAACCGCACCGCCGTCTTCTGTTCGGCGTCCGTACAGATGTGTTCCGGCGCGTACACGAAGGCCGAGCCCGCGTTGTAGCTCACGGCACAGGCCGGGACCCCGGACTGGACGTTCTCGAGCAGCATGCCGTCGATCCAGATCCAGTTACCCCCGTTGATGCTCACGTAGGCGATCGGCCGCCCGGCGGCGGCCTTCACGATCGCCGCCTGTCCGGCGGCCATGTCCAGGAAGCCGATGGCCGGGGGCAGCCCGAAATTGCCGAAGGCGAGGAGGGCCGGGACGACCGCGTAGGCGATCCACCACCGCAGGATGGCGATGGCGACCGTCCCGTAGCCGAGGGCCACCACGCCCAGATAGAACGACAGCTCGTAGGCGTGCAGCTGATCGACGTCGGAGTTGACGCTGTAGGTCATGGCCACCGCCAGGCCCGTACCGATGTAGATCACGGCGATGATCGCCAGGTAGCCGGTGCGCTCGGTGGAGGGCTTCATCCGGTAGACGACCGCGGCGACCGCGAGGCCGACCACCAGGAGCACGGCGAAGATCCACCCGTGGCGGATCCCCCAGAAGCTGGCGACCAGGGAGAAGGACTGCGTGATGGTCCGGGGACTCTTCTCGGGATGGACCACCGTGTGCCAGTAGTTGGCGAACTGCCACGGCCAGCCGAAGACGATGCCGAGGATGTTCGGGATGCACAGGACCACCATCGACACGATGGCCCAGCCCAGGTAGCGGACCCGCCGCCGTCGTTCGACCGTGCGCCACGCCACGATCCAGCCGAAGGCGAGGCAGGCGGCGGCGATCGGGACGAGGACCACGTAGCGCTGGGCCACCCAGACGGAGGCGATGCCGACCAGCACGAAGGCCGACGGTTTCCGGGACAGGAGGTAGATGAGCGAGCAGACCAGGAACAGGATGCACCACAGGGTCTGCACCGGGATCCACGACTCCACCAGCAGCCCGTTGAGCGACTGGGCGAAGGTCCGTGACGGTTCGATGGCGAAGAACAGGAACCCGGCCGTGGACGCCACGATCACCCGGGGCGAACTGAAGGCGACGCCCAGGCAGAAGGCCGACAGGCCGATCAGGACGGCGTTCACCAGGAGGACCGTGGCCCAGGTGGCGTCGTAGCCGTCGGGGAAGATGTTCAACCAGCTGTGGAACAGGGCCTCGCCGGCGGCCTCCACGTAGAACATGGCGGCGCCGGGGTGGAAGAACCCGAACTGGCTGTAGTGGCCGTGGTCCAGCTCGAAGTGTCGGGCCAACTCGACCATGAGCCCGTCCGAGGCCAGGTCGCCGACCGGGTGGGTGGGCGTGCGCAGGTCGGACCAGTAGCGGATCCACAGGGCGACGGCGACCACGAGGCCGGTCAGCGAGGCGGTGACACCCATGATGTGGACGCCGGCCCAGGCCTGGAGGCCCCCCCACGAGGGGCGCGAGCGTTTCCGTCGGTGGTCCGCCGTCATGGGATGCAACCTAGCCCTTGACCCTTCGGAGGTGGGGACGGACACCGCCGCCGATCCGGGATCGTCCGACCCGGAGGAAGGGCCGTTCCGGGGACGGCCGGAGGCGTCTTCGTCGGACTCGTTCCGGCTCCCGGGGGGGCCGGTGGTCACTCGGCGGACGGGGCCGCCTGGCCGGCCACCGGACCCACGGGGAAGTGGCAGGCGACCTGGTGACCAGGGGCGATCTCGCGGAGCAGAGGTTCCTCTTCGGCGCACCGGTCCTGGGCGTAGGGGCATCGGGTCCGGAACCGGCACCCCGATGGCGGGTTCAGAGGGGAGGGCAGTTCACCCGAGAGCGCCTTGTGGTTCGACACGTGATCGGGGTCCGGCTCGGGGATCGAGGCCAGGAGGGCCTCGGTGTAAGGGTGGGCGGCGTTCCGGTAGAGGTCGTCGGAGCCCGCCACCTCGACCAGCTTGCCCAGATACATCACCGCCACCCGGTCGCTCACGTTCTTGACCACCGCCAGATCGTGGGCGATGAACACCATGGTGAGGTCGAACTTCTGCTTCAGGTCGGCCAGCAGGTTGAGGATCTGGGCCTGCACCGACACGTCGAGGGCGGAGACGGGCTCATCGCAGATGAGCAGGTCCGGCTCGGCCATCAGCGCCCGGGCGATGGAGATGCGCTGGCACTGCCCGCCGGAGAATTCGCTGGGTAGACGGTCACCGGCCACGTCGGCGTCGATGCCCACCGCGTCGAGCATGTCGTGGACCTTGGCGGCCCGCTCCTCCTTGGTGCCGCGCTTCCAGATCACCAGCGGCTCGGCCACGATGTCCTTGATCCGCCGGCGGGGGTTCAGCGACGAGATCGGATCCTGGAAGATCATCTGGATCCGGGTCCGCAGCTCACGCAGCTCCTTGCCCTTCATGCCGTTGAGGTCCCGCCCCCGGTACACGATGGCCCCCGAGGTGGCCGGCTGGACCTGGACCAGCGTCCGCCCGGTGGTGGACTTGCCGCAGCCGGACTCGCCGACCAGTCCGAGGGTCTCGCCCCGCCGCACCTGGAACGTGACCCCCGACACGGCCTGGACCCGTTGACGGCCGCTCTTGAACTCGACCACCAGATCACGGACGTCGAGCACGATGTCGTCCTGTTCGGTCACGGGCCCGGTGGCGGGCTCGGTGGTCGTGGTGTCGGTCATGTCGGGGCCCCCGTCGGGGCGGAGCCGTCGTTCGGAGCGTTCGCCGACAGCGAGACGGGCACGGCCGGTGCCGTCGACACGCCATCCACCAGCGGGAACCAGCAGGCGAAGAGGTGGTCCTCGGAGCCCACCGTCCGCAGCGGTGGCTCGGACTCCCGGCACTTGTCCTGGGCGTAGGGGCAGCGGGGGGCGAACCGGCACCCGTCGGGCGGGTTGATGAGGTCGGGGGGCCGACCGCCGATGGCGGCCAGCCGTGCGCCGCTCGGGTCGGCGAGACGGGGGATCGAGTCCATGAGGGCCCGGGTGTAGGGCATCCGGGTGTCCGTGAAGAGGGTGTGGGTCGGCGCCCGCTCGACCACGCGTCCGGCGTACATCACGATGATGTCGTCGGCCCGGCTCGCCACCACGCCGAGGTCGTGGGTCACCAGGATCACGGCCATGTGCCGCTCCCGCTGGAGGTCGGCCAACAGGTCGAGGATCTGGGCCTGCACGGTGACGTCGAGTCCGGTGGTGGGCTCGTCGGCGAGCACCAGGCGCGGGGCGCAGGCCAGGGCGATGGCGATCATCACCCGCTGGCGCATGCCGCCCGACAGCTGGAACGGGTACCACCGCACCCGGTCCTCGGGGGAGGGGATCCCGACCGACCGCAGCAGCTCGATGGCCGTGGCCCGCGCCTCCTTCTTGTCCATGTCGAGGTGCAGCCGCAGCGACTCGCCGATCTGGTCGCCGATCCTCTTGACCGGGTTGAGCGCCGTCATCGGGTCCTGGAAGATCATCGACAGCTCGGCGCCCCACACCTCCCGCAGCGACCGGTCGTCCATGGCCGTGAGCTCGTGCCCGGCGAAGTGCACCGTGCCGCTGCGCACGACGTCGCGGACGGGGAGCATGCCCATGATCGGAGCGCGACAGGACGGTCTTGCCGGAGCCGGACTCGCCGACGATGCCGAGGGTCTTGCCCTCTTCGACCTCGAAGGAGACGCCGTCGACGGCCCGCACGGTGCCGCGCTGGGTGCGGAACGACGTGTGGAGGTCCTCCACCGTCAGCAGCGGCCCGGTCTGGGTCCCGGCGTCCTTGAACTCGAGGGACTTGGGCGTGCGGTTCCGGAGCCGGGACATCAGAGCAGCCCTTCACGGATGTCGAAGCGCTGGCGCAGGCGGTCGCCGATCAGGTTGATCGACCACAGCAGGAGGAACATCGCCAGGGCGGGCCACAGCATGATGAACGGGTCCGTGCTGAGGGCGCCGTTGGACGTCCCCTCGTTGATCAGGTTCCCCCAGGACGGCGTGGGCAGTGCCACCGAGAGCCCCAGGAAGGCGAGGGTGCCCTCGATGACGATCAGGCCGGCCACGGAGATGAGGCTGAAGGTGACGGTCACGGGGATGACGTTGGGGAGGATCTCCCGCAGCACGATCCGGGTGTCGGTGGCTCCCATGGTCTTCGCCGCCACCACGAAGTCCCGTTGGGCGAAGGACAGGCTCGAGGCGCGGATCACCCGGTACATGAGGGGGATGGTGGCGATGCCGAGGATGATCGTGATGTGGAGCAGGGACGCCTTCCAGAAGGTGACGATGGCGATGACGGCCACGATGGCGGGGAAGGCCAGGATGATGAAGGAGACGGCGTTGAGGGCCACGTCGAGCCGGCCCCCGCGGTAGCCCGAGACGAGGCCGGCGGTGCCGCCGAACACCAGACCGATGAGCACCCCGAAGAACCCGACGACGAGGGAGACCCGGGCCCCGAACACCAGTCGGGACAACAGGTCCCGACCGAGGTCGTCGGTGCCCAGCCAGTGGGCGCTGCTCGGCCCCTGGTTGAGGGCGGTGTAGTGCTGGAGATTGGGGTCCTGGATGGGCAGCAGGTTGGCCAGGACGGCCGACAGGACCACGACGCCCACGAAGCCGACGGCGAACCAGAAGAGGAAGCCCAGGGGCCTCTTCTTCAGGATGTCGTCACGCTCGGTGGTGTCCTCGGTGGCCATGACGGCCTCGTCGGTGGCCGCGGTTCCGGGAAGGGGGTTGGCCAGCAGTCGGGCCGACGCCCCCGTGTCGAGCAGCTCTCTGTCGTCAGGCACGGCTCACTCCCGGACCACTCTCGGGTCGACGATCGTGAAGATGAAGTCGATGATGAACTGGAGCACCACGAAGGCGATGGCCACGACCAGCGAGATGCCTTGGACCACCAGGTAGTCGCTCTGCTCGACGGCCTGGACGAGGGCATACCCGATGCCGGGCAGGGTGAACAGCAGTTCGACCACGAACGTCCCGGCGATGAGGCTGCCGATGTTGATGCCGGCGACGGCCAGCAACGAGAAGCTCGACGGGCGGAACGCGTGCCGCCACATGATGCGCCGGTTGGAGAGTCCCTTGGACCGGGCCATGGTGATGAAGTCCTGCTGCAACGTGCTGATCAGGTCGGAGCGCAGCACCCGGAAGTAGACGGCGATCGATCCGGCGGTGATGGCGACGGACGGGAGGATCATGTCGTGGAGGTTGGTGAGCGGGGCCTGGGTGAACGGCACGTAGCCGGTGGCCGGGAACCATCCGAGCCCCACGGCGAAGATGGCGACGAGGAGCGGGGCCACCACGAAGGGCGGTAGCGCCAGCAGGCCGAACGTGGTCGCCGTCGAGATGTTGTCCACCGGCCGGTTCGGCTTGCGCGACACGATCAGGGCCAACGGGACGGCGACCGCGAAGGCGATGATCTGGCTGATCAGGATCAGCTCGATGGAGACCGGGGCCCCCGTGGCCAGGATGTGGGTCACCGACTGGTGGTCGAGGTACGAGGTGCCGAGGTTGCCGTGGAAGGCGGCGTTAAGCCAGATGATGTACTGGTGCCACAGCGGCAGGTTGAGGCCCAGCTGCTTCAACAGGATGGCCCGGTTGGCGGCGGTGTCGTTGGCCCCGAGGATGGATACGGTCGGATCGCCCGGGAGCAGGTGCACCAGCAGGAACACCAGCACGGAGATGATGAACGACACCACCACCAGCTGGAGGAACCGTCGGATCAGATACTTGGCCATAGGGGTCGTGACGCCTCGTCCGCCCGGTCAGCCCGCCAACCAGATCTGGGTCGGGACGAAGATGCCCTCGTCGAATCCCCAGCGCTTCTGGCCGTTCGGAAAGGTCGGATTGTTGAAGTTCTGCACCCGGTCGGTGGCCACCTCGGAGAAGATGTACTGCAGGAGCCAGAGGTAGGGGAGGTCCTTGGCCAACTGCTCGTTGACCGTCTGGTACGCCTGGACGCGGGTGGCCTGGTCGGTCGTGTGGCGACCGGTCAGCATGTTCTGCTCGATCACGGAGTCCGAGTTGCGGGGGAAGTTGAGGGCGATCGAACCGATGGGTCCGACCGTCGTGGTACTCCACCACACGTAGTTGATGTCCGGGTCGACGGCCCCGAACTGGTACGAGGTCGCCGCCTGGAAGTCGCCGGCGATGAAGTTGTCGATCAGTTCGGCCTGCTCGATCTGGCTGACGGTCACGTTGACGCCGATCTTCTGCCACATCGCCTGGACGATCTGCACGAGTTCCGCCAGGCGGGGATCGGTGACGGTCACGAGGTCGATCGTCGGCGTCCCGTGCTGGGCCTTGTACTGGGCCACCAGCTGCTCGGCGGCGGACGGATCGTAGGACGGGTAGGTGGTCGCCGAGTAGTACGGCGAGCCCTTGAGGAACACCCCGCTCACCGGCTGGGCGAATCCGCCGCCGAAGATCTTCTGGATGGTGGCCTGGTCCAGCCCCTTGGCCAGGGCCTGGCGGAGGGTGAGGTCGTTGGTGGGCGGCTTCAGGCAGTTGAGCATGATGAAGGCCATGGTCGGCTCGCCGATGATGTTGTGGAAGGAGTCGACGATCTGATAGCCGCTCTGGGTCTTGAACCGGTTGATGGTGTCGGGGTCGGTCGACCCGATCATGTCGACACCCCCGGTCTTCAGCGTGGCCTCGCGCTGGATGGTGTCGGGGATGGGCCGCAGGTTGATCTGGTCGAGGTAGGGGAGCCCGGCCCGCCAGTAGTTCGGATTCCGGGTGCAGGTGAAGTGGCTGTTGGGTGTCCAGCTCTGGTAGACGAACGGACCGGTCCCCACCGGTGTGGGGTTGGCCACCTTGGCGTTGGCCTGGTCGATCATGGCCTGTCCGACCACGTAGCCGACCTGGGTGGCGAGCCCGGCGGCGAAGCCGGGATTCGGCCCCTGCAGGGTGAAGACGACCGTCATGGCGTCCTGGGCGACCACCGACGTGACCTGGGTGAGGGCCTGGCCGGTGAGGAGTGAGGACTTCAGGGCGGTGTAGTTGTTGACGACCACCTGGGCGGTGAGGGCCGATCCGTCGTGGAACTTGACACCGGGACGGAGCGCCATCGTCCAGGTGTCGTAGGCCGGGTTGGGGGTGAAGGAGGCGCACAGGTAGGGCTGGACGGACCCGTCGGCGGCGATGGCCATGAGCGGGTCGTACAGGCAGTTGGCGTAGACGTAGCCGTTGGTGTCCCAGTGGTTGGTGGGCGGGTAGAAGCCGTCGATCTCGGCGATCAGCCCGATGTTGAGGGTGCCGCCCTTGACCGGCGTCCCCGTCCCCACTCCGGCCGGGGAGGACGAGGCCGACGCAGCGGTGGTCGACGAAGAGCCGCTGCCCGACGAACATCCGGCCAGGGCGCTGCCCGCGGCCCCGGCCAGGACCACGGCCCCGCCGGCGGCGGCCCCCCGGGCCAGGAAGGTACGGCGGTTGATCTCGCTCTGCTCGCTCACGACAACTCCCCCTGATGCGTTCTCCCGGACCCCCGTCCGGTGGTCCGACACTGCACGCCGGTACCGAGGCACCCCCTACGTCGACAAAGGAACTGCCGGCACCGACTCTGCCACAGGCGCACGGAGCCGTGGGCGCACAGTACTGCCCAGGTTTGGTGCAGTCCATGCGTGGGTGAGCTGTCGAGGGGATCCCAGTCCGCCCGGTGGCCTGGGTACCATGCCAGCCATGGAAGCAGCGCCCCCCGGACCCGCAGCGTCGCTCGACGCGCCCTCCGACGCGCCCCTGGACGCCCCGCCGGGCCCGCCGGGGAGCGGCCGGCGCCGGCGGTCCGGAGCGACGGATCCGTCCGATGGTCCGGTGGTCCCGCCCCCGGCCGTCGACGATCCGGAGGGCCCCCCGTTCTCGCCTGCGCTGCGCGCCGCCCTGGTGGTCGGCACCGTTCTGGTCCTGGTGGCGGGCCTCGTACTCCGCTTCTGGACGACGTCGGACCTGTGGCTCGACGAGGCGTTGACCGTCAACATCGCCAAACTGCCGGTCCACGAGATCCCGTCGTACCTCAGGCGGGACGGGGCCCCGCCGCTCTTCTACGTACTCCTGCACTTCTGGATGAAGGTCTTCGGCTCGTCGGACGTGGCCGTTCGGGCCCTGCCCGGCGTCTTCGGCGTGGCCACCCTTCCCCTCGTCTGGCTGGCCGGGCGTCGCCTGGGCGGCCGTACCGCCGCCTGGGCGGCCACCCTGCTCGTCGCCTCGTCGCCGTTCGCCGTCCGCTACGACACCGAGACCCGGATGTACTCGCTCGTCGCCCTGCTCACGGTGTGCGGGTTCCTGGCCCTCGACCGCGCCCTGCGACGACCGCGACCGGGCAATCTCGTGGCCGTGGCGGCGGTGACGGGCCTGCTGCTCTACTCCCACTACTGGTCCATCTACCTGATCGGCACCATGGTGCTGTGGCTGGCGTACCAGGCCTGGCGGGGACGTCCGGAGTGGCGCCGTGGGGCGCGGTGCGGCCCTGCTGGCGGGGCTGGTCGGCTGCCTGACGTTCGTCCCCTGGTTGCCCATCTTCCTCTTCCAGTCGAAGCACACCGGGACACCCTGGGCCACGCCGGCCAGCTTCGCCGCCATGGTCAACGCCATCGCCTCGTTCGCCGGAGGCGGTACCAGCCAGGGCCGGGGTCTGGCGCTGCTCTACTTCGCCCTCGCCGGGATCGGCCTGTTCGGACTGGCGACCGACCGGCTCCACATCGACCTCGACATCCGGACCCGCTCCCTGGGTCGCCCGCTGGGCATCGCCTTCGCCGGCACCCTGGTCGCCGCCATCCTCGGCGGCCTCGTCTCCAACAGTGCCTTCGACGCCCGCTACGCCTCGGTCGTCTTCATCCCGCTCGTCCTCCTGGTGGCGCTCGGTCTCACCGTCTTCCAGGACCGGCACGTCCGGGCCGGCATCCTGGCTCTGGCCGTGGTCCTCGGGATCGCCTCCGCGGTGCCCAATGTGACCACCAACCGGACCCAGGCCGGGCAGGTGGCCACCGCCATCGCCGCCTCGGGCCGCCCGGGCGACGTCGTCGCGTACTGTCCCGATCAGCTGGGGCCGGCCGTGGACCGCCTGCTGCCGACCGGGCGCTACCAGCAGATCACGTTCCCGCGCGGGACGGGGCCGACGTACGTCAACTGGGTCGACTACGGCGAAGCCGTCAGGGCCGCGTCGCCCCTCACCTTCGCCGAGAAGGTCGAGGCCATGGCCGCCGGCGGCCACCAGATCTTCGTCGTCTGGGCACCCGGCTACCAGACCTACGGGGTCAAGTGCGAAGGCATCCTCCAGACGCTGGCGGCCGATCCCTCGTACCGCATCTCCAACGTGGTGGCCATCAACAGCGTGTCCTTCTACCAACCCATGGCGTTGGTCCGCCTCACCCCGAACGGGTCCTGACGGGGTGGCCGGGGAGGTGCCGGTAGCGACGGCCGTCCCGGCGCGTGGAGTCCCGTCGCCCGAGGCGGCGCATCCCGGCACCCGTCGCGGACTGACGCTGGTGGGTCGGTCCGTCCTGCAGGTGCTCCCCGCCTGGCTGGTCGCCCGGGTCCTGGTGGCGGTGGCCCTGGTGGTGGCCCATCTGACCGTGCGGAGCCTCCGACCGGACAACCCGGCCGCCGTCGAGCGGGTCCACGAGGGGCTGCTCTCCTGGGATGCGGGGTGGTACCGGACCATCGCCGCCCACGGGTACGCGTCGGCGGGTCGGGAGTCGCTCCGGTTCTTCCCCCTCTTCCCGATGCTCGGCCGGTACGTGGGCGCCATTCCCGGGGTCGACATCGGGGCGGCCCTGGTCGTGGTGGCCAACGTGGCGTCGCTGCTGGCCCTGGCCGGCCTGCTCCTGCTGATCCGCCACGACCTGGGCGACGCCGCTCTGGCCCGCCGGTCGGTCTGGTTGCTGGCCCTGGCGCCGTCGGCGTACTCGATGGTGCTGGCCTACTCCGACGCGCTCCTCCTGCTGTGCTCGGTGGTGACCTTCCTGGGCATCCGCACCGGACGCTGGTGGTGGGCGGCGGCCGCCGGGCTGGCGGCCGGGGCGGTCCGGCCCGTGGGCGTGCTGCTGGTGGTGCCCGTGGCGCTGGAGCTCTGGTCCCGCCGGGCCACCCTCACGTCGCCCGGGCGCCGGGTGGCCGGCGTCGCGGCCCTCGTCGCCCCGGTGCTCGGCGCCGGGGCCTTCCTCGTCTGGGTGGGGCGGGCCTTCGGTGACGCCTGGCTGCCGCTGACCGTGCAGGAACAGGGCGGCCACCGGGGCCAGCTCGCCGTGCCCCTCGAGGCCATGGGCCACGACGTGGTGGCCGCACTCCACGGACACCATCTGGGCAGCGCCTCCCACCTCCCCTGGGTGGCGGTGTGCGGGGTCCTCGTCGTCGTCGCCTGGCGCCGCCTGCCCCGGTCGTACGCCCTGTACGCCGCCGTGGTCCTGGTGGCGTCGTTGAGCAGCACCAACCTGGACTCCTTCGAGCGGTACGCCCTGGCGGCGTTCCCCCTAGTGGTCGCCGCGTCGACGGCCACGTCCCGGCGGAGGGTCGAGCTGGGGGTCCTGGTGGCCTCGGCCGCCATGATGACCGGGTACGCCCTCGCCGCCTTCCTCGGGATCGTCGTCCCCTGACCGCCTACCCCGGGAGCGGGCCTCCGCCGGGCACCCCGGGGGAGGCGGTATCCTGCCCTGCGCAGGGGGAGCCGTTGCCCGACCGTCCCGCCGGAGCGGACGCCACCCGTGGAAGCGGGGGCGCCCCGCCCACCCGTCGTAGCGGGCGGCCACACCCCGCGCACACCGGCCGCCGACCACGCCAGGCCCGGCGGCCACCGGAACCAGCAGAAACGGATCGCACCGCATGTCGACGCCCCAGCATCCCGAGACCGCAGAGGAAACCCCGGGGGACGGCGCGCGCCGACGATCCGGTGGTGGTCATCGGTGGGGGGCCGGCCGGCCTGACGGCCGCCTACCGGCTGGCCCAGGCCGGCGACCCCGTCGTCGTCGTCGAGCAGGACACCGTCCTCGGCGGTATCAGCCGGACGGTGGAGCGGGACGGCTGGCGGTTCGACATCGGCGGCCACCGCTTCTTCACCAAGGTGGTCCCCGTGGAGGAGTTCTGGCACGAGATCCTGCCCGAGGAGGACTTCCTGCTCCGGCCCCGCATGAGCCGGATCTTCTACGGCGGCAAGTACTACGACTACCCGATCAAGCTGGGCAACGCCCTGTCCAACCTCGGGGTACTGGAGGCCGTACGGTGCGGCCTGTCCTTCCTGTGGGTCCGGGTCCGGCCACCCAGGGACCAGTCGACCCTCGAGGGCTACATCGTCTCCAACTACGGCTGGCGGCTGTACCAGCACTTCTTCAAGACCTACAACGAGAAGGTCTGGGGGGTGTCGGCGTCGGAACTGTCGGCTGACTGGGGCGCCCAGCGCATCAAGGGGATGTCGCTGTGGAACGCCGTGTGGGAGCCGATCCGGTCCTCCTTCGGGCGCCGGCGGGACCGGTCGAAGCAGGTCACCAGCCTGATCGAGGAGTTCCAGTACCCGAAGTACGGACCCGGGATGATGTGGGAGCGCTGCGCCGAGCAGGTCGTCGGCCTCGGCGGCGAGGTCCGGATGGAGACGTCAGCCACCACCGTGCACGTCGAGGACGGCCGGGCGGTCGCCGTGAGCACCGACCACCGGGGCACGACCGAGCGGGTGCCGGTGAGCCACGTGATCAGTTCCATGCCCTTCACCGCCCTGGCCCGCGCCGTCGACCCACCGGTCCCCGACGAGGTCCAGCGGGCCGCCGACGATCTCCACTACCGCGACTTCCTGACCGTCGCCCTGGTCGTGCCGGCCGATCGGGGCTTTCCCGACAACTGGATCTACATCCACTCGCCCGACGTGAAGGTCGGCCGGATCCAGAACTTCGGATCGTGGTCGCCCTATCTGGTGAAGGACGGCCGCACCTGCCTGGGTATGGAGTACTTCGTGTTCGAGGGCGACGACCTGTGGAACCTTCCCGACGACGACCTCGTGGCTCTCGGGACGAAGGAGCTGGCGGCCATCGGCCTGGTGGAGGCGTCCGACGTCGAGGCCGGCTATGTGGTGCGTATGCCCAAGGCGTACCCCGTCTACGACGACACGTACCGGGACAACGTCGAGGTCATCCGCCGGTGGTTCGAGCAGCACGCCCCGAACGTCCACCCGGTGGGACGCAACGGCATGCACAAGTACAACAACCAGGACCACTCGATGTACACGGCCATGCTCACCGTGGAGAACATCCACGGGGCCCGGCACGACATCTGGTCGGTGAACGTCGAGGAGGAGTACCACGAGACGGCCGAAGGGCGGTCCGGCGGGGCGTCCGGGACCACCGGGCGGGACGCGCCGGTCCTGCCCCGACGTGTCGGCTGACCGGGGCGGGACCAGGTGGTCGACGGGGGGAGGGACGCACCGGGGGGTGCAACCGGCGACGGTGAGCCGGGCCTCGACGAGATCCTGGAGGACGTCGAGACGGTCGTCGACCCCATAGGGGAGTCGGCGGCCCTCGGCCCGGCGGTGGGAATCGCCGTGGTCGGCGGGCCCATGGTCCCGCTACCGGCCGACGAGGCGGCCCCCAGCCTGGTCGGGTCGGACAACACCGTGAAGGGTGGGCTGGTCCAGGCCGGACCGGTGGCCATCGCCGGCATGCTGGTCAACGTGACCGCCGCCCTGTTGGTGGTCGCCGTCGCCCGGCTGGTGTCGTCCCAGGCCTACGGCGAGATCGCCCAGCTGCTCGGGCTCTTCTTCATCCTGTCGATGCCCGGGTCGGCCGTCCTGGTCGGCGTGATCCGGCGTGTGACCGGCCTGCAGACCACGGGACAGGGACCTGGTGCGTCGGTGGGTGGGCCGCATCCACCGGATCTGCCTGGTCGGGATCGCCGTCGAGCTCGTCGTGGTGCTGGCCCTCCAGACCTGGATCGCCCACCAGCTCCACCTGCCCGACGGCCGGGGGGTGGTGCTCATCCTCATGGCCGCCGGCATCTGGATCTTCCTCTGTGTCGACCGCGGACTGCTCCAGGCCCACCGCCGCTACCGCTCCCTGGCGGGCAACCTCCTGGTGGAGGGCGGGGTGCGGACCGCCCTGGTGCTCGTCCTGGTCGTCGCCGGCTCCGGGGTGACGGGGTACGCACTGGGCGTCTTCATCGGCGAGGTGGTGGCCACGTTGCACGCCCACTGGCTGGTACGCAGGGCGTGGTCGGACCCGGCCACCGCGCCGGTGGCCCGGGACGCCGCCGCCGGTCGGGGTGTCGGCACCGCCGGCATCGCCCGGGCAGGTCCTGGCCCGCCGCAAGCTGATCGCCGACGTGTCGGCCGCCTTCGTCGGCCTGGCCCTGCTGGGTCTCCTGCAGAACATCGACGTCATCCTGCTCGGTCGGCTCGACCACGCCAACGTCGGCCCCTACGCGGCCATCTCGGTGGCCTCCAAGGCGCTGGTGTTCGGCGCCCTGGCCCTCGGGCGCCTATCTGCTGCCCGAGGCCACCATCCGGTGGAACGAGGGGGGGCACGCCATCCGCCAGCTCGGGGTCACCCTGCTCTTCCTGTCCGTGCCGGCGGCGCTGTTGTTGGTGATCTCGGTGTTCGTGCCCCGCCAGTTCCTGACGCTGGTCTTCTCGGCCAAGCTGTCGACGGCGGCCCCGGCGTTCGCCCCCCTGGTGCTCGCCATGATGTGCCTCTCGTTCACGGTGCTCGTCACCAACTACCTCTTCGGCACCGGATCGCGCTGGATCGTCTTCCTGCTGGTCGCCGGGTCCGGGCTGGCCGCGGTGCTGGTCACCCGGGCCGACGGCCACACCAGCGCCACCGCCTGGGCCGATCTGATCACCCAGGCCCTGCTGGCCTCCGCCATGGCCGTCGCCTTCCTCGGGATCCACATCCGCCACCGAGGTCAACACTGGTCGCGCCGGTTCGGCTGGCAGCGGGTGGCCGCGCGCCGATGACGCGGACCGGGGCCCCCCGGACCCGAGCCCCGGGTGGGCCGGCGGGGGACGGGTACACTGCGCCCATGCGGCATCCGGGGGGAGTGCAGAGGGTGGGGAACCGGTGACTCCGGTTCCCGGCGAGTCCGCCGTCGCGGGCCACGCCGGTGAGGCGTCGGTGACGCCCATCGGGACCTCGCGCACCACGGCCTGGGAGGGCCTGGAGCGGGCCATCGCCGCCGACCACCCCTCGGCCCGCGCCTCACGTCCCTCCGGTCCGGTATCTCTGCTCGCCGGGATGCCCCTGGAGGAGATCGCCGAGCGCACCGGGCTGCGCCGGATCGACGTCCTGGCCTGGCGCGACTTCGACGATCCCGAAGCCGGGGGGAGCGAGCTCCACGCCCACCGGGTGATCACGGCCTGGTCGGCCGCCGGGCTCGACGTCTCCATGACCACGTCATCGGTGCCGGGCGGGCGACGCGTGGTCCGCCGGGACGGCTACCGGGTCATCCGCCGGGCCGGCCGCTACTCGGTCTTCCCGCGGTCGATCCTGTCGGGTGCCGTCGGCCGCATCGGCACCGGCGACGGCGTGGTCGAGATCTGGAACGGCATGCCGTTCTTCAAGCCCGGTCTGGTCGCGCAGCCCCGCAGATCACCTTCCTCCACCACGTCCACGCCGAGATGTGGAAGCTGGTGCTGCCCGCGGGTCTCGCCGAGGTCGGGTCACCTGCTTTCGAGCACCGGCTCGCCCCGCCCTTCTACCGACGGGCCGGATCGTGACCCTGTCGTGTTCCTCCAAGGCTCGAGATCGTGGACCGCCTGCACCTCCCTCCGGACCACATCACGGTGACCCCCTCCGGGGGTGGAGCCCCGGTTCTCCCCGGGCGGTGAGCGGTCGGCCACGCCCGCTCGTGGTGGCCGTCGGACGCCTGGTGCCGGTGAAGCGGTTCCACCTCCTCGTCGAGGCCCTCGTAGCGGCTGAAGGCCACCCATCCCGACCTGCGGGCGGTGATCGCCGGCGAGGGGTACAGCCACCCGCCCTGGAGGCGCTGTTCGCCGCCCACGGTGCCGGGTCTGGATCGAGCTCCCGGGGTTCGTGGACGACGACGCTCCTCGTCGACCTCTACCGGTCGGGCCTGGGTCGCGGCCTCGTCTCCCTTCGGGAGGGCTGGGGGATGACGGTGACCGAGGCGGGCGCCGGTGGCACACCGGCCGTGGCCACCCGCATCGGCGGCCACGAGGACGCCGTCCTCGACGGGCGTTCCGGCCTCCTGGTCGACTCCACTCGACGAACTCGTGACCGCGCTCGACGCCGTCCTGCGGGGACGAGGTGCTGCGTCGGCGCCTCGGCCAGCGGCGCCCTGGACCACGCCGCCAGGCTCACGTGGGACACCACCGCCCGGGGCACCCTCGCCGCCCTGGGCGCCGAGGCGCTCGCCCGCACCGACTGATACCGGCGCGGGGGCGCCGTCAGGGTCAGGCGGGCGACCCACCGGGGGCGTCGGCCGTGGTCGGATCTCTGGCTCCGCCCCCCCGTCCGGAAGCCGCCGGTCGGCGTGTACTCGGCTTTCCCTCGCCCGCAGCGCCACGTCCACCACCCCGTCGGCCCCGAGGAAGACCACCCCGGCCCAGGCCCACTGACTGGCCACCTGGAAGGACTGCGGCCAGGCGCCGTTGTCAGGGGCCACGACCTGGCTCTGGTGGACCGCCACGTAGATCCCACCGGCGGCCACGCACGCCACGGCGGCCAGCGCCAGCACGAACCG
>CAWJEK010000026.1:0-167130 GCA_963841885.1 uncultured Acidimicrobiaceae bacterium
GGTCCATCCGAGGGCCTGGGCGAAGGTGGCCCCGGCCACGAAACCGGGGTAGCCGTTGCGGATGGTGTCGGCGCCGGCCACGAACTGGATGTCGGTCCAGTCGACGCCGGCCTCGGCCAGCACGTCGGAGGCGGCGGCCAGCCCGTACTCGACGAAATTGCGACCCCACTTCCCCCAGGGGTGCATGCCGGCACCGAGGACGGCGACCTTCTTGTCGGTTCCCATGGTCAGGCCCCCTGTCCGCTCGCCGTGCCCGCCGCAGCGACGGGCCGCCACTTCCACGCCAGGTACTCGTGCTCGTCGTCCTCGTACAGGGTGTCGAGCACGAGTTCGACCTCGGCGCCGATGCTCAGGTCGTCGACGCCCACGCCGGGCACGACCTGTCCCATGACCACCATCTGCTCGGCGGCCAGCTCGACCGCGGCAGAGGGAGAAGGGAACGTAGGGATCGGCGGCCACGTAGGGCTCCGGCGGCTGGTAGCCGGCATCGGTGTAGGACCAGACCTTGCCGGTGCGGCTCAGCTCGGCCTCGGCGAACTCCGTGCCCCGGCAGTGCGGGTTGCGGCAGAAGTAGGTCTCCCTGGGGAAGGCGACGTTGCCACAGCTCGTGCACCGGGAGCCGAGCAGGGCGGGTGCCCCCTCGTCCATGGTGAACCAACCATCGACGGCGGGAACTCGGGTCTTGGGGGCGGTAATGGCGGGTTCCTAACGGAGCGTCAGAATTGGGGACAGGTGGAGGGCACGTCGTTCCGGTGGGGACCGGATGCCGTGGCCCGGTGGCCCGGCTGAGCCCGCCGCCGGCCCCCCAGGCCGCCCGGGCCCAGGACTCGGTGATGCGCCGGCGTCCCAGCCGAGGAGGTCGGCCAGGACCTCGTCGGTGTGCTGGCCGACGGTCGGGGCGTGGAACAGGGCGGGGAGCTGCTCGCCGATGAACTTGAGCGGGCAAACCGAGCTGTTCGGCCCCAGCTGTTCGATCGGGTACCACGGGAAGCGGTCCTGGAACTGGGGGTCATCCGGCGATGGTCTTGGGTGAGTTGACCGGGGCCACCGGAAGATCCCCTCGCGCCGTGACTCGAGCCAGTGCTGTGGCCGTGCGGGTGAGGAAGATGTCCCGAGCTCGGCCGGAGCTCGAGGTTGTCGAGCGCGTGGTCGGCGTACTTGGAGCCGGGCCAGCGCTCGAAGAGGTCCTCGACCGACCGACTCGCAGGAGTTCTTCCCAGAGGGCCTGCTCGGAGGCCATGAACAGGATGTAGCGGCCGTCGGTCGCCTCGTAGACCTGGTAGCGGACCCCTGGATCATGCCCGCCGTGCCCGGGTCACGCCGCTCGTAGTCGTCGGCCTTGTTGCCGGTCACCTCGGACTCGGGCGCTCGTAGGCCTTCCAGGTCTGCTCCGGTAGCAGTCCATGGCCGCCGCCGCATCGGACTGGGCCATTTCCCGGAAAGGAGCCCTCGCCGGTCGTCTTCACCCGGAGGACGGCGGCCAGGATTCCGAGAGCCCCGAAGAGGGGTCCGGCATGGATGCCCATGGACGCGTGCTCGGGCAGATAGGCGAATCCGTCTTCGTCGACCTGGGGGGTGACGATGCCGGCCCAGGTGTCGAAGGCCACGCCGTGGGCCGGGAGGTCCCTGTAGGGGCCGGTCATGCCGTAGCCGGAGATGGTGCGGAAGACGATGTCCGGCTTGATCTCCGACAGGTCGTCGTAACCGACACCCCGTCGGGCCAGGACGCCCGGGCGACCGGCCTCGACCACCGCGTCGACCGTCACGGCCAGCTCCTTGAAGGTGGCCACGTCCTCCTTCGGTCCGGAGGTCCATGGCGATGCGTGCGCTTGCCCCGGTTGACGTGGAGGTGCATGAGGGAGACGCGGTCGATGATGGGCAGGCGTGTCCCGGATGTAGTCGCCGGCGGGGGCTCGACTTTGATCGACCTCGGCGCCGAGGTGGATGAGGGGCATGGTGATGGCGGCGGGCCCAAGGGCGGAACCCTCGAGGATCCGGATGCCGTGGGGCGGTGCGTCGGTGGGCATGGCCCGGCAGTGTATCTGACGGACCGTCAGAACTGTCGGGCCCCGGGGAGGATTCGGCTGCCACGCAACGAGGCGGCGTCGAAGCCGACGACCGGGTCGTCGAGGGGGAGGACCATCTGGACGCCCAGGTCCCGGTGACCGTCGGGGAGGGACGCACCACGGTGCCGTAGGCGGTGAAGCCCACGGCGTGGCGGGCGAACTCCATCGGGCCCTCGGTGACCTTGACCTCGACCACGCCGGTCCCGCCCAGTTGGAGGGCCGCCGTCTGCATGCGCTCCATGGCGGCCTCCCGGGCGGCGTACATGGCCTCGGTGTAGTTGGTGAGCTCCACGTTCTGGCCCGACTGCTCATGGCCGCCCCCATCGACCGGCGGGGGGCGTAGACGAAGCTGGCGCCGGCGGCCAGACCGAGCGGCGCCCAGCCCGCCGAACGGAGCACGGTGAAGTCCCTTCCGGACAGGTCGGACACGAAGGTCGGCTCGGATCCGCGGCCGGTGACCCCGCCGGACGGACGGCCGTGCCCACCAGGGCGACGTCGATGTGGTGGGGCTCGACCCCCCACTCCACGTGGACCCCCACCACCCCGTGGCCGCCGGCGTGGGCGCAGGCTTCGTGGAGGCGTTGGACGGCGGCGGCAAACGACCGGGCGTAGGCGGCCGAGGCGTAGCCGATCTCCCCCGTCCCAGTTCCAGACGCCCATGGGGACCGAGTGCATCGACGTGCCGCTGACCAGCTCCACCGGCTCCCACCCGATGGAGTGGAGCACGAGCTCCTCGTCGATCGACAGTCGGACGTCATCCGGGTCGCGGCCGCCGCCGGCCGGCCGGGCCAGGGCCTCGGCGGCCGCCCGATGTCGGCCCGGGCGTCGCCGGGTCCCTGCGGTCGAGCGGGCGGGACGGTCACAGCAGGCGGACGGTGGTCGGGGGGCGGGCATGGGGTCGAAGTCCTTGAACCGGCGGACCCGGTTGCCCCGGAGGATGCACTCGATGGTGGCGTCGCCCTCGCCGAGTTCGCGCCGGGTCGTGGTCAGTGACGCACCGTGGAGTGAGTCGGACCCAGCTGGGCCCGGATCCGCTCCGTGGCGATGCGCCGGGCCGCCGTCTGGGCCTTGACGGTCTGGACGATCTCGGCGCCGGCCGTCGCGCCCCCGTAGAGGGAGCCCGATCCCTCGGTCAGGTATGGGTGATGCAATTGGCCCAGACGCCGACCGACGCCACGGTGGCGGCCACGGCCACCGGCGCGTAGCCGGCCTCCACCAGCTTGGCGAGGCGTTGGCCGGCCAGGTAGGTGGTCCACGGCGGCCGTCGGCCGGCGGAGTCGCCGTCGACCACCCGGACGGCGGTGCCCTGGACCTTGAACTCCACGACACCGAGGTCGGAGAGCGGAGCCGACGCGTCGACCACGCCGACCACACCGTGGGCCCCGGCCGAGGTGGCCTCGTCGATCATGCGCTCGTAGGCGGTGGAGAAGCCGGACGTCCAGGCGTCCTCCATCCAGGACTGCTCGTAGTTCTGGCCCCAGGAGCGGTGCTCGGCGGAGATCATGCCGTGGGGGCAGTTGAACGTCTCGGAGTAGCCACGGACGCCACCCCACTGGTAGCCGAAGCCGCCGCCACCCATGGCCGACATCCCGTACCAGCGCCACTGCATGACGCAGTACCCCTGGGCGAATCCGACCGGTTCGAGGCCCATCTGGAGACAGGCGGCGAAGTCCGGAACGGTCAGGCCGGAGGTGAAGGCGCCCTCGCCGAACCGCCTGACCGCCGCTTCGGGCAGGTCGCCGGGGGGCTCGGCCGGGACGGCCATCAGTTGTCCAGCGAGATGATGGTGGTCGGCGTGGGCAGCGTGACCTCGTCGGCGGTCTTCACCACGGCGGTCCCGAGGGAGAGGAACTCGATGGTGTGACTGCCCCACTGATGGGACTTCTCCTCGAGCCGGACGCCGACGATGCCCGTGGCGCCCAGCTCGTTCGCCTCGTCCTGCATGCGGGTCATGGCCAGCTCACGGGCCTCGTAGAGGGCCTGGGTGAAGTTGGGCAGCTCCACGTTCTGGCCGGCCGACCCCAGGGTGGCGCCGAGTCCGCGGTGGGCGATGTGGTAGACGCAGGTGCCCATGACGAGGCCCTGGGGGATGTGGCCGGTGTGCATGAGGGTCCAGAAGTCCTGGCCCGAGAGGTCCGAGGTGAACGGTTTGCCCAGGGCGTTGCGGTGGGAGACGCCGCTCTCGGCCTTGACGGCGGTGCCGACGGCGATGAACTCGGCGGCGTCCTTGCCCCACTCGTAGTAGTTGACGTCGAGGCGGACACCGACGACGCCGTCGGCGCCGAGTTCGAGCGCCTCCTCCTCCATGCGGGTCATGGCCAGCTCCCGGGCGTTGTACATGGCCTCGGTGAGTTTGGTGAGCTCCTGGCTCTGGCTCCACCTCCGGGTCTGGATCCGGTGTGGTAGATCGACGAGCCCATCACGAATCCGACGGGATGGAAGCCCACCTCCTTGATCAGTAGGAACTCGTTGACCGACAGGTCCGAGGTGAACAGGCCCTGTTCGAGCTCCGCCAGTCGCTTGGAGGCACCTTCGGGAAGGTCCTGGGGGAGTTCCTCCGGCGCGTCGCTCATCCGTTGCCTCCGATGACGATGTTCTCGAGTGCCTGGCGCACGGCCTGGCTGTGGTCGGCCTCGGCCTGCAGCACGGTCAGCAGCCGGTTCAGCCAGGCGTCCATGTCGACCTTCTCGCTCCGGATCCGGATGCCGCCGGATGAATGGCCGATGGTGCAGCGGAGCACGGGACCATCGACGACGGCGTCGAACTGGTCGTCCTCCATGGTGATGGTGAGCGACTTGATCTCGTCGGACTTCCGGAAACGGCCTCCGGCCCGCTCGACCTTGAGGCGGGACCCGAGGGCGTCGGACAGCTGGTCGACGAGGACCTTCACGAGGATGCCGACGTCCGAACTGTCGGCCCGCAGCTGGGCGGCGGCCAGCTCCAGGTCGAAGGAACCACCGGTATCGGTCACGTACTGCACCCTATCGGTGGCGGGGGAAGGAGCGTCGGGCGGCCCGGTCCCGACGGGGGCGTGTGCCGCCGACCTGGTCGGGTGGGGCGGACGACGCAGGTCGGGTAGAGTGTCCCGGCTGATGTGTCCTCCGGACGGTTGCCCCACGGGCGACCTCCACCTGGGAGGCCGGTCGGCGACCAGCGCTCGTAGCTCAACGGATTAGAGCATCTGACTACGGATCAGAAGGTTGCAGGTTCGAATCCTGCCGAGCGCGCCAAAAGTCCTGGTCAGGGACCTGTATTCGTAGTTACGTCAGCAACATGGCCGACGGTTCGGGTGAAGCTCGGCCAAACGTCCTGGCTACGGACGACCGCTCGTCGTACAGATGGCGACCGACCGGTGGCGCACGACCGGGGTCACCGGTCAGGGTCCGATCGGTCACCGCGTCGGTGGTCAGCCGATGACCTCGCGGTAGCCGTCGACCCGGTCGACCCGGACGAGGGCGGCGGCAAGCCGCGGCAGCTCCGCGTCGTCGACGTGCCTCGCGACCGCTTTCGGGGTCGACCCGAGTCCGAGGCGCTCGGCCGCCCGGAGCGCCCGGGCGTCGAGGAACGGCCGGAGCTCGGGCCACACCCCCTGCACCTCCCGGAAGAAGATGTCGGCACCGACGTCACCGATCCCCTTGCACTGCTTCAGGAGTGCCCGCTCGCCCGCCTCCTTCCGCCCGGCCTCCTCCCGGAGGTTCCGGAGGTCGCCCCGCCACCGCTCGATGACCAGGGTCGTGGTCGCCTCCAGCATCCGGGCCGTGGACTCGTCGTAGCGGGCGTACCCCGAACGGTTCAGCACCCGGGTCCTCGCTCCCCAGTTGGAAGCGTCCATCTTGGCGGGTGTCGTCCAACCCGCCTCGGCGAGCGCCCGGGCAGCCTTCACGGCGGTCTCACTGTCGATGCGCGTGCTGAGCAGCAGCGACAGGACCAGGAGCCGGAAGAGCGGGGCCGGTGTGTTGCGCACGGTGAACCCCGCTTCGGCCGACCAGGTCGTGCCGAACTGTCCGAGCAGACGCTCGACCACGGCCGAGCCCGACCGGGAGCGACTCATCGGGCGGGGTGCCGGCCGCTGGCCGGGTGATCCGTCGCGACCGGTCCGTACCCACCGCTGCGGCCCCCGAACCGGCACACTTCCGCCGACCGGCCCGAGCCGCCGACCATGCGCCCCGGGGGCCGGCGACGTGAGGGAACATGGCTGTGGGCGGGGCGGGCTCCTCGATGCATCGGCGGGCGCCCACCGACCACAGAAGCTCCCGGGAGAGGCCGACGCACCATGCCATCGACACCCAGCAACGTTCCGGGACCTTGCCGGGACACCTCGGGACGCCCCTCCGGCTCCGCCCGGACGGGTGCGGCGACCGTCGCCGCGCTCCTCCTCCTGGTCGGTCTGGTCACATCCGCCTGCTCGTCCTCCACCACCGCGCCCACGACCACCACGACGAAGCCGGCACCGACGACGACCTCCCTCCCCGCCGGCCAGCTCGTCTTCGGTGGACGGCACGCGGTGACCCCGGGCCCGGGCCTCGACACCGTCTCGTGCGCCTCGCCGACGTCCTGTGTGGCCATCGACGCCGACGGCGGGATCTATTCGCTGCAGGGCACCACGTGGTCGGGTCCGGTCAGTCCGGCGCCCGGTCCGGTCGGCCAGGGCGGCGTCTCCGTCTCCTGTGCCAGCGCCTCGTTCTGTGCCGCCGTCCCCACCGCCGCCTCGCAGGTGGTCACCGGGGCCGCCCAGTCCTGGTCTGCACCCCAGACCCTGCCGGGGGCGACCGATCTCGGAGCCGTCGGGTGCGCCCCCACCGGGTACTGCGCCACGGTCGACGCCGAGGGCTACGCCTTCGCCTTCGATGACGGCCGGTGGAGCGCCACCAGCGGGGACTGGGGCTCGGTGGCGGGTATCGCCTGCGTGTCGTCCAGCTTCTGCGTATCCGTGTCGGGGGGGATCTCCCAGTGGAACGGCTCCTCGTGGACCCAACCCGACAGCTACGCGGCGACCGGATCGTTCACGTCGGTCTCGTGCCCCTCGACGGTGTTCTGCGTCGCCGCCCTCGACACCGGAGACGTCATGTTCCTCGACGGCCAGGTGTGGGGCGCGCCGGTCCGCGTCGAGCCGGGCCAGGCGTCCGCCACCTCGGTCGGGCCGTACCCGACCGGGGTCTCCTGCCCCTCCACCGCCTACTGTGCCGCCGTCGACGGCAACGGCGCCGTCCTCCAATGGACCGGCTCCACCTGGTCCTACGAGACGGTCGACCCGGGCCGACACCTGACGGCCGTCTCGTGTCCGACGACGACGTTCTGCGCGGCCGTCGACTCCGCGGGCGCCGTCCTCTTCGGCCGGCCGGCCTGACCACGACCGGTCGGGCCCCCGGCGTGGGGCTCCGGGGACCGCGTCAGGGCGTCAGCATGGCGGTGACCTGCGCCATGTCGAAGTAGTCCCGCCATGCGCAGATCTTGTCGTCCCGCAGCTCGAAGGTGCCCATGACCGGGAGCGGGGCCTGCATCCCGTCCAAGGTGAACGTGTCGATCCGCTCGGTCAGGACGACCCCGTCCCGGACGGCGAGGTGCAGGATCTCGACGGATGTGCCGGCGAACATGCCGAAGAACCCGTCCAGGAAGGCGCGGGCCGCCTCCAGACCGACCGCCGGTTCCAGGGGGATGTTGTGGTACACCACGTCGGCGGTCATGAGCGCCGCCATGGCGTCGGTGTCGTGGGCTTCCAGGGCCGCCATGCAGGCCCGCACCGTCCGCTCGGCCGCTTCGTCGTCTGCCACTGCCAACCTCCTCCGCTGGGCGTTCCGCAGAGGCTAGCCAACCGGCCGATCGACCGACGGTCCGTCGGACGGGTCCACCCGACGGCACCCGCGCCCCCCGGGGCCGGCCGTAACGGACCGGGCCGGCCGGTCGTTGTCCAACCTGTACGCACGTGACTCCGGTCCGCTCGGCACGGTCCGGCGAAGGAGGTCCAGATGATCCGCACTGCGATGGCAAAGTTCGGATGCGCAGGAGTCGTCGGTCTGTCGTTGCTCGGGGTGACGACCGTGGCCACGTCCCCGGTGGCGCTGGCCAAGGCGACGCCGACCCCGGTGATCGTCCTCACCAATGCGAGCAGCGGCACGACGGTCGTCGCAGCCAAGGGCGATGTCGTCCGGGTGAAGCTCACGGCGACCAACGGCATCCGCTGGAGCGAGGCGTCCGTGGTGCCGGCCGCCAGCGTGTCGCCCCTGGTGAGGACGTCCGGTGGTGTCACCTCGACGGGTTCGTCGGTCACGAACTTCAAGGTCGTGGGGTACGGGTCGGCCCAACTCGAGGCCATCGGCACACCGTCGTGCACCGGGGTGGTCTGTCCGACCTACGTGATCCTGTGGGAGGCCACGGTCGACGTCCCCGTGGTCGACCCACCGCCTCCGGCCGCCTGAGCCCGTCCCCCCGGCCGGTGACGGAAACCTGACGGCTCCGGGTCGACTCCCCGGTCGGCGTCAGGAGCCGGAGCGGACGTCCCCGACCGGAGGCAGGTCCTCGACCTGCTGCTTGGAGAGGTCGAGATGGATGCCTCCGTCGACACCGGTCACCGACCCGATGGGGATGGCCACCTGCTTGCGTCCCCACAGGTGGCCCTCTTCGAGCAGCAGGTGGGTGGCATGGTGGCTGGTGCGGTCGATCACGAGCCCGCGGACAGACCCGATGGTCCCGTCCGTGGCATGGACCGGCTCGCCCCGGCGCACCTCGACCTCGTCGAGCGGGATGGCGTCGTACGTGACGACCTGCGGCACGTCCCCGACGACGTCGTCGAGACCGAAGTAGGGGTGGGCGAGGACCTCGCCGGCCAGATAGTCGGCGTGCCCACCGCTCGCCGGCAGGAACTGGCTCTCCTCGGCGAACCCGAGGGCCTCGAATTCCGACGTCGTGCAGGCGAGGTCGACGTGGTCGGCCGTCGACTCCTGAACCGATGACAGGGGCACCAGGCGCCCGAGTCCCTCGCGGTGGGTCGGTTCCACCACGAGGTGCGTCACCTCCAGGTCGGTCGGGTCGATGACCACGCGGATCACGTGTCCGCAGACTCCGTCCGTGCAGCGTGCCTCCGCTCCGATGGTGAACCGTTGCTCGTCGGTCATGTCGCTCCGTTCGTGATGCGTCGCCTGGCGGACATCGTGCCGTCGAGGCACCGTCGAGCCTGCCCGCGGCGGCCCGGATGGTCAAGGCGGTCGCGGCTGGCCGCGGTGCCGGATCGGGACGGATGACGCGGGAGCCACGCCCCGGGCCGGACCGCATGGCACGATTGGGCGATGAGCGAAGCCAGTGAAGCCTTCGTCTACGGGGAGCAGGTCTCCCACTGGTTCCGGAGATCGGCCGGTCTCTTCGAGGCGCTGAGCGCCAACTGCGCACTCCTGGAGTCGATCGTCGGCGGCGAGCCGGCGGCCAACCTGGAACGGGCGAGGCGGCTCGGCGAGCAGTCTCGGCGGGCCGAGCTCGCTCTGCTCGAGGACCCGTGCCCCGATCCGTGGGGAGCCCGGCAGTTGGACTCCGTCGTGTCGACCCTGGTCGAGGTGGGGCACCAGGTCGTCCAGGCCTTCGGCGATCCCCGCGGTGCGGAACTGACGGTGCTGGAGGCCAAGGTGACGAGCGCCCGGCGGATGGTGACGGAGCTCCAGCGCCTGGCCAAGCGCCTGCTGGCCGACGGCGTCGGCTGACCTCGGGTCCGACCGCGGCCCCTGGAGGGCGGCATGTCGGGGGTGGTCAGTCGCGCACGGAGTTGGCCACGTGGTGGGCGAGGTCCTTGAGGTTGGCGAGCAGGTCCACGGCTACGTCGGCCTCCTGTCGGAGGTCGCCGAGGACGGCCGTCGGGTCGCCGTCGGCCTGGACGATCTCCTGGCCGATCTCGACGAAGACGCCGATCACGTCGAGCATGTACTCGCCGTTCCACCGGTCGGGGCAGGGGTGGGTGAGGAGCCAGAGTTCGGAGTCCAGGAGGAGACCGCTCAGTGACTGGGCGATCCTCATGTTGGAGTCGGGCCGTCCGACGAGCATGGACCGCAGGATGGCGACGCAGGCATCCAGGTTCCCGATGACCACCGAGGCGTCGTCGTACCAGTTGTCGAGCGCCAACAGGCGGGATCTGGTCCGGCCGCCGGCCGGCCTCCGCTCGCGTCTATGGATTCCGTCGCTCATCCACCTGCCCCTTTCGACCTCACTCATGATAGGAGCCGTTGGCGACGGATATACATCGCCCGGTCGCACCTCACGACGGATACGGTGGCCGGATTCTGGAGGGGCTGGGCCCCGGGTGCCCCTACGTGCTAACTCGCCGGGATGATCCGGTTCGGGCGGTAGAGGACGCCCACCACGACCCATCCGATGGCGATGACCAGCCAGAAGCTGATGATCCGGAACACGAGCACGGCCGCCAGGGCGTGGGGTCCGTGCATGCCGGCGATGACGAGCGCGGCGGCCAGGGCGAGCTCCACCACGCCGACGCCACCGGGAGTGAGCGGGAGGAGGGCGGCCCCGGTCCCGACCGCATAGGCGAGTAGGAGACCGTGCCAGGGGACGCCCCCGCCGGTGGCGAGGATGGCGAACACCAGGCAGAGGGCACTGGCGAACCAGTTCCAGAGGGAGAGGGCCGCGACGCGCACGTAGGAGGAGGCGGACATGCGGACGGTGGCGAGGTCGTCGAGGAACTCGTCGACCGGGAGGGCCGCGGCCCATTCGTCACCCGGGCGTCGGCGGATACGCCCGACGAAGGCCCACGCCGACCGGGCGAGCCTGGCGACGGCCGCCCTCGCCCGGGCGTTGCGGAGCGCGACGAGGACCCCCACCAGCGGCAAGACGGCCACCACCGCGCTGGCGAGACCGAGGACGGCGGTGGTGGTGTTGCCACTGGTCAGGGCGCCGATGGCCAGCACCACACCGAGGGCGAACGTCGAGACGATCCACGAGATGCCGAGCGTCCAGCTCGTCGACGCGGAGTCGGCGCCGAGCCGTCGGAACTGGGTGAAGGCGTAACCGACCGAGGCGGGTGGTCCGGCGATGGGGAGGGACAGGGAGACGGCATTGGCGGCGTAGGTGACGGCCAGGGTCGAGGTGAGCCTCATCCGGACGCCGTTCACCCGGAAGAGGTGGCGTTGCATCCGGGCGAACGCCCCCATGGACGCGGCCTCGGCGAGCAGGGCGGGTGGGATCCAGATCCACCGCAGGTGCCCGAACGTCGCCAGGGCCTCACCGAGGACGGAGTGGCCGGCGATGGCCAGGGCGCCGACGGCCACGGCCACGACGAGGATCCCGACGAGCCCCCGGACGTGACCGCGCCCCATCTTCCGTGGGTACCACGTAGGTGGCGCCGCGGGCGCTGGCTGGTCGTCACCCGTGGCGTCCACCCCACCATGGTTGCCCAGGTCCGGGCCCGGGGTCGATCGCGGCGGCCGGGGTGACGTCGGCCCGGGCCGGACGGGGCGGCCGCGGTCCGATCCGTCGGTCGGATCGGTGGTCAGGTGCCGGTGGCGGTCAGGTGCCGGTGCCGACGAGCGTGACCGTGGCCTGCCCCCCGTCGTCGGACTTGAAGACGTAGGTCTCCGAGTCGGGACCGGGGGCTGTGGGCTGGAACGTCACGTGCTGGTCCAGGAAGGTGCCGGGATCGATGGTCGTCCCCTCGGGCATGGGCACGTCGGTCGAGAACTCCCCAGCGGGGGCGATGGCCCGGGTAACGGTCAAGGCCACGGAGCCGCTGTTTCCGACCTGGAAGGTGACGTCCTTCGCCTGCCCGATCTGCACCGCGCCGGCGTCCACCGTGGTGGCGCTGACGGCCAACCGGCCGTAACCGGTGGCCGCGGAGCCGGTGGTCGGGAGCGTCACCGACCCCTGGTCGGTGGCGATGGTGAGGGCCGATGCAAAGTCGCCGGCCACCGTGGGATCGAAGCGCACGGACACGGTGACCGACTGCTGGGGAGCGAGGACGGTGCCCGTCGCCGGGGCACCGGTGACGGTGAAGGGTCCCCCCGGCTCGCCGACCCCGGTGATCGTCTCGGGACGGTTCCAGGAGTTGGACACCGTGGCGGTCAGGGCCCGACCTCCGGATCCGGTCAGGACGGTGCCGTAGGAGAGCGGTTCGGACGAATGGAGGAGGCCGGGCGAGGAACCGTACCCGGAGAGCGGGACGGTGCGGTCACCGAGACTGGTCGGGAGGGTCACGTCGGCGATGACCGCTCCCGGCCCGGTCGGTGTGAAGGTCACGCGGACCGAGACGCGGGACCCGGCGGCGACCCGGGTGCCGCCGGCCGGTGAGGAGACCGTGAAGACACCCGCCGGGACTGCCTCGGTGCCGGCGGGTGGGATGGCCGTGGGCCCTGCCGTGGCTCCGGCCGGCACCGTCGTCGCCGGGCCGGGAGTCGCCTCCGGGCTGGAGGTGGCCTGGTAGCCGCTGACGGTCGCCGGGCCCGACACGGTCATGGCCTGGGGCGTGGTCGAGGTGACGGTGATCGTCCGGGTCGAACCGACGGGGACCGAGCCGAAGTCCACCGGGGCGGCTGTCGTGGCCGTCTGGGCCGACGTCCCGAATTCGATGAGCCGGCCCTGGCGGGTACCGACGAGGATGCGGCCGTTCCAGGCGGTGGGCACCGCGAACTTCGATGCGGTGCCGATGGGTGCCGACCACAGCAGTGGGAGGACCCCGTTCGAGGGTATGGCGCCGTAGGCCCGGAGCTGGGCCTTGGCTCCGCTCGGCCCGCTGCTGAAGACGACCCAGACCACGGCGCTGCCGGCGGTCGTCCCGTTGCTCGTCACCATGGGCGACCCCGAGGTGTAACCGAAGGAACCGGAACTCGTCCCGGCCGACGTCAGCTGCGGAACGCCCTGGGCGTCGACCCCGTAGGAGAGGGCGCGCAGGTAGCCGCCGCCGGCGCTCTCGAGCACGTAGACCCAGCCGCCCTGGCCGCCGTACACGGCGGGGTGTCCCCACACGCCACCGTAGGGACCGAGCTCCTGGAGCACAGCGTCACCACCGGCCGCCCCCTGTTGGAATCCACCCATGTCGGCGGCGTCGAGCAGGAAGATCCTGCCGTCCTTGCCCACCTGGACGAGGAGCTGCGGATGGGCCGGCGTGCCGAAGTCGGCGGGCGGGAGGGCGACGGGACCGCCCGATCCGAAGTCGTCGTCGGTGGCGTCGAGGTTGGCCGCGTCGGACGGCGCGAAGAACTGCGTCGGGGTCAGCGAGCCGTCGGAACCGACGGTCAGCCCCACGACGGACTCCGACAGGGTGGCCGGGGGGTGGCCGGACGCCGCCGGCTGGGGGGAGACGCCGTTGCCGGTCGCCAGGACGATGTTGCCCGGTCCGAGGGAGACGAGTCCGGCGCCGCTCTGCCAGATGCCGGCCTGTGAGTTCTGGTCCGTGCCGATTCCCGATTCGTCACTCCACATCGTGGTGATGGTGTGCGTAGTCGTGCTCACCCCGACGACGATGCCCCGGTAGGGGGTGTAGTCACAGTCGGAGGCGAACGCCGCATAGACGGTGCCGCCGAGGAGGAGGAGCCCCGGGCGCTGTTGGGAGTAGGACGCGTTGAACGGTACGCCGGGGGTGTTCGACGGCGTACCGGTGATCGGCACCGGATAGCCGGAGACCTCGGCACCGGTCGCGGCATTGACCGCCTGCAGGAACCACTGGGCATTGGCGAGTCCGCCGGATCCCGTCTCGAGTCGGGTGGTCAGGTACACGGTTCCCGTGCTGGGGTCCTCGACCGGGGTCGAGGTCGAGCCGATGTACGGGGTCAGGTCCGAACAGCCGATCGTCTTCGCCTTGAACGGCTGGCCGAAGTTGCGGCGCCACACGACGGCGCCGGTCGTGGCGTTGACACCGTAGGCGTTCGCCTCCTCGGTGGTCACGATCGCCGTGCCTCCCACGACCAGGGGCTGGGAGTAGATGGAGCCACTCAACTTCGTGGAGAACACCTTGCCGAACGAGCCGGACTGGACCGCCGTGGGCGTCAGGGCCGACTCCGAGGAGTCCCAGTCGGTGCGGAGGTTGGAGTACCCGGCCGTCGTCACGTCCGGGGGCCCGCTGGCGAGGGCGTCGACGATCGGGACGGTGACCCCGGCCAGGACGACCGCAGCCGCAAGGACTCCAACCACCATCCGTCGTCGTCTCACTCCGCGGTTCTCCCTGCCTGTCCCCCGGCCAACGGTACTAACGCCGGCTGTCGGTGCACAACAGGGTCGGGCCCACCGCGGCCGCACCGGTCCGCGGCTGGTCCGGCCCCGCCGGACCCGGGACACTTACTTGTTGGTGGCGATGCCCGTGCGCTGCCGTTCGGTGAAGAGGAACTTCAACGCGGCCGTCAGACCCTGTACCGAGGGAACCGGGGTCACGCCGTTGACGGAGGTCTCGTTGGCCGTCATGCCGACCGTTATCCGGACATGTGCCACTTTGCCGGTGGCGGCGGCGAGAGCGGGGATGTTGGAGAGAGCGGTTCCCGACGCCATCCCACTGACCGGCGTCGGGGCGAGGATCGTCGTCGTGGCACGCGTGCACGCACCGGTCGCCAGGTTCCAGGCGATCGGGCACCGGGTGGCGGAGACGGTGAGCCCTTCGCCGGGGATCGATCCGTCGACCAGACTGCTGGACGGTGCACCGGTCACCGTGAGCGTCATACCGGCGGCGGACGCCAGCGTGCCGGTGTTGTTGAGGTCGACGAACACATTGTCGGTGTCCCCCGGAGCCAGTTTCCCGGCGAAGGAGCTGAAGCCGACTCCGACGTCCTTCGACAGCGTGAGGTCGAGGGTGCCGGAGGACACTCCCTCGGCCCCCGTGGCGGTGGCCGACAGCCCGGCATAGACACCGGCGCCGGCCAGGAGGCCGATCGATGCCAGTAGGAGGCCCGAGACGACCACGCGACCATGGTGTCGGGGTCGCGGCGCGGCGCGGCGACGGAGGCCGGTCGGTCGCCGATCGGCGTCGCCGTGGTCGGTGGGAGCCCGCAACCGGAGGTGCACCCTGATTGTCTCGGCCGGATCGCCCGGTTACTTGAGCGCAGCTGACACCGTGGGCGCCGCCGAACGGTGCTCGCCCGACTGTCGGTGCGGGTCCCGTCCGGGACCCGGGGGGACGAGGCGTCGCGCTGGTCGCGTCAGGCGTGTGAGTCGACCGGCTCCGTCCCCGGTCCGACCCTGACCGTCCGCCGGAGGGCGAGGACGGCGATGTCGTCGGCCGATCCGGGCCCCGTGAGCCGTCCGATCAACGTGTCCACAAACGCCTCGAGGTCGTCCCCCGGGGCGGAGGCGGCATCCACCAGACGGCCGAGCCCGACGTCGAGCAGCTCACCCCGTCGCTCCACGAGCCCGTCCGTGTAGAGCAGCAGGGTCTCCCCGGGCATCACGTTGATCGACTGGGCCGAGTACCGGCGCGCGCCGAGTCCGAGGGGTGGATCGACGGCTCCGTCGACGAGGCGCGGCTCCGGCCCGGGAGCACAGCACCGGGGGGAGGTGGCCGGCGTTCGCCAGCGTCATCGCACCGGTGGCGGAGTCGCCCACCCCGACGAGCACCGTGGCCATGTGGCCCTCCTCGGCGACGGTGATCTGCCGGGAGGCGAGTTCGAGGGCCTCGCCGGGCGAGTGACCCTCCAGCAGATAGGCCCGGATGGTGAAGCGGAGATGGGCCATCGTCGTGGCCGCGCTCGATGCCCCGACCCGACACGTCGCCGACCACGAAAGCGAACCGGGAGCCACCGGTCCCGATCACGCTGTACCAGTCCCCGCCGACGCTGACCCGGTCGGCTCCGGCCACGAACCGGGATGCCACATCGAGATGGGGGATCACCGGGTTCTTCCGGGGCAGGAGTGCCCGCTGCAACGAGTCGGCGATGGACCGCTGTTCGTCGTAGAGCGTGTCGAGTCGTTCGTAGAGCCGGGCGATGGTGCGGGCATCGTCCTCGGCGAGGGCGTGGCGACGACGAAGTCGGACGGAGACCACGGCGATGGCGGCGGTGATGAGCACGCCGGCGACGAGGAATATCCACGGGAGGGCGGCACCGAGTGTCCCCCCGAGCTGCCCCTGCGGTGCCGTCTCCAACGTCAGCTGCGAGTCGCCGAAGGGCAGCACCACGCGGTCCGTGTCGCCGGACAGCGGTAGATCACCGAGGGGGACGTCGGTCGTGGCCAGATCGGCGGCCGAGGTGTCGCGACCCACGTACGTGGCGTACTCGAGGTCGGCGAAGGCCGAGCCCTTCTCGACCGCCACCTCCCGGGAGGCCGGGATCGCCCGTTCCGCGTAGACGACGTAGCCCGTGCCCGACCCGCCGGACACCGCGTAGGCGATCCGTTGGAGCGTGGTGGTCGAGATGCCGCGGACGACCGCCGTCTGCGCGGTGGGGGCGAGCGCGAGCATCTCGGCCAGGCCGGCCGGCCGGATCGTCGGCGTACCGACCGACGCCACCTCCACCGGTTGATCCGACGGACCCGATGTCCGCCAGAGCGACACATGGGCGAAGTCCCTTCCGCTCCCGACGTACGGGGCCAGATACGTCCGGAAGACCGTGGGGTCACCCGCCGTGTGCGCGGCCAGCTGCGCGGCGGTCGAGAGCGGGGTCTCGATGTCGGCGATGGTCGCCGTGAGCACGGCGCCGGCCTGGACGGTCTGGAGCTGCAGGAGTCGGTGGTCGTTGTTGCGGTTCAGCATGACGGCGATCCAGCTGCAGGCGAGGGTGATCACGAGGCCGAGCACCACCACGACGATCCCGAGCCGGAGGGGGGAGCCCACGCGGTCCCCCGACTGCCGTCCACCACCGGGGTGTCCCCCGTCGAGGACCGCGTCACTCACCGAAGACGCCTTCCGATGGCGGTCCGACGGCTTCCCGGCCGGGATCGTGCCGGGTGCGGACCAGGCGCTGCGCGGCCGGGAGCACCGGAGTGCCGGACGGTAGTTCCGGAGGAGTGGAATGGACGGTCGCCGGGCGGCGTCCTTCGACCACCGGTCAGCTGGCCACCCGGAACAGCGAGCGCAACCGTTGGCCGCGGTCGCCGTCGCGGGCCGCCGCCGGGTCGGCGACGTGCCCTACCGACGATCTCGTTCCCGAGGAACCTCCCGCCCGGTCGGTGAGGGGGGCGGCGTCGATCCGGAACCAGACGGCCTTTCCGTGGGCGGCCGTGTCCTCGGAGCCCCACTCGTCGGACAACTCGTCGACGATCCGCAGTCCCCGCCCGTGGGGCTGGTGCTCATCGGGATGCTGGACGACCGGTCTACCGGACCCGCCGTCGGTCACCGTGACACGGATGCTGCCGTCGACCCGCTCCACCCGGACCACGAAACCGCCACCGGCGTGCACGACGGCGTTGGTGGCGAGCTCCGACACCATCAGGAGGATGGCTTCGCGGACCTCCGGAGGAGCGTCCTCGGTGACCGAGGCGACGAACCGGCGACTTCTCCCAACGGAGGCTCCGGTGTCGTCGAACCGCCGTTCGGTCCTCACCCGTCCATCCCGAAGGTGTCGACGAGGCCGGTGGCTTCGAGGACCCGTCGGACGATGGGACTCGCCCGGCTCACCTGTACGGATCCGACGCGATTGGCCACCCGCACGAGCAGGGCGATACCGGAACTGTCCATGAACTCGAGGTTCCCAAGGTCGAACACCACTCGCTCCGTCGGATCGCCGAGGTACGGTTCGATACCCTCGGCCACCCCGTCCACACTTGCGATGTCCAGCTCGCCGGTGATGGTGACCGTCGGCCGCTTCGGGTCCTGCACCGACACGTCGAACGAGACGGTGCCGTCGCCGATGTCGACCCGGTCGTCCCGGCTGTCTCTCATCCGCCCCTCCTCTGCCATCTCGTCAGGTCCGATCGGTTCCCACCGGGGGAGTGCGCCGGATCTACGGTAACCGGTCCGCTCCTGGCGCCGCTAGGGATGTCCGGCCACCGCACGGCCGTCGATCGGCGACCGCCCGATGCGTGTGTCCGGTTCAACGGCTTCGTCCCGGTCAGACCTCGGGCTGCTCGTCGGCGAGATCTCGCAGCTTGTTCTTCAGGAGCTTGTCGAGTGTGCCCAGAGGGAATTCCTCGACGACGTAGACGGCGCGCGGCACCTTGAACTCCGCCAGTTGCGCCGTGCACGCTTCGATCACCTGTCGTTCGAGGGCGTCCGGGTCGGGCGCGTCGGGGGAGGTGATCACGAAGGCCACGACGACCTGGTCGAGCCACTCGTGCTTCTTCCCCACCACCGCAGCCTGGGCCACCCCGGGCACGGCCGTCACGACCTCCTCGACTTCGCGCGCCGAGACGTTCTCGCCCCCGACCTTGATCAGGTCCTTGTCCCGTTCCTGGTAGAAGACGTTGCCACCGGGTCCCATCTGGACCATGTCGCCGGTCTTGAACCAGCCGTCCTCGAACGAGGCGGCGTTGGCCTCGGGATTGTCGAAGTACTCGAGGAAGATCTGGATGCCCCGGGTGCCGCGCATCCACAGCTCTCCCGTCTGTCCCTCGGCACACAGCTCGCCGGTGTCCTGGTCGACCACGGCCAGTTCGTAGCCCGGTGCTACGTGCCCCATGGACCGCGTGGGCAGCTGTTCAGCCGGTTTGCCGGTGATGGCGTGGGACACCAGTTCGGTCATCCCGTAGGCGGCGTAGACGTCGATGCCGAACATGCGGTCGAGGTCGGGCATGATCAGCCCGAAGACCCCGACCCGCAACGCGGTCTGGGGTCGGTCCGCCTGGGCGAGGGTCCCCATCACGAACGGCATCAGGGAGATGTGGGTGATCCCCTGCCTGTCCACGACGTCCCAGAAGCGGCTGGTCGACCACTTCGGGGTCAGTACGGCGGTGGCGCCGACCCCCAGCACCGGAAAGAACGTCCAGCTCTGCGCGTTCACGTGGAAGAACGGTAGGTAGATGAGATAGCGGTCGTCAGGGCCGAGGTCGATGTTGCGGGGCCCCAGCCGGCTGGCCCAGACCGCGTTGGCATGGGTGTGGACGACGGCCTTGGGCTTGTTGGTCGTGCCCGAGGTGAACATGATCCCGAAGGGGAGCAGCGGCTCGGCCGGCCGGCCCGGCCAGTCGGCGGCGTCGCCGAAGAGCCCGTCGAACGGCTCGAGATCGAGGTCGGTCACGTCGGCGTTCCCGCCCTCGTCGGAATCCGAGCTCGTCACGGCGACCCAGCGCAGCTCCGGACCGGCGGCCGACACCATCGCCGCGTACCGGGGCTGGGTGACGGCCGCCACGCACTGCGCCTTGTCGATGAAGTAGGCCAGCTCGGCACCCACCGACTTGGTGTTGGTGGTCACGCCGACGGCGCCGACCGTGGCGCACGCCAGCCAGGCCAGGACGAGCTCGGGACAGTTGTCCGCGTGGAGGAGGACCTTGTCACCCCGGCCCACACCGTGCGCCGTCAGGCCGGCGGCCAGACGATGGGTGTCCGCCCGCAACTCCCGGTACGTCCACTGTCGACCGTCGCCCGACGGGGGATCCCAGATGAGCACCGGGTGGTCCGGTCGGTACTCGGCCCAGTGGTCGAGGAGCCAGGGGATGTCCTGGCCGTGCATCTGGAATTGCTGGAGGGCGGCGTCGTCCATCGGGAAAGTATGTCCGACCGTGCCCGGACCGGCCGACGGCCGGCCGGCCGCACCCCGTAGGCTCGACGGATCCCCACCCGAGACGAGGACACGACATGAGCGACGACCGACCCGGTCCGGAGGCGTTGGGCGCCTCGGCCCGCCCGCGGAGGAGCCGCCAGATCGCCCCGGGCGTGCACTTCCTCGCCGGCTTCGGGAACACCACGTTCCTGGTCGGCTCCCGGGCGGTGGCCGTGGTGGACCCGGGCCTGTTCATCAACGGACCACGCGTGGTGGAGGAGCTCCGGGCGATCACCGACCTGCCGGTCCGCTACGTCATCTACACCCACGGTCACTACGACCACGCCTTCGGCACCCCGGCCCTGCTCGACGACGCCGAGGCCCGAGGTCTCGACGCCCCCGACATCGTCGGCCACGTCAACGTGGCGCGGCGCTTCGAGCGGTACGCCCGGACGTCGGGTCACCTGGCCCAGACCTACGACCTCCAGTTCGCCAGCTGGGGCCCGGGCGGTGGCGACGTGGTCCGACAGGCCCGGTACTGCCCGCCGACCATCGCCTACGAGGACCGCCTCCTCCTGGACGGGCTCGGTGACCTCCCCCTCGAGTGCCGCCACGGCCTGGGCGAGACCGACGACCACACCTGGGTGTGGGTGCCCGATCGGCGGGTCGTCGTCGGGGGCGACTTCATCGTCTCCTCGCTGCCCAATGCCGGGACGCCGTTCCGGGTTCAGCGTTACGTCCTCGAATGGGCCGAAGCCCTCGAGGCAATGGCCGCCGTGGAGCCGCTGGCGGTGGTCAGCGGCCACGGGGACGTGTTCACCGAGGATGCCACCGAGATGCTGTTGACCACAGCCCGGGCGCTGCGTTGGCTCGACGCCGAGGTGGTGCGACGCATCAACGCCGGCCAGTGGCAGGAGCAGATCCTCGCCGAGGTCGAACTGCCCGAGGAGCTGGCCGAGAGTCCCTACCTCCAGCCCCTCTACGGGTGCCGGGCCTTCGCCGTTCGCGACCTGCTACGGCGTTACATGGGCTGGTACGACGGCAACCCGTCCATGCTGTTCCCGTCGACCCGGGCCGAGGTGGCCCGGGACGTCGTCGACCTGGCCGGAGGAACCGCGGCGGTCCTGGCCAAGGTGGATCAGCTGGCCCGGGGCGGGGCGGTCGAACAGCAGCGTGCCCTCCACCTCGTCGACTTCGTCATCTTCGCCGCCGGCGACGACGTGGCCGAAGGCCACCGGCGCAAGGCCGATCTGCTCGAGTCCCGGTCGGCCGGCGAACGGTCGTTCGTGGCCAGCAACGTGTTGCGTTCGGCTGCGGTGCTGGAGCGGCAGGGTCTGGAACGGCCGGACGGCGGCTCCGAGGGCTGAGCGAGGGTGGTCGCCCCGGCGGACCGTTGCTCCGGCGCGCTGATCAGGCGGGGCGCACGCCGACCAACCCGGGTGACCGCCCCTCACCGGGCACGACGTGGACGTCGCGAGGACCCACCGGCTGGCGACAGTGCTCGCAGACCATGATCTGTCGTCCGGCGTGGCCGCAGGCGTCGTGGACGACTTCGACCGGGGGCCCGTCAGGGGCTGCATAGGTGTCGCCCCACTGGCGCATGGCCGTGAGCACGGGCCAGAGGTCCAGTCCCTTGGCGGTCAACCGGTAGTCGTCCCGGGGTGGGTGTTCGGAGTAGGGAACCCGCGTGAGGACCCCGGCCGCGACGAGCTTGCCCAGCCGCTGCTGGAGGATGTTGCGTGAGATCCCGAGGCGGTTGCGGAAGTCCTCGAACCGCTTCACCCCGAGGAACGCGTCGCGGACGATGAGCATCGTCCACCAGTCGCCCACGACCTCGAGGCACTGGGCCACGGAGCAGTCCATGTCGGCGAAACTCTTCCGTTCCATGGGACCAAGCTAGTCAGTTGCATTATGGAACGCAATCCATTAGCGTGAGTCCTATGACGCAACCGACCACAGTCGAGCAGGGTCCGGCGGCCGTCGTGGCGCCGACCCGCCGCAATCTCGTGTTCGGGGTGACCGCCCTCGGCGCGTTCATGGCGTCCCTGGACCTCTCGATCGTCAACGTGGCCTTCCCGGCCCTCGAGCGGACCTTCTCCGGGGACTCGCGGGCCACCCTGGCGTGGGTGATCACCGGCTACAGCATCGTGTTCGGCGCGCTGCTCGTGGTGGCCGGCCGGACGGCCGACCGCCTCGGTAGCCGGCGGGTCTTCTTCGCCGGCCTGGGGGTCTTCTGCCTCGGCTCCCTCCTCTGTGGCGTAGCCCCGACGGTGACCCTGCTGGTGGCCGGCCGCTTGGTCCAGGGAGTGGGGGCGGCCGCCCTGCTGCCCTCGTCCCTGGCGCTCCTGCTCGGCGCCTTTCCCACCGAGCGACGGTCCCAGACCGTGGCCCTGTGGGGCGGCATCGGAGCGCTCGCCGTGGCCACCGGCCCGTCGGTCGGGGCGCTGCTCATCACCGGGTTCGGGTGGAGAGCCGCCTTCTTCGTCAACCTGCCCATCGGTCTGGTGGCGTGGCTGGTCGGCCGACGGGTGCTGGAGCGCATCCCCGGTTCGGGGTCGACGGTGGCCCCGGACTACCCGGGAGTCGTGCTGCTGGCCGGCTCGCTGTCCGCCCTCGTCCTGGCCATCTCGCAGGGCCCGAACTGGGGGTGGACGAGCGCGGCGGTCCTCGCCAGCGGGGGTGTGGCCGTGGCCCTGATGGTCGCCTTCCTCCTCCGGTCGGCCCGCCACCCCGAACCCGTACTCGACCTGCGGCTGTTCCATTCCCGCTCGTTCACCGTGGCCAACCTCGCCACCCTGCTCTACGCCATGGGTTTCTTCGCCATGCTGCTCGGTAACATCCTGTTCCTCACCAGTGTCTGGGGGTACTCGATCCTCCTGGCCGGTCTCGCCGTCACCCCGGGACCGCTGGTCGTCGCCGTGGTGGCCGGTCCGGCGGGCAAGCTGGCCGGCCGGATCGGCTTCCGACCGGTGCTGCTCGTCGGGTTCGCGGTCTTCGCGTCAGGGCTGGCCTGGTACGCCTTGCGCATCGGCGTCGACCGCGACTTCCCCGGCGTGTGGCTCCCCGGGAGCCTGATCGTCGGCCTCGGGATCGGCCTCACCTTTCCCGTTCTCAGCGCCGCCGCCGTCTCCAGCCTGCAGGCGCAGCGTTTCGCGGTGGGGAGTGCGGTCAATCAGACCGCCCGGCAGGTCGGTGGCGCGCTCGGGGTGGCCGTCCTCGTCGTGGTGCTGGGAGAACCAGCCACTCCGGCGGCGGCGTTGGCCGCCTTCCACCACCTCTGGTGGTACGCCGCCGTCATGGCGGTGTCGTCCGGCCTCGTCTGCCTGCTGCTGTCGGCCGCTCCTTCACCGAACGCCACCGCGGCGGCCGCCGCGCCGCCGGAACCGGTATGAGCGTCGATCCGCAGGGCCCGTCCCCGGTGGTTTCGGGACCGCCGTCGGAGGTCCGGGCGGGCCGGGTGGTCGGCGAAGGTCCGGCATCGTGGGGACCGGCGTCGTCGCGGACGGTGAGCTGGTACGACCCGAGGGTGACCGCCCGGCGCGGGCTCGAGCTCTCCGGCATCGAGTTCCTCGAGGCCATCCGCCGGGGCGATGTGGCGCCACCACCCATCGCGTCGATGCTCGGCTTCACGATCGAGGAGATCGGACCCGGTCGGGTCGTGTTCGGTTGCGTACCCGACGACTCGGTCTACAACCCGATCGGCGTGGTCCACGGCGGCCTCGTCTGCACGCTGGCCGACACCGTCATCGGATGCGCCCTCCAGACCACACTGCCGCTCGGTTCGACGTACACCTCGATCGACCTGAGCGTCAGCTACCTGCGCCGGGTCACGAGCGGCAGTGTGCTCCGTGCCACCGGGACGGTCACCAAGCCCGGCCGGCGGGTGGGATTCGCGGCGGCCGAGATCGTCGACGGGACGGGACGGGCGGTCGCCACGGCGACGGGCAGCTGCCTGGTCATGGACGCCGGCGCCGACGGGCCGCCCGTCTGATCGGCTCGTCGGATCTGCGGATGCGGTCGAGGATGTGGCCTCCAGAAGGTCCGCGATCCGGGGTAGTGAGGGTGCGACGTCCTGTAACGCGAACGGCGTCTCTTTCGTTCGGACGGTGAAGGGGTCTCCTCGAGACCCCGGTGAAGCGAGAGGAGGTGGCCGTGGGGCGAGCCGGGGTCGTGTCCTCCCTCTGCATCTGCCTCGGTGCCCTGGTGGCCACCCCGGCCGCAGCCTCCGCCCCGGTGCGTCCCCATCAGCACTTCGTAGGACTCGTGAACGGCGCCCGACGGGACGCGGTCGTCCAGGTCGTCTGTCCCGGGCCGGTCGGGCCCGTGCAGTCGGCTCCGGTCGCCGGCGGCCAGACGGTGGCCGTCCTGAAGAAAGCGGTGGGGGCCGGCGACACCGGACCGTTCTCGACGGTCTACGCGTGGTTCGTCCCGGGGGCCGGAGGCGCACCCCCGACGCAGCTTCCCCTGGCCTCGTACCGGAACCCGGTGTCGGTGCCGACGTCGATCGACGTACCGTGCGGTGGGTCGGGGGCGGTCGAATTCAGCTCCTGCCCCTACCGGGCGCCCTGCGCGGCCGGGTGGACCCCCGTCGTCGTGGACGTCACGTTCGAGGACATCGCCGTGTGACAGTCGGGGCGTCGGGCCCGGCGCCCCGGACGGGCCTACGGCGGGATCACTGCTTGTAGCCCTCGACCACCCCGGGGTCACGCGCCGCCACCTCGTCGGGATCGAGTCCGGCGTGGCGACGGGCACGGCGCTGACGCAGCAGGTCCCAACACTGGTCGAGGGCGATCTCGAGGTCCCGGAGTCTCCGGCGCTCGTCCTCCCCCAGCCCGTCGGCGCCTTCGGAGCGCTCGAGCCGGTGCTCCTCCTCGGCCAACCGGTTGATCCGTCGGACGATCTCGTCGTCATCCATCGTGTCCACCTCCCGCTGTCTTGGTCCCGTCGGACGGCGGTGCCGTCGGTTCCCGGTCTACCGGGTCCGCGTGCCCGCCCGTGCCGCCGCCCCACACCCCCACGGTGCCGGCCGCGCCTCAGCCCGTGACGGCGGGAGTCCGCAGGCCCTCGAGGGCGATATCGAGGATGCGCGATATCTGCACCGGGTCGCCCGCCGGCATCTTGGAGATCCCGGCGACGAGCAGGACCACGTCGTCGATCGACACGTCCGTGCGGACGACGCCGGCCTCCTGGGCCCGGATCAAGAGGCGCTCACCGGCTCCGTAGAAGGCGGTGCGGCACCCCCGGAACACGGCGGCGTCGCGACCGAGGTGATCGAACAGCTCCGCCGACAGGGCCTGCTTGGTGGCCAGGTAGTCGAGGAACCGGTGCAACCACGCCACGAGCCCCTCCCACGGAGGTTCCGACATCAACTCCTCGGCCGTCTGGCAGACGGCTTCGACCTCGCCGACGTAGACCGCCTCGAGCAGGTCCTGGCGGGTGGGGAAGTTGCGATAGAGGGTGCCGATGCCCACCCCCGCCCGCCGGGCGATCTCCTCGAGTGAGGCGGAGCCGCCCTCGTCGGTGAAGGCCTCGAGGGCCGCGGCGATGAGCTTGTCGTAATTCCGGCGCGCATCGGCCCGCTTCGGTCGTGGCGACCGTACGTCGGGAAGGGTGTCTGCGCTGGTCATATGGGAGGAGAGGTTACTCGTTTGCAAAGCGGAGGTACCCTCCGTATAATAACCGGAGAGGTCCTCCGTTTACTAGTGGAGGCATCCTCCAGTTTAGCGGCACCGCCGGCCACCGACCCCCCCGTCGATCGGAGCACCTCCATGTCCACCACCTTGACCTCGCGCGCCCCGGACCCGGGACGACGGGGCACCCCCGCCGCCCGGGCGGACCACCCGGCCCTGGTTCTGTCGATCATCCTCGCCACCTACCTGATGATCATCCTCGACGCCACGATCATCATCACCGCCCTGCCCCGGATCCATCAGGCCCTCGGCTTCACGCCGACCGGTCTGTCCTGGGTGCAGAGCGCCTACACACTCACCTTCGGTGGGTTCCTCCTCCTCGGCGCCCGGGCCGGTGACCTGCTCGGACGGCGCCGCACCTTCCTGGCCGGGATCGCCCTGTTCACCGCGGCCTCGCTGTCGGGCGGTCTGGCCCAGTCGTCCGGCTGGCTCCTGGCGGCCCGGGCGCTCCAGGGCATCGGGGCGGCGGTCGCCGCCCCCTCGACCCTGGCCCTGCTCCAGATCAGCTTTCCCGAGGGCCCCGAGCGGTCGCGGGCGATCGGCGCCTACAGCGCGGTGGCCGGAGGGGGAGGCAGCGTGGGGCTCGTGCTCGGCGGCATGCTCACCAGTTGGGCGTCCTGGAGATGGGCACTGTTCATCAACGTCCCCATCGGCGTGGTGCTGATCGCCCTCGCCCCCCGCTACCTCCCCGAGTCCGAACGCCGGGACGGCCACTTCGACCTGGCCGGCGCGGCCACCTCGACGCTCGGCATGACCGCCCTGGTCTACGGCTTCGTCCGGGCGGCCTCGGCGGGCTGGGCGGATGCGGGCAGCATCGTCTCGTTCGCCACGGGAGCGGCCCTGATCGCCGCCTTCGTCTGGACCGAGCGTCGGGCGGAGCAGCCGATCACCCCCTTGCGCCTCTTCGCCAGCCGGGAGCGGGCCGGCTCCTACGTCGTGCGGATGCTGGTGGTGAGCGGGATGTTCGCCATGTTCTTCTTCCTCACCCAGTACTTCCAGGGCGTGCTCGGCTACAGCGCCCTGCAGGCCGGGTCTCGCGTTCCTGCCCGTCACCGCGGTGATGTTCGTGGCCGCCCGGACGGCCCCGCGCCTCGGACCCCGCGTCGGGAACATGCGGTTGCTGGCCGGCGGCGTGGCGGTGGCCCTGGTGGGCATGGTGCTCCTCGGTCGGATCACGACCGTCGTCCCACTATCTGGGAACCATCGCCCTCCCCATGCTGCTCCTCGGCACCGGCATCGGTGCGGCACTCACCCCCTTGACCACGGCGGGGGTGGCCGGTGTCGCCCCCGGGGACGCCGGGGCGGCTTCGGGGCTCGTCAACGTGGCCCAGCAGCTCGGGGCGTCGCTCGGGCTGGGGATCCTGGTCACCGTCTTCGCCGCCGCGAGCCACGTGTCGACCCGGTCGGACCCGCACGGGTCCGCCGCGCAGGCCGCGGTGGACCGCACTGGCCCACGGTGTGGCGACCGCCCTGCGGGGGTCGGCGCTCTTCCTCGCCGTGGCCCTGGTGGTGGTGGTCACGGTGATGTGGCGCCCGGGGCTGGCGGCTGCCCGCGACGAGGCGGCGGTGATGGCGGCCGCCCTCGAGGACTGAGCGACCCGGGTCGTCCCGGCGCCGGGTGGAGTTTGCCGAGGGCGGGGCCGGGTAGTGGCCGCCTGAACCGGAGGCGCCGGTGAGCGGATGATTCGGAGGCCACGATGGCAACCACGGGCAGTACCTCACGCAAGAGCTCGAACTCACGCAAGCGGACGACATCACGCCGGCCGGGCGACGCCATCAGCCTGCTGAAGTCGGACCACCGCTCGGTCGAGGAGCTGTTCACGAAGTTCGAGGGGGCAGGTCCGCGTGCCCTCAAGACCAAGCGCTCCCTGGTCGACCGGATGATCGCGGAGCTGTCGGTGCACGCGGCGATCGAGGAGACCGTCCTCTATCCGGCGGCCCGGGCCGAGGTGCCCGACACGGAGTCCGAGGTACTGGAGGCGCTCGAGGAACACCACGTGGTGAAGTGGGAGCTCAGCGAGCTCGAGGGGATGTCGGCCGAGGACGAGCGGTTCTCCGCCAAGGTCACCGTGATGATGGAGAACGTCCGGCACCACGTGAAGGAGGAGGAATCTACGCTCTTCCCCGCTCTCCGCAAGCACCTGTCCCGGATGCGGCTCGTCGAGCTGGGCGAGGTGCTGCAGCAGCGCAAGGCGCTCGCCCCCACCCGACCCCACCCCCGCGGGCCCGACAGCCCGCCCCAGGCGGTGGCGGTCGACGCGGTGGCCGGCGCGCTCGACAAGGCCCGTGACCTCGTGCGGTCCGCCCGGAGCTGAACGACCCGTCGCCGGACCGACCCGTCAGGGGGTCTTGCGAGCGACGGCCCCGTCGGGGGCGGACGGACGGAGCCGCAGGGCGCGCTCCAACTCCCACTCCGGGTCCAGGTCGAAGAACTGCTCGGCCAGGGCGTGGAGCGCGAGTCCGAACAGGGTCCACTCCTGGTCCTCGCCGCTCCGGCCGGTGGGGCGGACGATGCCCTGCATGGGCGTGGGATCGACGCGATCGCGCAGCACGCACCCCTCGGTCAGCGCGGCCGCCGCCACGGCGAACTGGCGGACCGACAGGCCGTCCCGCAACCGGAAGCCGAGGAAGGCGAGGAGAGAGCTGTAGATGGTCTCCATCTTGACGGTCACGTCCTCGTAGGACTGCCGCAGGGCGCCGTCGATCCGCTGACGACGCTCGGTCGGCGGTCCCACCGCGGTCATGGCGAGTACCCCGATCCACAGGGCCCAGTCCGTCGACTCCTGCAGGGTGGCGAGGTGGACGGCGCTCACGGTGCGGCACATCTCCTGCAGCGACCAGCGCCGGGCCGGTGCCGAGCGCACGTCGAGGCCGGCCAGGAGCGGAGCGACCAGATCGAGGGTCTGTTCGACCTCGTCGTTGCTGTCGTCGAGGGCGATGGCGGTGAGGACGTCGGTCTGGAAGTCGGACTGGTCCTTCCAGATGCGGCCGATCAGCGAGGCGTTGACGAACCGGATCCCGTGGTCGGCCTCCACCCGGTCGCGTGCCCGCTTGAGGGTCAGCACGTCACTCCCGCCGCCGAGGCCCTGCTCGCGGAGGATGGCCACGCCCGCTTCGATGAACATCGCACGGGTCTCCTCACGGCGGAGCTGCGGGCGGCGAGTGGTCATGGTTCCTCTCCGGCTCGACCGTCCGACGTGCGATCACGGCTCTCGCGCGCCCGGCGGCAACACCCCTTTCTACCAGGTGGACGGGAGCGCGGCCGGGGGAATTTCTGGACGATCGCCCAGGTGGAGCGGGGGATCGGCCGGGCGGGAGGCGCCGTCGGTCGGACGGTGGGAGGGGCCGGCCGGACGGTCCGAGAGTCAGGTCCGACGGCTACGCCGTGGCGTGCATGCCGGCGGCGGCGAGCATCTTCTGGTCGTCGGCGAGCAGATCGCCGGCGAGTCGGCGGACCATGGCCACCACTTCGGTGTTGGAGTCGAGGTCCCACCCCTCGAGCAGTTCGGTGAGTCCGACGCGCCGGGCCTCGACCAACCGCTCCATGGCCGACTCCCCCGCCGCCGTCAGCCGGAGGTGCCGGGCGTCCCCCGGAGGGGTCCCGTCGACCGCCACGACGAGCCCGGCGTCCTCGAGGCCGGCGATGCCCGGGCCCGAGGACCTCCGGCGACACGTTGAGCTTGGCGGCCACGGTGTCGACCGTGCAGGCCGGCTGGTCGGCGACCCGGTAGAGGAGCCAGCAGGACTGGGGCGGGAGGTCGAGGCCGGCCCGGTGACCGAGGGTCCGGTAGAGCTCGATCCGGTTCTCGCGGGCGGCGATGCGCTCCAGGTTGAGTTGCAGTTCCTCGAGCGACGTGCGGCCCCGGGGCGGCGTGAACCCCTCGCCCGGCTCGTTGGTCCGCACCGACTTGCGCAGCTCGATCTCGGGGAGCAGCCAGGACAGGCCGAAGGCCAGCAGTCCGATGGGTACGCCGATCAGGAACACCCGGTCGATGGTGTCGGCGATGGCGACCGACACCGCGTGGTGGACGGCGGGCGGCAGCTTGGCCACCAGGGTCGGGTTGTCGATCCCGGCGGCCGCCCCGCCGGGGATGTGCGAGATGCCGATCTGGTGCAGCTGGGCGGCCAGGTTGCCCACCAGCACGTTGGCGAAGATCGCCCCGAACACGGCGGTGCCGAACGAACCGCCGATACTCCGGAAGAAGGTGACCCCCGAGGTGGCGGTGCCCAGCTCGTCATAGGAGACGGCGTTCTGGACCGACACCACGAGGACCTGCATGACCAGGCCGAGTCCGAGCCCGAAGACGACCATGTAGCCGGCGATGACCGGCTCGGCCGTGGTGACCCCGATGTGGGACATGGCGAACAGGCCCACCGTCATCAGCGCGGTGCCGACGACGGGGAAGACCTTGTAGCGGCCCCAGCGGCTCACGACCTGGCCCGAGCCGATCGAGGCCACCAGCAGACCGGCCATCATCGGGAACAGCTGGAGGCCGGAGGCCGTCGGGCTGACCCCTTTGACCACCTGGAAGAAGAGCGGCAGGAACGTCAGGGCGCCGAACATGGCGAACCCGACCACGAAGCCGATGGCGCTCGCCGCCGAGAAGACCCGGTTGGCGAACAGGTGGAGGGGGAGGACCGGTTCGACCGCCCGGCGCTCGGCCAGGACGAACAGGACACCGAGGACGACGCCCGCGACCGCCAGTCCGATCATGAACGGCGATCCCCACGGGTAGGAAGTGCCGCCGAGGCTCGTGAAGATCACCAGCGCCGAGACGGACCCGGCCAACAGCGCCGTGCCCGAGATAGTCGATGACCCGCTTGATCCGGGTGAGCGCCCCCGGCAGGGCCACGGCCGTGATGAACAGGGCGACCAGCCCGATGGGGATGTTGATGTAGAAGATCCACCGCCACGAGGCGTACTCGACGAAGAGGCCGCCGATGAGCGGGCCGATCACCGTGGTGACGCCGAACATGGCCATGAACAGGCCCATGTAGCGGCCCCGCTCGCGGGGGGACACCACGTCGCCCAGGATGGTCTGGGCCCCCACCATCAGCCCCCCGCCACCGAGTCCCTGGACGAACCGGAAGAGGATCAGTTCCAGCATGGTGTGGCTCAGCCCGGACAGTGCGGAGCCGACGAGGAAGATGATGATCGAGATCTGGAAGAAGACCTTGCGGCCGTAGAGGTCGCCGAGCTTCCCCCACAGCGGGGTCGACACCGTCGACGACAGCAGGTAGGCGGTGACGACCCAGGTGAGGTGGGATCCGCCGTGGAGGTCGCCGACGATGGTGGGGAGAGCGGTCGAAACGACCGTCTGGTCGAGCGCCGCCAGGAACATGCCCAGCAACAGGGCGCCGATGATCAGGTAGATCTGGCGCTTCGGCAGCCGCAGGGGCCCGGGCGCGGCGAGCGTGTCGGTCACGAGGGGCACCGCCCGCGACGTCGGGAGGTCACCTCAGGTCCGTCCGTCCATGGACCCCACGGTAAGTCGGGCGGGACAGGTGGGCAAGACACGTTCCTTCCCGCCGGACCGGCGGCGAAACGGGGGGCTGGCCCGACGCTCAGCGCAGCTCGGTGTTCCCGTCGGTCCCCGACCGGGTGGCGACCCGACCGTCGAGCATCTCGACGACCCGGTCGGCCACCGCGGCCACCGCCTCGTCGTGGGTGACGAGCACGATGGTGACCCCCCGCTCGGCCCGGAGGGCGGTGAACAGGTCGAGCACCGTGCGCACCGCGTCGCTGTCGAGGCTGCCGGTGGGCTCGTCGGCCAGCAGTATGGGCGGGTCGTTGGCCAGAGCCCGGGCGATGGCGACCCGCTGTCGTTCGCCACCGGACAGCTGGGGCGGATGGCGGTCGGCGAGCTGGCCCAGGTGGACGTCGTCCAGGAGTTCCCGGGCGTGGGCCGGTCCGGTCGGCGAGGTGGCGCCGGGTGCCGGCCATCGCGATCTCCACGTTCCCCTGGGCCGTCAGACGGGGCAGCAGGTTGTGCAGCTGGAAGACGAGGCCGATCTCCTCACGGCGATAGGTGTCGGGATGACGGAGACGCGTGAGGTCATGCCCGTCGACGGTGATGGTGCCGGCCGTCGGCCGGTCCAGGGCGGCCAGCAGGTGGAGGAGAGTGGACTTCCCGCACCCCGAGGGCCCGGTGATGGCCAGGATCTCCCCCCGGGCGACCGTGAGGTCGACGCCACGAAGGGCGTGCACCATGCCGTCGTCGTACACCTTCTCGACGCCGGTGATCTCGATGATGGGGCGGTCGTCCGTCGCCGCGTCATTCATGGCTCAGCGCCCGCAGGGGAACGAGGTTGGCGGCCCGCACCGCCGGGTACAGGGCGCCGATCAGAGCCATCCCGAGCCCGGTCAGGAGACCGCGCCAGAAGGCACCCTGGGTGAAGTTCGGATGGAGGACCCCGTGGAGGGCGGGGAGGGCCTGGAGGGCGGCGGTGGCGGCGAAGGACAGGCCGACGCCGATGATCGAGCCGATCAGCGCCAGGACGGTGCCCTCGGCCACCACCAGGGTGACCACCCGTCCCTTCGACCAGCCGATGGCTCGGAGCAGCCCGAACTCGCGGGTCCGCTCGAACAGGGACAGGAGCATGGTGTTGCCCACGATGACCGCACCGATGAGGACCGCCAGGATCGTGCTCCCGGTGGCGGCGGCCTGCAGGAACACGAGGTCGCGGTCGGCCCGGCCGAACTGGGCGGCGGTCTGGATGGTGGTCAGCTCCGGGTAGTCGTGGTTGATCGAGGCCACCACATGGCTCACCGTGTGACCCGGCGCCACCTTGACGAACACCAGTGTCACCGAGCCGGGGACCCGGTTGTAGGTCTGCACGGCGGTCAGCGGGAACATGGCCCCGAGGTCGCCGTAGGAGATGCCGGTCGAATAGATCCCGACGACCGTGTTCCACGTTCCGTTGGCCTGGAACCGGCCGCCGACGCCCACGCCGAAGTTCTGCGCTGCCCGCCAGCCGAGCATGACCTCGTGGGTGGCGCCCGCCGTGAACGGGCGGCCGGCGACCACGGTGACTCCGAAGTTGGCCAACTGGTCGGGCGGGATGCCGATCTCGATGAACAACGGGTTGTCGGCGTTCAGGTCCTGCGTCTCGAGGAGCACCCCGACGGCGGTCGCCACGCCCGGCGTGTTCTGGATGGAGCGGAGCTGCCCGTCGTCGATGCTGCTGTAGAGGATCTGCGAGACCCCCTTCTGGGCCACGGTGAAGTCGGACCTCCCGATGGTGATGAGCTGGGAGGCCGAGTCCTCGAGTCCGCTGCTGACCGCCACCAGCGTCACGACGGTCATGACGGCGAGGGCCACGGCCAGGATGATCCCGAGCGACCGCGCCTTCTTGGCCCACAGGTTGGCGACGATGAGGGAGGCGAGGGTCACGGGGGGCTGCTCCCGGCACGCCGGCCGCCGGCGCCGACCGACGGGGACCGGGCGTCGCCGGGACCGGGGTACCGGCCCCCGGTCCCGACTTCGGCGCCGTCCTTCCGTCGCATGCTCCGTGCTCCTTCCGCCCCCCGGAAGCGCTCCGGGCAGGCTACCGAAAGGATGCCTCCGACCCCATCGGGTCGATAGGGCCGAAGGTCATCCTCCCGGTACCGTCCCCCACCCGGTGGTCGACCCGGCGGGTGATCCGTCGGTGACCTTCGGCCCTGGGCGGTCTCCCGGCCGGACCGGAGAATGCAGGCATGTGGATCGACGATCGCGGCTCCGAGGTCCTGTCGCTGGGCGAGTGCCGGCGCCTGCTCGCGGTGGGGGCCAAGACCGGTCTGCACGGTCACCTCGGCATCGCCAAGGAGGGCGCCCCCCTGATCCTGCCCGTCGACTTCACGACCGACGGATCCGACGTCGTCGTGCGGGTGGGCGACCACGTGTTCGGACAGATCGAGGGGGCTCTCGTGTCCTTCCAGGTGGACAACGCCGGCTCGGCCGGCCCCGGGGAGTCGGAAGGACGTTGGAGCGTGCTCGTCCGGGGGTTCGTGGACGGCCGCCTGGAGCCCTCGAGGGCCGCCGCCCTGCCGCATCCGCGTGTCGCCGAGCCAGGACAGCATCTGGTCCTCATCCGGGGTGACGTGGTCACCGGCCGGCGGTTGCGCCCGCCGACACCTCCCGGGACCGCACCGGCGTGATCCGGGCGGACGCGGTGGACCTGACCGCCTACGACGCCTGGCTCTTCGATCTCGACGGTGTGGTGACCGACACGGCGCGCGTCCACGCCGCGGCCTGGAAGGCGGCGTTCGACCCCTTCCTCGCCGAGGAGGCGGCGCGCACCGGGGTCCCGCAGGCGCCGTTCGACCCCGTGGCGGACTACCTCCGCTTCGTCGACGGCCGGCCACGGGCCGACGGGGTGCGGACCTTCCTGGAGTCGCGGGGGATCCGTCCCGAGGAGGGCCGTCCCGGCGACTCCCCGGCGACCCGCACGGTCGCCGGCATCGCCGACGGCAAGAACGAGCTCGTGCACCGGTTGCTCGATGCCGAGGGTGTCGACGTCTACGACGGCACCGTCGCCCTCATCGAGGTGCTGCGGTCCCATGAGGTCCTGACCGCGGTGGTGTCGGCCAGCGAGAATACGGCGGCCGTGCTGGCAGCGGCCGGTCTCACCGACCTGTTCGACGTCCGTGTCGACGGCCGGGTGGCGCACGATCTGCACCTGGCGGGGAAGCCGGCCCCCGACACCTACCGGGAGGCGGCCCGCCGCCTCGGCGTCCCACCGGCGAGGGCCGTGGTCGTCGAGGACGCGCTGGTCGGCGTGGAGGCCGGACGGTCGGGCGGCTTCGGCATGGTGGTGGGGGTCGATCGCCACGACCAGGCCGCCGCCCTGGCCGCCCGGGGGGCCGATGTGGTCGTCGCCGACCTCGGGGAATTCCTGCGGTGACGGTCGGCGGGAAGGGCGCCAACCCTCCGATCGACCTGCCGACCGCGCTCGACCGGCGTTTCGAGGGGGTGGTCCTGTGGAGCAGCCGGCCGTCCCTGGCGGCCCGCACGGCCCGACTCCTCGCGGAACTCGCCGGAGCCGGTGGTGCAGTGGCGTGGATCGCCCCGTCGCCGGTGGCGACCCTGGCGGAGCGGCTCGGCCCGCTGCCCGATGGAGCCGTGCCGATCCTGGTGGCCGACGGCGGTGGGTCCGGTCGGGCGGAGTGGGGTCCGAAGGGACTGGACGACCTGACCGCCGTGGCCGGTCACGCCGACATCGCGTCCCTCCGGTCGGTGGCCGACGCCCTGGTGGCGGACTTCGCCCGCCACGGCCTGCTCGCCCGGGTGGTCCCGCAGGAGAGTTCGACGGCGGCGGTGTCGGTGGAGTTCCCCTGTGGTGGTCGCGTGGCGTCGCGGATCGAACTCAAGCGACTGCTCCTCGATCATGGCCTCGGCGGGATCGCCGACCTGGCCGAACTGGCCGGCGACGTGGCCCATGCCAAGGGGGTCGCCGAGGTCCGGGTGGCGGTGGAACAGGGTCGTGTCGTCCTGGCCGCGGCCGACTCCGGTGACGTGGCGCTCGAGGTGGCCTCCGAGCTGTGGCGTCGGGGGGTGGACGTCCGGTCGATGCTCGTCCTCCTCGACGGCACCACGGGACTACCCCGCAGGGCCGCTCCCGTGATCGTCCCCGACGTTCGGGAGGCCACCTTCGTGCTCGTCGGCGGTTCGGCCGACCGCCAGCGACCGGGCATCCTCTCCCTGGCCGGGGGAGCGGAGCGGGTGCGTCAGGTGGTCTCCCACCAGTTGCGCCTCCGCCGGCGTCGCGCCCTGCCCAGCTGGGACGCGCCGGTGGGGTGGTCCCTCGAGACCGGTGACGACGACGGCCGCCCGTCGGCCGCCCGGGACGCCCTGTTCGCCCTGGCCGACGGACGGGTCGGCACGGGCGGTCCGCCGCTGGCCGGAAGCCACGCCGACCACGTCTGGACGGTGGCGAACGCGGTGTACGACGGCACGGGGCCGGCGACGCACCTGCTGCCGGGGCCGGTCCCGTTCGCGCTCGGAACCGCCGAGCCGGACCGTCCGGTCGTCCGCCTGCTCGACCTGCGCACCGGCGTTGTGCACGAGCGGAGCGGTTCCGACGGCTCGGCCGTCGAGAGCGTCCGCTTCCTGTCCCTCGACCGACCGAGCACCGCCGTCGTGCGGGCCTCCGTCCCCGGCGGCCATCGCACCGGACCTCCGGTTCACGCACCGCGCGAGGGCGGCCGCCACGAATCGGGGGAGCTGTCCGGGACGCGCTGGCTCACCGTGTCGGCCACCACCGGTGGCATGGTCGCCGCCGGGATCCAGTCGCGGACGGCGGTCGCGGGGGAGCATGGACCGGACGGCCCGCGCCGGGCGGTGGTCGACCGGGTGGTGGCCCTGCGCACGGGATCCGGCCTGGTGCCGGAAGTCGCGGACGTGGTCGACGACGCCACCGTGGCGGCCGGTGTCGGGTTCGACAACCTGCTCGCGGAGCACCGCCGAGCGTGGGCCCGGCGGTGGGGGGACGCCGACGTCGTGGTCGAGGGCGACGACGAGCTGCAGCGGGCGATCCGTTTCTCCCTGTTCCACCTGATGGGCTCCGTGGCGGACACCGGTGAGGCGGCCGTCGGGGCGAGGGGCCTCACCGGGACCGGGTACAGCGGACACGTGTTCTGGGACGCCGACGCCTTCGTGCTTCCCTTCCTGGCGGCCACCCATCCGGCATCGGCCCGGGCGATGCTCGAGTACCGAGTGAGACGGCTGCCGGTCGCGGTGGCTGCGGCGCGGGCCCTGGGTCGGGAGGGGGCCCGCTTCCCGTGGGAGTCCGCCCACACGGGAGAGGACGTGACGCCCACCAGCGCCCGCGACCGGACCGGGCGGGTGGTGCCCATCCGCACGGGCCAGCTCGAGGAGCACATCGTCGCCCAGGTCCCCCTGGCGGCCCATACCTACGTCGAGTGGTCGGGGGACCGGGCGTTCGAGGCGGGCCCCTACCGCCGGCTGCTCGTGGAGACGGCGCGCTACTGGGCGTCGCGGATCCGGGTCGAGCCCGACGGCACCGGCCACATCTACGGCGTCATCGGCCCCGACGAGTACCACGAGCCGGTCGACGACAATGCCTGCACGAACGTGCTCGCCCGTTGGAACCTCCGCCGGGCGGCCGAGCTGTTCGACGGGGAGTCCGACGGCGTCCCGGCGGCGGAACGGAGCCGGTGGCGGGAGCTCGCCGAGGGCCTCTACGACGGCTACGACGGGGACACCGGTGTGTACGAGCAGTTCGCGGGGTTCCGCGGACTCGAGCCGCTGATCATCGCCGAGGTCGCCGAACGGCGGCCGATCGCCGCCGACCTCCTGCTCGGGGCGGAACGGACCCACGGCGCCCAGGTGATCAAGCAGGCCGACGTGTTGATGCTCCACCACCTGGTTCCCGAGGAGGTGGTGCCGGGCAGCCTGGAGCCGAACCTCCGCTTCTACGAGCGCCGCACCGCCCACGGCAGCTCACTCTCCCCGGCGGTGTACGCGTCGTTGCTGGCCCGCGCCCGGGACTTCGAGCCGGCGCTCGAAGCGCTGCGGATCGCCGCCTTCCTCGACCTCGACGACCTGACCGGGTCGAGCTCGGCGGGCCTCCACATGGCCACCATGGGCGGGCTGTGGCAGGCGCTGGCGTTCGGGTTCGGCGGTCTGCGGGCGCGTTCGGGGCGTCTGATCCTGGACCCGGTCCTCCCGCCGACGTGGTCGGGCCTGGAGTTCCGGGTCCGATTCCGGGGGGCGGCCGTCCACATCCGGAAGGAGCACGCCCATCTGTCGGTGACCACGGACCGGCCCCTCGAACTCGTCGTCGGCGGGTCGATGCGACCCACCGGACCCGGGACCGTCCGGTTCCGGAGGCATGGAGCCGACTGGGAGGTGGAGCGATGACACGGGTGGTGGCGGCGATCGACAATTCGGGGGCGGCCCGTTCGGTCCTGGGGGTGGGGCAGGCGGTGGCGCTGGCCCTCGGGGCGGACCTCGAGGCGGTCCACGTCGTGGAGGACGGTCACGAGACGGCGTCGGCCTCGGCCGCCGCCGCAGGCCTCTCCCTCCGGACCCTGTCCGGAATACCGGCGGAGGCGCTGACCCGCGAGGCCGACCGGGCCGACGTCCTGGCGGTCGTCTTCGGACTGCGCGACCGCACCGCCGGGCCGCGTCCGGCCGGCCACCTGGTGCTGGAGGTCGCCAGTCGCACCCACACCCCCGTCGTGGCCGTGCCACCGGACACCGTGGCGCCGGATCGGGTGTCGACCCTGCTCGTGGCCATGGAGGGCTCGACGGCCTCGAGCGAGGCGCTGCGACGGACCCTGTCCCTGTCCGCGGGGGCCGGGCTCGACCTGGTGGTCGTCCACGTGGACGAGGAGGTTCCTCCCTTCACCGACCAGGTGCAGCACGAATCCGACGCGTACCTGCAGGAGTTCGTGGCCCGTCACGGCCCGGGCCTGCGGGACGTCCGCATCGAGCTGCGCATCGGCGCCCCCGCCGACGAGGTGCTGGCGGCCATCGACATGGTCGGCCCCGATCTCGTGGCGGTGGGGTGGCCCCACCCGGGGGGTGCCGACCGCGGGGAGGTGGCCCGCGAGATCCTGGCGCACTGCCCGGTACCCCTCCTGCTCGTCCCGGTGCCTTGACGCCTTGGACGTGGCCGAGCCCCGACTCCGGGTTAGCGTGGTGCATCGGACGACGCCGGCCCTGACGGAGGAGTGGACATGTCAGCACTGATGTTGTTGGCCAGCAGTGGCGGGTCCCTCTTCGGGGGCCTGTTGGGCTTCATCGTGTGGATCCTGGTCATGGTGTGGATCTACAACATCGCCAAGCGGAAGGGTCGCCACGCCGTGGGCTGGGTGATCCTCGGGTTCTTCTTCTCCCTGCTGGCACTCCTGCTCATCGCCCTGCTGCCGTCGAAGCGGACGACGGACCGGTTGGACTGAAGGTTCCGGTGGGCCGGCGGATCACGGCCGGCCTCCGGACCGCCGGGGCGTAGCGTCAGCCGCATGAGCGCACGCGTCCTCGTCCCCCTGCCGGACCGCGACGTCGACGTCACCGAGGTGGCCGTCCCCTGGCACTACCTCACCGCTGCCGGGCACGAGGTGGTGTTCGCCACGGAGTCCGGCGGCGAGGTCCCGGCTGCCGACCCCCGGCTGCTCGACGGTGTCGTGTTCGGCCGGCTCGGCGCCGCCGACCAGCCGAAGGCGTTCTACCGGAGGCTGCTCGAGGATCCCGCATTCCGCCGACCGGTCGGGTGGGGGAGTCTCGAGCCCGCGTCGTTCGACGGGCTGTTGCTGCCCGGTGGTCACGCTCCGGGTATGCGGCAGTACCTCGGCTCCGCCGTCCTGCAGGAGAAGGTGGCCGGGTTCTGGCGACTCGACCGACCGGTGGGCGCCATCTGCCACGGGGTACTGGTCGCTGGCCCGTTCCCGCGACCCCGACACCGGCCGGAGCGTTCTCGCCCCCCGACGGACGACCTGCCTGACCAAGCCGATGGAGCGGGGGGCGTACCTGGCCACGGCGTGGAAGCTCGGCCGGTACTACCGGACCTATCCCACCTATGTGGAGGACGAGGTCGTGGCCGCGCTCGGACGACGACGCCCAGTTCTCGCGTGGTCCCCTCGGACTGCGACGGGACGACACCACCACGGACGACCGGGGCTACACGGTGCTCGACGGCAACTACCTGTCGGCCCGATGGCCGGGCGACGCCTACACCTTCGCCCGGCGCTTCACCGACCTCCTCGGCTGACCAGGTCGACCGGACGTCCCCACCGCGCCCCGACCACGGAACGGCGCCACCGACCCCGTTCCGTGGCGATTGCGTCAACGGAAGGTGGAAGGTCGATGAATTCGATTGTGACAACCCCCCGTCGGGGCGACGCGGCCGGGAGGGACGCTGGTAGCAATGCGCCATCGACCCCCGGTGGAGGCCTCCGATGAACGCGTGTCCGATCCCCCCGCAAGCTCCACACCGCACCCGGTGCGCTGGCGGCAGTTCTGCTAGCGGCCGGCACGGTCGGGATCCCGCTGGCGGCGAGCACCGCCACCCCGGCCGCCGCCGCTCCGCCCGTCACGGACACGTCCGGCTGGTCGGTGGCCACGCCGCAGTTGGCCACCATCACCGGTAGCGGATCGAACACGGCTCCTTGGAACACCTCACAGGGCGACTCGGGCTCCACGGCCTACCCGCAGAGCGACCTCCTCCCGAGCTTCGTGCCCGGAGGCCCGACCACGACCATCGGTGGTGTGACCGAACCCAACGTGGCCGTCAATGCCGGGTCCGGTTCGGTCCCCTACGGGAGCGGCGTGGTGGGATCGCCCGGCCCTCTCGAGGACTACTGCGGACCGGGCTCGAACAGCGCCGAGGACGCCGGCACCCCCAGTCGTCAACCCTCGGGGACGACGCTCCCGATGTCGCCCTACTACTTCCCCCACATCGTGCGGAACGCCGACGGCTCGCTGACCGGTTACTTCGACTGGCGGCCCAAGGACGCCGACGAAGCCATCGTCGTCGCCGGCTCCACCGACAACGGAAGGGACTGGACCTACGAGGGCCAGGCCCTGGAGCAGAACAAGAACTACTGCCCGAACGCCGACATCAACGACGACGGCCAGGGCCACCCGCAGGTCCTCACCATCGGTGGGACCTCGTACCTGTACACCCTGCAGCGGGCGGCGGGCGACAACGTCGACGTGCCCTTGCTGGCCCATGCCATCAGCCCGACCTCGGCCGATCCGCTGTCCTCCGTCCCGGCCACCGAGGCCGTGGGGCTCGACGCCGACGCCTTCGCCACGGGGTCGGACCCCGTCACCCATGCGACTGCCAGCACCATCACCGTGGGAGCCACCAACTCCGGCGACCTCCAGAGCAACGGCGACCCGGGCTCGCCCGACGAACTGGTACCGGGTCCGGTCGTCGACCTCACCCAGACCCCTACGCCCACGGCCAGCTCGATCATCACGTGCACGGGGGTGACGGCCACCACCCTCACCGGCTGCACCACGCCCTCGGGCACCACGGTCAACGTGGCCCCGGGAGACCTCATCGAGCAGGTGATCGGCACCGTCAAGACGGCGGCCACCATCCCGGCCGGTCCCAACAACACCGGGGGTTCGGGCGGGCTGTCCAAACTGGCGGTGTCACCGGTCGATGCGCTCAGCCTGACCATCCTCAACAACAACGCCCCCAACCGCATCTACGTCAACGGGGTGGCCGTCTACTGCAGCCAGGCCAACGCCAACCCGACCACCAACATCGAGGACTGCACCACGGGCCAGGGCGGCTCGTCCCTGGCGGCGGCGGTCGGGGCGCCGATCACGATGGATCCGGTCGTCCCCTCGACGGCCCTCGCCACCAGCGGTCTCGTCTCCCCCGACGGCATCGTCGGAGTCCTGCCCACCTACCCGGGGGTCCCCTCCGGTGACACCGCGGTGATGTACACCGAGAAGATCCTCGGCTACTACGTCGCCGGGGTCACCACCAACTCCGCCACCACCACCTACGGCAGCGTGGTCTCGGGCTCGCCGACCTCCTCGGCCTTCTCCATGAACTTCAACCCGTCGGCGGTCGAATCCATGGACCTTCCCTCCACCGTCAGCGCGGGCTCGCCGGTGACGCTCGAGATGGGGGACGCCACCAAGGCGTCGATCATCCCGGTGACCTGCACCGGGCTCGCCACCACGACAGCCGGCACCCCGGGCACGGCCGCCGTGCTCACGTTCTCGGGGTGCACCGTCCCTTCGGCCGACGCCGGGGACACGCTGCCGGTGACGGCCATGATCGGCACCGCGGGTGCCGCCACCACGCCCGAGTCGACCCTGGCCCTGACGGGTGAGGGCAGCACCAAGTCGACGGCGGCCGCCAAGCTCTTCGGCAACAACGAGGATCTCGAGGTGCTCCGGGTCGCCTACACCAGCGACGGCCTGCACTTCAGCTCGGCCGGCCTCGACAACAACGGCGTCATCAGCGGCCAGTCGAACGGTGACCCGAGCTCGTTCAACCCCTCCTCCCCCAGCGCCGACAACTTCAGCGGGTCCGGGTACACCGACCTCACCAACCCGGAGCAGACGGTGTCGCCGTCCAACCTCAACGCCTATGGTGCCTCGGGTACCGAGGACGCCATGGAGATGCGCTGGGTGGGTTCGACCGGCACGATCGTCGCCAACCCCGACGGCTCCATCGGGCTCTTCCTGAACGGCTCGTTCGCCGCCGACGGCGACTCCGACGCCTTCAACCAGGTCTTCTACTCCTCGTCCACCGACGGGGAGCACTGGACCACCCCGGTCTCGGTGGTGAGCACCGACTACACCTTCTCGGCTTCCGTGGCCCAGGACCAGGCGTTGGCCGCCGGCGACGACAGCCCCCTCGGGATCAGCGCCTACTACTCGGGCCGGGCCTACAACCCGACCATCGTGCCCAACGGGGACGGCACCATGACCATGCTCTTCTCGGGCTACCGGACCCCCGGCTCCACCAAGGTCGGGGCGACCCCGATCGGCACGAACCCGGCCGCCCAGTACACGCCGAACCCACAGGATCCGCTCCTCTACCGGAACATCCTCGTGACCACTCTCACCCCGGAGGCGACCGACCCGGCCACGACCACCACCACGGTGACGGCGAGCCCGGCGACTCCGACGGTCGGCCAGTCCGTCACGTACACGGCCACCGTGTCGACGTCAGGCACCGGCGATCCGACGGGGTCGGTGGCGTTCACCGACCCCACCGGGACCCTGTGCGCCGGTGCCGCGCTGACCGTCTCCTCGCCCGACACGGCCACGTGCAGCCTCACCTACGACGGTGACGCGGTAACGGCCTCGTACTCGGGGGACGTGGACAATGCCCCGTCGTCCTCGACGCTCGCATTCGCGCCGTCGGCTCCTACCGGCGTGACCGCCACCGCCGGCAGCAACTCGGCCCTGGTCTCGTGGACGGCCCCGACCGCCACCGGAGGAGATCCGGTCACCGGCTACACCGTGACGGCCATCGGCGACTCCGGGAACGAGTCGTGCACCTCGGCCACCGCCTCCTGCACGGTGACGGGCCTCACCAACGGCACCAACTACACGTTCACGGTGACGGCGACCAACAGTGCCGGCACGAGCCCTCCGTCCGCGCCGTCGTCCGCCGTGACACCGACCGGTGCTCCGGACGCGCCCACCGGGGTGACCGCCACCGCCGGTGACACCGAGGCGTCGGTGTCGTGGAACCCGTCCGGTTCCGAAGGTTCGACGGTGCTGAGCTACACCGTGACGGCCACCGACGCCACGACGACGGCCAACGGTGGAGAGACCTGCACCTACACCGTCACCGTCCCCGAGGTCGACGAATGCTCGGTCACCGGGCTCACCGACGGCGACAGCTACACCTTCACCGTCACGGCCACCAACGGGAACGGCACCGGACCGGCCTCGACCGCCTCGGCCCCGGTGACGCCCAGCGGCCTGCCCGGTGCGCCCGACCGGTGTGTCGGCCACCGCCGCTGACGGCCAGGCGACGGTGAGTTTCACCGCTCCGTCGGCCGACGGCTCGGCGATCTCCGGCTACACGGTGACGGCCACCGACACCACCGACGCCGGCAACGGCGGTCAGGCGGCGGCCGGCTCGGGCAGTCCCATCACGGTGACCGGGCTCACCGACGGCGACAGCTACACCTTCACCGTCACGGCCACCAACGGGAACGGCACCGGACCGGCCTCCGCCGCCTCGGCCCCGGTCACGCCCACCGGCCCGCCCGACGCCCCGACCGGGGTGACGGCGACGGGCGGCGACCGCTCGGCCACCGTCTCCTGGACGGCCGCCGGGGACGAGGGCTCCCCCGTGACTGGCTACCAGGTGACGGCCTCACCGGGCGGCGCCACCTGCACCACGGCCACCACCTCCTGCGTGGTCCCGGGCCTCACCAACGGCACGACTTACACCTTCACCGTCACGGCCACCAACGGGAACGGCACCGGAGCGGCCTCGGACCCCTCCAACGCCGTCACCCCGATCACGGTGCCCGACGCCCCGACCGATGTCGTGGCCGAGGCGGGCAACGCCTCGGCCACCGTCACCTGGACGGCGGCCGGCGACGAGGGTTCGCCCATCACCGGCTACACGGTGACGAGTTCCGCCTACCAGACCTGCACGACCTCGACGACCACGTGCGTGTTCACCGGCCTGGTCAACGGCGAGGCATACAGCTTCACGGTCACGGCCACGAATGCCCAGGGCACCGGGCCGGCCTCCGCGGAGTCCAACACGGTGACCCCCTCGACGGTCCCCGACGCCCCGACCAACGTGGTGGCCACGGCCGGCAACGCCTCGGCTTCGGTCACCTGGACGCCGGCCGGCCGGGAGGGCTCGCCCATCCTCAGCTACACGGCTACGGCGTCACCGGGCGGGTCCACCTGCGTCAACGACCCGGACCGCCTCGTGCAGCTTCACCGGTCTGACCAACGGCACGGCCTACACCTTCACGGTGACGGCCACCAACGCCGACGGCACCGGGGCGGCCTCGGCCCCTTCGGCCCCGGTCACACCCTCGACGGTCCCCGCCGCCCCGACCGACGTGGTGGCCACGGCCGGCAACGCCTCGGCGACCGTCAGCTGGACGGCCGGCGGTGACGGGGGCTCGCCGGTGACCGGTTACACGGTCACGAGCTCGGGCGGCCAGACCTGCTCGGCCGCCTCCACGGCCTGTGTGGTCACCGGCCTTCTCAACGCCACGGCCTACACCTTCACGGTGACGGCAACCAACGTTGACGGCACCGGGGCCCCTCGGCCCCCTCGGCCCCAGTGACCCCCTCGTCCAACACGGCGACCATCACCTCGGCCGACTCGACGACGGTGGCCCTCGGCAGATCGCTGGCGTTCAAGGTGACCACCTCGGGCAACCCCGCCGCCAGCATCACGGCCAGTGACCTGCCCGCCGGGGTGAAGCTCAAGGCCCACCCGCACGGCGTGGCCATCCTGTCGGGTGCGCCCACCGCCGGACCGGGCGTCTACACATTCACCCTGACGGCGGACAACGGGACGGGACCGGGATACGACCAGGTCTTCACCCTGACCGACTTCGGCTTCACGTCGTCCGGCACCGCGAGCTTCACGGTCGGCACCTCGGGTTCCTTCCCCGTCACCACCGGACCGGCCCTGGCCGGCACCACGGTGTCGGCGGCCCCGCTGTCGGACCACCTGGTCGGGCTCACCCTCACCCCCGGCCCGAACGGTACCGCCACCCTGGCGGGTGACCCGGCGCCGGGTGACACCTCAGCCACGGTGACGGTCCGGGCCACCGACGGGTCGATCACCGTCACCCAGAAGCTGCACGTCACGATCGACGGCTGACGCGGGCCACCGGCGGCCCGCCTGCGGGCGCCCGCCGGTGCCGCTCAGCCGCCCCGCGACGACGCGATGTCCCAGAGGGCCAGGTCGTCGGCGATGCGGCCATGCCCGACGGACGGCAACGACTCGTCCCACAGGACGCCCGCCTCCGAGCGGCTGCGCTTGGCCGCGTACATGGCATGGTCGGCCCGGGCGAGGGCCAGGGCGATGCCGGTGTTCGGCTCAACGAGCGTCGCCCCCACGGATGCCGATACGGGAAAGGTCAGTGTCCCGGCGTCGAAGACCCAGGTCATCGATGCGGCGATGCGCTGGGTGATCGCCAGTGCCCCCTCCCGGTTGTCGATCCCACGGCAGATGGCGACGAACTCGTCCCCTCCCATGCGCCCGACGACGTCGCCGGGGCGGAGCGCGTTGCGGAGGTGGTCGGCCATCTCGATCAGGAGCACGTCGCCCCCGGCGTGACCGAGCGTGTCGTTCTGGCTCTTCAACCGGTCGACGTCGACGAAGGCGAGCACGAACCGCTCGCCGCGACGGTCGACGCCGTGCAGCTCGTCGATGAAGGCCCCCCGGTTGAGGCAACCGGTGAGGGGGTCGGTCGACGCCCGTCGTTCGAGTTCGGCCCGGGCCCGGATCCGATCGGTGGCATCCTCGACGGACACCACCAGTCCGGCCGGCCCGTCCGGGCCATCGGCCAGGCCGCGCAGGGCGATCTGGAGGAATCGGGTGCCGAGGGTGGGGTCCTTGCCGGTGGCGGTCACCAGCGCGTCGGCGTCGGTCCCGAGGATGCGCCGCAGGCTGCGCCCCGCCTCGGTGGCCCCGCTCTCGTCGAGGGTGGCGAAGAGCCGATCGGCCGAACCGCCCTCGTCGACGCCGAGCAGCGACCGGGCCTGCGAGTTGGCGTAGGTGACGGTCCCCCCGGCATCGACGTAGACGACGCCGGTGGGCAGCCATTCCGCCAGCCGGCGGAGCAGGCGCTCGCCCGACCGGATCTTGTGCAGGGCGCGCAACTCGGACGAGCCACCCGGGACGACGTGGTCGCCCTCTTCGATCGCCCAACCGAGGGCCACCAGTGAGCTGGTCACGCTACCCAGGGTGTCGAGCGTGTTGACGTTGGTGATCTCGACGTCGAGCCAGGCCCCCGAGACGTGCAGGTGGCGGTAGCGGGACACGAAGTCCCGGCCCGGTTCCTCCAGCATGGTCATCCAGCGGGAGATGGCGTCGTCGTGGTCGTCGGGGTGGATGAAGTCGAGTGATCGGCTGCCGATCAGGTGCGACCGGTCCCAGCCGAGCACCGGGAGGCTCGCCTCGTCGCAGCCGAGGATGCCGCCGAATGCGTCCTTCTGCATCAGCACCGGGATGGTCGGTGGGGAGTCGGCGGTCGCGAAATCGTCCTCCATCCGGTAATTGTCGGCACGATCCACCCGCTCCTGAACCCCCGGACGGACCCTCCCGCCGGGGATCGACCCGACCGTCAGCGGTCGCCCCATGTCGAGGCCGGCCGGTGGTGTCGGTGGACCGCGATGGCGTCCCTGCCGGCCCGCTTCACCTGGTAGAGCGCCATGTCGGCCTCGTCGAAGAGATGTTCGACGGTCGGCGCCGCACGGTCGAGACTGCTCACCCCGATGCTGAGGGTGACCGGGACCTCGGTCCGCGGCGCCAGGTCGCGGAACACCCGCTCGGCGACCTGGACGGCGCCGGCGGTGTCGGTCTCGGGCAGGAGGACCGCGAACTCGTCCCCTCCCAGGCGGCTCACCACGTCGAAGGGCCGCACGCGCTCGCGGAGGATCTCGCCGATCGTGGCCAGTACCCGGTCGCCCACCACGTGTCCGAAGCTGTCGTTGATCGACTTGAACTGGTCGACGTCGATCATGAGGAGGCTCAGGGACCCCTTGGTACGCAGCGCCCGCTCGATCTCCTCCTCACACCGCTGGCGGACGACCCGGCGCACGACGCAGCCGGTCAACTCGTCGGTGGCCGCCAGATCGGCCAGCTGCACCAGGAGACGCTGCTCGTGGGCCTCGATGCGGCTGCGGTTGACGGCGGCGGCGACGGACAGGGCGGCAGCGCCGGCCACGGTGCCGAAGAGCATGAAGCTCCAGCCTTCGACCGCACCGAAGTCGCGGCTCGACGCCGCCACGACGGCCACCACTCCCAGGGCTGACGCGCCGCAGGCCAGAGCCGCGCGCGGGGTGAACATCAGTGCGCCGTAGACGATCGGAAGGTAGAGGACGAGGAGTATCGGGCTGGCGATGCCCGAGTCGAGGACGGCCACCAACCCGACGGCCACGGTCGAGACGAGGGTCCAGGTGACCGAGTATGCCGTCCGCCACGACCGTACGGCGACGGTGGGGGCGAAGACGAAGCCGAGCAGGGCGCACCCCACCCAGGCGACGACGATGGTGCCGAGCAGGGCCCGATGATGGCCGGAGGGTGTCAGATGGAGGTAGAGGAGGACGACGACCGCCTCCAGGAGGAAGATCCCGAAGCCCATGCGCATGTGGGCCTGCCAGAACCCCCGTCGCGCGTCGGCCTCGGCCTGGGTGCCGATCGTGTCGGCCAACGCGTCCTGTGTGATCGAGTCCATGTTCCGATGCCCCCCGACGGGATCAGTTACGTGTCCCATCGGCGCGTCGGGTCATGAGCTTGACCGCGCCGGTCGATCGCCCTGGACGATCAACCATCGCCGGGCTCAGCCGTCGGCGAGGAGCTCGCGCACCATGGGGACCACCTCGGTGCCGTACAGCTCGATGCTGCGCATCATGGCGTCGTGGGGCAGGTGGCCCGCGCTGTACTTCATGTCGAAGCGGTCCAGGCCGAGGATCCGAACCGTGGCGGCGATCTTTCGGGCCACGGTCCCGGGGGAGCCGACGTAGAGGGAGCCGTCGGGGCCGGCCTGCCGGTCGAACTCCGCCCGACCCATCGGCCCCCAACCCCGCTCGGCCCCGATCCGGTCCCGCATGCGCTTCATGTGCGGCCAGAGCTCCTCCCGGGCCTCCTCGTCCGTGGCGGCGACGTGTCCGGGTGAATGCACGCCGACGGGCAGCTCCGGTCGCTCGAACCGGTCGAGGGCCCGGCGGTAGAGGTCGACCAGTGGGGCGAAACGGGCGCTCTCACCTCCGATGATGGCCACCATGAGGGGGAGACCGTGGCACGCGGCGCGGATGACCGACTCGGGGCTGCCTCCCACGCCGATCCAGGTGGTGAGGTGGCCGGAGCCGGTCCGGGGATGGACCCGGTGGCCCTCCAGGGCGGCCCGGGTCGTGCCCGACCAGGTGACCGGCCCCTCCTCCAGGAGCCGGACGAACAGGTCGAGCTTCTCCTCGAACAGGGTCTCGTAGTCGGCCAGGTCGTACCCGAACAGCGGGAAGGACTCGGTGAACGACCCACGTCCGAGGATCACCTCGGCCCGGCCGTCCGACACGGCGTCGAGCGTGGCGAAGCGTTGGAAGACGCGCACCGGGTCGTCGGAACTCAGTACGGTCACGGCCGAACCCAGGCGGATCCGTCGTGTCCGTCCGGCGATGGCGGCCAGCACCATCTCGGGGGAGGAGACGGCGAAGTCGTCACGGTGGTGCTCGCCGATCCCCAGGAAGTCGACCCCCACCTGGTCGGCCAGCACGCCCTCCTCGACCACGTGGCGGATCACCTCGCTCTCACCGAGGGGTCGCCCGTCAGCTCCCAGGGTCACGTCACCGAACGTGTCGATGCCGAGTTCGAGCCGATGGTCCATGTCGCGTACCGTCCTCGGGTGGTGTCCCGCCCGGCCGGACGGCCCCGACAGGGTAGCGGCGACCGTCGGCCTAGGGGGTCGGCTCCAGGGGGGTGAACGGGACCACCATGGCCGGTGACTCGGTCCCTCCGTCGATCTCGAACACCTTTCCCGTGACCCACGACGAGGCCTCCGACGCCAGGTAGAGCACGGCACAGGCGATGTCCTCGGGCTCCCCCGGACGTCCCATCGGCGTGCCGGCCAGGAACTGGCGCCGCAATCCGTCGTCGGTCAGCACGATGTCGAGTGACCTCGTGGCCACCCCGCCGACGTCGAGGGCGTTGACGCGCACACGTGGGGCGAGCTCGGCGGCGATGTTCCGGGTCAGCCGGTCCAGAGCCGCCTTGGCCGCGCCGTAGGCGACGAACATGGGTTGGGTCATGGAGGCCGACCGGGACGAGATGTTGACCACCGCTCCGTGCCCGGAGGTGTCCACCATCTGCCGGGCGGCCAGCTTGGTGAGGGTGAGCGGAGCGGTGACGTTGAAGGCGAAGGTCCGGGCCATGAACCCCTCGCTGGTGTCCAGGGCCGCCCGCGGCATGGCGCCCCCGGCGTTGTTGACGAGGATGTCCAGCCGTCCGAACTCCTCCACGGCCGCGTCCAGGAGGGTCCGGCACTGCTCTTCCACGGTGACGTCGGTCGGGACCACCAGGGCCCGCCGTCCGAGTCCGCGAACCACGGCCGCCACCTCCTCGAGGTCCGCCTCGGTTCGGGCCGCCAACACCACGTCGGCGCCGGCCTCGGCCAGACCGATGGCGATCCCCCGGCCGATGCCCAATCCGGCCCCGGTCACGACGGCGGTCCGGTCCGGGACGGCGAACCTCTCCAGGATCACCGGGGGACCCGGTGTCGTGGGCCCGGCCCGGTGACGGGTGGCCCGGCGGTGGTCCGAGGGCTCATGAGCGAGGTCCTTCCTGTCGTGGCGACCTGTCGCATCGCGTGATGCCACCGCGGACCGGCCACCGCGACCCGGTCGCCGTCCCGACCGGCTCCGGGGGCCGGGCGGACCGGTGGCTACCATTGCCCCGTCCGGAGACGAAGGGGGCCCGATGGCGCATGACCCGGTGGTGGCGACGACGACTCGGGTGGGCGAGGCCCAGGACCGCGTTCGTCCTCCCCGACCAGGAGGAGCGGGCGACGGGGCGCTCGAGGCCTACCGGCAGCGGCACGGCCGACCCAACATCCTGGTGGTCCTCTTCGACGACGTCGGGTGGGGTGACTTCGGCTGTTACGGGGGGGGGTGGCGGTCGGGGCTCCGACCCCCAACATCGACCGGCTGGCCCGGCGGGGCCTGTTGCTCACGTCGTGCTACTCCGAACCGTCGTGCACACCGTCCCGGGCCTCGTTGATGACCGGCCGCCTGCCGATGCGCCACGGCCTGTTGCGACCCCCGATGTACGGCCAGCCCGGTGGCCTCGACGGCGAGGTCACGCTGGCCTCCCGGTTGAGCGACGCCGGCTACGTGACCCAGGCCGTGGGGAAATGGCACATCGGCGAGAACGTCGAGTCGCAGCCCCAGAACGTGGGCTTCGACGACTTCTACGGGTTCCTGTCGGTCTCGGACATGTACACCGAGTGGCGGGACCCCAACTTCTTTCCCGAGATCGTGTACTCGGAGGAGCGGACGAAGTGGGTCGAGAACCTGCCCTTCAACAAGTGCTTCGTCCACGCCACCCGCGGTGGCGAGACGGAGAACGTCGAGGAGGTGACGGTTCCCGTCCTCTCCCTCCTCGACGACAAGTGGGCCGCCTACTCCCTCGACTTCATCCGGCGGATGGGAGCCCCCCCACCCGCCGAGCGCACGCCGTGGTTCCTCTACCACTGCACCCGCGGCGCCCACTTCGACAACTATCCCCACGAGCGGTTCCTCGGCGCGTCCCCCGCCAAGCACCCCTACAAGGACACCATCATCGAACTCGACGACATCGTCGGTCGTCTGGTGTCCGAACTCGAGGCCACCGGCCAGATGGAGGACACCCTGATCTTCATCAGCTCGGACAACGGTCCGGAGATGGAGACGTGGCCCGACGCCGCCTACTCGCCCTTCCGCAGTGCCAAGGGCTCGACGTGGGAAGGCGGCCAGCGGGTACCGGGCATCGTCACCTGGCCGGGCATGATCGCCCCCGACCGGGCCTCCGACGGCATCTTCTCGCTGATGGACCTGTTCACCACCTGCCTGAGCCTGGCCGACGCCGCCGACACGGTGCCGACCGACCGCTTCATCGACGCCGTCGACCAGACCTCCTTCCTGCTCGATCCGGACGGGGTGTCGAACCGCAAGTACCTCTACTACTGGCTCACCAACGTCTTCTCGGCCCTGCGGGTGGGGGAGTGGAAGTTCATGGTGGCGTCCTCGTCCGACGACGACCGGGACTGCTTCAACCTCGGCGGCTTCACCGGCGTCACCCAGAAGTACTCCCACGGCCGGCTCTACAACCTGTATCTGGATCCCAAGGAGAACCACAGCTACATGATCCGGAAGCTGGCCTACATCGACAGCTTCACCAACGGGATCGCCCGGCACTTCTCGACGTTCGGCACCTATCCGCCCAGACACCCGATCGCGGCGATGAGCTGACCGCGGCCGGGGTCCGGTCCGACCCGGGGCCGCCGCCTTCCGTCGTCCGTGACGCGCCCCTATGATCGGACCACGGCGATCGGCCGGTTGTGCCTGCCCGACGATCGGGACGAGGAGCTTCCATGGGTGAGCTGCGCGACATCAAGAGACGGGTGGGAGACCTGCTCGACGGTCTCGGGCACGATCCCGACGAGGTGGCGGCGTCGCTGGAGGCCGCCGGGGTCCATGGCGTCCCGAAGAGCAACTCGTCGTGCGCCATCGCCCTGTACACCGCCGCGGTGATGGAGGCCGACCCCCGGATCAGGTCGGTGGCGGTCGGCCCCTGCACCCTCATCCTGAGCCTGGTCCGGCCTGATGACGGCCGGTCGGGCGGGAAGCTCGTGGTGCAGCTGCCGAAGCCCGTTCGGGGGTTCGTCGACGGCTTCGACGCCGGTCGGTACCCGCAGGTGCTCCGGCTCCAGGCCCCGTCACCCCCCGTCGCCCCCGGGGGCCCGTCGGAGGACGTCGGACCGGTGGTCACCACCTCCTGACCCGCCCCCCGGCGATCGGGCCCGGGGGCGGCGCCCCGGGTTGCCGGTGCCACCTCCGAACCGGTCGGATGGACGGTCACCGCCACGGCGGCCCGGATGTGGTTCGCTCGTGGGGCGGGACGCTACCGCCGCCATCGGCGGGTAGAGCCGAGACGGAGGGCGCCCCGTGACGCGGGAAGCCGAGGAGGAACTGGGATGACCGATCTGGACACGACAGGACGCCGGCCCGAGGGCGGGCGGCGTCGATCGAGGGGACGACGGACGGCCGCCGGGTTCGCCCTGGTCGCCGGAGGCCGCGTTCGCTCTGGCGGCCTGCGGCAGCTCGTCGTCGACGGCCACGACCACGACGACGTCCCGGGTGTCGACCACCACCACGACCACGGGCCCGTCGACCACCACCACGACCACGGGCCCGTCGAACACCACCACCACGACGTCGAAGCCGAACTCGGGGGGGTGCGCCACGTCGGCCCTGTCGATCAGCTTCGGCAATCCGAGCGGGACCGCCGGGGCCATCCACTACACGATCACGTTCCACAACACCGGGTCGGCGTCCTGCACGCTCTACGGCTACCCGGGCGTCTCCTTCCTGACCGCCTCCGGGGGTCAGATCGGTGCCCCGGCCGTTCGCCAGGGGGGTTCTTCGGCGACGGTGACCGTCGCCCCGGGGGGCAACGCCTACAGCTCCGTGGCGGTCACCGACCCGGGCATCCCTCCGTGCTCGTCTCAGGGCACGGCCACCCAGGTGCGCATCTACCCGCCCGGCCAGACCCAGTCGGCGCTGGTGACGGCGCCGTCGGGGGTTGCCGTGTGCTCGTCGCCCAACACGTCGGCCTACCTGGCCTCCACGGTCACGCCGGTGGCGTCGAGCCCGCTCTGACCGGCCGGTCGCCGAGAGCCGTTCAGTAGGAACGGCCGCGGGCCGTGACGGGTACGCAGCCCAGCACGGCGTCGCCCCGGGTCAGCCACATCCGGTCGTAGCGGTCGACGGTCGGGTCGCAGTGGGGCGGGACGAGGCGGAGCCGGTCACCACGGGCCGGACGGAACCCGGCTCCGGTGACCACCATGCCCTGCTCGTCGCCGAAGAAGGCGAAGGCGGCGTCGGGCCGTCCGACCACGGTGGCCGGCCCGGCGTCGGTGGCCATGGACTTGAGCCCGGCGTCGACGGTCACGAAACCGTCCCGGTTGGCCGAGATGACCGTGGTGGCGATGGTGAGGCTCTGGTCGAACGACCCCTCGGGATCCGCTCCCAGGGCGTCGGCGTACTCCCGGTCCATGAAGACGTAGCTGCCCGCCTGCAACTCGGTCAGCACGCCGGCATCGGCGTCGAGTTGCGCGGTCCCGGTGCCGCCGCCGGTCCGGACGGCGACGTCGTGCCCGGCCGCCCGTAGGGCGAGCACCACCTCGGCCAGCCGTTCGGATGCCTCGTCCACGGCCCGACGTCGGGCCTGGCGCCCGGCGACGTGCTGGGCATGCCCGGCGTACCCCTGGACCCCACCGAACCGGAGCCCGGGAGCACGGTCCACGGCGTCGGCCACCGCCACCGCATCGGACGGACCGGACACCCCGGTACGACCGAGTCCGACGTCCACGTCGCACAGGACGGTGATTCCGTGGTCGTCCACTACGGCATCGGCCAGCTCGACCACGCCGTCGACGACATCGGTGACCACGGCGAGGTCGCAGCGGCCGGCCAGCCGGGCGACCCGGTGCATGGCCCGGGGGTCCGCCACGGGGGATGTGACCAGGATCGCGACCCGGACGCCGCGGTGGAGCGCGCCGACCAGGGCCTCCGCCTCCGACAGCTTGGCGCAGCAGATGCCGATGGCGCCGTGGTCGAGCTGGAGCCCGGCCACCCACGCGGACTTGTGGGACTTGGCGTGCGGACGCAGCTGCAGACCGTTGCGTACCGCCACCTGCTGCATGGCGGCCACGTTGGCGACGAGCAGGTCGACCTCGCACAGGAGCGCCGGCGTCGGAACCAGGCCGACGGAACCCGGCTCGCCCAGTGCCTCGATCACCGGTGCGAATGCCGGATCGGCGTGGGCGCCCGGGTCCGGGCCGAACTCGACGGGCGGAAGCTGTCCCACGTCTTCGGACGCTAGTGACCGCGCCGGTCGTCGGGCACACTGGTGCGGTGACCTCTCGGATGCCGGGCCCCGACGACATCCGGACACCGCGGCAACGGATGCTGGACGGTGATCTCTACATCGTCGACGACGAGATCGCCGCGCTCCACCTCCGGGCGGTCACGCTGACCGAGGCATTCAACGCCACGCCGGCCGCCGATCCGGCAGGCCGGCGACGGATCCTCGAGGAGCTGGTGGGCCAGATCGGAGTCGGCACCGAGGTGCGGACCCCGTTCCGGTGTGACTACGGGACGAACATCCGGTTCGGCGCCCGGGTGTTCGTGAACTTCGGACTGGTCGTCCTGGACGTGGCTACCGTCACGATCGGCGACGACGTCCAGATCGGACCCAATGTGCAACTCCTCACCGCCACCCACCCCCTCGATGCGGGGCTCCGGCGGGACAGGTGGGAGTCGGCGCGACCGATCGCCGTCGGCGACAACGCCTGGCTCGGGGGTGGCGCCATCGTGCTCCCCGGGGTCTCGGTCGGACGGGACGCGGTGGTCGGCGCCGGAGCCGTCGTCACCCGCGACGTCCCGGACGGTGCCGTGGTGGTCGGCAGCCCCGCCCGCCCCGTCCGCCGGGATCCTCGGAACGACGGCTGACCGATCTTCATCGCGGCCGGAGCATCGGTGGGCGGAGTCCGGTTCCCCCGCCGCGCCGGTAGAGGTCGGCGGGACGACCGGTGCCGACGGCGCGGGTGGCACCCGTCGGCTCGAGGAAGCCCGGGGTGGCCAGGATCTTGCGCCGGAAGTTCGCCGGCTCGAGGTCGGCGTCCCACACCGCCTCGTAGGCGCGCCGGAGGTCGCCCAGGGTGAAGGGCTCGTCGACGAACGCCGTGGCGAGGTCGGAACGCTCGAGGCGCGATCCGCAGCTCCTCGGCGGCGGCCGCCAGGATGTCGGCATGGTCGAAGGCGAGGGACGGGCCCCGATCCGCATCGTCCGTCCCGACGGGCCACCATCGTCCGGTGGCCAAGGCGCCGCCCGGGGGTGGAATGGCGCGTGGGCACACGGCGAGGAAGGCGGTCGACACCACCCGGGTGCGCGGATCACGGGTCGGCCCGTCGAACACCCGGACCTGTTCGAGCCGGGTGAACCCCTCCACGATTCCTGTCCGACCGGTGACGGCGCGTCGGGCGGTGGACGCCATCGTCTCCTCCGGCTCCACCACCGCGCCGGGCAGTGCCCAGCTCCGGGCGTGGGGCTCCCGACTCCTCTCCACGAGGAGGACGACGAGCCCGTCCTCCCGCAGGGCGAAGAGCGCCACGTCGACGGCCAGCACGACGGAGGGGCGGTCGTCGTGCTCGTAGCCTCCGGGTCCGACGGGCAGTTCGGCCGTGTTCCGACGTTCCGACCCGCGGCGCTTGGACCCCTTGTCGGCCTTCGGGCGGCCTGCGTCCCGTCGCACCGGCTTCTTGGTCTCCTTGGCCATGCGCGCACGGTAGTCACCGGCTGGGACCTAAACAAGTCATGCAGACTTTAAGTGCTCTGAACAGGAATGACCTGGGAAACAGGAGCGTCCATCCCGTTGGGTTCGCCGACCGGATCCGCCCCCGGGGTCGTCCCGGTGTGCGTGCGGATCGGAGGTCCGCTCCGCGATGTGATGACGGGTCGAGGGGACATCGCGGAAGGTGTCCGGTTTGTGACTTGTTTCACGTGGAACTGCACGGATGCCGCACCGTTGCTGGGTTCCCGCCGCCCGAGAGGGGACGGACCCAGTGGAACGCTGGACAGTCAGATTGACTGTAATGCCCGACGCATCTTCGCCGGTTCACGGTCCCGCTGACCCGGGGCGTCCTCGACGGCACCGGGGGCCAGCCGGCCGCACCTCAGTCGCGTCGGAGTTCGACGGGCGTCGCCCCGGTCCCGGCGGCGGCCAACTGTCCGCAGGCGGCGTCGATGTCGGAACCGCGGGTGGACCGGATGGTGACGGTGGTGCCGTGCGCCTCCAGTGCTGAGCGGAAGGCATCGATGCGTCCGGGTGGAGTGCCGCGCACCGGATACCCGGGGGTGGGATTGAGCGGGATGAGGTTGACGTGCGCCCGGACGGCGCTCGCCAGTCGGGCGAGGTGCTCGGCCTGGATCACGTCATCGTTGACGCCGTCGATCATCGCCCACTCGAAGGAGACGCGGCGTCCCGTCTCGGTCCGGTAGTCGGTGCAGGCCTCCATCAGCGCCTCGATCGGATAGCGCCGGTTGATCGGGACCAGCTCGTTGCGCAGATCGTCGGTGGCCGCGTGCAGGGAGACGGCGAGACCGACCGGGAGGGGTGCGGCGGTGAGCCGGCGGATGCCGGGGATGATCCCGACCGTCGAGACGGTCATGCTGCGCGCCCCGAGGCCGAAGTCCCCGTGGATCCGCTCGATGGCCGACCAGAGGTTGTCGAAGTTGGCCAGAGGCTCACCCATGCCCATGAACACGATGTTGGTCAGCCGTCGCGGTCGCGCCGCCCTCACGGCGACCGCCACCTGTTCCAGGATCTCGCCCGGCGTGAGGTGGCGGCGGAAGCCGGACTGTCCGGTGGCGCAGAAGCTGCACGCCATGGCGCACCCCGCCTGGCTGGACACGCACACGGTCGACCGCCCCGGATAGTGCATCAGGACCGTCTCGATCTGCGCGCCGTCGTGGAGGCGGAAGGACCACTTGCGCGTCTGACCGTCGTCCGCCGACCGTTCGGCGACGGTCTCCAGAGCGGGTGGTAGGGCCGACTCGAGCGAGTCCCGCAGAGCCAGTGGAAGATCGGTCATCTCCGACGGGCGGAGAACCCGGCGGTAGAGGCCGTCCCAGACCTGACGGGACCGGAAGGCCGGGGCGTCACCGAGCAGCGTGGTCAGGTCCTCCCGGCTCTGGTCGTAGGCACCTGGCACCTTCCCAGGATAGGGACCGGCGGCATGGCACCATCTGCACATGGCCGGAGCGGGCGCGATCGAGCGGCGGGTGCGCAGGATCTGCCTCGGCCTCCCCGGTGTGACGGAACGTGTGAGCCACGGGGCTCCCGCCTTCTTCGCCGGGCGGCAGTTCGTGGCCCTCTGGCCCCGGGGGCACCACGAGAACGCCTTCCCGCATCTGTGGTGCGCGGCCCCACCGGGAGCGCAGGAGGCCCTGGTGACCTCCGACCCCGACCGGCTCTTCCGGCCCCCCTATGTCGGCGGACGGGGTTGGCTGGGAGTCCGCCTCGACGGATCGGTCGACTGGACGCAGGTGGAGGTGCTCTGCGAGGAGGGGTTCCGCACGGTGGCTCCCGCCCGACTCCGGGCCGAACTCGATGAGCGGGACCGGGGTGCGGACGGTGACGCTGGCGGGGGAGGGTAGGATACCCTATAGGGGTATTGGGTACCTACCAGGAGGCAACGCGATGGACGCACCCGGCTACGCAGACGACAAGGACGCCGTCCTGAGGCGGCTCCGGCGCATCGAAGGTCAGGTCCGCGGGATCGCGGGCATGGTGGAGGACGACCGGTACTGCATCGAGGTGCTCGACCAGATTTCGGCGGTCACCCGGGCCATCCAGGGCGTGGCCCTGGCCTTGCTCGACGACCACCTGGGCCACTGTGTCGCCGACGCCGTGTCCTCGGGTGCAGGCGCGGGCGAGGCCAAGTTGGCCGAGGCGTCGGCGGCCATCGCCCGGCTCGTCCGCTCGTGAGCGCGCTGCCCGTCGCGGTGGTACCAGCGCTGGCCGACGCCTTCGGTGGCCTGCGCGAGGGCGTCGTCATGTTCTGGCAGACGCTGTGGGCCCTCGTGCTCGGTTTCCTCCTCTCGGGGGTGGTCCAGGCGTTCGTGTCGAAGGACCGGATGCGTGCGGCCCTCGGTGACCACCGGCCCGCCTCGGTGGCCCGGGCCTCGCTCTTCGGGATGGCATCGTCCTCGTGCTCGTACGCCGCCTCCGCCATGGCCCGGTCGTTGGTCGCCAAAGGGGCGGACTTCACGACCGCCATGGTCTTCCAGGTCGCGTCCACCAATCTGGTGGTGGAACTCGGCATCGTGCTGGTGGTGCTGCTCGGCTGGCAGTTCGCGGTGGCCGAGTTCGTGGGCGGCCCCATCATGATCGTGCTGCTGGCCCTGGCCGGCGGTGCGGTATTCGCGCCGGCCCTCCTGGCGTCCGTCCGCCGCCGGCGGGGACAGGCCGACGACCGGTCCCGGCCGTCGGAGTCCGACGACGGCCCGGAGCGACGACAGGGTGGACCCGTTGGGACGTCGGCGCGGTCGCTGGCCGCATGGTCGGACGCGTCGCGCTATGCGGTGGCCGACGCCACCATGCTCCGCCGGGAACTGTTCGTCGGGTACGCCGTGGCCGGCCTGCTCGCCGTGCTGGTACCGGCCCGTGCGTGGGACGCGCTGTTCCTCCACGGCCACGGGGTCTGGACGACCGTGGAGAACGCGTTCGTGGGTCCCCTGATCGCGGTGGCGAGTTGGGTCTGCTCGATCGGCAACGTGCCGCTGGCGGCCGCCCTGTGGAGCGGGGGGATCAGCTTCGGTGGTGTCGTGGCCTTCCTCTTCGCCGACCTGATCGCCATGCCGCTGATCCTCGTCTACCGGAAGTTCTACGGCTGGCGGCTGACGGTCCGCCTGGTCGGACTGCTGTACGGGTCGATGGTGGTCGCCGGGCTCGTGACGCAGGGCATCTTCCGGGGCTTCGGCGCCCTGCCGGTGCAGCGGACCTGGGTGGAGCGTCGGATCGCATCTCGTGGGGCTGGACGACGTGGCTGGACCTGGCCTTCCTCGGTTTGGCCGTCGTCGCGTGGTGGATGGCCCGCCACCCCGCCCGTTTCGGAGGGAGCGCCGGTTACGCGGTGGATCCGGTGTGCGGCATGCAGGTGCGGGCGTCCGACGCTCCGGCCCGCGCCGAGCACGACGGCACCACCGTGTACTTCTGTTCCGATCACTGTGGTGAGCGCTACGCGTCCGGACGGAGCCACCCGGTGGGCGCCACGATGACGATCGTCCCGTCGGGCCCCACCGACGCCGCGTGCGGGGTCGGTGGTGACTAACCGTTCCGCGGGAGTCGGGAGAAGGGTGTGTCCTTGTCGCTCCCGGGCTCCTTGGGCAGTCCCAGGACCCGCTCGCCGATGATGTTGCGCTGGATCTGGTCGGTGCCGCCGTAGATCGACGGAGCCTGGGCGTACAGGGCGGAGCCGGTGACCCCGGGCAGGAACGGGTTGCCCGTGGCGGCCGTGACGGTCGCCTGGTCCTCCGGGTCGTACGCGTGGAGCATGCCCTGGGCGCCGACGATGCGCAGGCCCAGGTCGCGGGTCAGGCGCATGACGGCGCTCATGGACAGCTTGGCGATGTTGGCCATGCCCGGGATGTCGCCACCGGCCGCCCGAGTCGCCTTGAGGCGCTCGGCATTGAGCCGACCGAGCTCGTTGAGGGTGTAGAGCCGGACGAGGTCCTGGCGGACGCGGGGATCGGTGTGCGTCCCGTTGCCCTTGGCCAGGCCGGTGAGCAGGTCGTCGCGCCGCGAGGCCCGGGGCGCGGTGTCGGCCCGGGCCGGTCGACGGTCACCCGGGGTGGGGGCGACGTCTCCCACCCGACGGTCCAGGTTGCCGGCGACCGACCCCGGCATCACGACGGTGCCCCGGCTCCCACCCCCGGTGCCCAGCCCCGACCGCTCGTAGCCGAGCGTCGTGTTGGCCACGGCCCAGCCGTGGTCGCGTCCCCCGATCAGTGCGTCGGCGGGCACCCGGGCGTCGGTCAGGAAGGTCTCGTTGAACATGGCGTGGCCCGTCATCTCCCGAAGGGGACGCACCTCGACCCCGGGCTGGTGCATGTCGATGGCGAAGTAGGAGATGCCCCGGTGCTTCGGGACGTCGGGAGACGTTCGGGCGATCAACATGCCGTAGTCGGCCGTCTGGCCGAGCGAGGTCCACACCTTCTGGCCGTTGACCACCCACTCGTCACCGTCGAGTTCGGCCCGGGTGGTAAGCCCCGCGAGGTCCGAGCCCGCTCCCGGCTCGCTGAACAGCTGGCACCAGGCGGCCCGGCCGGTGACGATGTCCCGGACCAGGGTGTCGACCTGTTCCGGGGTGCCGTGGTCGGCGATCGTCGGCGCGGCGAGCAGCAGCCCGAGGCCGTAGGGGGCGCCCAGCGACGCCGAAGGCCGCGATCTCGTCCGTCACCTGCACGCCGACGCTCCGGGCCACCCCGTGGCCGAAGGACCGGGTGGGCAGCGTCGGGGCCGCCCAGCCCGAGGTACCGAGGCGTTCCCACCAGTCACCCACCGTCAGGTCGGGATCCCAGTGCGCGGCGAGCCAGGCCCGCAGTTCGGCGAGCAGTTCGTCGGTGTCGGGCGGCGAGTCGGTCACGTGGGCTCCCTCCGGGCGTCGGGCACCGCAGGTGCCCCCCGACACGCTAACGCCCCGGACCGGAATTGGCAGTCGGACTGTCGATTTGCCACCCCGTCGGGGCCGGGCGGGATCCGGTGCTCCGGGACCGGTCCACGAACGCATGGCCACGGTGACCGTCCGAGCGGGGCGATGTCCGAGCTGCCCATCCCGCCCTCCTGGGAGCACCCGGCCATCCCCGGGTGGGTGCATCCGGCACACACGCCCTCCCGGTCGTGCCACGCTGGTGGGCCCGTATCCGCACCACCATTCGAGGTGACCCATGCCCATCGCCACCACCAACCCCGCCACCGGCACGGTCGAGAAGACATTCGACGAGATCCCGGACGCCGAGGTCGAGCGCATGCTGGCCCTGGCCGCGTCGACGTTCCGCACCTACCGCACGACGACCTTCGCCCAGCGGGGCGGCTGGATGGTCCGGGCGGCCGAGATCCTCGAGTCCGAGGTCGACCGCATCGCCACCATGATGACCACGGAGATGGGCAAGACCCTGGCCGCCGCCAAGGCCGAGGTCCTGAAGTGCGCCAAGGCGTGCCGCTACTTCGCCGAGCACGCCGAGTCGTTCCTGGCCGACGAGCCGGCTGACGCCACCGCGGTGGGAGCCGACGGCGCGTACGCCACCTGGCAGCCCCTCGGTCCGGTGCTGGCGGTGATGCCGTGGAATTTCCCCCTGTGGCAGGCCATGCGGTTCGCGGCGCCGGCCCTGATGGCCGGCAACGTCGGCCTGCTCAAGCACGCGTCGAACGTGCCCCAGTGCGCCCTGTTCATGCAGGAGCTGTTCGAGCGGGCCGGCTTCCCCGAGGGAGCCTTCCAGACCCTGCTGATCGGCGCGTCCCGGGTCGAGGCGGTCCTCCGCGACGACCGGGTGGTGGCGGTGACGCTCACGGGTTCCGGGCCCGCCGGCTCGTCGGTCGCCGCCATCGCCGGCGACGCCATCAAGAAGTCGGTGCTCGAGCTGGGCGGCAGTGACCCCTTCGTGGTGATGGCCTCCGCCGATCTGGCCCGGGCGGCCAAGGTGGCCACGACGGCGCGGACCCTGAACAACGGGCAGTCGTGCATCGCCGCCAAGCGGTTCATCGCCCATGTGGACGTGGCCGAGGAGTTCGAGCGCCTGTTCGTGGAGGAGATGTCGGGGCTGGTGGTGGGAGATCCCCTGGACGAGGCCACGTCCGTCGGCCCGCTGGCCAGCGCCCAGCAGCGCCAGGACATGGTCGACCTGGTCGCCGACGCGGTGGAGAAGGGGGCGACCGTCCTGTGCGGTGGCTCGGTTCCCGACGGTCCCGGCTACTTCTACCCCCCGACCGTGTTGACGGGGATCACCCCGGAGATGCGGATCCACACCGAGGAGGCCTTCGGACCGGTCGCCACCCTGTACCGGGTGGAGGACATCGACGAGGCCATCGAACTCGCCAACGCCACCGAGTTCGGGCTCGGCGCCAACGCGTGGACGGAGGACGCCGACGAGCGGGCCCGCTTCGTGGCCGACCTCGAGGCCGGGATGGTGTTCATCAACGGGAACACGACCTCCTACAACGAACTCCCCTTCGGTGGTATCAAGACCTCCGGCTACGGCCGCGAGCTGACGGCCCACGGCATCCGGGAGTTCTGCAACCTGAAGTCGGTCTGGATCGGCGCCTGACGCCGTCTCACCCGGTGGGGGTCGGGACCGGCACACCGGCCCTCGCGTCCCGCAGCGCCCAATAGCGCCGCGCCCGCAGCGGTCGCCGGTCGGCGCCGACCGCGGCCCGCACCGCCGCCGTCCACCGCACCGTTGCCGCATCCGCATCCGCGAAGGCCTTCCCCGGCTCGCCCGGGTCGGCCAGCCAGCTCGCCTCGAGGGCGTCCCGCTCGTCGGCGTAGACGGCGGTCAGACGACCCGGGTCGAGGAGCACGGTCCGGTGCAGCACTTCGTGGCGCCACCACAGCGTCGACGGGTCGAACCGGTCGGTGGGGGCCGGTCCGAGGTCGAGTGGGAGGTCGACGCGTACGGGTTTGAAGATCCCGGTGCAGGGTGCCGAGGTCGCGGTGACCCAGTGCCGATGGTCGCCACCGCGACGGAGCTCGGCCACCCAGGAGCCGGTGGTCTGCGACAGGGCCTTCACGCCGGCGCCCGCGTGCATGCACGGTGCCCCCTTGGCCCCCATGACCGGGGCGAACCGGGGCCTCGGCCCGGCGCCACCGTGGGCGCGCAGCACCTCCATCAGATCGGTCGGTGCGTCGGCCGGACACGACTGGGTGATGGCCTGCCGCTTGCGGGCCTGGGCCGACCAGGTGGGGAGGCGGGCGGCGTGGCGGGCGAACCCGGCGATGGTGAGCCCGTTGCTGATCGACCGCACGCCGGAGGTGACCTCCTCGACGGCCCACAGCGCCCCCGCCGTCTCCAGCACGAACGCCCCGGTGGGGTCGGCCATCAGGAAGCTGTTGTGGTAGGTGGCGGAGTGGTCCTCGTGGCCGCAGCCCCCGCCCTGGCCGTAGCGGGTGAGCAGGCCGGTGACCACGTCGACGGCGCCGGCCGCGGTGTCGGCCCGCTCGAGGGCGAGGCGGACGAGGTCCATGCCCGTCAACCCGGTCGGGGCATAGGGCTGGTCGGTGTACACGGCCTCGTTGCCGACGACCACCCCGTGTTCATTGGCGCCCATCTCGGCGCCCCACATCCAGAACGGCCTGGACAGCAGCACGGCGTACGTGGTCGCCACCTGTTCGATCTCGATCCAGGTGCACCGGAGGGTGGACCCGGGCCGGTGCGCGCTCCGGGGTCGCCAGTCGAGGAGCTGGGCCTCGTTGGGGTTGCGGTCGCTGTTCTTGGCGAAGAGCACCCGTCCGGGGCCGACCGAGACGAGGGTGTCGCACACGCCGCGACCCTACCCAGCCGGGCGGCTCAGATCAGGGGTGCGGCCCGCACCGACAGGCGGGGGTCGAGGTGGGTCGTGTCGTTGAACCGCCGCACGATCCACCGGTGCTCCGTCACCACGAGGTGTGAGATCGAGGCGTTGTCGGCCCCCACGAAGGCCCACGGGCGCGACGCGGCGGCCAGCGCCAGGATCTCGCCGATCACGCCCCCGTGCACCACCACGACCACCCGTTGGTCCCGATGGGCGGCGGCGATGCGTCCGACGGCGGCCTGCACCCGGGCGCGGAAGTCGACCACCGGTTCACACCCGGGGACGACGTCCCAGCGCTCCTCGGCGACCATCCGCAGGGCCACCGGATCGCGGTCGACGAACTTCTGCTCGAAGACCCAGCCCTCCCACTCGCCGAGATGGATTTCGCGGAGGTCGTGCTCCACCACAGGGCGGAGACCGGTGGCCGCGGCCAGGGGAGCCGCCGACTCCGCGGTGCGCCGCAGCGACGTCACGTACAGCGCATCGATGTGCTCGGTCACCAGCCGGGAGGCCAGGGCCTCCGCCTGCTCCCGGCCGAGTGTCGACAGAGGCGGGTCGGCGTGGCCCTCGAACGTCGCGAACTCCACACCCTCGACCGCGTCCTCCGACTGGCCGTGCCGGACCAGCAGCAGCTCGCAGGCGCCTTCGGGGGCCCGGAACCGACCCTGGGGGAACCGACGCGGTCCCTCGTCGGCGGGGACGTCGGAGACGATGGTCATCGCGCCTCAGGCGCCGAGGGTCGAGGCGGCCGCCGCCTCGAACAGCCGGTTGGGCAGGAGACGTTTGGCCAGGACACCGACCCGCTCGCCGGCCGGTCCCACGGACAGGCGCCGCGGGGGGCGCGGGGTGGTCAGCACCTTTTCGACGACCCGGGCGACGGCCGCCGGGTCGCTCCCCCGTTGCTCGTCCCGCTCCATGGTGCCGATGGCCTTGGCCGCCGCCGCCGCGTACGGCCCGCCCGCCGCGTCGACGGTCTCGCGGGCTCCGGTGAAGCCGGTCCGGAAGTTGCCGGGTTCGACGAGCGTGACGGCGACCCGGTGGGGTTTGAGCTCCCAGGCCAGCGCTTCGGCCCAGCCCTCCAGGGCGAACTTGCTGGCCGAGTAGTAGGCCTGGAAGGGCAGTCCGATGACGCCCCCGATGGAGCTCATGAGGACGATCCGGCCGGCCCGGGCCCGGAGGCTGGGGAGGGCGGCCGCCACCACCCGGACGGTTCCGAAGAAGTTGGTGTCGAGCTGGGCCTGCGCCCTCGCCACGGGCGTGTCCTCCACCGGTCCGGCCAGACCCCAACCGGCGCAGGTCACCACGGCGTCGATGCCGCCGTGGTCCTCCACCACCCGGTCGACGGCGCCGGCCACCGAGGCGTCATCGTCGACGTCCATGGTGAGCGACGACCATGCCGCCCCGGGGCTCGGGCGACGACTTGCCCCGACGACCGTCCAGTGGCGGGCGGCCAGATGGTCGGCGCAGGCGCGGCCGATCCCCGACGATGCACCGGAGACGAGTACGACCTTGGGACCCATGGTGGTGACCTCTCGTTGTCGGGACGGCCGTGTCCGCTCGGGCCGGGGTGGGTCGTCCGGTCTCAGGACTCCTTGGCGTCGGCCTCGATGGCGGCCTGATCGGCCTTCAGCTGCTTGGCCTCGACCTTCTGGGCGTGCTTCATGGCCGCCTCCACCTTGGCCTGCATGTCGGCCACGGCCACGACCACCAGGCCGGCCTGGCCGTCGTCGAGCGACTCACCGAGCTCCTTCAGGTCGCTCCGGCTCATACCGGCGGCGGCGTGGCCGGCCAGCGAACCGAGCAGGGCGCCTCCGCCCGTGGTGGCGAGCAGGAGTCCGCCACCGATGGCCGCGGCCGGGAAGAGGGCGATGACCAGGCCGGTGGCCAGGCCCACGCCGCCGCCCATCACGCCGCCCACCCGGGTGGGCGTCTCGTGCTTCTTGACGATCTTGACCTTCCCGTCGTCCTTCCGCTCCACCACCGCGGCGTCGTAGGCGTCGATCAGACCGGCCTCGGTATGGAGCAGGTGCACGGCGTCGTAGTCCGCGAGGGCGTCGGCGACGTCGGCGTAGACGCCGGAGAAGGCGAAGAAGGTGTCGATGGGCATGGTGGGCTCCTGTAGTTCGGGACGGCCGGTCCGGACCGGTACGGGGTGACCAGGCTACCGAGGGCGGGGGCGGTCGACCACCGGGGAGTGCCGGTCAGGCGGCCCCTCGCGTCCCGGCCAGCCGACGGTCGGGCACGAACCACACCACCGCCACCGCGGTGTACAGGGCGTAGGACAACAACGGGGACACGAAGGCCAGGCCGATACCGGCCGCGTACAGCGCCAACGAGAGATATCCCTTCCGGTCGGAGCCGATGGAACGTCCGACGGCCGACTCGGTGCCGTCCACCCGGATGATCCGCCGGACCAGCAGCGAGTAGGCGAGGGCGGCGCCCAGGGCGACCACTCCGAACATGACGGCGGGAAGGGTGTGTCTCGGGTACCGCCCGATCCAGGCCGTGACGATGGGAAACAGCGAGAGCCAGAAGAGGACGAACAGGTTGGACCACATCACCGTCCCGTCGATGTGGTCGGTGGCCCGCAGGAGGTGATGGTGGTTGTTCCAGTAGATCCCCACCATGACGAAGCTGAGGACGTAGACGAGCAGGTGGGGGACCGAGCCCCGTAGAGCGGCCGCCGACGGCCCGTCCGGGATCGGGATCGAGAACGCCATGAGCGTGATGATCACCGCCATGACGCCGTCGCTGAACGCTTCCAGGCGGTCGGTGTCGTTCAGCCGCGCCGGGCGTCGCCCACTCTCCGTCGTCATCGGGCCAGCTTCCCATCCGGCGCACCGCTCCGGCGGGACGCCGGCCCGGTCAGGCCCCGGCCGGGACCCGGCGGGGTCAGCCACTGAAGGTGGTGAGTCCCGGTGGCAACATCGGGGCGGCCCGGTCGTCGATGGCGGCGAAGTCGAGCTCTTCGGGTGGTTGGGGGAAGCTGATGGCGTATCCCTGCGCCACGTCGCAGCCGGCCGTGGCCAGGAAGCCGAAGTGGTCGGAGCGCTCGACCCCCTCGGCCACCACCCGCAGCCCGAGCGAGTGACCCAGCTCGATGGACGACCGGATGATCGCCTCGTCGCGACCGTCGGCACCGTCGACACTCAGGCGGGCGGTGAACATCCGGTCGATCTTCAACTCACCCACCGCCAGGTCGCTCAGGTAGGCGAGCGACGAGAAGCCGGTGCCGAAGTCGTCGATGGAGATGAGCAGCCCGGCGGCGGACAGGATCTCGATGACCTCCTTCGACCGGGCCAGGTCGGCCATCACCGTGCTCTCGGTGATCTCGAGGACCAGCGCCGAGGTCGGCAGGTCGTTGCGGTCGAGGACGTCGAGGATCTGGTCCGGTAGGGACGTGTCGAGCAGATTGGTGGTCGAGAGGTTGACGGCCACCGCCACCTCGTGGCCGGCCCGGCGCCAGGCGGCGCACTGGCCGACGGCCCGCTCGAGGACGAACGCCGTGAGTGGGCCCATGAGGCCGCTCTCCTCGGCCAGGGGGATGAACTGGTCCGGGGGGATGAAGCCGAGGGTGGGATGGGGCCACCGCAGCAGTGCTTCCAGGGTGGAGATGGTGCCGGAGCGCAGATCGATCTGGGGTTGGTAGTAGAGGGTGAGGCCGTCGGCCTCCAGGGCTCCGCGGAGGTCTTCCATCAGGTTCATGCGGTCGGCACCGTCGTCGAGGGCGGACTCGTAGATGTCGTAGGCGCTGTGGGCCGCCTTGGCCCGGTACATGGCCACATCGGCGCAGCGCATCAGCTCCGTGGCCGTCGACGCGTGCCGGGGGGCGAGTGCGATGCCGATGCTCGCCCCGACGTGGAGGCTGGAACCGTCGACCTCGAAGGGGGGCTCGATCTCCGAGGTGATGCGCTCGGCGATCGAGGAGGCGAACTCCACGTCGGCGCCGGTCAGCAGCACCGCGAACTCGTCGCCCCCGAGTCGGGCCACGACATCGTCGGAACGGGTGACGCTCCGGAGCCGCGGACCGATCAACCGGAGCAGTTCGTCGCCTGTCGGGTGTCCGAAGGAGTCGTTGATCTCCTTGAAGTGGTCGAGGTCGATCATCAAGAGGGCCAGGTCGCCCTCGGGACCGTCGGACCCGGTCCGGGTGGCGAGCCGGGACTCGAGCTCCGAGGTCAACCGCCTCCGGTTGCCCAGGCCCGTGAGCTCATCTGTCACGGCCTGGTGGTGGTGCGTGCGGGTCAGGGCGTTGAGCTCCCGATGGGAGAGTCCCGACCGCACGCCGACGAGCACCAGGGTGGCGACGGTCAGGCCGAGGGCGACGCCGCTGACGTGCGTCCAGTTGCCGACGAACATGATCATGACCGAGGCGACGACGGCCACGGCTGGGAGCACGAGGCTCGGCGCCGGCGCCTCCTCGTCCGACCGGCGGACCCCCACCCGCAACCAGACGGTCAAGGAGAGGAAGAAGAGGGCGGTCATCCAGCTGGCGTCGAGCGGTCCTCCGGCCTTGTAGGTGCCGGCGGCCGATTCGAAGAGGTAGACGGTGTCGCCGATGGCGAGTGTCAGACAGCCGACCACCAGGGTGATCAGGCGGATCGGCCAGCCGGGCACGATGACGAGGGCACTCACCGCGATCGCGAGCAGTATGAGGTCACCGATGGGGTAGGCGATATTGGTCGCCACCTCGGCCGGTGAGCCGCTCAGCGACGACAGGATGGTGTCGAACACGAAGGCGCACACGATGGCCGCCGCACCCAGACCGGCCACCGCGCCGTCCAGCCAGACGCTCGCCTTGAACGACCGGATCTCCCCGCGGATCAACAGCATGATCGCCAGGTAGGCGAGCGGGTACATCATCAGGTAGAACGCGTCGGCCGGCGAGGGGGTCGGCGGCGACGCGCCGCCCTGGGACTCGATGGTGAACAGGACGTCGCCGATCGACCACGCCAGGAGGCCCAGGCCCATGGCCAGGCCGACACCCCGACCCGGCCGCTTGTCGAGGTAGCGACCGAGGCAGAGGAGGGCGATGGACACCTCGAAGACATCCACACACCAGTTGTCGAGCACGGGCCAGAAGTCGCCGGTCGGGCGCAGCAGCAGCGACGCGAAGTACGCCGCCAGAAGAGTGCCCGCGACGGCGTACGCCACTGCCACACCACGGGGCACCCGCGCGTTCTCAGGCACGGAGTGGTGCCTGAAGGGGAGGAGGTCCGCCTTCATGCCTCTGGTATCGGAATACGGGTGTTGGAACTGAAGGGGTCGACCACGGTGCGGCGCCGGCGGACCTACCGCCGACACGGTTCCACAGGGTCTGATCAGGTCGCCGGCCCCTCCCGGCCGCCGGAGGGTTGGCGCGGAGTGGCGGGGGTACGGATCGACGGTGGCAGCCCGCCGACCCCGGCGTCGGTTGCCGGGACCGATGTAATGGAGAGAGGAGCACCGTATGTCGAACGGAGTGGAGCAGGAGGATCGGACGGAGTCCGGGCGGGGGAGGCCTGGATGGCGTGCGGGTGGCGTTCCTCATGGCCAACGAGGGGGTCGAACGGGCCGAGTTGGTCGAACCCTGGGAGGCCGTCGGCTCGGCCGGAGGTACCCGACTGCTGGTGGCCACGGAGCCCGGTTCGGTGCAGCTGATGGATCACGTGGACAAGGGACCGCAGTGGGAGGCGGACCTCACCACCCGCGAGCTCCGACTCGAGGACGTCGACGCCGTGGTCCTCCCGGGAGGGGCGGTCAACTCCGACGAGTTGCGCACGGACGACGCCGCTGTCGCCTTCCTGCGGGAGGCGTTCGATTCGGGCCGCCCCGTGGCCGCCATCTGCCACGCGCCGTGGAGCCTCGTCGAGGCCGGTGTTCTGGAGAACCGCACGCTGACCTCGTGGCCGAGCCTCCGCACCGACATCGAGAACGCCGGAGGGAACTGGGTGGACGAGCCGGTGCAGCTGTGCGCAGATGGACCCAACGTGCTCGTGACCAGCCGCAAGCCGGACGATCTCGAAGCGTTCTGCTCGACGCTCCTCCGCGTGTTCCGCGCCGAGGCCCGGGCCGAGGCGAGTCCCCACGGAACGGGCGGGTGAACGGGCCGGGGGGGGTGACCGGGCTCAGCCGCCGGGGCGCCTGTGGTGGTGGCACGGCCGCCCACCGGGGCACACGGGTCCGCTGCGGCGGAACCCGTCCACGGCGACGGGGCCGGTAAGAGTCGTCGCCGGCTCCTTCCCGGGGGGACCGGAGGACGGCGCCGACGTGGTGGTGGGGGCGACGGCGGTCGGGGCGGTGGATGGCTCGGCCGGCGGCCGCCCGTTCGGCACGGTGGTCGATGCGCCGGCCACCGTCGTCGAAGGGCCGGGCACGGTGGACGATGGGGCGGCGGCCGCACTCCCTCCGGTCGGCGCAGCCGGCGGGGTCACCGGTGCCACCGGTGAGGGGTCCCGGTGGCGGGCGAGTGCACTGCCGATGCACAGGAGCACGGCCGTCGCCGCCAGCACGCCGACGATCTGTACGGCCCGCTTCACCGTCGTCTTCGCCGGTCGGGTTGGATGGCGTGGACCAGGAAGGGTGCGATGACGACGGCCAGGGCCAGGACGGCGAGCGGAATGTCGAGCCAGTCGGATGTCATGGTCGGAGTCCGGAGCGCCGGAGTCTGGGCATCCGGCGCCGATACCCGATCGGCCCCGTGGCGAAACGGCATCGATTCGTCAGCGACGAGGAGTCGGGGCGGACGCCGACGACGCGGTCACCGACCTGGTGTCGGGATCTGCGCCGAGGTCGGAGCGGTGGATACGCGAGCCGGGCCCGGGAGCTACGGGCCGGCGGCTGCGGCCGGTTGGTTTTCCGGAGGGGTGACCGGGGCAGGCTGATTCGGAACGGGGTGTGGGCGACCAGCGATGGATGTGTTCGTCCTCGCGCCCTTTCGCCACCGGACCTTTCGGGAGGGGTATATGACAGACGTCGACGGGTCGCCCGGCGAGGCGGGTTGCACCGAGTCCCACGATTCCGGGCGGGACGCCCGTGTGCCTGCGGGTGATCGTGACCTCGGCGAGAACGGGGTGGTGGATGACGGGGTGGGTGGCCCGGAACACGCGACCGCCGCCGCCGACGTCTCCGATCCGATACCCGAGGCCGACAGTGCGGAGACCGAGGAGGCGTGGGAGGAGTCCGAGTCCATGGAGGGCGAGGCACCCACCGGCTGACCGGTGGCACGGGGTCGACGACGCGTGCGGGTGGATCCACCAGCCCCGCAGGCCACGGCGTTTGTACCGTGGACCCCCGGGGTACCGGAAGATCCGCGGGGCGGATCGGTCGTTCCCACGGTTCCGCCGCCGTGGCCCCATCCGCCCGGTGCCGCCCCGCAGTTCTCATCCGGCCCCACCCGCCGGTGCCGAGGACCCTCGGTCCACCGGCATCGGCGGGTCAGGGACCGGGGCGGGCAGGGGCGAGGGCCCGGGAGACGGAGGAGTGGGTTCGGGCGGATAGGGCGCCGGCTCCGGCTCGACCGGCGGGATCACCGATCTTGCGGGGGTACCGACTCGCCTTTCGGTGTCGGCGATCGCTCTGGCTCGCATGGCTCCTCCTCTGCGGGAGCCATGGGCGGCCCGGGCCGGGCGACGTCTGGACTCCAGGTCCCACCAGTCCTTCCCGACGGCAGCTCCCTCGAAACGGGAGCCCCGTTTCCCGATACACCGCCCTGGGTATCCCCAGAACCGAGGAGGTGGGACATGGCGTCCGATTCGGGGCTGGATATCGTGGAGGTCCTGTCGCAGGAGCACGCGGCTCTGCGTCGCCTCTCCCATGACGTGACCGTTCCGGATGGCGACGGCTCCGCGTTCCTCCGTTGGAGCGACCGGGTGGTGCGTCACGAGATCGCCGAGGAACTGGTCGTCTACCCCGAACTGCTGTCCTGTCATGGTGGAGTCGCTGTGGCCCACTCCCGGTTGGAGGAGCAGGCCGGCATCGAGCGACGTCTGGTGACGGTCGGGAGGCTGGCGCCCGGATCACCCGAATTCCGGCAGGAAGTGGTCGCGCTCGTGGTCACCAGCCTCGCCCACCTGGAGATCGAGGAGGCCCAGGTCCTCCCGATCCTCTCCACCCGGTTCGATCGGGAACGGCGCGAGGAGATGGGCCAGCGCTACCGCGAGGTCACGAAGATGGCGCCCCGACCCCCGGTTCCCGACGGGACCCGGTTCCCGACGGGACCCACCGTGGTGGACCGGACCCAGGCACTGTCCGTGTGGCTACGGGACATGGCGGCCTCGTCGGGCCTCGCCAGCTGACCGACCTCGCCCGCTGGCCGACCGGACGGGTACCGCACGGTCGGACCCCGAGGGGGACCCGCCGTCACCCCGGACCGGTGTCCAGGTCGTGACGGATCGGCGTGCCACGTCGGCGCGGCGTGCACATACGGTCCCGAGGTCCGGACCAGGAGCAGCAGTTCCAACGGGCTGTCGGCGAACATCGGATGGAGCCCCCGCACGCGACAGAACACGCCGTTGTTGCGGAGTCGGGCCCAGAGCTGGGCCAGGGCCACGGCACCGGACTCGTCGATCAGCGCCAGATCGGTCACGTCGAGGATCACCTCGTCGAACCCCGCCCGAAGCAGTTGTTCGTGCTCCGTCTCGACCGCCACCACCGACGTCACGTCGAGGGTTCCGGCCATCGACAGCACGCACCGGTCAGCGGTCGAGGTGAGGGTGAGGCGGAGCAAGGGCGGTGCCTCCGGATCGACCCGGGTGGGCAGGTCCCGGATGGGCGGCGGGCAGGAACGGGTGCGGATACCGGACATGGTCAGTCCCTACCCCACCGCCTCCGGGCCAACCGATGCGAGCGTGCGGTACCTTCCCCGGAGGGCCGAGGCGGGGCCGTGGCGGCGGTGGACACCCATGTGTTTGGGATCCGCAGCGGCGGGGTACAGGGAACCACGGCGTTGTACGGTCGACGAGAGGATGGGGAGTGGACCAGGAATTCGAAGTGGGAGAGGTACGCCGGCACGGCGTTCCCGTGGTGAGCGTGCGGGGGGAGGTCGACGTGGCCACGGCGCCGGCGTTGCGCGAGGCCCTCGATGCGGCGGTGGACGGAGGCCCCGGCACCGTGGTGGCCGATCTCTCCGACGTGACCTTCATCGACTCGACGGGTCTCGGGGTGCTGATCGGTGCCCGCAAGCGGTGCCTCGACGCCGGCGGCGAGCTGCGGGTGGTGGTCGCCGAACCGCGCATCCTGAAGGTCTTCGAGATCACGGGCCTGGACGAGCTGTTCACCATCCATCCGGCCCTCGAGCCGGCGCTCGGGAGTTGAGGACATGCACGTGACCGCCGATCCATCCGGTCCCGACCTCTCCGGGTCGGGCCCCGCGGAAACGCGACCGCCTCTCCGGCCAGCCCGTGGAGCTCTCGCTGCCCGTGCAGGACGACCTGCTGGTGCTCGTCCGCTTCACGGTGTCCGCCGTGGCGTCCCGGGCGGGCTTCGACATCGAGGAGATCGAGGACCTCCGACTGGCCGTGGACGAGCTGTGCCTGTTGGTGCTCCAGGGCCGGCGCACGGGTCGCCTGCTCCTCGCCATGTCCGCCGTCCCCCACCAGATAGACGTCTGGTGCCACTACGACGGCACCGACGAGCCCCGCGAGGACGGCGACCTCGACGACGACGACATCGGGCTCTCGGCCCGCATCCTCGACGCCCTCGTGGACGAGCACGGTCCGGAGCCACGTGACGGACGCCCCGGCGCGCACCTGTGCAAGCGGCGTGTCCGCGCCGATGGATGATGGCGCCGCCCAACCACACGACGACCACGGGAGCCGGTTTCGTCGAGTTCGCGGCCACCCGTGACCCACAGCTTCGGGACATGCTGGTGGAGGCGCACCTCGGCCTGGCCCACCAACTCGCCCGTCGATTCGCCAACCGCGGCGAGCCGCACGAGGACCTCGTGCAGGTGGCGTCCGTCGCACTGATCCACGCCGTGGATCGCTTCGACCCGTCCCGGGGGTTCGAGTTCAGCACCTTCGCCACCCGCACCGTCCTGGGGGAACTCAAGCGGCACTTCCGAGACAAGGGCTGGGCCGTCCGCGCACCGCGCCGGATCCAGGAGCTCTACCTCGAACTCGGGGCGGCCACCGATGCGCTGACCCAGGAGTTGGGCCACCCACCGACCGTGCCGGAGCTGGCCGAGCGCACCGGAGCCACCGAGGAGGCCGTGCTCGAAGCGCTCGAGGCCGGCCAGGCCTACCGGACCGCCTCGATCGACGCGCCCGACCGCCGGGAAGGGACCATCGCCTCACGCCTCGGGGAGGTCGACGCCGGATTCGACGGAGCCGACGATCACCAGGTCCTGGTGGACGCGCTGGGGAAGCTGCCCGAACGCGAGCAGCGGATCCTCCAGATGCGGTTCGTCGACGGCCTGACGCAGTCGCAGATCGCCGCGCGACATCGGTGTGAGCCAGATGCACGTGTCGCGCCTGTTGGCAGCCAGCATCGCCCGCCTCCGGGAGTCGTTCACCGAGACGTAGCCCGTGGCACCGAGACGTAGCCCGTGGCGGGGTCGGCTCAGTTGGGACTGGGCAGGCGGACCACACCGAGGAAGAAGTCACCCACCTGTCGGACCACGTCGAGGAACCGCTCGAGTTCGGCGGGTTTGGTGACGAATGCGTTGGCGTGGAGTTCGTAGCTGCTGCGGACGTCCTCCACGGACTTGGACGTCGAGAGGACCACGACGGGTATGGCGCGGAGGCTGGGATCGGACTTGATGCGCGCCAGCACCTCCCGTCCGTCGAGACGCGGCAGGTTGAGGTCGAGGAGCACGAGGTCGGGGCGGGGGGCCGCGGCGTGCTCCCCGTCGCGGCGGAGGAAGTCCACGGCGGCCTCGCCGTCCTCCACGACGTGCACGTTGACGGCCGCCGAGGTCCGGGAGAGTGCCTCCCGGGCGAGCAGGACGTCGCCCGGGTCGTCCTCGACGATCAGCAATTCACGTGGGCCCACTGGTGCGGTGGTCATCCGACTCCCTCCCCTGTACCGGCCGGGAGTGTGAAGCATATGCGGGCGCCGTCGGTGAAGTCGTGGTCGACCCAGATCGTCCCTCCGTGGAACTCGACGATCTTGCGGCAGAGGGCGAGCCCGATGCCCGTCCCCCCGAAGGCGTCGCGCGGGTGGAGCCGTTGGAAGATGACGAAGACCCGGTCGGCGTGGCGAGGTTCGATCCCGATGCCGTTGTCGGCGACCGAGAAGCTCCACCGGGGCCCGTCCCGCCGGGCAGCCACCCTGACGACGGGAGGGTCGTCGCCGTGGAACTTGACGGCGTTGCCGATGAGGTTCTGCCAGAGCGAGGTCAGCAGAACCGGGTCACCGGGCACCGTGGGCAGATGTCCGACGTCGACGGTCGCACCCGTGTCGGCCACCAGGTCGGCCAGGCTCTCGAGCGCGGTGCGCACGCACGCATCCAGCGACACCGCCACGAACGACTCGGTGGTCCGGCCGACCCGGGAGAAGGTGAGCAGGTCGTCGATGAGAGCCTGCATCCGTCGGGCCCCGTCGACCGCGAAGCCGATGTACTCGTCGGCCCGCGGGTCGAGCTGATGTTCGTAGCGTGCCTGGAGGAGCTGGACGAAGCTCGTCACCTTGCGGAGGGGCTCCTGGAGGTCGTGGGAGGCCACGTAGGCGAACTGCTCCAATTCCTCGTTCGACCGCTGGAGGTCGCGGTTCCGTTCGGCGAGGTCGGCACGGGCCGCCGCCACCTGTTCGAGTTCACTCACGATGCGCAGACGCATCCCTTCCACGTCGTCCCCGACCTGGGCGATCTCCGGGGGGCCGACGGCCGACACGGAGTGGGACAGCTCGCCGTCGGCGACCCGGCGTACCGAACCACCCAGTTCGGAGAGCGGTGCCACCACCCACGCCCGTAGGGCCCGCTCCAGGGCGACGCCGGCCAGTACCAGCAGGACGAGGCCGAACACCAGGGCTGCGATCAGCTGGTCGGTGGCGTCGGAGAGGGTCGTCCCTGTGCTGGCCCGTTCGGCGCTCAGGGCGGTGTCGAGGGTGGTGAACCGGCTGCGGACGGAGTCGAACCGGACCTTGCCGGGACCGAGCAGCTGGTCCTGGACCTGGAGCGGGTCGCCGGAGCGGGTGGAGATGATGCTGGGGATGGCGAAGTCGAGGTTCCACTCCTGGCCGCTCTGGTGGGCGTCCGCCGCCAGGGCGGCCAGCTTCGGGTAGGCGCGCAGGTCGCGGGCCAGGTGGGCGTAGGCCGTCTTCTGGTCCTGGTTGCCGGTCACGTACGGCTGGGCGAACCCGGGATTCCGGCTCAGGATGTAGCCCCGGACTCCGGTCTCTTCGTCCAGGTATGCCTCGAACAGCTGGTCGGCGGCGAGGCTCGCCGGATCGATCTGGGTGATGAGGGCCTGCCGGGTGTCGGTCATGTGGACGAGGCTCACGGTGCCGACGGTCACCACCAGGGCCACCACCACGGCGGCCAGAGCGAACAGCAGCGTGAGTCGCCGCCGCAGGGTCGGTCCCCGACCCCGGCCGACGACAGTCGGCGACGCCCGACCGTCGGACTCCGACGTCATCGGTCCGCGGTGGTCCGGGTGGAGAGGATCACGAGGGCCACGTCGTCCGCCAGCGGCTCACCGTTCGCCTCCTCGGCGGCCACCACCAGGGCCTCGGCCAACTGCCGCGGTGAACTCACCGGACCGGTGTCCGCCGCGGCCCGGGCCAGTCCGGTGGAGTCGAACCGCTCGGATCCGTCACGGTCGTGGCCCTCGACGATTCCGTCGGTGAAGACGACCAGGGTCCACTCCTCCCCGAGGTCGAGCTCGAAGGTCGGCCACGTCGGATCGTCGAAGACGCCGAGCAGGGGGCCACGCTTCGTCGGAGGGATGTCGAGGACATCGTCGTGCCCGACGACCAGGGGACTCGGATGGCCCGCCATCCGCATCGCGACATGACGGGCCGCCGGGTCGAACTCCAGGTCGCACATGGTGGCGAAGGTCTCGTCGGAGGCTCGTTCGGACCGGAGCACCCGCTCGACGGCATGGAGGGTCTGATCGGCTCCGGCGCCGGAGAGCACGAGGGTCCTCCACGCCACGCGGAGGGCGACCCCCAGGGCGGCCTCGTCGGCGCCGTGTCCGCAGATGTCGCCCACGGCCACGCGCACCGTGCCGTCCTCGAGTTCGATGGCGTCGAAGAAGTCGCCTCCCAGCAGGGCTCTCCTCCCGCCGGCCTCGTAACGGACAGCCCATTGGAAGCGGGGATTGCGGATGATCGGGCGGGCCACCAGGCCGCGCTCCATGCGGGCGCTCTCGGCCTGGAGCAGCAGCGCCTCGCCAAGCTGTCGGGACGACTCCTGGCTCTGACGCCGGGCGATGGCGTAGCGGATCGACCGGGCCAGCGTCTCGTGGTCCACCCGACCCTTGATGAGATAGTCCTGCGCTCCGAGCAGGACGGCTTCGGCGGCGACCGCCCGGTCGGAGAACCCGGTGAGCACCACGACGGCCGCACCCGACGGGTGCCCGACGACCGACCGCACGGTGTCGAGCCCGGCCACGTCGGGAAGTCCGAGGTCCACCAGGACGCAGTCGGCCCCCCGCTCGAGTTCGGTCAGACCGTCGGCCAGGTCGCGGCACCAGATGAGCTGGTACCCGCCGCCGGCGAGCTCGAGTAGTTCCCGGACGAGGAAGGCGTCGCCCGGATCGTCCTCCACCAGCACGATCCGGAGGGCCGCGACGGTCGGTACCCCCGGCGGATCACCGACGCGGGACGTCCGGCGACCGGATCCGATCGGGTCGCCCCGGCCCGGGTCACCGGTGGAATCGTCCCGATGGGGGTCGACCAGCTCAGACATGGCGTCGCCGGGGGGAGGGAGACGACTCCCGCTCCCACGCGTCCTTCCCGTTCCGTCCGGGCGGGCAGTGCATGGCGCGATCGTCGCGCCCCGGATCCGGTCGGACAAGCGGCTCCGTCAGGCAGTCACCGGGACCTCGGAGGACCCTACCGGCTACAGGGAGCGGCGCCGGTAGGCCGGCCGTCACCGCTGCTCGGCCTCGCGGGCCGGGACCTCGGCACGGGATGCCCCGGCCCTCCCGGCCCCGCGCTCGACGATACCGACGGCGGCGGTCTCGGACTCGTTCTGGACGGTCATGGTGACGCACCTCTGGCTCGGGTACGGACGGGGATGTCGCTGCGGGTCTTGCCGTGAGAGGCGGAGTGTGGGCCCAACTGGGTTCTTCCCGCAACCCAGGGCGACAAACATCGGCGCACCGCCCGTTGCGGCGTGCCCCATCGAGTTCGGGCGGGGTTCCGGGTCAGCCGGCCGGGTGGCCTGCCTGCAGGTCGGGCGCCGTGCTCCGGAGCAGGAGCCCGGTGGCCGGACCTGCCTGGGCGTCGATGGGGTAGACGAACTGGGCCTCGTGGTCGCCGACATCGAATCGGCCGATGATCCCGGCGGCCATCCAGGCGACGCACTCGTCGAGCACGGGGACGCCACCGGGTCCGGGATGCCACCTCAGGCCGTGGAACTTGTCCACGCGGTCGCCGGTGAATTCGCCGAACCGCGAGGCCGTGTCGTCCTGGTCGTCGCCCAGCAGGTGGAGGCCCAGGATGGTGGCGCGGCTGATCACCTCGAAGGTGTGGTTGGCCCGGGAGATGCACACCAGGAACCGCAGCGGTTCGATGCTGCACTGTGTGGTGAACCCGGCCAGGCACCCGCTCAACTCACCGTCGGGGCCGATGGTGGTGACCACCGTCAGGGGGTAGTCCGTGCGATCGGTGAAGGCGGCGGTGTCGATGGCTCGCTGCGAGGTCGTCGTCATGGCTTCCAGGTTCGTGGTGGTGTCCAGCGGCCGGGGATCGTCGCCGCGGGCGGTGCGGTCCTCCTGCACGCCGCCGTGAGCCCCTCCTACCCCGGGCCCCGGCCGTGCAAACCGGGGTGGCATCGGTCCCGCCCGCGCGGTGGTGGCCAGCCGATCGGGAGGGACCGGGGCGTGTGGCCAGGCCTGATCGGGGTAGGTGGTCGATTCCGCCCCCGGCGCCTGATGTCGGGTCCCGGCACCGGGTCGGTGCGAAAGGCCAGGAGGATCGTGGACGACCAGTCGGGTGGTGCCGAAGAGGTGGTGGACGTGGTCGTCCTGGGGCTCGGCCCGGGTGGGGAGGACGTGGCGGGACGGCTGGCCTCCGCCGGGCTCGACGTGGTCGGTGTCGAACTGGGGCTGGTCGGAGGGGAATGTCCCTATTGGGGTTGCGTCCCCACCAAGATGATGGTGCGCGCCTCCCTCGCGGTGGCCGAGTCCCGCCGAGCGACCCAGCTGGTCGGCGCCGGACCGCCCGGGGCCCAGTGGTCGCCTGTCGCCGACCGGGTGTCCGAGGCCACCGCCGGCTGGGACGACACCCAGGCCGTCAAGCGCCTCGGCCGCCACGGTGGACGGCTGCGCCGGGGGGTGGGACGCATCATCGGACCGGGTCGGGTCGACGTGGACGGCGTCGTCCTCATCGCCCGGCGGGCTCTCGTGTTGGCTACCGGGGCCCGACCGGTCGTGCCGGACATCGCCGGGTTGGCCGGCACCCCGTTCTGGACGAACCGGGAGGCCGTGCAGGCCCGGCGCGTACCGGGCTCCCTGCTCGTGCTCGGGGGTGGCGCGGTCGGCGTCGAGCTGGGTCAGGTCTTCCGGCGGTTCGGCGCCGCGGTGACGATGGTCGAGTCCGGCCCGCGACTGTTGGCGACCGAGGAGCCGGAGACGGGTGATCTGGTGACGGAGGTCTTCCGCGACGAGGGCATCGAGGTCCGGACGGCCACCGAGGTGACCTCGGTGTACCACGACGGCGAGCGGTTCACGGTGCTCCTGGACGGCGCCGAGTCGGTGTCGGTCGACGAACTGCTCGTCGCCACCGGCCGGCAGCCGGACCTTCGCGCCCTGGGGGTCGCCTCTCTCGGAGTCGACGACTCCGCCCGCCACCTCGCCGTGGATGGCGTCCAGCGCGTCGTGGGCGTGGAAGGGGCATGGGCGGTGGGCGACGTCACCGGCATCGGTGCCTACACCCACGTGGCGATGGCCCAGGCCGACACCGCGGTGCGCGACATCCTGGGGGAGGGGCCGCCGCCCACGCCGACTCGGGCGATCCCCCGGGTGACGTTCACCGATCCCGAGGTGGGTGCGGTGGGGCTCACCGAGGCCGACGCCCGCCGGAGGTTCGAGCGGGTCCGCGTCGGACGGGCCGATCTGGCCGAGGAGGCCCGCGGGTGGATCCACGGCCCGGACACCCGTGGCCTGGTGAAGCTGGTCGGGGACCCCTCCCGGGGTGTGCTGGTGGGCGCCACCGTCGTCGGGCCGAGCGGTGGGGAGATCCTGGGCCTGTTGGCGTTGGCCGTCCACGCCGAGGTGGCGGTCGACCGACTCCGGGACATGATCTACGCCTACCCCACCTTCCACCGGGCGATCGGCACCGCCGTCCGCGATCTCGACCAGGCATGACCGGGCGGACGGTTTGGGGGCCCAGCGGGGGGGTAACGCTCTGCTGTGTGCATCCGTCTCGGCCGTAGGCCCGCGGTCGCCAAGCTCTGACCGGCCCCTTCCCGCCCACCGCCACCCAGCCCGGGGAGGGGCCGGTCACCCCCCGCCAGCCGTCCGCCCATCAGTAGACGTGAGGTCGGAAGCACTGATCTGGTCGCCCGGATGCGGGCAGGATCGGCGCCGACGAGGTAAGTGGTGCTCCTACGGAGCCGAGCGACCGGCTTCCGAGCGCAGTTCCTCCACCACCTGGTCGGCCATTTCGGCTGGCACGCCGAGCATCCCCACCAGCTGCTCCTCCGACAGTCCTTCGTCCAGCGCCGTATTGATCAGGGAGCTGCGCATGCGGAACCGCGCCATTTCGAATTCGGCCAGCGCGACGTTCATGCGCAGGTAGCGCTCGGCGGTGCTCATGGCGGCCACCGCGTCCGACAGTGAGCCACCTTCCGCCAACGTGCTCCGGCCGGCGGCCACCGCTTCGAGGTTGGCCGCCAGCGTGGCCGCCAGGTCCCGGGCCGCGACCGTCCAGCTGTCGATGTCGGCCAGCAGTGCCGTCCGTCGCCCGTCCATGGCCCGAGCATAGGTCCCGGGCCGCGAGCCCCTCCCGGCTCGACGGCTGCGTCGGAATCCGGCACCGCCGATCGGGGCATCCGGTGGCAAGGGACATTCGCCCCTACCCGGTCCCGTGCCGTTGTCGCACGATGGGTCGGTCAGCACAGCTACGGACCGGAGGTGGGAGATGGCTCAACGCGACGAGTTCCGGATCTCCATCGTCGGGCGCTCGACGGCCCGCGAGATCGGTCAGCGGGTCGAGGTCGAATGGTCGCTCGACTCCGAGCCGCACCTCGAGTGGACCGAAGTCTTCCAACTCGCCGAGATAGAGGATCGGGAAGGCCCGGTCGAGTGGACGCAGGGCGGGGGTCCCGATGTGGTCGGCAGCACCGTGCGGTGGTTCGTCGCGGTGGACAAGGTGGAGGATGCCGACGCCGAGGTGGCGCACCGGCTGGACGTGGCCAACCGGCGCTGCTTCGGCCCGGCCGGGGCCGACGCCTAGGGGACAGCGGTGCAGCGATTCGCCGACCGGGCCGATGCGGGCTGGAAGCTGGCCGACCGCCTCGAGGCCTATCGGGGGCTCGATGTCGTGGTCCTCGGGCTGCCCCGGGGCGGGGTGCCGGTGGCGTACCAGGTGGCGTGCGCCCTCGACGTGCCACTCGACGTGGTCGTGGTGCGAAAGCTCGGCGTCCCGTTCCAACCCGAGGTGGCCATGGGGGCCATCGGCGAAGACGGGATCTGCGTCCTCGATCGCGACATCATCGAGCGTGCCCGGGTGACCGATGACGAACTGGCCGAGGTCAGGCGCCGCGAGGAGCAGGTGCTGGAGCGGCGGCTCGCCCGCTACCGACGGGGCCGCGACCGGGTGGACCTGCGCGGTCGGACCGCCATCGTGGTGGACGACGGCGTGGCCACCGGCTCAACGGCCCGGGTGGCGTGTCGTATCGCCCGGGGGCTCGGCGCCTCGCGGGTGGTGCTGGCGGTGCCCGTCGGACCGCCCGACACCCTGCACCACGTGCCCGAGGCGGACACCGTGGTCGCCGTCGACGAGCCCGAGGACTTCCGTGCCGTCGGCTACCACTATCAGGACTTCTCCCCCACCTCCGACGACGAGGTGGTGGTGCTGCTCGACCGGGCCTCACGTCGGGTGCTCGCCGACGACCTGCTGGGGGAGCCCGCCGACTGCGACATCGACGTCGAGTTCGAAGACGACGGGGTGGTGCTGCAGGGCCACCTCCACCTTCCCGAGCCTTCCGCCGCCGTCGTGCTGTTCGCGCATGGCAGCGGCAGCAGCCGCCACAGTCCGCGCAACCGGTTCGTGGCCGACGTGCTCTACGCCGCCGGTATCGGCACGTTCCTCCTCGACCTGCTCACGCTCGACGAGGAGCGCAACCGACGGTACGTGTTCGATGTCGACCTCCTGGCCCGCCGGCTGTCGGCGGCCACCGACCATGTGCTGGAACGCCGCGAGGCGATATCGGCCCGCATCGGCTACTTCGGGGCGAGCACCGGCGCGGCCGCGGCACTGGTGGCGGCCGCGGACCGGGGTGCCTCGGTGTCCGCCGTCGTCTCGCGGGGTGGCCGGCCCGATCTCGCGTTCGGCGCGCCTGCCCGATGTGGTGACCCCGACCCTCCTGATCGTGGGAGGGGAGGACACGGCCGTCCTCGAGGGCAACCGGGTGGCGCTGGCGGCATTGGCCGGCCCGAAGCGCCTGGCGGTCGTCGAGGGGGCCGGCCACCTCTTCGAGGAGCCGGGGACGCTCGCCGAGGCGGCCCTCCTGGCCCGTGACTGGTTCACCCGCTACCTCCTCGACGACCGGGTACCGGTATGACGACGGCGACCGTCCCGGGTCCCGGCCGCCCGGAGGTTCTCGACGAGATCCGGCGGCGGGCCACCCGTCTCCGTTCGGCGGACGACCTCGCCGGTCTGGTGACCCGGGTGGGTGGATCCCGGTACGTGGGCATCGGCGAGGCCTCCCACGGGACCCACGAATTCTACGGGTGGCGGTGCGAACTGAGCCGTCGACTCATCGAGGAACACGGATTCACCTGGATCGGGGTGGAGGGCGACTGGCCCGACTGCTGGCGGATCAACCGCTGGGTCCAGGGCGTGGGGGACCCGTGGAGCGACTCCCGGGCCCTCCTGGCCGGTTTCGAACGGTGGCCGACGTGGATGTGGGCCAACGAGGAGGTCGCCCGGTTCCTGACGTGGCTGCGGGGATGGAACCTGTCCCGCCCGGTGCCCGAGCGGGTGCGGTTCTACGGCCTCGACGTCTACTCGCTGTGGGACTCGTTGCGCGAGATCATCGGCTGGCTCGAGGTCCACGCGCCGGACTCGGTGGCGGCGGCTCTGAAGGCGTGGCAGTGCTTCGTCCCCTACCAGGAGGATCCGCACCGCTACGCGTGGAGTACGCGCCTGGTCCCCGAATCGTGTGAACCCGATGTCGTCGCCCTGCTCACCGAGGTGCGCCGGCGCACGGGTGGGCTGCCGGGGGACGACGAGGAAGCCTTCGACGCCTGGCAGAACGCCGAAGTGGCCGTGGATGCCGAGCGCTACTACCGGATCATGGTCCAGGGTGACCGCCAGTCGTGGAACGTCCGCGACCACCACATGGTCGACACCGTCGAACGGGTGGCAGGACACCTGGGCGAACGGTCCAAGGGCCTCCTGTGGGAGCACAACACGCACATCGGGGATGCCCGGGCCACCGACATGGCCCGGGCCGGACTGGTCAACGTCGGTCAGCTCATGCGCGAGCGGCACGGGCACGAGGGCGTGTCGCTGGTCGGCTTCGCCTCGCACCGGGGTTCGGTGGTGGCGGCCGGCGCCTGGGGTGAGGCCGAGGCGGTCCTCGCCGTTCCGGCGGCCCGGGAGGGGAGCCACGAGGATCTCCTGCACACAGCCCTCGGCGAGCCGGCGGTGCTGGACCTCGGCGGTCCCGACGGACCGTGGTCGGGGTCCTGGCTCGGCCACCGGGCCATCGGCGTCGTCTACGACCCGAGGCGGGAGGCCGGGAACTACGTCCCCACCCGGATGGGAGCCCGCTACGACGCGCTGGTCTGGCTCGAGGAGACGACGGCCCTCCGGCCGCTCCACCCCGAGGCACCACCGTCCGAGCCCGAACTCGAGACGGAGCCCTCGGGGTTCTGACCGCCCCCACCGACCGGAACCGGGCAGTCAGTGCACGACGGTCAGCACGGCGTGGGTGGGCTGGGACGCCGAGTCGTCGCCGACGCCGATGGTGTAGGTGCCGGGCACGGTCGTCCACCCGGCCGCCTGGTAGGTGGCGAGTCGGGCCGCCGGCACCGAGAGCGTGACGGTCTCCGACCCGCCGGCCGCCAGGGTGACGGGGGAGAACGCCGCCAGCTGGCCCGGTGGCTCGTGGGCCGCCCGGGGAAAGGTCAGATAGGCCTGGACGACGTCGGTGCCCGACCGCCGGCCGGTGTTCCTCATCCGGACCGACAGGGACCAGCCCGTCGCCGTGCGCGCCACCGTGAGGTGGTGGTACGAGAACGTCGTGTAGGAGAGTCCGAAGCCGAACGGGAAGAGGGGCGTCGTCCGGGTGGCGTGGTCGTAGCGGTAGCCGACCAGCAGCCCCTCCGAGTAGTCCGACGTGAGGTCGATCCCGGGCCACTGGGAGGGCTTCGAGATGGCGGACTTGGCCAGGCTGGTCGGGAAGGTCACCGGGAGGTGGCCGGATGGATCGACGGCCCCGGTCAGGACGGCGGCGATGGCCGCGCCGTCCTCCTCGCCCGGGTACCAGTCCTCGATGACCGCCCCTACCCGGCGGAGCCACGGCATGACGACCGGCCCGTCGGTGTTGAGCACCACCACGGTGTGCGGGTTGGCGGCCGCCACGGCCGAGATCAGGTCGTTCTCGTCCCCCGGGAGCACCAGGTTCGGCCGGTCGAAGGTCTCGGCGGAGTAGTCGGCGGCGAACACCACGGCCACGGACGACGACCGGGCGACGGCGACCGCCCGGGAGATGGCCCCGCCCACATAGGCCATTCCCAGGTCAAGGATGCTCGGGATGTCGAGCGTGACGGCGTCGGCGACCGGCGTCCAGTGGAGGGACAGCCGGTAGGGGTGCCGGGCCCGGAGTGCGATCGTCCCCGACCAGGTCCCGGCATCGTGGGCCACGAGGTCGCTCACCGCCGGATGTCCGTCGAGTGTCAGCTCGGCGCCCCCGGTACCCGACAGGGAGAACGTGTAGAGGCCGGAGCGGGGGACCGTCAGGCGTCCCGACCAGGAGGCCTTGGCGCCGTTCCAGCCGGCCGGGAGCTGGAGGCTGGTGGCGGAGCGGGTGGTCGGGTCGAGGTCGGTGAGGCGGCGGGCGTCGGAGTCGTCACCCTCGGGTCGCCTCGGTCGTTCGGCGGGCGGGTTGGAGTGCACCTGGTCGCGCCGGGCGGCGGGGGGTGACGGCTGGGGCTCGAGGGCGGCGGCGGCCAGGGGGTCCACCGTGGTGACCGACTCACCCGGTCCCGACGCCGGTCCGACGTTCAGGAGCAGGCCGTGACCCCGCCCGGTCGGCAGGCTCAGGTCGGCGGTGGGCACCGTCGGAAGGTGCTGGGTCGTCGACCCTCCCTCGGCGTACCCCACCTTCGCCTTGCCGGCCAGGGCGGCGGTGAGCCCGGCCAGGGGGGTCGACGTGAACGGGGCCACGACGTGGGACGATCCGAATCCCTCGGTGACCGGGTGGGTGGAGGCGTCGGCTCCGATCACGGCCACCGAGCCGACGTGGCGGGCCGACAGCGGAAGCAGACCGGATGCGTTCTTGAGCAGGACGGCCGCCTGTTCGGCGGTGGTGAGGGCGAACTGGGCGTGGCGCGGCGGGTCGGCGGGGGTTCCGGGGGTGCCGGTCGCGGGCCGCCCGACCACGCCGAAGGCGAACATCTCGGTCAGGACCCGGTCCACGTCACCGTCGACGGTGGCGAGCGAGAGGCGCTGGTCGGCCAGAGCCGTCTCCAACTCGTCCGCGGCGCCGGGCTTCAGCAGTTCGACCCCGGAGGCCAGAGCGCCCGGCTCGTCGTGGACCGCCCCGAGGTCGGAACGGACGAACCCCGCGAAGCCCCACTCCTCGAGCGTCAGACCGAGGGCCGGGTCCTCGCACTGGAAGGTCCCGTCGAGCCGCGGATAGGCGCACATCAGGGTGGCCACGTGGGCCTGGGTGACCGCCGCCTTGAACGGCGGCAGGTACAACTCCTGCAGTGCCCGGGTGGGCACCTGGTCGTCGAGGATCCCTCGGTCGGTCTCCTGGTTGTAGACGGCCAGGTGCTTGGCCTCCGCCATCACCCCGCGTGCCTGGATGCCCTCGATGTCGGCCGTGCCGAGGACGGTGGTGAGGAGGGGGTCCTCCCCGTAGGACTCGTCCGCCCGCCCGCTCGTCGGCACCCGGTCGATGTTGAGGTTCGGTCCCTGACTGACGTCGATGCCCTGGGCGGCCGCCTCGGACCCGATGAGGTCCCCGTACTGCAGGGCCGTCGAGGCGTTGAACGTGGCTCCGACAGCCAGTGGATCCGGGAGCAGGGTGACGCCGGTGTCGCCGAAGGCCAGGCCCCACGGTCCGTCGGACAGGGTGAGCGAGGGGATGCACAGCCGGGCCACGCCGCTGTTCACGTTCTCGTAGTCGCCCGATGTCCGGAGGATGAGCTCGCCGAGCTTCTCGTCGAGGGTCATGCGCTGTTCGGTCAGTTCGGCCAGCTCCGCCGGGGGGTCGCCGGCGGCCATGGCCTCGGCCAGCCACGGGCAGTCGGCGACGGGGATGGACGGGGTGGGCAGGCCGACGGCGTGGCCGGGTGACGGGCCCGTCGGCGGCGGGGTCGGGACGGTGGCGGTCGCGGGCGAGGTCGCCGTCGCCCCCGCGGCCACGGGGGCAGTCGCCACCGCGACCAGGGCCACGGTGGCCACGACGGCCACCAGGACCGCCCGTGGACGGTGTCGGCTCATGTGGACGGGGCCCGGTGGACGCGCGGTCGGGCGGGCGCGCGTCGTTCGCCGGGAGAGGTGTGGGGCACGCCCCGATGGTAGGGGCAGCCGTGAGCGGGGCGGGGCCAGGCCCGCGGTCGCGGGCGTCGGCGACGGTGGCATCATCTTGTAGGTCGTCCGGTCTTCACCGAATCCTCACACCCACCCCACGGTTCCCTCACCTGGAAACGGCAGGGTACTAGGGACACAGAGGCAGGCGGGACGTACCGGCTGCACGATCCAGAAACCGAGGAGCACCCATGTTGAAGAAACTGATCGCCCCCGCCGTAGCCGGCGGCATCCTGATCGGGAGCCTGGCCGTGGGAGGCGCCGCCTATGCGGCCACGCCGTCCACCACGACCGCGCCCTCGACGACCCAGGCCGCCCACCCCGGGGCCCGGGCGGCCCACCGGTGGCTGCGCACCCACCGCAAGGACCTCCGCCGCGAGGGTCTGTCCATCAGCGCGTCGACGATCGGCATCACACCGCAGGCGCTGCGGGCCGATCTCGTGTCCGGTCAGTCGATCGCCCAAGTCGCCGCCGCCCACGGCTCGAGCGCCGCGGCCGTCGAGTCGGCCCTGACCAAGGCGGCCGATTCCGCCCTCCAGCAGGCCGAGACCGCGGGCAAGCTGACCGCGGCCCAGGTCGCGACGGCCGAGGCCCGGATTCCGGCCCGGATCGACAAGGCCGTCAACCACGTCTTCTGACCGGATGCCCACCGGCTGACCGCCGGTGGGGAAATACGACCGGTTCCCGACGGGCCGTGGGCGGGATCTCCCGCCCACGGCCCGTCGTCGTCCGAGGCGACAGCCGACCGTGCTCCCCCGGCGGGGCTCAGGACGTCGGATGGGCCGGGTCCGTCAACCGCCATCCGTGCACCCGGCGTCGGTGGTCGGTGCACGACACCACCGTCCAGGCATCCGGGGTCCACACGTAGATGGCGGCCTGCCCGTGCCGGCGCCCGAGTGAGGCGCCTTCCGCCTCGGACATCCCCGGGACGGCCACGCCCTCCTCGTGGTGGACGGCCACCGGGTCGCGCCCCGTGGCCGGGCAGTGGCCGAGTCGGAGCCGGTCGAGTTCGGCGACCAGCCGGCGGTGGCGTGCGTCGTTGTCCTGGCGTCGGAGGGGCACGCTGTCGGGGTCCCAGGCCGTCACGATCACCACCGGCGCCACGAGTCCCTCCGGCCAGGAGCCGACCTCGCCGGCGGGTCCGGGGACGATGCGGAAGGACGTGGCGGCGGACGGTGTGACATCGACCACCGCCCGGTCGTACGAGTCCCAGTCCGCGTCAGTGGCCATCGCACCCCGCCGGTCGCGCGCTGCCGGCCACCCGGTCCGGTCCTCCCGTAGTCACGGATCGATCTTCCCATCCGGCGGTGCCACCGAGAGTGTCGTTAGCCCGGCACGACCTCGGTCCCGGCCCGCCCGACCAGTACGTCAGCGGAGTCGGCCAACCGGCCGATGCGCGCCGGTGCGGCCCGTGATCTCGGCGAAACGGCAGGCCGCCTCGACCTTGGGACCCATCGAACCGGCGGCGAACGCCTCCGACCGGAGTTCGGCGACGGTGACCCGGCCGAGTGGCCGGGCATGGTCGGTCCCGAATCCGGAGACGACGGCCGGCACGTCGGTCAACAGGACCAGGCTGTCGGCATCCAGGTCCGTGGCCAGGAGCGACGCCGCGAGGTCCTTGTCGATGACCGCCTCTACGCCGCGCAGACGACCGTCCCCGCCGCGCACGACGGGGACGCCCCCGCCCCCCGCGCACACGACCACGGTGCCCAGCTCCAGGAGCCGGCGGACCGTGGGGAGCTCGACGATCTGCCGGGGCTCCGGTGAGGGCACCACCCGACGCCAGCGGAGTCCGTCGGGGCGGACGGTCCATCCGTAGCGCTGCGCCTGGGCGTGGGCCTCGGCCTCGTCCATGACCGATCCGACGAACTTGGCCGGCTCGGCGAAGGCCGGGTCGTCGGCGGCCACCAGGGTCTGGCAGATGAGGCTGGCCACGGTCCGGTCGGGCAACAGGTTCTCGAGGGCCTGGAGGAAGAAGTAGCCGATCATCCCCTGGGTCTGGGCGCCGAGGACGTCGAGCGGGAAGGGGTGGTCGAGGTCGGGGTCCCGGGTGCTCTCGACGGCCAGCAGGCCGACCTGGGGCCCGTTGCCGTGGGTCACCACGAGTTCGTGCTCGGCGGCCAGCGGTGCGAGGGACTCGACGGCGGTGAGCGCATGGAGCTCCTGGATCTCCGCCTCCGGTCGTTCGCCGCGCTCCAGGAGCGCGTTGCCGCCGACCGCCACGACCAACCGCACGTCAGCCCGCCATCGTGGCCACCATCAATGCCTTGATGGTGTGCATCCGGTTCTCCGCCTGGTCGAACACGACCGACGCCGACGACTCGAAGACCTCGTCGGTCACCTCCATGGCCGGCAGTCCGTACCGCTCCAGGATCCGTCGGCCGGTCGTCGTGTCGGACGTGTGGCAGGCCGGCAGGCAGTGCAGGAACCGGACGTCCGGGTTGCCCGTGGCGTCGAGGAGGACCTTGTCCACCTGGAAGGGTCGCAGGAGCCGGATCCGCTCGCCCCATGCCGATTCCGGCTCGCCCATGGAGAGCCAGACGTCGGTGTACACGAAGTCGACCCCGGCCACGGCGGCGGCGGGGTCGGAGGACACGGTGACGCGGGCCCCCGAGGCCTCGGCCAGCACCATGGCCGTGCGGGTCACCTCGTCGGACGGCTGGAGGCCGTCGGGCGCCGCCACCCGGATGTCCATGCCCAGGAGGGCACCGGTCACCAGCAGTGAGTTGGCCGTGTTGTTGCGACCGTCACCCACATAGCAGCAGCGGAGCTCCTCGACGGGACGTTCCGAGTGGTCGAGCATGGTGCGGACGTCCGCCAGCATCTGGGTGGGGTGCCAGCGGTCGGTGAGACCGTTCCACACCGGCACTCCGGCGTGGGTGGCCAGGCCCTCGACCGTCGCCTGGGCGAACCCCCGGAATTCGATGCCGTCGAACATCCGGCCCAGGACCCGGGCCGTGTCGGCGACCGTCTCCGTATCGCCGAAGTGCGTGTCGCCCGGACCCAGGTAGGTGACGTGGGCACCCTGGTCGTGGGCGCCGACCTCGAAGGCCGCCCGGGTCCGGGTGGAGGCCTTCTCGAACAGGAGGGCGATGTTCCGCCCCTCCAGCCGGTGCACCTCGGTGCCTCGCCTCTTGGCGGTGCGTAACCCGTCCGCCAGATCGACCAGGTGGAGGAATTCCTCCTTGGTCAGATCGGTGATGGCACAGAGGCTGCGGCCCTCCAGGCGACCGGTCATGACGTCGTGCGACCCGGGCCGCCGGCGGCCTGGCGGACCAGCGGGCAGGTCATGCAGCGCGGTCCACCCCGTCCCCGGCCGAGCTCCGAGCCCTCGATGGTGACCACCTCGATGCCGTGCTTGCGCAGCATGGTGTTGGTGGCCACGTTGCGGTCGTAGCCGAACACCACCCCGGGGGCCACGGCCAGGTAGTTGGTCCCATCGTCCCACTGCTCCCGCTCCGCCGCCCGGATGTCCTCGTCGGTCGTGAGCACCGTGACCTCGTCGATCTCCAGGAGGTCGGCCAGGGTGCGCCAGAGGTCGCTGTTGAGGGTCACCGACAGCTGGTCGGGATCCTCACCGGGTTGGACGGTCCAGCTCCGCAGGTCGCGGTCGAAGAAGGGGTAGAGCACGAAGGTGCCGTGGTCGACCATGGACATCACGGTGTCGAGGTGCATGAACGCGTGGCTGTGGGGCAGTTCGACGGCGACCACCCGGTCGGCCTGCCCGGCGGCGAACAGCGCCCGGGCCAGTGCCTCTACCGCCATCGGGGTCGTCCGTTCCCCCATGCCGACGAGCACGGCGCCGTTGCCGATCACGTGGACGTCGCCGCCCTCCATGGTGGCCGGACGGAGGTCGCGGTCGTCCCCGCCGAGATACGTGATGAAGTCCTTCCCGGCGAACATCGGATGGTGCGAATAGATGGCCCGGGTGTGGAGCGACTCCCGTTGGCGCGCCCGCATGGCCATGGGGTTGATCGTGACCCCGCCGTAGATCCAGCACGAGTTGTCCCGTTGGAAGAGGTGGTTGGGCAGTGGCGTGAGCACGAAGTCGTCCGCCCGCAGCAGCTCCCACGTCAGGCTGTGGGTCTCCAGGGGTTGGAGATCGGCCTTGATGACGCCGCCCACCAGGTACTCCGCCAGGGCCGAGCCGTCGAGGTCCTCGAACAGGCGCCGGACGGGGTCGACGAGGGACCGGCCGAGCTGCTCGGGCGTGCAGAGGCGGTCGAGCACGTAGTCCCGGCCCTCGGGCAGGTCCAGCGTCTCGGCCAGGAGCTGTCCGTAGTAGTGGACGCGCACGCCCTTGTCCCGCAGCGCCTGGGCGAACGCGTCGTGCTCGACCTTGGCCTTGGCCGCCCACAGGACGTCGTCGAAGAGCAGGCCGGTGATGTTCTCGGGCGTGAGCCGGGACAGCTCCAGGCCGGGCCGGTGGATGATGGCCTCCTCGAGGACGCCGATCTCGGAGTTGACGCTGTAGGACATGGGATGCCTCCTGGAGGGGTGGACCCGGGGGCGACCGGGGCCGCGGGTCGGTCAGACGGACGTCACGGATTCGACGGGCTCTATCTCGTCGGGCAGGTCGACGGGCTCACCCGTCTCGCCGAGGCGCTGACGGCGGGCATTGAGGAAGGCGTAGAGGACCAGTCCGGCCAGGATCACCACCAGGGCCTGGTAGACGACCTGGTAGCCGGAGGCGAAGGTCACCCACATCGAGAACAGCACGCTGGCTCCGGCGATGCAGAGGTCGCGGGCGAGCTGCCAGCCCTGCACCCTGCGACGGCGGGACACCAGGAAGGTGAGCTGGGCGATGGCGGACATGAAGTACGGGATGGCCACCGTCACCACGGTGAGGTCCACGAGGTAGGTGAAGACGGTCAGTCCCGCACTGGTGTTGTAGCGCCACAGCATCAACAGGGACGGTAGGGCCGTCCCGACCAGGATGCCGAACCAGGCGGTCCCCTTCCGGTCCGTCCAGGCGAACGGCCGGGGGAAGAGGTCGTCCTGGGCGATGGCCCGGGAGGTCTCCGTCACGATGAGCGTCCAGCCGTTGAGCGCTCCGATGCCCGATACCACGGCGACCGCCGCGATGAACTTCCCGGCCCAGCTGCTGTGGGGGAACATCGAGTCGAAGGCGTTGACGAACGGTGACCCGGTGTTGATCAGGGTGTGGTGGGCGACCAGGCCCATCACCACGGCGGTGACCAGCACGTAGAGGACGGCGCTGAGCGCGGTGCCGAGGACGGAGGCGCGCTCCACGTTGACCCTCGGGTTGATCACCCGCTTGGCCGTCACCGCTGCCGCCTCCACCCCGATGAAGGAGAAGAGGGCCACGCCTGCGGCGATGCCGATACCGCTGTAGAGGCTCCCGCCGGACGCGTTGAAGGGCCCGAAGTGGGCGGCGGTCACGAAGAACCATCCCACGATGCCGACGAACAGGAGGGGCAGGAACTTGAGGATCACCGTGATGTTCTGGAACCACGCCATCTGGCGGATGCCGGCCAGATTCACGAGGGCCGGCACCCATAGGCCGACCATGGCGATGCCCCAGTTGGCCATGCCCGAGGGGTGGGCCCATCCGAAGAGGGCGTCGACGTAGAACACCCAGGAGGAGACGATGGCGGCATTGCCGGCCCAGGACTGGATCCAGTAGCACCAGCCGACCAGGTAGCCGGCGAAGTCGCCGAACTCGTGCCGTGAGTACGCGTAGAGGCCGCCGTCGCTGTTGGGGATCCGCCGGGTGAGTTGCCCGAACAGGACGGCCAGGAGCATGGCGCCCACGGCGATCACGCCCAGCACGATGATCCCCATGGTGCCGGCCCCGGCGATCACGGCGGGCATCGTGAACACACCGGTGCCGACGATGCTGCCGATCACCAGGCCGGTGGCCGAGGTGAGGCCGAGGGCATGGGCCTTCTCCTGGTTGCGGGGCGACAGCGGCGGTCCCGCACCATCCGGCGTGTCGGACTTGGGGGGTTCGGTGACCAGGGTCATGGCAACTCCTTCGCGTCGGCGGGCCGGGGCATCGGCACGGGTCGTCGTGGAGTCAGTGTGAAGGGGGCGCAGGTGGCGTAGCAGAGGCGAAGGACCCCCATCCGAAGGTCCAAGGGCCGGCCGGAGGCGACCTCTGGCCGGCCCCGGTGACGGGCGGTAGACGGGCAGGTGGGCGGCCCGGAAGGGGCCGGAGGCGGAGCGACACCTGTTGCGTGGGTGGTCCGGCCGACGGGTGACCGGACGTCGCCCGGTGGGTCAGCGGAAGGTCGCCGCCACCGGGAGGTGCTTGACGCCCCCGACGAAGTTGGCCTGGGCCCATTCGGGGTCGCCGCTGATCTCGAGGGTGTCGACCGCGCCCAGCAGCTTCGGGAGGATGGTCCGCAGCTCCCGCCGGGCGAAGGTCGAACCCAGGCAGAAGTGTTCGCCTCCGCCGAAGGCGATCATCCGGTTGGCGTTCGGGCGGGTGACGTCGAAGGTCATCGGGTCGTCGAACATCCGCTCGTCGCGGTTGGCGGACGGGTAGGAGAGCAGGAGGCGGTCGCCCTCGGGTATCTCCACCCCTGACAGGTTGGCCGGTCGGGTGAGGTACCGGAGGAAGTGCCGCACCGGAGACGTCCAGCGGATCATCTCGTCGACGGCGTTGTTGACGAGCTCGGGCCGCTCCTGCAGCAAGGCCACCTGGGACGGATCCCGCAGCAGGGCCTCGAGCCCGCCGGACAGCGCGAACGACGTGGTGTCGTGGCCGGCGGTGGCGACGATCGTGTAGTACCAGAGCCGCGCGTTGCCGTCCATGGGGCAGCCGTCGACCTCGCTGGTGGCGATGACGGTGGCCAGGTCGTCGGTCGGATGCGCCCGACGGTCCTCGGTCAACGCGTCGAAGTAGGTCTCGAACTGAGCGATGGTGTCGGTGAGCAGGGCCATCGGGTCGCTCAGGTCCCCGAGGTACTCGGGATCGGCGGCGCCGAAGATCCCCTGGGTGAGCTTGAGCATCGTGGCCTCGTCCTCCGGTGGGACGCCGAAGATGCCCATGATCACCCGGAGCGTGTAGGGCACGGCGATGTCCTGGGCGAAGTCGCAGGTGCCGTCCATCTGTCGGAACTTGTCCACGAACTCGTCGGCGATGGCGTCGATCGCCTCCTGGCGCCTGGCCACCGCACGCGGCCGGAACCAGTCGTTGGCCACATTGCGGTGGGCGCGGTGCTCGTCGCCGTCCATGTGGATCAGGGTCTCGCCCTCGATCCCGATCGACTTCAGGAACTCGAACTGGAAGTCCGGGGCCACGATCGGGTTCCGGGTGTTGAGGTAGTGCTCGTTGTCGCGTGACACGGCGAACACGTCCGCGTGCCGGGTGACCGCCCAGAACGGCGTGTACCCCTCGACCTCCACGCGCAGTACCGGGGCGTCCTCGCGGAGTTCGGCCGCCACCGCGTGCCACGCCTCCTGGTCGGCGTAGAGCGTGGGCTCGAGGAAGATCATGCCGCGGGTGTCCGGCTCGCTCATGGCTGCTCCTGGTCTGTCTGATGGTCGGTGGACATGACTCCCGGGTGCTCCCGGAGCGACGGCCCGATGCTAGCCACCGTCGGATTCCCCGTCGGGTGGGCAGGTGGCGGCCCGCCTGTCATCATGTCTCCATGAAGCTGGTCCCCACGCGCCGCACGGACTATGCGATCCAGTCACTGGTGTACATCGCCAATGCGCCGACCTCCCCGGTCAAGGCCAACGCCGTGGGCGAGGCGATGGGAATCCCGACGGGCTTCCTCCAGCAGGTCCTGCGCGAGCTGCTCCAGGCCGGACTGTTGACCTCCCGACCTGGACCGGCCGGCGGGTTCCGCCTGGCCCGCCCGGCCGACGAGGTCACCGTGCTGCAGATCGTGGAGGCCATGGAGGGCCCGCTGCGGACCGGGGAGTGCGCCCTGCGGGGTGGCCCGTGCCACTGGGCCGACGTCTGCGCCCTCCACCGCGTCTGGTCGGCGGCCCGGGATGCGCTGTGTGACCGCCTGGACGACGCGACGCTCGCCACCGTGGCCGCCGACGACCGGGCGCTGGCCGCCGGCCTGCTCGACGTGCCGGAGGACTCCCACCGCCGGCCCGTCGTCGACTGATCGGCGGTGGGCGCGGTGGGTGCTCAGGCCCGCTCCGGCGTGTACTCCACGGCCATCGTGTCGATGGCGTGGACCAACGCGTGCTCGACGTAGACGGGAGCGAAGCCGGGCGTCACGTGCATGTCGGGGAACCGGCGGATCAGCTCTTCGAACAGCACCCGGATCTCGAGGCGGGCCAGGTTGATCCCCATGCAGACGTGGGGTCCGACACCGAAGGCGATGTGGGGATTGGGGCTCCGGGTCACGTCGAGCTCGTCCGGACGGTCGAAGACGTCGGCGTCGCGGTTGGCGGCCTGGTAGAGCAGGAGAAGCTTCTCGCCCTCGGCGATCGCCTGTCCGTGGACCTCGGTGTCCTCGGTGGCCGTGCGGACGAAACTGATCACCGGACTGACGAACCGGGCCACCTCGTCGGCCATGGTGGCGAAGTGCTCGGGGTGCGATGCCAGCAGTTCCCACTGGTCGGGGAATTGCTGGAACGCCCACATACCCCCGCCGATGGCATTGCGCGTGGTCTCGTTGCCCGCCACCAGGAGCACGACCAGGAACATGGTCAGTTCGTCCTCCGTCAACTCGTCGCTCGACGACAGGACTCCGTCCTCGTCGGCGCCGACCAGGGTGGTGATGATGTCGGCGGGGGCCTCCCGTCCCGCGCGCCGGGCGGCTCGGCGCTCCTCGACCAACGTGGTCACGTAGGTCACGTATTCGGTGAACGCGACGGTGGCGTCCGCGATCATCGGGTCGTCCGGGTCGGTACGGCCCTCACCGCCCATCATCCGGTCCGACCAGTCGCCGAGACGGTAGCGGTCCTCCACGGGCAGCCCCATCAGTTCGGCGATGACGACGAGCGGCAGAGGGACGGCGATGTCGGACACGAAGTCGCACGACCCCCGGTCGGCGATGGCGTCGAGCACCTCCGTGACGACCTGGCGCACCCTGGGCTCCATGGCCCGGATCATGCGCGGGGAGAACCCCTGGTTGAGCAGGCGCCGCTGGCGGATGTGGCGCTCGCCGTCGAGTCCGATGATCGACAGGTCGATGGACTGGGTCGGCCGCACCCCCTGGCCCGAGCAGAAGGTGTCGGCGTGCGTCGATACGTAGGTGATGTCCTCGTGCCGGGTGAGCACCCACAACCGGTGCTCCTCGTCCCAGGAGATCGGTGCCGTCTCGCGCAGCCGCGCGTAGGCGGGGTGCGGATCGAGATAGAAGCTGCGGTCGAGCACGTCGAACTCGCACGCCGGTCGGGTCTGGGTCGGCATCGTCTTCCCTCCTCGGGCAGGCGGCCCCCACGGGCGCCGCTCCGGTTGAGGACCGTAGAACGTGTTCTCGTCATTGTCCAGTGACCAACGACACAATTTTCGCGCCAGCGGGTGTTCCGCCTGTCGTTGCTGGGCATGGGGGCGTCATCAGGACGAGAACACGTTCCAGTTAGGGACTTTCGGCCCTGGGATCGCCCGGGCGTGGTCCGTACCGTCGAATCAGCGACGAGCAGACCCCGAGGAGGGCGCATGAGCGACGACTTTCCCCGCATCATCTCGGTCGACGACCACGTGATCGAGCCGCCGCACGTGTGGCAGACCTACCTACCCGAACGGTTCCGGGCCGAGGGGCCACGCGTCGTCCGCTCGGGCGTCTCGCGGATGGGGAGCGTGGGTGGCGTCTACTCGTGGGACGAGGACCCGTCGGCCACGCCGTGCGACTTCTGGCTGTTCGAGGACCTCCGCTACCCGATGACCCGGGTCATGGCCGCCGCCGGGTTCCCCCGTGACGACGTGACGGTGTCACCCGTCACGTTCGAGGAGATGCGTCCGGGCTGCTACGACCCGGCCGCCCGGCTCCTGGACATGGGCGTGGCGGGCATCGAGGCATCGCTCAATTTCCCGACCTTCCCGCGCTTCGCCGGACAGGCGTTCTCCGAGGCCCACGACAAGGAGCTCGGCTTCGCCTGCGTGCAGGCCTACAACGACTGGATGGTCGACGAGTGGTGCGCGGACCCCCGGCTGGTCCCCATCACCCTCGTTCCGTTCTGGGATCCCGCGGCCGCGGCCGGCGAGGTCCGCCGCAACGCGGCACGGGGCGTGCGGGCCATCGCCTTCAGTGAGATCCCGGCGTACCTGGGCTGGCCGTCCATCCATGACGGGGACCGGTACTGGGACCCGTTGTTCGCCGCCTGCGCGGAGACGGGGGTGGTGGTGTGCATGCACATCGGGTCCGGTTCCCGGATGCCCTCGACGTCGGCCGACGCGCCGCCGGCCGTCCAGTCGACGGCGACGTTCACCAACTGCATGCTCTCGATGTGCGACTGGCTCTTCAGCGGCCTGCTCGAGCGCTACCCGACGCTGAAGATCGCCTACTCCGAGGGCCAGATCGGTTGGATCCCGTACATCCTGGAGCGGGCCGACCACGTGTGGGAGACCAACCGGGCCTGGGGCGGGGTGGCCGACCTCCTACCGGATCCGCCGTCGACGTACTTCGCCCGGCAGATCTTCGGCTGCTTCTTCTCCGACCGGTTCGGACTCGAGAACCTGGCGGACATCGGCGAGGACAACGTCATGTTCGAATGTGACTACCCCCACTCGGACAGCACCTGGCCCGACACGCTCGACGTGGCCAAGGAGATGACGTACGGCCTCGACCCACGCGTCGTCGAGAAGGTCATGCGGGGCAATGCCATCGAGCTCTTCGGTCTACGCGACCGGCTGCCGCAGACGCAGCCGGTGAGCGCCTGAGGGAAGGCGATGGGAGAGCACTACGAGCTCCTGGTGCGGGGCGGCGTCCTCGTCGACGGGTCGGGGAACCCGCGGCGTCGGGCCGACGTGGCCGCCACGGGTGGCCGGATCGCCGCCATCGGCCGTCTGGACGACGCCACGGCGGACACCGAGATCGACGCCACCGGCCGGATCGTGGCCCCGGGCATCATCGACCCCCACACCCACTACGACCCCCAGATCACATGGGACCCGTACGCGACCGCCTCCTGCTTCCACGGCGTGACGACCGTGCTCGCCGGGAACTGTGGTTTCTCGGTGGCCCCGACCCTCCCGGCCGACCGCCGGTTCTTCGCCGGACTCTTCGCCAAGGTCGAGGGGATGGCGCCGGCGGCCCTCGACGGCATCTCCTGGGAGTTCGAGACCTTCCCGGAATTCCTCGCCAGCCGGGCGGGCCGCCTCGGCGTGAACCTGGCCTGTTACGTGGGCCACTGCAACCTCCGCCGCTGGGTCATGGGTCCGGAGGGCTCGGCCCGGGCGGCCTCGCCGGCCGAGGTCGTCGAGATGGGACGCCTGCTGACCACGGCCATGGAGGCCGGGGCGGCCGGCTTCTCCTCCACCCACGCCTCGACCCACAACGACGGCGACAACCATCCGGTGCCCAGCCGGTTCGCCGAGCCCGACGAGCTGCTGGCCCTGGCCGACGAACTCGGTCGGGTGCACAGTGGCACCATCACCTACCTGCCGCGCAGCGCCGTGGGCGGTCTCGACGCCCCGGACATGGACCTGCTGATCGAGCTCGGCCGGGTCAGCGGCCTGCCGGTGATCATCCAGGGCCTGGGGGGCCGCAACAAGGTCGACGCTCCCGGGGCCGGATGGGACGTGGCCCTGGAGTTCCTCGAGCGGGCCCGGTCGGCCGGATCCGCCGTCTACTCGCTCCTGCTGGCCCGTCCGTTCGACCGCCCCTTCTCCCTGGCGACGGGTACCACGCTCTACGAGGGGGTCCCGGCATGGGACCGGGTGGTCGCGCCGGGTGTCCACGATCGGCACGCGCTACTCCGTGACCCGGCGGTGCGGGACGCGATGCGGTACACGGTGGAGGACCCGAACCGCGATCCCGACCGCGGCTCGACTCTGCCGCCGCCCCACTGGGACGTCCTGTTCGTGGGCTCGGTCACGGTTCCCGAACTCGACGCCTTCGTCGGACGCTCGGTGGCCGACATCGCCGCCGAGTCGGGAAAGGCGCCGGCCGACGCCATGATCGACCTGGCCCTGGCCGACGACCTCGCCACCCAGTTCCGGTGGGTGACCGAGACCCCGGAGTGGATGGACGCGGTGCGCGAGGCCCAACACAACCCCCACATGATCACCGGAACCTCCGACGGTGGCGCGCATCTCTCCCGGGACGACGGTTCCGACTACAGCACGTACTTTCTGCGTCGGTGGGTCCTCGACCTCGGTGAGTGGACCCTCGAGCAGGGCATCCGGCAGCTGACGTCGGTGCCGGCCGCCATCCTCGGGTTCCGCGACCGGGGCCTGGTCCAGGTCGGGCACTACGCCGACCTCGTGGTGTTCGACCCGGAGGAGATCCGCCGACCCGGTCGCAAGGAACTGGTCCACGACCTACCCGGTGACTCCGCCCGGTTCCAGGCCTATCCCAACGGCGTCCACGCCACGATCGTCAACGGTGTGCCCGTCGTCCTCGACGGCAAGCTCACCGACGCACTGCCCGGACAGGTCGTCTCGCCCGTGTGAGGACGACCGGACCGACCCCCCGACCCCGACCGTCCGACCACCTACGAACCATCCGACCCAGCACAAGGAGCGCACCATGGAATTCGGCATCTTCCTGCAGGGCTACCTGCCCGGACCCCAGGCCCACGACACCGACGCCGAGCACACGGCCCTGACCCGGGAGATGGAGCTGGCCCAGGCGGCCGACCGCAACGGCTTCAAGTTCGTGTGGCTGACCGAACACCACGGCCTGACCGAGTACTCCCACATGGCCGCCAACGACGTCCATGCCGGCTACCTGGCGGCCTCGACCGAGCGGATCCACATCGGCGCCGGCATCTTCAACATCTCCCCCCGCGTCAACCACCCGGTGCGGACGGCCGAGAAGGTGGCCACGCTCGACCACCTGACCAATCGCCGGTTCGAGTTCGGGACCGGTCGCGGAGCCGGGAGCCACGAGATCGCCACGCTCAACATCCACGACAAGGAGTCGACCCGGGCCGACTACGACGACGTCATCCACGAGATCGTGCGGATGTGGGAGCAGAAGGACTACACCTACCACGGCACCCATTGGGACATGGACGTGCCGCACAACGTCCTGCCCAAGCCGTGGGGGCCCGGTCACCCGCCGTTCTGGCTGGCGGTCGGCTCGCCGGCCACGTGGGAGAAGGCCGGCCGGCTCGGACAGGGCGCCCTGGGCTTCACCTTCTCCTCGGTGCACGACGTGGCGCCCTGGATCGAGGCCTACAAGAAGGGGATCTCGGAGTGCACCGACCCCGTCGGTGAGTTCGTCAACGACAACGTGATGATCACCACCGCCGTCCGCTGCTCGGCCGACCGGGCCACGGCCCGGGAGCAGGCCACCCGGGTGGGCAACGGCTACCTCCCCTCGATGGTCTCGCTGTACCACGACACCATGCCCGGTCCGGGTGGCTCCCGCTGGCCGCAGACGCCCCGGGCGCCTCGGGAGGACCAGCTCGACGCCCTGATCGACGGGGGCTACCTGCTCTGCGGCACCCCCGAGGAAGTGTGCGAGCAACTTCAGCCCTTCGTCGACTACGGCGCCAGCCAGGTGTGTTTCGGCCTGCCTGGCGACGCCACCTCCTACGAGGAGGCACTCGCCACCATCGAGACGTTCGGCTCGACGGTCATCCCCGAGTTCGACCGGGACCCGGTGGTCTCGACCGACCACTACCGGGCCCGGGCCAAGCCGAAGTTCCCCACGTTCAACCGTCAGCCGCTGCGCATCCCGACCCTGTACGAACCGCTGGACTGAGCGGACGGCCGCCGGTCGCACCGCCGTCCGCCGGCTACCTACCCTGGTGCCATGGGTGCCACCTCCGCCATCGGGCGGCAACGCCCGTGGTGGGCGACGACCGGTCCGCTGGACACCGGGATGGGGCGCCTGGCCGAAGTGGCCCCGGGCCGACTGGTGCCGCTGCGCCGATCCGTGCTCCGCGACGGTCGTCCCGACCTTCCGGCCTCCTACCCCAGCGACGAGGACCCTTCGACGCTCCATCTGGCGGTCGAGGACCGGGACGGGCGGGTGGTAGCGGGGGTGACGGTGCTGGTCGACCCCCTGCCCGGCGCCGCCACCCTCCGGCTCGCCCTGATGGCGGTGGACCCGGCGTACCAGGGTAGGGGGGTGGGCCGCGCTCTGGTGACGTCGGTCCAGGAACGGGCCGCCGGCGCCGGCCTGGCCGTGTGGGCGGCGTCGCGGGTCAGCGCCCTCCCCTTCTACGGGCGACTGGGCTTCCGTCCCCGGGGCGACATCTACACCGGTCCCATGGACCTGCCCCACCGGCGGGTGCTCTGGTCGGGCGCCGGCCCGTCGGGGTAGGGGCGGCCACCGGCTCAAGTCGAGGGTGTTCCTTGCCGATGGAAGGGCTGTATACCCATGACGAGACGCGCGGAGGCAAGATGAGGGACCACCCCGGGGGCAGACGGGGCAGACGGGGCGTGCTGCTGGTGGCCGCCCTCCTCCTGGCGCCGGCGTCGGCCGGAGTCGTCGCCGTCCTGCCGTCCACCCCGGCCTCGGCGGCCGCCCTTCCGGTGGCCTCCTTCACGATGACGACCGTCGATCCGACGGCCACCCTGCCCGTCTCCTTCGACGCCTCCCTGTCGAGCGACCCGGACGGCATCGCCTCCTACACCTGGAGCTTCGGTGACGGCACGCCGACGGAGTCCGGCATCACGCCCTCCCACATCTTCGTCGACGCCGGCACGTACTCGGTCACGCTCACCGTCACCGACACCGGCGACCGCAGCGCCTCGGCGACGCTCGAGGTGACGGCCGCCCCACTCACCGTCCCGACCGCCCCGACCTTCATCCTGGACACCCCGCCGTCGACCGTCGTCACCGGGACGTCCTACTCGTACCGGTTCGCGGTATCGGGTTACCCGGCCCCGACCTACACCCTCGTCGGGGCCCCGACATGGCTGACGGTGGGCTCCGCATCGGGTGTGGTGGCGGGGACGCCGCCCTTCGGGACCACGTCGTTCGCCTACTCCGTGCGGGCCGACGACGGCATCGGGTCACCGGCCACGGTGGGTCCGTTCAGCGTGACGGTCAAGACACCCCCGCCGACCGGTCACGGTTACTGGCTCGTCGGCTCGGACGGGGGGATCTTCTCCTTCGGTTCGGCCGGATTCCACGGATCCACCGGGGGCATGGTGCTGCAGCGCCCGGTGGTCGGCCTGTCCCCGACCGGCGACCGGAAGGGGTACTGGCTCGTGGCTTCCGACGGCGGGGTCTTCGCCTTCGGCGATTCCGGCTACTACGGCTCGCTCCCCGGTCTGGGTCTGGCACCGGCCGGAACCGTGGGTCGCCGCGCCCTGGCTGCTCCGATCGTGGGTATCGTGCCGTCCTCCAACGGCGGCGGGTACTTCATGGTCGCCGCCGACGGCGGGGTCTTCGCCTTCGGAAACGCCAAGTTCGTCGGGTCGTGCCCCGGGATCGGGGGATGCGTCGGCACGGCGGTGGCCGTCATGCCCGACGCCACCGGCAACGGCTACTGGCTGGTCACCACCGCGGGGGCCGTGTACGCCTTCGGCGACGCGGCCTTCCTCGGATCGCCGTCGCCCCGGTCGTCGCCGGTGACCTCCGCGGTGCGCACCCCCGACGGCAAGGGGTACTGGATCCTGTTCGCCGACGGCACGGTGGTGCCGTTCGGGGACGCGGTGGGGCTCGGTGACCCGGGGGGCCGGTTGGGCGGCGATCGGGCCTCCGCCGTCTTCGCCACCGCCGACGGCGGCGGCTACTGGGTGGCCACGGCCGCCGGTGGGGTCGACAACTACGGTGATGCCCCCGCCGACGGGAGCATGGCCGGTGCCCACCTCAACGGCCCGATCGTGGCCGCCTCGGGCTGGTAGCGGTCAATCGCGCCGGCGGGGCTCGGAGTGGTCCCAGTCGGCGAGCAGCGTACGAAGGGCGGTCAGCAGGATGAGCGGCTGGTCGAGCATGGCGTGGTGACCGGCCTCGGGGATCTCGATGACCGGGGTGACCCGACCCAGTTCCTCGTACATGAAGTGCCCGATATCCCGCGTCACCAGCCCGTTCTCGGACCGCAGGAGAGCGAACCGGCTCCGGACCCGGGCGAGGTAGGGCAGGGCGACGCTGCGGATCCCCCCTGGAATTGGGCGAACACGTTCCGGTCGAACTTCCACTGGTAGCCCCCTTCCACCGGCCTGATCGAGTGGTGGGCCACATGGTCCATGACGTAGTCGAGATAGTGCTCCTGGGCCGGCACCGTGCGGAAGTGGGCGACGGCGTCCTCAGGGGTCGCATACACACGGGGTCGGCCGAAGGCCTCGCGTAGCCGGTAGGAGGCGATCTCGGGGTCGGGCTCGGTGACCGGGGAATCGCACACGATGGCACCGCTCACCTCGGCGCCGTGGAGGGCGGCCGTCCCGATGGTGACGAAACCTCCCATCGAGTGACCCACGATCACCGGTGGGCCGGCGATGTCGGCGGCGCCGGCCACGGCCATCACCTCGTCCGTCCACTGCTCGAGTGAGTAGGACGGTCGGTGACCGCTGTCACCGTGGCCGGACAGGTCCGGGCAGACGACCCGGAACTCCTCGGCGAAGGTGGCGGCCACGTGTGTCCACCAGTGGGCGTGGGCGCCTCCCCCGTGGACGAAGACGAGACCGCGGGCGCCGGGCGGTCCGAAGGTCAGGGCGTGGACCGGGCAGCCGTCGACGTCGACCGTCAGATCGCCCCGGGGGACCTCGAGGGCGCGGGAGAACCAGGACGGGGCGTCGGGCAGGGGGCGGTAGCTCATGGACGGTGCTCCTCGATGGCCTCGGTCACGTCGTGCTCCAGCGGTCGGCCCGCCAGCCAGCGTCCGAGGTTGGCGTCGAATAGGTCGGCCTGGCGCTGCAGCCGACCGAAGCCACCCGCCGCGTTGTGCGGCGTGACCCGCACCCGGGGGTGGGTCCAGAACGGGTGCTCGGGGGGCAGGGGCTCGGTGGCGAACACGTCGAGGACGGCGGCCGAGGGCGTCCCGGTGTCGAGCGCCACCAGCAGGGCGTCCTCGTCGACGAGGCTGCCGCGCCCCACGTTCACCAGCACGCTCCCGGGTCGCATGGCACCGAGGAGGGCGGCGTCGACCAGCTTGTCGGTCCCGGCGCTGGCCGGGGCGCTGAGCACCACGACGTCGGCCTCGCCCACCACGTCGGCGAGCCGGTCCGGGGTGACCATCCGGTCGGCCGGGTCGTCGGGGGACGGGTGGCGGCGGCAGCCGATCACCGTCGCACCGAGCGCCCGGGCCCGCACGGCCACGGCGCTCCCGATGTGGCCGAGGCCCACCACCAACCACGTGGTGCCGGCCACCTCCCGCCAGTCGTGGATGCGCCACTCGGAGGTGGTGGCCTGACGGCGCCATTCGGCCGCCCCCTGGAACTCGTCGAGAACGGCCCGCAGCACGAACTCGGCGATCGGCAGGCTGTTGACGTGGGCGTTGCTGATCCGCACGCCGCGGTCGGCCAGCAGTCGGAACGGCTCGCTGTCGTAGCCGGCGGCGGGCGACTGGAACCAGCGCAGCGACGGGCAGTCGACGAGGAAGCGGAAGAAGGCGGCCACCGGAGCGCCGGGCCGGAAGAGGTCCGAGGTGCCCCACGCCACCTCGGGACGGGCGTCGGCCCACTCGACGGTCTCGCCGTCGGGACCGGTCAGACCGCCGTCGGCCTCCATGACCAGCCACTCCACATCCGGTCGGGACAGCCCGTCGGCGAACGAGTCGTGGGCGGTGCGGGTGAGCAGCACGAGCACGGGGTCAGGCCCCACCGAGGGCTTCGGCCACCAGGGACTGGACGAGGGCCACTCCCGACTCGTGCCTCGGGCTCAGGACGCCGGGTCGGGCGAGGCCCGAGGCCAGGTTGCGCTGGACCGCCTCGCAGATGGCCCGGTCCTCGTCGAGGATGGCCACCGAGCTGGCCACGGACCCTTCGGCCTCGGCGGCCGGTGTACCCGGAACGAAGCAGAACGTGTACTCCACCCGGGTGGTGGTGGGTCCGAGCGGCCAGTAGCTCTCGAGGCAGAGACCGGACGGGTAGAGGTTGAGGGCCAGGCCCGGGAACCGCCAGAGCCACGCTCCCTCGGTCACGGCTCCGTCTCGGGTCGGGGCGCGGTGCACGGTGACCGGCCCGTCGACCGCCACCTCGTACCGGGAGCTGTCGATCTGACGGTGGAGACCGGGGTGGACGAGGGGGATGTGATATCCCTCCTGGTAATTTTCCGCGTAGACCTTCCAGTTGGCCTCCATGTCGTGGCTCGAGTGATGGGTCACCTCGAAGTCCTCCATGGCGAAGCTGGAGCTGTGACGCTCGATGGGGCCCAGCCACGTCCCCAGATCGGGCTGGCCGGGGTCCACGGCCACGAACAGGAGGCCGCGCCAGGTGGCCACCGAGGCCGGGATCAGCGAGTACCGGGACGGGTCCACGTCGGCGCCGAAGTCCCGGGCCGAGGTGAGGTGGCCGTCGAGGCTGTAGGCCCAGCCGTGGTAGCGGCAGACGAACCGTCCGCACGTACCGGAGCCGGCGTCGACGAGGGGTCCGGCCCGGTGCCGGCAGACATTCTGGAAGGCCCGGAGGGTGCCGGCATCGTTGACCACGACCAGGGGGAAGCCGGCGAGCCAGACCGACAGATAGGCGCCGGGCGCGGCCACCTGGGAGGCGGTGCCGATGGCCGTCCACTCCCGGGCGAAGACGGCCCGGCGCTCGGCCTCGTACCGGACGGGGTCGACGTAGGCGTCGGCGGACGGCACGCCGTGGCTCCCGGTGGTCTCGACCGTCATCGTCCTCCCCTCGCGCGTTCGTCCGGTGCTCCACCTCATCATGCCAGCGCACCGTCCGGTCGGGTCCCGCCGGTGGTAGCAAGGGAACCGTGATCACCACCGAACGCCACGGCCCCGTCGCCCTCGTCGTCCTCGACCGCCCGGAGGCGCGCAACGCCCTCACGGGAGCGATGATCACCTCGCTCGGACGGGCCCTGGTCGACGCCGACGCCGACCCCGAGGTGGGTGCCATCGTGCTGACCGGCCGTGATCCGGCCTTCTGCGCCGGGCTCGACCTGCGCGACCTGGCCAGCACCTACGACGGATTCGAGGCCGCGGTCGCCCGGGGCGGGGACGGTACGACCGATGTCCGGCGGGGCCTCACGCCCGAGATCACCGTGCCCGTGATCGGGGCCGTCAACGGCGCGGCGGTGACCGGTGGCCTGGAGCTGGCGCTCGGATGTGACTTCCTGATCGCCTCGGAGCGGGCCAGCTTCGCCGACACCCACGCCCGCGTCGGGGTGCTGCCGGCCGGCGGGATGACCATCCGCCTACCCCAGCTCGTCGGCATCAACCGGGCCCGTCAGATGTCCCTGACCGGCAACTTCGTGGACGCGGTCACGGCCGGGGCGTGGGGACTGGTCAACGAGGTGGTCCCCCACGGGGAGCTGCTGCCCCGGGCCCTCCGACTCGCCGGGGACGTGGCCGAGGCCGACCGGGCCACGGTGGCCGAGTTGCGGGCCATGTACCGGTCGCTGGCCCACCGGGGTGACGACGCGGCCTACGTGGAGGAGGCGCGCTGGTCGCGGCGCTGGATGCGGGAGCACTTCGACCCGGCCGCGCTGGGGGCACGACGGGAGGCGATCATCGAGAGGGGCTCGTCCCAGCAGTGAGGAGTCCCTCCAGGCCTGGGGACGTCCCGGCCCCACGGGCCCGTCCCCGGTGGAGTGACTACGCGGGCCCGATGCCGGCGCCCTTCAGCATCCTGCGGAGGTCGACGATCTGCTGGGTGTCGAGGTCGCCGCCGTGGGGTGCGTCGAAGGTCTCGGTCTCACCTCCGAGAGTCACCCGGAAGCGGCCGTCGTGGACCTCCTCGGTCTCCCCGGCGGCCTGCAGCAGCGACAGGACGTCGTGCCACTGGATGTTGTGGCTGGTGGGATGCGTGAACAGCTTCTCCACCGTCTTGCGGTGGTGGGAGTCCAGCTTCGGTCCATCGGTCATGCGTGATCTCCATGGTCGGCGTGCCGGCACATCGTACGGGAGCGGGGGTGGGTACCCGGAAGGGCCGTTCGTCACTTCGTCCCCGGGACCGGGCGCGACCGCCCGGACCGTGCCACGATGGCGCCGTGGCCGATCCCGGAATGAACAAGGAACAGGTCCGTCGCTTCTGGTCCGCCCTGTACGACCGTGACTGGGAGGCCATCGCCGGCTTCTTCGACGAGGACAGCGAATACACCGACGTGCCCACCCCGGCCGAGGACGTCGCCCGCGGTCCTGAGCAGGTGGTCGCCCGCCTGAGGCTCGGCCTCGGCTCGCTCTCGGGCTACGAGCACGATCTGCGTCTGATGGTGGCCGAGGGGGACACGGTGGTCACCGAGCACGCCGAGACCTGGCACTGGCGCACCGGTGAACGGGTGACGCTGCCCTTCGTGTCGGTCCAGCAGCTCCGGGAGGGTCGCATCGTCCGGTGGTGGGACTACTGGGACCTCTCGACCCTTCTCGGGGCCGCACCGGCCTGGTGGATCGAGGAGATCTCGGCCGGCTACGCCTGAGGCGACCGCTCGGACGACGTCAGTCCTCGGCCAGGATGCGCCGACGGGCCGGGTCGTAGAGGGGCTTGCGGCTGACGGTGACGGGATAGGTGCCCGACGGGGTGCGCACGGCGAAGCTGCCGGAGGCGAGCCACTCGGGCGTCACACCCTCCTCCCGTTCGACCATGGCGAGTCCGACGCTGCCGCCGACGGTGTGCCCGTAGGCCCCGGCCCGGACGTACCCGACGTAGGCGCCGTCCTCCACCACGGCCTCGTTGCCGAACAGGAGGATGTCGGGATCCTGCACCAGCAGACTCACCATCACCGCCGGATAGGGGGCGCGGGCCCGCAGCGCCACCAGGGCGTCACGGCCCACGAAGCCGCCGGGCTTGTCGAAGGCGACCGCGAACCCCAGCCCGGCCTGCAGCGGGTTGTCGGTGTTGTCGATGTCGACACCCAGGTCGCGGTAGCCCTTCTCGAGTCGCAGCCCCGCCATCGCCGCCAGCCCGACGGGGCGTACGCCGAGGTCCCGGCCGGCCTCCATCAGCGTGTCGTAGGCCAGCAGGCCGTACTCGGTGGGGACGTGCAGTTCGTAGCCGAGTTCCCCGAGGTAGGTCACCCGCAGGGCGAGGGCCGGCGCGAAGCCGACGTCGATCGACTGCGCGGTCAGGTACGGGAACGCGTCGTTGGAGAGATCGGCCGACGACAGCCGGCCGAGCAGTTGCCGGGCGTTCGGTCCCTGGACCGACAGCAGCGTCGTCCCCGAGGTCACGTCGGTGACGGTCACGTGCTCGCCGTCCCGGGCGGCCCGCCGCACCATCGGCTCCACCCGGCGCTGGATGACGTCCGATGCCACCACCAGGAACCGCTGGTCGCCCAGCCGGGTGACGGTGAGGTCGGCGGCTATCCCGCCCATCGGGGTGAGCCACTGGGTGTAGACGACCCGCCCCACGTCGCGGTCCACGTCGTTGGCCGACAGCCGGGAGAGCACCGTGGCGGCGTCCTCGCCCTGGACCAGGAACTTGGCCATCAGCGTCATGTCCATGATGCCGACGGCCTCGCGGACGGTGCGGTGCTCGGCCGCCACCTTGGCGAACGCCGGTCCCCGGGCGTACCCCTCGGCCGGAGGCAAGGGGAAGTCGTCCCCCTCGAACCACTCGACGAACTCCCAGCCCGCCGAGGAGTTGAAGTTGGCCCCGAGCGCCTCGAAGCGGTCGTGCAGGGGTGACCGGCGCATATTGCGCGCCGTGCGGGGGCGCCAGGAGGGGAAGGCGGCGTCACCGAACAGGACACCGAGCTGCTCGGTCGTCCGCTCCCGGCGGAAGGCGCGGGTCGATTCGTGCGGGGAGATTCGGTCGATGGCGTAGCCCGTGACGTCGACCGGCGGCTCGCCGTCGACGATCCAGCTGGCGATGGTGGTGCCCACCCCGCCGCCCATCAGGATCCCGAGCGAGTTCAGGCCGGCGGCGATGAAATAGTTGTCGAGCTCGGGTACCGGCCCGAGCAGGGGATGGACGTCCGAGGTGAAGGACTCGGGACCGCAGAAGAATTTGCGGATGCCCGTGTCGGCCAGCGCCGGGATCCGGGCCATGGCCAGGTCGACGAACGGGGCCAGCCGCTCGTAGTCGGGGGAGCTCGAGGAACGAGGACCCGTCCGGGACGCCGTCGAGCTGCCACGCCCGGGCTTCGGGCTCGAACAGCCCGACGAGGAGACCGTCGCCCTCGGGGCGGAAGTAGCCGTAGCAGTCGGGGTCCTCGACCACGGGCAGGTCACGGTGGACGCCCTCCATCGGCTCGGTGATCAGGTAGTAGTGCTCGGCAGCCTGGTTGCACGCATCGACGCCGGCCAGGGCCGCGAACTGACGGGCCCACATGCCGGCCGCGTTCACGACGTACTCGCACTCGATGGTGCCGTGCTCGGTCACCACCCCGGTGACCCGGTGCCGGTCCGTGGTGACGCCGATGGCCGGACACCCCTCCACGATGACGGCTCCTCCGGTGCGGGCACCCCGGGCCAGACTCATGGCCACCCCCACCGGATCGGCGCGACCCTCGTCGGCGACGTACAGGCCCCCGACCAGGTCGTCGGTGCGCAGCATCGGCCACAGGTCGGCGATCTCGCGGGGAGAGCTCCTGGTCCTCCACGCCGAAGCCGTTGACGAACAGCGCCTCGCGCCGCAGCGCCTCCATGCGGTGTTCGTTGGTGGCGATGGAGATGTGGCCGACGGCCCGGAATCCCGTGGAGAGGCCCGTCTCCGCCTCGAGTCGCTCGTAGAGGTCACGTGAGTAGCGGGCCATGAACAGGGCCGTCTCGTCGACCATGCCGGCCGAGGTGATCAGGCCGGCGGCGTGCCAGGTCGTTCCCGAGGTGAGCCGGTCCCGTTCCAACAACACGACGTCCCCCCACCCCAGCTTCGTCAGGTGGTAGGCGATCGACGTCCCGATGACGCCGCCGCCGACGATCACGACCCGGGCCCGGGTCGGAAGGTCGGGTGTCGGGCTCACCGGGCGGCTTCCCAGTCGGGCAGGCTCGGCGCCTCGTCCCCGATCGTCGTGTCGTCGCCGTGCCCGGTCAGCACCCGGGTGGACGGTGGCAGTCCGAGGAGCCGGTCACGGATGGAGTCGACGATGGTCGGGTAGTCCGAGAAGCTGCGCCCGGTGGCCCCCGGGCCTCCCCGGAACAGGGTGTCGCCGGAGAACACGACGCCGTCGGCCTCGTCGTAGAGGCAGACACCCCCCGGCGAGTGGCCGGGCGTGGCCAGGACGCGCAACGTCGTCCCCCCGACCTCGATCAGCTGGCCGTCGACGAGGTCGGCGTCCGGGGCGCTGTCCGGGATGGACGACGTCCCACAGCATGCGGTCGGCCGGATGGATCCACACCGGTGCCCCGAGCGCGTCGGCCAGGTCGACCGCCGCGTTGATGTGGTCGTTGTGGCCGTGGGTGGCGATGACGGCGACGGTGCGGCGCCCCCGGACCACCTCGACGATCGGCCGGGGGTCGTGGGCGGCGTCGACCACCACCACCTCGGAGTCGTCACCGACGATCCAGATGTTGTTGTCGACGTCGAAGTCCTCGCCGTCGAGGGAGAACGTGCCGGAGGTGACGACGCGCTCGATCACCGGACCACCACGACGGATCGCAGCACCTCGCCACGCTCCATGCGGTGGAACGCCTCTTCGACGTCGTCGAGTGTGATCGTCTCCGACACGAAGCGGTCGAGGTCCAGGCGCCCCTGCAGGTAGAGGTCGATGAGCATCGGGAAGTCGCGGCTCGGTAGGCAGTCCCCGTACCAGGACGGCTTGAGGCGTCCGCCCCGGCCGAAGAAGTCGATCATGGGCAGTTCGATCCGCATGTCGGGGGTGGGTACACCGACCTGGACGACGGTTCCGGCCAGGTCCCGGGCGTAGAAGGCCTGCTCGAGCACCTTGGGGTTGCCCACCGCCTCGATGCAGACGTCGGCGCCGTTGCCGTCGGTGAGAGCCTGGACCGACTCCACCACGTCGCCCGACGAGGCGTCCACGGTGTGGGTGGCGCCGAACTCGCGGGCGAGCTCGAGCTTCCGGGGGTCGAGGTCGACGGCGATGATGGTCGAGGCGCCGGCCAGCCGGGCACCGGCGATGGCCGCGCACCCCACTCCGCCGCAGCCGAACACGGCCACCGAGTCGCCCGGGCCCACTTCGCCGGTGAGCATCGACGCCCCGATGCCGGCCATGACTCCGCACCCCAGGAGGCCGGCGGCCTCGGGACGGGCGGCGGGATCGACCTTCGTGCACTGGCCTGCGGCGACGAGGGTCTTGTCGGCGAAGGCGCCGATGCCCAGGGCCGGTGAGAGCGGGGTGCCGTCGACCAGCGTCATCTTCTGCGTGGCGTTGTGGGTGGCGAAGCAGTACTGCGGCCGGCCCCGGCGGCATGAGCGGCACTCCCCGCACACCGCCCGCCAGTTGAGCACCACGAAGTCTCCCGGGGCCACCGAGGTCACGTCCGGGCCGACCGCTTCCACGATGCCCGCCGCCTCGTGTCCGAGCAGGAACGGGAACTCGTCGTTGATGCCGCCCTCCCGGTAGTGGAGGTCGGTGTGGCAGACCCCGCAGGCCTGGATCCGGACGACGGCCTCGCCGGGCCCGGGGTCCGGGACCACGATGGTCACCACCTGCACCGGCTCACCCTTGGCCATCGCCACCACTCCACGGACCTCTGCTGCCATCGTGTGCTCCTGTCTCGGTGTGGGTCTTCGTCGGGGCCAAGTGTGGCATCCGCTCTTGCCGGACCCCGGAGGGGATCATAGGATCGGTTGTATGGCTGTTCAATCGAAGCGCGAACCCTCACCCATTCCCCCGGAGGAGTTGGAGGCGACGTTGCGGCCGTTCGGCGAGAGCCGGATGCTCCCCCGGGCCGCCTACGTCGACGAGGACGTCTTCGGCTGGGAGCAGCGGAACTTCTTCGAGGGCGGGTGGCTCTGCGTCGGCCGGTCGGAGCAGGTGGCCGAGCCGGGTGACCAGCGGGCCGAGTCGTTGGGCAAGGCGGGCGTCCTCCTCGCCCGTGGCCAGGACGGCGTGCTGCGGGCGTTCGCCAACGTCTGCAGCCACCGCGGCCACGAGCTGCTGCCGTGCGGCGAGTCGTCGAGGCACGGTCGGATCATCTGCCCGTACCACTCCTGGTCCTACGGTCTGGACGGGTCGGTGTGGACGGCTCCCGGCTTCAAGGAGCTCCCCAACTGGGACCCGTCGGAGCACGGCCTGGTCGAGCTGCCCTGCGAGGAGTGGCACGGGCTCGTGTTCGTGGACGGCTCCGGCGACGCCCCGCCGCTGGCGGAGTCGCTGGCCGACCTCGAGCCGTTCGTCGCCCCCTACGAACCCGAGCGGCTGAAGCTGGGCGGCCTGCACGACTACGTGGTCGAGGCCAACTGGAAGGTGCTCACCGAGAATTACCACGAGTGCTACCACTGCCCGATGATCCACCCCGAACTCTGCCAGGTCAGTCCGCCGACCTCGGGCATCACCCGCGAGACGCACGGCGCCTGGGTGGGCGGCAACATGGATCTGGCGGACCACGCCGTGACGATGTCCCTCGACGGCACGAGCAGTGCCGTGCCGCTGCGTGGCCTGAGCGGTGACCAGCTGCGCACCGTCGACTACTTCAACATCTTCCCGAACGTGCTCATCAGCCTGCACCCGGACTTCGTGATGGTCCACCGCCTCACCCCGCTGTCGGCCGGCTCGACGCGGATCGAGTGCACGTGGTGGTTCGCCCCGGAGTCCTTCGACCAGCCCGGGTTCGATCCCGGGTTCGCCGTCAACTTCTGGGACATCACCAACGAGCAGGACTGGACGGCGTGCGCCTCGGTGCAGCGGGGGCTCTCGTCCACCCACGCCCGGCCCGGACCGCTGTCCGGCCAGGAGGACAACGTGTACATGTTCGTGACGATGGTGGCCCGTGGCTACCTCGGCGAACCGGTGCTGGCCCAGCCGGTCCCCGAGACGTCTCCCGGCTGAGTCGGGGGACCGGCGGAGGTCACACGAAGAGGTCCGGGCCCCGCTTCACCATCTGCCCGGCGATGATCGACCGCTGGACCTCGCTGGTGCCCTCCCAGATGCGCTCCACCCGCAACTCGCGGAAGAACCGCTCGGCCACGTTCTCCCGCATGTAGCCGCGGCCGCCGAACACCTGGACGCACCGGTCGGCCACCCGGTTGGCCATCTCCGAGGCGTACAGCTTGGCCATGGAGCACTGGGTGTGCTGGACCTTCACGTCGGCCCCGGCGTCGATGTTCCGGGCCGTCTCGTAGACGAGGGAACGGGCGGCGAACAGCTCGGTGAGACAGTCGGCCAGCATGATCTGCACGGCACCGAAGTCGGTGATCGGGCCGCCGTTGACGATCCGGTGCTTGGCGAACTCCGTGGTCTCGTCGACCAGTCGGGCCGCCGCGCCGAGGCACCGCGACGCCACCATGATCCGCTCGAAGCGGAACCACTCGTAGGCGAAGGACATCCCGTCGCCCTCCGCCCCGACCATCTGGGACGCAGGGACCCGGACGTCGGTGAAGGCCACGAAGGGGTGGTGGTGGCTGATGGTGTGGGTGTAGGCGGGGTCCCGCACCACCGTCACGCCCGGATCGGGGAGGTCGACGAGGAACATGGCGTGCTCGCCGGCGTGGGGGGTGTCGACCAGTTTGGCCTGGAAGAACGCGTACTGGCTGTGGTTGTAGGAGGTGACGTGCATCTTCACGCCGTTGAGGACGTAGCCGTCCCCGTCCCGACGGGCGGTGGACACGATGGCATCGACGTCCGACCCGGCCCCCTCCTCGGTGATGGCGTAGCACTCCTCCTTTTCGGCTCGGATACCCGGGATCACGTACTTGTCGATCTGCTCGGGCGTGGCCACCGGGGGGAACCACGACGGTGGCGTGGTGAGGTGCCAACCCAGGGCGTTGGTGGCACGTCCCCCCTGCTCCTGGATGAGCACCTGCTGCAGCATCGAGCAGCCACCGCCGCCGTACTCGGCCGGCATGTTGGCGGCCTGCAGCCCCAGTTCGGCCGCCCGGGACTCGAACCGGGAGACCACGTCGGGGGGTAGCTCGCCGGCGTTGGCCTCGGCCTCCTCCTCGTAGGGGATGACCTCGTCGACGAAGGTGCGGGCCCGGGCCTGGACCTCCAGGTCCTCGGCGCTGAGGTTGTACACGGGTGCCTCCTGGCATCTTGACTGACGGTTCAGCTTATGGCACCGTCGCATTCGTGGGAAACGGCCCAGCGTCGTCCCCCACCCGCATCCGGCCGGATCCGGTCGCACCGCGGTGCCACGCCATCCCCGAAAGGACACCCGAACCCATGAGCGAGACCACGGCGGCCACGCCGTTCATCCACCTGGCCCAGAACGTCACCGACCTCGAGGACTGGGGACCGCTGCCCGAGGCCACCGGGACCGAGATGTCCACCTCCGGCTACACACTGTGGAAGGGCGAGGGCGACCAGGAGGTCGGGATCTGGGAGTGCACCCCGGGGCCCTCCCGATGGCTGCTCGAGACCAACGAGTTCATCCAGGTGGTCGCCGGGAGCATGACCTGCCGGGCCGACGACGGCGACACCGTCGAACTGGCCGTCGGCGACTCCGCGGTGTTCCCCAAGGGGTGGTCCGGCACGTGGGACATCGAGTCGACGCTGCGCAAGGTCTATGTGATCTTCTAGCCGGGTACCGGGCGTCCGTCCGCCGCGTACCGGACGGACGCCCCGCTCAACCCGCCTCGACCAGCACGTCCAGCGCCAGGCATCCCCACGGTCCGCACCGCAGGGGATTGACGTCCAGGGCCTGGAGGCGATCACCCAATTCGACGGCCAGGTGGGAGAGGCCGACCACGGCCGAGGCCAGGGCGTCCCGGTCGGCGGGCGGGGATCCGCGGACGCCGTCGAGAACGGCGGCGATGCGGAGCCGGTCCACCGCGGCGAGCGCCCCCTCGTCGTCGAGCGGGGGCAGTCGCACCGACCGGTCGGCGAGGAGCTCGACCAGGAGGCCACCGGCGCCCACCACCACGAGCGGGCCGAGGTGCGGGTCGCGGACCAGGCCGATGGCTAGTTCCACGCCGTCGGGGGCGTGCGTGGACACCACCGTCCGTGCACCCAGGCGGTCGGCCATGGCCCGGTACGCGGCGGCGACGGCGTCGGTGTCCGCCAGGCCGAGGGCGACGCCACCCACGTCGGACTTGTGGGCGATGCCGGGCTCGTCCGTCTTCAGCACCACCGGGAAGCCGAGCTCCCGGGCGGCGGCCACGGCCGCGCCCTCGGACGACACCGGGACGGCCCGGGGCACGGGGATCCCGTACTCCGCCAGCAGGGTGAACCCGTCGGCTCCGTCGAGGGGCCCGGCCAGGAGACGGTCGGACCAGCGGGCCCGCCGCCCCTCGTCGACCGGTCCCGGGGCCCGCCGGTGGGGCGACCGGCCGGTGCGGTCGAGCAGGTGACCGAGGGCCGCCAGACCCGACCGGGTACCCTCCAGCACGGGCACCCCGGCGGACCGGAGCCGGTCGGCGGCGGCCGGGTCGATGGCGCTGCCCAGGTTGGACAGGACGGCCACGGGCTTGGTGGTGGCGGCATGGGCGGCCAGGGCGGCGGCCGGATAGGACTCGTCCCCGTCGTACTCCTCGACGAGGTCGACGGCCAGCGCCACGGCGCGCACCGTGTCGTCACCGGCCAGGGTGGTCAGGCAGCCGGTGAAGAGACCCTCGGTGTCGCTGCCGGTGCCCCAGACGTCGAGTGGGTTCTCGGCGGTCAGCCCCGGGTCGAGCAGGTCGGCGAGCCGCGGCCCGGGTGGTGTCCCCGATGGAGGCGAAGGGCACGTCGAGCCCCTCGGCCACGTCGACCACGAGGGCCCGCTCGGCGCCCGAGTCATGGACGGTGGCGACGCCGCCACCCGGCACGGCCGGTGCCGCCGGGCGCCCCGAGGCGAAGAGCTCCACGGTGTCGCCCAGCTCGTCGAGGTCGTGGACCCGGACGACGCCGTAGGCGTCGAACAGGGCCTCCCAGGCGCCGTCGGCCCCGGCCAGGGCCCCCGAGTGGGCGGCCACCATGGCCCGACCGGCCCGGGATGCCCCGACGGTCAGGGCCACCACGGCCACGTCCCGGTCCGCCGCCCGCTGGAGGGCGGCGGACAGGGCGTCCGGCTGGCGGAGCGTCTCCATCACCAGCCCGATCACCCGGGTCCCCTCCAGGTCGAGGGCGTAGTCCACGTAGGAGGCGGTGGCGGTCACGAGCTCCTGGCCGGCCGACACCGCCAGGGTGAAGCCGAGGTGCCGACGGGTCCGCAGCATCGCCGAGAAGACCGATCCGGAGTGGGTGACCAGGGCCACCGGCCCCGCCGGCAGCGGGTCGCGTTCGAGGTACCCGATGGCCCGCACCCCGCGGGCGACGTTGACGAAACCCATGCATCCGCCGCCGCAGAGGGCCATGCCGGCCTCCGAGGCGGTGGCCGCCACGCCGATCGCGTATCGCCGTGGAGGTCGGGTCGTCGGGCTCGAACAGACTCCCGTAGACCACGGCGGACCGGTCGCCCCGGGCGGCGGCCCGGACCACCTGCTCCTCGACGGCGTGGTCACCGACGCCCAGGAGCACGAGGTCGACCGGACCGTCGATGTCATCGAGCGAGTCGAGACACGGCCGGTCCAGGACCTCGTCGTAACGCGGATTGACGAGGAGCACCTCGGGCTCCGACGGGCTGCGGGTGACCTCGGACACCACGCGGAGCCCGAAGCTCCCGGGCCGGGCGCTCGCTCCCACCACGGCGATCCGGCGGGCCTCCAGCATGGACCGGACGGCCGGTTGGGCCATGGCGGCTACCGGGAGCGCAGCTTGCCCGCCACGCCCTCGCTCGACTTCTTGTCGGCCAGGGCGGCCCGGACGGCCTGCCACCCCGGTATGCCGCACACGCCGCCACCGGCATGGGTGGCCGAGCTGCCGTTGTAGAGGCCCTTGACCGGAGTGCGGTAGTCGGCGTACCCGGGCGCGGGGCGCATGGTGAACAGCTGCTCGAGCGAGAGCTCACCGTGGAAGATGTTGCCCCCGATGAGTCCGTACTCCTGCTCCATCTCATAGGGACCCACCACATCGCGGTGGAGGATCGACTTCTTGAAGTTGGGCGCCACCTCGTCGTAGCAGTCGACCATCCGGTCGGCGTAGGCCTCGAGCTCCTCGGTGTGGGGTTCCTCGGCCCACGACTCGGGCACCCACTGCGAAAACAGCGACATGATGTGTGTGCCTTCGGGAGCCAGGGTCTTGTCCCAGGTCGTGGGGATCACGCCGTCACTGAAGGGCCGGGTGGCCGGTCGACCCGCCCGGGCCTCCAGGAAGGCCTCCTCCATGTACTCGATCGACGGAGCCATCTCCACCGAGCCCGTATGGTGCTCGCCCATCCCGTCGCACGGGTCGGCGGTGAAGTTGGGCAGCTCGGAGAGGGCCAGGTTGATCTTGACCACGCCGCTGCGGGTCTTCCATCTCTTGATGTCGGTGACGAAGTCGTCGGGTAGCTCGCGCTCGTCGATGAGGTCCAGGAAGGCGGTCTTCGGATGCAGGGTCGTCACCACGATGGGGGCGTCGATCTGTTCGCCGTCCTCGAGCACCACGCCGGTCACCCGGCCGTTGCGCACCACGGTCCGGGCGACGCGGGCGTCGACCCGGATGTCGGCACCGAAGTGCCGGGCCGAGCGCTCCATGGCGTCGGCCACCGCACCCATGCCGCCCTCGGGGAAGCCCCAGTTGCCGAGGTGGCCGTCGCCGATGTCGCCGATCGAGTGGTGGGCCATGACGTAGGCGGTGCCCGGCTCCATGGGTCCGGCCCAGGTGCCGATGACGCCGTTCACCGCGATCGGGGCCTTGACCTGCCAGGACTCGAACCAGTCGTCGAGCAGGTCGGAGATGGACATGGTGAACAGGCGCACGACGTCGGCGATGGTGCGGACGTCGAGTCCCCGGTGCCGCCACGCCAGCCGGAGGGTGTCGGCCAGGTCGCCCGGCTTGCGGGAGCCGATGTTGGGCGGGACGGTCAACAGCAGCGGACCGAGCACGTCGGCCAGACCGCCGAGCCAGGCGTCCCACTTGGGCATGGCCTCGGCGTCCTTCTTGGACCACTGGGCGATCGACTCGTAGTTCTTCTTGGCGTCGTCGGCGTAGATCTTGATCGACCCGCCTTCGGGGAAGGCCTGGTAGTAGGGGCCCATCGGGTACACCTTGTAGCCGAACCGCTCGAGTTGCAGGTCCTGCATGATCGTCGGCGGCAGCAGGCTCATCACGTACGACAGGCGGGTCACCTTGAACTCCGGGGCGTCCGGCCACGGAGCCTCGGTGGTGGCGGCGCCACCGGTCTTGTACCGGCTCTCGAGGACGAGCGTGCGGAGACCGGCACGGGACAGGTAGGCCCCGGCCACCAGGCCGTTGTGCCCGCCGCCGATCACGACGGCGTCGTACGTGGAGGTCATTGCATCCCCTTCGGTGTCGTCGGGCTCGTCCCGACCGAGTATTGACTGATCATTCAGCCTAACCGGGGGACCTGGGGCCGACAAGGCCGGTTGGCCGGCGGCGGGCCCCCGGGGCACTACGGTGCACGTTGACGCGGGACGACGGAAGGTTGGACATGACAGACGATCCGGCGACCCCGACGGCCGCCCCGGCCACCGCCGACAAGCGTCGGGACGAGATGATCCGCGCCGCCCTCGAGGTGATCGTCGAGCGCGGCTACCCCGACACCCGCATCGCCGATGTGGCCGAGCGGGCGGGCACCAGCCCCGCACTGGTCATCTACTACTTCACCACCAAGGACAACCTCCTCGTGGAGGCCGTCCGGCTGGCCGAGGACAACTGGTACGACCACGGCGCCGCCCGGATGGCGGAGATCGAGGGAGCCGCCGGACAGCTCGAATGGATCGTGGCCGCCACCTGCCTCCCACAGACCGACGAGGAGCTGCCCGAACCTTGGGCACTGTGGTTGGACCTGTGGGCCCAGGCCGTCCGCCACCCGGAAGTCGCGGCCGTCCGGAAGGACTTCGACGCCCGGTGGCGTTCGACCATCGCCGAGGTGGTGGATCGGGGTCAGCGATCGGGGGAGTTCGGGCCCGTCGACCCCACCGACTTCGCCATCACCCTGTCGTCCCTGCTGGACGGCCTCGCGGTGCAGATCGCCCTCGAGGACCCGGTGGTGGGTCCCGAGGTGGCATTCGCCTGTGCCATGACCTACGCCTCCGAGAAGCTGGGGTTCCCGTGGAGCGGCTCCGGGACCGGGAGCGCCAAGCCCCGCAGACGTCGCTGAGGGGTCGGGCTGGATCGCCCGGCCCGCGCTCCCTACACTGAGTGACCATTCAATGGCTGGCCTCTCCGGCGCTCGCCGGTGGGCCGGCCCGTGCGCAGGACACGGGAGGGGAGGGTGAGATGGCCGGAGGCGAAGTGCAGCTGGTGGCCCTGACCAAACGCTTCGACGATGTCGAGGCCGTGGCCGGCATCGACCTCCTGATCCCCTGCGGCGAGTTCTTCTCGATCCTCGGGCCCTCGGGGTGCGGCAAGACCACGACGCTCCGGCTGGTGGCCGGCTTCGAGGAGCCGACGAGCGGGGCCATCCTGCTCGACGGCGAGGACGTGGCCCGCAAGCCCCCCCACAAGCGCAACGTGAACACCGTGTTCCAGAGCTACGCGCTCTTCCCGTTCCTGACGGTCGCCGACAACGTGGCCTTCGGCCTGCGCTATCAGGACGCCTCCAAGGCCGAGCGGGTCCGACGGGTGGGGGAGGCCCTCGAGCTCGTGCAGCTCAACGGGTACGAGCGCCGCCGACCTGGCCAGCTCTCCGGTGGCCAGCAGCAGCGGGTGGCGTTGGCCCGGGCCCTCGTGCTCAACCCGTCGGTGCTGCTCCTCGACGAGCCCCTGGGTGCGCTCGACGCCAAGCTGCGGCGCACCCTCCAGATCGAGCTCAAGTCCCTCCAGGAGCACGTGGGCATCACCTTCCTCTACGTCACCCACGACCAGGAGGAGGCGTTGACCATGTCCGACCGCCTGGCCGTCATGGAGGCGGGGAAGGTGGCCCAGGTCGGTCCGCCCGGCGAGGTCTACGAGGAGCCCGCCAACGCCTACGTGGCCGACTTCCTGGGCGTTTCCAACCTCATGGAGGCCCGTGCCACCGGCCGCGGGACCGGGGACCACTGCCGCGTTCGCGCTCGGCGACTTCGACCTGAGGGCCGCCCAGGGCGCGACCGGGACCTCGGGGGACGTCCTGTTGGCCGTGCGTCCCGAGCGCGTGGTCATCGAGCCCTACGACAGCCCGGGCGGGAACCGGGTGCCCGGCATGGTCGAGCGCCTGGTCTTCCTCGGCTCGGCCACCCAGGTCATCGTGCGCCTGGCCGAAGGGTCGCAGATCCAGGCCCTGATCCAGAACACCGGTGACCACACCCAGTACGCGCAGGGCGACGCCGTGCGGGTGCACCTTCCGGTCGAGGCGCTCCGGGTGCTGCCTGTCGGGCACGCTCCGGCGGTGGAGGACCCGGCCCCGGCCGCCCCGACGGTACCCACCACCCAGCCGGTGGCCTGACCGGCGGTCGCCTCCTACATGCCGGCGATGGAGGTCATGGCCTCCTGGCTGTTCGCCCCGCGCTCGCCGCGGGTCATCCAGCGGTAGGCCACCAGACCGATGGTGGCCACTGCGAAACTCATCACCAGCATGATGGTGGCCAGGGCGTTGAGGGCCGGACCACCGTTGCCACCGTGGCTCGTCGAGTAGATGATCACCGACATCGGCTGGGTGTCGGCCGAGCCCGACAGCAGGTCCACCACGACGAAGTCGTCGACCACGCTGGCGAACACCAGCACCGCGCTGGCGAAGATCGCCGGCATCAGCATGGGCAGGAGGACCCGCCGGATGGACTGGAGTCGCGAGGCGCCGAGGTCGGCGGCCGCCTCCTCGTAGGAGCTGCCGATCGAGGCCAACCGGGCCAGCACGATGATGGCGGGCCACGAGAAGTTCCACGTCACCAGGCCGAGCACCTCCGCCCCGGTGCCCAGGTGGACGGCGGTGAACAGCTGGGTGAAGAGGAAGAACATGGCGACACCGAAGATGAGCTCCGGAATCACGTAGGAGAAGACCATCACGAAGTTGAAGGTGGTCGACGTCCGGGTGTGCCAGCGGTGGATCCCGATGGCGAACGCCACGCCGATGGGCACGGCGATGATGGTGACCAGGACCGACAGGCGCACCGTCTGGACCACGGCGCTGCGCAGTTCGGGATTGTGGGCGACCGAGTTCACCGGGTCTCCCCAGTACCAGCGGGTGGAGAAGCCCTGCCAGACGCTCTGGGACTTGCCGTTGTTGAAGGAGAACAGCACGGCGATGGCGATGGGGACGATGGACCAGATCAGGTACATCCAGGTGAACGTCTCGAGGATCCACGGTCGACGCCACGGGTTGCGCCAGGGTGGCCTCCGGCGGGACGTGCGGGGGACGGTGGGCGGCGGCGGGGTGGGAGGCGTCTCGTCGACGGGATCCCCACCGTCGACGTCGGCGGCGAGCCGGTCGGGGGCGTCACTGGTCAGCGTCATCAGAACGCCTCCTCGGCGGCCTGCCGGGTCTTGCGCACGTAGTAGAGCATCGGTGCGAGCAGGACGGCGAGGAGGAACAGGGACAGGGCTGCGCCCTGGGCCTCCTGGGTGGAATTGTTCAGCTGGCTGTCGATGACGTTGCCGATCATCGACGTCGACTGGGTCCCCGAGAGCAGCTGGTTGGTGAAGTAGTCCCCCATCATCGGGAGGACGGTGATGAGCATCCCGGTCAGGATGGCCTGCCGGCTGAGCGGGAGGGTCACCCGCCAGAAGGTCCGGGCCCGGTTGAGGCCGAGGTCGCGTCCGGCCTCGAGCAGCCGTTGGTCGATGCGGTCGAGCCCGGCGTAGAGGACGAGGATCAGATACGGGATGTAGCCGTATACGAGGCCGAGTACGACCGTCGCCGACTTACCCCCGAGCCAGTTGACGGGCTGCGCGATGAGGTGGAGGTCGAGCAGCGCCTTGTTGATGTAGCCGTCGGTCTGGAGGAGATCGATCCAGGCCAGCATCCGCATCATGTAGCTGATCCAGAACGGGGCGATCAGCAGCGCCAGGAACAGGCCCTTCCGGCGGCCGGCGAACCGGGCGACGAAGTACGCCGCCGGGTAGGCCACGACGAGGGAGATGACCGAGGCCACGGCCACGTACCCGAGGGTGCGCAGGAAGATCGGCCATACGAACGACCCCTCGCCGAAGAAGAGGTGGTACACGGCGGCGTACGCGGTCCCGGTCCACCGGAGTGGGTTCCACACCGGGACGGGCGTGGAGAAGATGGCGTTGAGGGTTCCCCCGGCGATGGCCAGCACGGTGTAGAAGGGCACCAGGAACAGGACGACCAGCCAGATGATGCCGGGCATGGCGAACCCCGCCCACAGCCACCGCCCCCGGTCCGTTCGACCGGACTGCCCCGCGTGGCGACGAGCCAACGTCAGGCGTCCATCACACGCCGCCGCTGACGCGCAGCCACGCGGCCTGGTACTCGGCGTCGAGGGTCGGGGGGAGTTCGAGCTGGAACGTGCCGGCCCTGAACATGGACTCGGTCACCACCGTCGAGGTCAGGCTCTCCGGCAGGATCCCTTGGGCGACCAGCACTTCCTCGGTCACGCCGTTGTTGGGCTGCATGTACCCGTTGAAGGAGATGTTCTCCAGCACGTTGGGCAGGTCGTTGAGGTAGTCGAGGAAGAGGTGGGCGAGCACCGGGTTCTGGCCCGACTTCAAGACCGTCATGGTGTCGTTGGCCACCGGCCCGATGCCGTCGGCCGGGAACCAGTAGCCCACCACTTCGACGGGGGTCCCCTTCGGCATGTAGTTGGCCGCCGCCGCCATGTCGCCCGACCACGCCTGGTGGATCCAGGTCTGACCGTCCGGGATCGAGGTGTAGTCGTTGTTGTCGATGTGGAGGCCGACCAACGAGTCGAGGTCGAGGAGCGACTGGGTGGCCGCGTTCAGCACCGTCTGGTCGGACGTGTTGGGATCGAAGTCGCCGTTCTTCATCATCCCGAGGGTGAGTCCCTCGCGGTAGTCGTCGAGGATGGCGACCTTCCCCTTGTACTTCGACTGCCAGGGGAAGGCCCACCCGTTGGCCAGGTCGGCGGGGCTGGTGGGGATGTGGTCCTTCCGCCAGGAGATTCCCGTCGTGTAGATCGTGTACGGCACCGTGTACAGCCAGGACTGGTCGTAGAACGGATTCGTGAACTCGCTCCAATCCTGGGAGATGTTGGGAATGTAGGAGTGATTGAGCGGGCGGATCAGCTGAGCGCCGACCAGCTGGCCGAGGACGTCGACGGTCGGGAAGAAGACGTCGAAGTCGAACTGGCCGGATCGCAGTTTGGCGATGGCCTCGGTCATGGTGTTGAACGTCGTGAGTTCGATCTTGCAGTCGTACTTCTGCTCGAAGTTCTTCAGCACCTGCGGGTTGATGTAGGCCACCCAGTTGTAGAGCTTCAAGGTGGCGTTCTTCTCCGGAGCCAACCCGTCGGCGATGGCGGTGTTGTCGGGGTAGATCGGCCACGTCACCGGGGCGTCGGGTCGGGGGAGGGCCAGGGACTTGAGGGGGGCCGTCGTGGTCGTCGACCCCGAGGAGCTGCCCGAGCCGCAGGCGGCCAGGAAGGCGGCCATGCCGGCGGTGGTGGCCCCGGCCAGGAAGGAGCGGCGGGAGATGCCGGGCCGCTCGCCGCCCGGTCCCGACCGTCCTTCACGCGGATGGAACGTCATGGCATGACCTCCGGGTAGGGCAGGACCGGACCGGTCTGGTGCGGCCATCTACTGAATGGTCGTTCATCTAACCACCGGCAGGGGTCGCCCGCAACAGCCCGTGCACCCCGCTCGGCCGCCGGTCAGCTCCCGAGCGCCGCGGCCAGGGTCTCGAAGTTGGCCAGGAAGCGATCGACGTCGGCGTCATCGTGCTGCGTGGAGATCAGCCACTGCTCCATCTTCCCCCAGGGCGGCAGGAACACCCCGCCGTTGTGCTGCACGAGCCAGTGGGCATGGTTGTAGCGGTCATCGAGCGAATCGAATCCCCGGTAGTCGCGCACCGGCTCCTCCTGGAACACGATGCACCCCTTGGCCCCGACGGACACGACGTGGGCCTCGAGCCCGTGCGTCTCGATGGAACGCTCCACGCCTCCGACCATCCGGGCGGCCAGGCGGTCCATGCGCTCGTACGCCTCGTCCGTGGCCACCTCGGTGAGCATCGCCCGGGTGGCGGCCATGGCCATCGGATTGCCGTTGAAGGTGCCCACCATCTCGTAGCCTCCGTCGGCGACGTGTCCCATCACCTCGTTGGTCCCGCCCACCGCCGCTGAGGCGATACCGCCCCCGATGGCCTTGGCCAGGCAGACGATGTCCGGGACCACGCCGGTCACGCCGATGGCGCCGGAAGGTCCGGCGGTCAGACCCGTCTTCACCTCGTCGAAGGTGAGGAGCGCACCGTGTTCGTGGAGGAGGTCCCGCAGCCCGGCGAGATAGCCCGGCTCCGGCGTGATGATCCCGGCGTTCATCATGATGGGTTCGAGGATCATGCCGGCCACCTGGCCGGGGTGCCCCTCGAGGACCCGGCGGACGGAGTCCAGGTCGTTGTAGCCGACGACGAGGGTGAGTTCGATGATCGCCGTCGGGATACCGCTGGAGGACGGGACGCTGTGGGGGGCGTCGGCCGGCCCGGCCTCGTCGAGCTCGGGGGCGACGGACACCTGTACCGAGTCGTGATGGCCGTGGTAGCACCCCTCGACCTTGATGATGAGGTCTCGACCCGTGAACGACCGCATCAGGTGGATGGCGTCCATGGTGGCCTCGGTGCCCGAGTTGTTGAACCGCCACTGGGGGAGGTGGAAACGCCGGGAGAGTTCCTCGGCCACCACGATGGCGTCCTCGGTCGGCTGCGCGAAGTGGGTCCCGTTCGCCACCTGGCGGGTGACGGCCGCCACCACGGCGGGGTGCGCGTGACCGGCGAGTCCGGCGCCGTAGCCGCCGTGCAGGTCGACGTACTCGCCGCCGTCGACGTCGAAGATCTTCGACCCCTCGCCCCGGCTCAGCCAGACGGCCTGGGGGGTGGTGATCTGCCACGACGACGTCACCCCGCCCGCCAGCGATGTCATGGCCCGCTCCCGCAGGCCGGCGGAGTTCGGCTGACGCTCGACGAAGCGGCGCTCCTCGTCCTCGATGAGGGCGTCGAGACGTTGCGACCGGGTGGAGGGGGGTGCGTCGGTGGACATGGGGTCTCCGATGGGTGGGACCGACCGGGTCGGTCGATTGACTGACCGTTCAGTCTATGGAACGCTGCGATCGTCCGCAATCAGCGGCGCGACGTGCCCGTCGGCGTCCCACCGGGGCGCCCCACCACCCGGGAGCCCCCATGACCGACCCGCTCACCCTGGACCTGCACAACTGGATCGGCGGCCGGCCGGTCGAGCCGTCGGGAGCCTCACGTGCCGTGGTGGACCCGACCACGGGGTCGCCGTATGCGGAGGCCCGCGACTCCACGGCGGCCGACGTCGACCGGGCCTGTGCCGCGGCGGGCACCGCGCTCGAAGGATGGCGGTCGACCCCGGCGTCGGAGCGTGGCCGCCTCCTGCTGGCGGCGGCCGACGTCCTGGAGCGCAACGCCGACGAGCTGACCCGGATCGAGGTGGCCGACACCGGCAAGCCCTACGCCGCCACTCTCGAGGACGAACTACCACCGATCGTCGACCAGGTCCGGTTCTTCGCCGGAGCGGCGCGCCTGCTCGGGGGGACGGCATCGGGCGAGTACATCGAGGGCGTCACCTCGGGCATCCGTCGGGAGCCGGTCGGGGTCTGCGGGCAGATCACCCCGTGGAACTATCCGCTGATGATGGCCGTGTGGAAGTGGGCGCCGGCCCTGGCCGCCGGCAACACCGTGGTGCTCAAGCCGTCCGAGCAGACCCCGGCCTCGACGGTACGGATGGCCGACCTCCTCGCCGACGTCCTGCCCGCCGGGGTGCTCAACGTGGTCCTGGGGGGTGCCGAGGTGGGACGGGCACTGGTGGCCCATCCGACCGTGGCCATGGTGTCGCTGACGGGAAGCACCCGGGCCGGGCGCGAGGTGGCCCGGCTCGCCGCCGATCGTCTCGCCCGGGTGCACCTGGAACTCGGAGGCAACGCACCGGTGGTGGTCTTCGGCGACGCCGATCCGGCGGCCACCGCCGAGGCGGTCGCGGGTGCCGCCTACTTCAACGCCGGCCAGGACTGCACCGCGGCCACCCGGGTCCTGGTGGAGCGCGGTGCCCATGACGCCCTGGTCGACGCCCTGGCCGAGGAGGCCGCCAGGGCGGTGACCGGTGACCCCTACGACGAGGCGACGGTCTTCGGCCCCCTGATCAGCGCCGACCACCTGGCCAAGGTCGTCGGGCTCCTCGACCGGATGCCGGAGCGGGCCCGGGTGGTGGCCGGCGGCAAGACCCTGGCCCGGCCCGGGTTCTTCCACGAGGCGACGGTCGTCACCGGGCTCGAGCAGGACGACGAGGTGGTGCAGCAGGAGATCTTCGGGCCGGTCATCACCGTGCAGACGTTCGGGACCGAGGAGGAGGCGCAGCGGCTGGCGAACGGCGTCTCCCAGGGCCTCACGGCCAGTGTGTGGACGTCGGACGTCGGGCGGGCCGCCCGCCTCCTGGCCGGGCTGGAGTTCGGCGCCGTGTCCGTCAATACCCATGCGCCGACGACCGCCGAGATGCCGCACGGCGGGTTCCGGTCCTCCGGCTACGGCAAGGACCTCTCGCAGTACGGACTCGAGGACTACACGAGGGTCAAGCACGTGGCCACGGCGTGGTAGCCCGGCCGGGTCAGGCCGTGGAGGCCAGCATCTCGGCGACCATCTCGATGGTGGTGTCGGGGTGCAGGAGGGCGAGGCGGCCCACCGGTTCCCCCTCCCAGGTGGTGTGCATGACGAACCCGGTCTGGTCCTCCAGGAGGCGGTCGGACCAGGCCTCGTAGTCGGCCTTGTCCCAACCGGTGCGGCGGAACAGGACGACGGACAACTCGGGTCGGCGCACCAGCTCGAGATGGGGCAGTGACTCGATGAGGTCGGCGGTGGACTGGGTGGTGGCCAACACCGTCTCGATGGCGTCGCGGTAGGCGTCGGTGCCGTTGACGGCCAGCGAGAACCACAGCGGCATTCCCCGGGCCCGACGGGTCAGGTGGTACGCGTAGTCACTCGGGTTCCACTCCTCGGGCGTGTCCTTGTGCAGGACCTCGAGATAGGAGGCGTCCTGGGAGTGGACCGCCTTGGCCAGGTGCGGCTCACGGTAGAGCAGGGCGGCGCAGTCGAAGGGGGCGTAGAGCCACTTGTGGGGGTCGACCACGAAGGAGTCGACCCGCTCGATGCCGTCGAAACGCGCCCGGATGGAGGGAGCGAACAGCGCGGCACAGCCGTAGGCGCCGTCGACGTGGTACCAGAGCTTGCGCTCCTCGGCCACGTCCGCCACCCCGGACAGGTCGTCGATGATGCCGGCGTTGGTGGTGCCGCCGGTCGCCACCACGGCCACCACGTCCTCGCCCCGGGGGTCCCGGGCCAGCGCCTGGCGCAGGGCCCGCCCGGTCAACCGGTGGTCCTCGCACGGCACGAGGAGCGGCTCGATACCCAGGACATGGAGCGCCTTGCCCACCGAGGAGTGCGCCTCCTCGCTGATGGCCACCACCGGACGCTCGGGGGCGTCCGGACCCATCCGGAACGACGTCGTGTCCCGACCGACCATCAGACCGGAGAGGTTGCCGGCCGACCCGCCGGCCACGAAGCACCCGCCCGCTCCCGCGGGCAGTCCGGCCAGGTCGGCCAGCACCCCCAGGGCCTGGTTCTCGGCGGCCACCGGCCCCGCGGCCTCGATCCACGACGTCCCCTGGAGGGACGAGCAGGCGACGACCATGTCGAAGAGGAGGGCGGCCTTGGTCGGGGCGGCCGGGATGAACGCCAGGAATTTCGGGCTGTCGACCGACACGGCAGCCGTGGCCAGCGTCTTGTCGAAGAGCTCCATCACCGCGGCCGGGTCGGTCCCCCCGGCGCTGACGATGCCGTCGAGGGTGGCGGCCAGCGACTGGTCGATCGAGCCGCCGTAGTCGAGCGGCACGGGGTCGAGGGAGAGCCTCCACCGGCAGTAGCCGAAGATGAGGTCGGTCAGCTTCTCGTCGTAGAGGAACATGGGATTGGGCATGGTGGTCCGTTCTGCTCGTGTGGCCCGTCCATGATCGCAGACCGGGCGCCTCCGGCCGGCGGGTCAGACCGGGCGACGGTGGACGGAGACCGCATAGTCGGCTCCCCGACCGAACGGGCTCCCCTCCCAGGTGGCCCAACGTCCTTCCGGCTCGAGTCCGGCTGCGGTGCAGTCGGCGTCGTACGCCTCCAAGGTGTAGCCGCGCCCGAGTTGGAACCCCGACAGCAGCCGTCCACCCGGCACCAGATGTCGGGCACACCCGGCCACCAGGGCGCCCTGGGTCCCCTCGGGGGTGAACAGGGGGACATTGCCGGCCATCGCCACCAGGTCGAACGTCCGCCCGAGGTCGGCGGCGGCCACGTCGCCGATCCGGAATTCGACGCCCGGCGCCACCCGCCGGGCGGTGGCGATCATCGACGGGTCGCGGTCGATGCCGACCACCTCCACACCCTGTCGGGAGAGCTCGATGGCCACCCGGCCCGGGCCGCAGCCGGCGTCGAGAACGCGGCGGGGTCGGAAGGACAGCACGAAGGTGGCCTCGCCGTGGACGTCGGTACCGGCCGCCGCCAGGTCGTCGAACCGACGTTGGTAGGCGTCGCCGTCCCAGGCGGTGTCCCCCGGCGGTCGGTCGCCCGGCGGGATGCCGTCCCGGTGGCTCACCTTGCGGATGCGTCGCCGGCACGCACTCCCATCGCCCGGAGGCTACCCCGCGTCGGGCTTCCCGGCGGATGGTGCCGGACGAGCCGGTCCGGGTCGGGCGGCGGGGAGGACGTCAGGAGGACGAGGAGGTGAGTCGGGCGCTCACCGACTCGCCCACGGCCACGCAGGCGGACAGCGAAACGCACGAGACGGCGGTGAGGGGCAGGGCCACCGGTGCGTCGACGGCCCGGTGCCAGTTCCCGACGGTCGCCCCGGTCGTCGGGGTGAGGACCACCACCCCGGCCTGGGGGCTGGCCGCGACCGTGTCCCCGACGGCGACGCACGGCCCCGCCCCGCAGGAGACGTCGAGCAGGTCGGCGGCCATGGGCGACACCGGAGCGGACACCCACGTCACGCCTCCGTCGGTCGAGACGAGTACCACCGCCTGTCCGACGCGCGCACCGTTGACCACGGTGGAGGTGGTCCCGACGGCCGTACAGGTGGCGGCTGCGCCCGGCGCCGTCGTCGTGGAGGTCGGGGATGTGGTGGTGGGGGCCGTCCCCGCCGGGGTGCAGGTCACGGCGTTGAGCGCCCCGGTCCCGACGGGTACGGCCTCGAACAGCCAGGTGGCCCCGCCGTCGGAGGTGGAGGCGATCCCTCCCACGGCATGGGCGGAGTCGACCGTGTTCGCCGTCGTCGCCCAGCAGTGCTGGGTGTCCGTGCACGACAACGACGTGGCCGACGAGGCCGCCGCCGGTAGCGACCCACCGACCACCCACGCCCCGGCGGGGCCGGTCGGTGCGAGCACGGTCACGTGGGCGTCCACCGTACCCAGAGCGGTGCACGGTCCGGAGTGGAGGCAGTTCACGGCGGTGACATCGGTGGTGCCGTTGGGCACGGCCTGCGATGTCCAGACGGATCCGGCATCGGTGGTGGTCAGGATGGCGCCGGGGCCCACGCCCGTCGCGCCGATCTGGCCGACGGCCGTGCACGTCCGGGCGCTGGCGCAGGCGATACCCGAGAGGTAGCCGAGGCCGGGGGGGAGTGACTGGAGGGCCCAGGTCCTACCGCCGTTGACGGTGGCCAGCAGGACCGGACCGGAGGGCGCGGTGGCCGTGGACGCCGACGAGCCCACCGCGAAGCAGCGGTCGGCCTTCGCGCAGGCCACCGCCCGTAGCGTCTGCACGGTGGCCGGCAGCGCCGCGGTGGTCAGCGTGCCCTGCCACGGCGCCAGGAGGGTGGAGGTGGAGGAGGAGCTCACGGTGGTCGGGGTGTCCGAGCCGTGGGTGCCGCAGGCGGCCGTGGCGCCGAGCGCCGCCAGACCGACCACCAGTGCCGCGCGCCGACCCCGTGTCGATGTCGGGGCTCGCGTAGCAGGCACAGCACTTCCCTCCGGGTCGGTGGACGGTCGGCGGCGGTGCGGGACGGTCCGAATGACCGAGATTCTGCCACGGAGCGGCCCGGCGACCCGGTGATGACGCCGCCACGCCGCCGCCCGGTACCGTGGCAGATGTGCCGGTTCCCCACCCCTGCGACGGCGCCCGAGAGCCATCCGGGGGGGCGGTCCTACCGTGAACGTGGTCGACATCGTCGTGGTGGTGGTGGCCCTCCTGGCCGCCCTGCAGGGCGCCCGGGTGGGCGGCGTCGTCCAGGTCGGCGGCATCGTCGGATTCTTCGCCGGACTCTTCGTCGGCGCCCTGCTGGCCTCCCAGACCGTCCGGTGGGTCCGGTCGCCGACGGCCACGACCGTGGTGGCACTCACGACGATGCTGCTGGTGGCCTTCAGCTTCGGCATGGCCGGGAGGATCCTGGGCTCCATGGTGACCCGCAACCTCCGCCGGGGGCCGGCCCGGTCGGCCGACGCCCTCGTCGGGGTGGTGGTGGCCATGGCCGCCGCGCTGGCGACCGTTTGGCTCCTTGCCAGCTCGATGGTCAACAGCTCCTCGGTGGCGCTCGACAACGCCATCCTCCAGTCGAGGATCATCACCGCCCTCGACGACGTGATGCCGGCACCCCCCGCTCTGTTCACCCAGGCCCAGGGTCTCCTGTCGAAGGAGGGCTTCCCCCCGGTGCTGGCCGCACTTGCACCGGCGTCGGCCCGGCCCGTGGCACTGCCCACCGACGCCACCCTGCGGACCGCGGTGCTGGCCGCCGGACCTTCGACCGTCAAGGTCGAGGGTTACGGGTGCGGCGTCCTCCAGGAGGGGTCCGGCTTCGTGGTGGCGCCGGACCTGGTGGTGACGAACGCCCACGTGGTGGCCGGTATCGCCCAGCCCCGGGTCCAGGACGGCTCGGCGGTCCACGGCACCGAGGTCGTCTTCTTCGACCCCTCGTTCGACCTCGCCGTACTGCGTGTCCCGGGACTCGACGCGCCGTCCCTGAGACTCGACCCCTCGACCGTTCCGGCCGGCACCCAGGGAGCGGTGCTCGGCTATCCCGGTGGCGGCCCCTTCACGGTCGACGGTGCCGGGGTGATGGCCTTGTTCGAGTCGGAGGCCAGGGACATCTACGGACGGGGCCTCACCATCCGCAACCTCTACGAACTGGACGCCCTGGTACGACCGGGCAACTCGGGCGGCCCACTCGTCCTCCCCGACGGCGAGGTCGTCGGGGTGGTCTTCTCCCGGTCCACCGTGGACCCCGACGTGGGCTATGCACTGACGTCACCTGATGTGGCCGAACGGGTGGCGGTGGCCGAGAGGGCGACGGCCGCGGTGTCCACCGGGGGCTGCGCCGCCGAGTGAGCGGCCCGGCCCGGGGTCCACGGTCCGGAGACCGGTCCGACTAGACAGGGGACATGGCGCTTCCGATCGAGGACTACGGGATAATCGGCGACCTCCATACGGTCGCCCTGGTGGGCCGCAACGGATCGATCGACTGGCTCTGTCTGCCCCGTTTCGACAGCGGGGCGTGCTTCGCCCAACTGCTCGGGACCGAGGACCACGGCTCGTGGCGGATCGCCCCCCGGGGCGCGGACCTCGCCACCCACCGGCACTACCGGGGGGACACACTCGTCCTCGAGTCGGAGTTCGTGACCGACGAGGGCACCGTGCGGATCGTCGACTGCATGCCCATCCGCCACGAGCATCCCGAGGTGGTGCGCCTCGTGGAAGGCGTCCGGGGCACCGTGACCATGGAGATGCAGCTGACCATCCGCTTCGGGTACGGCCAGGTGGTCCCCTGGGTGCGGCGGACCGACGGGACCCTCACCGCGGTGGCCGGCCCCGACGCACTGTCGCTGTGGACCACGGTGCCCACCCATGGGTCGGACCTGTCCACCGTCGCCGAATTCACCATCAGCGAGGGCCAGACCGTCCCGTTCTCCCTCTCCTGGTATCCGGCCAACCATGCGCCGCCCCGACCGGTCGACGCCGTCTACGCCATCACCGACACCGAGCAGTGGTGGCAGGAGTGGGCGGGGCAGTGCACGTACACCGGCGAGTACCGCGACGCGGTGGTGCGATCGCTCATCACCCTGAAGGCCCTCACCTACGAGCCCACCGGTGGCATCGTGGCCGCGCCGACCACCTCCCTCCCCGAGACGCTGGGTGGGAACCGAAACTGGGACTACCGCTTCTGCTGGCTCCGCGACGCCACCCTCACCCTCGAGGCGCTCATGCGGGGCGGCTTCTACCAGGAGGCCATGGCCTGGCGGTCGTGGCTGCTGCGGGCGGCCGCCGGGGACCCGTCGCAGATCCAGATCATGTACGGCGCCGGTGGTGAGCGCCGGCTCGACGAGTGGGAGGTCGACTGGCTTCCCGGCTACGAGGGGTCCACGCCGGTGCGGATCGGCAACGCCGCCGCCGGGCAGTTCCAGCTCGACGTGTACGGCGAGGTCATGTCCGCCCTCTACGAATCGGTCCAGCCGGACGATCCCGACAGCGGCCCGGGTTGGGAGCTGCAGCTCGCGCTGATGCAGTTCCTCGAGACCGGCTGGCGGGAGCCGGACGACGGGATCTGGGAGGTGCGCGGGCCCCGTCGCCACTTCACCCACTCCAAGGTCATGGCCTGGGTCGCCATCGACCGGGCCATCCGCACGGTGGAGGAGTACGGCACCGCGGGCCCGGTCGAGCACTGGCGGGCCATCCGCCAGGAGATCCACGACCAGGTGTGCGAGCAGGGCTTCAACGCCGAGAAGGGGTGCTTCACCCAGTACTACGGCTCGGATCAGCTGGACGCCAGCCTGCTGATGATCCCCCTCGTGGGGTTCCTCCCGGCCACCGACCCCCGGGTGCGCTCGACCATCGAGGCCGTCGAGCGGGAGCTGATGGAGGGGGACTTCGTACTCCGCTACCGGACGTTGGAGTCCGGTGAGGTCGACGGGCTGTCCGGACGCGAGGGGGCGTTCCTGGCCTGTTCGTTCTGGTTGGCCGACTGCCTGACCCTGCTCGGCCGGACTTCGGACGCCCGCCGCCTCCTCGACCGGCTCCTCGACCTGCGCAACGACCTCGGTCTCCTGGCCGAGGAGTACGACCCGGTTGCCGGGCGGTTGGTCGGCAATTTCCCCCAGGCGTTCTCCCACGTGTCGTTGGTGAACTCGGCGGCCAAGATGGGTGGGCACGACAAGCCCAGTGCCGACCACGTGTTCCTCGGTCTGGCCCGCCAGGCATTGACCGCCAGGGGCGGGCCGCGCCGGGGGCGTCACATGAGTTCAGGGGGTGGCCCGGCCCTGCAGAACCTCGTCACCAAGGTGGCCGGTCGGGCCGGCCAGCCCCGCCCCACCTCCCCCGTCGAGGGCACCGCGCCGGCCGGCAGGACCACCGGCCGGGCGGCCCGCAAGGTCACCTCCCGGACGGGCGGTCGCTCCGTGAGCGGCCGGGCCACCCGACCGGACGGTGGTACGCCACCCGGCGACGCGCCGGCCACCACGAGGTCGGGGGCCAGGGAGGCGGCGGCCAGGGAGGCGGAGGCGACGAGCACTCCGGTCGAATCGACGGCCGCCGCGAAGGCCCCGGCCGAGAAGGCCCCGGCGAAGAGGGCCCCGGCGAAGAAGGCCACGGTCAAGAAGGCCACGGTCAAGAAGGCCCCGGCCAAGAAGGCCCCGGTCAAGAAGGCCCCGGTCAAGGTGGCCCCGGTCAAGAAGGCCCCGGTCAAGGTGGCCCCGGTCAAGGTGGCCCCGGCGAAGAAGGCCCTGGTCAAGAAGGCCCCGACGAAGAAGGTCCCGGCGAAGAAGGCCACGGCCAAGAAGGCCCCGGCCAAGGTGGCGCCAGGGACCATCGCCGCGCGGGACGGATGATCCCACGGTGAGCGGCCACCACCATCACGGCCCGGGTGTGGGTCACCAGGATCCCTTCGATCCAGGCGATCCGACGCCACCGCCCACGGGCACGCGGATCGCCGAGGGCGTGATCGAACTCGACACCCTGCTCGGCGGGTGGGAGCGGGTCACCGCCGGGTACCTGATCGAAGGGGATGCACCCGTGCTCGTCGAGACCGGTAGCCAGAGTTCGGTTCCCGCCCTCCTCGCCCACCTCGCCAGCCTCGGGCTCGGCGCCGACGACCTGGCGGGTGTGGTGGTGACCCACATCCACCTCGATCATGCCGGAGGCGTGGGTGACGTGGCCCGTGCCTTCCCGAAGGCGACCGTCTACGTCCACCCGAAAGGGGCCCGGCACCTCGCCGACCCGACCCGACTGGTCGACTCGGCCGCCCGCGTGTACGGCCCTCTCCTCGACTCACTCTACGGGCGGCTCGACCCGACGCCCGCCGAGCGCATCCACGTGCTGGAGGACGGCGAGGAGATCCGGGTGAGTTCCAACCGCTACCTGACCTCGGTCGACTCTCCGGGCCACGCCAAGCACCACCTGGCCCTGCACGACAACTGGAGCGGCACCCTCTTCGCCGGTGATGCGGTGGGCGTCAAGCTCCCGGACGCCGGGGTGCTCCGACCGGCGACGCCTCCACCCGACTTCGACCTGACCCAGGCCCTCCATTCCCTCCGGCGGTTCGCCGAGCGCCGGCCGACCGGCTTGGCATTGGCCCATTACGGCCTGCTGGCCGATCCTCTCGACGTCCTCGACGAGGCCGACGGAACCCTCCGGCGATGGGCCGACGTGGCCGAGGCCGCCTACCGAGACGGCACGGACATCGCCGCCGCGCTCTCCGAGGCGTTCGCGGCCGATCTCGACGGTGTCTCAGAGGAGCACCGGGAGAAGCTGGAGGTCATGAACGGTGTGCACTCGAACGCCGCCGGGCTGCATCGTTGGCTGACCGGCCGGAGCGTGGGCGGCGCGGAGAGTCCCCACGACTGAGGGCCGGGTGGGCGGGCCGACGCCGTCCGGCCCGGTCCGGCGGTGACGGACCATCGAAGTGCGCCCCGGGGGACTCGAACCACCCAACCTCCGGATTAAGGATCCGGTGCTCCACCGTTGAGCTAGGGGCGCGCCAGCAGCATACAAACCGCGGCGGCGTCCCGCCGGGACCGCACCGCTGGACCGACCATCGGGGTCCACCAGGTAGAACAGGGGAGACAACGACCACGCGCCCGGCGCACCCCCTGACCAGCGGAGGATTGGAGTGACAACCACCGAGCGACGCCCCGAGACGGCCGCCGACCCGTCCCACCGGTCCCGTCCCGCCGAACAGAGCGCTCTGGCCCGGGTGGCCGGCTGGTGCCATGACCACCGCTGGTGGGTCCTGGTGGCGTGGATCGTCAGCCTGGTGGTCGTCAACGTGGCGGCGCAGGCTCTCGGTAGCAACTTCTCGAACAATCTGACCGGCGGCACCCAGACCGCCCAGCAGATACTCGACGCCGACTTCCCGACGTACTCGGGCAGTCCGGCCCAGGTGGTGGTGACCACGTCGGGCCAGTTCACGGACCCCGCCAACGCCGCCCGTACCCAGAAATTGGCTGCGGCCCTGGCTCCCCTCGGCCACGTGGCCTCGGTGAGCAGCCCGTTCGGTCCCGAAGGCGAGGTGCAGATCTCCAAGGACGGGCACGTCGGCTACGTGCGGGTGAACTTCGACGAGGCGGCGGGCAACCTGCCCACGAGCTCGATCCAGCGCGTCATAGACGTCGCCCAGTCCTTCGAAGCCCCCGGCTACCACGTCGCGCTCGGGGGGCAGGCCATCAGTCTGGTGGCGGGGGCGAAGCCCGGGCCGAGCGAGGGCATCGGGATCCTGGCCGCCATCATCATCATGCTGCTGGCCTTCGGATCGGTCGTGGCCATGGGCCTGCCGATCATCACCGCCCTGTTCGGCATCGCGGTGGCCTTCGCCGTACTCGACCTGTTGACCCACGTCGTCACCACTCCGGTGTTCGCTCCCGAGATGATGGCGATGATCGGACTCGGCGTGGGCATCGACTACGCGCTGTTCATCGTCACGCGCTATCGACAGGGCCTCGCCGAGGGCCGCGATCCGCGCAACGCGGCGGCGGTGTCGCTGGCCACCTCGGGTCGAGCCGTCGTGTTCGCCGGGACAACGGTGATCCTGTCGCTGCTCGGGCTGTTCCTGCTCCAGCTCTCGTTCATGCGGGGTCTGGCCATCGGCGCCATCGCCGCCGTGGTGCTGGTCATGCTGGCGGCCACCACCCTGCTGCCGGCCATGCTCGGGTTCGCCGGACGGGCCATCGACAAGCTGGCGATCAAGCGCCTGCTGCAGGGTGGTGCAGAGCCCGATCAGCGGGGGTTCTGGTACCGGTGGAGCCGGAGCATCCAGCGTCGACCCGTTCCATTCCTGGTGGGGGCCGTCGTGCTGCTCGTCTGTCTGGCCATCCCGATGTTCTCGATGCGCCTGGCCTTCACCGACGCCGGCAACGATCCGGCGTCGACCACCACGCGTCAGGCCTTCGACGCCCTGGCCGAAGGATTCGGACCCGGGTTCAACGGTCCCCTCATCGTGGTCGCCCAGGTTCCCCCCGGGCAGCACGCGGCGGTCGAGGAACTCGACGCGAAGATGCGCACGACCCCGGGGGTGGCGTTCGCGAGCCCGGTCGTGTTCAGCGCATCGGGCGACGCCGCCCTGGTCGTCGCCTACCCGACCACCGCCCCCCAGGCGGCCCAGACCGAAGCCCTCGTCCATACGCTGCGCGACGAGGTGATCCCGGCATCGACGGCCGGGACCGGGGTTCGGGCCTACGTCGGGGGGGAGACGGCGGGGTCGGTGGACGCCTCCACTTACCTCTCCAACCGACTGCCGTGGGTGATCGGTGCCGTGCTCCTGCTGTCGTTCCTGCTGTTGATGGCCGTGTTCCGCTCGGTGGCGATCCCGCTGAAAGCCGTGATCGTCAACCTGCTCTCCGTGGGCGCCGCGTACGGCGTGATCGTGGCCGTGTTCCAGTGGGGCTGGCTGGGTGGCTTCTTCGGCATCGGGGCCACCGGCCCGATCGACCCGTGGATCCCGTTGATGATGTTCACGATCCTCTTCGGCCTGTCCATGGACTACGAGGTCTTCCTGCTTTCGCGCATGCGCGAGGAGTGGCGGACGACCCACGACAACTCATCGGCGGTGGCCGACGGCCTGGCCAAGACGGCACGGGTGATCACCGCGGCGGCGGCCATCATGATCTGTGTGTTCGGCTCGTTCGTCTTCGGGGATCCGCTGCACGTGCTGAAGGTCTTCGGACTGGGACTCGCCGCCGCCATCCTCATCGACGCGACCCTGGTGCGGATGGTCCTCGTGCCCTCCGTGATGGAGCTCCTGGGCGACGCCAACTGGTGGATGCCCAGGTGGCTCGACCGGGTCGTGCCCCATCTCGGGGTGGAGGTCGACGTCGAGGAGGTGGCGCCACCGACCCCGGTGGACGTCGCCACGCCGGTCGCCTGAGCCTCTGTCACCGAACGTTCACGCGGAGGCCGCCCGACGGTGACGTGCCCGTCACCTCGGCCTCCTACCGTTGGCCATGTCAGCCGATCCCGGAGGCCCACATGCACCGACGCACCTTCACCACCTTCTCGCTCGTCGCCGCCCTCGGCCTCGGCACCCTCGGTGCCATCGCCATCGGCTCCCCGTCGGTCGGGGCGGACCCGCAGGACGGACCCGCGGGAGCCCTGACCGCCCGCACACTCCTGGACGGCACCTCGCTCACCCACGCCTACACCCCGGCGGGGTCCACGGCTCCGGCGACCGAGGCCCTGGCTGACCCGGACGACATCACCCACCTCGGCGGGACCCTGTTCACGGGCTTCCAGAACGGTGTCGGTCCCCAGGGCCAGCCGAGCACAGACGGTAACGAGGACAGCACGATCGTGGCGTTCACGACGGGCGGTCGGGTCCTCGGACAGTGGGACGTGCAGGGCAAGGCCGACGGCGTCACGGCGGACCCGGCCGCCGACGACGTCATCGTTACCGTGAACGAGGACCAGAATTCGGCCCTGTACGTGATCCGGCCTGGGTGCCCCCGGGGTGCGGCGGTGACCCGGTACTCCTACGGAGGACCACTGCCCCACAACGGCGGAACCGATGCCATCACCATCTACCAGGGGCGGATCTTCATCTCCGCTTCAGCCCCCGGAACGGTCGGCGACCCGGCCCCCCAGCGGCAGTACCCGGCGGTCTACTCGGTCACCCTGGACCCGACCACCGACGTCGCATCGGTGACGCCGCTCTTCTCCGATCGAGGACCGGGCCACGGTGGCCAACGTCGGCACCACCTTGGGCCAGACCGTCCAACTCGGACTCACGGACCCGGACTCCAACGAGGTCGTGCCGTACGGCGCCCCACGCTTCGGTGGCGACTTCATGCTCACCAGCCAGGGCGACCTCGAGCAGATCTTCGTGTCCGGCGCGGAGACCCGCGCCCAGCACCTGTCGGTCCTCGACATCTCCCAGTCGGTGGACGACACCGCCTGGACCGATGGACCGGGCGCGCTCTTCACGACGGACTCGACCCACGACACCGTGGACGTGGTGACCGGTGCCTTCCCCGTCGACCCAGTCGTGGCCGTCACCCCGTGCGGTGCCAACAGCGCCCCGGCGACGTGCCCGGGACCGGGCTACCCGCAGAACTACCTCGGGAGCCTCGATCCGTGGACCGGCCAGATCCGGCCGCTGGAGGTCGGCGGGGTGGCGTACGTCCCCCAGGGTGGACTGGCCTGGCTCTCCACCCAGCCGTGGTGAACGCCGGCGATCGGCGGCCGCCCTATGCCGGGGTGGCAGTTGTCGGTGGGGTGATGGACACCGGGGTCCCGAAGGCCGACAGCGTGGTGGTCTCGGTCTCCGTGTAGGAGCTCCCACCGGGCTCGACCGTGGTGTGGACCGTGCCGGTGGTCCGGACGATGCGGCCGTCGGCGTCCAGCCATACCCGGGCGACGAAGGGGGCGCTGCGGACCCTGGTGGCCGTTCCAGTCTCCGATGTCCGCTGGGTCCGGGCAGGTACCGGCACGGCGTACCCGGTCGTCGGCACCCCGCCGATGACGGCCGGGCCGAGAACGGTCACGGGTCCGGTGGCGCTGCGCAGCAGTCCCGGCGTGATCGGCGCGAGGTAGGCGAACGGCACGTGGGAGATGCTCCGTTGCCACGGCCCGTCGGGGCCGGGGGAGAGGTAGACGGTGCCCGTCGCTCCGAAGTAGAGCGAGTGCACCTCGCTGGGGGTGGACGATCCCGCCGCGGCCGAGTGGACCGTGTTGGTGGACGACACGTCGGGCCCGCGGAACGAGATGGACCCGGTCATGGTGACGACCGTGGGGTGAGCTCCCGATCCGGCACCGGTCGACGAGACACTCTGGAACTGTGCGGTACCCGCTCCGGTGGTGGCGGCCACGGACGCGCGGACCCGGGTGAGGGCGGCGGAAGGGACGGTCGACGAGGTCGTGGTGGTGGACGTCGTGGGGGGAGCGGCGGTCGACGAGGTGCAGGCGGTCACGGCGACGGCCACGGCGAGGAGGAGGCCGACAGACGTGCGGCGGATCTGACTCGGGGTCGTCACACGATCAGCCTGTCACGTCGATGAAGCGTCCCGCGGTCGAGCGACCGCATCCGGACGGATCTGTGGTGATCGCCGGTCGGCACGGCCCCGACAGCCGACCTCGGCGCCTAGTGGGGGACCGGACCCCCGGCGAGGGCGACGACGATGCCGAGGGCCCCGGCCCCGAGCAGCGCGGGGACCGTGGCCCGCTTGAGGACCAGGAGCCAGACGGCGGCCACCAGGAGGACGCCGACCTGCCACAGGTGGCTGAGCGACAGGGCGAGTGGGATGGACGAACCGGCGATGGCACCGATGGCGGCGGCTCCGGCCCCGGTCAGGAACCGTTGCACGGAGGAGCTGTGGCGCAGCCGGTCGAAGTGGGCGGCACCTCCGATGACGAAGAGGAAGCTGGGGGCGAAAGCGACGGCCGCGGCCAGGAGTCCCCCGAGCACGCCGGCGGCCGCATATCCCACGACGGCGACCGTCTGGACGACCGGGCCGGGGGTGATCTGACCGAGCGCCACGGCGTTGAGGAACTGCGCCGCCGTCATCCAGTGATAGGTGTGGACGGCGTCGTGCTGCATGAGCGGGATGATGACGAACCCTCCCCCGTAGGAGAGGGCGCCCACCTTGAACGCCACCCACGTCAACGACACCAGGCCACCGGCGGCGACGGCGGGGACGACGAGGGGGGCGAACGCCGCCGACGGTCGTCGCCCCGGACGGGAGGTGCCCCTCCTGTGCATGGCGACCTCGACGAGGCCACAGGCCAGGAGGGCCAACACGAGGAAGGGACCGAGGGTGGCCGCTGCGACCCCGCCGACGACCAGGTATGCCAGCCACCGGATCCGAGCCGCCCGCTCACCGGCGACCCGCCGCCCAGCTGGCCGGGACGAGCCCGATGGCGGCCTGGATAGCCACCGCCGGAACGGCCGCCCCGGCCCCCGCCGCGGCGCCCTCGATCCACCGAGGGGGATGGGCGGCCAGGAACACGGCGGCCAGGACGAGGATGATGCTCAGTCCCGGGACGATGAAACACAGGCCACCGACCACCGCTCCCAGGGGACCCCGGAGCCGCCAGGCGCAGAAGATGGCCAACTGCGTGGACGCCGGCCCGGGCAGCAGGTTCGTCGCGGCGATGCCGTCCTCGAAGTCCCGGGCCGGGATCCACCCCCGTTCCTCCACGAATCGCCGACGCATCAGGGCGATGTGGGCCGGAGGACCGCCGAACCCGATGAGCCCGATCCGACCCCACTCCCGGGCGATCGAGTGCAGCGGCACCGGTTTGGCGGAAGAGAGGCCCATGGATCCGGAACGGCGCGTTCAGTCGGTGGCTTCGGTCGGGTACGGGCCTCCATCCATGGCGTTGGTGGGTCCGACCGACGGTCCGTGAGCGGCGGTCATGATGTGCCCAGCACGTGGCGGATGGTCTCCAACCGTTCAGGCACGGCGGACCACCACATCCACCGACCCCGCTTCTCCCCGTGGATCAGGCCAGCCTCGGCCAGGATCCTCGTGTGGTGGGAGACCGTCGGCTGGCTGCGACCGAGGGGGGCCTCGAGGTTGCAGCTGCAGACCTCGTCCGTGGACGCCACCATCGACAGGAGGCGGAGGCGCACCGGATCGCTGAGGGCGGCGAAGACCCGGGCGAGCCTCGTGGCCTCGGCCTCGTCGAGGACGGCATCGCCCAGCGGGGTGCAGCACAGTGTGTCGATGTCCGGCTGATCGCCTGGCACGCAGTCTCCTCGCCGTGGTCGTTGTCCATTGACAGTGATCGATATGTATCCCATACTCATATCGACAACCATCAATGTAGTAGGAGATCCCATGTCCCGTGTGCAGCTCGCGCTCAACGTGCCCGACCTCGACGAGGCGATCACCTTCTACTCCGCGCTGTTCCGCACCGCCCCGACCAAGATGCGTCCCGGCTACGCCAACTTCGTCGTCGAGGAGCCGTCGCTCAAGTTGGTGCTCGTCGAGGGGGCCGGGGAGCCCGGTTCGATCAACCACCTGGGCATCGAGGTGGAGACGTCCGCCGAGGTGACGACCGCGGCCCGGCGACTGGCCGCCCAGGGGATGACGACCGACCTCGAAGTGGCCACCACCTGCTGCTACGCCGTCCAGGACAAGGTCTGGGTGCACGGCCCCGACGGCACCGCGTGGGAGGTCTACACGGTGCTGGCCGACGCCGACGCCGACGCCGACGCCGACGCCGACGCCGATGCCGCCGCCGACGCCGACGGTCCCGAGGGGCTCGCCGGGGACCGGGGCTGCTGTACATCGGCTCCGGTGGACATCACCGCACCGGCGGCTGCCGGTGCACCGTCCGGGGTCTCGGGCCCCGGCTGTTGCTGACCGCGGCTCATGGAGGTCGGAGGAAGACCCGTGAGGGACGTCATACTGTGGCGGCGCCTAGTGGCCGAGTACCTGGGAAGCGCGCTGTTGGCCATGGTGGTGATCGGTTCCGGCATCGCCGCCCAGCAGCTCTCGCCGGGTGACGCCGGACTCGAGTTGCTACAGAACGCCCTGGTCACGGGCGCCGGGCTCTTCGCCGCCATTCTGATCTTCGGGCCCCTGTCGGGAGCCCACTTCAATCCGGTCGTCTCCTTCGTCGACGCCGCCTTCGGCGGGATCCGATGGCGGGACGCGGCCGCCTACCTGCCGGCCCAGGTGGCGGGGTGCATCAGCGGCGCCGTCGTGGCCAACGTGATGTTCTCGCTTCGGGCGGTCTCGATCTCGACCCACCAGCGGGCGACCGGTCCGCACCTGGTGTCCGAGGCCGTCGCCACGGTCGGGCTACTGCTCGTGATCTTCGCGCTGGCCCGCAGTGGTCGGACGACCTACACACCGGCCGCCGTCGGCGCCTACATCGCCGCGGCGTACTTCTTCACGTCGTCGACAAGCTTCGCCAATCCGGCCATCACCGTCGGACGCATGTTCTCCGACACCTTTGCCGGGATCGCTCCGTCCTCGGTGCCCCCCTTCATCGGGGCGCAGGTCGTCGGCGGCGTGGTCGTGGTGGGCCTGATCGCCGTCCTGTTCCCGGGTCTCTCCGGGACGGAATCCGCCGACATCATCGTCCGCCACCTGCGCGGCGCCGATGATCCGGAGGTCGAACCCCTGACGCCCGAGAGTGCGGGAGAGGCGCCGTGAATCACCGTGTCCCCGAAGTCCTGTTCCTCTGCGTCCACAACGCCGGCCGATCGCAGATGGCTGCGGCCCTACTCGAAAGGGCCGCCGGTGACCGTCTGGTCGTGCACTCGGCCGGGTCCGCCCCCGGCGAGCAGCTGAACCCGGCCGTGGTGGCCGCCCTGGCCGAGTGGGACATCGACATCCGCGCCAACGTCCCGAGGCGGCTCACGGACGAGATGGCGCTCGGAGCCGATGTCATCGTCACGATGGGATGCGGTGACTCGTGCCCGGTCTACCCCGGCAAGCGCCATCTCGACTGGGAACTGTCCGACCCGGCGGGACGGCCGCTCGACGATGTACGGGCCATCCGCGACGACATCGCCCGGCGGGTCGACTCCCTGATGCGGGAACTCGTGGGCGGACCCTGACCGGCGACCGGATCCCGCGCCGAGCGCCGGTCGACCTCGGCCGATGACGCGAAAACCCCCGCCGAGGGAATCGACGGGGGTCCAGGTGTCCACGATGCCTCGAGACCGCGGCGGAAGGGGGTGTTTGGATTCAGGACCTCGGACACCGCCGCTCTCGGGGATGTGTCAAGACATAGGAGACCGCTACCGAGGAGGGTCTCCTGTGGACATGGGCCGGTTTCTCATCGAGATGCACCTGCGCACGGGCAAACCCATCAAGGAACTGGCCCGGGCCCACGACGTGAGCCCGAGCTGGCTCTTCAAGTTGCTCCGGCGCTACCGCCTGGAGGGCCCGGCGGGTCTCGAGCCCCGGAGTCGACGTCCCACATCCTCGCCGTCCCGGATCGCCGATCTCTACGAGGACGAGATCGTGACCCTGCGCAAGGAGTTGACCGATGCCGGCTTCGACGCCGGTGCGGCCACCATCCACTTCCACCTGTGCCAGCGCCATTCCCATCCGCCCTCGGTCCCCACCGTCTGGCGGGTGCTCCGGGCCCGGGGGTTCGTCACCCCCCAGCCGAAGAAGCGACCCAAGAGCTCCTACACCCGGTTCGTGGCCGATCTGCCCAACGAACGGTGGCAGGCCGACATGACCCACGTCGCCCTGCCCAACGGCGAAGTGTTCGAGGTCCTCAACATGATCGACGACCACTCGAGGGTGTGCGTGGCCTCCCGGGTCATGACCGTGGTCAAAGCGCACGACGTGGTCCGAGTCCTGCACAAATCGGCCGAGACCTGGGGGTATCCGGCCTCGCTCCTTACCGACAACGGGCTCATCTTCACGGCGCGGACCCGCTTCGGTGTCGAGGGTGTGGTCGAACAGGAGCTGTTCGCCCTCGGCATCACGGCCAAGCACTCCCGTCCCTACCATCCCCAGACCTGCGGCAAGGTCGAGCGATTCCACCAGACGCTCAAGAAGTTCGTGGCCGCCCAGAAGGGCATCGAGACCAAGAAGCAACTCCAGCGGGCCATCGACCGCTTCGTCACCTACTACAACGACGTCCGACCGCATCGAGGTGTGAACCGTCGCACCCCTCGATCGGTCTACGACGCCCGGGCCAAGGCCGAGCCGACCGCACCGATGATCACGATCGACAACCGGCGCCTGCGCCTCGACAAAGTCGACCCGGCCGGTTCGTTGACACTGCGCCACAAGGGCCGCCTCCACCACATCGGCGTCGGTCGTGCCTATGCCGGGTGGAAGGTGGCCATGCTCATCGAGGGACTCGACATCGAGGTGGTCGGCCTGGACGGCTCACCACTCCGGCGTCTCGTCCTCGACCCGACCAAGAACTACCAGCGCCAGCCTTGACGGGAATGACCTGGTCTACGATGTCTTGACACACCGGTCTCCGATGTCTCGCGACATCACACTGGCGGAAGGGGGGGGATTCGAACCCCCGGAGGCTTGCACCTCACACGCTTTCGAGGCGTGCGCATTAGTCCGCTCTGCCACCCTTCCGCCGGCGAGTGTAACGGAGCCCGGAGGATGGTCCGGAACGACGAGCTGGTCGGCGGCTGCGCCGGGTCGAGGATCGCGTCCAGCTTCTCGTCGGCCAGCGTCGGGAGGCCGCGGCGGTTCGGCCGTCAGCCGGCCCGTCGGTCGGCGAAGAAGTCGGTCAACAGATCCGACGCCTCGTCGGACCGGACCCCGGCCGTCACCGCGACCTCGTGGTTGAGGCGGGGGTCGGCGCACAGGTTGTACAGCGACCCGCAGGCGCCGGCCTTGGGATCAGCGGCGCCGAAGACCAGGGCATGGACGCGCGAGGCGACCAACGCACCCGCGCACATGGGGCACGGCTCGAGGGTGACCACCAAGGTGACATCGGACAGGCGCCAACTCCCCACCACGGCGGCGGCGTCCGACAAGGTCAGGACCTCGGCGTGGGCCGTCGGGTCCCCGGTCAGCTCCCGCTCATTGTGGCGCGACGCCACGACACGGCCATCGAGGAGGGCCACGGCGCCGACCGGGACGTCACCGTGGGCGGCGGCGGCGGCGGCCTCTTCGAGAGCGAGGCCCATGGCGGCGGCATAGCCGTCGTCCGCCCCGTCGGAGATGGTCGTCATGCCGGGATGGTAACGAACGGGGCCTCCATCTGGTATCCGGGTGTAACCCGGGGTGCAGTGGGCAGGGTCCAACCGTGGCCCGGCGACCGTCGACGCGGCCCGACCAAGAGGAGAGCGGTGGCGATGGACGACTTCCTAACCGACGTGAAGACGCTGAGGGAACGGGCCCGGGAGAACATCGACAAGGGTCCGGTGACCGACACCTACGGGGCCGATCGGGAGCGGGTGGTGGAGGTGCTCAACCAGGCCCTGGCCACCGAACTGGTGTGCATCCTGCGCTACAAGCGCCATTTCTTCACCGCCCAGGGGATCAGTGCCCAGGCGGCGGCGGACGAATTCGCCCAGCACGCCACCGAGGAGCAGGGCCATGCGGACATGATCGCCGCCCGCATCACACAGCTACGGGGGGAGCCGGATTTCGATCCCGACACCCTCACGCTCCGCAGCCACGCCGAGTACGACGCGTCGACGGACCTCGCCGCGATGATCCGCGAGGACCTGATCGCCGAGCGCGTGGCCATCGCCTCCTACACCGAGATCATCCAGTGGCTGAGCACCGGCGACCCCACCACCCGACGGATGCTCGAGGAGATCCTCGCCGTCGAGGAGGAGCACGCCGAGGACATGCTCACCCTGCTCGAGGGGTTCGACGCGGCGTAGACGGGCCCGGTCCGGCAAAAGCCGACTAAACCCATTGACTTTGTAGGGAGTCCCCTTTACAGTGCGGATTGCGGCCGACCCCCCGTCGTTCCGCTCCCCCCAAACCAGCACCGCACACCCGAAAGGTGGACCCGATATGCATTCCTCACCCTCTACGAGCGCGCTCGTACACCGGGCACGTCGACGCCGCACCGTCCTGACCGCCGTGGCGCTGAGTGTCGCCGCCGCCCCCCTGGCGCTCGCCGTACCGGCCCCGGCCGGAGCGGCCACCCCGACCGCCCCTCCGCCTGTGACCGTCCTGACCGACCATGCGTACCTGGGCGGTGGGGATTTCTTCATCACGCCGACCGGTGACAGCGGTACCTACGCCAACGGACCGGAGATCGTGAACAGCGACGGTCGAGTCATCTGGTTCCACGCCATACCCGCCGGACAGACGGCCTCGGACTTCCGCACCCAGACGTTCCACGGACAGACCGTCCTGACCTGGTGGCAGGGGACCGGATTCGGCGGTCTGTCGAACGGGACGGACTACATCTACAACACCCACTTCCAGCAGATCGCCGCCGTGAATGCCGGCAACGGCGACACCACCGACGGTCACGAGTTCCTGATCACGCCGCAGGGCACGGCTCTGATCACCTCGTACGACACCGCCACGGCCGACCTGACCTCGATCGGCGGTCCCGCCGACCAGACCGTCATCGATGGCATCGTCCAGGAGATCGACATCGCCACCGGACAGGTCCTGTTCCAATGGGACAGCGCAGACCACGTCCCCTACAGCGACAGCGAACAACCACTGCCCGGTTCGGCGAGTACCCCCTGGGACTGGTTCCACATCAACGCCGTGCACCTGGACACGGACGGAAACCTGCTCATCGACTCCCGCGCCACCTGGACGGCGTTCAAGGTCGACCGGGTGACCGGGGACATCATCTGGCAGCTCGGTGGGAAGCAGAGCAGCTTCACGTTGCAGGCCGCTCCCGGCCAGTCCCTCGACAGTGCCGGCGAGATCTTCGCCTGGCAGCACGACCCGGAGGCCATCGGGAATGACGAGTACACATTCTTCGACAACGAGTCGTCCGGGGCACCGCTGCTGCCTTACAGCCGTGCCGTCACTGTGAAGCTCGACCTCTGGGACCACGTCGCCACGCTCGTCGCCTCCGACGATCAGCCGGAAGGTCTCTCGGCCGCCTCCCAGGGGAACGCCCAGACGGTGTTCGGCCGCCAATTGGTGGTCGGATGGGGCTCGCTGCCCTACTACTCGGTGTTCGCCCCCTCGGGTCAGCTCACCTACAACGCCGAATTCCCCGCCGGGGTCAACACCTACCGGGCCTACTTCCTCCCGTGGGGCAATGGCTTCCCGTGGGGCCACGGTGGGCCCCGGTCGGGAGACCCCGCCATCCGCTGACGAGCTCCATCCTTCATCCCCCCGGTAGCAACCCGGTGCCGGCATCCTCTCTCCCCCCGGGGGAGGTGCCGGCACCGGCGCGCCCCGCGCCGGCAGGTGTGGGCCGGCTCGGAGGATGCCGGTAGGGCCGATCGTCGATCGCCCCTAGTCGACCACCGCGTCGGATCCGACGAGAAGGCCGGGTACGCCGCTGCGCGACAGGGCGAAATACGCGGCGATGGCCGCGTCGACGGCGAAGGAGGCGAGAGGGCTGACGAAGGCCAGCGCGATCGCGACCAGATAGGCCAGTCCCCCGAGTAGGGCGCGGCGCACCCCCACCGGGAAGGCCGGGGCGGTCGTCTCCTCGATCAGGTTCGGATGACGCTCCAGGTACCACCAACTCAGAGCGAAGGCGAGTCCCATGCAGAGCATGGTGGCGGCATAGAGGACCGCAGCCGGCCGGGCCTGGCTGCCCGTCCTCGCGTACTGGGCGGCCAGTGCGGTGGGCCATGGCACCACCGACACGACCAGCAGGAAGAGGAGGGTGACCTCGAGGAAGCGCCGGTCGATCCGCCGGACGGCGCTCATCATGCCGTGATGTTCGATCCAGATGATGCCGATGGTGGCGAAGGAGACCAGGTACGCGACGTACGAGGGCCACTGGTGGAGCAGGTCGTGGGTCAGGTGCCGGGAGAACAACGGCTTGGGTAGGTCGAGCACGAGCAGTGTGAGTGCGATGGCGAACAGTCCGTCGATGAGTGCCTTCAGCCTCCCCGGACCCATCCGTCCACCCTCCGTTCGCAACCGGCATGGACAGTGTCACACGTCTGGCGGGCGACCGGAGGCGCCGGGTCCGCTCGTGTGGCCGTCGGAAGCAGGACGGGTCGGCCTCGTCGGACGCTCGTAGCTCCTCGGCATCGACCGCACAGCCTCTCGGGAGGGAGCTCCCCGACCGGCTCCGCGTGGGTGCGAAACGGGGCACTTGGGAATCCGCCTGTCAGAATCTATGGTCACGGAGGCGGCGACCAAGGAGAAGTTCTCCCCGACACCAGGAGTGAGGCATCGTGGCGCTGACAGATCCCGTCCCCCCGGACACCGTGTCGGCCCGGCCCGCCGCCCGCGCCGTCGATCTGCGCAAGACGTACGGGACGGGTCAGGCCACGGTGCACGCCCTGGCCGGGGTGGACGTCACCTTCGATCGTGGGCGCTTCACCGCGGTCATGGGTCCGTCGGGATCGGGAAAGTCGACGCTGATGCACTGCATGGCCGGGCTCGACCGGGCCTCGTCGGGCCGGACCTTCGTCGGAGACGTCGACATCTCCGACCTCGACGACAAGGGCCTGACCCAACTCCGGCGTGACCGGATCGGTTTCGTCTTCCAGTCGTTCAACCTCGTGCCCACGCTCACGGCAGGAGAGAACATCACCCTCCCGGTGGACCTGGCCGGACGGAAGGTGGACCGGGAGTGGTTCGACTATCTGGTCGCCGCCCTCGGCATCGGTGACCGGCTGTCCCACCGGCCGAGCGAGATGTCGGGTGGCCAACAGCAGCGCTGCGCCTGCGCGCGGGCACTGATCAACCGGCCCGAGCTGATCTTCGCCGACGAGCCGACGGGAAATCTGGACTCGAACTCGTCCGCCGAGATGCTGGCGTTCCTGCGCCGCTCCGTCTCGGAGTTCGGCCAGTCCATCGTCATGGTGACCCACGACCCACGTGGCGCCGCCTACGCCGACCGCGTGGTGTTCCTGGCCGACGGCGACATCGTCGACGAGCTGGCCGATCCGACCCCGGACTCGGTGCTCGAGCGCATCCGGACGCTGGGGACCTGAGATGTGGAGGGTAACCCTGAAGGGGCTGTTGGCGCACAAGCTCCGCTTGGCGCTGACGGCGTTGGCGATCGTGCTCGGGGTCACGTTCATCGCCGGGACATTCGTGCTGACCGACACGTTGCACAACACGTTCGACACCCTGTTCGGGAACATCTACCAGAACATCGACTTCCAGGTGCGCGGCGTCGCCCAGCTCGGATCCGGCGGCACGGCGACCCGCAACCCGGTCCCCGAGTCACTCCTGGCCCGGGTCGAGGCCGTCCCGGGCGTGCAGGCCGCCGACGGGTCGGTGACGGGGTTCGCCCAGTACATCGCGCCCGACGGCAAGGCCGTCTCGACGGGCGGGGCGCCCACCCTCGGCCTCTCGTTCGATCCCGACCAGCGGATCTCCCAACTCCGTCTGACCGAGGGGAGGCCGCCGACGGCACCCGACGAGGTCGTCATGGATCTGGGCACCGCGCAGAAGTACGGCTTCAAGGTCGGTCAGCAGGTGCGCATCCTCCTCGAGGGGCCCACCCGCACGTTCACCATCGTGGGTCTGGCCCGCTTCGGGACGGCCGACAACCTGGCGGGGGCCACCCTCGCCGCCTTCGACACCCCGACGGCGCAGGCGCTGCTCGGGGACGTCGGTAAGTTCGACTCCATCAACGTCGTGGCCACGCCCGGGGCCGACAAGGCCTCCGTCCAGCGGGCGATCGCCGATGTGCTGCCGCGGGGCGTCGAGGTCGTCACGGGTCAGACCGTCGTGAACGAGGCCACCAGTGCCATCGGCCAGGCCCTCGGATTCCTCAACACGGCCCTGTTGGTATTCGCCTTCATCGCCCTCTTCGTCGGCGGGTTCACCATCCTGAACACATTCTCGATCACCGTCGGCCAGCGCACCCGCGAGCTGGCCCTGCTGCGCATCGTCGGGGCCAGCCGCCGACAGGTCTTCCTCTCCGTCCTCGGAGAGGCGGCCCTGGTGGGGCTGGTGTCGTCGGTGATCGGGATCGGACTGGGTGTGCTGGCGGCGATCGGCCTGGAGAAGCTGCTGGCCGGATTCGGCGTGACGTTGCCGACCGGTTCCCTGGTGTTCGAGGCGCGCACGGTGGTCGTCTGCATCGTGGTGGGTGTCGGCGTGACCCTCCTGTCGGCCATCAGCCCGGCCCGCCGGGCGGTACGCATCGCCCCGGTGGCCGCGGTCAGTGACCAGCAGACCGAGGACGAGATCCCGCTGCGCCGCCGGTTCATCCGCGGCGGGGTCATCACCGTCATCGGGGTGGGCGTGCTGGCTCTGGGCCTGTCCCGCCCGGCCATCGCCCTGGTCGGACTGGGCGCCGTCCTGATCTTCATCGGCGTGGCCATGCTGGCTCCGGCCCTGGCCCGTCCGTTGGCGAGCGTCATCGGGCGCCCGGGAGCCCGCCTGCTCGGGACCTCGGGCCGGCTCGGTCGGGAGAACTCCATGCGCAGCCCGCGTCGCACGGCCCAGACGGCCTCGGCGCTCATGGTCGGTCTCGCGCTGGTCTCGGCCATCGCGGTGTTCGGTGCCTCGTTGTCGCGCTCGGCCACCAGCAGCGTCGACAACGCCATCCGCGCCGACCTCATCGTCTCGACCTCCAGCAACGGAGGGAACGGGAGCTTCAGCCAGGCCGTGCCGCAGGCGGCGTCCTCCGTCGCGGGCGTGACCGCGGTGACGACGGTGTACGGGAACCAGTTCAAGTTCCGCGACTCCGTCGAATCCCTCCTGGCCATCGGGACCCAGCACATGAACGAGACCGTGATCCTGAACATGACGTCGGGAACGGCTCGGGCCCTGACCGCCGGCAATCTCCTCATCGACACCACGACCGCCAACAGCGACCATCTGGTGGTGGGCGACCGGGTCCCGGTCAAGTTCGCACTGACCGGCCCGACCACCATGCGCATCGGCGGGATCTACCAGCCCAACGCCCTGGTCGGGAAGTACCTCGTGAGCCAGGCCTTCTTCCTGTCCCACTTCCAGAATCCACTGCCCGGCGCCGTCCTCGTCAAGACCGATGGGGACCCCGGCGTGCAGCAGGGGGTGGAACACGCGTTGGCGGCGTACCCGAACGTGAAGGTCCAGTCCCGGGCCCAGTTCGAAGCGGCGCAGTCGGCCCAGGTCAATCAGCTGCTCGGCCTCGTCTACGCCCTCCTGGCGCTGGCCGTGGTGATCGCCCTCATCGGCATCGTCAACACGCTCATGCTGTCCGTCTTCGAGCGCACCCATGAGATCGGGCTGTTGCGGGCCGTCGGCATGCGACGACGGCAGGTCCGGGCCATGATCCGCTCCGAATCGGTGATCCTGGCCGTCTTCGGCGCCGTCATCGGCATCGTCGTCGGGACCGGCCTGGGTATCGCCCTGGTGTCGTCGCTCCACTCCCAGGGCATCAGCGACACAGTCGTGCCCGTCACCAGCCTGGTGGTCTTCCTGGTTCTCGCCGCCCTCCTCGGCCTGCTGGCGGCCGGATGGCCGGCCCGCCGCGCCGCCCGCCTCGACATCCTGGCCGCGATCGCCACTGACTGATCGGCGCGGCACATGGGGCGTGGACCCTCGGCCTCGTGGGACGCCGAGGTGTGGGATCGCATGCCGGAGGGTAGATCGGAGTCTCCGACCTCTACGCGGAGGATCCGAGGCCGCCATGTGCCGCTTAGCCGAAGCCGAGTTCGCCGCCGATGCGGCGGCCGCCGAGCCACGCGGATCTGGATCAGCGGACTGCTCGAGATGTGGGACCTCCCGGACGTGGTCGAGACCGCGGCCCTCCTCGCCAGCGAGACGGTCACCAATGCCGTTCGACACGCCGGCTCGGCCCCCACCGTGACCATCGCCGTGTCCGACGGGGTGGTCGAGGTCGGAGTGACCGACCGGGACGGTGCCAGGTCACCCCACCTGTCGTGGGCGGAGGATCCCATGGCCACCAGCGGGCGGGGCCTGGCCATCGTCGATGCGCTCGCCGACGAGTGGGGCACCGCCCGGCTGGGCGACGGGAAACAGGTCTGGTTCCGCCTGTCGGTCGCCGACTGGAGCCATGCCGCCGAGTGCCACTGTCCGGGCGAGGACTCGACCGGCACGGAGCTGCGGTCGGGACGACGGGTCCTGGTCAATTGAGGTCCGGGGAGCCGTCCCCCGGCGGCATGACCGGGGCGGCCGCGCTATCGGAAGGGTGCCCCCCGCCGGGTAAATTGGGGACCCCAGGGTTCAGCCGCGAGCCCCGATCGTCAGGAACGCGTGAAGGAGGAGGCGATGGCTACCTTTTCCCGGAGGGCTGCTGATGTAGGTGACGTCCACGTGGTGTCGCTGGCCGGCGAACTCGATATGGCGACCGCGGACGGGCTCTGCGAATGGTTGGTGGACCTCGCGGGATCGGCGGTGGTCATCGACCTCTCCGAGTTGACCTTCCTGGACAGCTCGGGAATCGCGTCGCTGGTGAGAGCGCGTCGCGAGATCGAGCGGGACGGGAGCGAGCTCAAGCTCACCCGCCCACGGCACAACGTCGAGAGGGTGCTCGACATCGTCGGGTTGGGGCCGTGGGTCACCGACTGGGAGCCCACGTGGGAGTCGGGACTCACCAGCTGAGAGCCCTCCCAAAGGGAACCGGTCCCGTGGGGCGCGTTCAACTCTCCGACGAGTCCCGGGTGTGGTCCGTGACGCGATGGACGACTTCCGGAGCGGGACGTCCAGCAACGGATACCGGTGCTCCGTAGGTGTTTGCTCGCCTGATCAGTCGGGTAACACAGGCGGATGTCTCCGAACCGAGTCCCCAAAGCTCTAGCCGTGTGCACTGCCGTGGTGGCCGCCGTGTCACTGGCGGCCTGTGGCTCGAGTACGTCGAGCGGCGGGACCACCTCCACCACGGAGCACGTGGCCCAGCAGGGCGCAGAATCGACGGCGTCACCTTCCCTGACCATCGCCGACCCGGCAACACCCGCCAGCGTGACGGTGACTTCGGCCTTTCTTCCGGAGGGGAGCGCCCCGGGAAAGGGGGGGTGGGTGGTCGTCGGAACCGACGACGGTGGACACATCGGGTCGGTCCTGGGAGCCACCGCCCTGGTGGAGGGCAAGAATTCCGACGTCGTCATCACCGTCAACCCGCCCATGAGCCCCGGGACCTACCTCGTCGGCCTGGTGCGGAGCACGGCCCGCCCGACGGCCAACAGCGCGGCGATGACCACCCGGACGGTGACCGTCTCCGTCGGTTAGCCCGACCGGTTGGCCGGACCGATCTGCTCCTCAGCCCGTCCAGCCAGCCAGCGGAGGCGGTGGGATTTGAACCCACGGTGAGTTTCCCCACACACGATTTCCAATCGTGCCGATTCGGCCGCTCTCGCACGCCTCCGTGCTGCCGGCCGCCCGGGTGAGTCCGGGCGTCCACAGCCCCGACAGGCTACTCCGGGCGTCCGGCATCCCCGGAACGCCCGGCGCGGATGCCGGGACTGCTCCGGTGGCGGTAGGATCGTGACCTCCCCGTTGGTGGGTGCGACGGCCGGGTCCTGCGCAACGTCCGCCTGTGAATCGAGTCAGGGTCGGAAGGCAGCAGCTCTCAGCGGGTACGGGCGTGTGCCGCAGTCAACCTGGCCGTCGCACCGACCACCGGGGAGCGGGGGCCGGATGACGGGCCGGGGTGCCGGATCGGCATCGGCCGGGGATGCCGTCCGACCCGACCGGTAGGCTCCCGGCGTGGCCGATGTGACCGAGGATCTCCCCTACCAGTCCCTCTACCGACGGTTCCGTCCATCGACGTTCGCCGAGGTGCGGGGCCAGGACCACGTCGTGCTCGCCCTGCGCAACGCGGTGCGGGACGGCCGGGTCGCCCATGCCTACCTGTTCAGCGGCCCCCGGGGCACGGGCAAGACGTCGACGGCCCGCATCCTGGCCAAGGCCCTCAACTGCACCGATCTCCGTGACGGCGAGCCGTGCGGAGTCTGTCCGTCCTGTGTGGAGATCACCCGGGGGACCTCGCTCGACGTGCACGAGCTCGACGCCGCCTCCAACAACGGCGTCGATGCCATGCGGGATCTGGTCTCCCGCGCGGCGCTGGGGTCGCCGGGCCGGCAGAAGGTCTACATCGTCGACGAGGTCCACATGCTCTCGACGGCGGCGTCCAACGCCCTGCTGAAGACCCTGGAGGAGCCTCCGGCCCATGTCGTCTTCGTCCTGGCCACCACCGACCCTCAGAAGGTCCTGCCCACCATCCGCAGCCGCACCCAGCACTTCGAGTTCCGGCTGCTCGGCCCGGACACTCTCTCCGCGCTGCTGGCGCAGGTGCGTGACGTCGCCCACCTCGACGTGGGCGACGAGGCCCTCGACCTGGCGGTCCGGCGGGGCCGGGGCTCGGCCCGCGACGCTCTCTCCATCCTCGACCAGGTGGCGGCCTCGGATGCAGTGGACGACGACCTGCCCGAGCTCGACGAGGTGGTCGAGGCACTGGCCGAACGCGACGTGGAGCGCGGCCTGGTGGCTGTCGCCCACCTGACCGCCGCCGGCTTCAGCCCGCAGCAGCTCACCGTCGATCTCGTCGACCACCTGCGTCAGGGGTTCCTCGCCCTCGTCGCCCCCGACCTCGTGACGGTGGCCGGAGCCGAGCGCGATGCGCTGGCGGCCCAGGCGGGTCGGGTCGGACTGGCCACCCTCGTGCGGGCCATGGAGGACCTGGGTCGGGCCCAGGTCGCCATGCGCGACGCCCCGGACCCCCGGATCAACCTCGAGGTGGCCCTGGTACGTCTCGTCCATCCCGAGGCCGACGACTCGCCCGCCGCCCTGCTGGCCCGGATCGAACAACTCGAGTCGTCGGGACTCCGGCCGGCGGCCGCGGCGCCTCCGACCGGCGCCACGGCCACCTCCGGCACACCGGCCGGGGCGGCCCTCGCCGCCCGCGCCGCCACCGTCCCCACCGGACGCCCACCCACCGGGCGCCACCGTCAGCCGGGGAGCCGCCGGCCCCGGCGTCCGAGGAGCCGGCCGGGGCCGCCCCGCCCGGGGCCGCCCGACGCTGGGCGCCCTGCGGCGGCGGTCCCCCGATGGCGGGGGGAACCGGTCCGTGGCATCGGCTGCGCCCGCACCTCCTCCCCGGCCGCCGGGACGCCGCCGAGGAGATCGGGTCGGATGACGCAGAGTCGCCGGCGTCCGAGCCGGTGGCCCATCCCTCGGAGGTGTCGCCCCCTCCGGACCCGGCCCCCGACTCGTCCGTCGCCTTCCCGAGCCGCGACGACCTCGTCCGGGCCTGGGGCGACCACGTGATCGGCCGCCTCCGACCGAAGGCCAAGGCGCTCTACCAGGCCGGTCGGTTCGTGTCGGCCGAGGGCGGGCGGGCCCAGTTCGGCCTCCCCAACGACATCCACCGCAACCGGTGCGAGGAGATGCGGCCGGAGATCGAGGCGGCGCTGGCCGAGCAGTTCGGCCGCCCGATCCCCCTCGTCCTGGTGGTCGACGGCGCTCCGCCGGAACCGGTACCGGCCCCGGCCGGCGCCGGACCCTCCGCCCGCCCCGCGCCCGCGGCCCCGGTCCGAGCCGACCGAGGAGCCCGAGGACCTGGCCGTATTCGAGGACACCGACCTCGAGGTGGCCGACATCGACAATTCGGCCGAGGCCCGCCTGCTCCAGGCCTTTCCGGGCGCCGAGGAAGTCGTCTAGATGGCCGTCTTCAACGGTCCACTCCAGAACCTGATCGACGAGATGGGGCGCCTGCCCGGGATCGGGCCGAAGTCGGCGCAGCGGATCACCTTCCACCTCTTGAAGGTGGCCCCCGAGGACGCCCTCCGGCTGGCCGAGGCGATCATCGCCGTCAAGGAGCGGATCACGCTCTGCACCCGCTGCTTCAACGTGGCCGAGGGTGGCGAGTGCGCCATCTGCCTGGACTCCCGGCGCGACGCCACCGTGGTGTGCGTGGTCGAGGACCCCCGCGACATCGTCTCGGTGGAGAAGACCGGCGAATTCTCCGGCCGCTACCACGTCCTGCAGGGCTCCCTCAATCCCATCGAGGGCATCGGACCCGAGCAGCTCCGGGTCCGCGAGCTCCTCGCCCGCCTCGACGAGGAGGGGATCACCGAGGTGATCCTCTGCACCAATCCCAACCTCGAGGGGGAGGCCACCGCCATGTATCTGGCCCGCCTGCTCAAGCCCCTGGGCCTGACCGTCACCCGGATCGCCTCGGGCCTGCCGGTCGGGGGCGACCTCGAGTACGCCGACGAGCTCACCCTCGGCCGGGCGCTGGAGGGCCGACGCGAGGTCGACGCCTGAGCGGTGGGCCGGCGCGGTCGGAAGGCGAGTGTCCTGGGCCACGATGAGGGGATGGACGCCACGGCCCCCCGAACGCGACAGCTCTGGATCCTGCGCCACGCCGAGGCGGCACCCGAGTCGGCGCCGGGTGGGCGGGACCGTGACCGGCCGCTGACCGAGCGGGGCCGGGCCGATGCCACCGCCCTCGGCGCCCGGTTGGCCGGGGGAGCACCGCTGCTCGGCCTTCCGGGACTGGTGCTCCCGACCACGGCGCTGTGCTCGGCCGCCCGGCGCACGGTCCAGACGGCCGAGGCCGTGCTCGGGCCGCTCGGCGACGGGGTGCGGATCGAGTCGTACCGGAGTCTCTACTCGGCGGATCCGGAGACGGTGCTGGGCTATGTCCGCGAGGTGGACGGGGATCCGGCGTCGGTACTGGTGGTCGGCCACAACCCGACGATGTCGCACCTGGCCTTCGACCTGCAGGCGGACGGCGCTCCCGGCCGGGCCCGACTCGGGACCCGGGGTCTCGCCACCTGCGCGCTGGCCGTCGTCGAGCTGGCCGTCACGACGTGGGAGGACACCGCCGACGGTCGCGGGACGCTGCTCGCCCTGTTCCGACCCCCGTACTGAGGGGAGCGCCCCGGCCCCACCGGAGGCCGGCGCCCGGGGCTCCCCGTCAGTGGCCGACGTCGGGTCGGGTCAGATGGTGCGCAGGACCGCCGCGTCACCCTGTCCGCCGCCGCCGCAGAGGCTGACCGCCGCCGTGCCGCCACCCCGGCGCTTCAGCTCGAGCAGGGCGGTCAGGGCCACCCGGGTGCCGGACATGCCGACCGGGTGGCCGAGGGCGATCGCACCGCCGTTCACGTTGACGACGTCACTCCCGATGCCGAGATCGTCGGCCGAGGCCAGCCCGACGGCGGCGAAGGCCTCGTTGATCTCGAAGAGGTCGACGTCGCCGACCGAGAGGTCGACCTTGCCCAGGGCCTGGCGGATGGCGTTGGACGGCTGATGGAGCAGCGAGGGATCGGGACCGGCCACCTGGCCGTAGCTGACCAGCTCGCCCAGGGGTTGGACGCCCAGTTCCTCGGCCTTCGCCCTGGACATCACGATCACCGCGGCACCGCCGTCGGAGATCTGGCTGGCGTTGCCGGCCGTGATGGTGCCCTCCTTGTCGAAGGCCGGCCGGAGCTTGGACAGGGACTCGGCGGTGGTGTCGCCCCGGACGCCCTCGTCCGTGTCGACGACCAGCGGGTCGCCCTTGCGCTGGGGGACCTCCACCGGGACGATCTCCTCGGCGAACTTCCCGTCCTTGATGGCGGCGGCGGCGCGCTCGTGGGACAGGGCACTGAACTCGTCCTGGCGCTCGCGGGAGACACCGTCGGCGCCGTTGTACCGCTCGGTCCCGAGACCCATGGCGCACTGGTCGAACGCGCAGAACAGTCCGTCGTACATCATCGAGTCGACGAGTTTTCCGTCGCCGATGCGGTAGCCGCCCCGGGCGCCGGGCAGTAGGTAGGGGGCCTGGGTCATGGACTCCATCCCGCCGGCGACGACGATCTCGGCCTCACCGGCGTTGATCATCAGGTCCGCCAGGTAGATGGCGTTCAGTCCCGAGAGGCAGACCTTGTTGATGGTGGACGACGGGACCGACATCGGGATGCCGGCATTGGCGGCGGCCTGCCGGGCGGTGATCTGACCGGCCCCGGCCAGGATGACCTGCCCCATGAACACGTAATCCACCTGGTCGGGCGCCACGCCGGCCCGCTCCAGGGCGGCGGCGATGGCGAATCCTCCCAGCTCGGTGGCGGCGAAGCCGCCCAGGGCGCCCGACAACTTGCCGATCGGGGTGCGGGCTCCTGCGACGATGACGGATCCGGACATGGCAAACCTCCACGGCCTGGTGGCCGGTTCAGGCGGCGTTCCCCCCGGGGGCGACGCCACGACGACAGGACGCCATGATACGGCCTGGGCCGGAGTGTGCCACACGGAGGCACTGCGGCCTGGGAGCGACCGATGCCGTCCGACTATCCTCCTCCCCCATGCAGGAAATCCTCTCCGCCATCCTGACCGGTGCCTCCGGCGACGAACTCGCCGCCCTCCCGATCCCCGAGTCGTACCGTGCCGCCTTCGTGAAGCGTGACGAGGTCGCCATGTTCGAGGGGATGGAGTCGGAGGACAAGGACCCCCGGAAGTCGCTCCACGTCGCCGAGGTGCCCACGCCCGAGCTGGCCCCCGACGAGGCCTACATCGCGGTGATGGCCAGCTCCATCAACTTCAACACCGTCTGGACCTCGATCTTCGAGCCCCTGCCGACCTTCGGGTTCCTCGGACCGGCTCGGCCGGGAGGGCGTCTGGGGCGCCCGCCACGCCCTCGACCACCACGTGGTGGGGTCCGACGCCGCCGCGATCGTCCTGCAGGTGGGCTCGGCGGTGCGGATGTGGAAGCCGGGAGACAAGGTCACCGTCCACTGCAACTACGTGGACGACCAGAGCCCCACGGCCCACGACGACTCGATGTTGGCCGACAACCAGCGCATCTGGGGCTTCGAGACGAACTTCGGCGGCCTCGCCGACCTCGCCGTGGTCAAGGCGAACCAGCTCATGCCCAAGCCCGCCCACCTCTCGTGGGAGGAGGCGGCGATCAACGCCCTGTGCAATTCGACCGCCTACCGGATGCTGGTGTCCCACAACGGGGCCCCGGTCACCCAGGGCGACAACGTGCTGGTGTGGGGCGCGTCGGGCGGTCTCGGTGCCTACGCCGTGCAGTACTGCCTCAACGGGGGGGCGACCCCGGTGGGGGTGGTGTCCTCGCCGTCCAAGGTCGAACTGCTCCACGACCTGGGGGTCGAGGCGGTCATCGACCGCAAGGAGGCCAACTACAGGTTCTGGAAGGACGAGTTCCACCAGGACGAGTCGGAGTGGCGCCGCCTGGGCAAGGACATCCGGGCCCTGGTCGGGGACGACGTGGACATCGTCTTCGAACACCCCGGACGCCAGACCATGGGCGCCTCGGTGTTCGCCGCCAAGCGGGCCGGCACCATCGTCACCTGCGCGGCCACCTCGGGCTACATGATCGAGTACGACAACCGTCACCTGTGGATGAAGCTCAAGACCATCAAGGGCTCCCACTTCGCCAACTACCGCGAGGCCTGGGACGCCAACCAGCTGGTCTGCGAGGGCAAGATCCTCCCGCCGCTGTCGCAGGTGCACGCCCTGGGCAACGTCGGCGAGGCCGCCTACCAGGTCCACCGCAATCTCCACGAGGGCAAGATCGGTGTCCTGTGCCTGGCCCCCGAGGAGGGGCTCGGCATCGACGACCCGGAACTGCGTGCCGAGGTCGGGGAGGACCGCATCACCCTCTTCCGGAGGCACGGGGCATGACCGACATGCTCCTGACCGAGATCGACCACGTGGCCATCGCCGTGACCGACCTGGACGCCGCCATCGCCTACTACGAGGACACCTTCGGGGCCACGGTGGACCACCGCGAGCGGGTCGACTCCGACGGCGTCGAGGAGGCCCTGCTCAAGGTGGCGGACAGCTACATCCAGCTGCTGACACCGACCACCGACTCGTCGCCGGTGGCCGTCTACCTGGAGAAGAAGGGCCCCGGCCTCCACCACGTCGGGTACCGGGTGGCCGACTGCGCCGCCGCCCTCCAGTCCGTCAAGGACCACGGGGGCCGCGTCATCGACGAGGCACCACGTCCCGGGTCACGGGGGACCACGGTGGCCTTCGTCCACCCCAAGGGCGCTTTCGGCACCCTGATCGAGCTCGTCCAGGAGTAGTCGATCACGCGCATGGACTCCGCCTCCCGGAGTGTCGCCCCGCCGTCGGCCGAGCCCGGTGCGACATCCGGCGGACGCCCGGCCGTCCGGTCGGGTGCCGCGGTGCCCGGCGGCGGCGCCGGACCGGCCAGGGAGTCGATCGGGAGGCCACGGTCACCCCGGCCCGTTCCGACCATCGGTGAGCCGCGTCTGGGCGAGCCGATCGTGCTGGATCCCGAGGAGGAACCGGCGTCCCGGTCGGTGGCCCCCGCCGCCGACGTCCCGGCCACCCCGTCGCCGACGGGTTCCTTCCCGTCCGGGGTGGGCTCCAAGCTGGGCAGCTACGTCTACCTGCTGATCGACCCCCGCATGGTCGCCCCTTCTTCGTGGGCCGGGGTCGGGGGGACCGGTGCCACCGGCACCTCCAGGCGGCCCGGTCCCGCCCCGACGGATCCGGGACCCCCGGGGCCACGACCAGTTCGCGCTGCTCGACCACATCCGCGAGGTGGAGTCCGACGGTCGTCCGGTGCGGATCGACATCCTGCGCCACGGGCTCACCCCGGCCGAGGCCCGCCTCGTCGAGGCCTCGGTGAACGAGGCCCTCGGTCTCGGCCAGGTGACCCGGCTGGAAGGCCAGCGGCGTCCCGCCGCCGAGCTCGGCGCCGACCTGGCCAAGCGGGCCCGGATCAAGCGGAGCCACCCCATGGTCCTGCTGCGGGCGGGACCCCAGGGGGCGGAGACGGCGTACGGCACGGCGCGGCACGGGTGGCGCATCGGGCAGCGCTGGGTGGACACGTCCTCACCGAGGGCCCCCCGGTGGGCGGCGGTGGTGGCCGGCGACCTGGTGGTGGATGTGTACCGGATCGACTCCTGGGAGCCGTCGCCGGCCACCGCCGAGCGTCCCGGCGCCGGACGTTGGTCGTTCGTGGGGCCGTCCGACCCCGAGGTGGGTGGCCGCTACGTCGGCAGGAACGTGGCCGCCTACCTGGGCCACGGGGCCCCCAACCCGGTCACCTACGTCTGGTGTGGCCCCCACTGGGTCAACACCGCCCGGTAGCCGACCGCCACCGGGAGGGCGACCTCGGATCGAACCCCTGCGGCGGTTCCGATAGCCTCACCGTCCATGGATCACACCATGACCCAACGACTCGAGGACCTCGCGGAACGCCGGGAGCAGGCCCGCAACGCAGGCTCGGCCCGGGCGGTGGAGAAGCACCACGCCAAGGGCAAGATGACGGCCCGCGAGCGCATCGACTACCTGCTCGACGACGGGTCCTTCCAGGAGCTCGACATGCTGGCCCGGCACCGGGCCCACGGCATGGGCCTCGAGGAGAACCGGCCCTACACCGACGGGGTCATCACCGGCTTCGGCACCATCGACGGCCGACGGGTCTGCGTGTTCAGCCAGGACTTCACGGTCTTCGGCGGAGCCCTGGGCGAGGTGTTCGCGGAAAAGATCCACAAGGTGATGGACCTGGCCTCCTCCATCGGCGTCCCGATGATCGGTCTCAACGACGGAGCCGGCGCCCGCATCCAGGAGGGTGTGGTCTCCCTGCACTCCTACGGCGGGATCTTCCACCGGAACGCCCAGGCCTCCGGGGTCATCCCCCAGATCAGCGTCATCCTGGGCCCCTGTGCCGGCGGCGCCGTCTACAGCCCGGCCATGACCGATTTCATCTTCATGGTCCAGGAGACCAGCCACATGTTCATCACCGGCCCCGACGTGGTGAAGACGGTGACGGGCGAGGACGTGACCCTCGAGGAGCTCGGCGGCGCCATGAGCCACGCCACCAAGTCCGGGGTGGCCGCCTTCGTGGCTCCCGACGAGAAGTCCTGCCTCGACGACGTCCGCTACCTGCTGAGCTTCCTCCCCTCGAACAACATGGAGGAGGCCCCCCTGGTGCGCACGGGCGACGATCCCGAGCGGCTCACCCCCGAGCTGTCCGACCTGATGCCGACGTCGCCGAACCAGCCCTACGACATGAAGAAGGTCATCGAGGCCGTCGTCGACGACGGCGAGTTCTTCGAGGTGAACCACCACTGGGCCATGAACCTGGTGTGCGGGTTCGCCCGCATCGACGGACGGGCCGTCGGCATCGTGGGTAACCAGCCCCAGATGCTGGCCGGCGTGCTGAACATCGACGCTTCGGAGAAGGGCGCCCGCTTCGTGAGGACGTGCGACGCCTTCAACATCCCCCTGGTGACCTTCGTGGACGTTCCCGGGTTCATGCCCGGCACCGACCAGGAGTACGGCGGGATCATCCGCCACGGGGCGAAGCTGCTCTACGCCTACTGCGAGTCCACGGTGCCCCGGGTCCAGATCATCACCCGCAAGGCCTACGGCGGCGCCTACGTCGTGATGAACTCGAAGTCCATCGGCGCCGACCTGGCCTTCGCCTGGCCGTCGGCCGAACTGGCCGTGATGGGCCCCGAAGGGGCCGTGGAGATCGTCTACCGGCGCGACCTGGCCGAGGCCGTCGACCCGGTGGGACGTCGCAAGGAACTGGTGGAGGAGTACACCGAGCGCTACGCCAACCCCTACGCGGCGGCCGAGCGGGGCTACGTCGACGACGTCATCGATCCGGCCGAGACCCGCCGCATCCTGGCCCGGAGCCTCGACCTGCTGGTCTCCAAGCAGGAGGACCTGCCCAAGCGCAAGCACGGGAACATGCCGCTGTGAGCGATCGGGAGCCGATCGACCCGGCCGGTGCTGGCCGTGCTGGCCGCCGCCGTGGACCAGGCCTGGCCCCGTCCGGTGGTCGTGGTCGAGGAGGCGCCGGCCCGCCCGCCGGCCTGGCGCTTCAGCGGCCGCTGGTGGAACCGTCCGGCCACCACCCGACGCGACCGGCCCTGGACCGGGGGCTGATCCGCCCGACCGGTCCAGGGGCACGCGTCACGTCCCGCCGTCCGGTGCGTCCTCAGGTCTGGCCTCCTCCGGCGTCCGGCGCCAGTGGATGAAGCCCAGCACCGTGAAGACCGCCATGACCGCCGCCAGGACGAAGCAGGCGATCGCCGCGTAGAGCGCGATCTGCCCCATCTGCCAGAAGGCGTAGGCCTCGAGCAGCAGGCCCCGCAGCGTGGTGCCCTGGAAGACCGTCTGCACCTTGGCCTCGGCCGCCGTGTACTCCGGCGAGCCCTTGGGAAGGGCCATGGCCTCCGCCGAGAGCTCGGCGTACGTCTTGCCGCCGCCGATCTCCTGGAGGTGGACGGCGATGAAGTGGTCGGCGTAGGCCTCGGCCTGCTTGCCGGTCACCAGCTGCTGACCCGCGTACTGCGAGATGACCGGGATCATGCTCGGCGTGATCTCGGTGCCGACCTGCGCGTGCTGGAAGGCCGCCGCCGGGGGAAAGATGATGCCGCTGCTCCGCCAGCTGGTTGTGGACGTTGGAGTTGGCGAAGCTGTAGGCCCACAGGCCCAGGGCTCCCGGCCACGATCAGGAAGATCGTCAGGCCGAGCCCGACGATGCGACAGAATGCCATCGAATGTCCTGCGTTTCATGTTCCGTCACCTCACCGGTCGCTCCCCGGATCTCGGGGAGCCCACTTGCGACCATAGGTAACGCCATACTGGTCCACCTAGGGTACAAAGGCCCCTGCGGAGCGGCCGGAAGTTCCCGACGTGATCGACGCTACGGGTGTGTCGCCCGCTCGGGCCCGTCAGTCGGTGGAGGTGACGAAGTCGATGAGGCGTTCGACCGCGCCCACCAGGGCCGGCTCGAGGTCGGCGTAGGTCGAGACCGACGGCCAGGATCCGCCGCCAGGCCGCCGGCGGGTCCCCGAGGCCGAGGGCGGCGCACACCCCGGCCTTCCACTCGGTGCCCCATCGGGATACGGGGCCACGCCTCGATGCCCGAGGACCGACGGGCGGACCGCCTCCCAGACGTCGACGAACGGCGTCCCGGTGACGAGCACGTCCGGGTGGCGGACGCCGGCGGCGATGCGGGACTCCTTGCTACCGTCGCACCAGGTGGTCGACGAGCACACCCAGCCGACGGGCCGGGCCCGGGCCGGAACGTCGGCGCACGGCCCGCCGAGGTGGTCGATCCCGTCGAGGCGCTCGACGACGACCCCCTCGATCCGCAGGTCGTCGCCCCACACCTGCTCGACCAGCTCGGCGTCGTGGACGCCCTCCACCCACAGCCGCCCGGCCCGGGCCACGCGGGCCGACGCGCCGGCCACCGGCCACCGAGCCCGAGGCGGTCACCGCCGGGCCCCGGCCGGCCGCGAGCCGGGGACCCGGACCAGGGTGACGGCCCGCCCGTCGACGGCGAACGCGCCCGGCGCCAGCCGGAAGACCCGCTCCGACCGGTGCGCCCCCGGAGCTCGACCCCACCGCCCTCGATCCGCACCAGGGTGCCGCTGAACCCGCTGGCCCGGTGGACCAGGGCCATGCCGACCGCCGCCGGGACCTGGGGGAACACCGTGGCCAGCCGGTCGGCCGGCGGGGCGTCGATCGGGCCGGACAGGATGCCCGACGAGCGGCGGGTCGGCCGGGCGGTGCTCGGGGCGGGCACGGCGTGGACACCTACCCGGCGGCGCGGCCCCGTGGCGGACCGGCGCCGGTGCCGGCGGGTCAGCCGACCGGCGGCTGGCCCGGTGGCGTGCTCGGCCAGGTCGATCATGTCGTCCATCATCTGGCCGATCTCGAAGTCCTTGGGCGTGTAGACCCGGGCCACGCCCTTGCCCAGCAGGATCTCCGCGTCCTCGGGCGGGATGATCCCGCCCACCACCACCGGCGCCTCGACCCCGGCCGCCCGCAGCCGGTCGACCACCTCGGGGACCAGCTCGAGGTGGCTGCCCGAGAGGATGGAGATGCCCGACCACGTCGACGTCCTCGTCGCGGGCGGCGGCCGCGATCTCGGCCGGCGAGAGCCGGATGCCCTGGTAGACGACCTCGAAGCCGGCGTCGCGGGCGGCCACGGCGATCTGCTCGGCCCCGTTGGAGTGACCGTCGAGCCCGGGCTTGGCCACCAGGCAGCCGGGCGGGCCGCCGGCGCCGGTCGGCCAGGGCCCGGGAGCGGGCCAGCACCGCCTGGAACTCGGCGCCGCGGTGGCCCGACGCCGCCGCCGACGCCGGTCGGGGCCCGGTACTCGCCGAACACCTCGCGCAGGGCGCCGGCCCACTCGCCGGTGGTGCCGCCGGCGTGGGCCAGGGCGATGGTGGCCGGCATCACGTTGTCGGTGCCCTCGGCCGCCGCGCCGCAGGTCGTCGAGGGCGCGCCGGACCGCCGCCGGCGTCGCGGGCGGCCCGCCAGGCCTCCACGTCGGCCCGCAGCTCGGACTCGACGGCCGGGTCGACCCGCAGGATCGACCGCCGCCCTCGCCGCCGGCCGGCGGCCAGCGGCGACTCGGCCGTCTCGGTGAAGCAGTTGACCCCGACCACCTGGAGCTCGCCGGTCTCGATGCGCCGGACCCGCTCGGCCTGGCTGCCCACCAGCCGGGACTTCAGCTCGTCGATGGCCTCGAACGCCCCACCCAGCGCCAGCACGTCCTCGAGCTCGGCCCACGACGCCTCGGCCACCTCGGCCGTCTTCTTCTCGATGACCACCGAACCGTCGAAGATGTCGCCGTACTCGAGCAGGTCGGACTCGAAGGCCAGGACCTGCTGGATGCGCAGCGACCACTGCTGGTCCCACGGGCCGGGGCAGGCCGAGGGCCTCGTTCCAGGCCGGCAGCTGCAGGGCCCGGGCCCGGGCCCGCTTGGACAGGGTGACGCCGAGGGACTCGAGGACGATGCGCTGGACGTTGTTCTCGGGCTGGGCCTCGGTCAGACCCGAGCGAGTTGACCTGCACGCCGTAGCGCATGCGCCGGAGCTTGGGGTCGGTGACGCCGTAGCGCTCGGCGCACACCCGGTCCCACAGCTCGGTGAAGGCCCGCATCTTGCAGGTCTCCTCGACGAAGCGGACGCCGGCGTTGACGAAGAAGGAGATGCGCCCCACCACCGAGGGGAACTCGTCGTCGGGGATCTGGCCCGGAGTCGCGCACGGCGTCGAGGACGCCGATGGCGGTGGCCAGGGCGTAGGCGACCTCCTGGTGCGGGGTGGCCCCGGCCTCTTGGAGGTGGTAGCTGCAGACGTTGATCGGGTTCCACTTGGGGACGTGGCGCACCGTGTAGGCGATGGTGTCGACGGTCAGCCGGCGGCTGGGGAGCGGGGGGAAGATGAAGGTCCCCCGGGACAGGTACTCCTTCACGATGTCGTTCTGGGTGGTGCCCGACAGCACCCGGGTCGACGCCCCGGTCCTCGGCGTTGGCGATGTAGAGGCCGAGCAGCCAGGCCGCGGTGGCGTTGATGGTCATCGACGTGTTCATCGACTCGACCGGGATCTGGTCGAGCAGCTGGGCCATGTGGCCGAGGTGGGCGACGGGGACGCCGACCTTGCCGACTTCGCCGGCCGCCGCCGGGCGCGTCGGGGTCGTAGCCGATCTGGGTGGGCAGGTCGAAGGCGATGGACAGGCCGGTCTGGCCCTTGGCCAGGTTGGTCCGGTAGAGCTCGTTGGACGCCTTGGCCGTCGAGTGGCCCGAGTAGGTGCGCATCACCCACGGCTGGTCGCGGGTCGGGGCGGCTGCCGGGGTCGTCCGTGCCCTGCCTGGCCTCGTCGCACGTCGCTCACGTCCCCATTGCTGGCCCGGGTCCCGTCCGGGCTGCAGGCCGCTGGCGTTGGCTCGGCCAGGGCCTGACCGTCGGGCTACTTTCGGTAGTCGAGGAAGCCCTGGCCCGACTTGCGGCCCAGCTGCTCGGCGGTGACCATCCGGCGCAGGAGGGGCACCGCCGCGTAGTTCGGGTCGCGGAACTCGTCGTAGAGGGCGTCCAGGATGGCCAGCGAGGTGTCCAGTCCGACCAGGTCCAGCAGGGCGAACGGTCCCATGGGGAACCCGCAGCCGCCCTTCATGGCCGTGTCGATGTCCTCGACCGAGGCGACCCCCTGCTCGTAGAGCCGGACAGCGTTGTTGAGGTACGGGAAGAGGAGGGCGTTGACGATGAAGCCGGCCTGGTCCTTGACCTCGACCGGGGTCTTGCCGCAGGCCTCGGCGAAGGCCCGGGCCGCGGCGATGGTCTCGTCGGAGGCGGTCAGCGGCCGGACCACCTCGACCAGCGCCATGACCGGCGCCGGGTTGAAGAAGTGGACGCCGCAGACCTTGTCGGGCCGGCCGGTCTGCATGGCCAGCTCGATGACCGGGAGGGTCGAGGTGTTGGTGGCCAGGATGGCGTGGTCGTCGGTGATGCGGTCGAGCTCGTTGAAGAGCTCCTTCTTGACGGCCAGGTCCTCGACCACCGACTCGATGACCAGATCGCAGCCTTCAGGGCGTCGAGCTCAGAGGTGACGGTGACCCGGGCGAGTCCCCGTGTTCCACCCGCACATTGGCGTTCTGGACCGTAAATGGCCCGACCGGCGTGTCGGCGACCGCCACCGTGTAGTGACTGTCCGCATTGCACCAAAGTACGTATTTTCCGGTTCGTTGGTTAAACTTTACATAAGGCCGGTAATAGACGCGGGGCGGGGCATCATTGAGGATTTCCCCGTGCGGAGTCCACTTCAACAGATCGGGCGAGCTGTAGCAGACATAGCGGTTGGACTTTCCAAAACCGTCGGTGCTGCCGTATCGCGTCCCGTAAAGATAATAGGTCCCGTTGAAAAATTCCAAGCCTCCGTCATGGGCGTCCATGATCTCCCCGTTAATGTCCCGGCGCGGCTCAAGGTTGCTGATCTTCGCTGCCGGCTCCAGGCTGTCCGCACCGTGCGCCTCCACCGAAATGCATACTGCCAACATTGCGATAACTTTGTTGTTCATGTTTGTCCTGTTTCAACCCTCAGTTTTGAACTGTAAATCCTTAATCGGCAATCGCCAATGCCCAAAAGACGGTATGGAATTTGCTGTGATGCCCCACTGTGTCCAACGAAATGAAATTTTCCCGCGGCTGGGATGCCGGGTATCGGCACGCGTTAGG
>CAWJEK010000027.1:0-66693 GCA_963841885.1 uncultured Acidimicrobiaceae bacterium
CGGTCCGGAATGGCCTACGGTCGGGGTGTCCAACCTGGCGGGAGGGCGGACGCTCGACGATGCGGGCGCGACGCCCGTCCGGTACGTCCTTCCGCCCCTGCACCGGAGATGTGAGTCGAATGAAGGAATTCGTCTACCACCGTCTGCTACTGCCGTCCGTCGCCCGCAACGCCGACCGGCCCGTCGCCACGAACGCAGCCACCGGCGTTTCCACCACCTACGCGGAGCACCTCGACAGGGTCAGCCGCCTCATCGGTGGGATGCGGGCTCTCGGCCTCGAACGTTCCGACCGGTTCGCCGTCCTGGCGCTCAATTCCCCCGAGTATCTCGAGCTCTACCACGCCGGTTTCCTCGGTGGTGGCGTGGTCAACCCGCTCAACCTCCGGTTCGCACCTCGCGAACTGATCCACGTGCTCCGCGACTCGGGGACGAGCACATGCTTCGTCGACGCGACGTTCGCTCCGGTCATCGACGCCATCCGCGAGCAGGCCGAGCTCGAACGCATCGTGCTCATCGGCGAGGCCGACGTCCCCCACACCACCACGTACGACGAGTTGTTGGCCACCGGCAGACCCGTGATTCCGGACGAGGGGGAGGAGTCCGACCCCGCCGTCCTGATGTACACCGGCGGCACAACCGGGATGCCCAAGGGGGTCCTCCACGACCAGCGGGGTCAGATCATCAACGTGTACCACGTCATGATGAAGATCAATCGGGGCCGCGATTCCGTCAACCTGCTGCAGACGCCGATGTTCCACGCCGCCTCGATCGTCGCCGTGGTGGCCGGACCGGCAACCGGTGGCCGCCTGGTGATCCTGCCGATGTTCGAGCCGGTGGCCGTCATGGACGCGCTCGAGACGTACCGCCCGACGACGACGACGATGGTCCCGACCATGATCGGGCTGGTCATGGCCCACCCCGACTTCCGGCCGGAGTGCCTCTCGGGCCTCACCGACCTGGTCTACGGCGCCTCACCCATGCCCGAGCCGCTCCTCGAGAGGCTGCTCGCCGAGTATCCCCACGTCAACATCTGGCAGGGCTACGGAATGACGGAGGCGGGCTCGGTGGTGACGATGCTCGGTCCGGAGGAGCATCGGATGGGGGACACCTACCTGCGGTCGGCCGGCTCCCCCCTGTTCGGCGTCGAGCTCTCGATCCAGGACCCCCTCGGGCGGGAGCTGCCGCCGGAGGAGACGGGTGAGGTCTGTGCGCGGGGCGCCAACGTGATGGTCGGGTACTGGCGCCAGCCCGAGGCCACCGCCACCGCACTGCGCGACGGCTGGCTGCACACGGGGGACGCCGGCTACGTCGACAAGGACGGCTACCTCTTCCTGATGGACCGGGTGAAGGACATGATCGTGACCGGCGGGGAGAACGTCTACTCCAACGAGGTGGAGAATGCGCTGGCCAGCCATCCGGCGGTCCAACAGGTGGCGGTCATCGGCATCCCCCATGAACAGTGGGGCGAAGCCGTGCACGCCGTCGTGGTGCTCCGCGACGGCTACCAGGTCACCGAGCCGGAACTGACAGCCCATGCCCGCGAGTGGATCGCCGGCTACAAAGTGCCGAAGAGCATCGAGTTCCGGGACGAGCCCCTGCCGCTGTCCGGAGCGATGAAGGTCCTCAAACGCGAACTTCGTGCGCCCTACTGGGAGGGTCGCGACCGGACCATCAACTGACGGCGCCCATCGGGTGGATCTCCCGGAATCCCGTTCGCCCACCTGTCGGCGGCCTGGCCGTGGTCGTCCGCTGGAGCCGGAGCGGGGCCGTCTCCCGGTCCTCGCTCGACGTCCGCCGCCGAGGTCAGTTGCCGGCCCGGGCCGAGTCCTCCATCGTCAGCGGTGAACGACCGCGCAGGATGTCGGCGGCCTTTTCGGCCACGGCGATCGTCGGGGCGTTGGTATTGCCCCGTGGGATCGTTGGCATGATCGAGGCGTCGACGACCCGCAGGCCCTCCACGCCGCGCACCCGCAACTCCGGATCGACCACCGCCAGGTCATCGACACCCATCTTGCAGGTCCCCACCGGGTGGTAGGTGGTCTGGGCGTTGGCTCGCACGTACTCCGTGAGGTCGGCGTCGGAGTCCGACGCCGGCGCCAGGATCTGCTCGGTGGCCCACGAAGCCAGCGGCGCGGTGCGGGCGATCTCCATGCACATGCGCAGCCCCGCCACCTGGGAGCGCATGTCCTCGGGTTCCGAGTAGTAGTTGTGGACGATGTGAGGTTTGGCCGTCGGGTCGGGCGACACCACGGCGACGAAGCCGCGGCTGACCGCTTTGGTGACGTTGCCACCCATCGTGAAGCCGTGGCCGGTGCCCGGCACCAGGCCCTCCTCCTGGAATTGCGCCGGAATGAAGTGCACCTGGATGTCGGGCGCGTCCAGGTCGGTCCGGGTCCGGAGGAACCCCCCGGCCTCCACGCCGTTGGAGGTGAGCGGACCCTGGCCCTCGGTGACGAGGCGGGTGATGTTCTCCTCGGTCATCGCACCGAAGAGACTTCCCTCACGTTCCGACATATAGCTGACCCCGGCGATCGGATGGTCTTGGAGATTCAGCCCCACTCCGGGAACCTCGGCGACCGGGGTGATCTGGAGTGCCGCCAGCTCCGCCCCCCGGCCGATGCCCGACAGCATCAGCAGCTGGGGCGAGTTGTAGCTTCCGGCGCAGAGGAGCACTTCCCCGTCGGACCGGTACTCCACCAGCTCGCCGTCCCGCACCGCCTGGACGCCGACGGCCCGGATGCCGTCGAACAGCACCTTCAGGACCTGCGCATGGGTGGCGACCTCGAGGTTCGGCCGGTCCCCGGCCTCACGCAGGTAGGTAGCCGCCGTGCTCCCCCTGAGGCCGTCGCGTTGGGTGACCTGGTACCAGCCGACCCCGTCCTGGGACTCTCCGTTGAAGTCGTCGTTGACAGGCAGGCCCGTGGCCCGTCCGGCTTCGATGAAGGCGGCGGCCACCGGGTTCCGGGACCGCCCTTCGCTCACCCGGAGCGGGCCGCCGACGCCGTGGAATTCGTCCGCCCCCCGCTCGTTGTCCTCCGATCGGACGAAGTACGGGAGCAGGTCGGACCAGCCCCAGCCCTCGCACCCGAGGTCACGCCACTCGTCGTAATCGATCCGATTGCCCCTCATGTACACCATCATGTTGAGCGACGACGAACCTCCGAGCATGCGCCCCCTGGGGAGGTAGACACGGCGGTTGTTGCAGTTCGGCTCGAACCCGGTCATGTAGTCCCAGTCCTTGTCCGTCCGGAACAGCGCGCTGTAGCCGAGCGGCATGTGGATGAAGTCACTCGAGTCGGGTCCCCCGGCCTCGATGAGCAGGACCGATGTGTCCGGGTCCTCGCTCAGCCGGTCGGCCAGGACACATCCCGCCGAGCCGGCCCCCACGATGACATAGTCGTACGCCATTGCATTCCTCCCGCCGTCCGCCGACTCCCGCCTGGAACCGAACGATGATGTCCGGCGATGGTACTCCCCACACGTTCCGATTGTCCGGAGCACCCGACAGGGATCGACCCGCCGGGCCTGCACCCACACTGGGGCGAGAATCGTTCCGGAGCGGAGCACGATGATGGGGACGTTCTGTCCATCGCCCGACTAGGACTCGAGCGGCGATGTGGAGTGCTTCGCAGGGTGGAGATCACCGCAGCGGGGTCGTGGAGCGGAGAGTGATCGCCAGCGTCTCGCCGTAGTGAACCGAACCCAACGGACCAGCCTGTTGAGCGATGGAAGCGGTCTCGACCTGCCGGAGGATCAAGCCGTTCTTGGGGTCGAGCCAGAAGTCGTTGGGATTCGAGCCCCGCTCCGGACCCACGAACGTGAACACCAGGTTGGTATGGAGAGCCGGGATCCGCTGTCCGGCCACATCGATCGTCGCCGGACCGACGACCTCCCCTCTGAGCCTGACGGGATGACCGCCCGATCGACACGTCGCGCTCCACCGTTTTCCGCTGACCGGGTCCGGGGGGATCAGGTAGGCGGTCCGCGGACACGTGATCGGCGTGTTGGTGGTGATTCCCGCGACGACCTCGGTGGACGACGATGAGGTGACGCTGAGTCCTCCGCCCGGATCAGGACATGCGACGAGTCCTTCCTCATGCTGGGTGAGAGGTATCCAGTCCATGTGCGTGCAGGCTCCGTCCGTCACCACCATGGAGGTGACGGACGGGTACGTGCGACTGATCCCGATGCTGAGGTGTTCACTGCCTACGGTGCTGTACCGATAGACGCCGGAGGCGGGCAACATTCCCCGGCCTCCAGTTCGTGCCGACACTTCGCTCTTGCGGTAGATCTGGAGTGCCTGGCTCTGGTCGAGCGGGCTTCGCGCGCTCCTCATGACGAAGAACCAGAAACCCGCGATCGCCACCATCAACACGATGGTCAGACCGAAGCCCATGGCGATCAGGCGATGCGGGGTAGCCCAGATCACGATCGCTCCTCAGTCATTCTGTCTCCACGAGATCGATTCCCGACAGGATCCGCGGGTCCGTCAATTCAGCCGAAACCGGAGTGCTTCTCGCGCAACCTTAGGCAGATACCGCAAGCGGTGTCCCGCGCTGCGACCCGTCGTTCGTTCTCCGACTGCAGCTGAGTTCGGTTGGTTGGTTGGCTGGTGGGCGAGGGGGGACTTGAACCCCCACATCCTTTCGGACACAGGAACCTGAATCCTGCGCGTCTGCCAATTCCGCCACTCGCCCGAGCGACCGGTAGAGGCTACCCGAAGATCCGGCCCCCGGAATTCGCGCCAGGGGTGGCCCCGGCTGACTGCGGAACCCGGGGAGACGGTCCCGGCCAGGCCCCTCCGGCCATGTCCCGACGGGGCCCGGCGTCCATGCGGGTGGTATCCCCGCCCTGTACCCCCTACCAGGGGGTAGACACCGGTAGGCTGACGCCACCATGGGACTGCAGAAGTTCGAAGGGCGCCTCGAGCGCATGGTCGACGGCACGCTCTCCAAGGCCTTCCGGGGCGAACTCCATCCTGTGGAGATCGGGCGCCGGGTGACCCGGGAGATGGACCTGAAGCGGCGCCTGGGCGTCCACGGGCTGATCGCGCCCAATTCCTTCGTCGTCTACCTCTCCCCGACCGATTTCGACCGGTTCGAAAGCTTCCTCGACGCCCTGGTGCGTGAACTCGAGGAGGCGGCCCGCGAGCATGCCCGCACCGAGGAGTACACCTTCGTCGGCCCGGTGACGGTGTCCGTGGTGGAGGACCCCCGCCAACGACGGGGCCGCTTCACCGTCGTATCCGACGTGCACGAGGGCCCGGCGGGCCTGACCGCCGCCTCCGTCGTCCTGGCCGACGGCATGCGGGTGGTGCTCGGGCCCGAAGCGATCACCATCGGCCGGCTACCCGAGAGCACCATCGTCGTGAACGACCCGAACGTCAGCCGTCGCCACGCCGAGATCCGGCGCTCCGGCAACGACGTGGTCGTCGTCGACCTCGACTCGACCAACGGGACCCGGGTCAACGGGGCCACCATCCGCGAGCGGGTCCTGAACGATGGCGACCAGATCGTCATCGGCACCTCCGTGCTCCGCTTCGAGACCTCGTGAGCCCCGGCACCCGACCTTGATCCCGCACTTCATGGCAGCCGCCACGGCCCCTGCTCCCGTCAACAACACACCGGTGCTCCGGGCGCTCGAGTTCGGGATCATCCTCCTGCTCTGGCTCTTCTTCATGTGGGTGGTCCGCGCCGTGTGGGTGGAGGTCCGCCCCCTCAAGCGCAAGCGCCGCCGGGGTCGCGACGTCGATCCGGTGGTGGACGGGAAGCGGCGCCGACAGCTGCGACTCCACGTCATCCGGCCGGACGACCAGTCCGGACGGGTCTACGACGTCGGCGAGGAGGTCACCGTGGGTCGGGCCCCCGGCTGTGGCGTCCCCATCGACTACGACTCCTACGCCTCGAACCTCCACGCCCGGCTCTTCCGGCTCGACGGCGACCTGTGGGTGGAGGACCTGGGCTCGACCAACGGCTCGTGGGTCAACGCCGTCCGGATCGAGGAGCGGACGAAGCTGCAGAAGGGGGATCTCCTCCAGATCGGTGGCACCGTCTTCGAGGTGGGGCGCTGAGATGACCCTCCTCCGCTCCGGGTCGGCGACCGACACCGGTCTGGTCCGGTCCATCAACCAGGACCTGGCGGTGGAGACGGGCACGCTGTTCGCGGTGGCCGACGGCATGGGTGGCCACGCCGGCGGCGAGGTGGCGGCCCGTCTGGCCGTGGACACGCTCACCGTGGCCTTCGGCGCCAAGCCCAGCGGCGCCGGACTGTCCGAGGCCGTCACCGAGGCGAACCGGGTGATCTTCGAGCACAGCCTCGACAACCCGGAGCTGCGGGGGATGGGCACGACCCTGACGGCCGCCGCCCTGGTGAACGAGGACGACCGGGACGTCATCGCCCTGGTCAACGTGGGCGACTCCCGGTCCTACCGATACCACGAGGGCGGCCTCAGCCAGATCACCGTCGACCACAGCCTGGCCGAGGAGATGGTCCGCAGCGGCGAGCTCAGCGACTCCGAGGCGGCCGTCCACCCCCATCGGCACATCCTGACCCGCGCCCTCGGGGTCGCCGACGAGGTGGCCGTCGACCTGTGGCGCATCCAGCCGTCGCGGGGGGACCGGTTCCTCCTCTGCAGCGACGGGCTGACCAACGAACTCGACGATCCCCAGATCTCCGAGGTCCTGGCGACCGTGCCCGATCCCCAGGTCGCCGCCGACCTGCTGGTGCGGGCGGCCCGGACCCACGGAGGGAGCGACAACATCACGGTCGTCGTCGTCGACGTCGTGGTCGGCGAGGACGACGAGCAGGACGTGCCCGCCGTGGCCGCCGTGGCCCCGGACTTCCAGAGCGCCCGGCCCGGGGACGCCGCCGAGGCGCCGGTCGAGGAGCAGGAGGCACCCGCCGATGCCGGCGTCGAGGTGCTGCCCGGACCCGAGCCGCTCAAACCCAAGTTGCGGGACCGCTGGCGGGCCCGGCGCAAGGCCCGGCGCGCGGCGCGGGGCCGACGCCTCATCACCTTCCGGACCCTGATCTTCGTGGTGATCCTGGGGGCCATCCTCTATGCCGCATACTTTGCCGTGCACTGGTACGACACGAACGCCTACTACATCCAGATCAACAACAACGAGCTGATGATCTACCACGGCCGGATCGGCGGCGGCGTGCTGTACAAGCCGGTGCTGGTGGAGCGGACGGGTGACACCACGGCGGACATCCCGCAGTACGCGGTGCCCCAGCTCCAGGCCGGGGTCCAGGAGGACTCCCTCCAGGCGGCCCGGGCCTACGTGGCCAACCTGGTGGCGGCCCAACAGACGGCGACCTGCAGCCAGAACCCGGCCGCACCGGGATGCGCGCCGACAACGACCACGACCACGGTGGCGCCCTGATGGAACGGCGCATCCGTTGGCTCGGCGTCTTCCTGGTGCTCTGCTTCATCGCCCTGTTCCTGCAGCTCAACAACATCCAGATCCTGAAGGCGCACGCCCTGTCCACCGCGTCGAACAACCCCCGGAACCTCGAGCTGGAGCGCAACGATCCCCGGGGCGACATCCTCTCGGCCGACGGTGTCGTGCTGGCCAGCTCGATCCCCTCGAGCGGCTACTACCGCTACCAGCGGACCTACAACCCCTTCACCGCCGTGCTCTTCTCGCAGATCGTCGGGCTACGACTCGATCATCTACGGCAAGACGGGCATCGAGGCCGAGTACGACAGCTACCTGCAGTCCCACACCCGACCGGCCAAGACGCTCGGTGACCTCCTGACCAACCGGACGACCACGGGCAACGTGACCCTGACCATCGGCACCAAGCTCCAGAGCCAGGTGGCCCAGGCGGTCCTCGCCACCGGCGCCCCGGAGGCGGCCGCCATCGTGATCGACCCCAAGACCGGGGCGATCGAGGCCATGTACGGCACGCCGACCTTCGACCCGAACCCTCTCGTGCAGCCCGACACCACCAAGGAGAAGCAGGCCTGGCAGGCCCTCACACCGGACAGCGGCCTCAGTCCCCTCGTCTCGCGGGTGTTCCAGCGGGGTTGGGCCCCCGGCTCGACGTTCAAGACCGTCACCTCGGCCGCCGTCTACGACCACCAACCGGCCCTGGCCAAGGTGGACTATCCGGTGGTCGGCTGCATCTCATTGAAGCCCCAGTCGGACAAGCCGCTCTGCAACTACGGGAACGGAGCCGAGCAGTGCGGTGGCGTGCTTGACGGAGACCCTTCCGGCGTCGTGTGACACCGCTTTCGGCCAGCTCGGGCATGTCCCTCGGCGGGGCCACGCTCACCCAGGAGGCCGAGGCCTTCGGATTCAACCAGGTCCCACCCATCGACCTGCCCGGCGCCAATCCCTCGTCCTTCCCGTCGGGCCCGGTATTCAACTCCGAAGCGAGCAAGCCGTTCCAGGCCTACTCGGCGTTCGGTCAGGAGGACGTCATCGGCACCGTCCTGCAGATGGGTCTGGTGGCCGCCGGGTTCGCCGAACAAGGGCGTGATCATGACGCCGCACGTCATGCAGGACATCCACGACACGTCGGGAACCCTCCTGGCGACGTACCAGCCCAAACCGTGGCTGACGGCCACCAACCCCTTGACGGCCGCCGCCGTCACCTCGCTGATGCAGGCGGTGGTCACCAACCCGATCGGCACCGCGTACCACGTCGGGTTCCCGGCGGCGTGGGACGTTGCGGCCAAGACGGGCACCGCCCAGACCGGCCCGAACAACGCCCTCACCAACGACTGGATGATCGCCTTCGCCCCGGCCAGCGACCCGAAGGTGGCCGTGGCCGTGGCGGTGCCGTACCAGCGGATACAGCGCAGACCGGCGCCTCGGTGTCGGGGCCTCCGATGAAGACCATCCTCGGCGACGCCCTGGCGGAGACGCCATGAGCCGGTCGACGGCCGCGGCCGATCATTCGCAGCAACCACCTTCCGGAACCCCGGAACCGAGCGACAGCAGGCATAGGCTTTGACGCACATGGATCCCAACGAGACGCCGCGTGTCTTCTCCGAGCGCTACGAGCTGAACCACCTGATCGCCCGCGGCGGCATGGCCGAGGTCTACCGCGCCCACGACCGCCTGCTGGACCGACCGGTGGCCCTGAAGGTCCTCTTTCCCGAGCTGTCGGTGGACCGCTCCTTCGTCGAGCGGTTCCGGCGGGAGGCCCAGGCGGCGGCCAACCTGTCCCATCCCAACATCGTCCCGGTCTTCGACTGGGGTGAGGACACCGGCACCTACTTCATCGTGATGGAGTACATCGACGGGCGCCCGCTGTCGTCGATCCTGAAGTCGGCGGGTCCCCTGTCCGCCGAGCGCACGGCCGACATCGGCGCCCACGTGGCCGCCGCCCTCGGATACGCCCACAAGCACGGCGTCGTCCACCGCGACGTCAAGCCCGGCAACGTGCTCATCACCGATGACGGGCAGGTCAAGGTCACCGACTTCGGCATCGCCCGGGCGGTCAACACCGAGGAGAGCCTCACCCAGACCGGGGCGGTCATGGGTACCGCCACCTACTTCTCACCGGAGCAGGCCGAAGGACTCGGCGTCGACTCCCGCAGCGACATCTACTCCCTCGGCGTCGTCCTCTTCGAGATGGTGACCGGCCGGCCGCCGTTCCTCGGCGAGTCACCGGTGGCGGTGGCGTCCAAGCACGTCCGCGACAACCCCCCGGCCCCGCGCGAGCTCAATCCGCAGGTCCCGCCGACGTTCGAGGCGATCATCCTGAAGTCGATGGCCAAGGACCCGGCCCACCGCTACGCCACGGCCGAGGAGCTGCGGGCGGACCTGGTGCGCTTCAACGAGGGGCGAAGCGTCCTGGCCATGGACGACACCACCGGCATGGTCGGCGTCGCCGGGGCCACGACCGTGGTCGCCGCCGCGGCGGGCATGGACGCCACCCGCTCCGTCGGAGCGGTGGGTGACGCCGGCGGACCGGGCGATACCGGGGGGACCGCCCCTGACGAGTCGGGCACCAACCGGACCCGCAACTACGCCATCATCCTGGCGATCCTGATCGTCATCCTGCTGGTGGCCGGCTACCTCTTCGCCCGGAACCTGGGATACCTCGGTGGCAGCACATCGTTCAACCTGCCTTCGGTGGTCGGCCAGCCGGCCTCCGTCGCCACCGCCACGCTGCGGGCCGACGGCCTCAACGTGAACCAGGTCCAGCAGGTGTCGAACGACGCCGCCGGCACCGTCATCTCCACCAGTCCGGCCCCCGACAGCCTGGTCAAGAAAGGCGACACCGTGACGCTGCGGGTCGCCGAGACGCCGCCACCCATCCAGGTGACGGTACCCCAGGGCCTGACCAACACGACCGTGGGCAACGCCATGGGCATCCTCCAGAGCGCCGGCCTCCAGGGCACCGCGGTCTACAAGACGAGCACGGCCCTGAAGGGCACCGTGCTCAGCACCGATCCGGCCTCGGGCACCAAGGTCAACCAGGGTTCGACGGTCACCCTCACCGTCTCGGCGGGTCCGGCCGACGTGATCGTGCCGTCCCTGATCGGGCAGTCGCAGGGTCAGGCCGGCCAGGCGCTGGGCGCGCGCCCAGCTGAACCTGGGCAGCATCACCCCGGTCCCGTCCACGCAGTACCCGGCCGGTGACGTGGTCTCCTCCAATCCGGCCGCGGGCACCAGCGTCCCGCCGGGCAGCTCCGTGGCCATCTCCGTCTCGACCGGCCCCCCGGCCACGACCACCACCACCACGACCACCACGACGGTCCCGTCGTCCACCACCACGTCCTCGACCACGACCACCACGAGTTCCCTCCCGAAGGGCGGGGGCGGGGGTGGCGGGGACTGACCTCCGGTCGGCTCCCCTCGGACGCCGGAGGGCTCAGACGGGCGCGGCGGCCATGGCCAGGAAGTTGGCCAGGAGGGAGGGACCCTCGGGCGTCAGCAGCGACTCGGGGTGGAACTGGACCCCCTCGACGGCCAGGGTGCGATGGCGCAGTCCCATGATGACCCCGTCGGAGGTCCGGGCCGTGACCTCGAGGACGTCGGGGACGCTCTCCGGCTCGACCACCAGGGAGTGGTAGCGGGTGGCGGTCAGGGGGTCCGGTAGCCCGGCGAACACGCCGGCCCCGTCGTGGTGGATGGCGGAGGTCTTGCCGTGCATCAGCGTCGGTGCCCGGACGATCTCGCCCCCGAAGGCCTGGCCGATGGCCTGGTGTCCGAGGCATACCCCGAGGATCGGCAGCTCTCCGGCCAGCTGCTCGATGACGGCCAGCGACACACCGGCATCCTCGGGTCGACCGGGCCCCGGCGAGATGAGGACGGCGTCCGGGGCGGCGGCGCGGATGCCGTCGACGTCGATGGCGTCGTTGCGGTGGACCACGGGGTCGGCCCCCAGCTCGCCGAGCTCCTGCACGAGGTTGTAGACGAACGAGTCGTAGTTGTCGATGACCAGCACGCGGACTGCCATGGGGCACCGATCGTACCGGGCGCCCGGGGAGCCGGTGGCGGGCGCCTCGGGGTCGCCCGACTGGCTATCCTTCGCCCATGGCATCTACGGCCAAGTCGGGGCCCGGCAAGGCGCAGAAGAAGGGCGGGCGGGTCACGCCGTCGGGCAAGTCCGCGGCCAAGGGGGGATCGACCGCGTCCGCGTCGGTGCAGTCCAACCGGTACACCCCGCCGATCGACCGCAGCCAGAAGGTCAGCCCGAAGTGGTTCGGGGTCCTGATCATCGCCATGTTCGCCCTGGGCGTCCTGATCGTCATCCTGAATTACGCCGGCCTGCTCCCCGGGGGCGTCAACAACGCCTGGCTGATCGCCGCCATCGGGGCGATCTTCGTGGGCCTGATCCTCGCCACCCGCTACCACTGACCCTCCGCGGCCCCGGCGCGTCCGCCCGCTGACGCGGGGAGACCGGCCCCGGGGGGCCGGTCTCCAGCCGGTCGGGCAGCGGGCCACCGGCCCACCGCGGATCAGCCCAGACGCTCGATGATGGTGGCGTTGGCCATGCCGCCGCCCTCGCACATCGTGAGCAGTCCGTAGCGGCCGTCGGTGCGCTCCAGCTCGTTGAGCAGCGTGGCCATGAGCTTGGCCCCGGACGCCCCCAGCGGGTGGCCGAGGGCGATGGCCCCGCCGTTGACGTTGACCTTGTCCATGTCGGCCTTGAGGTCGTGGGCCCAGGCCAGCGGAACCGACGCGAAGGCCTCGTTGATCTCGATGACGTCGATGTCGTCGAGGGTCAGGCCGCCCCGCTCGAGGGCCATCCGGGTGGCCGGGATGGGACCGGTGAGCATGGTGATGGGATCGCTGCCGGCCACCGCGAAGGAGTGGAACCGTGCCCTCGGGGTGAGCCCGAGCGACGAGGCCTTGGCCTCGCTCATGATCAGGACACCCGACGCACCGTCGGTGATCTGCGAGGAGTTGCCCGCGGTGATCCGGCCGTTCTCGGGGCGGAAGGCGGGCTTCAGCTTGCCCAGCGACTCCACCGAGGAGTCGGGACGGATGCCCTCGTCGGTCGTCATCAGCTCGTCGGTGTCGTTCCGGTCGTCGTCCTTGACCGCCACCGGGATGATCTCCCGCTCGAAGCGACCCTCGGCCGTGGCCTGGGCCGCCCGCTGGTGGGAGCGGGCCGAGAACTCGTCGAGGTCCTCGCGGCTGAGGTTCCACTGCTCGGCGATGAGCTCGGCGCCCTCGCCCTGGCCGACCAGCCCGCCGCGCCGGCTTGTAACGGTCCATCGCCCGGGGGCCGAAGGGGAAGCCCAGTTCGCGGACGACCGAGGAGCCCATCGGGGTGCGGGACATGACTTCGACCCCGCCACCGATCACCACGTCGTAGGCGCCGGCCATGACGCCCTGGGCACCGAAGTGCAGGGCCTGCTGGCTCGACCCGCACTGGCGGTCGATGGTGGTGGCCGGCACCGACTCCGGGAAGCCGGCGGCCAGGACGGCGCTGCGCCCGACGTTCAGGGACTGCTCGCCCACCTGCATGACGCAGCCCATGATCACGTCGTCGACCAGAGCCGGGTCGAGGTCGTTGCGCTCGACGAGGGCCTTCAGGGCCTCGGAGCCCAGGTCGGCAGCGTGCCAGTTGCGGAGCTTGCCGTTGCGCTTGCCCCCGGGGGTGCGAACGGCGTCGATGATGACGGCCTCGGCCATGGTCCATCTCCTTCCGGGGTCCGGCGGAGTCATCCTGCCGGCCGTGCCCGGTGGTCGTGCGGCGGGGTCCGGCCCCGCCAGGCGGCCACGGTGGCCGCGCGACAGAGCCTACCGGGACCCGGTCGGAGGCGGCCACAGGGGTGACGCAGCCCGGGGCTACGGTTCCGGGCATGACAGGTCGCATCAAGGACATGGACCGCTGGCTGGGTAATGGCGGGATGGAGCTCATCGGCACCGTCGGGGCGTCCTTCGACGACTACGGCGTGGACGGCGAGGACCTGGGTTGGGTCACGGGTACGTTCACCCCGACGAAGCTGGCCTGCAACCCGCACGGGATCGTACAGGCCGGTATCCACGGCCTCCTCCTGGACGCGGCCATGAACTTCGCCATCAACGCCGCCCTACCCGGCCGGGCGCGGACCCGGGGGACACTCGAGATGAAGATCGAGACGATGCGCCCCGCCCTCGACGGCGGCTCGTACTCGCTGCGGGGCGATGTCGTCCGCATGGCCCGGCAGGTGGCCTACGCCGAGGCCAACGTCACCGATGCCGAGGGCCAGCTGGTCAGCCGGTCGACCGGCACCTTCCTGCTGCACCGACCCGACGAGGGGCCCCCGGCCGGCTGACCGGATCCGCGCCCCGGCGCTCGCGGCCGGAGGCCGCCCCAGACCCGCCGGCCCGCGTCGGCCCGACCCGGGGGAGTGCCGTGGTGCACCCGGAGTCCATCCGTCTCCATGTCGACCGCGAGCCGCCCGCCCGCCCCGCAGCGTCCGCCACCATCGGCGCCTGTCCGCTGTGCGGACGGGCGGTCCCCGGGCCCGGCCCGGTCTGCTTCTGCTGTCGGCTGATCGCCCGCCAGCTCGGGCTGCCGCTGGTGCGGACCGTGGTGGTCCACGAGTACCGGGTGGGGGACGACGTCCATCGACGGCTGCGGGGGTACAAGGACGGACCCACCGCCGAGTCCGGGGCGGCCATCGCCGTCGGGTGGCCGATGACCTGTCGGCCTGGATCGACCGGCCCGGTTCCGACCTGGACCGGTGGCTCGGGTCGTCGACGGTGGTGACCCCGGTTCCCTCCACCCGTCGGCCGGGCCCCTCGCCGGCCGGGGCCCTGCTCGACGCGGTGCCCACCCTGGCGGCGAGGCATCTGCCGCTGCTCGTCCGGGGGAAGGGCTCCGCCCGGCACCTGGCCGCCTGCCGGGACGGGTTCGCCCCGGGGCCGGGGGTGGGGCGGGACGGCCTCGAGGGGATGCGGGTGCTGGTGTTCGACGACAGCGTCACCACGGGGGCGCGGTCCCAGTCGGCCGCCGCCGCCCTGCGGATGTCGGGCGCCCACGTCGTCGGGATCCTGGTGGTGGGGCGGGCCCACCCGCCGGCCGGACGCCTCGGCGGCCCCATCTGCAATCGCCGATTGCTAACTGGCTAGCGGTCGCCGCTTCGGTATATACTTGCTTGCTGCAAGCACCTAGATAGACCGAAGAAGCGGTTCCCGAGGAGCACCGATGACCACCCCGACCAAGGACACCACCCCGCGACCGGCGCCGGCGGCCCGCGTGTCGGCGGGCCTCGAGCGGTCGTTGACCCAGGTGGCCCGCGCCATCCTGAGGCTCGAGGTGCCCCGGGACGCCCTCCCGGACGGCACCGTGGTGAGCCGGACCGGCTACTGGCTGTTGGTCCGCCTGTCCGAAGAGGCCCCGGTCCGCCTGTCGGACATCGCCGGGAGTGTGGAGCTGGACCTCTCGACGATCAGTCGCCAGATCCGTGATCTCGTCGCCGCCGGTCTCATCGCCCGGACCCCCGATCCGGCCGACGGACGCGCCGCCCTGCTCAGCCTCACCGAACTCGGGGCCTCGGTCCTGGAGGCGGTCTCCGAGTCGCGCCGCCGCGAGCTGGCGACGGCCATCGCCGACTGGAGCGACGAGGAGCGCAACGCCCTGGCCACCGGCCTGCTCCGGCTCGGAGCGGACCTCCACGACGCCCGCGACCCGGCCGGTGGTCGCCCTCCGACCGGGTCGACCGGTCACCGGGGGGCCCGATGAGCATCGACGCCGAGCGCAGTGCCGGCTCCGGAGCTTTCGGGTCGGCCGATGCCGCCGACAACCCCGCTCCGCCGGGGGGTCCGGGGCCCGCCCCCGCGGTGGCGCTGACCCATCGCCAGATCCTGCTCGTGTTCAGCGGACTGATGCTCGGGATGTTCCTGGCCGCCCTCGACCAGACGATCGTCGGCACGGCGCTGCCCACCATCGTCAACAGCCTGCACGGGCTCAACCACATGAGCTGGGTGGTGACGGCCTATCTGCTGACCTCGACGATCTCGACCCCGCTCTACGGCAAGCTGTCCGACCAGTTCGGCCGCAAGGGCATCTTCCAGTTCGCCATCGTCGTCTTCCTGATCGGGTCGGTCCTGGCCGGCATGAGCCAGAACATGGGCCAGCTCATCGCCTTCCGCGGCATCCAGGGCCTGGGCGCCGGCGGACTGATGGCCATGGGGATGACGATCATCGCCGACGTGGTCTCCCCCCGCGAGCGCGGCCGGTACCAGGGCTACTTCGGGGCGACGTTCGCGCTGTCGTCGGTGGCCGGGCCGCTGCTCGGGGGCGTCTTCACCGACGACCTGTCGTGGCGGTGGATCTTCTACATCAACCTGCCCATCGGCATCGTGGCCCTGGTGGTGACCTCGGCGGTGCTCAAGCTGCCGTTCCGGCGTCAGTCGCACCGCATCGACTTCCTGGGGGCCGGCCTGATGATGGTCGGGGTCACGGCGGCCCTGTTGGTGACGGTGTGGGGTGGCACCCAGTACGCCTGGTCCTCGCCCGTCATCCTCGTCCTGGGCACCGTCTCGGTCGTGTTCGTGGCCGCCTTCATCGTGTGGGAGCACCATGCGGCCGAGCCGATCCTACCCCCGTCGCTGTTCCACATCGGCGTGGTCCGCACGGCGTCGACGGTCAGCTTCCTGCTCTCGGTGGTGATGTACGGGGCCATCATCTACCTGCCGCTCTACCTGCAGCTGGTGGACGGGGTCTCGGCCACGGTGTCGGGCCTGTTGATGATCCCGCTGATGGTGGGCCTCCTCATCAGCTCGATCACGTCGGGACAGATCGTGACCCGCACCGGCATCTACAAGCCGATGCCCATCATCGGCTCGGTGCTCACCATCATCGCCATGTGGCTGCTGTCCCACCTCGGGCTGCACACGTCGCACCTGACGATGAGCCTCTACGTGATGGTGCTCGGGGCGGGCCTGGGCATGTGCATGCAGATCATGGTCCTGGCGACCCAGAACGCCGTCCCGGCCCACTCCATCGGCACGGGCACGGCCACCGTCACCTTCTTCCGGTCGCTCGGGGGAGCCTTCGGGACGGCCTTGTTCGGGGCCATCTTCATCGCCGGCCTGAGCCACTGGATGACAGTGCTGGTGCCGGGTGCCGCCGCCGCCGGCATCCACGTCCACGGCAGCTTCTCGATGAGCCCGGCCGAGCTGCACGCCTTCCCGCCGCACATCCAGTACGGCATCCTGGAGTCGTTCGTGCGGTCGCTGCACACCGTCTTCCTGGTCGGCGTGCCCATCGCCGTGGTCATGCTGGTGGCCACGCTGTTCCTCAAGCAGCACACCCTGCGCTCGTCGTCGGGCCTCGAACGCCCCACCGAGGACCTGGCCATGTCGATGGGCGAGGTCGGGTCGGCCGACGCGGAGATCGACGAGGGCTTCGTCGACGGAGGTCTCCCGGTCACCTGAGGGCCGGGACCGCGGGCAGACCGGCATCGGCGCGGGTAGACCAGGGACATGGACCTCCGCATCTTCACCGAGCCCCAGCAGGGTGCCTCCTACGACGACCTCCTGACCGTGGCGCTGGCGGCCGAGCGGCTCGGATTCGACGCCTTCTTCCGCAGCGACCACTACCTGGTCATGGGGGACGGCGACGGGCGCCCGGGGCCCACCGACGCCTGGGTGACGCTCGCCGGGCTCGCCCGGGAGACGAGCACCATCCGGCTCGGGCACCCTGGTGTCCGCATCCACGTTCCGGCTCCCGGGCCCGCTCGCCATCTCCGTGGCGCAGGTCGACGCCATGAGCGGCGGCCGGGTGGAGCTCGGCATCGGCGCCGCCTGGTTCGACGACGAGCACTCCGCCTACGGCATCCCGTTCCCGCCGGTGGGCGAGCGATTCGAGCGCCTGGAGGAGCAGCTGGCCATCGTGACCGGACTCTGGTCGGCGCCCGACGATCTCGTCTTCTCCTTCGAGGGCGCCCACTACCGGCTGGAGGACAGCCCGGGTCTGCCCAAGCCCGTGCAACGGCCCGGTCCGCCGATCATCATCGGCGGCAACGGACCGAAGCGGACCCCGCGGCTGGCCGCCACCTACGCGGCGGAGTTCAACCTGGGCTTCCGCACCCCGGAGGACACCGGACCGCAGTTCGACGTGGTCCGGGCGGCCTGTCGGACCGCCGATCGCGACCCGGCCGACTTGGTGCTGTCCGTCGCCCAGACGGTGTGTTGCGGACGCGACGGATCCGAGATCGCCCGACGGGCGGCCGCCATCGGCCGTCAGGTCGAGGAGCTGGCGGCCAACGGGCTCTGCGGCACGCCGGGCGAGGTGGTCGGGAAGCTCGGACGATTCGCCGACCTGGGCGCCTCCCGGGCGTACCTCCAGATCATGGACCTGGCCGACCTCGACCACCTGGCCCTGCTGGCCGAGGAGGTGCTGCCCCGGGTGGCGGATCTCTGAGCCGACCCGGAGGGCGGCCGCCCGGTCAGCCGGACCCGAGTCCCCAGCGCTCGGCCACCAGGGTGAGCGAGTGCGAGCGGGCGGCGAGGTCGTGGGCCCGGGTGGAGAGGATCAGCTCGTCGGCGCCGGTCCGCTCGACCAGGGCCTCCAGGCCCCGCTGCACGGTGTCCGGTCCGCCCACGATGTGATCGGCCGTCGAGGCCTCCACGATGGACCGCTCCTCGGGAGTGAAGGGATAGGCGGCGGCCTCCTCGGGGCTGACTACGGGCCCGGGTCTTCCGGTGCGGAGGTGGAGCATGGCCAGGGCCGACGGTCCGGACAGGTAGCGGGCCTCGTCGTCGGAGTCGGCGCAGAGCACGGAGGCGGCCACCATGACGTAGGGCTCGGCCAGCAGCCCGGTCGGGCGGAAGTGCTGTCGGTAGAGGGCGACGGCCTGGTCGACCAGCGCGGGGGCGAAGTGGAAGGCGAAGCTGAACGGGAGGCCGAGCAGCCCGGCCAGCTGCGCGCTGAACGTGGAGGACCCGAGCAGCCACACCTGGGGGAGATAGCCGCGCCCGGGCACCGGGGCCGGGGTGGTGGGTGGTCCCTCGGAGGGGACGAGGTACGTGATGAGCTCGACGACGTCCTCGGGAAAGTGCTCGGCACCGAGATCGGCGCTGCGCCGCAACGCCCGGGCGGTGGACGGGTCCGTACCCGGGGCGCGCCCAGGCCGAGGTCGATACGGCCCGGATGGAGGGCCTCCAGGGTGGCGAACTGCTCGGCCACCACCAGGGGGGCATGGTTGGGGAGCATCACGCCACCGGCGCCCACCCGGAGGGTCGTGGTGGCATCGGCCAGGTGGCCGACCAGGACGGCCGGCGCGGAACTCGCCACCGAGGGCATGCCGTGGTGCTCGGCGACCCACAGCCGGTGGTAGCCGAGGGCCTCGGCGACGCCGGCCAGCCGGGTCGTGTCGGCCAGGGCGTCAGCGGCGGTCGACCCCTTGGCGACAGTGGCGAGATCGAGAACCGAGAGGGTGGTCACAGCCCTTCCAACACCGGCGGGCGCCCGATGCTTCCGTCGGCGCCGGTCCGCTACGAGGAGGTGACGATCTTCTCGATCCGCTCGAGCGTCCTGGCCATGTTGTCGGCGGTCTTGGTCGGCAGGCCCCCGAGCTTCAGCAGCGCCCGCTGGTGGTCCTGGCTGATGTCCCAGCTCTCCCGCACCAGGGTCCCGCCCTCCACGGGTTCGAGCTCGTACCGCCAGATGCGGCCGGCCACGAACTTGCCCACGAAGCCCCCCGGCCGGCTCTGCCAGGCGATGCGCCGGTTCTCCTCGTACTCGATGACCGTCGACTGCATCGAGTAGGCGACGCCGGCCTTCATGGACATGCCGAAGACGGAGCCGGGGCCGAGCTTCTCGGGAGCGCCCGGCTTGACCTGGCGGACGGTACCCGAGCCGTCGATCTCGGGGTGGCGGGAGGCGTCGGCCACCAGGGCGAATATGGCCGCGGGCCCCGCCGGGATGATCCGTTCCACCGATACGACGTCGCCCTCCATGGGGTGCTCCTCCTGATCGTCGATCCTCTGGCTGCCCGTCGAGAGCCTACGCCCGGCACCCACGGTCGCAACGGGCTGGCATCATCACGGTGTGCCCTCCCCCCCGTTGGCCGCCGCCGTCGCCGAACTGGCCACCGCCGATCCCGTGATCGCCGGACTGGTCGAGCGCCACGGGCCGCCCCCGCCGCACCGCCGCGTGCCCGTCGCCCGACGGTTCGACTACCTGGCCCGCGGCATCGTCTACCAGCAGCTCGCCGGCCGGGCGGCGGCCTCGATCCACGGTCGGTTCGTGGACTCCCTCGACGGCCGGGTGACGGCCGAAGGGGTGCTGTCCACCCCGGTGGAGGTGCTCCGGGCATGCGGACTGAGTGGCGCCAAGACGGCGTCGCTGGTCGACCTGGCCGACAAGGTGGTCTCCGGCGAGGTCGCCCTGGAGCGGATGGGGAGGATGTCGGACGACGATGTGGTGGCCCACCTCACCGTGGTCCGGGGCATCGGGCCGTGGACGGCGCAGATGTTCCTGATGAACGCGTTGAACCGGCTCGACGTCTGGCCGACCGGTGACTACGGGGTGCGGGCCGGGTTCGCCCGGGCCTGGGGGCTGGCCGAGCTGCCCCACCCCCGGGACCTGCAGGGCATGGGGGAACCGTTCCGCCCCTACCGCAGTCTGGTCGCCTGGTACTGCTGGCGGGCGGCCGACGACCGGTCGGTCGACGCATAGGGGTCAGCCGGTGTATCCGGCGGTCAGGGTCGTGAACTCCCAGGGCGTCTGGGCGATCCCGCTGCACGAGTTGCCCGGTGTCTCCCCCGAGGTGCAGGCCCGGTCCCGGTCGACCATCCAGAATGTCACCCGGGCCAGATGCTCGGTCTCGGCGTAGCCGAGGATGGTCCGGTAGTCCGTGGGCCCGACCGTCTCGTCGGCCTCGTCGGTCCGGCCGTTCATCGACGAGATGCCCATGTGGGCGTAGGCCACCGCCGAGCTCTCGCCGTAGGCGGACATGAGGTCGGCGTGCAACCCCTCGGCCGCAGCCACGCTGGCCGCTCCCATGTCCGACTCGGGTGTCCCGAAATCGAAGGGCATGATCGTCCAGGCGAAGGGCTGCAGTCCCACCGACACGGCGTCGGCGATCAGACTGCGCCCGTCGGCGTCCGGGCCGGCGGGCGTGGTCCCGAAGGTGATCGTGATCTCGACCGACGGGTCGTCCACCTGCACCTGGCGGAGCGCGGTGACGACCCGCAGCCGTGTGGCCGGCCGGGAGAACTCCGTGTGCTCGATGTCCACGTCGATGGCCGCCAGCCCGTAGGCGTGGATGACCTGCTCGTAGGCCGCGGCCAGGGCGGTGGGCGTCCGACAGACGGTGCCGAGCTTGCGTCCCGACCATCCGCCGAAGGAGACGGACACGTCACCGCCGGCCGACCGGATGGCGGCGATCGTCGCCGCGTCACTGCCCCCGAGCAGCGGACGGGTGCCGTCCCAGGCGGGGGTGCAGCCCCGATGGGCCAGGACGAAGGCGAGGGTGAAGTCGTGGATGCCGGTGGCGGCCATGACGGTGGTGGGGTCGGGTGGGTCGCCCCAGCCGAGGGTGAGGTACGGGGCCGCCGTGCTGACCGGGGTGACGGCGTCGGCGGTGGCGGCCGGCAGGGCCAGTCCGACGCAGAGCAGCAGGGCCGAGACGGCCAGCCTCCCGAGGTGTCCCGTCGCGATCCGACCGTCGGCCATCCCAGCCCCCTCCGCCGCACCGGCAGCGCACCGGCACGACCGGCACGCACCGGCACGCACCGGCACGCACCGGCACGCACGCTATCCGGGTCGGACCCGGCGGGCCCGACCGCCCCGTCGGGGTGGGTCACTGTCGTGTCGCAATTCCGCTAGTCCGGGGCCACCCGGTGGAGCACACTGGAGCGGTGCACGACGATCCCGACCGCTGCTATCCCGCCGTGCAGTCACGGGACCCACGCTTCGACGGGTGGTTCGTGACCGCCGTCGTCTCGACCCGCATCTACTGCCGGCCGAGCTGCCCGGCCCGGACCCCGCTCCGTCGCAACGTCCGGTTCCTGCCCACGGCGGCGGCGGCCCAACGGGCGGGTTTCCGGGCCTGCAAGCGGTGTCGACCCGACGCCACCCCGGGCTCGCCGGAGTGGGACCTCCGGGCCGACGTGGTGGCCCGGGCGATGCGGCTGATCGCCGACGGCGTCATCGACCGGTCCGGCGTGCCGGGCCTGGCCGAGCAGCTCGGCTACAGCGTGCGTCAGGTGGAGCGGCTGCTGCTCGCCGAGGTCGGCGCCGGCCCCGTCGCCCTGGCCCGGGCGCAGCGGGCCCAGACGGCGCGGGTGCTGATCGAGACCACCTCCCTGCCGATGGCCGAAGTCGCGTTCGGCGCCGGCTTCGCCAGCATCCGTCAGTTCAACGAGACGATCCGGTCCGTGTTCGACATGTCCCCCAGCGGACTGCGGTCGCGCCGGTCGGGACGACGGAGCGAACCCGGGACCGGCCCGGTGACCGTCCGACTCCCCTTCCGGGGTCCACTCTGCCCGGACAACCTCTTCGGTCACCTGTCGATGACCGCGGTACCCGGCGTGGAGGAGGTGGTGGGCACCACCTACCGGCGTACCCTGCGCCTGGCGAACGGCCCGGGAGTGGTGGCGCTCACACCCACCCCGGACCACATCGCCTGTCGCCTCGAGCTCACCGACGTCGCCGACCTGACCACGGCCATCGCCCGGTGCCGCCGGTTGCTCGACCTGGACGCCGATCCGGTGGCGGTCGACCGGGAGCTATCGAAGGACGCCGTGCTGGCGCCGCTGGTGGCGATGGCTCCCGGCCGGCGGGTGCCGCGCACGGTGGACGGCGCCGAGTTCGCGGTCCGTGCCGTCCTCGGCCAGCAGGTGTCGACCGCCGCCGCCCGCACCACGACCGCCCGCCTGGTCACGGGCCACGGGGACACCGTGGACGACCCGGTCGGCACCCTCACCCACCTCTTCCCGACGCCGGACCAGCTGCTCGACGCCGAACCGGCCGTCCCCGGGAGCCGCCGGCGGACTTTCGCCGCCCTGAACGCCGCCCTCTCCGCCGGCCGGCTCGACCTGGGTCCGGGGGCCGACCGGGACGCCGCCCGGGCGGTGCTCGGTGCCCTTCCGGGGGTGGGGCGCTGGACCGTCGAGACGGTCGCCATGCGGGCCCTGGGCGATCCGGACGCATTTCCCGACGGCGACCTGGGCGTGCGGCGGGGGGCCGGCCTGCTCGGGCTCCCGTCGACGCCGGCCGCCCTGGTCGCCCGTTCCGCCGGCTGGCGACCGTGGCGTGCCTACGCCGTCCAGCACCTGTGGGCGGCGACCGGACACCCGGTCGACCGGTGGCCTGCCCCCGCCCGAACCGACGTTGTACGACGTGCCGCTGTGGCGCAGAAGGAGACGACCCGTGTCTGACGCAGGCAACCCCGACACCCTGTTCGCCGTGGTGGACAGTCCCATCGGGCCGCTCACCCTGGTGGGGCGCGGCGGTCGGCTGACCAACCTCGTGATGGTCGACCAGGCCCACGCCGTCGCCCCCCCGCCCGACAGCCGACGGGACGACGCCGCCTTCGCCGAGGTGGCGGCCCAGCTGGCCGAGTACTTCGCCGGAGACCGGACGGACTTCGACGTGCCCCTCGAGCTGGGCGGCACCGAGTTCCAGCGCCGGGTGTGGGCCCAGCTGCGGTCCATCCCCTACGGCGAGACGATCAGCTATGGCGAGCTGGCCCGGCGGGTGGGAAATCCCCGTGCCTCCCGGGCGGTGGGCCTGGCCAACGGCCGGAACCCCGTGGCCGTCATCGTGCCCTGTCACCGGGTCGTCGCCGCCGACGGCGGCCTCGGTGGCTACGGCGGCGGATCGGCCCGGAAGATCCATCTCCTGGACCTCGAACGCGACCACCGGTCCGCCGGCTGATCCCGACGATCCGGCCGGTGCGGGCGCCGCCCGCCGTAGTGTTGGCGCGATGGGACGGGCCGCCGGAGCGAGCGGGCAGGGCGATCCGCCCGCCGGTGGGGACGGAACGGTGGACGGGGTGGTGGCGGTGGTGGTCGTCGACCACGGTTCGCGGCGGGCGGAGTCCAACGAAGCGTTCGAGGCGTTCGTACGGTCGTCCTCGGATCGCCTGCCCTACCCGATCGTCGAGGTCGCCCATATGGAACTGGCCGAGCCGACCGTCGGCACCGCCTTCGACCGCTGCGTGGCGGCGGGGGCGAGCGTGGTGGCCGTGGCCCCGTGGTTCCTCGGTCCGGGACGCCACTGGGACCGCGACCTACCCGACCTGACCGCCGAGGCCGCCCGCCGCCACCCCGGTGTCCGATGGCTGGTCGCCGCCCCCCTCGGGCCCGATCCGGTCCTGGTCGACCTGGTGGACCGGCGGGTGGCCCGGTGCCTCGCCCACGCGGCCGGCCGGGCGGGCGCCTGCGACGCCTGCGCCGGCTCGGACCGGTGCGTACTGCGGTGAGCGACGTCGTCGTCATCGGGGCGGGAGCGGCCGGACTGGTCTGCGCCCTCGACCTGGTCCGGGCCGGGGTGGACTGCACCGTGGTCGAGGCCTCCGACGGGGTCGGCGGCCGGGTGCGCACCGACGTGGTGGACGGCTTCCAACTCGACCGGGGGTTCCAGATCCTGCTCACCGCCTACCCCGAGGTCCGACGCCGTCTCGACCTCGGGGCCCTGGACCTGCGTCCCTTCACCCCCGGTGCCGTCGTGCGGGTGGAGGGCAGGCTCTACGAGGTGGCCGATCCGCGGCGGCGCCCGGGGCAGATCGTGTCGACGCTGACCGCCCCGATCGGTTCCCTCGCCGACCGGCTCCGTCTCGCCCGCCTGGTGGTGGACGTGACCACCACCCCGGTGCGGGACCTGCTGCGCCGCCCCGACCGGAGCACCCGGGCCCGTCTCGAGGGGTGCGGCTTCAGCCCGGGGATGGTCGACCGGTTCTGGCGCCCCCTCTTCGCCGGCATCCAACTCGATCCCGACCTGGAGGTGTCGAGTCGGCGGTTCGACGTGATCCTGCGCATGCTGGCGGTCGGCCCGACGGCCGTCCCGTCGGCGGGCATCGGCGCGGTCACCACCCAGTTGGCCGATGGCCTGCCGGCCGGGACGGTCCAGCTCGACTCCCGGGTGGACCGGCTCGACGGCACGTCGGTGATGCTGGCCGACGGGCCCACCCTGGGGCCCCGGGCCGTCGTGGTGGCCACAGAGGGGCCCGAGGCCCACCGCCTGCTCGGCCCGGTGGTGGTCGACCCGGGCTCGCGGGCGGTGGCGTGCTGTTGGTACGCGACGCCGGAGGCGCCCCTGGCGGGCACCGCGCTCGCCCTCGACGGCGACCCGGGGGGACCGGCCCGCAACGTGGCCGTCCTCAGCAACGTCGCGCCCTCCTATGCCCCCGACGGGCGAAGCCTGGTGGCCGCCGCCGTGCCCGGCCCCGCCGCCCTGGACCCCGGGGTGGACCGCCGGGTGGTCGAACAGCTGGCGCGGTGGTTCGGGGCGTCCACGGGGGACTGGCAGCACCTGCGGACCGACGTCATCGCCCACGGCCAGCCCCGCCAGGCGCCGCCGTTGGCCCCCCGTCGGCGGGTGGACCTCGGTGGGGGCCGCTTCGTCTGCGGTGACCACCGCGACACGGCCTCGCTCCAGGGAGCGATGTTCAGTGGGGGCCGCACCGCCGCGGCGGTGGTGGCGTACCTGGCGGGCTGACCGGGGTCAGCGGGACCGGGTGGTCAGCTGCAGCGGTCGCCCAGCCACGGCTGTTCGCCGTCCATGGCGTAGAGGGCGACGGCCACGGTGTCCTGCTCGGCCTTCGTGGCGTCGTTGGGGGGGACGCCGACCAGCAGGGGGAGCCCAGCCGCCGAGGCGGCGGTGTTCCAGGTGGGCTGGCTGAACTGGAACGCTCCCATGTAGATGCCGTTGGGCGAGACGATGCTGTAGTCACCACCGGACTCGGCCTGGACCACGCAACTCAGGAACGCATTGAGGGACGGGTCCGGCAGGCTCGGATAGGGATCGCCGTTGGAGGCGGAACCCGGGGATGCCGCCGGTGGGGCCGGCGAGGTGGCCGCCGCCGGCGCATCGGCGGCCGAGCCCGAGGAGATGGTGGCGATGGTGGCCGTCGTGGTGGTCCGAGGGGTGACCTTGGGCGCACGGGCCACCGCGGCCGCCGCCGCCTGGGCCTGGGCGGCCTGCTGGGCCGCCACGGCGGCGGCCAGCTGTCCGGTCACCTGGGCCTTCTGGGCCTGGAGGGCGGCGGTGGCGGCCTGGGCCTGGGCCAGGTCGGCCGACTGACGGGCCTGGTCGGCCCGGTCCTTGGCCTGGCGGGCCTGGAGAGTGGCCTGTTGGGCCTGGAGCTGGCGCTGGGCCGTGTGCAGCTGGTCCATCTGGGTGGTGATGTCGCCGACGGCCAGACTGGCGTACTCGCTGGCCTCCTGCGCCTGGGTGGTGCCTCCGTCGAAGAGCGTCGTGTCACTGCTCGAGGAGTCGGCGCCCGAGTTGATGTAGGACTGGATGGCCTGGTTCTGGATCACGTGGAGGTGCTGGTCGATGGCCTGCTGGTCGACCGTCAGCTGGTGCTGGATCTGGGCGATGGCCTGGTCGTCGGCGGTCACCCGGGCCGACGCCACCGACGTGGCCTGGAGGGCCGAATCGTCCTGGAGCTGCTCGAGCACGAGTCGCTGGGCGACGGTGGCGGCCTGGGACTGCAGGTCGCCGACGCTGGCCGCCCCGGCCGGCCGGAGGGCGGTGCCGAGGGGCAGGGACGCGGCGACCACGAGCAGGGGGAGGCACAGGGCCCGGAACACTCGACGGGCCCGCCTCGCTGCGACTGGCCCCGTGTGAGGGGTCGATCCGGAGCGAAACACGAGGCTGCCCAATCTACGACAGCCCCCGCCGGCCGACAAGCCGTCCGGGAGTCCCTGGTCAGGGGCCCGCGCCCCATTGATGACCTTCGGCCCTGCCTCGTCCCGGACCACCGTTCTAGGTTCACCACGGGGGAACGGGAGGAGGGCCCATGGCACGGTACGACGAGCAATTCATGCGGCACACCGACGCGCTGGCGTGGAACATGGAGCACGACCCCGGCCTGCGGTCGACCATCGTCGCCGTGACCTGGCTGGAGTCGCCGCCCGACTTCGACGTGCTGAGGGCCCGCCTGGACCGGGCGACCTGGGAGGCTCCCCGATTCCGCCAGCGGCCCGTCCGACCGCCGGGGCTGTTCGCCACCCCCCGGTGGGTCGACTGCGACATCGACCTCTCGATCCACCTCCGGCGCATCGACGCCCCCCGTCCGCACACCGCCCAGACGGTGCTCGAGTTCGCCCGGTCCGAGGCCATGACGGAGTTCGACCCGTCGCGCCCGTTGTGGGCCATGACCCTGGTCGAGGGCCTGACGGACGGCGGGGCGGCGTTGGTCGTCAAGCTGCACCACTCGTTGACCGACGGCCTCGGCGCCGTGCAGTTGGGCTGGCTGCTGTTCGAGACGACCCCCGAACCGGGCCCCGTACCCCCGGTGGAGGTGGCCGAACCCGAGCCGGTGCCGAGTGGGCCGGAACTCACCCGGGAGGCGCTGGAGCGCTCCCTGCGGGCGATGGTGGCGACCACCCGGGGTGGTCTGGGCCGGGTCATCCCGGTGGCCGGTACGACGGTCCGTCATCCGCTGCGGACCACCCTCGACGCGGTGGCCACCGCCAGCTCCTCGGCCGGTTCGTGATGCCCGTGGCGGACACGTTGTCGCCGATCATGGTCCGACGGGGTCTCGGCCGGCACCTGGACATGATCGCTGTCGACCTCGCCGCCCTGAAGGCGGCCGGGACCGCGGTGGGATCGACGCTCAACGACGCCTTCGTCGCCTCGGTCACCGGCGGCCTCCGTCGCTACCACGAGCTGCACGGAGCCCCGGTCACCCAGCTGCGGGTCACGATGCCCGTCTCGACCCGGCGGGAGGAGGACCCGGCGGGCGGCAACCGGTTCACCCTCGAGCGGTTCACCCTGCCCGCCGGCGAGGCCGACCCCGGGACCCGGGTGCGCATGACGGGGTGGCAGTGCCGGGCCGCCCGGTACGAGGAGGCCCTGCCGCTGTCGGACGCGGTGGCCGGCGTGCTCAACCTGCTGCCCTCGGGGGTCGTCGGGGCGATGCTCAAGCACGTGGACTTCGTGGCCAGCGACGTGCCCGGCGTCCCGGTGCCGCTCTATCTGGCCGGCGCCCGGATCCGGGGCAGCTACGCCTTCGGCCCCACCACCGGGGCCGCGCTCAACGTGACCCTCTTCTCCTATCAGGGGACGTGCTGCATCGGCTGCAACATCGATACCGCCGCGGTTCCCGACCCCGATGTCCTGGTCGACTGCCTGCGCCAGGGATTCGACGAGGTCCTGGCCCTGTCGGGTGACCACCCACCGGCCGTGTCGCCGCTCGCCGACTCCGACGCGCCGGACCCAACGGCCGACGGCGACGACGGACCGGGGCTCCGCGCGGTGCGCTGAGTCGAGCGCCGACCTCCCGGTCTCAGTTCCGGGTGGCGTCGACGGGGAGCACGGTGGGCGGGGTGACCACCCAGCGGAAGGCGCTCCCGAGCAGACGGGCCGACGGTCGGACGGCCAGCAGGTCCGCAGCCGGTACGCCCGGCAGGCGCAGCTGGCGGCGGGCCCACACGGGCAGGACCCCCTGGGCGGCCCCGACTAACAGACCGTAGGTGGCGACTTCGTGCGGCCACCGCCCCACCCCCCGGAGGACGAAGTTCCGGGCCGTCCGGGCTTCGGCGGTCAGGCGGAGGCGGGGGCGGACGTGGGCGAAGTAGGCATCGAGCTCCGCCGTCGACCGGGGGACGTCGACCGCGCCGAGGGCGTGGGCCACCCGGGCCATCTGGTCCAGGTAGTCGTCGGCCTCCCCGGCCGTCGGGGCGACGGGGGCGTAGACGCGGGAGGCGGCCAGGAAGCTCGACACCTCGGCGGCGTGGACCCATGTGACCAGGTCGGGGTCGGCCGCCGAGTAGGGGCGGCCGTCCGGGGCGACACCCCGGACGTGCCGGTGGACCCGGCGGACACGGTCGATGGCGAGGTGTGCCTCGTCCGCCGAACCGAAGGTCGTGGTCCCGAGGAACGACGCGGTGCGCTCGAGCCGGCCCAGCGGGTCGCTGCGGTAGTTGGAGTGCTGGGCGACGCCGGCCATGGCGAGCGGGTGGAGCATCTGGAAGAGCAGGGCCGACAGTCCGCCGATGAGCATCGAGGGGAGGTCGCCGTGGATGCGCCGGACCACCGAGCCGGGCGCGAAGTAGGCGAGGGCGGGGTCGTCGCAGGACGGAACCGGCTCACGGGTCATGCCCATCGACCGGCGGACCTGCACCAGAGCCTGGGCCCGGACGTGTTCGATCCTGCCCTGGGTCACGGCCCGTCCGACGGCGTGGGCCTCGGCGATCTGTGCCCGGGGGTCCATGGTGTCGACCCTACCAATGCCCCCCGGACGGCCGATAGGCCGGTCAGGTGGGACGGGTGGGCACCAGGAGCGAGTTGCCGGTGACCGGGTCCAGCTCCAGGGCCCCGGCCGCGGAGACGAGGCGCCGCGGCGGGGCGTGCTCCAACAGGTCCGGACAGCGGGGGCCGTCGCCGGTCGACGCCGCCGCGTCCGCGGCGCGGCCGAGGGTCACCACCTCGTCGAGGAGCGCACGCTCCCCCGGTCCGAGCCGGGAGAGATCGTCGGAGACGAGGGCCATACCTCCGGACACACCGACGGTGTGGGCCCAGGACCGGACCGCCGCCGCCGAGAGGCCCGTGTCGGTGGAGCGCAACAGCAGGCAGTCGGGGTCGTTGAGCCACAGACGTCGGTGCATGAAAGCCCTCGACAGTGTGTTGGTCGCGGCGTGGGCCGTGGCGGGCTGGGAACCGAGGTAGCCGGGGACGATCTCGACCGAGGGGTCGAGGGTCCACGTCGGCGCCACGTCGGGCCCGATCCGGTTGGCGTCGACCAGGCCGACCACGTTGGACAGGGGCACGCCGCACCCGAGCAGGAAGGCGTCCCGGCCGGCCCCCCGGCGCACGGCGGCGAACCCGGCACGCACCCGCTCCGCGGGTGTGAGTCCCGGATCGGCGTAGCCGCCGTCGACGGCGGGGGAGAACGTGAAGTCCAGCTTCAGGTACGGGAACCCGGCGGCGACCACGGCGGCGGCCACCTGCTCGAGGTGGGCCAGCACGTCCTCCCTCGTGGTGTCCAGGCCGTACACGAATCCGTCCTCGCCCCCGCCCCAGGCCGGGTTCCACCAGGTGCGGAGCGGGCCGCCGTCCACCCCGTCGACCACGTGGCGGGCGATCCAGTCGGGGTGGCGTCGGGCCACCTCGGAGTCCGGGGCCACGAGGAAGGGGGCCAGCCAGAGGCCCGGCGTCCGTCCCGAGGCGCGGACGGACCCGGCCAGCCCGGCGAGGTCCGACGGGAAGCGGTCGTTGGTCTCCAGCCAGTCCCCGATGGCGGCCTGGTAGCCGTCGTCGATCTGGAACACGTCGAACGGCCAGGGATCGGCCAGGGCCAGGTTGGCGGCGATGTCGGCCTCGGACACCTCGTGGAAGTACTGGTACCAGCTGCACCAGCCCACCTGGTAGGGCGCGGTGGTGCGGGCGCCTCCCAGTTGACCGGCCCGGTCGGCCCACCGCTCCAGCAGATGCAGGGCGTCGGACGTCTCGGCGGGCACCACGAGGACGGGATGGAGCGGGCGGGCCTCTCCCGGCTCGATCTCGACGTCGCCCAGGAAGGCCTCCACCCGGACCTCCACGTTGCCTTCCCGATCGGCCACGCGCAGCGTGCCGTCGTGGTGGCCACCGCCCATGAACCCGACGAGTACGCAGGTGGACCCGGGCCCCGGGTCGTCGGCCAGCACCGTCACCCACTCCGAGCGCAGCTCGCCCGGACGGGCCCGGCGCTGGTCGGCGTGGTGCGCGGCCTGGAGGAAGGGGAGGTCGGCCCGGATGGACGGGTCGATGTCATACCCCACCACGCCGACGGACGTCGGGCTCCAGGACTGATAGCCGTTGCGCAGCATCCGCACCGGGCCCCGTCCCCCGGCCACGGCATAGACGAACGACACCGACCGGACCCGCACCGGGCGGTCGCCACGCACCGCGACCGACCATTCCAATCCGGCGTCGTGGAGTTCGAGGTCCACCTCGAGGGGCCCGAGCCCGAACGCCTGGCCGGTACCCTCCAGATCGGCTCGGATCTCCCGGGACCCGTCGGAGTCGGACAGCTCGGCCTCGAGGCGCAGCGGCAGCAGGTGCACGCCGACCACCGTAGAGGGGCGGGGCCGGGCCGTCACGATCGGCCGGGGACGGAGGCGGCGTCCGCCCGGGCCGGGTCAGGCGACCTTGGTGGTCGGCGCTCCGCCGGGTTCCCGGGTCCCCCGGGATCCGTCGCCCAACTCCTCGACCGTCACCACCTTGTGCGATCGGTCGGGGTACGGGTCGGGGTAGTCGACCACCCGGACCCGGCCCGTCGGGACGTAGCGACCGGTGTCGATGACCAGCCGGGGAACGTAGGGGTCGAGGCCCATGGACCGGAAGAGCCGGGTCGTCGGCTCCCAGATGGAGGCCTGCTCGTGCCAGATCAGGCGGTCCAGCTGCCGCAGCACGATGAGGAGCGTCACGAGCGTCCCGGTCAGGACGCCGGCGACCAGCGCGCCCCAGACCGTCCCGCCGGGCATGACGGTGATCAGGGCCACGATCATCCCGAGGAGGAGCAGCATCCCGCTCCATTCCACCGGCATCAGCGACTGCCCCGTGGTCGTGTCGATGAGCGCCCGCTCGGCACTCATGTGGATGCACTGCTCGACGAGCTTGCGGTAGATGACCTCTTCCTGGCGCGTCTGGGGATCGAGTCCGTAGACCGCCTCGACCAACGCGTTGTGGGCGGGGTTGGAGAGGTGGTTGTCGACCAGCCGGTAGTCGATCTGGGTGGTCAGCTGGTCGTCCACCAGGCGGCGGATGCGGCCGCGGTCCGGCTCGGTGAAGACCTCCATCATCTGGTGGACGGACAGCAGGGAGGCGTTCCCCTTGCTCATCAGCTCGCGCATGAGGGTGAGCCGATCCCGGGTGCGGGCGATGGTGAAGGCGAGGAGTACGCCGAAGAGGAACGTCGTCATGGACGCCAGCGCCACCTCGACGTTGAGGTCCAGCCGGATCGAGCCGATGGTCAGGGACGCCACCGCGGCCGCGATGCCCGCCAGCACCGCCGGCCAGATCACGACTTCGCCGTGCACCACCGATCGGGCGGTTCCCTTGATCGACGCGAGCACGGTGGTGAACGTAGCCGAGTGCACCGGCCTCCGACCAGGTCGGGAGCCCGGTGGGAACCGGTGACGACGTGACGTCACCGGGACGTCACACTCACGTCACCTGTCCGTCACCGTCGATGCAGCCGCACCGCCGGTCACCGGATGCCGGAAGGCTCGACGGGGTGATGCCGGGCCGGCCGATCCCCCGCCGGCCGGGGACGTCAGTCGGACGTCTCGACGATCAGCAGGTCGCAGGGAACCCGGCGCGACACCTTGTTGGCGATGGGGCCGAGCAGGAAGCGGGCGGTCGAGTGCATGCCCTTCGACCCGACCACCAGGAGGTCGGCGCCCTGGTCCACGGTCACCTGGAGCAGGACCTCGGACGGGTCGCCGGCCACAGCCTCGTAGGAGACCTTGGAGACGCCTTCCGCCTTCGCCCGTTCGCCCGCCTCCTTGGCCACCGCCTCGGCGCCCGACTGCGCGGCGGCCACCCAGCTCGAGTCGATGGCGATGCCCGCGGCGGCCACGCCCGACGGGGCGCGGTTGTTGTAGGCGCTCACGATGATCAGCTCGGCCCCGACGGCGGCGGCCAACGCCTTGGCCTTCGACACGGCGCGCTCCGCGGTGGGGGAACCGTCGGTCCCGACGACGATCTTGGTGGGAACTCCACTACTCGGCTGACCACTCATCGATCCGTTCTCCTTGTGTCGTGCCCGCCCGCGAGCATGGTGCCCATTCTTAGCGCAGCGGCCGAGGCGTCGCCCGCCGGCCGCGGCATCCTCAGGTGGTCGGGAGGATGAGGACCGAGCACGTCGCCCGGTGGGCGACGGTGTTCGGCACGCTCCCGAGTACCCGTCGTGCCCCCTTCATCCCCTTGTTCCCCACCACGATGAGGTCGGCGCCCTCGCGGTCGCCGACGCCGACGATGGCGTCGGCCGGGTCCCCCGTGGCGGCATGGAGCTCGCTGGCCACGCCCTCGGCGGTGGCCAGGTCGGACAGCCGCCGCAGCAGTACGTCTGCGTCGATGGACGAGCCCATCGAGTAGCGGAACTCGTCGGGGACGTCGGCCGGACCCGGCGGTTTGGGCTTGTAGGCCGTCACGATGTGCAGGGTGCCCCCGGACATCTTGGCGAACTCGAGCGCGCGGTTGAACGCCTCCAACGCGCTCGGCGAATCGTCGGCACCTACGACTACGACGTTGTACATGCTCTCTCCTGTGGGGGACGGGCCGGTCGGTACGGGTGGGGCGCGGGAGACGCGCCCCGTTCAGTCGGTCTTGACCACGAGGACGGCGCACCCGGCCCCGTGGGCGATCGAGTTGGGCACACTCCCGAGCACCCGACGCTTCATCCCCTGGGATCCGACGACGATCAGGTCGGCCCCGACCCGGTCGGCCACCCCGGTGACGGCCTCCGCCGGATCCCCACCCTGGGCGTGCGTCTCCGCCTTCACCGATGCCGAGCGCGCCCGGGACGCGAGTTCGTCCAGGAGGCTGCGGGCGTGGCTGTCGGGTTGCACGGACCCGCTGAACTCCGATGGGACCCCCGACGACGAGCGGGCCGCCGGCTTGTAGGCCGTGACGATGTGCAGCGTGCCTCCGGAGAGCTTCGCCACTTCGATCGCCGCCTCCACCGCTTTGGCTGCGGTCGGTGAGTCGTCTGCGCCTACCACCACGGTCTCGAACATGCAGGCACTCTAAACCGGCCCTCGGGGCTTGTCGACGGTCGGGTGGCCCGATGTGGCCGGTGCACGCCCATCGACCGGAGTGGAGGACGGTCGGGCCGGACGGGCGGGACGGACAGGTGCGACAATGGTGGGGCATGACCGGCGATCCCACGACGCGAGCGGAGGTCGGCGGGCCGGACGGGGCGGGGCGGGCCGTACACGACGAGGTCCTGTCCGAGGTCCTCGCGCCCTACCTGCCGCGGCTCAGCATCGAGTGGATGTCCGAGCGCCCGGACGACCGGTACCGGGTCGAGCCGGGGACCGTCGTGTTCGTCGACATCTCCGGCTTCACCAAGCTGTCCGAGGGACTGGCCAAGCACGGAAAGGTCGGGGCCGAGGAGTTGACGGCCACCATCGGCTCCTGCTTCGTGGCGCTGCTCGACCTCGCCGTGGCCTACGGCGGGCGGCTGTTGAAGTTCGGTGGCGACGCCCTCCTGCTCTACTTCTCCGGCGGCGCGCACGAGGTGCGGGGCTGCCGGGCGGCCGTCGAGATGCGTCGGGCGCTCCGCACCGTCGGGCGGCTGGTCGTCCTGGGCCAGAAGGTGTCGCTGCGTATGTCCGTGGGTGTCCACTCGGGCGACTTCCACTTCTTCCTGGTCGGGGGGTCGCACCGCGAGCTGATCGTCACGGGCCCGGCGGCCAGCACCACCGTCGAGATGGAGGGCACGGCCGAAGCCGGACAGATCGTGATGAGCCCGGTGACGGCGTCGGCCCTCCGGCCGGGCCAGGTCGGTGGAGCGAAGGGGTCCGGCTTCCTCCTGCGGCGGGCGCCCGATGTACCTTCCGACGCGTTCGTGCCGTTCGAGAGCATTCCCCGGGGCACGGACATCCTCCAGGGGATCCCGGTCGGCCTACGCTCCGCGCTGACCGCCCGGCACCAGGAGCCCGAGCACCGCCGGGTCACGGTGGCGTTCATCCACTTCGACGGCACCGACGAGCTGATCCGTGGGTCGGGGCCGGCCGAGGCGGCCGAGCAGCTCGACGAGCTGGTCCGGAACGTGCAGGCGGCCGCCGAACGGAACGACGTCACCTTCCTGGCCACGGACGTGGACCATGACGGTGGCAAGGTGATCCTCACCGCCGGCGCCCCGTCGACCTCGGGCGACGATGAGCACCGGATGCTGCTGTGTGTCCGCGAGATCATGGACTCGGGGAACCGGTTGCCCATCCGCATCGGCGTCAACCGCGGAGCGGTCTTCGTCGGCGAGATCGGCCCGCCCTACCGGCGCACGTTCACCGTCATGGGGGATGCCGTCAACCTCGCCGCCCGTCTGATGGCCAAGGCTCAGGCTGGCCAGATCCTGGTGTCCCCCGACGTGCTCAGCCGGTCACGGACGTCCTTCGGCACCGAGGAGCTCGAGCCCTTCATGGTGAAGGGCAAGGCGCGGCCCGTCCGCGCCCTCCTGCTCGGCAAGATCGGCGGACGGCACACCATCGACATCGACCGGACGACCCCGTTCCTCGGTCGCCGGGCCGAGCTGAGCGCCCTCCGGAGGCACGGCCGGGAGGCCGCCGCGGGCGCCGGACGACTGGTGGAGATCGTGGGGGAGCCCGGATCGGGCAAGACCCGTCTCCTCGACGAGCTGGAGGCCCGGGACTGGGACCGGGCCCGGCTGTCCTTCACCTGCCAGCACTATGAGTCCTCGACCGCGTACCACGTGGTCCGAGGGCTCCTCCGGCCCTTGCTGTGGCTGCCGCCGGAGGGGAGCGACGCCACGCTGGCCGCACAATTCCTGTCGGCGGTCGCCGAACAGGCCCCCGCCGTGCTGCCGTGGGCTCCGCTCATCGCCCGGACGATCGGCGTGAGCGTTCCGGACACCGCCGAGACGCGGGAGCTCGACGAGGAGTTCGTCCGTCCCCGGCTGGCCCGGGCCGTCCTGGACCTGCTGGCCGCCCTGCTACCCGCCTCCGGGCTGCTGGTGATCGACGACGCCCAGTACATGGACGAGGCGTCGGCCGACCTGTTCGGGTACCTGGCGGAGGCGGTGGGCCTCACGTCCTGGCTGATCTGTGTGGCCCGCCGTGACGTCAGCTCCGGCTTCGTGGCGCCGGAGGGCACGGCACGCATCGAACTCGGTCCCCTCGACCGGGGTGCCGCCCTCGACCTGGTGCGCCGGGCGGCGGAGGACTCGACCCTCTCCCCACGTCAGCTCGACACCATCGTGGACCGTTCGGCGGGGAACCCGCTCTTCCTACGGGAGCTGCTGGCCGCGGCCGAGCAGGAGGGAGACGTGGACCGTCTCCCGGACACCATCGACGGCGTGGTGGCCGCCCGCATCGACAGCCTGTCGAGCGACGACCGGTTCCTGCTGCGGCAGCTGTCCGTGCTGGGCCGGTCGTTCCCGTTCGACCTCGCCCGCGATGTGCTCGAGGAACTGCCGCACCCTTCCGACCAGGCGTGGCGGCGCCTCGACGAGTTCATCGTCCTCGACGGCGGCGACCGCCTGGGTTTCCGGAACGGCCTGATCCGGGACAGCGCCTACGACGGCTTGTCGTTCCGCCAGCGCCGTCGCATCCACCTGGCGGCGGCCGAAGCGCTGCGGGCGAGCGACACGTCGGGGAACGAGTCCGCGCCCGAGCTCCTCTCGTTCCACTACCTGAACGCCCAGCGCTACACGGAGGCCTGGGAGTTCTCGCTCGAGGCGGCTGTGCGGGCGAGGGAGGTCTTCGCCAACTTCGAGGCGGCCGAGTTCTACGAGCGGGCGCTCGTGGCCGGCCGTCGGCTGGGGACGCTGGGCCCCGGAGAGATGTCGTCGGTCTACGAAGCTCTCGGTGACACCCGGAGCCGATCGGGCAACTATGCGGCGGGGGCTGCCGCCTACCGGGCGGCCCGACGACTGGCCCGGGGGGATCCCGTCGAGGAGGCGCGGGTGGTGCTCAAGCTCGCCCAGGTCCAGGGGTGGCTGGACCGGTACGCGACGGCGCTCCGGTGGATCACCAAGGCGCTCAATCTGATCGAGGGCGACCCGGGCACCGAGGCCAGCCAGCTCCGGGCCCGCCTGTTGAGCTGGTACGGACGCTTCTGTCAGGAGGCCGGTCGGCACCGGCAGGCGACCGTGTACTGCGACCGGGCGATCGAGGCCGCGCAGGCGGCGGGGGAGCAGGTGGCCCTGGCCGAGGGGCTGCGGGTCCGGTTCTGGGCGGCCATGGAGTTGGGACGGCTCGACGGCGTGTCGGACGCCGAACGGGCCCTGGCCATCTACGAGGAACTGGGCGACCTCGCGGGGCAGGCCACGTCGCTGAACCTGCTCGGCATGGCCGCCTACTGGCGGGGCGACTGGGTGGCCGCTCTCGAGTACTACCAGCGCGCCCTGGCGGTCGATCGCCGCACCGGCAGTCCGGTGAACGCCGTCTTCGAGCAGTACAACATCGCGGAGATCCTGATCGACCAGGGGCGGTTCGATGAGGGTGTCGAGATGATGTCGGAGGTGGCCCGGGAGTGGCGCTCGGCCGGCTACCGCTCAGGTGTGGCCTCGACCTCCACCATGCTGGCCAGGGCGGCGTCCGCGGCCGGCGACTTCGACCACGCGTTGGTTCTCCTCGACGAGGCGGTCCAGGAGTTCCGCGCCATCGGCAGCCAGGCCGAAGCCGTGGAGTCCGAGGCCCGCAAGGCCGAGTGCGAGCTCCTGTCGGGAGACCCGCGACGGGCGCTCGGGACCGTCGACACCGCACTGCCTCAGGCGCTCTCGCTCGGTGGTGTTTCCGCCCAGCTGCCCCTCCTCCTCCGGGTACGCGGCGCAGCATCGGGCGCGGCTCGGGGACATGGAGGCGGCCGTGGCCGACCTCGGGCGCAGCCTGGCGGCCGCCGAAGCCCGCGATGCGGGGCACGAGGTGGCATTGACCGGCCGGGTGCGGGGCCTGGTCGCCGAGGCGGTGCAACCCGGCAGCGGGGCGGCGTCCCTCGCCCGCGCGGACGAGGTGCTCGAACGCCTCGGCATCGTGTGGACCCCGGACCTGCTGGGGGATCGCCCGCCCACGTCCGGGTGAACGGGCGTCACGGGGAGTGGCCGGGCTCGCCACTGATCGGGGCCGGATCCCACGCATGGTGATGCTCAGGTGACAACTGTGTGACCTGCGTTGACCCTCAGTTGCACACCCCGTACATTGAACCGGAGTGCAGCCGGGGCGGGTCGTCCGGCGCGCCCCGGCGGAACGTGGCGCGTCGGAACGGCACCCGGTCGATCGAGTGAGGACGGGACTCATGGGTTGGAGCAGCAGGATTTCCGGGAGGACCGTGGCGGTCACGCTCGGCCTCGTACTGGCGGCGGCCGTAGGGGTGCCGAGCATGGCGGCCGCTTCGGGGACGCCGATGTTCCCGCAGTGTCCGGCGGCCGGACCGGACAGCGGTTGCGGGGTGCTGGTGACCGTCCACCCGGACGGGACGGCGTCGATCTCGGTGGATCCGTCCCAGCCCGCGCTCGACGGTCATGCCGGCCGACTCGTCGGCGTCGTGAACGACTCGGACGTGAGCGTGACCAGTCTGGGATTGACCGGTGGCGACACGTTCGTGCTGAAGGGGCAGGGTCTGTGCACGGTCTCACCGACCCCGTGCACGTCCGCCGATGAGTACGGGCCGACCGGGTACGAAGGACCGGGCACCTCGCTGGTGCCCGCCGGGACCTCCGCCGGCACGGTCGACTTCACGGGGTCGGTCGCTCCCGGTGGGAGTTCGTATTTCAGCCTGTCCGGACCACCGACCACGGTAACCTCCGTCGGACTGGCGCCGGGCCTGGACGTGTCCCCCACGCCCGTCACCGCCTACACGGCCGCGCCCTTCGCCGGCCAGGTGGCGTCGTTCACCGTGGGGGCCTCCGTGGCCCCGGTCGCCAACTTCACGGCCGCGGTGAACTGGGGTGACGGGACGACCGACACCGGGACCGTCACCCAGCCGGGCGGCCCGGGGACGCCGTACGTGGTGTCGGACGGGCACACGTACAGCACCTTCGGTAGCTACACGCTCTCGGTCGACGTCACCGACTCCTCGGCCCCCGCCGGCTACAACTCGCAGTCGGCCAGCGAGACCGTCGACGTGACGGCCCCCGCCGTGTCGATCTCCCCGGACACCATTCCCGCCCAGGTGGTGGGCACGCAGTTCAGTGGCGGGGTGGCCACCTTCACCAGCTCGGTCCCGACCGTCGGCCTCGGCTCCTACGCCGTGACCCTCGACTGGGGTGACGGCACCACGAGCCCCGCCACGGTCACCCAACCGGGAGGCCCGGGGACACCGTTCGACGTTTCCGGCACCCACACCTACGTGACCAGCGCGACGTACTCGATCACGGTGGCCGTCACCGTCGGCGGTGCCACCACCGACGGGTCCGTGCCGGTCGAGGTCGACGCCGCCCAGACCGTCCTGACGTGCGACGGCAGCTGTTCCGGCGGCGTCTCGTCGCCGGAACAGTCGTCCACCATCGTGACGGGATCGGGCAGCGGTTCGGTGTACGTCTCCCTGCTGACCGGGACGTTCGCGTGCTCCAGTGCCTCGCCGTACGAGTCGGCCCCGCAGATCACCACGGTGACGACCAGCGGGCTGCCTTCGTCGCTGATCGTGACCGCCCGGGTGAAGTTCCTCCGCAAGGACATCCAGGGGACTCCCGGTGCACCCCTCCGGGTGTGCTTCGCCGGGAGCGAGGCGTTCACCACCTACGACGGCGGCACCGCGGTACCCGAGACCATCAACGGGCAGAGCTACTTCGTGGGCCTGCTGCCGGGCTGTGTGAGTGCGGCGACGAAACTCCCGTGCGTGGTCCACCACGGATGGGTGTCGGTGCCGACGGGCAAGTATGTCATCGAGCGGATCAGGTTCCTGGCGGGGGACCCCAAGTTCCACTAGGCGACCCGCGCCGTCCGAGCTGACCCGGGTCCGAGGGCGCGGGTCAGTCCGTCACCGGAGGACGGATGGAGCGCGCCGCATGGTCCGGGCTGGGGTGGTTGACCGCCGACGTGCGCCCCTCGGTGACGATGCGGCGGTGCGCCTCCTCCCACGTCGGGAGCTCGTGCGAGTCCTGTTCCCAGTGGGCCACATGGGCCTCGTCGCACCACTCGCGCAGGAGGGGCATGACGTCCGCGTGGGCGCCCGAGGTCATGTAGCCCCGCATGGCGGAGCGGTCCGTCCACACCGAACTGGTCCAGAACGTGTCGTGGGCCTCGGCCAGGAGGTCCAGGGCGAGGCTCCCCGGAGCCGTCGCCGACTGGGCGTACACGTCGGGGATGGCCGCCGAGAAGGCGTCGATGAACTCGGGCGACCGGACCCGGAGGCGGGTGATCGATACGAAGGGCATGGGCCATGTTCCCACGGCGGTCGGACGCCCGCCGGACGACGGACGGCCCGGGCTACGGGGCGAGCACGATGGCGACGGTCTGGACGGCGATCTTGCCGTCGCGGACGACCAGGGTGTCGGTGCCGAAGGCGATGCCGTCCGCCGTCCAGGTGACGTAGTGGGTGTCCCCTTCGGTGAAGGCGGTGGTCTCGACGAAGCCCGGCAGCTGTCCGGCGGCGGCGAGGAACGGACGGATGGCGTCCGGGCCCACCGCGACCCCCCCGAGGTTGACGATGAAGACCGACGTGTCGGTGTAGTCCTCCATCACGGTGTCGATGTCGCCGGCGTGCAGTGCGGCCATGTGCCGGTCGATGACGGCCCGGGTCTCTTCGGTGCTCACGTTCGCTCCCTGGTCGGGGCCACGTGGCGCCCGTCGGGGCCATTGTGCCCCATCGCCGGCACGCGCCCGAGGCGTGCGAAGATCGGGGCCGACGGGCGCCCGGGGCGCGGGGACCCGTCCCCACCCGCAACGACGAGGAGGATCCGTCGTGGTTGACACACTGCCGGACCGGCTCGAGCGACCGGGAGCCGACGGCGGCCCGGAACTCCACCCCGAGGAGGTGGTCCGGTGATCGTCCGAACCCGTCACTCCAGTCCCCATCTGGAGCGGAACCTGTTGGGCGACCCGGGCGAACGCGACCTGTACGTCTACCTGCCGCCCGGTTACGAGGGGTCCGGGCGCCGCTACGCCACCGCCTACCTGCTGCATGCGTTCGGCCAGGATGCCGGCGACCTCGTCCGGCCGCCCACCGACCGTCAGCGCTGGTCACCGCCGTTGGAGGACGTGCTCGACCCGGTGTTCGGCCGGATGGGGGTCGCGCCCATGATCGTGGTCGTCCCGAACGGGAACTGCCGGTGGGGCTGCGGACAGTGGGTGGACTCGCCCACCAGCGGTTCGTTCGCCTCGTACGTGGCCGACGACGTGGTGGCCCACGTCGACGCCAACTACCGGACCCTCCCGTCACCGCGGAGCCGGGGTGTCCTCGGATTCTCCTCGGGCGGTGTCGGTGCCTGGAACCTGGCGTCGACCCGACCCGACGTGTTCGGTGCCACCGCGGTGCTGTCCGCTGACAGCTACCTCGACCTGACCCACCGGTCGATGCCCTACACGTATCTGGACAGCATCTGGCCCGACGCTCCGGACGGGCCGATCGAGGGCAACGACATGTCGATGCTGATCTACGCGTACGCCGCGGCGTACTCGCCGAATCCGGAGCGCCCCCCGTACTTCGTCGACCTGCCGGTGGACTGGCCCTCCGGGGAGCTCCTCACCGACGTATGGGACCGCTGGCTGGCCCACGATCCGGTGGTGAACTGGCGACACCGCGTGGACAACCTCCGCCGGCTGTCCGGCATCCTCCTCGACGTCGGGGTGAACGACGAGCACGAGCTGCAGTGGGGCCACCGCCTGCTGAGCCACCGGCTGTCCGGGGCCGGGGTCGCCCACGTGACCACCGAGAACGAGGGAAACCACGGTGGTCGTTCCCGGGAGCGCCAACAGCTGGCCCTCGAGTGGCTGGGTGGGGTCCTCGTGCACGGGTGAGCGGGTCGTCGGCGGCCGGTCGCGGTACCCTCCGGCGATGTCCCCTGACGACCTCGCCGCCGAACTCCTCGATGCCGTGCTGGAGGCCGACCCGCTGACGGGCTCGCTCTACGGGTTGCCGGGCTACGACGCCCGGCTCCCCGACTTCGGCCGGGGCGCCGAGGACCGGTTCGCGTCCACGGTGGGCTCGATCGCCGATCGCGCCGGGACGCTGCCCGTGGACGGCCTCGGTGAGACGGAACACCAGTCCCTCGACTTCGTGCGCCACATGGCCCGGGCGATGGCCGGCGCGGCCGAGGTGCCGCTGGTCGAGTTCACCATCTGCGACACCTTCGCCGCCCCGGTGGGAGCCGTGCTCACCATGCTGCCCAAGGTCCCCCTCGATACGGAGCAACGCCGCGACGACTACCTCACCCGACTGGCCGGACTCGGTCCCATGCTGGCCACCGCCGCCGGACGGCATCGGGAGGGCACCGCAGCCGGACGGACGGCCGTCGCCCGGCTCGTCCGGTCGGCGATCGCCCAGCTCGACCTCCTGGTGTCCGACCCATCGGCGGGAGGCCTGACGCGGCCCGACCAGGACGATGGTGCCTTCGGTCCGGCGGCCCGGTCGGCGGTCGACGACCAGGTGCGACCGGCGCTCGTCGCCTACCGGGACGCGTTGCGTGACGACGTGCTGCCCGCGGCCCGTGACGACGACCGACCCGGGATCTGCTTCCTTCCGGACGGCGAGTCGATGTACCGGGTGCTGTCCCGGTTCCACAGCTCGTCGGACGCCACCGCCGACGAGCTCCACGACCTCGGGCGGGAGATCGTCGAGGACGTGCGCACGGAGCTCGTTCGGACCGGTGGACGGCTGTTCGGGACCTCGGACCTGCGGGAGATCTTCGATCGCCTGGCGAACGACCCGGCCCAGCGCTACGGCGACCGGCAGGAGATGCTGGACCACGCCCGGCGGGTGGTGTCGTCCGCCGAGGCCGCCGCGCCGGCCTGGTTCTCCACGGTGCCCGACGAGCCGTGCACGGTCGAGCCCGTGTCCGAGGCCGAGGAGGCCGGTTCGCCTCCCGCCTACTACATGACCGGGGCGGTCGACGGCTCACGTCCGGGGACGTACTTCCTCAACACCTCGGAACCCGGCGAGCGGCACCGCTACATGGCCGAGGACATGGCGTTCCACGAGGCCGTGCCCGGGCACCACTTCCAGCTCACCATCGCCAGGGAGTCCCGGACCTGCCCCCCGCCCGTCGCCTGCTCATGGACACGGCCTGCGCCGAGGGATGGGGCCTCTACAGCGAACGCCTGGCCGACGAGATGGGTCTCTACAGCGACGACACCGCCCGTATGGGCCTGTTCGCCGCCGACTCCTGGCGGGCCAGCCGGCTGGTCGTCGACACCGGTCTGCACGCCCGGGGATGGACCCGGAGCCAGGCGGTGGAGTGGATGGCCGAGCACACCCCGCTGCCCCAGATCGAGATCGATGCGGAGGTCGACCGTTACATCTCCTATCCGGGCCAGGCGCTGTCGTACATGGTGGGCCGGCGGGAGATCGAGCGGCTCCGCGCCGGTCTCCCGCGACGCGCTGGGCGACACGTTCGACATCAAGGAGTTCCACGATGTGATCCTGCGGGCCGGGATCATGCCGCTCGCCGCCCTGGCGGGCACGGTCGAGCGCTGGGTCGCCCGGACCGGGGGCTGACCGAGCGCTCAGCCGGCGATGGCGTCGAGTTCGGCCACGGTCGTCGTCGGACAGGGCCAGGCCGGCTCCGGCCACGTTCTGGTGGAGGTGGTCGATCGAGGACGTGCCCGGGATGAGGAGGATGTTCGGCGAGCGTTGCAGCAACCACGCCAGGGCGACCGCCATCGGGGACGAGCCGAGCCGGGCGGCGACGGAGGCGAGGGCCTCGGACTGCAGCGGGGTGAACCCTCCGAGGGGGAAGTAGGGCACGTAGGCGATGCCCTGGGCCGCCAGCGACTCGACCAGCGGGTCGTCGACCCGGTGGGCGACGTTGTAGAAGTTCTGTACGCAGACGACGGGGGCGATGGACTGCGCCTCGGCCACCTGGTCGGCGTCGACGGTGCTGATGCCGAGGTGGCGGATCAGTCCCTCGTGCTGCAACTCGGCGAGCGCCCCGAACGGCTCGGCGATCGACCCGGCCTCGGGCGAGTCGAACCCGCCGACGCGCAGGTTGACCACGTCGAGGGCCTCCAGCCCGAGCCGTCGGAGATTGTCGTGCACGGCCTGGCGGAGCTCATCGGGCGAGCGGGCGTGCGGCCACCCGCCGGTCGGCGTCGCGCCGGGCGCCCACCTTGGTCACCAGGTGCAGGTCGTCGGGGTAGGGATGCAGGGCCTCCTTGATGATCTGGTTGGTGACGTAGGGGCCGTAGAAGTCGCTGGTGTCGATGTGGTTGATGCCGAGCTCCACCACCCGCCGCAGCACCGCGACGGCTCCGTCCCGGTCCTCCGGGGGTCCGAAGACACCGGGCCCGGCGAGCTGCATGGCGCCGTAGCCCATGCGGGTCACCGTCAGGTCGCCGCCGAGGTCGAACGTACCTCCGGGAAGTGCGGTGTCCGTCATCGGTGTCCTCTCGAGCGGGTGGATCGTCCGGGCGTCGGTCAGCGCCGTCCCGTCCCGGGTGCGGCGACCGTGAGGTCAGGGTAGGCGGAACCCCCGGGGTCCCGTCCGGCCCGGAACGCTCCGGACCACCCCGGTCCCAGGGCGGGATCAGGCTCCGACGTAGGCCGCCAGATGCTCGGCGGTGAGGGTGGAACGGGCGGTGACGAGGTCCGCCGGCGTGCCTTCGAAGACGATCCGGCCGCCCTCGTGCCCGGCGCCGGGCCCCACGTCGATGATCCAGTCGGCATGGGCCATGACCGCCTGGTGGTGGGCGATGACGATGACCGACCGCCCCGAGTCGACCAGCCGGTCGAAGAGGTCGAGGAGGCGGTCGACGTCGGCGAGGTGGAGTCCCGTGGTCGGCTCGTCGAGGACGAGGACCCCTCCCTCGTCGGCCAGGTGGGTGGCGAGTTTCAGCCGCTGACGTTCGCCTCCCGACAGCGTGGTCAACGGCTGGCCGATGCGGAGATAGCCGAGCCCGATGTCGGCGAGCCGCCCGAGGGTGGTGCTGGCCGCCGGCAGGTGGGTGTCACCGGCCCCGAAGAAGTCCGCCGCCTCGTCCACGGACATGGCCAGCACCTCACTGATGTCGCGGCCGCCGAGCGTGTAGGCCAGGACCGACGCCTGATAGCGCATCCCGTCGCACTCCTCGCAGGTGGTGGCGACCCCGGCCATCATCGCCAGGTCCGTGTAGACGACACCGGCCCCGTTGCAGGCGGGGCAGGCACCCTCGGAGTTGGCGCTGAACAGGGCCGGCTTGACGCCGTTGGCCTTGGCGAACGCCTTGCGGATCGGGTCCAGCATGCCGGTGTAGGTCGCCGGGTTGCTCCGTCGGGAGCCGCGGATCGGGCTCTGGTCGACCACCACGGCCCCGACGTCGGCCGGAACCGATCCGAGGATCAGCGAACTCTTGCCGGAGCCGGCGACGCCGGTGACGACGACGAGCACCCCGAGCGGGATGTCGACGTCGACGTGCCGGAGGTTGTGGGTGGTGGCGTCACGGATGGCGAACGCACCCGTCGGGTTCCGTACGGCCTCCTTCAGGCGGCCCGATCGTCGAGATGGCGTCCCGTGACCGTCCGACTGGACCGCAGCTCCTCGACCGATCCCTGGAAGCAGACCTTCCCGCCGGCCGAGCCGGCCCCGGGGCCGAGATCGACGACGTGGTCCGCCACGGCGATCGTCTCCGGCTTGTGCTCGACGACCAGGACCGTGTTCCCCTTGTCCCGCAGGCGCCGCAGCAGGTCGTTCATCCGCTGGATGTCGTGGGGATGCAGGCCGGTGGTGGGCTCGTCGAAGACATAGGTGACGTCGGTGAGCGAGGAGCCGAGCTGCCGGATCATCTTGACCCGCTGCGCCTCGCCGCCCGAGAGCGTGCCCGACGAGCGGTCGAGCGACAGGTAGCCGAGCCCGATCTCGACGAACGAGTCGAGCGTCCGGTGGAGCATCTCCACCAGGGGGGCCGACCGACGGCTCGCGTACGCCGCGTACCCAGTCGGCGAGGTCGCGGGTCTCCATCGCACAGGCCTCGGCGATGGAGATCCCCTCGACCTTGGAGGACCGTGCGGCCTCGCAGAGCCGGGTGCCCTGGCAGTCGGGACAGGTGGCGAACGTCACGGCCCGCTCGACGAAGGCGCGGACATGCGGTTGCAGGGAGTCGATGTCCTTGGCGAGCATCGACTTCTGCATCCGGGGGATCAGGCCCTCGTAGGTGAGGTTCACCCCGTCGACCACGATCTTCGTCGCCTCCTTGTGGAGCAGATCGTTCAGCTCACGCTTGGTGTATCTGGCGATGGGCTTGTCGGGATCGAGGAAGCCGCAGCCGAGGAAGATGCGGCCGAACCAGCCGTCGACGCTGTACCCCGGGATCAGCAGCGCCCCCTCGGCCAGTGACCGGGTGGCGTCGTAGAGCTGGGACAGGTCGAAGTCGGTGACCTCCCCTCGGCCCTCGCACCGGGGACACATGCCTCCGAGCCGGGTGAAGGTCTTCCGGACCGTCCTTCCCCCGCCGCGTTCGACGGTCATCGAGCCGCTGGCTCGCACCGAGGGGACATTGAAGGCGAAGGCGTTGGGTGGCCCGACATGGGGCTCGCCGAGTCGACTGAAGAGGATCCTCAGCATGGCGTTGGCGTCCGTCGCCGTACCCACGGTGGAACGGGCGTCGGAGCCCATCCGGCGCTGGTCGACGGAGATGGCGGCGGTCAGCCCCGTGATCACGTCGACGTCGGGTCGCGCCAGGGAGGGCAGGAATCCCTGGACGAACGCGCTGTACGTCTCGTTGATGAGGCGTTGGGACTCCGCGGCGATGGTGTCGAACACCAGCGAGCTCTTGCCCGACCCCGACACCCCGGTGAAGACGGTGAGCCGGCGCTTGGGGATGTCCACGCTGACGTCCACCAGGTTGTTGACCCGGGCGCCGACCACCCGGATGAGGTCCTGGTCGCCGGAGCCGTTCGCCGACCGTCCCCCGCCTGTCCTCTTGGGCATGTCCCTCCGTTCCTCCCACGGCCGGGGTGGTCACCGGGTCGAAGTTCCGTCCTCTCGACCCGGTCGACCCGGCCGCTCCGGCGGCCCGAGCAGGCGCCGGAGCTGCGTCTTCGCCCCTGCGGAGTGCTACCCCCGGAGGTCGTCGATGTCGATGTCGTCGAGGACGTCGCGGTCGGCGATCATCTCGATCCTGGTCACCCTACCGGCCTCCACCGTGAAGTCGAAGGCCACCGTCGGGGTGCCGCCCCGGGACCACAGCAGCCCGGCGGAGCCGTCGAGCAGCACCGGTCGGGCTCCCCTGGCCCGACCGGAGAACATCGCGGCGACGGCTTCGGAGCCGGCGAGGCCGACCGGCGCCCCCATGGTGACCGCGGCCGCATCGGCCACGAGTTCGGCCGCGGGGTCGAGGAGCGCGAGCAGGACCCGGAGGTCTCCCGTCCGGGCCGCGGCCAGGAAGGCACCGACGATCTCGCGCTGTCGGGTCGGATCGGGGCCCGGTGCCTCGGCCGCCCGCAACCGCCGACGGGCTCGGCTGGCCAGCTGTCGGCAGGCTTCCGGTGACTTGTCGAGGATGACGGCTATGTCCTCGAACGACACGGCGAACGTGTCGTGGAGCACGAAGGCGACCCGCTCGGCCGGGCCGAGGTGGTCGAGGACCACGAGGAGGGCCTCGCCCACCGACTCGTCGAGGACGGCACGATCCTCCGGGACGACGGGCTGCCCGGACGGCTCGACGACCCTCGGCTCGTCGAGGGACGTGGTCGGATGTCTCCGGCGACTGCGGAGCAGGTTCAGGCAGATCCTCGAGATCACCGTCGTGAGCCAGCCCGTCAGGTTCTCGATGCCCTCCGGATCGACGGCGGACAGCCGCAGCCAGGTCTCCTGTACCGCATCATCGGCGTCCGGTCCGTCCCCGAGCATCCGCAGGGCCACGGCACGGAGGTGGGGTCGTCGGTCCTCGAATTGCTCCGCCCCGGTCGTCATCCGATCCACGTGTCACACTCCCCTGGGTTCCGGTGTCATACACAGTGACCCACGACCGAGGTGGGAATCGACTCGACCCGAGGAGGCCGCATGCCTGTGCAGTGCAAGACCGTGCTCTACCCCGTGAAGGACCTCGAGAGCGCCAAGGCGCTCTTCTCCGTCCTGTTCGGCGCCGAGCCCCACGCCGATTCCCCCTACTACGTGGGCTTCGAGGTGGACGGCGACGAGATCGGCCTCGTACCGGGCGGTCACGACCAGGGGATGTCGGGGCCTGTCCCGTTCTACGACGTGGAGGACCTGACAGCCACCCTGGCCGCACTGCAGGGGGCCGGTGCCGAGGTGACCCAGGAGCCGACGCCGGTCGGTGGGGGCCTGGTCGTCGCCAAGGTCGTGGACGCCGACGGCAACGAGATCGGGCTGCGACAGCTTCCCGAAGGCGCGCGTAGACCGCCGGCCCGGACCGACCGGACGGACAGGTCCGGGCCGGCTACTTCTTCTTCTTGGCCGCCCGTTCGGCGAGGACGGAGACGTTGGCCGCCACCGCGGCCCGGATCAGCTCCTTGAACGCCGCCTCGTCCAACCGGTCGCCCTCGCGGACGTCGATCGCCCGACGCGTCTTCCCCTCCAGGCTGGAGTTGAAGAGCCCCCGGGGGTCGTCGAGCGAGGCGCCGCGGAAGAAGGTGAGCTTCACGACCTCCTTGTAGGACTCCCCGGTGCAGATCCCCCCGTCGTGCGACCAGACGGGAACGCCGGGCGAGGAGGGCTTCTCCCATTTCCACTCCTCCACGACGTCGGGGTCGGCGTCGTGGATCAGACGCCGCAGGCGGGCGAGGGTCTCGCCGCGCCATCCCCCGAGCTCCGCGATGCGCTCGGAGATCCGGGTCGAGGCGGCCTCGCCGGCCGTTCCGGGTGACGGTGTCATGGGTCCTCCTGGTCTGTGCGCACGGTGCGGTCGGCGGCACCGGTCGTCCCAGCCCTCCATCCACCGTGGACGGAGCTGGAGGGCGGCGTTCGCCGGTGACCGGCCCCACCCTAGGGGCAGCCGTATCGGGAAGCCCTCCGTCATCCGCCGCCGATCCCGGTGACCCGGTAGCCGCGTCCCCGTCGCAACGTCTGCCGGGGTCCCGGCGCAGGGGGATGGCGCTAAGTTCGGCCTTCCGCTCGGAAATGGGTGACGTGGTATCGGGATCGAGAGCCGTGGGACGCGGAGTGATGGGCAACGGTCGCCGCCGCGCCGCGCTCGTCTCCGCAGGCCTGCGATGGCGGATCGGCGGTTCGGCGGCCATGTTCGTCGTCGCCCTGCTCGGCGTCGGCATCGGCGCCTACGGACCGCTCTACTTCCACGAGGCCGACCAGTCCGTCCTCGACATCTCACTGGCCGCAGCTCCGGTCGACCAGACCGGACTGACGCTGACGCCGCAATCCACCGGCTCGGGACCCGGTGGGCTCCTCGCCGCCGCCCGGGCGGTGCCCCGACCGGCCGGGGGTGGATCGTGGTTCGGGACGCCGATCGCCGAGGAGGACGTCGGCGTCACCGTGACGGCCGCCCGATCCGGCCAGGAGTTCTCGTCCGATCTGGTGGCCCGCTCCGGAGCCTGCGCCCACCTGGTGCTCGTCACCGGGCACTGCCCGACCCGGCTCGGCGACATCGTGGTCAGCACCCGCAGCGCGGAGGAACTCGGCGTGGGCGTCGGTTCCCGGCTCGATGTGTCGTCCGGGGCCGGGACCGCCCGCCGGACACCGGTCACCGTCACCGGGGAGTACCGGGAGACGTCGTCCGTGGCCCCGTACTGGTGGGGAGGCAACTACTTCCCGTACGGCGACGGGTCCGTGCGGCGACCCGATGTGGACGACGCCTTCGCTTCGCCCACGACCGTGGCCGCCGCCGCCCCGGCGGGTTCGATGGCCTCCAAGCTGCAGCTCCCGCTCCAGCGGGCATCGCTCGCCGCACCGGAGGTGGCGGCCCTCGAGTCCTCGCTCGCCGACTACCACGATGCGATGCTGACGGCCCACGGGGTGCAGAGCACGACGGAGCTCGGCGGGCTGCTGGCGGCCACCACGGCATCCGAGCACACGATGACCACGATCGGGCTCGTGGTCGACCTGCAGTTGGTACTGCTGGCCGTGTTCACGCTCTACTTCGTGGCCTCCCGGACCGCCGCGGAGCGTGAGCCCGACCTACGCCTCGCCGAACTTCGGGGTTACCGGACCCGCAGTACGTGGGCGGTCGCCCTCGCCGAGCCGGCGGTGATCGTCGCCCTCGCCGTTCCGGTGGGCCTGCTGGCGGCGTGGGGTCTGGCCGCCCTGACCTCGACCGCACTGTTCGCACCGGGGACCGGAGCGTCGCTCGACCTGCTCGCGGTGGCGAGTGCCTGCGCCACCGGAGCCGTCGGGATCCTGGCGGTGGCGCTGGGTGCCCGTCGCTCCACCCTGGCGGTCGAGTCGGGCATGTCGGGTGACGGCGGTGGGTCCACCGTGGCGACGAAGTGGCGGATCGCCGGTGACGTGACCGCGGTGGCCCTGGCCGCCGCCGCCGTGGTGGAGCTGGCCGTGTCCGGGGTGTCCGGTGGGGTCGGCACCGGTCGGTTCGACCCCCTGGCGGCCCTGGCTCCCGGTCTGCTCGCCCTCGGCGTGGGTGTCGTCGCCGCCCGGGGGCTCCCGGTGGTGGTCGGGTCGACACTGCCCCTGACGCGGTACTCCCGACACGTGCCCGCCGCGCTGGCCACCCGCCGGGTGGCCCGACGTCCGGAGTTCGCCCCGCAGATCATCCTCGTCGTCGTCGCCGTGTCGCTGACCGTCTTCGGGGTGAGTGGATGGGCCATCGCCGCCCGTAACCGGGCGACCGCCGCCGAGTTCGCGGTGGGTGCCTCCCGCGTCCTCACCGTCGCCGTCCGACCGGGGGTCGACCTCCTCTCCGCCACCCGTGCCGCGGACGCGGGAGGGCGGAGCGCCATGGCCGTGGTGGTGGAGAACGCCTCGGACGGGACCACGCTGGCGGTGGACTCGACCCGGCTGGCCCAGGTGTCGGCACCGCTTCCCGGACTGAGCCCTTCCGAGGTGCGGCGAACCGCGGACCGTCTCGTCCCCGACGACCTGGCACCGTCGGTCATGGTGTCGGGCACCGCGCTGCGGGTCACGGCCGACGCCCGTTTCGACCTACAGCCGGCGCCCGAACTGTCCGTCGACCTGTTCGACGGGGGGTTCCAGACACCCGCACAGGTGGACCTCGGTCCTCTCGTCCCGGGAGCCGCCTCCTACCAGGCCTCCATCGTCGGCCTCTGCCCTTCCGGGTGCCGCCTCGTCGACGTGTCCGTCTCGTGGGGGCCACCGCTCACCGACTCCGTCTCGTCGGGTGCCGTGCACCTGCTGGTCTCGTCCATGGCCACGAGGTCGGGTGCCGACGACTGGAGCCCGGTGGCAGCCGGCCTGACGGACGCCGGTCGGTGGACGACGACCGGTGGATCGGCGACCCTGGCGTCGTCCGCGGCCGGTCTCGAGTCCCAGATGTCCGTGTCGGCATACGGGTCGCCCACCACGATCGCCCCGGCCGACGTCCCCCGGGAGCTGCCGTCGGTGGTGACCACCTCGTTGGCCGAAGGGGAACGGGAGACCGGCGCGGCGCCGACACTGGTGGGACTCGACGGTGCCACCCTCGGCGCCAGACCCGTCGGTGACGTGGGGTCCCTGCCGCGGGTCGGTGGTACGGCGTCCCTCGTGGACCTGGGACTGGCGGAGCGACTCCTGTCGGGGCCGATGACGGACGTCACGACCGAGGTCTGGCTGTCCCCGGACGCACCCCCGGCTCTCGAGGGTCGTCTGGCCGCCCGGGGCGTCACGGTACTGGCCACCGACACCTCCCGGTCCCGCCAGGCGCTGCTCGATCGCAGCGGACCGGCCCTGGCCTTCTCGTTGTTCCTGGTGGCGGCGGCGGCGGCCGGCCTCCTCGCCGTGGGCACGACGTTGTTCGCGCTCATCGTCTCGGCCCGGCGACGTCGGCGGGAGTTCGCCTCCATGTACGCCGTGGGCGTCAGCCGCCGGATCCTGCGTCGATCCGTCGAGTTCGAGCAGGCGATCACGGTCGGTACGGCACTCCTCCTCGGCGCGGCGACGGGGCTGGCGGCCACCGTGCTGGCCATCGGCTCGGTCCCGGAGTTCACGGGGCCGACGACCGGGCCGCCCCTGGACGTCGGGATTCCGGGGGTGGCCACCACCCTGACGATCGTCGGCCTCGGGGTGACGCTGACCATCGCCGTGCTCGGCGGTGCACTCGCCGTGGTGGGTTCGGCCTCCTCCCGTCACCTCGGGGACCCGACATGAGGCGCCAGGGACCGGGAGGAGTGGCGTCGCCCACCGACGGACGCCCGGATCCCGGCGGCGTCTCCGCCCACCTGCGGGGGGTGGTGCACCTCTATCCCAGCCACGGCGAGAACATCGTGGCCCTCCGGGGCGTGGACCTCGACGTGGGGGCCGGTGAGATGGTCGCGCTGCTCGGGCCGTCCGGCATGGGGAAGTCCACGGTGATGCGCCTGCTGGCGGGTCTGATCCGCCCTTCGGCCGGAGTGGTGCGGGTCGGTGACCACGACCTGGGGCAGTTGTCGGAAGCACGCCGTCGGTCCCTCCGGGCCACGGAGATCGGCCACGTGGTCCAGGGGGCCGCCCACAATCTGCTGCCGTTCGCCACGGTGCTCGACAACGTGTGGTTCGCCCAGCAGGGGGCCCGTGGACGGGGCCGCCGACCGTCGCCACCGGAGCAGGTCCTCGACCGACTCGGCCTCGGGGACATCGCCGACCGGCGGGTGGCCGATCTGGCGAAGGGGCTCCAGCAGGAGGTGGCCCTGGCCGCGGGGATGGCCACCGGGCCGCGCCTGCTGCTCGCCGACGAGCCGACCAGCCAGCTCGGCGACGAGGCGAGCTCGCGGGTCATCGATCTCCTCGAACGCGTCAATGCGCAACTCGGGACGACCGTGGTCCTCGTCACCCACGATCCCCTCGTGGCCGCCCGGTTCCCCCGGACCGTCACCATCCGGGACGGGCGTGTGGGTTCCGAGGGTCGCCTCGGGGAGGACTACGCGGTGGTCGACAGCGCCGGCTCCGTCCAGTTGCCGCCGACCGTCATCGAGCAGTTCCCCCCGGACACGATGCTGCGCGTCGTCCGGACGGACCGCGGGTTCGAACTGCTCCCGTGGAGGTCGGAGTCCGATGACTGACGTGACCGACCGACGTGGGCAGTTGCTCCAGCTCCACGCCGTGGAGGTCGAGTCGGCCGGGCGGCGCGTCCTCGGGCCCCTGAACCTGACCGTCGTCGGCGGTGTACCCCTCATGGTGACCGGGCCCTCGGGCTCGGGGAAGTCCCTGCTCTGTCTGGTGCTGGCGGGCGTCGTCGTGCCCACCCGCGGCCGGGTCACCCTCGACGGGCACGATCTGCACGATGGCGGTGACGCGTCGGTCGGTCTGGTGCTGCAGGACCACGGTCTCGTGGACGGACTGACAGCGGAGGAGAACGTCGCCCTCCCCCTGCAGTGTCGGGGGACGCCACCGCGGGAGATCGCCCGGCACTGCGAGGAGGCGCTGGCCTCGGTGGGCCTGGCGGCCGAACGTGGCCGACCGGTCGAACAGCTGTCCGGGGGTGAGCGCCAGAGGGTGGGGGTGGCCCGGGCGGTGGCCGGCGACCCGGACATCTTGGTGGCGGACGAACCGACGGCGGAGCTCGACCCGGAGAACCGGTCACGGGTCCTCGCGCTCCTGGCCGACCGGAGGGGAGGGACGGGGATCGTCGTGGTGGCGTCCGACGATCCCGAGGTCGTGTGGTCGTTCCCCCGTGTCGTCGTCCTGGCGGACGGCCGCATCGGGGCGGAGTGACCGGACGCCGGGATCCGTCCACCACTCCGGTCACCCAGCGCCCTGGTCCCCCATCGCCGGTCGACCCCGTCGGCCTAGGATGGGCTGGGATCTCCGCACGGACGTGAGGTCGCCCGATGAGTGGAGGCCCGGATCATGGCACTCGAGGGGAAGGTGGCCATCGTCACCGGCGGCAATACCGGGATCGGCATGGCCATCGTTTCGGCCCTGGCGGCCGAGGGTGCCTCCGTCGTCATCGACTACGTCAGCGATCCGGACGCCACCGTGGCCCTGGAGAAACGGCTCCGGGACCTCGGGGACAAGGTGACCGCGCTGGAGGCCGACGTGAGCCGGGTCGCCGATCTCCAGAAGCTGGTCGACTCCGCGGTGTCGACGTTCGGCCGGCTCGACATCATGGTGAACAATGCCGGGATCGAGACCCGCACATCGGTGCTCGACACCACCGAGGCCCAGTACGAGAGGGTGCTCGACGTCAACCTCAAGAGCGCGTTCTTCGGGACCCAGCTCGCCGCCCGCCAGATGATCGCCCAGGGTGACGGTGGTCGGATCATCAACGTGACGTCGGTGCACGAGGACTGGCCGATGCCCGGAAACACGCCGTACTGCCTGTCCAAGGGCGGCATGCGGATGCTCACCCGGACCGCCGGCGTGGAACTCGCGCCCGCACGGCGTCCTCGTCGTCGGCGTGGGCCCGGGGGCCGTGGAGACGCCGATCAACACGGTGACGATGAGCGACCCGGTCGCGCTGAAGAAGCTCGACGACGCCATCCCCCTCGGGCGTCTGGCCAAGCCGGAGGAGATCGGCAGTGTGGTGGCGTTCCTGGCCGGTCCGGGGGCGAGCTATCTGACCGCGACCACGGTGTTCGCCGATGGCGGGATCATGCAGGGGAGCCCGGGACTGTGACCCGGATCCGATGGACCTCCACGATCCGCGTGCCGTCGCCCCCCGCCGCCTCCGCCCGGGGAGGCGACCATGGCTAGGACCGCTCGGGTCGGGGGGACGAGCCGCGACGGACCACAGACCGGCGCCGGATCATTCTTCAACGCACTGGCGGCGGAGGAGGGTCAGCCGTTGCTCGAGGGGGAGGCCGGTACCCTCCGGTTCGACCTGACGGGTGGCGCCAAACTCGAACGCTGGTACGTGACGGTGTCCGACGGCACCATCACCGCGTCGCGTCGGGGAGGCCGGGTCGACACCGTGGTACGGGTGGGCCAGGACCTGTTCGACCAGATCATCCGGGGGACGCAGAACGCCATGGCGTCCCAACTGCGGGGTTCGGTGGAGGTCGAGGGCGACCTCCACCTGATGATGGTCTTCCAGCGTCTCTTTCCGGGGCCGCCGTCATCGACCGGGCGGCGCGACCCCATCGAGGGCCGGACCGTGACGGACAGGAGCCGGCGATGAGCGGACAGCTGGTGCAGATCCTCGAGGGCAACACGTTCGTCGTGAGTGACCGCAACGGCGACATCGAGGCGTCCCTCACCGATCCGACCGGACTGTTCTCGTTCGACACCCGGTTCCTGTCCACCTGGGTGCTCACCCTCGACGGCGAGCGACTGAACGCCCTGTCCGCCGACGACCTGCAGTACTTCCAGACCCGGTTCTTCCTGGTGCCCGGCACCGGGACCGTCTATGTGGACGCCGATCTCTCGGTGATCCGCGAACGCGACGTCGGTGCCGGCTTCCGGGAGTCCATCCGCATCCTCAACCACAAGCTCGAACCCGTCACCCTGACCGTGCGCATCGAGGCGGCCAGCGACTTCGCCGACCTGTTCGAGGTCAAGGACGCCCTGGCCAAGAAGGGTGCCTACCGGTCGACCGTCGAACGGGGTGCGCTCGTGCTCGGCTACGAGCGGGAGACCTACCGGCGGGAGACCCGGATCACCTCCTCCGCACCGGCGACCGTGGACGGAGGGGGCCTCACCTTCGAGGTGACCGTTCCCGCCCACGGCCACTGGGAGACGGTGCTGGAGGTCGCCACCGTGCTGCCCGGCCTGGAGCCGGGCGACCGCGCCGGGAGCGCCCGCCGGGCGGGGCCGACGCACGACATGGCCCGCGGTCTGGAGAAGTGGATCGGTCGGGCCCCGAGGCTCGAGAGCGACGACGAGGAACTGAAGGCCACCTACGCGCGGAGTCTGGTCGACCTGGCCGCCCTGCGGTTCTCGCCCCGCACCATGACGGCGCACTCGCTGCCCGCCGCCGGGCTGCCCTGGTTCATGACCATCTTCGGGCGCGACAGCATCCTCACCAGTCTGCAGTCGATCGCCTTCACGCCCGAACTGGCGGCCACGACCCTGCGGATCCTCGGCGAGCGCCAGGGCACGAGGGTCGACGACTTCCGTGACGAGGACCCGGGGCGGATCCTCCACGAGATGCGCTTCGGCGAGATGACGGCGTTCGAGGAGCGTCCCCACTCGCCCTACTACGGCTGCGCCGATGCCACCCCCCTCTACGTGGTGCTGCTCGACGAGTACGAGCGCTGGACGGGTGACACCAAGCTGGTCCGGAGTCTCGAGCCCCAGGCCAGGGCGGCGCTGCGGTGGATCGACGAGTACGCCAACCTCCAGGGCAACGGCTACATCGCCTACCAGCGCCGCAACGAGGAGACCGGTCTCGAGAACCAGTGCTGGAAGGACTCGTGGGATTCGATCTCCCACCACGACGGAACGCTGCCCGGATTCCCCCGGGCCACGTGTGAACTGCAGGGGTACGCCTATGACGCCAAGGTGCGGGGCGCCCGCCTGGCCCGCCGGGTATGGCGCGACGAGGCCTTCGCCGTGCAGCTCGAGTCCGAGGCAGCCGACCTGAAGCGCCGGTTCAACCGGGACTTCTGGGTGGCCGACGGAGGGTACTTCGCGGTGGCGCTCGACATGGACGGGCGACAGGTCGACACCCTCACGTCCAACAACGGACATCTGCTCTGGAGCGGCATCGTCGACAGGTCCAAGGCCAAACAGGTGGTCGAGAACCTGATGGGGCCCAGGCTCTACTCCGGTTGGGGCGTCCGCACGCTGGCGGACGGGGAGATGCGCTTCAACCCCATCGGCTACCACGTCGGGACCATCTGGCCCTTCGACAACTCCTTCATCGCCTGGGGCCTCCGACGCTACGGCTTCAAGGAGGAGGCGGCGCGGATCGCCGAAGGTATCCTCCACGCGGCCACGTACTTCGACGGCCGGCTGCCCGAGGCGTTCGGTGGCTACCCCCGCGCGATGACGCGCTACCCGGTGCAGTACCCGACGGCCTGCTCACCCCAGGCGTGGTCCACCGGGGCCCCGCTCCTGTTCCTGCGGACCATGCTCGGTCTCGAGCCGCTCGACGACCACCTCATCGTGGATCCGGCCATCCCGGCCGGCATCGGCAGCATCGCCCTGTTGGACATCCCCGGGCGGTGGGGTCGGATGGACGCCTTCGGACGGGGCCGGGTCGATACCTCGGGTGAGCGGACGCGGGCCCGCCGACGGAAGTGACGACGTCCGGAGCCAGCGGGCACGACCACCTCGCCGGTGGACCCGTCCTCAACCATGTGGCGATCAGCGTGGACGCCGACGTCATGGACGACGACGGCCGGGCCGCCCTGGTCGCCTTCTTCGACGCCGTGTTCGGCTGGACCGAAGGCGACAATTCGACCGAGCTGGGTAATCCGCTCATCATCTACACCGGTCAGCTCCGCCAGTACCTCTACTTCCTGCCGGCGGCGGGGGAGTTCCTGCGGGCTCCCCGACTCGACCACATCGGGGTGGAGGTGGCGTCGCTGGCCGAACTGCGGGGGATCGTCGGGCGGGCCCGAGCCTTCCAGGCCGGTGACGACCGTGTGACGGTGATCGACGAGGACGAGATGATCACGCACGGCCCCAGGACCGACTTCGTCCTCACCCACGCCTACGTCGGCTTCCTGCTGCCCCTGCTCATCGAACTCCAGCACCTCGAGGCGCGGGACCGCTCCTGAACGGAGACGGTGCCTGAACCACGCCACCGGGTCCGCGGTCTGGGAGGCTGCGGACATGCCAGGAGGAGACACACCCGGTCGGAACGCGTCCGAGGAGGAGCGGACAGCCTGGTCGTTCTCGTTGCTGTTGACCGCCGATGACCTGCCCGGCGGCGGATGGCGGGTCATCGAGGAGCGGTCGTGGCCGACGGGGCAGCGCGCTGCCGCCCGGGCGGAGAGCCGGCGGGCGGCGGATTCGGGCGGCATGACGGCCTGGCGCAAACTGGTCGGACCCGATCACGGCGAGGCCTGGGTGGAGGTCGTGCCCTACGCCTCCGCAGCGGACGCCCTGGTGTCCCGGGACGGGGTCTCGACCTACTTCGTGGGCGTGGTGCCCGAGGGCGAGACGATCGTCGAGGAGCGGGTCGAGGTCCGACCGGTCAGCGGCCTGGTGGATCCGTGGATCCTGGACAAGACCACGTCCGGAGCGGCGGGTGACCGCCGGGCCCGCACGGTGGCCGGGGCCCTGGGGTCGGCGCTGGTGCTGACCTGTCTGGCCGGCCCGGTCGACCGCTGGACGTGGGAGGACGTCCTGGGCCTGGCCGCCCTCCAGGCGGACCGGATCGCCCGATCCATCAGTTCCTGAGACGGCGGCGGGGCCTTCGCCCCCCGGTAGCGCTGTCTCGTCAGGTGATCGGATCGAGGGAGCTGGCGACGGCCCAGGTGCTGAAGTACTGGTTGTTCGCCCCGTAGGCCATCCCGATGGCGACCTTGGCTCCGTCCACCTGGTGCTCGCCGGCGGCCCCCCGGACCTGGTTGGCCGCCTCGGCGAAGCGCAGCAGGCCGGACGCCCCGATGGGATTGCTGGAGAGGACACCACCCGACGCATTGACCGGCAGCGCTCCGGTGAGCTCCGTGGTGCCGTCGTCGACCATCTTCCACCCCTCGCCCTCCTCGGCCAGGCCGAAGGCCTCGAGCCAGATCGGCTCCAGCCAGGAGAACGGGACATACAACTCGGCGGTGTCGATCTGGCGGCGTGGATCGGTGATCCCGGCGGCACGGTAGACGTCGTCGGCGCACCGGAGGGCGGCGGCGGGGCGTACCGGGTCCCGGCCGGGGAAGCTCGGTGGCTCGGAGCGGGACGACGACGCCAGGATCCATGCCGGAGGCCGTCCGGCCGCCGCCGCGGCGTTGGCCCCGTCCTCGTCGGTGATGACCACGGCGCAGGCCCCGTCGGAACTCGGACAGGACTCCAGGAACCGGGTGGGCTCCCACATCATCGGGGACTCCTTGACCTTCTCGATCGAGATGTCCTCGATCTTGAGGTGGGCATAGGGATTCTTGAGTGCGTTCAGCCGGTCCTTGACCGCCACCTTCCAACCGATGTGCTCCGGTGCCCCGCTGCGCTGGATGTACGCGCGGATGAACGGGGCGAAGGCGCCGCCGGCCCCGAGGGAAGCGCCCTTGCCGCTACCCAGGGCGAACTGGGCATTTCCCTCGGACTGCTTCTCGAAGGCGACGGCCAGGACCGTGCGGTGCTTGCCGGCCTGCACGTGGGAGGCGGCGACGATGGCGGTGGTGCCCCCCACCGAACCGGCGGTGTGCACCCGGAACATGGGCTTGCCGACGGCACCGAGGGCGTCGGAGAGGTACAGCTCCGGCTTCATCACGCCCTCGAAGAGATCGGGGGCCTTGCCGAGCACGACGGCGTCGATGTCGTCGAGGGTCATCTGGGCGTCGTCGAGGGCACGGAACACGGCTTCCCGGACGAGACCCCCGAACGACACGTCGAGGCGTCGTGACTTGTGGTGGGTCTGGCCGACACCGACGACGGCGACAGGTGGAGTGCTCACGACCGTCCCTCCAGGATGCAGACGAGATTCTGTTGCAGGCACGGCCCGGAGGTCGCATGGGCGAGGGCCCGGGTGCCGCCCGTGAAGATGTGGTCGGCGGCGTAGCCCACCCGGCACAGCCCCGTCGCCATGATGGGGTTCTCCTTCAGGGCACCGCCGGAGGCGTTCACGGTCACATCGTCACCCAGTCCGAGGACGTGGCGCAGGAGCAGCTCCTCGTGGGTGAAGGCCGCCTGGAGCTCGGCCACCTCGACCGGGGCGTCGGCGAGACCGGCCGCCTCGGCCGCGATCCGGGTGGAGGGTGAATCGTCCAGCGCCCGGAACGACGGATTGTGGCACTCGGTCCGGTGGTCGAACCCGGTGATGTACGCCGGTCGGTCCACGAGCCGGCGGGCCCGGTCACCGGTCGCCAGCACCATGGCCGCCGCCCCGTCGGTGATCGGGGGTACGTCGTGGCGACGGAGCGGTTGGCGGACGTACTCCTCGGCGAGCAGCGTCTCGACATCACCGCGTCCGCGGGACCGCACCGCCACCTCGGCCATCCGGCGTTCGTCGGCGATTCCCGCGGCGATGACCGCACGTGGCCTGGAGCGCGCCGAAGGTGAGCGGGTCGGCGCCCAGCGGCGCCAGGAAGTACGGGTCCATCTCCATGGGGTAGATGAGCGCCGGGTCGCCCGTGGAGGAGCGCCCGGAGCCGGTGACCACGGCGACCTCGATGTCGCCTTCCTGGAGACGGAGCCAGGCCTCGTAGAGGGCCCAGGCTCCGTCCATCTCCACGTGGGAGTCGCGTTTGGGTGGCCACGTGCCGATGGCATCGAGGTTGGAGACGAAGGAGAAGGCCTGGCCGGTGATGTAGTCGCAGCTGCCCAGGCAGGTGAAGTCGATGTCGGCCCGTCCCAATCCGAGGGGGGTGATGGCGCCGGTGATGGCGTCCATCAGCAGCTGGGTCTCGGACTTGTCGGTGTGCCGGACCATGGGGGTCCGGGCCCAGCCGATGACGGCGATGTCGGTGGAAGGGGTGTTCACGGTCAGAAGATCCTGTTCACGAGGTCGGGGTCGTCGATGTCGGGTTCGCCGTTGGGGATCCAGCCGAGGAGCGAACCCCAGCTCCCGCCCATCCCACCGCCGTCCTCGGTCTCCTCGGCGGGCGACGCCCACACGGCGTCGACCCGCTGGCCCACGTGCACCTCGTCGGCGGGCAGTTCGATGACCGCCGAGTAGGGGATCACGACGTCGGTATCGTCGAGCAGGACGAACGCCCGGACGAACGGCTCGGTCTCGGTCTGGCCCGGGTACTGCACCGGGGTGACGATGGCGAAGTTGGTGATGGTTCCTTTGTGGGGCAGGTCGACCTCGCGGTCCGGGCCGAGTTCGATGGCGTCCACGGGACAGAGGCCCCGACCACCCGCATAGACGCGCCCGCAGGCCGGGCAGCTCAGTCCGAGCAGCCGGTGTTCCCGGGACGCCTCGGTGGCCCGGTCGGCCGCCTCGGGCACGGGGTTCCGGTAGGTGATCGAGGCCAGGTAGTCCATACGGGTGACGGGCTCGGTCGCCGCCCCGGCATCGACACCATCGGTCGCCGGGACCTCGCCCGCCTGGAAACAGACGATGTCGTCGATGCGACCGGCACGGGTACCCCGCCACCGGGGCGCCACCCGCATGCCGTCGGCCATGCCCTCCGGACCGCCGCTGTCGACGGCATGCAGGAGGGGTGTCGTCGCACCGTCGAGGCGGATGAGAGCGAAGGCGAACGGTCGGTCGAGGGGATGTTGCTCGGACGGGTTCGCCACCCAGGTCCAGGACTCCACCGTGCCCGCCGGCCCGACCTCCACGAACTCGAGGGGGAGTTCGGCGCCGGTCGAGGGGTCCCACTCCATCGGAGGCACGAGTACGTCGTCACGGCAGCGGATGCCCAGGACCTTCTTCTCGGTGAGGGCCGTCATGAACGCCCCGACCACCGGCCCGAGGGAGCGCTTGTACGGGAAGGTGATGGTGCTTTCGACGAATCGGGTCATCGGCTCCCTCTGGTCGCGGTCGGTGGGCCATCAGATCGGCGAACCGACCCACCTCCCTTACTTATCAGCCTTTCGGGGTGGGGTGCACCGTCGAGGTCGGCGTCGTCGTCGGATTCCGGTCGAGTCGACCGCGGAGTGCACGGCCCGCCACCGCGGCGCCGGACTACGGCGTGGTGGCCACGTCCTGGCGGCTCAGGAAGTCGACGACGGAGGCCGTGAAGGCGTCGTTGCGGTCGCCGGCGACCATGTGCCCGGCTCCCGAAACGTCGACGAACTCCACCGCCGGGAACCGGTCGCAGAACTCGGCGGCCTTTTCGGCGCTCACCAGATCGCTGGAACGGCCCCGGACCAGGAGCACCGGCACGTCGTCGACCATCCGTCGTGTGGCCCGGTGGAGGCGGGAGACGTCCATCATCGTGTGGAGTCCCTGACCGGGTATCGGTTCCAGGAACCTCGGGTCCCAGTGCCAGTAGTACCGGCCGTCCCGTTCCCGCAGGTTCTTGCCCAGGCCGGACAGGTCGTCGGGACGCGGACGGTGCGGATTGTAGGCGGCCACCGCGTCCGCGGCCTCGTCGAGCGACCCGAACCCCACCGCGGCCCGATCGGTCATGAAGGCCTTGATCCGCTCGGCACCGGCCTCCTCCATGTCCGGCACGATGTCCACCAGGACGACGGCCCGGGCCACGCCCGGGGCGAGCTCACCGGACAGCAGGATGGCGGTGAGGCCACCGAGGGACGCGCCGACGAGCACCGGTGTCCCTCCGAAGTCGGCGATCGCCAGGCGGACGTCCTCGGCGAAGCTCTCCAGGCGGTAGTCCCCGGACTCCGACCACGCCGACTCACCGTGCCCCCGGGAATCGAGGGTCAGTGTGCGCCAGCCATGACCGGCCACCCGTTCGGCCGCTCCTCCCCAGGAGTGACGCGTCTGTCCGCCGCCGTGGAGGAACACGACCAACGGGTCGAGGGGGTCCCCTCGCAGGTCGCCGACGAGGTCGATCCCGTCCCGGCCGGCCAGGTGCACGGTGGTGGCTTCGCTCACGGCTGCAGTGTCACACACCGGGGGCCCGGCCGATGCCGCATCCCGCGATCACCCGGGAGGGTAGATGTCCACCAGATGCCCCATGAGCCGTGGGAACAGTGGCGTGAACCGCCCTTCGCCCCATGCCAGCTCGGGCTCGTTGGCCATGGCCTGGGTGAGGGCACCGGTGATGAAGATCGACACCAGGAAGACGGCCTCGTCGCTGTCGGCGGCGGGACCGAGCTGTCCGGCCGCGACCGCCGCGGCCAACGCCTGCCGCTGGATGCGCACCATCTCCAGACTCGGAGCGAACGCCTCCGGGGAAGGCACGAAGTTCGGCACGGGACGCCAGAACAGGAGTTGCGCGTAGGCCCGGTGGTCGAGCAGCCAACGGCCGCTCGCCTCCAGCCCGTGGGTCAGTGCGGCGAGCCCGGTCCCCCCCGTGGCCATGCCGGCCCGGAGCACCTCGAGGTGCTCGACCTGGCCGCGCAGGAAGAGCGCGTCGTAGACGGCCATGATCGAACCGAAGTACTTGTAGATGGACGGGGGTTGGACCCCCAGCCGCCGGGCCACCTCCGCCAGGCTCAGGCCGTTGACCCCTTCCTCGGTCATCACGTCCAGGGCGATGTCGAGGATTTCGGAGATCGTCTCCTGGCGGCGACGGGCACGACGGTCACCGCCAGGTGGTGTCCCCGGCATGCGTTCCACCAGCTCATCGGCCATCTCTGAAGAGTAGCATATTATCTGCTTGACAGTTTTAGCTAATAGTATTAGCTTAGGCAACGTTCAAGTGGACACCCCACGCTCCCGCCGGGAGGACCTGAGAGGATGGAGGACGCCATGCCCCCCACGAACGGACGCTGGTGGCTGACGACGGACCGTTGTCAGACCACGATCCAGGCCACGGCCGAGGAGGTCTACGACCTCGTCGCCGACCTGCCCCGCATGGGGGAGTGGAGCCCCGAGTGCCAGAAGGTCGAATGGACCCAGGGTTCCACGGCCCCGACGGTGGGCGCGACCTTCGTGGGTCACAACAAGGGTGGTCCGGCCGGGCTGATGCGGTGGTCGCGCCACGGCCGGGTCCTCGTCGCCGAACGCGGTCGTTCGTTCGCCTTCGTGACCGAGGAGGGAGGCCGGGAGTCGACCGAGTGGCGCTACGACTTCGAAGCGGTCGAGGGTGGCACGCGGGTCACCGAGTCCTACGACGTGCGGTGGATTCCCACCTGGGCCCGGATCCTGGACGTCCCGACCAACCGTTGCAAAGAGCTGGCCGAGTCCATGGAGCACACCCTGGGTCAGCTGAGGGCCGCCGCCGAGTCGCCCAGCGTGCCCGGTGCTGCGTGACGCGGTACCGGACGCCGGCGTCCGCGCCGCCAGGCCCACGCTGACGTCCGGCTGAGCCGCCTCCCTCGTAACCGACATCCACCCCCGCCCGTCCCGGGCCCAGACCCTGGGTCGGCGCGGCCCGTCGCGAGCCGCCCACCCCCACGGGGGTCCTGGCGACCCACCCACCCACCCGCCTACCACCCACCCGCCTACCACCCACCACAAGGAGCAGCGACATGATCACCACGTACCGGGCAGCACCCGACATCGACGTCCTGACGTCCGCCTTTCCCATCCCGGGACTGGGGTTCGTCCCGATCAACGCCTTCGTCCTGCACGGCGACGAGCCCGTCCTGGTCGACACCGGAGCCGTCGTCGAACGCGAGGAATTCCTGGAGGGCCTGCGCACGGTCGTCGACGTGGCCGATCTCCGTTGGATCTGGCTCACCCACACCGATTCCGACCACATCGGTGCGTTGCACACGCTGCTCGAGGAGAACGCCGATCTGAAGGTCGTGACCACCTTCCTGGGGGTGGGTGCCATGAGCCTCGCCGATCCACTGCCGCTCGACCGGGTGCACCTGGTGAACCCCGGCCAGCAACTGAAGGCCGGCGGCCGGACATTGACCGCGCAGCGCCCGCCCACGTTCGACAACCCGTGCACCACCGGCCTGCACGACTCCCGGTCCGGCGCCCTGTTCAGCGCCGACTCCTTCGGCGCCCTGCTGGCCGATGTCCCCCAATCGGCGGAGGATCTGACCGAGGGCGAGCTGCGGGCGGGCCAGACGCGGTGGGCCATCCTCGACTCCCCCTGGCTCCACTCGGTCGACGCCGACATGTTCGCCAGCCGACTCGACGGGATCCGTCGACTCGAACCGTCGATGATCCTCAGCAGTCACCTACCGGCCGCGTCCGGACGTCTCACCGAGCGTCTGCTGACCACGCTGGCCGCCGTGCCCGCCAGCGAGCCGTTCGTCGGGCCGGATCAGGCGGCCCTGGAGTCGATGTTGGCTGAACTTTCCGGAGTCCCGGCCTGACGGGGGAGGAAGGCCACCGGGGTGATCCGGGTGGCCGGAGGGGCTCCTGCGCGAGTCACCCGAGACCCCATCGCCCGCCCAGGTCCGTCACCCAGTCGGCCGCGGCGCCGGCCTCGCCGGGCGGGGACGCCACCACCACCAGTTCGTCGACTCCCCGCCGCTCCAGCTCATCGAGGTCCCGTGCCGTGCCGTCCCGGGTCGACACCGCGATCTCGATCGTCCCGATGTCCCTGTCCCCCTGGCGGCACAGCTGCGACAGGACCGTGATCCGGTCGTGGACCTCGTCGATGGAGAGATTGAAGCCGTACCAACCGTCGCCGTACTCGGCGACGCGGGCCAGGGCTGCATCGCTGTTCCCTCCGAGGACCACGGGAATGGCGACACCGAGATGAGGCTTGGGATAACTGCGGACCGATTCGAACCGCACGAACTCGCCGACGTACGAGGCCGTGCTGTCCCTCCACAACGTGCGCATCACATCGATGTACTCGCGGGTGCGGCGGGCGCGCCCCGGAAACGGAATCCCCAGCGCCGCGAACTCCTCTGACGACCAGCCGATCCCGACACCCAGGACGAACCGCCCTCCCGAGAGCCGGTCCAAGGAGGCCGCCTGCTTCGCGACGAGGAGCGGATGGTGCTCGGGGAGCAACAGGACCCCGGTTCCCAGCCGGATTCCGGATGTCACGGCGGCGGCATAGGAGAGCGTCACGAACGGGTCGAGCCAGTCGGCGTCCGAGGGGACGGCGATCCGACCGTCCGGCGCGTAGGGGTAGCGGGAATCCGGTCGATCGACCATGACGATGTGCTCTCCGGACCACAGGGTGGAGAATCCGACGGCATCGGCCGTCCGGGCGACAGCCGCCACCACCTCTGGATTCGCGCCCGAGCCGATCCCGAGCGCGTGGAGTCCGATACGCACCTCCGCAGTATGGCAAACCGCGATGCGGCGACCCATCCTGGAGGAGTCCGGGTGCCCTGTGTTCAGTTCGGCCTCTGCCGTAGCCGGCGCGGTCGGGCTGACCGTGACCTAGCCGGGCGGAGGACCTCCTCGCCGAATGAGGAGTGAAGCGTTGAATTCCGATCATCCGTCGGGCTGGGGCCAAGTGGAGGAGTTCTCCTGACCGGGGATACACGCTCCCCTCCGGGAACCACCGGGTCCAGGCTCAGCCCGCCTCCGGTGGGTGTGGCGAGGCGGAGTCGGAGTTGATCGCCGTACGCAACTCGTCGAGTGCCGCGTAGATCAGGGGCGGAAAGTCGGCCGACCCCTCCATATGGGCCCAGCGTTCGAAGGCGGTCTGGAATACCGCCACCCCGGCCTGGGCGGTCAGGTCCGCCCGTGATCCATTGACGCCGCGCGCCTGGAGTGCCACCCCGATCGCATCCTTCAGGACGACCATCTTGATCATCTCGCGCTCCCGGAGGTCGCTCGACGTCTCGATGAGCCGTTGGCGGATCCTGGCTCCCTCGCCGATCTCGGTGATCCCACTGCCCGCGGCCGCCAGTGCAGCCACCACGGCGTCGATCGGGGCGACGTGCTCGGGGGCGGTCGCCACTGCGTCGACCACGGCTTCCTGGAGGGCGGGAGCGCCGGAGAACAGCACCTCTCGTTTGTCGTCGAAGTACCGGAAGAACGTGCGCTTCGTGAGTCCGGCCCGTTGGGCTATTTCTGCCACCGTCACATGTTCGTACCCGCGCTCGATGTACAGCTCGTACGCGGCCCGGGTCAGCCTGGCCTGGGCCCCCGCCTCCCAACGTGGCATGTCCCGATCGTAGGGGATGAGTGATGACACGCAGTGTCATCCCTGGTATGGTGATGATGACACCCGATGTCATCAGGCCTCCGAGGAGGTCTGCCCATCCAACCCACTGGGGGTCCTCATGAAGGTCTTCATCACCGGCGCATCCGGCCACCTCGGCTCCGTCATCGTCCCCGAACTGATCGGCGCCGGCCACGAAGTGGTCGGCCTCGCCCGCTCGGACGCCTCCGCCACCGCGGTCCGGGCGCTCGGCGCCGATGTGCACCGTGGCTCGCTCGACGATCTCGACAGTCTGCGGGAAGCAGCGAGAGCCTCGGACGGCGTCATCCACCTGGCGTTCATGCACGATGAGTTGAACGCCGGTGACCTCGACGGGCCGTTGGGCGCCGATCTTTCGGCCATCGAGGCGATGGGTGAGGTGATGGCCGGCACCGGCAAGCCGTTCGTCGGGACATCGGGGACCATTCCCCTGGCCTTCGGGGGCGTGGAGGGAGTGGGGACCGAGGAGGACGTCCTGCCCGCCGGCCCTCGCATCGACGCCGAAAATGCCGTGATCGCCTTCGCCGACCGCGGCATCCGGTCGTCCGTCGTGCGACCGCCTCCCCT
>CAWJEK010000028.1:0-19330 GCA_963841885.1 uncultured Acidimicrobiaceae bacterium
GCCGAGCAATACGGAACTGAACCAGGGGCGCCACATATAACCATGGGCGGGCTCCCACCGCTGCGGTCTTCAAGAAATCTCTGCGGCTTTTCATCGCAGCCCTCGCAACTTCTTGCTATAGTTTTGCTTCGATGCCATGCGCCAGAGCTAGCAGCGCCGCCTGCGCATTCGGCGTGGATTCATAAGCAGTAATGCGCACCAGCGCTGGCCCTTTGCGAAAGGTGACGCTTTGCGAATACGCGATGCCCGCATCACCCAGTTGAACCGTCTGCGCGTCCCTGGTCTGCCCCTTTTCGAAAATCGTGCGCGCACCGTCGGCGCCGCCCATCGTGTACACATCCACCGTCGCCTCCAGCTTCCCCTGGTACTTGTAATCGGAGGTCGATGTGGAGACAACACCAGCGGAGATGTACTGCTCGGCGTCCCCGTCAATGTACTGGTAGAGATCCTTGGCCGCATAGACGCGCGTCTCGCTGGTCTTATCCCAGCCGGCAATCGCGCCTGTCGCCGGAAAGGGATCGACACTCTTCTTCTTGCAACCGGTGGTCGAAGTGACAGCGACCATCATGCCCATAAAAGCTGCGAACAACGAGAACCAAACCGGCAACATCCAACCATTTGAAGTGAACTTCACGATGCATTCTCCCTATTTTCTGTTGAGCAAAATCTGACTGCTGGGCGAGCGGCTCTCGCCGATGCTGGTGACATAGACGGCAGGCTTGTCCTGCAACGGGCAGGCAAACTCGCAGGCGCCGCAGCCCACGCAGCGGCTGGGATCGATGCGCGGCTGCTTCAGCATCTTCGTATTGCCCGCCGAGTCGATCACCTGCGCCTCCTCGACATAAATCGCCTTGGGCGAGACCGGGCACCACTCTTCGCATACAATGCACTCAGTGGCCATCGCCCAGGGAAGGCAGCGGCCGCGATCGTAGAATGCCGTTCCCAAGCGAATCGTCTGGCTCTGCTGGTCCACTCCCACCACCCAGCCCTTTTCCTTCGGCGTAATCTGCCAATGGCGCCGGTGGGGCAAACCTCCGAGCAGAGAACGCAACTCGGCTCGCAATAACCGATGCGCGGCACCAGCGTCGGCGTCCATAATCCTTCCAGGCCGGCCTGATCGAGTGTCGGATGCAGCGCGATATTCGGGCAGACCTTCATGCACTCGCCGCAGCGAATGCAACGCGAGAGAAACTCCGGCTCGTCGAGCGATCCCGGCGGACGGATCAACTTTTCGTTGCGGCCTTTTCCAGGCCGGTATTGCTGGCCCCGGTTTGCGCTCGAGCCCCTTGAAATGGGTCAGCTCGAAACGCATCCGGCCCGGCAGCGCCAACATGGACAAGCGCAGCGTAACGCCTGGCGCGTTGGTCAGCAGCGGCACTGCGGGGTTCGGAAAATCCTGAGGATTGCCCGCGCAGTCCGAACACATCGCGGTAGAAAGCAAGCGTGGTGTCAAGATCGTCGACCGCATGAATCGCATGCGACAGGCTCTGGTATGTGGCCTGCGGGCTGGGGTCTGGGGAGCCAGTGCGAGGCCGGCGAATGTAAAGAGGCGAATCGTTTTCATGCTATTTTTTTTCTCTATTTTATTTCCTTCGCCCGCGTGCTTCGTGAGCTTCTTCGGCGCGCGCCGCACTCAGCCGATTCCGCATCGCGTAGTTGCCTTCGTGGCAAGCGTATTCAAAGATCTGGTAACCAGGCTCGGAGGTCAGGGGAAAAGTGGCCGTCCACGGCGCCGTATAGGTGCGCGGGTCGTTGACAGTCACCGAGTATTCCAGCGTTTGCGGGCCCGTCCGCCGAGAGCGTTCTACCAGCGTCAGGTCTTCACTGTATGGCGAGCCGCTCATGGCCAATCTGCCGCCGATGTGGCGGCCAGTGACGAGTGGCGGCCAGTGACGAGTGGCGGCCAGTGACGAGATGACGAGCGCGGCCGAAGCACTCGACTTCCTGGCGTCGGCGCCCGAACACACCGGCATCCTCACCGACTTCGACGGCACCCTCTCTCGCATCGTCACGACGCCTGAGCTCGCCCGACCCCTTCCTGGAGTTCCCGAGATCCTGCGGTATCTCGCCGGATACTTCGGCGTGGTCGGCGTGGTCTCGGGTCGCCCCGCGACGTGGCTCGTGGAGCAGCTCGGGCTATCGGACGGCGCCACGGCCGGCTCGGCTTCGGGCGGCCGCGTCGTCGAAGCGTTCGGGCTGCACGGTATCGAGCACGCCGTCGGCGGCGGCGTCGAAGTACCAGAAACGGCCATCGTGTGGGCCGACGCAGTCGCCACCGCCCGCGAGGAGGCGGTGGCCGCCGGCGTCGCCGGCCTTGTCGTCGAGGACAAGCGCTACAGCCTCACCTTGCACTGGCGTGCCGCACCAGATCCCGACGTCGTCAGCCGCCAGGCGGCCATTCTGGCGGCGCGCCTGTCGGCAAGGAGCGGGCTCCCCGCCCGGCCAGGTAAGGCGAGCATCGAGCTCATCGCCCCGATCGGCGTCGACAAGGGAACCGTGGTCGCCGGATGGGGTGAGAGCCCCGCGATCGAGCGGCTGGCGTTCTTCGGCGACGACCTGAGCGACGTCCCGGCCTTCGACGCCATCGATCGGCTCGCCCGTGACGGGCGGATCGCCGGCTTGAAGGTCGCCGTCACCGGCCCGGAGGCGCCACGCGAGCTCCTCACCGCGCCGACCTCGTGCTGAGCGGACCCGAGGCGACGCTCCAGCTGCTCGAGGAGCTCGCCGAGCGGTTCAGGAGGCAGTGACCGACCGGCCCGGCGTCTGTGCGTGGGCGAGCAACTCGGACAGCCATTCGGCCGGCGGATGAGCCGAGGCGCGAGCCCGCAGGCGCTCCGACCGGTCGGAGCGTTCCCGGCCGGCGATGGAAAGTGCCTCGTGCAGGGCGCGGGCCGTATCCGACACGTCGAATGGCTGCACGCCGAACGCGACGTCCGCGAGCTCGTCGTAGGCGCCGGCTCGTTCCGACAGGACGAGCATGCCGTCGCACTCGTTCAAGGCGGGGCCTTCTTTCGCCACAAGGTTCATGCCGTCGTGGACCGGGTTCACCAAGAGGACGTCATAGGAGCGCATCGCCGCCACGGTGCTCGGGAAGTCGTCGTCCACGTCCACGACGACGGCCTCACGACCACCGACGGACCATCGCTCGTTGACGAGAGCAGCGAGATGCTCGACCTCGGAGCGGTAGGCGAGATACTCCGGGAGTCCCTCCCGGCTGGCGTACGCCCGGATCACGTGCACGACGGTCCCGCGCCACTCCGGATGCTCCTCGAGCAGCACGTCGAAGGCGCGGAGCCCCCGGAGCAGGTTCTTCGACAGCTCGATACGGTCGTTGCGCAACAGCAAGCGGCGGCCGCCGAGCCGGTCCCGCAGCGACGACAACCGCTCGGCACACTCGGGCGATGCCGCCACCTGCGCGAGCCGCGCCAGATCGGGCCCGAGCGGGGCGACGAACGTGACCGGCGGGACGACGCCGGCCTCGGCGGCGCATCGGCGGAATGCCTGCTCCCACCGAACGGCGTGGAAGCCGCACGCCCCAAACCCCGCCATCCCCTTCATGAGCTCGCCCGCAGCCGCATGTGGGAGCATGCCGAGCTCCTCCGGGCTGGCGAAGGGCGTGTGGCTGAAATGCACGCGCCAGCCCCGACTTCGACTTCGGGGGCGGCTCGCCGAACCTCATGACCATCCAGGGCCCGAACGGGCCGGAGACGGTGGTGGGTGAAGGTCAGAAGAGCGGCATCTACTGGGTGTTCAACGCCGGCCAACGGGCAGATCGTCTGGGACACCTTGGTCGGCCCGGGCACTTCGCTCGGCGGCATCGAATGGGGCAGCCGCCTACGACGGCCACAGCATCTACACCGCCGAATCCGATGTGTTCGGGATCCCGTACACCATCAACGGGAGCCAGTCGGTCGCCGGAGGATCGTGGTCGGCGCTCGACCCCCAGACCGGGGCCATCAAGTGGCAGACGGCAACGCCCGACTCCGGCGGTGCCCTCGGCGCCGTGAGTGAGGCGGGTGGTGTGGTGTTCGCCGGATCGGCGGACCCGAGTGCCACCGATCCGGACATGTTCGCCCTCAGTGCCGCCACCGGTCAGATCCTGTGGAGCTTCGCCGCCGGGTCCACGGTCAACGCCGCCCCGGCGATCGTCGGCGGGACACGTGTACTGGGGTTCGGGTTACGCCCACCTCGGACCGGCCCTTCCGTTCACGGGCAACGACAAGTTCTACGCCTTCAGCGTGAACGGTCACGGCTGAGGCGGGCGGGCCCCGGCGGTCGGACCGCCGGGGCCTCCCGCCCCGTGATGCACTCGTCCCTCCGGTCGCCACGTGCGGTCGGAGGGACGAGTCGTCTCCGGCCCCGGGTCACGCCGGGCATCCTCGGGGCGGACGCGGTCCTGTACGGCCGTTTAGCATGACGCCATGGCCCCCCACACCTCGGTCCTGACCCTCCACTGCCCGGACTCGTCGGGCATCGTCGCCGACGTGGCGACCTGGATCGGCTCGTACGGCGGCAACATCGTCGATGCCGGCGAGACCCGCGACGCGGAGAACGGCCTGTTCATCCAACGCGTCGAGTTCACGCACGACAGCGATCTCGAAGGACTGCGGGAGTCGTTCGCCCCACTGGGTGCACGCCGGCGCATGACCTGGGCCATCACCCCGAGGGAAGAGCTCAGTCGGCTGGCCGTGCTGGTGACCCGTGATGGCCACTGCCTGTACGACCTGCTCGGGCGCTGCGCCACCGGCGATCTGCCCGCCACCATCGAGTTGATCGTCTCCAACCGCGAGGACCTGGCTGAGGCGGCCGCCCGGTTCGGCATCCCGTTCCGGCACATCCCCGTGCGGGGCGAGGGTCCGGTGGCCCGGTCCGCGCAGGAGGTCGAGGTGCGTGCCGCGCTCCGCACCGTCGATCCCCACCTCGTCGTCCTGGCCCGCTACATGCGGGTCCTGACTCCGGACTTCGTCGACGAATTCGACGGCCGGACCATCAACATCCACCACTCCTTCCTGCCGGCGTTCGTGGGCGCCAACGCCTACCGCCAGGCATGGGAACGGGGCGTGAAACTGATCGGCGCCACCTCCCACTACGTGACGTCGGGCCTCGACGAGGGGCCGATCATCGCCCAGGACGTCACCCAGGTGACCCACGCCGACACCCCGGCGTCCATGGCCCGCCGAGGGCGCGACCTCGAATCGTTGGTGCTCTCCCGGGCCGTCCGTGCCCACCTCGAGCACCGGGTGATCTCCTACCAGGGCCGCACCGTCGTCTTCGAATAGGTAGGGGACGGCCGCTTCCTCCGGGGTCCGGGTCAGTGGCGGACGAGTCCGTCCACGGCGACCCCGGCCCGGAGTCCTTCGAGCACCGCCTCCTCCACGGTGCGGGGTGCCAGGGCGTCACCCACGCCGACGACGGGTCGGCCCGTACCGCGTCACGGCGCCGAGCAGGGCGGCCTCCGGTTGATGCCCGCAGGCCAGGACCAGACCGGTCACGTCATCGAGGATGACCGGTTCACCGGTCAGGACGTGCTGGAGGTAGACGGAGTCGTCGAAGATGCCGACGGGGCGCAACCAGGGCAGCACCTCGATCCCCTCACGGACGAGCGACCGCACCAGGGCGTCGCGCACGTACTGCTGGAGCGACGACCCGGGGGCGGGGGCGTTGACGGCCAAGGTCACCCGCCTGCCCCGGCCGGCCAGCAGCCGCGCCACGCCGGGGCCGATCCAGTCGCTGCGCCAGTCGGCGACGACCACGTGCCCCCGGGCCGGCGCCGCCCCGCCGATGACCTCCCAGGCGTCGAGGACGCAGGGTGATCCCATCACCTCCAGCGGTGGGAGGTAGGGCCGGGCCCCAGTGGCCACCACCACCAGGTCCGGGTCCAGCCGGCCCACCACGTCGAGGTCGACGCTGCTCCCGACCTCGATCCGGCACCCGGCGCGGGTCGCTCCCGGGCGAGGTTGGTCACCACGCCACCGAACTCCGCCCGATCCGGCAGCTGCTGAGCCAACAGGACCTGTCCGCCGAGGCGTCGTGCGCCCTCGTGGAGCTCCACCGCGTGACCGCACTCGGCGGCCACCGCCGCCGCCTTCAGCCCCGCCGGTCCCCCGCCCGCCACCAGCACCCGACGGGGCCGCCCGGTCCGACGACGGCGGGCGAACTCGACCTCCCGCCCGGTCTCGGGATGCTGGATGCACGAGATCGGGTAGCCGGCGTGGAAGTGGCCGATGCACGCCTGGTTGCAGCCGATGCAGGCGCGGATGTCGTCGAGGTGGCCGGCGCGGGCCCGGCTGGGCATGTCCGGGTCGCAGATGAGGGCGCGGGTCATCACCACGGCGTCGGCGACGCCGTCGGCCAGCAGCCGTTCGGCCTCCTGGGGCTGGTTGACCCGACCACCCACCAGGACGGGCACGCCGACCACGTCGTGCACCCGGCGGGCCAGGGGGGCCGTGTAGGCGTTGGCGATCGACATCTCGGGCACGATGTGGTCGGAACCGGCCAGCGATGCCGAGGAGCCGGTGGTGACGTTGAGGTAGTCGACGAGCCCCTGGCCGGCCAGGGCACGACAGGCGTCGAGGGCGACCTCGGCCGGCAGGCCGGAAGGATCCTGCTCGTCGATCGAGATCCGCAGGCCCACCACGGTGTCGGCGTCGGTGCCGGCGCGCACCCCGGCCAGGATGTCGCGCAGGAAGCGCAGCACGGTTCTCGTCGGAGCCGCCGTAGTGGTCCTCGCGGAGGTTCACCGAGGGGTTCAGGAACTGCGACGGGAGGTAGCCGTGGCTCGCCACGACCTCGACCCCGTCGAGGCCGGCCTCCCGGAGGCGTCGGGCCCCGGCCACGTAGCCGGCCACGATCTCGCCGATCTCGTCGATCTCCAGGGCCCGGGGCATGACGTGGAAGCGCTCGTTCGGCACGCTGGAGGGGGCGACCGCCACCGGCAGCGACCCGTCCTGGCTCTCCATGACCTCGCGTCCGGGGTGGAACAGCTGCCCGAACAGGATGGTGCCGTGGGGGGCGACGGCGGCGACGAGGCGGCGGTAGCCGTCGATGCACGAGTCGTCGGTGGCCATCAGGACGTGGCTGGTGTACCGGGCCGTCTCGTGGATGCCGGCCACCTGCACGATGATCAGGCCGACCCCGCCCTCGGCCCGGGCCCGGTGGTAGGCGACGAGCCGGTCGGTGACCTTCCCGTCGTGGACCATCACGGTGTCGTGGCCCGAGGAGACGATCCGGTTCGCCAGGGTGGTCCCCCTCAGGGTGAGGGGGGAGAACAGGTGGGGGAACGGGGTGTCGGGAGTCATGGTGTGCGGTGACGCGCCGACGGGTGCCCCACCCGGGGGACCGGGTACGGGGTACCGGCCGTGCGGCGGCTCCCGGCCACGGTAGCGGCGATTGACTCGCCAGTCAGCATCCTCGCCGGAAGGGACCTATCGTGCGGGACATGGAGACCGAATCGATCCGCAGCCCCTTCTACGAGCCGGCCGCCGCCATGGGCGCCACCTTCATGGAGGAGGCGGGGTGGTACTGGACCGAGGGGTTCGGTGACCTGGCGGCCGAGTACGCCGGGGTGCGCGACGACCTCGGGGTGTGGGACGTCTCCCCCCTGAACAAATGGGAGTTCCGCGGCCCCGACGCGCTGGCCGCCGCCCAGCGGGTCCACACCAACAACATCCTCGGGTTGCGGGTCGGGCAGGTCCGGTACGGCGGTCTCCTCGACGCCGAGGGGCTGATGGTCGACGACGGGACCGTGTACCGGGTCTCCGACGACCTGGTCTGGGTCATGACCAACGGATCCGACCGCGCCGGGTACTTCGCCGACGCCACCGCGGGACTCGGCGTGGACATCACGCCGGTGACGCGGGACATGCCCCACCTCGGGCTGCAGGGACCGCGGGCCCGCCAGGCGCTGTCCCCGCTGTGCGCCGTCGACGTCGCCGACCTGGGCTACTTCCGGTTCGTGCCGGAGCCCACCACCGTCGGCGGGGTCCCGTGCGTCGTGTCGCGGACCGGGTTCGGGGGCGAGCTCGGTTTCGAGCTCTTCTGCCGTCCCGAGCACGCCGCCGACCTGTGGGACGTCGTCGTCACGCAGATGCGGGCCGTACCCTTCGGTGTCGAACTGATCGAGGTGCTCCGGGTCGAGGCGGGCCTGATCGTCCTCGACTACGACTACGAGGCCCACCAGGTGACCCCCTTCGACCTGTCGCTCGACCGGATGGTGGCTCTCGGCACCGTGGACTTCCAGGGGGCCGAAGCCCTCGCCCGCGTTGGCCGACGACCCGCCGCGTCGGATGAAGACCCTCGAGATCCGGGGCGACGAGCTCCCGGACTACGGCGCGGTGGTCCGGCGCGGCGACGAGGTGGTCGGCACCCTCACCAGCCCGGCCGAGAGCCCGCGCTTCGGTCGGATCGGGCTGGCCATCCTCGAGCGCGAACATGCCGCCGACGGGACAGAGCTGTCCGTCGAGCTCGGGGAAGGTACCGCCCCGGCCACCGTGGCCCCGCTCGCCATCTACGACCCGGAGAAGAAGCGCCCCCGCATGTGACCGGGCGCCGGGACGTTCGGCCCTTGGTGGCGCGGACGCCGGGCCGTACCATGCAGGCGTCGACCGGGCGGCCGCGCCGTCGACGGGGAGGTGCGATGAATCGGACGGTACGGACACGACGGTCTCCGGCGGTGTCGGGCCCGATGACCGGGTCGACGCCGCCGGCTCGGGGTTAGGTCCCTTGCGCGCCTGGGCGGTGGGACGCCCCGGACCGGTGGACGGTGGCCCGCTCGAACCGGTGGAGCGACCCGAGCCCGTGCCCGGCGCGGGTGAGGTGCGGGTGCGGGTGTCGACCTGCGGTGTGTGCCGGACCGACCTCCACCTGGCCGAAGGGGACCTGGCCCCGAGGCGGCCCGGGGTGGTTCCCGGCCACGAGGTGGTGGGACGGGTCGACCGGGTGGGGACCGGCTGTACGGATCTGGCCGAGGGTGACCGCGTCGGCATTCCCTGGCTGGCCCGCACCTGTGGGACGTGCCGGTTCTGCCGGGCCGGTGCGGAGAACCTCTGCACGGCGCCGGCCTTCACCGGGTGGGACCTCGATGGCGGCTACGCGGAGTTCGCGGTGGTCGACGAGGGCTACGCCTACCGTCTGCCCGACGGCCTCGGTGACGTCGAGGCGGCCCCACTGCTGTGTGCCGGCATCATCGGCTACCGCGCCCTGCGCCGGGCGGAGCTCCCACCCGGTGGTCGGCTCGGGATCTACGGGTTCGGAGGATCGGCGCACCTGACCGCCCAGGTGGCTCTGGCCGAAGGGGCCACCGTGCACGTCATGACCCGCTCGGCCGACGCCCGTCGCCTGGCCCTCGATCTGGGCGCCGCCAGCGCCCAGGGTGCCGACGACCCGCCCCCCGAGCCGCTCGACGCCGCCATCCTCTTCGCCCCGGTGGGGACCCTCGTGCCTCCGGCCCTCGAGGCCCTCGACCGGGGTGGGACCCTGGCCGTGGCCGGCATCCACCTGACCGACATCCCCGTCCTCGACTACCAGCGCCACCTCTTCGAGGAGCGCACCCTGCGGAGTGTGACCGCCAACACCCGGGTCGACGGTCGGGAGTTCCTCGACCTGGCGGCGTCCATCGGCATCCGGGTGTCGGCCGTGCCGTACCCGTTCGACCGGGCCGACGTGGCCCTGGCCGACCTGGCCCACGACCGGGTCGATGGAGCGGCGGTCCTCGTCGTGGGGGGTGGATGAGGCCCTCCCCGGGGGCCCGACCCCCCGGGCAGCAATTGGTTACAATGACGTTACGGAATGGTTGCGTTCAGGATCGGACGGAATGACCGGCCGGACTGTCGGGGGACGTGGGCCCCTTCCGTGTACGAAGGCACCGGATCCGACGAACCGTCGGACCGACCCATGACCCAGGAGACCCTCGACCCCATGGATGTGGATCGCACGGCGGCGCATCTGCCCGTCGAACCTTCACCGGCGGAGCGACCGACGGTCGGCGACCGCGCCGCCAACGCCATCGGTTGGGTCTTCGCTCGCGCCGGTGCCTGGCGGGACCGCATGGTGGGGACGTCCGACGCCGTCGACGTCGTTCCCGACGGCGAGGAGGTCGCCGACACCCGGGGCCTCGTGCTCCGCCCGGCCCTGCTGGGGTTCGTCGCCGTACTGGCCGTGGCCATCGGCGCGTCGATGCCCAGCTCGCCGTTCAAGCTCGAGATGCCCGGTGTCTGGTTCTTCGGAGAGCCCTCCACGGCCAAACCGAGCCAGTGGGGTGTCTACTTCTCCCTGGCCGCCGTCTACGGCGGCCTCATCCTCTTCATGCGGGTGTGGTGGGGCATGGCCCGCCTCTACCGCCGGCGCCACGGCGTGCCCGTCAAGACCATGATGGGCGTGTTCGCCCTGTGGTCGCTGCCGGTGTTGGTGATCGCCCCGCTGTTCAGCCGGGACGCCTACTCCTACGCCGCCCAGGGCGAGATGGTCAGCCATCACATGAACCCGTACCTCTACGGGCCCTTCGAACTCGGCAACAACTCCTACACGGCGCCGGTCGACCCTCTGTGGGGCAACGCCCCGGCGCCCTACGGACCGATGTTCCTCCAGGTCGACGGCTTCTTCGCCCGCATCACCGGGCACAACGAGCTGGCCACCATCGTCCTGCTCCGCCTGTTGGAGCTGGTCGGCGTCCTGCTCATCGCGTTCTGCGTTCCCCGGCTGGCCAAGCTCTACCACCGGGACGGCGCGGAGCTCTTCACGCTGATGGTGCTCAACCCGGTGACGATCTTCCACCTCATCGGCGGCGCCCACAACGACGCCCTGATGTCGGGCCTGCTCGTCGCCGGCCTGACCCTGGCCAAGGAGAAGCACCCGATCTGGGGGATCGTGCTGTGCTCGCTGGCCACCGCGGTCAAGGCGCCCGCCGCCATCGGCATCCTGTACATCGGCTGGAGCTGGCTGGGTACCGGGGTTCCCATCCGGGATCGGATCCGGCCGGTGGTGACGGCCGGACTGGTGGGGGTGGGAATCCTCGGGTTCTTCTCGTGGGTGACCGGCCTCGGATGGGGCTGGGTCACCATCCTCGGGACACCGGGGGTGGTCCGATCGTGGTCGTCGCCCACCACGTCCATCGCCCTCGCCGTCACCGGGATCGCCCACGTCGCCCATCTCGGGGTCGGCATCGGAGGGGTCCTCACCGTCGTCCGTTTCCTGGGACTGCTCACCACCGCCGTGGCCGGGGTGTGGCTGCTGCTCAACAGCGACCGGATCGGGACGCTGAAGGCGCTCGGCCTGACCCTGCTGATCTTCGTGCTGCTGGGTCCGGTCGTCCAGCCCTGGTACCTGTCCTGGGGCCTGGTGCTGCTGGCCCCGGTGGCCCTCGGTCAGCTCCGGTCCCTGGTGATCGGCCTGTCGATGGCCACGGCGTTCCTGGAACTCCCGGGCGGGACCCAGATGGTCACGTCCCTGCTCCACGGCGACCCGCTGCTGATCGTGTTGACCATCCTCTGGATGCTCTTCGTGATGACGGTGCCACTGTCGTCGTGGGACCGCCGGCACGTCGCCCTCGAGGTGGACCAGCCGGCCGCGGCCGTCGTCGCCGCCTGACCGGCCGGGGCCGGACGGTCAGACCGGATCGCCGTCGAAGCCGGCGCCGCCGAGCATGCGCTGCATGACGGCGACGTCGAGCCAGCGGTTGAACTTCCGCCCGATCTCGCGTTCCACGCCCACCAGCTCGAACCCGCACGCCCGGTGGAGCGCGATCGAGGCGCCGTTGTCACCACCGATCCTCGCCACCATGGAGTGGAAGCCGTGCAGGGTGCCCAGCCGGACCAGTTCGTCCAGGAGCACCCGGCCCACCCCTTCCCCCCGGTGCTCCTCCGCCACGTACACCGAGTTCTCGACGGTGGTCGAGTACGACGGGCGGTCGCGGTAGCTCGAGAGCGACCCGAACCCGAGCACGGTGCCGGACCCGTCGACCGCCACCACGGCCGGATAGGTGCCCTGGTGCTCCACCATCCAGGCGGCCTGCTCCTCCGCCGACCGGGGCCGGAGGTCGAAGGTGGCGGTCGATCCGAGCACCTCGGCGTTGTAGATCCGCCGGATGGCGTCGGCATCGGCAGGCTCGGCCAGGCGCACGTGCATCCCGGCGATCGTAGACGGGGCCCGCTGTTCAGGGGCCGGTGGTCCGGCTATGATTTCTTCCTCTGCCGCTCTGTCGAGCTGCATTGCCCCTGTAGCTCAGTGGTAGAGCACCGCCATGGTAAGGCGGGGGTCGTGGGTTCAATCCCCACCGGGGGCTCCCGTGGCGGCGTAGCTCAGTTGGTTAGAGCACACGGCTCATAATCGTGGGGTCGCCGGTTCGAGTCCGGCCGCCGCTACCAGTCACGGTCGTGCCGGACGGTCGCCAGCGGCGACCGGGCCTCCGGCGCGGTCGGGAAGTACCCCGTGGTGCAGGCCGCACCCCGGGCACCAGGCACATCGGACCCGTGGCCGTTCCGGCACGGGCACAAGGGAGTCACCGTGGCAAAGAACGAGAAGCGCATCCAGGTCACCCTGGCCTGCGAGTCCTGCAAGCGACGCAACTACATCACCACCAAGAACAAGATGAACGACCGCGAGCGGATCGAGATGAAGAAGTTCTGCTCGTGGGACCGTCGCCACACCCTCCACAAGGAGACCCGCTAGGCGACCCGGGGCGCCGTCGCGCCCCCGGTCCGGCGGGCGGGACCGCCGCCTGGGACGACGCCCGTCCCCGGTGCTAGCCTGTGGCACCGCCTTTGCGTTCGGAAGCCCGTTCGCGTCACGGCGGTGGACAGAGGGCAGTAGCTCAACTGGTAGAGCACCGGTCTCCAAAACCGAAGGTTGGGGGTTCAAGTCCCTCCTGCCCTGCTCTGCGCCTGTGACAGTGGTCGAAGGAAACAACACGTGAACCGAGAACAGAAGCGAATGATGCAGCGGCAGGGCCAGGACCCCGAGGGGGAGACCGCGCCCGCCCGCACGGCGCCAGCTCGCAAGCCGGTCAAGCGTGAGCCCTTCCGTATCGGCCAGTTCCTCCGGGAGGTACGCTCTGAGCTACGGCAGGTGGCCTGGCCCAACCGGTCGGAGGTCGTCAACTACACGACGGTGACCCTCGTCACGCTGCTGTCCCTGATGGTCCTCATCTTCGTCCTCAACTACGCCTTCGCCAAGGGCGTCCTCTGGCTCTTCAAGCCCTGATCGGTATGACTGTGACCCAAGACGGAACCACTGCCCCACTGGGCGACGACCCCACACCCGACACCGAGGGATCGGTCGCGGCCGACGCAGCCCACCGGCGGCGCGGTCGTCGACGAGACGGTCGGAGCCGAGGTCGAAGAGACCGTCGACGAGGAGGCCTCCGCGGAGGACGGCGACGACGGGTTCGACGGCGACGACGACGGGTTCGACGAGCCGTTCGTCGTCAGCCCCTACGACCAGCCCGGACGGTGGTACGTGGTGCACACGTACGCCGGGTACGAGAACAAGGTGAAGTCGAACCTGCACAGCCGGGCGGTCTCGATGGGCATGGAGGACCGCATCTACGAGGTCGTCATCCCGATGGAGGATGTCACCGAGTTCAAGAACGGCAAGAAGGTCGTCGTCCAGAAGAAGGTGTTCCCCGGATACCTCCTGTGCCGGTGCGAGCTCGACGACGACAGCTGGGCCGTCATCCGCAACACCCCGGGCGTGACGGGCTTCGTCGGCCCCGGCACCAAGCCCACGCCGCTGTCGCGGCGTGAGGTGGAGGGCATCCTCCAGGTGAAGGTGGAGGGTGGCGAAGCCCCCGCCAAGCGCAGCCGGCCCCGTCTCGAGCACGAGGTGGGCGAGACGGTGCGGGTCAAGGAAGGCCCCTTCGCCGACTTCTCCGGCCAGGTCGCCGAGATCAACGAGGACCAGCTCAAGCTCAAGGTGCTCGTCAACATCTTCGGCCGGGAGACCCCGGTCGAGCTCGAATTCAGCCAGGTCGCCAAGCTCTAGGGCGGCGGCGACCCACTCACCAGGAGACACACCCCATGGCCCCCAAGAAGAAGATCCTCGCGGTCGTCAAGATCCAGCTGCCCGCCGGTGGCGCCACCCCCGCGCCCCCCGTCGGTACGGCTCTCGGCCCGCACGGCGTGCAGACCATGGACTTCGTCAAGCAGTACAACGCCGCCACCGAGAAGCAGGCCGGCTCCATCGTGCCCGTCGAGATCTCGATCTACGAGGACCGCACGTTCACCTTCGTGCTCAAGACACCGCCGGCCGCCGCCCTGCTGCGTCAGGCCGCAGGCCTCGACAAGGGCGCCTCGACGGCCGGTCGCGAGACGGTGGCCACCGTGACCGAGGCCCAGATCGCCGAGATCGCCACCATCAAGCTGCCCGATCTCAACACGGCCGACCTCGAGTCGGCCAAGAAGCAGGTCGCCGGCACCGCCCGCTCCATGGGGATCGCCGTCGCCGGCTGAGCCGGTCGACGCAGAACCGACAGACGAAAGAGACACCATGTCCAGGGGAAAGAAGTACACCTCCAGCATCGCCGGCATCGACCGCCAGAACCTCTACAGCGCCGTCCGACGCCGTCGACCTGGTGAAGGCGTCCGCCAAGGCGAAGTTCGACGAGACGATCGAATTGGCCGATCCGGCTCGGGGTCGACCCCCGCAAGGCCGACCAGATCGTCCGGGGCACGCTCTCGCTGCCCGCCGGCACCGGCCGGACCGCCCGGGTGGCCGTGTTCGCGGCCGGTGAGAAGGCCGCCGAGGCCCGCGCCGCCGGCGCGGACGTGGTCGGCGCCGACGACCTGGTGGCCCGGGTGTCGGGTGAGGGCTTCCTCGACTTCGACATCGCCATCGCCACGCCGGACCTGATGGGCCAGGTCGGCACGCTCGGCCGGGTCCTCGGCCCCCGCGGCCTCATGCCCAACCCCAAGACGGGAACCGTGACCGACGACGTCGAGCGGGCCGTCCTGGAGTTCAAGGGCGGCCGGGTCGAGTACCGGACCGACAAGGTCGGCAACGTCCACATCCGGGTGGGCAAGGCCTCCTTCGACAAGGCCAAGCTCCTCGAGAACATCCACGCCGTCATGGACGAGATCCATCGGGCCAAGCCGGCCTCGGCCAAGGGCAAGTACGTCAGGGCCGTGACCCTCTCGTCGACCATGGGCCCCGGGGTCCACATCGACCCGCTCCTGGCCCGCCGGGCCGAGGAGGACCTGGCCGTCTCGGCCTCCGCCTGATCAGCAGCACCGCCCCCGCTGGCCCGGTCCGGTCGGGGTGCGCTAGAGTCTTCCTTTCCAGATCTACAGAACTGCCGTAGACCTCCGGTGTACCGCTCACCCGGTACCGAAGGGACCCCCGGGTCCGCCTGATGAGGCGTTCCGCTCCGAGCCCACCGGCTCGACGCGTGCCCTCCGATGGTGTCTGCGGCCCGAACCTGAGCGATTCGCTCGGTGGAGGCACGATGGACAATCCGAGGGCCGAGAAGGTCGCCGTCGTCAACGAGGTGCGCGAGCGCATGGAGGCCGCCGACGGCGCCCTGCTGACCGAGTACCGGGGTCTGACCGTGGCCGAGCTGGCCGAGCTCCGCCGGGAGCTGACGGCAGCCGGTGGCGACTACAAGATCTACAAGAACACCCTGGTCCGCCTCGCCGTGGTCGACACGCCCGGCGCCGAGATGAGCGAGCTGCTCACCGGACCCACGGCCATCGCCTTCGTACAGGGTGACGTCAGCGCCGTGGCCAAGGCCCTGCGGGACTTCTCCCGGGCCAATCCGAACCTGATCGTCAAGGGCGGCCTGGTCGGCGCCTCGGTGATGTCGGCCGCCGACATCGAGGTCCTGGCCGACCTGCCCTCGCGGGAGACGCTGCTGGCCCAGTTCGCCGGTGCCCTGTCGGCCCCGCTCCAGCAGTTGGCCGGCCTGGTCCAGGCCCTGCCCCGCAACCTCGCCTACGGCCTCTCGGCGCTGCTCGAGCAGCGTCAGTCCGAGGCCCCGGCGGCCGAGGCTCCGGCCGGGCCGGCCACCGACGAGGCCGCCGACGGGGTCCAGGCGGAGTCCGCCCCGACCGAGACGGCCGAGGCACCGGCCGAGGAGACCGCCCCCGAGGCTCCGGTCGAGGCGCGCCGACGACGCCCCCGCCGCCGGATAGCGACCGCAGCACCCATCACCCGACCCACCACCCAGTAACGACACACCAAGGAACCAAGGAGTAAGACGATGGCAGGAACCCTGACCAAGGACCAGATTCTGGACGGCATCTCTGAGCTGTCCGTACTGGAGCTCAGCGAGCTCCTCAAGGAGTTCGAGGACCGCTTCGGCGTCACCGCCGCCGCCCCCGTGGCCGTGGCCGCGGCCGCCCCGGCCGCCGGTGGCGCCGGTGAGGCAGCTTCCGCCGGTGAGGAGCAGACCGAGTTCGACGTCATCCTCACCGCCGCCGGCGACAAGAAGATCCAGGTCATCAAAGAAGTCCGGGCGCTGACCAGCCTCGGCCTGAAGGAGGCCAAGGACCTCGTGGACGGTGCTCCCAAGCCCGTGCTCGAGAAGGCCAACAAGGAGGACGCCGAGAAGGCGAAGGCGCAGCTCGAGGGAGCCGGCGCCACCGTCGAGCTCAAGTAGCGACCCCCGGGGTCCCGGCCACCGTCGAACGGTGGTCGGGCCCGGGCTGCAGGTGGTCGACCGCGGGGGTCCGGGAGTCTCCGGACCCGCCGTCGGGCGGTCGGAATCCTTGACGGCGCCCCCCGGTTCTCGTACCTTGTGGGGGCCTGGCTCCGGGGTTTCCCCGTGGGGGTTGTGGTCCCGTGCGCTTCCGGTTATGCTTACTGGTTGCCGTGCCTGCCCCTGTCGCCTTCCTCAGCCGTTTGCGCTGAGTGACCCGCGCCCTGACGCCTCTGACGGCTGCTCCGGCGGTAGTCGTCGACCCCGCTGTCCACGCCCTGCCGTGCCCCTCCGGCACCTGATCCACCGCAGTACCCCGTCCTTGCCTCATTCGCCTTGCAACTGGGAGGAGTAGGCCGTTGCCTACACGGTCCAACAGCCCGGAACGTTTTTCGTTTGCCAACATCGACGAGGCACTGCCGTTGCCCGACCTCGTCGCCATCCAGCGGGACTCCTTCAAGTGGTTCCTGGACCGTGGCCTGGCGGAGACGTTCAACGACATCAGCCCGATCGAGGACTTCACCGGACAGCTGAGCCTCGAGCTCGAGTTCGACCCGACCGATCCCGACCTGCGCCCGCCGCCGAAGTTCTCGGTGGAGGAGTGCAAGGAGAAGGACATGACCTACGCCGCGCCCGTGTTCGTGCGCGCCCGGTTCATGAACGCCGGCACGGGGGAGATCAAGGAGCAGACGGTCTTCATGGGGGACTTCCCCGTCATGACCGACAAGGGCACCTTCATCGTCAACGGGACCGAGCGCGTGGTCGTCAGCCAGCTCGTACGCTCGCCGGGCGTCATCTTCCAGCCCGGCCGGGATGCCAAGACGGTCTTCACCGGGACCATCCACCCCTACCGGGGCGAGTGGATCGAATTCGACGTCGAGGCCAAGCCGGGCAAGGACGTCACCGCCGGTTGCCGGGTGGCCCGCAAGCGCCGCCTGTCCCTCTTCGTCCTGCTCCGGGCCCTCGGCTACGAGGACCAGGCCTTCCTGGAGCGGTTCGTCCGTCACTTCGACTTCCTCGAAGGCCAGTGGGAGAAGGAGCAGAACCTCGCCCCCACCCGGGAGGAGGCCCTGCTCGAGATCTACAAGCGCGCCCGCCCCGGTGAGCCGCTGTCGGTCGAGGCCGCCCGCCAGTACTTCGAGAACGCCTTCTTCAACCCGAAGCGCTACGACCTGACCCGGGTCGGCCGGTACAAGCTGAACCGGAAGCTCGGGCCCGAGATCGAGCGCATCTCCGAGCTCCTGGACATCGACCTCGAGCGCCCCTCGCCGACCCAGGGCGTCCTCAGCCCCGCCGAGATCCTCGCCTCGTCGACCTACATGCTCCATCTGGCCAAGCACATGGCCGACGGTGAGTCGACGTACCGGATCGACGACCAGGACCACTTCGCCAACCGCCGCATCCGGTCGGTCGGCGAGCTCATCCAGAACCAGGTCCGGGTGGGCCTCTCGCGGATGGAGCGGGTCGTGCGGGAGCGCATGACCACCCAGGACGTCGAGGCCATCACGCCACAGACGCTGATCAACATCCGTCCGGTGGTCGCCGCCGTCAAGGAGTTCTTCGGCACCAGCCAGCTCTCGCCAGTTCATGGACCAGAACAACCCGCTGTCGGGCCTGGCCCACAAGCGGCGCCTGTCGGCCCTCGGGCCGGGCGGCCTCTCGCGGGAGCGGGCCGGCTTCGAGGTCCGTGACGTCCACACCTCCCACTACGGCCGCATGTGCCCCATCGAGACCCCCGAGGGCCCGAACATCGGCCTGATCGGCTCGCTGGCCACCTACGCCCGGGTGAACGAGTACGGGTTCATCGAGACCCCGTACCGCAAGGTCGTCAACGGCCAGGTGACCGACGAGATCCTCTACCTCGCCGCCGACGAGGAGGAGGAGCACGTCATCGCCCAGGCCTCCGCCGCCCTCGACGCCAAGGGCCGGTTCACCGAGGAGCGGGTGCTCGTCCGCCGCGGCCCGCAGGGCACCGGCGTGCGGGTCGGCGTGGCCTCGACGTCCTACGGCACCACCTCGGAGATCGACTTCGTGCCCCCGGCCGAGGTCGACCTGATGGACGTGTCGCCGAAGCAGATCGTGTCGGTCTCGACCGCCCTGATCCCCTTCGTCGAGCACGACGACGCCAACCGGGCCCTCATGGGCGCCAACATGCAGAAGCAGGCGGTGCCGCTGGTCGTCCCCGAGGCGCCCTACATCGGCACCGGCGTCGAGGCCCGTGCGGCCCGTGACGCCGGCGACGTGATCATGGCCGAGGCCGACGGCGCCGTCGTCGACGTCTCGGGTGACCAGATCACCGTCGAGTACAAGGCGGGCGCCAAGGACGTCAACGGCCACGTGCTGGGCAAGAAGGTCTACCGCCTGGCCAAGTTCCGCCGCTCCAACCAGAACACGGCCATCAACCAGAAGGTCATCGTCGAGGAGGGCCAGAAGGTCTCGGCCGGCGACGTCCTGGCCGACGGCCCGGCCACCCACAACGGCGAGCTGGCCCTGGGCAAGAACCTGCTCGTGGCCTTCATGCCGTGGGAGGGCTACAACTACGAGGACGCCATCATCCTGTCCGAGCGCCTGGTGAAGGACGACGTGCTCACGTCGATCCACATCGAGGAGCACGAGGTCGACGCCCGCGACACCAAGCTCGGCGCCGAGGAGATCACCCGGGACATCCCGAACCTCTCCGAGGAGATCCTGGCCGACCTCGACGAG
>CAWJEK010000029.1:0-82052 GCA_963841885.1 uncultured Acidimicrobiaceae bacterium
ACTTCATCCAACTTCTGCAATGCCCGTAGCAAAAGTCGGTGAATTTATCAATGAGCCTCTTTTAGATTTCGGAATTCAAGGCGTACGCGAGAAGGTTCAAAGCGAGTTACGAGAGTTCCGCGCTAAAGCTCTTGGAAAAGATCACGCCCTAGTCATCGGCGGAAAAGAGATAACCACTGGCCAATGGATCACTTCCCTAAATCCATCAAATCCTAAAGAGGTCGTTGGACGGGTCGCACGGGCGACCGAGAAGAAGCTGCGCTCGCAATGAAGGCAGCGGCTGAGGCATTCACCACTTGGAAAAAAACGCCTTCAGAAACCCGTGCCGTAATTCTCGAAAAGGTTGCTGATATTTTTGTGCGCGACCGCTATGAAGCTCATCGCCTTGGAGATATTCGAAGCGGGCAAGGCCTGGGAAGAGGCCGATGGTGATATCACTGAAGCCATCGACTTCTGTCGTTATTACGCACGCGATATGCGGAACAAGTCGAAACCCCAACGCCTTGGCCATGCACCTGGCGAAGTGAGCCTCTATCACTACCAACCGCGCGGCGTGAGTGTCGTGATTGCTCCGTGGAACTTTCCTCTGGCGATTTTAACTGGAATGGTTGCCGCAAGCCTCGTCACAGGAAATACAGTCGTCATGAAGCCTTTGCAACGCCTATCTGATGCCTTGCGTGAAGCGGGCGTTCCTAATGGGGTTGTTAACTTTCTCGGGAATGGTTTCGGCGAAGATGTTGGCGAATTTTTAACAGGTCATATCGACACCGCCCTCGTTTGTTTCACGGGATCGAAGGCCGTTGGTCTTAGAAAACAATCTGAAAAAACCGGAAGCTGTCAGCCGGACAGATGCAAGCAAAACGGTATGATTTGCGAAATGGGTGGCAAAAACGCTATCATCATTGATTCGGATGCCGACCTGGATGAAGCAGTCATCGGAGTCATGTATTCGGCCTTTGGCTTTCAGGGACAAAAATGCTCCGCTGCCAGTCGCGTGATTGTACTTGATGAAATTTATGATCGCTTTGTCGAGCGCTTAATTGAAAGCACCAAGCCGAAGGACACGGCGACCAAGACGCTCACCTTGACCGTCAACTCCTGATCCTCCGGATCCGGACACCGATCTCCTCGGATCGGTCGGATCACCGGCACGTGGGCCCGGGACGGCGCTTCGGCGCCTCCCGGGCCCACGTGCGTTCGGTGTCGGGATCCGCACCCCGGCCTCCCGGGCATCCGGCCCGGGGGAGCCCGCCGGGGCTCCGCCTCCGGGGTGGTCTGCAACCACTAGTCGCAGAACGGGAAACTCTGCCTGACAACGCGTGGACCTGGTGCATTTCCCACGTTAATATCGACAGACTTACTAGGAAAACTAGGAACCACCGGACGGCAGGCCGGTGACCCGCAGTCCGCAGCCGACAGACCGGTCGGCGCACGGGAGGCGACAGGGGCAGGGGGCGTTCGGACAAGCCGTCGGTCCCGGCTGCACTCCCGATGCCCAGTACAGAAAGAACGATGATGGACGACCAGCGACCGCAGCCACCGAATCCTCGCACCCGGACGGTTCCGGACGAAGGCACCGGGGACAGGCCCGACGTCTCGCCGTCCTCGGTGTGGCTGCCCTGTCGACCGTGGCCACCTTCGCCACGGTGGCGGCCAGCCGCGACCCCGGCTGGAGCCTCGACGGTGAACGCCATCGCCACCATCGCCCTGCCTGGCACCACGACCCCGCTCACCTCGGGTGCCTCGACCGATCAGTTCACGTTGGCCCTACCGACCGGCGCAGCGTGCGACGGCGATTCCGCCACAGACGGGTACCACGTCTACAGCTACCTGCTCCCACCGTCCACACCCCTCTCGTCCGTAACGTTCGTCCAGGTTCCCTCGAAGGGGCTGGGCCTCGTCAACACCAGCGGCACCTACTACGGGGCGGTCAACACGGCGATCGGGACCGGGCAGATCGCCGACCCTCCCCAACAACTTCCAGTGGGCCCCGCTCATCGCCAACAACTACCTGCCGTTGACCGGATCGGGCGGCCTGCTGTACACGGGCTCCGGCTCGTCGGCGTCCGGCGTGTGGGAGGCCGGGATCACCTGCGCCAACTCCAGCGGCGCGCCGGTCGACAACTGGAACACCGAGGTCACGTTCTCGGCGGACTCGTCGGACCCCAACGGCTTCGTCTGGTCGGCCGTTCCCGGACCGAGTGGCAGTTCGCCCGCCGCCTTCACGTCCGCCTCGTCCACCACCTTCGCCGAGGGCGTGAACGGGACGTTCACGCCCACGGCTTCCGGTTCGCCCACCCCGGTGATCACCGAGTCGGGCACGCTGCCGACCGGGGTGACGTTCACGGGTAGCACGATCACCGGGACTCCGACCCAGACCGGTAGCTTCCCGATCACGCTGACGGCCACCAACGGCATCCTGGCCACCGGCCACCCAGTCCTTCACCTGAACGTGGTCGCCGCACCCACCGTCACCTCCGTCAACCCGACGTCGGGCCCGGCCACCGGCGGTACCACCGTCACCGTCACCGGGACCAATCTGTCCGGCGCCACGTCGGTGAAGTTCGGCACCGCTTCGGCGGCCATCGTCACGCGACACGTCCACCTCCATCACCGCCACCTCGCCCGGCCGGATCCGGGACCGTCGACGTGACGGTGACCACCCCCGGCGGCACCTCGGCCACGTCGCCCGCCGACGAGTTCACCTACGTGGCCGCACCACCGTCACCTCCGTCAATCCGACGTCGGGCCCGACCACCGGCGGTACCACCGTCACCGTCACCGGGACCAATCTGTCCGGCGCCACGTCGGTGAAATTCGGCACCGCTTCGGCCGCCATCGTCACGGACACGTCCACGTCGATCACCGCCACCTCGCCCGCCGGATCCGGGACCGTCGACGTGACGGTGACCACCCCCGGCGGCACCTCGGCCACGTCGGCCGCCGACGAGTTCACCTACGTGGCCGCACCGACCGTCACCTCGCATCAACCCGACGTCGGGCCCGACCACCGGCGGTACCACCGTCACCGTCACCGGGACCAATCTGTCCGGCGCCACGTCGGTGAAGTTCGGCACCGCCGGCCGCCATCGTCACGGACACGTCCACGTCCATCACCGCCACCTCGCCCGCCGGATCCGGGACCGTCGACGTGACAGTGACCACCCCCGGCGGCACCTCGGCCACGTCGCCCGCCGACGAGTTCACCTACGGCGCCGGACCGGCCGTGACCGGCGTCAGCCCGACTTCGGGACCCACCGCCGGCGGCACCGCCGTCACCGTGACCGGTACCAACCTGTCCGGCGCCACGGCGGTCAAGTTCGGCACCGTGGCCGGCACCGTGACCGCCGACTCGGCCACGTCGATCACCGTGACCTCGCCCGGCGGATCGTCGGGGACCGTGGACGTCACCGTCACGACCCCCAACGGCACCTCGGCCACCGTTCCGGCCGACCGGTTCACCTACGTGGCCGCCCCGACCGTCACGGCCGTCAGCCCGACGTCCGGGCCCACCGCCGGCGGCACGACCGTCACCGTCACCGGCACCAACCTCCTGGGCGCCACGTCGGTGAAGTTCGGCACCGTCGCCGGCACCATGACCGCCGACTCGGCCACCTCGATCACGGTGACGGCGCCCGCCGGTAGTGCGGGAGCTGTGGACGTCACGGTGACGACCGCCGGCGGAACGTCGACGACCACGGCGGCCGACCTGTTCACCTACGTGGCACTCCCGACCGTCACCGCCGTCAGCCCGACGTCCGGGCCCACCGCCGGCGGCACGACCGTGACCGTCACCGGTACCAATCTCACCGGCGCCGCGTCGGTCAAGTTCGGCACCACGGCCGGCACGGTGACCGCCGACACGGCCACGTCGATCACCGTGACCTCGCCTGCCGGAGCCACCGGTGTGGTGAACGTGACGGTGACCACAACCGGGGGGACTTCGGCCACCTCGGCCGCCGATCAGTTCACCTACATCGGTCCGCCGACGGTCACCGCCATTGCGCCTACCTCCGGACCCGCGAGCGGTGGCACCACGGTCACCGTGACGGGCCAGGGCCTCGCCTCGGCCACGTCGGTCAAGTTCGGCACCGTCGCCGGCACCGTGACCGCCGACTCGGCCACGTCGATCACCGTGACCTCGCCCGCCGGATCGGCGGGGACCGTGGACGTCACCGTCACGACCCCCAACGGCACCTCGGCCACCGTTCCGGCCGACCGGTTCACCTACGTGGCCGCGCCCACCGTCACCGCCGTCAGCCCGCAGTCCGGGTCGACCGCCGGTGGCACCAAGGTCACCGTCACCGGAACCAACCTCTCCGGGGCCACGTCGGTCAAGTTCGGCACCGTCGCCGGCACCGTGACCGCCGACTCGGCCACGTCGATCACCGTGACCTCGCCCGCCGGAAGCGCGGGAGCCGTGGACGTCACAGTGACCACCGTCGGCGGCACCTCGGCCACCGGTCCTTCGGACCTCTTCACCTACGTGGCACCCCCGACCGTCACCGCCGTCAGCCCGACGTCCGGGCCCACCGCCGGCGGCACGACCGTGACCGTCACCGGTACCAATCTCACCGGCGCCACATCGGTCACGTTCGGTACCGTGGCCGGCACGGTGACCGCCGACTCGGCCACCTCGATCACCGTGACCTCGCCCGCCGGCACCGGCGTCGTGAACGTGACCGTGACCACGGCCGGTGGGACCTCGACCACCTCACCCGCCGACCAGTTCACGTACCAGCAGGCGCCGGCGTTCACCTCGGCGACGTCCACGACGTTCACCGTGGGCGTGGCCGGCCTCTTCACCCCCGCGGCGTCGGGTAGCCCGGCACCCACCATCACCGAAACGGGCGCGCTGCCCGCGGGGGTCACCTTCTCGTCGGGGAGCCTCCGCGGCACGGCGAGCGCTCCCGGCACCTTCCCGATCACCTTCACCGCCGGCAACGGGGTGGGGACGGACGCCGTCCAGTCCTTCACGCTGAACGTGAGTTCGGTCCCCGTCAAGCTCACGGGCCCGGTGGCCGGCTTCGCCGCCAATCCGAGCGGCACCGGCTACTGGGTGGCCGACTCGCACGGCGAGGTGGCTCCCTTCGGCAGCGTGGGCAACTACGGTTCGCTGGCCGGAAAGCACCTCAACGCCCCCATCGTCGACATCGTGAGCACCCCCACCGGGCTGGGCTACTGGCTGGTGGGTGCCGACGGCGGCGTCTTCGCCTTCGGTGACGCCGGTTACTTCGGTTCGATGGGCGGTCAGCCCCTGAACGCACCGGTGGTCGGCTTCGCCCCCGACGCGTCGGGTAACGGCTACTGGCTGGTCGCCGCCGACGGCGGCGTCTTCGCCTTCGGTGGAGCCGGCTTCCACGGTTCGATGGGCAATCAGCGCCTCAACCAGCCCGTCGTGGGGGTGGCGGCCGCCCCGACCGGCGGGTACTGGCTGGTCGCCGCCGACGGTGGCATCTTCGCCTTCGACGCCCCCTTCCTCGGTTCGACCGGTGACAGGGTGCTGAACCAGCCGGTGACCGGGATGTCGGTGAGCCCGAGCGGTCACGGCTACTGGCTGGTGGCCTCCGACGGCGGCGTCTTCGCCTTCGGCGACGCCCAATTCCACGGTGGCGCGACCGCCATCCCCGGTGCGGCGCCCGTGGTGGGGATCGACACCAGTGCGCCGACGGGCGGGTACTGGCTGGTCGGCCAGACCGGCGGCGTGTACGCCTTCGACGCCCCATTCTTCGGGGCGGCGTGAGGCGGTCGACCGACTCCCGAGCCCGCTCCGCGATCGGGGCCGATCGGCCGGGGCGACGGGTCGCGGCCCTGGCCACCCTGGCTGGGTTCGTGCTCGGCCTGACGACCCTGGTGGCGGTGTCCGGCGTGGCCGGCGCGGCCACCGCGGGGGCCGAGGTCATCGTGCACCCCGGCACCACCAAGCCGTTGACCTCGGGTGGGTCCCGCACGCCGTACGCCGTGGTCCTGCCCCCGGGGGCGGCCTGCCCCGGTGACAGTGCCCACGACGGCTACCTCGTCTACAGCTACCTGGTCCCGGCGGACGCGTCGCCGACCGACGTGAGCTTCAAGCGGGGCGTCCCCAGCCGGTGGTACGGCTACATCGCCTCGGGTGCCTATTTCGGGGCGATCAACACGGCCCAGTCGACCGGCCAGGTGGTGAGCCTGCCGTACGACTTCGTCTGGTCCCGGCTCACGCCGGAGGACCTGTTCCCGACCGGCGCCCACACCGCCACCTGGAACGGCGGCATCGCCTGTGCCGACACCCACGGCGTGGTCACCAACTACTGGAACTCGCGCATCGTGTTCACGGCGGACGCCTCCGACCCCGGGGGCTTCACCTGGAAGGTCATCGACCAGGGGGCGGTGCCCACTTCCCATCCGGTGGGACTGTGGATCGGCGTGGGCCTCCTGGTGGTGGCCGCCGGTGCCGCGGCCTACGCGCTGAGCCTGCGCCGGCGCCGGCCGACCGGAGCCTCGGGTGCCGGAGGCGAGGGACCGCCTGGCGGTGGTACCCGACCCGGCGACCGGCCGGTGCCCGGCACCGGCGGTGACACGGTGACGACCGGGCCGACACCGGTGGGAGTGTCCGAGGGATGACCGTCCTCAGCCCCTCCGTCGGTACGGTCGTACCCGATGCACCGCCGGCCGGTGGTGACGACCGCCCGCGCCGGCAGCTGGTCGACACCAAGGCCCGTCCCGACCGGGCGTTCCTCAGCCTGACGCGGGGGAGCGCGCTGGTCGTCGTGGTCGTCTTCGCCCTGGTCGGCATCTTCCTGGCCATCCGGGCGGAGCCCGCGCTCCGGGTGGCGAAGCTCTCGTTCCTCACCACCCAGGCGTGGGAGCCGGACATTCACCACTTCGGGATCGCCGGCATCATGATGGACACGATCCTGATCGCGGTGGTCGCGGTCGTCATCGCCGTCCCGGTGGCCCTCGGACTCTCACTGTTCATCACCGAGGTCGCCCCGGCCTCGATCAAGCGGACGCTCGTGTCGCTGGTCGACCTCATGGCGGCGGTGCCGAGCATCGTCTACGGACTGTGGGCCTTCGAGTTCCTCCAGGGCCGCGTGGTGGGAGTGTCGCGCTGGCTGGCGACCTGGGCCGACTGGGTGCCGCTGTTCCGGGTGAACGGTGCCGACCCGTCGAACCCGGTCCAGTCGGGGACGCTCTACAGCGCATCGACCTTCGTCGTGGGCATCGCGGTGTCCCTCATGGTCATCCCGATCCTCTGCTCGGTCATGCGGGAGTCGTTCTCGCAGGCGCCACTGGGTGAGCGCGAGGGCGCCTACGCCCTCGGGGGTACCCGGTGGGGGATGATCCGCACCGTCGTGCTCCCCTTCGGCAAGGGGGGCATCATCGGCGGCACCATGCTCGGCCTGGGTCGGGCCCTGGGAGAGACCATCGTCGTCATCCTGATCATCTCGCCGCTGTACACGACCAACTGGCACATCCTGCAGTCGGGCGGCAACTCGATCTCCGGCCTCATCGCCAACCTGTACAACGAGACCGACTCGTTCGGTACGTCCGCGCTGATGGCGGCCGGGCTGGCCCTGTTCGCCCTCACCCTCGTCGTCAACTTCGCCGCCTCCGCGGTGGTGGCCCGGTCGCGCTCCGGTGCCGAGAGCGACGGTTGAGATGACCCTGCTCGAGCGCCCGGCAACGGAAGGCACCCGGACGGTTCCCGGCGCGCCGCGGCCCGAGCGGCCAGCTCCGCCCCGGGGCCGGCGCCGCATCGGCGGTCCGCAGGCCGGGATGGTCCGCAGTCTGGCCGGCGCCGTGCTGGCGGGGGTCAGCGGCGCCGTGCTGGTCACCCTCCTGACGGGCATGACCGCCCCGTTCGGCTTCGTGGTGGTCGCCTACGTGCTCTTCGTCGTCACCTACGCCGTCCTGGTGTCGCTGACCGAGGACCGGCCGGCGGTGAAGGACGCGGTCATGACCGTGCTCATGGCGTCGACCGCCGTCCTCGCCCTGGGTGCCTTGGCCATCGTCATCTTCTTCACCCTGGCCCGGGGATGGGGGGCGCTGGTGCATCTGAACCTCTACACCCAGGACCTCTCGAGCACCCGCCTGACCGATCCGCTCACCAAGGGCGGGATCGGGCACGCCATCGTCGGCACGCTCTGGATGATCGGCATCGCCGTGGTGATCACCGTCCCCATCGGTCTGGTCGCCGCCGTCTACCTCGATATGACCCGCAGTCGCCCGTCGAGCATGTTCCGTACCATGGTCGAGGCGATGTCCGCCCTGCCGAGCATCCTGGCCGGCCTGTTCGTCTACGCCCTGTGGATCATCACCCTCGGGAACCAGCACAGCGGCCTGGCCGCCGCCCTGGCGCTCAGCGTCATGATGCTGCCGTACATGATCCGGGCCTCGGACCTGGCGTTGCGGCTGGTGCCGGGCAACCTCCGGGAGGCGTCGGCCGCGCTCGGCGCTCCGGCCTGGAGGAGTGAGCTCCAGGTGGTGATCCCGACGGCCCGCTCGGGACTCGCCACCGCCGTCATCCTGGGGGTCGCCCGCGGGATCGGCGAGGCCTCGCCGGTGCTGCTGACCGCGGGATACACGACCTACATCAACGCCAATCCGCTGCACGGTCCCATGACCTCGCTGCCCCTGGCCGCCCTCAAGCTCGTCCAGAGCGGCAATCCGGCCATGACGGAGCGCGCCTTCGCCGCCGCCTCATTCCTCCTCCTGCTGGTCATCATCCTGTTCGTGACGGCCCGCAAGGTGGGGGGGTGGGGTCCCGGCCACCTCTCCGACCGCGGCCTCCGAAAGGTCCGCGAGGCGTCGGCGCGGGACGTCGCCCGATACGCCCGGGCCGAGGCGGCCGCCGGGGTCACCGTGCAACTCGACCCGTCCACCCACGAACCGACACTGGAGCATCCGTGACCGCCCTGCGACCGAACAACCCGATCCTGCGGGTGGCCCACGCCGCCGCCATCTCGCTGGCGGTGGCCGGTCTGGTGGTGATCGCCGTGGTGGTCGGGGCCAGCGCGCCGGCCGGAGCCGCGTCCTACACCCCGGTCTCCGGCGAGGGCTCGTCGTGGTCCGCCGGCGCCCTCGACCAGTGGATCGCCGACGTGCACGCCGACGGAATCCAGATCAACTACACGGCCAACGGTTCGACCGCCGGTCGGGAGGACTTCATCTCGGGACAGACCGATTTCGCCGCCTCCGACATCCCGTTCCAGACCGCACCGGGCGACGGCTCGGCCCCCGAACACCCGACCCCCGGGAGCTACGCCTACATGCCGATCACCGCCGGTGGCACGGTGTTCATGTACAACCTCACCATCAACGGCCAGCGGGTCACCAACCTGCGGCTCTCACCCGTCAACATCTTCAAGATCTTCACCGGGGTGATCACCAACTGGGACGACCCGGCGCTGGCCGCCGACAACCCCGGCCTCCACCTCCCCAACCAGTCGATCGTCCCCGTGGTCCGGTCGGACGGCTCGGGCACCAGCTACGAGTTGTCGGCCTGGATGATCAACCAGGACCCGTCCCTGTGGAACGCCTACTGCAGCAAGGCCGGTCGACCGGCCTCGGCGTGCGGTGCCACGTCCTTCTATCCGACGACGGGCAACATGATCGCCCAGAACGGCGACCTGGGCGTGGCCTCCTACGTCTCCCAGGCCTTCGCCGCCGGGTCGATCGGCTACGTGAACTACTACTACACGTTGACGACGCACTTCCCGGTGGCCCAGGTCCTCAACGCCGCCGGCTACTACACCGAGCCCACCCCCCAGAACGTCGCCGTGTCGCTGCTGCAGGACCAGGTGGACACCACCGACACCAACAATCCCGCCCTGTACCTCACCCAGAAGCTCCAGGGCGTGTACACCGACCCCGATCCGCGCACCTATCCGTTCTCGTCGTACGGCTACCTGATCCTCCCCACCACCGTTGGCAACGGCTTCTCCACGGCCAAGGGGTCGACGCTCGCCGCGTTCGCCTACTACGCGATGTGCCAGGGTCAGCAGCAGTCGGCCGCGCTCGGGTACTCGCCGATGCCGATCAACCTCGTCCAGGCGGCGTTCGCCCAGATCGCCAAGATCCCCGGGGCGAACGTCGAGACCATCAACATCCAGAGCTGCAACAACCCGACCTTCACGCCGTCCGGTCAGAACCTGCTGGCTCTCACCGCGCCCTACCCGCCGGCCTGCGACAAACAGGGGCCGACGCAGTGCACCTACGGCACCGGCGGAGCGGCGTCGGTCTCCACGCCGGACAGCGGATCGCCGAAGGCGGCCGCCGGTTCGTCGACGGCCGCGGCGGCCGCCGGGTCGGGTTCGGCCGGCGCGGCGGGTGCAGCGGGGGGTGGGGGAGGGGACGACCGCCACCACCTCGGGATCGTCGGTGGTGTGCGACCCCACCACCGGAGCCTGCACCACGGCCTCGGGCTCGGGAGGCTCCGCTGACGGATCGGCCTCCCCCACGGCGCTGACGGACACCTTGGCGGCCGGCACCGGCTGGTCCACGACCCAGACCCTGCTCCTGCTCATCGGCGTGACGGTGCTGGCGCTGATGCTGGTTCCGGGACTCCTCTCCCGGTACCTGGAACGACGACGGTCGTCGCCATGAGGTCGCCACGACACCTCCATGCCCGCCGGGTCGGTCGGTCGGGCTCCCGACGGACCCTCCTCGGGGCCGTGGCGGGCGCCGCCGTCGGCCTGGTCGTCTTCCTGACGGTCCCCGGGATCCAGCCGGACGCGGGTGCCTCCGGCACCTCGCTGGCCGGCACCCAGGGCGTCGTCACCTCGCTGCCAGCGACGGCCTCGGCCGTCACCGTGTCGGGTAGCGGCGCCTACTCGGGCCTCCAGGTCACGGTCAACCAGACGGCGAACCTGGTCGACCAGGCCGTGTCGGTGTCATGGACCGGGGGGACCCCGACCACGTCGTCCTCCGCCTTCGAGTCGAACTACCTCCAGATCTTCGAGTGCTGGGGTGATCCCCAGTCCACCGATCCGCCGGACACGGCCGACCCCGGTCCGCTGCCCCCGCAGTGCGAGTTCGGTGGCGAGGCCAGTTCAGCCTCGGCCTATCCGGTGTCGCAGACGGGCACGGGCTCCGAGTACTCCCGCGTGATCGGCCAGAGCGCCTGGAGCAACTTCCCGGCCGCCTGCAACTTCCCGGCCGGCGAGCCGACCCCGGCCGCCTGCTCCGCGCTCGGTTACTTCGACCCGACGACGAAATACCTGGTCCAGCCCTTCGACGCGGTGGACGGCACGGTGGTCGGCCAGCAGGCCGACTACAACTACGACGAGAACCCGAACGATCCGAAGCCGTTCTGGCTCAACCCGTACTTCCGTTACGGCACCTCGAACGAGGTCGACTTCGCCCGTACCTATGGGAACGGCACGGGCAACCAGCTGTTCCAGGTCCAGACAGGCCTCGAGGCCCCGGGCCTCGGGTGCGGCCAACAGCTGCAGCCCACGGCCGGCGGCGGGACCAAGGTGCCCCAGTGCTGGCTGGTCGTCGTGCCCCGGGGTACCGCGGCCGAGGAGAACCCGTCGAATGTCGTGACCGACAGTGTGGTCACGTCGCCACTCAGTCCCGAGGCTTGGGCCAACCGGATCGCCATCCCCCTGTCGTTCAACCCGGTGGGCTCCAGCTGCTCGATCAGCGCCGACGCCACGCAGATCGAGGGCAACGAGGCGGCCGCCTCCGCGGTGTCGAGCTGGCAGCCGGCACTGTGCGCCCAGTCGGGATCGCCGTCCTACAGCTACATCGAGAGCACCGACGACCTGTCCCGCCAGAACCTCGTGGACCCGACGTACGGCTCGGCCGGCATGTCGGTGTACACGTATCCCGGTCGACCCGTCGGAGACGAGTCCGACGAACCCCATCGTCTACGCGCCGGTGACCCTGTCCGGGGTGGTGGTGGCGTTCAACATCCAACGGTTGCCGGCGGTGGTGAACGGCCAGAGCGACCCGACGAGGTGCCCCTGGCGGGCACCCAGGTGCAGAACCTCTATCTGACGCCCAGACTCATGGCCAAACTGCTGACCCAGTCGTACCAGTCCCAGCTGGTGGACATCACCGGCCAGCACGGCGACGAAGGCGAAATACAGCTGGGCCGCCCACAACCCCGTCGACCTCTTCACGGATCCGGACTTCCTGCAGTACAACCCCGAGTTCAAGGAACTGTCGACCTCCCAGGCCATCGACGCCGGCACCGCCCTGGTCGAGGAGGCCAGCTCCGACGCCGCCACCGAGGTCTGGAAGTGGATCCTGGCCGACCCCGCGGCCAAGGCCTGGTTGAACGGCACGCCCGACAACGGCATGTCGGTCAATCCGTACTACAGCATCAATCCGAGCATCAACCCGGCCCATGTGGCGTTCGGGGACCGTCCCGAACGACTACCCGAAGAGCGACCCGTACTGCTACGACACCGGCGAACAGGTCATCGGACCCCCGTCGGAGCCGGCCCGACCACTCTGCATCCTCGACTGGTCCCCGTACGCGCTCACGATGCAGGCGGCGGCCGCGTCCACCGGCGCGGCCAACGACGGGGCGAAGACCACCTTCAGCCCGACGGGTACCACCGACACGGCGTGGACGGCCAACGGTCCCCAGGTCCCCGGCACGCACTTCATCATCTCGATCACCGACTCGGCGTCGGCGGCTCGTTACGGACTGCAGACGGCGAGCCTCAGCCGGGCCGGCGACGACGTCGCCCAGCCGACGTTCGTCTCCCCGGACGCCGCGAGCCTCCTGGCCGGCGAGCAGTCCGACGTACCCAGCGCCGTCCCGGGCGTGCTGGTCCCCGACCCCTCGACCACGGCCCCGGGGGCCTACCCGCTGACTCTGCTGTCCTACGCGGCGGTGGCGCCCGAGACCCTGACGCCGGCCGAGCGGAAGCTGTACGCCGACTTCATCGAGTACGCCATCGGCGACGGCCAGACCTCCGGGGTCGAGCCGGGCCAGCTGCCGGAGGGCTACGTCCCCCTTCCGGGAGACCTGCGACTGGCGGCCCTGAACGCCACCGACACCATCCTCAATCCGCCCGCCGAGCCTGCCGCCGCGCCGAATCCCGGGTCTTCGGACGATGCCTTCACCGCCAACTCGGACGGTGGCTCGCCGACGGCGTTCAACGGGGACACCGCCACCGCCTCGAACGTGCCGACGACGTCCCCGTCGTCGACCTCCTCGGGGTCCGGTTCGACACCGCCCGTGAGCCATCCGACCGGGGTGCTCGGCCTGATCAGCACCTTGGCACTCAAGGTCGGGAGGATCCGCTACCTGTTGCCGCTCCTCCTGCTGGTCGGGGTGGGCGCCGGGCTGGGCTCGCTGGCGCTGGCCCGCGGCAACCACACGGCCGCCGCTGGCGCCGGAGTACCACCCACGGAGGACACGCCATGAAGCGATTCGACCACCGGCCCGCCGACCGTCCGGCCCCGACCACGAGGGAGCAACCACCCGTGAACGTCAAGCTCGCCACCCCTGACCACCGTCGCCGATCCAGCCTGGCCCGGGCCATGGCCCTGACCGCCGGCGTGGTGGGCCTGATAGGCGTCGGCCTGGCGTCGGCCGGCCCCGCCGGCGCCTCGACCGTCAACGGAACGGCCACCATCGCCACCCCCGGGACCACCACCGAGCTGGCCACCGGTGGGTCGACCACGCAGTTCACGGTGGCGCTGCCGACCGGCGCGGCGTGCGACGGCGACACGGCCACCGGCGGGTATCTCATCTACAGCTACATGCTCCCGACGGGGACCGCCCTGTCGTCCGTGACCTTCACCGGTCATCCGTCGGCCGGATTCGGGTTCGTCAATCCCAACGGCACCTACTACGGCGCCGTCAACACCGCCATCGGCACCGGTCAGATCCCCACGCTGCCGGACAATTTCGAGTGGGCCCCGCTCACCACCGACGACGGCCTGCCGCTGACCGGAACCGACGGTCTCCTCTACACGGGCTCGGGTTCTTCGGCGTCCGGCGTGTGGGAGGCCGGCATCGTGTGCACCCTGAACAACGTACCCGTGGACAACTGGAACACCGAGGTCACGTTCTCGGCCAGTTCCTCCGATCCCAACGGGTTCACCTGGGCGGCCACGCCAGGCGGATCGACGACCACGACCACCACGACCACCACGACGACCACCGCGCCGGCCTCGTCCACCACGACGACCAGCGCCCCGACCTCGACCACCACGACGTCCACCGATCCGGGATCCACCAGCACCACGACGTCGACCACGGCGCCCGTGGTCGCGGCGGCGGCGACCACTGACGATGGCGGCTCGGGCGGGTCGACCGGGTCGGGTGACGACACATCTTCCGGCACCTCGACCGGCACGTCGGGTTCGACCGACGGGACGCTGGCGTACACCGGGCTCCGCACCGCCCGCGACATCGGGATCGGCCTCCTCGCCGTAGGACTCGGCGTGATGCTCCTGAGCTGGAACCACCGCCGTCGGGCCCGGGCGGGCCGGTAGCCCATGGCCGTGGCCCAGACCGCCCTCGACCGGGAGATGCTCCTGGTCCCGGTGCCGCCCCCCGGGGCCGGCACCGCCCGCGAGGGCGTGGGGACGGTCGTGCCCACCGCGCCGACGGCCGAGGCCGTCGACACCCCTCCACGGGTCGCGGCCGCTGCCGTGGGGTGGGGCCCGACCCGGATCATCCAGGTCGCCCTGGCCGTGCTGGCCATCCTCTCGATCGGCATGGTGGTCCAGCTCGCGGTGATCGGTCGCCTGCAGTACCGGTCGGCCCAGGTCCGTGCCCTCAACTCGTTCAGGACCCAGCTGGCGCTCGGAACGGCCCCCCTCGGTCCGGTGGTGGGCGGACACCACCTGCTCCCGCTCGGGACCCCGATGGCCCTCATCACCGTCCCCGCCATCGACCTCCGGGCCGTGGTCCTGGAGGGTACCTCCGGCTCGGTCCTCACCCAGGGCCCCGGGCACGTCCGCACCACCGTCTTCCCGGGCGGGGCCGGCGACAGCGTGCTGCTCGGACGGGCGAGCCTCTACGGGGGCCCGTTCGGCCGCATCGCCCAGCTGCGTCGTGGCGCCGTCATCACCGTGGTCACCCAGGTGGGCACGTCCCACTTCCGCGTGACCCGGGTGCGCCCGGCCGGCGCCCGGATCCGCCGGACGTCGGCGACGGCGTCGGAGCTGACCCTCGGCACCGCCTCGGGTGGTTATCTGACCCCTTCGGGAGTGGTGTGGGTCGACGCCACGAAGATCGGGCCGCCGCTCGCCTCCACGACCCCACCGTCCATCGCCCTCCTCCCGTCCGAGGCCCCGCTGGCCGTCGACACGGCCACGCTCTGGGCCCTCCTGCTCTGGCTCGAGGCGCTCGCCATCCTGTTGGGCCTCGCCGTGTGGACCTGGCGGCGCTGGGGCCACGCCCAGGCCTGGGTCATCTTCACCGCCCCGATGCTGGTCGCGTGGCTGTTCATCGCCGACCAGATGGCCCGACTGCTCCCGAATCTCACCTAGGACCACGACCTGTGCCCACCGCTGACCCGCGACCGACCCCCGACGTCCACCCGAGGAGTTCCCGATGACGCTCGCCCCCCCGACCCTCGACCCGGCCGGAACCGACGGATCCGGCGATCGGGCCACCGATCTCGAGGCCCGCGAGATATCGGCGTGGTTCGGCGCCCACCAGGTGCTGGACCGGGTGTCCCTCAAGATGGAGGCCCGCCGGGTCACCGCCCTGATCGGCCCCTCGGGCTGCGGTAAGTCGACGTTCCTCCGGATCCTGAATCGCATGCACGAGCTGATCCCGGGCGGCGTCGCTGGCCGGTGACGTGCTGCTCGACGGCGAGGACATCTACGACCCCCGTCGGAAGCTGACCGAGGCCCGGCGTCACATCGGCATGGTCTTCCAGAAGCCCAACCCCTTTCCCACGATGTCCATCTACGACAACGTCCTCGCCGGCCTCCGACTCACCGGTGAGCGTCGCAGCCCCGACGAGAAGGACGTCCTGGTCCGGGACTGCCTCACCAAGGCCGGGTTGTGGAAGGAGGTCGAGAGCCGCCTCCGCCAACCCGGCGGTGCCCTCTCGGGAGGCCAGCAACAGCGGTTGTGCATCGCCCGCGCGCTGGCCATCCAGCCCCGGGTCCTGTTGATGGACGAACCGTGCTCGGCCCTCGACCCGACGTCCACCCGCCGCATCGAACAGACGATCGAGGAGCTGCGGGACGAGGTGACCATCGTCATCGTGACCCACAACATGCAGCAGGCCCACCGAGTGTCGGACTACACCGCCTTCTTCCTGGCGGAGCAGGGGACTCCCGGTTACATCATCGAGCACGGCGCCACCGAGGCCATGTTCGACTCGCCACAGGACCCGAGGACCATGGACTATGTCCACGGTCGGTTCGGCTGACTAGTTTCGTGTTCATGGCCCGGGACAGCGAGCGCTTGGCAGCCGATGCCTTCACACGCGCCGCGTCGGTCGAGGAGTACCTGCAGGCGGCAGCCGAGCAACGGGCCCGGATCGAACTGGCCATCGCCGAGGCCGAGCGCCGACGGGAGCGGGCCGTCGACGCCCTCCAACGACTCGACGGGTTGACGGCTGCGACCGGCCGGGACCCGGCGCTCCCTCTGCAGCCGATCGACCGGGAGCCGACCGACGGGGAGCTGGCGGACGGGCCGGCCACGGACCTCCAGCCGACGGACCCGGAGGCGGCGGATGCCGCGGGCCCGTCGCCCAACGGATCGGCTCCGGGTCACCCACGGTGACGACCGCCCCCGGCCCGGACGCCACGCAGCGGCCCATGGGTGATGACGTGCTCGCCGGAGACCTGGTGCGGGACCTGGTGGCCCGCCACGAGGCGGAGATCGCCGACCTCGAGGCCCGACTGGCCGCGACCGAGGCGGCCGCCGAGGAGGCGGAGCGCGCCGTGCGGCGCCATCCGGCCCTGGTCCGGCTGCATCCGGACGAAGCCCGTGCCCTGCTACCCGTGCCGACGGGGTCTTCCGGGACGGCCGGGCGACCCCCGGCGACGACGGTGGTGCACCGGGAGACGCCGGCGCCTCCCGGCGGTTCCCATCCCGGCCCGGACACCGGGCGGGGCGGTGGTCCGGCGTCCCCCACGGCGGCGGAGCCGGAGCCGGCCGGGCTGGCCACCCGGATCGTCCGGTCCCACTGGTGGTGGCGGGTGGGCATCGTCCTCGTGGTCGTGGCCCTGCTCCTCCTGAAGTGGGGGTAGGCCGCCGACCTGGGGCAGGCCCCCGCCGGTCCGCCGCCGGCAAGCGTGCGTGGGTCGGGTGCCGACATCTGGAAGAATCGCCCCTGTGTACATCTCCGCCAAGGTCGACTATGCCGTCCGGGCCCTGTGCTCACTGGCCGGCTCGGAGCATGCGCTGACCGCTGAGGCCCTGGCCCAGTCGCAGGGACTGCCGTCCAAGTTCCTGGAGAGCATCCTCAACGACATGCGCCGAGCCGGGCTGCTCACGAGCCAGCGCGGACCGGACGGGGGCTACCGGCTGGCCCGACCGGCTGAGCAGATCACCGTGGCGGATGTCATCCGCCCCCTCGACGGTCCGCTCGCCGAGATCCGCGGCCTGCGGCCCGAGGCCGCCAACTACGAAGGGGCGGCCGAGCACCTCCAAGCGGTGTGGGTGGCGGTCCGGGCGAGCCTGCGCTCGGTCCTCGACCAGACCACGATCGCCGGCATCGTGTCAGGGGACCTCCCCCCGTCCGTCGTCGCCCTCACGGCTGATCCGGAGTCCTGGCTGTCACGTTGAGCGGACCGGGACGCGGCCGGCCACCCACTTGCCGATCCGGAGCCGTCCGATCGGGGGTTTCATGTCGTCTTCGACCCGACGGCGTCGGCCAGCCTCCACAGCACGGGGACGTACGTGTCGAGGCCGGCGACATCCCGGGTCGGGTCTTTCGCCTGTTCGTCCCAGTCCCGTACGGCGAGGGCGTCGACGAAACCCGGAAGACGTTCGAAGCGGGCCAGAGCCCCGGCGTCGAGCCGACCGCCCTGGGCCACCAGGGTGGCCCGCGAGGTGGGGAGAGTCCGCCGTAGTAGTCCGGGTCGACCGTGCAGCGGTAGCGCTTGGCCATCACGTGGAGCGCCACCGGCCGCGACACGTCGGGACCGAACCGTGGGGCGAGGAAGCGGGCGCCGACGGCCTCGTGCCGGTCGTCTTCGGTGGTGCGGTCGACACCGGGGACGTCCGGACCCGAGAGCAGATGGCCGATGTCGTGGAGCAGCGCGGCGGCCACCAGGGCGTCGGGGGCGCCGGTGGCCACCGCCCGGTCGGCGCACTGCAGCGCGTGGCGCCGCTGGTCGACGGCCTCGCCGTACGTGCCGTCACCGCGTCGGCCGAACAGGTCGAGCACCTCCCGGACCGCCGCGGGCGCCGCGCTCGCCGGAGCCTCCGCGAAGGAGGCGGTATCGGATGACTCGGCGGATCCGGTGGTCACAGGACTCCCTCTCCTTTTCCCGGGAAGGGTTGCCGCGATTCCGCTGCAGCCGCCACGATCGTAGCAAGGGGGTCATTGACCCCGGCCGGTGACGTGGCTAATGTCGACTACATCAGTCGGTTTTATAGGGAAAGGGAAGAGCCCATGGACCAGCCGGGCACCGTCATCGTCCTCGATCGACCCCGAGTCGGGGCGGAGCGCACCGGGAAGGTCGCGGACCCCGGCGAGACGATGATGCCCCGCGTGCAGGTGGGGGCCCGCACGACCGCACCGGCACCCCTGCCGGTCGTACCCCCCGTGGGCGCCGCCTCGCTCCTTCGGGGACCGGGCCTGGCCCTGCTCGCGGCTCTGTCCCTCGTCGAGGGCTACCGCTGGCTGGGCGTGTTCCCCACCGGCTCCACCGGCGGACTCCACCTCTTCGGATCGGTCGGGGTGGGTGTGGTGGCCGTACTGACGCCGGTGGCCGCCGCCCTGCTCACCCGGCGACGGGAGCCGGGACAGCCGATCCGGCTGGCCGGGATCGTCATGGCCATCGCAGTGGTCGTCACGGTGGTGACGGTTGGCGCGCTGGTGACGGGCGGCCACGGGTGGCGGCAGGCCGCCGGGGTGGTCGACATCGTCCTGGCGGCGGTGGCCTTCGCCGCCGTGGCCATCGGGGAGCGCAGCCGGAACCATCCCCCGGCGGCCGGTGGTGGACGGCGCATCCACGGTGCACGGACGGTCGATGGCGCTTCCTGACTTCTTCATCATCGGTGCCCCCAAGTCGGGGACGACCGCCCTCCACGCGGCCCTGGAGCGGCATCCCCAGCTCTACCTGTCGTCCGTGAAGGAGCCGAAGTACTTCCTCTGCGACGGTCCGCCTCCCCAGTACTGCGGTCCGGGTGACGCCCACAGCCGACGCGAATGGGTGTGGCGCCGGGAGGACTACGAGGCCCTCTTCGAAGGCGCCCCGCCCGGTGCCCTCTGCGGGGAGAGCACCGCCTTCTACCTGGAGGACCCCGAAGCCCACCGGAGGATCGCCGCGACGGTGCCGGACGCCCGGCTGATCATGGTGCTGCGTGACCCGGTGGACCGGGCGTACTCCAACTGGGCCCACCTGTGGGCGGACGGACTGGAGCCGGAACGGGACTTCCTGACCGCGTGCGCTCTGGAGTCCGAGCGACGCGACGCCGGCTGGGCCCCCATCTGGAGGTACGTGGAAACCGGTCTGTACGGCAGTCAGATCCGGCACCTGCGGACACTGTTCCCGGCCGGGCAGCTGCACATCATCCGCTACAAGGACCTGGTGGACGAACCCCGGTCCACGCTCGACGCCGTCTGCCGGTTCCTCGGCGTGGAGGACGGCGTCATCGACGAGGCTCCGCCGAGGAACGTCGGCGGGTACGTGCAACCCACGCTGTACAACCGGGTCCTCCAACAGGCGTTCCGGACGGGCGCCTCCGTCGGCAGCCACTTCCCGCCGCAGGTCTGGCGCAAGGCGAGCCTGCCGCTGCAGTGGCTCATCCAGCGGTCGCCGCAGCACCGCCCCGAACTGGCGGAGGAGGATCGTGCCGCCCTGATCGACCGGTTCGCCGCCGACATCGACATCGTCGAGGTCGAGACGGGATGGGACCTCAGCCAGTGGCGGACCTACCGCGAAGGCGGCACGTACTCGGTGCGCAAGTCGTGGGCGCCGTCGCGCCGACTCGTCTCGTAGTACAGGCGCATCCCCCCGTCCGCCAGCTCCACCACCGACGCATACCGGAGGGAGTCCGTGCCGTCCGGACCGGCGCCGATCACCTCCCCCGTCGGGACCAGCCGGTCCGGCGCCGGACCGACGGCGATCCCCGTGCGCTCCTCGGCGTTCTGCTCCTTGGTGGCCCGGCCGTCGTAGTAGGCGGACCAGCGCCCGTCTCGGTGCACGACGTCGGCCATCCGGGCGCCCCGCTCGTCCCAACGGCCCGGCGTCCCGGCCAGGACCGTGTCGCCCAGCTCCCAGGTGAGCCCGTCCTCGCTGGTGCCGTAGTCGGTGTGCATCCGGTCGGTGTCGTCGGGGAGATCCAGCGGATGGCAGCAGAGCCACAGGTGCCACGTCCCGTCGAGGAGTTTGATCACGGGGTCCTTGACGGCGACCGACCCCGGGTCACCCGGCAGGACCGTGCGGGCGACTCCCGCCGAGAATCCGGACGGGTCCGGGGCGTCCACGGCGTCGACGCGCCAGTGGAAGGTGTCCGGCGTGGCGCAGCTGACATAGATCCTCCAGGACCCGTCGGGCAGCGCCACGAGAGCCGGCCGCTCGAGTGAGGAGCAGGCGAACTCGTCGCGGTGGAGGACGTCCACCGTCTCGAACGTCACCCCGTCGTCGGAGCGGGCGATGACGTTGGCGTACCCCCGACCGTCACCGTGGGGCCGGCGGAGGCGGTAGGCCAACCAATAGGTCCCGTCGTCGGCCAGCACGGCGCTCGGGCCACCCGCCCAGAACCCCGGACCGTCGCCGGGAGCCGGGACCACGACGGTGGCGTCGTCGGGTGACGGAACGGGTAGCCCCTCGGGCGCTGGCATGTTCGGTGCTCCTTCCGGCGTTGGCGGTCCACCCGCCGAGCAGGAGGTCCTTCCCGGTCAATCTATCGGTCGGCGACGGCGTCGTGGAAGGCCGGAGCGTCCCGTTCGGACCGTCCGGGGGACCGCGTCGGGCGGTGCGGCGTCCGGTACGCTCGGGACGACGGAGGGGAGGAGGATGTCGACATGGCGACCAACAGCCTGTTCCTGAACGCACCGGAGCACCGCACGGTGCCGGCCGGTGACGTCATCTACCGGGAGGGGGACGAGGGGTCCCACATGTACGGGATCGTGTCGGGCACCGTCGAACTCCGCAAGGGCGCACTGGTGGTGGCCGTGCTGGGAGCTGACGACGTCTTCGGCGAGCGGGCCCTGATCGACCACCTGCCACGCAACGTGACCGCGGTGGCGGTCGCCGAGACGGTCCTGGCCGACATCGACCGGCGGACGTTCCTCTTCCTGGTCCACGAGTCTCCGACCTTCGCCCTCGGCATCATGGGTGCCCTGGCGAGCCGCCTGCGGGAGTACGACGAGCGGCTCGGGAGGCTCCAGGAGCCGGCCTGAGGGCAGATCCCCAGGTCGCGGCCGAATTGCGGGGAACCCTTCCCCATGTTTCCCAGCGGCCCTACGGTGGTAGTGGGGAAGGCGATCGCAACGGGTGACCGCCCGGGGAGGGGAACACCGTGAACATCGACCCGTACATCGTGCTGGGCAGCGCCGTGGTGGGCTTCCTGGTCGGTCTCACCGGGGCCGGCGGTGGGGCTCTGATGACCCCCATGCTGATCCTGCTCTTCGGCATCAAACCGTCGACCGCCATCTCGAGCGACCTGGTGGCCGCGGTGTTCATGCGACCGTTCGGCGCCGCCGTCCACATCCACAAGAAGACGGTCAACTTCCGACTGGTCGGCTGGATGGTGCTCGGCTCGGTGCCGATGGCGTTCGTGGGCGCCTATCTCCTCCACCTGATGGGGCACTCCAAGACGTCTCAGGCCAACATCGAGAAGATCCTCGGGGCGGCGCTCCTGGTCGGGGCGGCGGCGATGGTGCTGCGCTACTACCTCGACCGCCGATCGGGCCGGGACCGCACGACGATCGTGCACCAGCTCGAGGTACGGCCCTTGCCGACCGTGCTCATCGGGATGGTGGGCGGCGTGATCGTCGGCCTGACCTCGGTGGGGTCCGGCTCCCTGATGATCGTGTTCCTGCTCTTCCTCTACCCGATGCTGGGTGCCAACCAGCTGGTCGGTACCGACCTCACCCAGGCCGTGCCGCTCACCCTGGCCGCGGCGTGCGGCGCCCTGATCTTCGGCCACGTGCAGTTCTCGGTGACGACGTCGATCATCATCGGCAGCGTCCCGGCGGTCCTGATCGGTGCCTTCCTGTCGTCCCGGGCTCCGGACAAGTACATCCGCCCGGCCATCACCTTCGTGATCTTCGCCTCGGGCCTCAAGTACGCCGGCGTGGGCACCACCGCGCTCGGCTGGATCCTGTGCGCCACGCTGCTCGGAGCGGCCGTCTTCTACCTGGCCTACGTGCGGCCGTGGAAGGCGGGTGTCGACACGTTGCCGGACGACGGGGCGGAGGAGCCGGCGGCTCCGGGTGGGTCCTCGCCGCCGATCATCGGCGCCCGGACGGGTTCCTCCGAACTCGAGTGACGCCCGATGCGACCGTCAGGGCCGGGCCATCGGGCCCACCACCCGGCGGTCGCAGCCGACGATCTGACCCTCAGGGGGTCGGCAGGGGTGGCGGCAGCGGGGGAGATGCAGGCGGCGGGGGCGCGGATTCGATCCGGACCTGCTCGCGGGTCCGGAGGTCCTTCACGAGTCGGTTGGCCAGCTGCCGGGACACGCCGAAGATCTCGCCGATCTCGCTGACCGTGGCCCCTTCGGCCAGCCGCGGCCGCTACCACGGACGCCCGGATGGCCCGACGGGCCTCCTCGAAGTCAGCCAGGATGGCCGTGAGTTCGCGACTGCGCGCCGCCGAGTCGGTGGAACGGACCGACTCCATCAGGGTGGCCCCGGCCTGCAGCCTCTCGATGTCGTCCTGGTTCCACTGGCTCTGGACCCGGAGCCGCTCGGCCAGCCGTTCGCCAGCCTCGGAATACCGATGGACGTCGGAGATCACTCGCTCGATGGCTTCCTCCACCCCCTGAAGAATACGCAGGTCACACCCGTATACCGCCGTGGTTTTGCCATACCTGTTGCGGATGAGGGCGCACCACCGGCTGCACGGCCGGCGGCACGACCGGGTGGACGGCCGGCCGGGCGCCGCTGACGGTCCTCTCGAGATGATGGCCGCCCGGGTCGCCGCCGCCCGGTCATGGACGTCGCGTCGGGTCGAAGTCGGGCTGGTCGCATCGCACGACAGGGATCTGTGACCGATCCGCCAGCGCCCGCCCGGCCGGGGCGTCGGGACCGGCATCAGTCACCGGGCTCCGGCTCGTGCCACCGTGCTCAGCATGCGTGACATCTCACCGTGAACCACACGGTCTTCCCGTGGGGTAGTTCGACCACGCCCCAGTTGTCAGCCAGTGAATCGACGACCTGGAGTCCCCGGCCACGGTCGTCCCAAGGTCCATGATCCAGGAGTGCCGGGGGCTGCTTGCTTCCGTCGGACACGGCGCCCCGGACGGTGTTGTCCTGACGCACCAGTTCGACTTCGATCAAGGTCTCGGCATGGACCACGGCGTTGGTCACCAGCTCGCTGATGATCAATACCGCCGCGGCGACAGTCCTCTCGTCGCAGTCGGCCATCTCCCGACGGACCAGGGTCCTGGCCGCGCCTGGGCCTTCGCGGGCTGGAACGAAACATGAGAACCCGTCTCATCTGGAGTTGTTGCTACCCGCGCGGCCACCCTGTTGAAACTTTGGTGATGCGGCAGTGGGCCCCGCCCGATGTTCAGTTGTGCGGGGACTGCGCCGATAGCGGGTTGCCAGGGCCGCGCCTCAGGCAGGGAGGCCGGCCTTGGCCCCGAGCGGGACCTCCCCCGCTATTCCCTGCCGCGGCGGGTGACGGCGTCCCTCACCTTGTCGGTGACCGCGGCCGCCGCCCCCACGGTCTTCAGGCCGCCCTCACTCGAGGGACCGTGCGGGTGGGGACGGGTGGGTCCGCTCTCCTCCGAATGCTGGAACTTCTCCCCGAGCTCCGCCCGCTCTTCGACGGATAGGACCGCCTCGAGTTCCGGCCAGACCTGCTGCTCCTCGAAGACGATATGGGCGCGGGCCGCCCGGGTGAACTCCGGCATCAGCTCGCCGTACGCCTCCTCGTTGGGCGCCGCCTTGTCGAGCTGGGCGAGGATCCGCTTCGCCTCGTCCTCCTGTCCGATCCCTCGTTCCGCCAGGGCGTCACCCCCCTCGACGGAGCTGCGGACGGCGGGCCAGAACACCATCTCCTCGGCAGCCTCATGGCGGGACTCGGCGATGATCAGCTGTTCCACGAGTGCATCTCGACGGTCGGCGTCGGACGTCGCATCCATCTCCTGGAACATGGACTCGACCTCCCTGTGGTCGGCAGCGAGCAGTTCGAAGATGTCAGGCATGAGCCTCTCCTCTGGGCAGGTGGGTGATCCATGTGGCCCCGTCGGGCCACGCTCCGCTCGATACCCCACGGGTCTCGACCTCACACGGGAGAACGGAAGCTCCCGACTCGTGGCGCGAAACGACCCTCCGGATCACCGGAGGGTCGTTTCCGACCCGGTGAGGCACCAGGTCGCGTGTCCGACGTGTCGGACGGTTGTGGAGGTGGCGGGAATCGAACCCGCGTCCTCCGGCTTCTCAATAGGTCTTCTCCGAGCGCAGCCGGTGGTGGATTGTCGGGACCCGTTCCGCTACCGGCGGCAGTGCGGTTCCGTATCCGACTGAATTGTCCCTGACGGCCCGTCGGCGCAGCTGTTCAGGTGAGCCCCACTAGATGGCGCCCTGTTCTGACCCGTGGGGCTTAGACCAGGAGGACGTCGCAGTTTCTAGGCTGCGAGCGCGAGCTGAGGCTCGGCGTTTGTTTTTGGTTCCGGCTCTTTAACGTGGCTCCGGAGACCACGGCTCGCTTCTCCTACATCGACGACCGGAGTCGAAGCCTGTCACCCCCTCGGGGTACTCCTCGCACCGCACGACCTGTGCGGGCAGGGATCCAGCGTACCGCCCGGGCGCCCGACCGGGACCGTCGACCGCCCGGCGACTCCGACCCGGTGGCGTCCGGCCCGATCAGACCCGGCTCTTGGCGGCGGTCCGCGCCTCGCGGGCGGCGTCCCGGCCGGCGTCGCGGGCGGCGATGGCGTGGCGCTTGTCGTACTGGCGCCGGCCCCGGGCGAGGGCGAGTTCGACCTTGGCCCGGCCGTCCTTGAAGTAGATCGACAGCGGGACCATGGTGAGCGAGTTCTGCTTGGACTTGCCCATCCACTCGTCGATCTGGCGACGGTGGACCAGCAACTTGCGCCGCCGGTCGGGGTCGTGGGCCCCGAATCCGTTGGCCTGGGCGTAGGGGGGCACGTGGACCCCGAACAGCCACAGCTCGCCGTCGTCGATGCGGGCGTACGAGTCCTGGAGGGCGATCCTCCCCTCGCGCAGCGACTTCACCTCGGAGCCCTGGAGCACGATGCCGCACTCGAGTGTGTCGACGATCTCGTAGTCGTGCCGGGCGCGGCGGTTCGACGCCACCAGCCGGTTGCGCTCCCGGGCGGGATCCTTGCCGCCCTTGCCGCCCGAACCGGCGGCCGGCTGCTTCTTCTTGGCTGCGGCCACGTCGAACGACGGTAGTCGCCCGGCGCCGGACCGGTGTCCTCTAGCGTGAGGGCGATGCTCTCGATGCCACGCGCCGTCCACGACCAGATGGTGGCCCACTGCCTGGTCGGGCTGCCCGACGAGGCGTGTGGGCTCCTCGGCGGCGACCCCGCCGAGGGGCGGGCCACCACGTGCTACCCGACGCGGAACCTGGCCGCCTCGGCCAAGCTCTACACGGTCGACCCGAAGGACCACCTGCGGGCTGATCGCGACGCCGAGGCGGCAGGGGGGTCGATCATCGGGGTGTTCCACTCCCACACCCACACCGACGCCTATCCCTCACCTACGGACGTGGCCCAGGCCCCGGACCCGGAATGGCACTACGTCCTGGTGTCCCTCCGGGACACCGAACCCGTCGTCCGCAGCTACCGGATCGTCGACGGCGACATCGAGGAGGAACCGGTCCGGGTGGTGGGCAGGTAGAATCCCAAGCGGAATGGTCATGATTCGAGGCTCCGGTGGCCCGCCGTCGGGCGTCCGCCGGTCGACCGTCCGCACCACAGAGCCCCGTCAGGGGCGCCGCAACCCAAAGGAGCCCACGTGCCCGTCCAAGTGAACCTCCCGACCGTGCTGCGGCCCCATGCCGGGGGCGAGCGCACCGTGGCCGTCGATGGCTCGACCGTGGGCGAGGCCCTGACCGCCCTGGTGACGCAGTATCCGGGTATGTCCGGCCAGGTCATCGACGACAGCGGGTCGCTGCACAAGTTCGTCAACGTCTACCTCAACGACGACGACGTGCGGTACCTGTCGGGCGTGGACACGCCGGTGGGGGAGACCGACGAGCTGTCCATCCTGCCGGCGGTGGCGGGTGGAGCGTTCGGACCCGGGACCCGCCGGCTCCGATGACCGTCTACGGCTCCGTCCTGGACCTCATCGGGAACACGCCGCTCGTCGACATCTCGCCGCTGAGCCCGAATCCGGACGTCCGGATCCTGATGAAGCTCGAGGGTCAGAACCCGGGGGGTTCGGTCAAGGACCGGATCGCGTTGGCCATGGTGGAGGCGGCCGAGGCGGACGGGACCCTGACCCCGGGCGGCACGCTCATCGAGCCCTCCTCCGGCAACACCGGCATCGGCCTCGCCATGGTCTGCCGGATCAAGGGCTACCGGCTCAAGGTGGTGCTGGCCACCAACGTGTCCATCGAACGTCGTCAGCTCCTGGAGTCCTGGGGAGCGGAGATCATCGACTCACCCGGGGCCGAGGGGTCGAACGGCGCCGTGCGGAGGGCCCGGGCCCTGGCGTCGGAGCATCCCGAGTGGACGTTCCTCTACCAGTACGCCGAACCCGGCGAACCCGCGTGCCCACTACGAGGGCACCGGACCCGAGATCTGGAAGGACTGTCCCGAGGTCACCCACTTCGTGGCCGGACTCGGCACGTCGGGAACGCTCCTCGGGGTGGGTCGGTACCTGAAGGAGCAGAATCCCGACATCAAGGTGCTGGCCATCGAACCCCCGGCCGGCGAGTTGGTCGACGGCCTGCGCAACCTGGACGACGGCTACATCCCCCCGATCTTCCTCGACAACGACGGGGCCGGGCTGCTCGACGGCAAACGCATCGTGCGCCCCGCGAATCGATCGAGTGGACGCGGCGCCTGACCGACGTCGGCATCTTCGCCGGCCTCTCGTCCGGGGCCATCCTGGCCGGTGCGGTCAAGACGGCGGCCACCTTGGAGTCGGGTGTCATCGTGACGGTGTGCTGCGACGCGGGATGGAAGTATCTCTCGACCGGCGCCTGGATCGACGACCTCGACACCGTCGAGGCCCGGGCCAAGGAGATCACCTACTTCTAGACGCACCGGCCTTCAGACGCACCGGTGCCGTGCCCCCGGGCCGCACCGGTACGTCCCGCCGGCACCGGATCCGGGAGCCGGTCCCCGATCGGGACATCGACGTCCTGGCGTCCACGGTCCGCCGGGGATCCGAGCGCGTCGCCGCCGGGCCAGGCGCAGGCCAGGCCCGCCCCGAGCAGGGCCACCATGGGTGACCAGTACGCCCATTCCGACAGGCGGTGGAACGCCACCGCGGTCGCCACGACCGTGACGACGAAGGCGGCGGGCAGTCGCCAGGACCGGCTCCGGGCCGCCGCCACCAGGAGGATCATGGCGAACGGGGGGCCGAGATAGAAGGGGTTCATGACGGCCTCGAAGAAGCAACGGGCACTGAGCACCACGGCTCCGAGCCACAGCAGCCCCACGAACGAGGGCCGTCGTCTCCAGGCCACCACCCCGAGGCCGCCGGCCACCAGGACGGCGAGGACACGCCCGGGCCCCGCTCCGACCGACTGGCCCGAGTACCTCGGTGACAGGGCGATCCACGGCGTCGGGTGGTCGAGACCGGCGGCATTGGCCTGGTGCAGGAGCGCATGGGTCGTCATGGACCACTGGCTGACGAAGCACGGGACCAGGAGCGCCAAGGTCGGGAGCACGGCGTAGACGCAGACCCGCAGCCGCTGTCCCGCCGGAACCCCGGCGAACGCCAGCGGGAACAGCAGGAAGGCCAGCGGTTGGAAGACCAGCGTGGCGCCCCACAGCCATCCGGCCAACGGCCACCGCCCGCGGCGTCCGGCGAGGAGCGCGTAGAGCGCCAGACCGAGGGCGAGCATGTCCTCGGGGTGTCCCCACATCGTGACCACTACGAAGATGACCGGCGTCTCGAGCCAGAGCGAGCGCGATGCGACGCCGGCGGGGGATGCCGAGCTCCTCGGCCACTGCGTCGAAGGCCAGAAGGCAGGTGGCGCCGACGATGAGTACGACGGGGCCGAGTACCAGCCAGGCCGTGGGGTGGGGGGCAGCGAGCTGGGACAGTGACTCCGTGAGGTGGAGGTGCTCGGTCACCAGGGGCACGGGGGCGAGCAGGACGGCGATGCCGGGGAGGGTGACCAGCCCGTAGTCCGGGCTGTAGACATCGCCGATGGCGCCCCAGCTGACGAAGCGGGCGGTGTCGAACGTCTGCCAGACGTCGTTCGGGACCGACCAGTACGCGGTGTGCTGGACGACCGGACCCCACAGCAACGTGTAGGCCATCGAGAGGAGCACGAAGGTGACCATCGCCGCGATGGCCCACGACCGGGCGCGGGCGTGGGCGGCCAGCCACGAGGGGCCGGCGTCCGGAGCCCGGTGGACCTCTTCCGTAGCGGTGCCCGCCGTCGCTTCCGTCAACTCCGGATCCTGCACGGGAGGAGCACGCACCCCTGGTGTATCGCCGGTCGGCGGTCCCGACTTGAGTCGGCCCCGGCGGCCGGACGGGCGTGGTCGGGTGAGCGTTCGGCCGTCGGGGGCCGAGGGGCGCGTCGCCGCCTAATCTGACCGGATGGCAGGCAGACGAGCGGCACCGCAGGCCGGAGCCCCCGACCCCGGCGACGAGGTGGCCCTGACCGTGCTGGGTTGCGACGGTAGCTGGCCGGGTCCGGGAGGGGCGGGCAGCGCCTACCTGGTGCGGGTGGGGGGGACGATGCTCCTGCTCGACTGTGGACCCGGGACCTTCGCCGTGCTCCAGACCCTCCTCGACCCGGGCGAGGTGGACGCCGTCGTCGTCAGCCACCACCACGCCGACCACTGGACGGACCTCTACGCCATGGACACCCAGGCCCGTTTCGCCGGACGGCGTTCGCCCCTCCCCGTCTACGCCCCGGCCGAGGTCATCGCCCGCGCCGAGCCGGAACGGACCCCGATGCTCGACTGGCGCTGCGTGACCGACGGCGACCGGGCCGGGATCGGCGAGGCCTCCTGCGCCTTCCACCGCACGGACCACGTGGAGGAGACGCTGGCCGTCCGGGTCGACGGGGCCTCCGGGCCCTGGGCTACTCTGCCGACACGGGCCCCGACTGGTCGCCGGAGGTGCTCGGCAACGGTCTCGACCTGCTGGTGTGCGAGGCGACCTACACCGCCGAGCACGAAGGGACCGCCGGAGCACCTGAGCGGCCGTCAGGCCGGTGCCGCCGCCCGCGGCGCCGGGGCCAAGCGGCTGGTCATCACCCACCGGTGGCCCACCGTGGCCGCCGAGGCGGTGGCCGAGGAGGCCACCCTCGCCTTCGGCGGTCCGGTGGAGCAGGCGGCGATCGGGAAGGAACTACACACTGTGAACGGAGCGAACATGACGAAACGGGCCGACGGACGAGGGATCGACGAGTTGAGGACGGCCTCGTTCGAGCGGGACTTCACGGTCTTCGCTCCGGGCTCGGTGCTGGTGTCGATGGGTCGCACCCGGGTCCTGTGCACCGCCTCGATCGAGGAACGGGTGCCGCCGTGGATGCGGGGGTCGGGGAAGGGTTGGGTGACCGCCGAGTACTCGCTGCTGCCCGGGTCGACGGGCGAGCGGGTCACCCGCGAGGCGGCCAAGGGCAAGCAGTCCGGTCGCACCCAGGAGATCCAGCGGCTCATCGGCCGCTCGCTGCGCTCGGTCTGCGACATGGTGGCCCTGGGCGAAGTGCAGGTCACGGTGGACTGTGACGTCCTCCAGGCGGACGGCGGCACGCGCACGGCGTCGATCTGCGGTGCGTACGTCGCCCTCCACGACGCGTTGACCCGGCTGGTGCAGAAGGGGACGTTGCGGGCCAACCCGCTGACCGAGGCGGTGGCCGCCGTCTCGGTGGGCGTGGTCGACGGCGTCTGCATGCTGGACCTGCCCTACGAGGAGGACAGCCGGGCCGAGGTCGACATGAACGTGGTGATGACCTCCTCGGGCCGATTCATCGAGGTGCAGGGCACGGCCGAGGGCATGCCGTTCACCAAGGCGGAGCTCGACGAGATGCTGAGCCTGGCGGAGCACGGCATCGCCCAGCTCCTCGATCTCCAGACGGCCACGCTGGCCGAGCCCCCGACCCCGCGTTGACCGGGGGCGGTGGCGCCGTGGCGCGACGCACCTTCGTGCTGGCCAGCGCCAATGTCGACAAGGCGGCGGAGATCGCCGCGATCCTGGCCGACGTGCCCGACCTGACCCTGCTGCCCCGACCGGCCGACGTGCCCGACGTCGAGGAGACGGGGGACACCCTGGAGGACAACGCCCGTCTCAAGGCCCGGGCCCTGTGCGAGGCGACGGGCCGGTCCGCCGTCGCCGACGACACCGGTCTGGAGGTCGAGGCCCTCGACGGGGCGCCCGGGGTCTACTCGGCCCGGTTCGCCGGGGAGGGCGCCGCGTACGCAGACAATGTGGCGAAGCTCGTGACCGAGCTCGAGCGGGTCGGTGCCACCCGGCCGGACCAGCGGCGGGCGCGGTTCCGCAGCGTCGCCTTCGTCGCCCATCCCGACGGGACCGAGCTCTGGGTCGAAGGGGAGGTGACCGGCGTGATCACCCCCGAGCCCGGGGGTCCGCGGATTCGGCTACGACCCGCTGTTCGCGCCGGACGGCTTCGACGGGCGGACCTTCGCCCAGATGACGCCCGCCGAGAAGCACGCCGTCTCCCACCGCGGCCGGGCGTTCCGGGCCCTGGCCGAACGCCTGACGGTGGAGGCATGACCCCGCCGCGGGTCCGGGCGGCGGCCGAGGCGGCGCGCCGGGCCATGGTGGACCTGGCCGCCGGGAACGACCGGTTCCGGGCCGTGCTGGCCCGGGCGGGTGGTGAGTTGACGGCTCTGTCCGAGCGGGCCACCGCCCAGGCCGAGGCCCGTCGGGCGGGGGTGCCCGATGCCTACGGCGGCTCCTACTTCGGGGAGGGCCGGGACGCCCTCGGCGACCGCGAGGGCCGGTCGGGCTATGCCGCGCTACGACCGCATCGCCTCCAATGCCGACATCGCCGGATGGCTGCTGTGGCGGAACTTCCGGGTGACGCACGGCACTCGACGTCGGCTGCGCCACCGGGTATCTGGTCGAGGTACTCCGTGAGCGGGGGATCGACGCCGAGGGCTGTGACCTCAGCAGCTTCGCCGTGGACCACGCCACACCGGGAGCGGTCGGACACGTACGGGTGGCCAACCTCTTCGCCGGGCTGCCCTGGCCGGACGGGGCGTTCGAGCTGGTGACGACCTTGGAGATCCTGGAGCACCTGCCGCCCGGGAGGGTGCCCGACGCGCTGGGTGAGCTGGCCCGGGTGTGCGGCGGGTACCTCTACGCCACGATTCCGTCCTTCGGACCCAACCGGTCCGGGCCGGACGGCCACTTCGAGGGCAAGGTCCGACCCGGACGGGTCGAGCACTACTACGGGCTCGGCCCCGAGTACCGCGGGCCGGTGCCCGAGCCCGACCTGGCCGTGGACGCCGAGGGGGAGCTCGTCGAGGGCCACCTGTGCATCGCCTCCTTCGAGTGGTGGACCGAACGCTTCGCCGACGCGGGGTTCACCCGCTGCGTCCGACGTCGAGGAGCGGCTGTACGCCGACATCGAGCCGGCCGACCTCGCGCCCTACTGGAACCTCTACGTGTTCCGTCGGGAGGGCGCCGACCCCGAGGTGGTGGAGCCCCGGGAACCGGGCCGGACGCTCGCCGAGCTCGGACTCCGACACCCGCTGCTCGGTACCTGACCGGCCTCGGCCACCAGGCCGCGGAGCGTTGGAGCCGCACCATCGCTCCGGCTGGGGAGAGGGACGGTCGTCGAGTCGGGAATGCCGGCGCCGAGCGGCCGTGGCCCGTCCGCCGCCACCACGTGCACCCCGAGTACCGACCCGCCGGGCTCGATCCTCCACACCTCGTAGTCGCCGACGCGGGCCCCCGGGACCGGTGTCGCCCGGCCGGCGGCGGTGGCCGCCGTCAGGCCGGGCAGCGTCGGTGAGGCGATCAGGTACACCGCCCCGCCGGGACCCACCGCGACGGTGCGACGGTCCGTGTAGTACAGCGAGCCGCCCAGCTCGTCATTGACCGCGGCTCCGGGCGTCGCCAGCACCACGTGCTGGAGGGGCAGCTCCCACCCGGCCTGCCGGTAGAACGCCAGGCCGCCGTCCAGCGAGTCGATGACGATCACGTCGCGGGCCGGGTCCACCCGCGGTCCCAACCGGGCGAGCCGGGCGTCGACGGCGTCCGCCGACTCGATGGTCGCCCGGGTGTCGGCGTAGGGCGCCTGGTAGCGGACCTGGGTGAACCACGCCCCCTGGGTCCCCGGGTGGGTCCTCACCGGAAGCACACCGCTCGCCCCGAGGAAGCGGTCGGTCCCGAGCGCGGCGATGGCGACGACCACCAGGGTGGCGACGACCGCCCAGGTGCGGGCCCCGACCCCGGGCCGCCTACCGGGTCGGGGTCGCAGGAGCGCCCCGGGCACCAGGAGCAGGGCGATGACGGCTCCCGGCAGATAGGCGAGCAGATACCCACCCTTGGCGAACTGCAGCAGCGCCACCGTCGCCATGGGCGGCAGGGTGGCAGCGGCCAGGACGGCGATCCGTCCCTGGTACCAGGGACGATCCCAGGGGGGTGGCCGCCGGCGGTGGCGGGGCCCGCCCGTGGCCCCGGCCGTCGACGGGGCGGCGTCGTCGATGCCGGGCAGCGCGGGAACGGGTCGCGGACCGGACCGTGGTGCCGGCCCGGACTCCGGGACGGTCACCGGGACGTCGTCGCCGCGCAGTGGGTGGGTAGCCCGGAACACCGCCCGGAGGCCGAGCCCGACGGCGGCCACCCCGGCCAGGGCGATCAGGGGCAGCAGGGCGACCACCGTGTAGGCCGCGAACGTCCCGAGGTTGACCGCCCCACCGGCGGCATGGTCGAGCACCGAGCTGGCCCGGACCGCCCCCTCCGTCTCGCCGTGGGTGGCCCGGGACCAGGCCGTCAGCCCGCCCGGCTGGGCGAGGACCATCGGGACGAACCAGGCGGCCGCCCCCACGGCGCCGGCGGCCACGGCCACGACGCCCTCCCGCACCCGGCGGACCGATCCGGCCACCGCCAGCAGGGCGAGCGGGAGGAACATGGTGGCCTCGGACTGGCGGAACCCGGCGGCCACGGCCAGCGCCACCAGGGCCCCGGCCCCGTGCCACGAGTGGGGGCGGGCCCGCCAGGCCAGGATGATCAGCAGGGGGGCGATGACCAGGTCGAAGGAGTAGGTGGCGACGATGGAGCCGTCGAACCAGACGAAGGGGGACGTGGCCACGAGGAGGCCGGCCGCCACCCCGACCCAACGGCCTCCGAGGTCGCGCCCGGCCACCACGGTGAGGCCCGCGCCGGCCGCCGAGGCGAGGGCGGCGACGAGCACCAGGGACTCCACCGTGCCGAGGCCGGTGGCGTGCACCAGGCGTCCGGCCACGACGTAGAGCCAGTAGCCGGGAGGCTGGGGCCGGCCGTGGGTGACGTCGAAGCGCGAAACGGCCGCCAGGTACTGGGAGGAGTCCCAGTCGGTCGGTCCGCGCGCCGCCGTGGCGAGCCGGGCGGCCAGGGTGGCCAGGGCCACGGCCCACGGGAGCAGGAGGTCGACGACCTGGAGTCCGACCTGCCCGGCGCGGTCGGACGCGGTCCGGCCGGGCCGGGCGGGCGCGGGGACCACCGGCAGGCCCGCTGCCCCGGACCAGCACGTACGAGGGGTCGGTGACGGTCGGCACCGTGCCTGCGGACGTGACGGCCCGCTCGTAGAACATGCCTCAGGGTACCGATTCAGACGCAGAAGCTGGGGTATCCGACCTGTTCGGCCCCGGTCACGACGGGACGGAAATCGGTTCAGGTCCACCCGCGGCGCGCCGATAGCCACTAGATACGATCGGGTTCCGCCCGGTCGTCGACGGCGCCCGTATGTCGCCGACCGGTCCCGCAGGCCGGGATGCAACCGAAAGATACGTCCGCATGGCGGACCTGACGGGAGAGACGAGGATCCTCATGCGGTTGTTCACTGGAGTAGGGGGGAGAGGGGCACCGGTGGGCGCCGGACGCAGTGGGGCGCCGGTCGCTCGTCGTCGCACCGTCCGGGTCGTGTCGGTGGCCGCCCTGGTCGCCGCCGCCACACCGGTCCTGGCCGCCACCGGCTCGGTGACCACCGCCGCCCGGGCCGGCGCCGCTCCGTCCCCGCACGCCCTCAACATCTCCCTGGCCTGGCAGCAGGTGTGGCCCAACGGCGGAGGTCCGATCGCCGAGAGCTCGCCCACGGTGGCCACCCTGGACGGTGGCGGGCCGGCCGTCGTGGTGGCCGACCGGGGCGGCAACGTCTACGCCAACCACCTGTCGGACGGCTCCACCGTGCCCGGCTGGCCGGTCCACCTGGGCACGGCCATCGACTCGACGCCGTCGGCCAGTCCCGACGGCGGCGGCACGGACTTCATCTACGTGGGTACCGGCGACGCCGGCGGCTCCGTGGTCGGCGGAGGGTACAACGGCATCACCAACACCGGAACCCCGTTCTGGTTCGTACCGGCCACCGACGGCCACGGCGAACACGGCGTCCAGGCGTCGTTGGCCGTGGGTCCGCTGGAGGGCGTCCAGTCCGTGGTGGCCCCGTCGCTCGGCCAGTTCGAGGACGCTCTCAATGCCGGGAACGGCGCCGTGCTGCCGGGTTGGCCGTTCTTCACGGCGGACAGCGGCTTCACCACGCCGTCCCTCGCCGACCTGTACAACAACGGGCAGACCGAGATCGTCCAGGGTGGCGACTCGACCTACGGGAACGCCTTCGGCGTGCAGTACTACAACGGCGGACACATGAGGGTGCTCGGCACCGGTGGCAACCTCCTCTGTGAGTACAACACGAACCAGACCGAGGACTCGGCTCCGGCTGTGGGCAACTTCCTGGGCGGCGAGGGCACCGGCATCGTGTTCGGCACGGGGAGCTTCTACAACGGCACCCAGCCCGGGCTCTACTACCCGGGCGCCCCGGATACCGACTCGCTCCTGGCCACCGACTCCCACTGCAATCTCCAATGGCAGGCCAACCTCGGCGGCAACACCATCAGCAGCCCCGCCATCGGTGACGTACTCGGGAACAACCTCGAGCAGGTGGTCGAAGGCGTCGACACCGGGACCAGCGGTCTGGTGTGGGCGCTCAACGGCTCGAGCGGCGCCGCCCTGCCGGGTTGGCCGGTGGCCACGCCGGGCCGGATCATCGGGGGTGTGGCGTTGGCCGACCTCACCGGCGGCGGCTACAACGACGTGCTGGCCCCCACCACCGACGGTCTCGAGATCTTCGACGGCAAGACCGCCCAGCTGGTGGCCACGCTCGGTGCCGGCCAGCTCGCCATGCAGAACTCGCCGCTCGTGACGATCGATCCCGACGGGTCGATCGGGATCACCATCGCCGGTTACACGGCGGGCAACCTCAACGTCCTCCAGCACTACGTGGTGAACGGCACCCGTGGGGACAGCCTGGGCACGCGTTCGTGGCCCGAGTACCACCAGAACCCCCAGCTGACCGGCTGGTTGGCCGCCGGAGCCCCGGGGCACCTGAACGCCCCGATCGTGGGCATGTCCTCCACCTCGGACGGCAAGGGGTATTGGGACGTGGCCGCCGACGGTGGACTCTTCGCCTTCGGCAATGCCTCCTTCCACGGGTCGATGGGTGGCCAACCACTGGCCAGACCCGTGGTCGGCATGGCCTCCACCTCGGACTCGAAGGGCTACTGGGAGGTGGCGTCCGACGGCGGGATGTTCGCCTTCGGGGACGCCGGCTTCTACGGCTCCATGGGAGGTAAACCCCTGGCCCGACCGGTGGTGGGCCTCGCCACCACCCCGGACGGCAAGGGCTACTGGGAGGTGGCGTCCGACGGCGGGATCTTCGCCTTCGGGGACGCCGGCTACTACGGCTCGACCGGGAACCTCCCTCTCAACCGGCCGATCGTCGCCATGGCGCGGACCCCGGACGGCAAGGGCTACTGGCTGGTGGCGTCCGACGGCGGCGTCTTCGCCTTCGGTGACGCCCACTACTACGGCTCCATGGGCGGCAAACCCCTGAACCAGCCCATCGTGGGGATAGCCGCCGACGGTTCCACCGGGTACTGGCTGGTCGCCGCCGACGGGGGCGTGTTCAGCTTCGGCAGCGCCCACTTCTACGGCTCGACCGGCAACCTGACGCTCGCCCAACCGATCGTCAGCATGGCCCCCGGGCCGGGGGGCAGCGGCTACTGGATGACGGCGGCCGACGGTGGACTCTTCGCCTTCGGGAACGCCGGCTTCTACGGATCCGTGCCCCAGGTGCTGGCCGCGCCCGTCGGCAAGGACTGATCCGGAACCCCCCCGTCGCCCGGGCCGCCCCCGGGCGGACGGGGGGTGTCCCCCTCGGTCCGCATCCCCGGTCCTATCGTTGACGGACGTGCCGCAGCCGACGAGCAGGGACGTCGAGGCCCGGTCGCGTCCGTCGGGCCGCCGGCCGCCGGTGGTCGCGGCTGGTCGCCGTGGTCGCCACCGTGACCGCGACCCTCGGGACCGCCGTGGCCATGGCGCCCGCGGCGGCCGCCTATCCGTCGAGCTCGGTAACCCTCACCGGGCACGGCTACGGGCACGGACGGGGGATGGGCCAGTGGGGGGCGTTCGGCTATGCCTATTCGGGCTGGTCGTGGCAGCAGATCGTCACCCACTACTACGCGGGGAGCCAGCCGGCCACGCTGACGCCGGCCCAGGAAGGCCTCTGGACGGCGGTGGCGCTGACCGAGAACGACGGGAACGACCTGATCGTGACGTCCGACGACGGATTCAGCATCGCCGGGTCGGGATTCACCGGCGGGCAGTACGTCCTGATGCACGCCGTCGGCGACGGGGCGTGGGACCTCTACTCGGGGACCGGTTGCGGCGGCCCGTGGTCGGCGGCGCCGTTCCGCTCGGGGGTCACCGACCCCACCGCCGTCCCCGATCAGGACTCGATCCTCGGGACCCCCAGCGCCGCCGACGCCCCCTCCATGGACATGCAACTCTGCCGGGTCGGGGCGAACCTGTCGGTGCGCGGCAACCTGGTGGGCGAGTACAACTCCGCCGGCGCCCTCCGCACCGTGAACGTGCTGCCGGTGGAGGACTACGTGGCGGGCGTGGTGCCCAACGAGTCGCCGGCCTACTGGGGACAGCTGGGGGGTGCCGGCGCCCAGGGCCAGGCCCGCGGATTCCAGGAGCTCGAGGCCCAGGCGGTGGCGGCCCGCTCCTACATGGCGGCGGACCGCGGCGGTTACGGGGGGTACGCCGACACCTGCGACCTGTCCTGCCAGACGTACCGCGGCATCGAGAACGAGAGTCCCCTGACCGATCTCGCCACCCTCGACACCCTCGGGTACGTGATGGAGGACGGCGCCAATGGCGTGCCGCTGACCACCGAGTACTCGGCCTCCACCGGCGGCTACACGGCGCCGGGGACCTTCCCGGCGGTCGTGGACGACGGCGACTCGATCTGCCCGCCCGGCGTCGCCGGCGCCTGCAACGTCAACCACACCTGGCACGATTCGATACCGGTCTCGACCGTCGAGGCGACCTTTCCGCAGCTGGGCACGTTGGAGTCGATCGCCGTGACGTCGCGCAACGGCTACGGCGACTGGGGAGGCCGGGTCGAGTCGATGACCCTGGTCGGAACGGCCCAGGACGTCGTCCTCACCGGTGACCAGTTCGCCGCCGACTTCGATCTCCTGTCCGACTGGTTCACGCCGACCACCTCCCTGCCCAGCCCGGCGGTGGGCATGGCGGCCGCCCCCGGATCCAAGGGCTACTGGATCACCGGGTCGGACGGTTCGGTGGTGGCGTTCGGCAGTGCCCCCTACGACGGGTCCGTCGGAGGCCAGCCGTTGGCCGCGCCGGTGGTGGGCATGGCGGCCACCCCTGACGGCCAGGGGTACTGGGAGGTCGCCGCCGACGGTGGCGTGTTCTCCTTCGGCGATGCCGGCTTCTACGGGTCCGCCGGGTCGCTCCACCTCAATCAGCCCATCGTCGGCATGGCCCCCACCGCCGATGGCCGGGGCTACTGGCTGGTGGCCGCCGACGGCGGCATCTTCAGCTACGGCGACGCCCCGTTCCTCGGGTCCACGGGGGCCATCCACCTGAACCAGCCCATCGTCGGGATGGTGCGGTCGTCGACGGCCAAGGGCGGGTACTGGCTGGTGGCCTCCGACGGCGGGGTGTTCGCTTTCGGAGACGCGCCCTTCTACGGCTCGATGGGCGGACAACCGCTCAACCGTCCCGTCGTGGGGATCTCGTCGGTGCCGGGCGGCACCGGCTACCGGTTGGTCGCCTCGGACGGCGGCATCTTCGACTTCGGGAGCGCCGGCTACTACGGCTCGGCCGGGGGCGCCCCGTTGGCGCAGCCGGTCGTCGGGATGGCCGCCACCTCCGACGGTGCCGGCTACTGGCTGGTCGCCGCGGACGGGGGCATCTTCGACTACGGGGACGCCCCGTTCCTCGGATCCGGAGCCGGCGCCACGTGACCACGGGCCTCGGGCGGCCGTCCCCGAACCGTCCGTAGGTCGACCCTTCCCGGCCCCTAGTGTCAGGACCGATGGCCGACGGAGCGACGGAGACGAAGGGATCCGGGACGGGACCGTCAGCCGTTCCTTCGACCGGCTCCCCGGAGACCGCCGGTCGGCCCGGTCAGTCCGGACAGACGGAACGGACGGGACAGACGGGTCGATGGTCGGCCCGGTCGTGGCGGGCCATCCTCTTCGCCCCGGTGGGCGACGGTCAACGACGCCGTCGGGGCAGCGACGCCGTCCGGCTGTTCCTCGGCGTCGTGGTCCTCACCGTCTCCTGGCTGGCCACCCGCCTCAACCCCTCGAGCGAGAAGGCGCTCATCGCCGCCGTCACCCCGATACCCGAGGGGATCAAGTGGGTGGTGACCAGCCTGGCGTGGATCGGCTCGCTCGGGCTGCTGGTCGTCGTCGTGGTACTCGCCCTGGTGTCCCGCCGGGTCCAGGTGATCCGGGACACGGTGGTGGCGGGTGCCTCCGCATGGCTCCTGTGCGTCGCTCTGAGTGTTCTGTGGGGCCCCGACGGCGGCCGACCAACGGCCCAGGCCCCGCACGGGTTCGACCTGGCCTTCCCGGTGGCCCGGGTGGCGGCCGCGGTGGCGGTGGCCGGCGCGGCCCTGCCCTACCTGAGCCGCTGGGTGCAGCGGGCGATCGTGATCACCGTCGTGGTACTCGCCATCACCACGATGGTGTCGGGCTACGGGCTGCCCGTCGCCGTGCTGGCCAGTCTGGCGATCGGCGTCGGGGTCACCGCCGTGGTCCACCTGATCTTCGGGTCGCCCCTCGGGCTCCCATCCGCCCATGAGGTGCAGCTCCTGCTCGACGACCTCGGCATCGATGCCGTCGACGTGGTGCCGGCCCCGCGACAGACCTGGGGGTACGGGCGATTCAGTGCCCGCCTGGGCGGTGACGACCTCGACGTCTCCGTATACGGCCGGGACGCCTCCGACGCCCAATTGCTGGCCAAGACGACCCGGTTCCTCCTCTACCGGGACTCGGGTCCCACCCTCACCTTCACCCGGCGCCAACAGGTCGAACACGAGGCCTACCTGACGCTCATGGCCGAGCGGGCCGGTGCGCGGGTGGCCGATGTCCTCGCCGCGGGTCCCGCCGGGCCGGCCAAGGACGCGCTTCTCGTCACCCGACCCCCGCCCGGGCGCCGACTGGCCGAACTCACACCCTTCCCGCTACCCGAGGCCGATTCCGGGACCGGGACCGGGACGGAGGGGAACCCGGCCGGGGACCGGGACGAGACACCCCGGCCGGCGAGCGCAGAGGCCGTCGACCGACCGCCGGAGCCACCGTCGACCGATCCGGCCCTGACCGACGACGCCCTCGACGGAATCTTCGGCCAGGTGATGGCCCTACGCAGTGCCGGGATCGCCCACGGCGCGCTGTCCACCGAGACGATCGTCCTTAGCGACGACGGAGGCTCGGGTCTCGTCGACCTGAGGGCGGCCGCCACCGTGGCCACCCCCGACCAGTTGGACCGGGATCTCGCCGCCACCATGGCGGCCACGGCACTGGTGGCCGGGCCCGAGCGTGCATCGGCGGCGGCGGCGCGGGTGGCCCCCGTCGACGCCGTGATCGCAGCCCTGCCCTATCTGCAGCGGGCCGCACTCGACCCGGTGGCCTCCCGCACGTTGCGGGGCAAGAAGCCGATCCTGGCCGCGCTCCGCGAGCACGGGGCCGAGGCGGCCGGGATCGAGGTCCCGAAACTGATCGAGCCGCGGCGGATCAGCTGGGTGAACCTCGTACTGGTCCTCGGGACGTTGATCGGCGGGTGGGCCCTCATCGGTGTGCTCGTCAACGTCACCCATTCGTGGAGCACGATCACGGGGGCGAAATGGGGCTGGGTCGCCGTCGTGTTCGTCCTGGCCCAGGCCGCCTATCCGGCCCTCGCCCTGACCACGGTCGGTTCGGTCACCGACACGCTGCCCTACGGGCGCACCGTCGCCCTGGAGGTCGCCAACACGTTCGTGTCCCTGGCCGGCGGATCGATGGGGGCCCTCGCCACCCGGGTGCGGTTCTTCCAGCAGCAGGGCTACGACGGCACCCTGGCGGTCAGCTCGGGAGTGCTGATCTCCACGGCCAGCTGGATCGTCAAGGGTGCCCTCTTCCTGATCGCCATCCCGATCGCCCTGTCGCAGTTCCACTTCACGTCGTCACCGGACAGCACCGGGGGAGGGTCCGGGTCGAGCACCGCCCGCCTCGTCTGGCTCATCGTCATCGCGGTGGCCGTGCTCGGCCTCCTGCTCGGGCTCGTGTTCGCCATCCCGCGGTGGCGCCGGATGGCCGCAGCCAAGCTCCGGCCGAAGGCCTCCGAAGTGTGGAGCCACCTGAAGGTCCTCTCCACCCACCCCCGCAACCTGGTGGAGATCTTCGGTGGTGAGGTCGCCGGTCAGATCCTCGTGGCCATGGCCCTGGGTGCCGCGCTGCACGCCTTCGACCAGCACCTGAGCCTCGCCTCGTTGTTGATCGCCCTGACACTGGGTTCGATGATCGGGGGGATCTCGCCGGTGCCCGGCGGCATGGGCGTGGTCGAGGCCGGCATGATCCTGGCCCTCACGGCGGCGGGGATCCCCGAGGACGACGCCGTCGCCGCGGTGTTCGTACAGCGGCTGTTCACGGCCTACCTGCCGCCCATCTGGGGTTGGTTCTGCCTGATCTGGATGCGCAAGCGGGAGTACCTGTAGACGGTCCGGAGGGGAGGCGTCCCGGCCGGCTGTGCGTCGATCCGGCCGGCAAAGGGCGCCCGCGAGCCGGCCGACCGTTCAGACGTCGAGGCGGCGGGGGCCGGTGTCCTGGAGGCCCGGGTAGTCGCGCAGCCGGCCGAAGTTGCCCAGCCGCCCCACGTTCACCCCGGTGTGGGCCGCCCGGAGCATGCGGAGGTCCCCCCGGCTGTTCCCGTAGGCCCAGAGGTGGGCGTCCTCCAGGCCGGCATCGGCCATCCACAGGCGCAACCGGCGGATCTTCTCCTCGCCCCGGCAGTTGCCCCCCTCGTAGCGACCGGTCAGGTGACCCGAGTCGTCGACCTCGAGGAGGGTGGCGATGGCCCCGTCGGCGGCCAGCCGTTCGGCGGCGACCCGGATGTAGGCATCCGGCGACGCCGAGACCACCACCACCCGGTCACCGCGTCCCCGGTGCCAGTCGAGTCGGCGGCGCACCTCGGGCCGGACCGCGCGGCGAGATGCCCCACCGCGAACTCGCCGCCCACCCGGTCGACGTGCTCGGCGTCGAGCCCGCCCAGGACGCGGGTGAAGAGCTCCTCCTTGGTGCGGTCGGCCACCTCGCCACCGGCCAGGGCGGCGTGGGCGAGCCGGGGGGCGAGCCGGGTCGAGGCGCGCAGCACGACGTCCCGGCCGGCGACCGCGGTCAGGAAGTCGAAGACGCTGCCCCCGCTGGTGAGGGTGCCGTCGAAGTCGAAGGCGGCGACGTCCGTCATGTCGGCCCGACCCTCAGACGCCGGGGCCGGTGACCGGGGCACCGCCCCGTCCCGACCCCGCCGGCGAAACGCGGGCGCGCCCTCGAGCGCCTCGCCCGAGGCGAGGCTGTCCAGCCCGAAGACGGTCTCGAGGGCCAGGGCCTCGTCCACGGGCAGATCCCACTGGGCGAGCGTCGAGCGCCGATCGTTGCGTAGGCAGACCTGGGGGAGGGCGGCGAGCTCGGAAGCCCACGCCACGGCGGCCTCGAGCGCCGTTCCGGTCGGCACCACCCGGTTGGCCAGGCCCATCGAGAGCGCCTCGGCACTCCCGACCGGGCGCCCGGTCAGGATCAGGTCCAGGGCCCGTCCTTCGCCCACGATCCGGGGTAGACGGACGGTGCCGCCGTCGACCAGTGGCACGCCGAAGCGGCGGCAGAACACACCGAACACGGCATCCTCGGCGGCCACCCGGAGGTCGCACCAGACGGCCAGCTCGAGGCCGCCGGCCACGGCATGGCCCTCGACGGCGGCGATGACCGGCTTCGAGAGGGCGAGGCGGGTCGGACCCATGGGTCCCGGGCCGTCCTCGGTGACCCGGTTGCCCGTCCCGGTCGCCACCGCCTGGAGGTCGGCGCCCGCGCAGAACGTCCCGGAACCGCCGGTCAGGACGGCGACGGCGGCCCCCGGGTCGGCGTCGAACTCCTCGAAGGCGGCGAGCAGGGCGGCGGCGGTCGGACGGTCGACGGCGTTGCGGCGGCGGGGACGGTCGATGGTCACGACCGTCACCGGCCCGCGGCGCTCCACGCGGACAGCGGGGGAGGGCGGCGACTCCGGCATCGCCTCAGCATGACCGCTGGCGGACGGTCCGGCCAGTACCCCACGTCACAGGGGTGCCAGCTGCGGCCCGGCCTCGTCGAGCGGTGGACCCGGAAACCTGATGGATCCGGTCGACAATTGGTCGGGGACCCGACTAGGGTGTCCGGCGGGCCCACGGGGGAATACTCCGTGGAGCACCGCCGGACGGGCCCGGAAGGGTCCGGCGCCGGCCCTGGCGGCACCCCCCGCCGTGAGGCCGGCCTACCACCCCCATCGACGAACCACCACAGCTAAGGAGCAGGACATGGCCATCCGACTGGGCGACGAGGCCCCCGACTTCACCGCCGACACGACCGAGGGCACCATCAACTTCCACGAGTACCTCGGGGACAGTTGGGGAGTGCTCTTCTCCCATCCCAAGGACTTCACGCCGGTCTGCACCACCGAGCTCGGCGCCTTCTCCGCCGCCAAGGGGGAGTTCGACAAGCGCAACACCAAGCTCATCGGGCTGTCGGTCGACGATGTCAGCTCCCACGGGAAGTGGGCCGGCGATATCGAGGAGACGCAGGGCACCGCTCTCAACTTCCCCCTGATCGGGGACGAGGACCGCAAGGTCGCCGACCTCTACGACATGATCCACCCGAACGCCAGTGACACCCTCACCGTGCGCTCGGTGTTCATCATCGGCCCGGACAAGAAGGTGAAGCTCACGCTCACCTACCCCGCCTCGACCGGCCGCAACGTGGACGAGGTCCTGCGGGTCCTCGACTCGCTGCAGCTGACCGCCGACTACAAGGTCGCCACCCCGGTGAACTGGAAGGACGGCGAGGACGTCATCGTCGTCCCGGCGCTGTCCGACGAGGAGGCCACCGAGCGGTTCCCGAAGGGGTTCAAGGCCCTCAAGCCCTACCTCCGGGTCACCCCCCAGCCCAACAAGTAGTCCGTCCCGCCCGCTGGGCGGCCCGACGCACCGGATCCGGCCGATCGGCCGGATCCGGGCGCGTCCGGGCCGGAGCGCGTTCCCCGGGCGTCCGCCCCCCCCGCCGCTCCGGGTCCGGTGGGCGCCTCTCCGGGTCCGGGGGCCGACGCCCCGAAGCGCCGACGTCCGCCACGCCCCACTCACTCCCCGATAGGGGATGACGTGGGACTATCCCGGAACAGGCCGCCGTCTCGGGCCCGTTCCTGCTACCATTGTCCGGTCGGCGTGTTCCGTCCGCCGACCGCCGCCACGATTCCAGAGGTCTTCTTTCCCACATGCCAGACAAGCAGGCAACCATCGCCGAGTACCGTCTCCACGACACGGACACGGGCTCCCCCGAGGTGCAGATCGCCATCCTGAGCGAGCGCATCGTCCATCTGACCGAGCACCTGAAGGTGCACAAGGGCGACCACCACACCAGGCGCGGCCTCCTGAAGCTCATCGGCCGCCGCCGCCGGCTGCTCGACTACGTCCGCAACAACGATGTCGAGCGCTACCGCGAGATCATCAGCCGCCTCGGCCTCCGCCGCTAGGCACGCAGACGCTCCGCCCGGCTCCGGCCGGGCGGTCGCAATTTCTCCACCGGCCGCGTGCCGGGGGATCGCAGGCCGGCACATCGCCTCCCTGCAGAAGGAACGGCCCCCACGCCGTGGGCGACCGTGTCACACCACACCGATTGGGCTCCCGTCGAGGTCAGTCACCAGTTGTGGACCACCGGGCCGCTGACAGGCCGGGCGGGCGACAACTGGGAACTGGCTCGGGGTGTCCCCGAACCACAAGGAGCGTCATGTCCGACGCCATTTCCGTTTCGGCGCCCATCAGCGGCACCGACAAGACACTCAGCTTCGAGGCGGGCAAGCTCGCCCAACTGGCCGACGGCGCCGTCGTCGGCCGCATCGGCGACACCGTCCTGCTGGCCACCGCCACGGCCTCCCGGTCGGTGCGCGAGGGGGCGGACTTCTTTCCCCTCACCGTCGACATCGAGGAGCGGACCTACGCCGCCGGCAAGATCCCCGGCTCGTTCTTCCGCCGGGAGGGCAAGTCCTCCGACCAGGCCATCCTGACCTGCCGCCTCATCGACCGGCCGCTGCGCCCGTCGTTCCCGAAGGGCTTCCGCAACGAGGTCCACATCGTCGGGACCATCTTCGGCGCCGACCAGGAGAACCCGCACGACGTGCTGGCCATCAACTCCGCCTCGGCCGCCCTGATGCTCTCGGGCATCCCCTTCGAGGGCCCCATCGGCGCCGTCCGGGTGGCCTACTCGACCGACGGTCAGTGGATCCCGCATCCCACCTTCGAGGAGGGCGAGGAGTCGACCTTCGAGCTGGTCGTCGCCGGCCGGGCTCTGGACGAGACGCCCGACGCCGACATCGCCATCATGATGGTGGAGGCCGGCGGCTCCGAGCGCTCCTTCCAGTACTACGAGGAGGGCGCCCCCCAGGTCGACCGAAGAGGTCCTGGCCTCCGGGCTGGAGGCCGCCAAGACCTGGATCCGCGAGTCGATCGTGCTCCAGCGTGAACTCGTGGCCGCCTTCGTGGCCGCCCGCGGCACCATCGAGACGATGGAGTACTCGACGTTCTCCGACTACGGGGACGACGTGTTCGCCCGGGTCGAGGAGGTCGGCACCGCCGGCCTGGCCGCCGCCAACGTCGCTGACCCCCAAGGCCGACCGCAACGCCGGCCTGGCCGAGGTGACCGAGTCGATCCTGTCCGAGCTGGCCGACGAGTTCGCCGGCCGTGAGAGCGAGGTCAAGGGCGCCATCCGCGGCCTGACCAAGAAGCTGGTCCGCAAGCGGATCGTGGAGGAGGGGCTCCGTATCGACGGGCGCACCACCACCGACATCCGGCCGCTGTCCGCCGAGGTCGACCTCTTCCCGACGGCCCACGGGTCGGCCCTGTTCCAGCGGGGCGAGACCCAGGTCCTGAACGTCACGACCCTGGGCATGCCCCGCATGAACCAGCTGCTCGACACCATCACCCCGGTCGAGTCGAAGCGGTACATGCACCACTACAACTTCCCGCCCTTCTCGACGGGGGAGACCGGCTTCATGCGGGGTCCCAAGCGCCGCGAGATCGGTCACGGCCTCCTGGCCGAGCGGGCCCTCCTCCCCGTCATCCCCTACGAGGAGGACTTCCCCTACACCTTCCGTCTGGTGTCCGACGTGCTGTCGTCCAACGGCTCGACGTCGATGGCGTCGGTCTGCGGCTCGACCCTGTCCCTGATGGCCGCCGGTGTGCCCCTGAAGGCCCCGGTCGCCGGCATCGCCATGGGCCTCGTCTACGACGGTGGCCAGTACGTGACCCTCACCGACATCCTCGGCGCAGAGGACGCGTTCGGCGACATGGACTTCAAGGTGGCCGGCACGCGTGACGTGGTGACCGCCCTGCAGCTCGACACCAAGATCGACGGACTGCCCCTCGACGTGCTGACCAAGGCGCTCATGCAGGCCAAGGACGCCCGGCTCACCATCCTCGACGTGATGGCCGCCGCCATCCCCGAGCCCCGGGCCGACGTCGCCCCTTCGGCGCCGAAGATCATCTCCTTCGAGATTCCCATGGACAAGATCGGCGAGGTCATCGGGCCCAAGGGCAAGGTCATCAACGCCCTCCAGCAGGAGACCGGGGCCGACATCGCCGTCGACGACGACGGCATGGTCGGGACGGTCACCATCGGCGCCAAGGACGGCAACACGGTGGAGGAGGCCCGTCGGCGCATCTCGACGATCCTCGACCCGCCGCTCGCCGAGGTCGGCGCCACGTACCAGGGCAAGGTCGTGAACATCACCAAGTTCGGTGCATTCGTGAACATCCTGCCCGGGCCGGGACGGTCTCCTGCACATCTCCAAGATGGGCCAGGGCAAGCGGATCGAGCGCGTCGAGGACGTGTTCGAGCTCGGCCAGCCCGTCGAGGTGAAGGTCGACGACATCGATCCCCAGGGCAAGGTGTCGCTGTCGCTGGCCGGGGAGGCCCCTGCGGCCGCCTCGGGTGGAAACGGCGGGGGCCGCGGCTCGCGTGACGGTGGCTCGCGTGACGGTGGCTCGCGGTCCGAGGGCTCGCGCGGCAGCTCCCGTGGTGACCATGCCGATCCCGACGGTGGGGAGGAGCCCGGCCCACGTCGGCAGCCGGCGCCCCGGCCGGCGCCGCCTCCTTCGAGGACATCTTCGAAGAGGAGCTGGTCCAGGAGTTCGGGGACCTCGGTCCGGCCGCCGCCGAGACGTCCGACCGCCCGAGGGGCGGGGGCGGCCGGGGCGGGCGTCGCCGTCGTTGAGCATCGCGCACCTGTCGTGGACCGGCCCTCGGGGCCGGTCCACGGTCGGCGGGCACGCCGCGGCCGGGCCGGTGGCCGGGTCCGAGGCCGGACGGGCGCGATGATCCGGACCGACCACCTGGACTCGGGGCTGACCGTCGTCACCGAGACCATGGCCGAGGCGCGCTCGGTGTGCATCGGCTTCTGGGTGGGGACCGGCTCCCGCGACGAGGCGCCCGAGTCGGCCGGCTCGAGCCACTTCCTCGAGCACCTGCTGTTCAAGGGGACCGATGACCGGTCCGCCTCGGCGATCGCCGAGGCGGTCGACGAGGTGGGTGGTGATTTCAACGCCTTCACCACCAAGGAGTACACCTCGTTCTACATCCGGCTGCTGGCCGAGCACGTGGAGCTCGGACTGGAGATCCTGTCGGACATCATGTGGCGACCCACGCTGCGCGGGACCGATCTCGACGCCGAACGCCAGGTCATCCTCGACGAGATCCTGATGCACGCCGACGAGCCGGCGGACGAGGCGGCGGAGCAGAGCTCGGCCACCCTCTTCCCGGGTCACCCCCTGGGTCGCGAGGTCCTGGGCACCCAGTCGTCCGTCGAGGCCATGACCGACACCCGTATCCGCACCTTCTTCGACGAGCACTACCTGCCCGGCAACATGGTGGTCGCGGTGGCCGGCGACCTCGACCACGACCGGGTGGTGGCCGGGCTCGCCGAACGCGCCGGGGACCACCGGGGAGGGAGCGGCCCGGAGCGCACCAGGCCCGACGACCACGTGACCCCGCTGGCCGTCACCCGGCGGTCCACCGAGCAGGCCCATGTCGTGCTCGCCGCCCGATCGGTCGACCGCAACCACCCGAGCCGCTACGCACTGGCCGTGCTCAACCACGTGCTGGGCGGGGGCCTGTCGAGTCGCCTGTTCCAGGAGATCCGCGAGCGCCGGGGCCTGGCCTACTCGGTGTGGTCGGAGCGGGTCGCCTACGTCGACGCCGGATTTCTCAGCGTGGGCCTCGGCACCGGCCCCGAGCACGTGGCCGAGGTCCTCGACATCGTCACCGACGAGTTGGCGGCCCTGGGCGCCGACGGGATCACCGAGCGCGAGCTGGCCATCGCCAAGGGCAACCTCCGGGCCGAGACCCTCCTGGCCTGCGAGGACTCCGGTGCCCGGATGAGCCGGATCGGGGCCGGCATGCTGCTCCACGGTGAGGTCCTGTCGGTCGACGAGGTGCTGTCCCGGGTGGAGGCACTCACCCTGGAGGACATCCACGAGGCCGCCCGGGCCCTGGTGGCCGCTCCCCGCACCCTGTCGGTGGTGGGGGCGTTCGACGACTCCGACTTCGACGCGACGGCGTTGGGACTCGGCTGAGGCGACGGCGATCGCGTTCCGGGGCCTCCGGGTGCCGCGCGGCATCGTCGGCACCCGGGCCATGTCGGGCGGCTTGGCTAGGGTGACCGGCATGCGAGTCGGAGTCGTCGGCGCCGGTGGTCGGATGGGTCGGGAGGTGTGTCGGGCCGTGCTGGGCCGGCCGGGACTTGACCTCGTGGCCGCGGTGGATCCGCAGTGGGCGGGGAGATCCGTGGGCGAGTTGCTCGGCACCGCCTCACCCGATCCGGAACCGTTGACCGTCTCCGAAGGCCTCGACGCGCTGGGCGCGGCGGGGGCCGAGGTCGTGGTGGACTTCACGCATCTGGAGGTGTCCCGTGCCACCCTCGCCTTCTCCGCGGCCGCCGGGATCCACGTCGTCGTCGGGACCACCGGATTCACCCAGGACGACCTCGACGAGCTGGCGCACCTGTTCGTGGCCGACGGGGAGGACGGGGCCACGAAGGCCCACTGCATCGTGGCCGCCAACTTCGCCATCGGGGCCGTGCTGATGATGCGGTTCGCGGCGTTGGCCGCTCCGTGGTTCGACTCCGCCGAGATCGTCGAACTCCATCACGAGGCCAAGCGGGACGCCCCGTCGGGCACCTCGCTCCGCACGGCCGAGGGCATGGCCGCGGCCCGGACCGACGCCGGACGGGACGGATTCCTGCCCGACGCCACGACGACGGTGGTGGTCGACGGGGCCCGCGGGGGTGCCGGACCCGGCGGCATCCGGATGCACTCGGTCCGGCTGCCCGGACTGGTGGCCCACCAGGAGGTGATCTTCGGGTCGCCGGGCCAGGGCCTCACGATCCGGCACGACTCCTACGACCGGGTGTCGTTCATGGACGGTGTGGTGCTGGCGGTGGAGTCGGTGGCCGGCCGCCCCGGGCTGACCCTCGGCATCGAGCCCCTCCTCGGGATCTGAGCGGCGGGGTGGCGGTGGAGACCCGGCAGCGGATCGTGGAGGCGACCTACGCCTGCGTGGCCCGACGCGGCATGGCCAAGACGACGGTCGAGGACGTGGCGCGGGAAGCGGGCATGTCCCGGGCCACCGTCTACCGGACGTTTCCCGGTGGACGCGACGAACTCATCGACGCCACCGTCTCGTGGGCCGTCTTCGACTTCTTCGCCAAGCTCTACGACCGCATCCAGGGGGCGGCGGACCTCGAGGAGGTCATGGAGCGGGGCATCATGTTCGCCCACCGCTCGATCGTCGAGCACGAGGTCCTCCAGCGGGTGATGCAGACCGAGCCGGACACCCTGCTTCCCGTCCCTGACCGTGGAGAGCAACCGGATCCGGGAGGGCATCGCCGAGGTGCTGGCCCCGTACGTGGTCGAGCGGGGGCTGGCTCCCGGGGTGGACCTCGGGGACGCGGCCGACTTCCTGGCGCGGATGGTCCTCTCGTACATCTCGGCTCCGGGCCGGTGGGACCTCGACCAGCCCGACCAGGTCGCCAGGCTGGTCCGGTCCGAGCTCCTGGCCGGAGTCGTGGTCCCGGTCCCCGGCGGCTGAAGAGCCGTTCACGCCGGTGGCCGGTATCCGGCCGGCCCGGGGTCCGGTCCGCCTCGGTCCCGACGTCCAGCCGTCCGGTGGCCACGGTCGAGCCGCCCGGTGACCATGGTTGACGGTGAGACAAAATCGTGACCTACCGTTTCACAAGTGGTACGTGCACGAGGGGGTCTCCATGTCGTCGACGCGGGCACCGTGGTGCCCCTGACGGTCGACGATGCCCGCCGACCGGCGCCCCTGCCCCCGGCTGCACCCGCGGTCTCGGACGCGTCGCCCCATCGGGAGCGCATCATCGACGGCACCTTGGCCTGCCTCGCCCGGCACGGAACCGCCAAGACCACGGTGGACGACATCGCCCGGGAGTCGGGCGTCTCGCGGGCCACCGTCTACCGGGCGTTCCCCGGCGGTCGGGACGAGATCCTCGGGGCGGTCGTGGACACCGAGATGGCCCGCCTCTTCAGCGCCCTCGGCGTCCGGCTCGGCACCGCCGGCGACCTGGGCACCGCCCTGGTCGGCGGCATCGTGGAGGCCTCGACCCGCCTCCGGGACCATGCCGCCCTGCACTTCCTGGTCGAGCACGAGCCCGGCCTCATCCTCGGCCACCTGGCGTTCGACGAGTCGGACCGCCTGCTGGTCACCGCGTCCCGGTTCGCCGCGCCGTTCCTCGCCCGTTGGATGACTTCGGACGAGGCCGGGCGGGTCGCCGAGTGGGCCACCCGGATCGTCCTGTCCTACGCCATCTCGCCGTCCGACCGGCTCGACCTGTGCGACGAGGCCGATGCCGAGCGCCTCGTCACCACGTTCATGCTCCCCGGCATCGAGGCGCTCCGGACCTCGACCTCCCTCCCCATCGACATCACGCCGTTCCCCGGGGGCGACCGGTCCCGAAGAGGAGCCGGACCCCACCGGCTGAACGACCGACCACCGGACGCCGGTGCCCGGACGCACCCGCACCGACGAAGCTCCACCCAGACCGAACTCTCGACACCACCGACCGTCCGCAAGGGAGACACAGACATGAGCACCGAGATGAGCAGCAACGAGGAGATCATCGGCCGCAAGGAGCTCGACGACCTCGAGGCCATCCTCGTCCGTCGTCGGCACGGAGGAGTCCGACGGCCGTCATGTCGTCGCACTCGGACTACGACTCCATCTTCACCTGGGACTACGAGAAGGGCGCCCGGCCCAAGCTCAACAAGCTCTACGAGAAGGCCAAGAACGCCCAGTGGAACGGCGAGACCGACCTCCCGTGGGACATCGACGTCGACCAGGAGAAGCTGGTCGTCGAGGCGGCCGAGGCCCAGGGCGGCCACGCCGTCGGCTTCGACATCACCGGGACACCGCTCGAGAAGTGGGGCGACAAGGAGTGGATCACCCTGGGCGTCGAGAGCCAGAACTGGACCCTGTCCCAGTTCCTCCACGGCGAGCAGGGCGCGCTGATCTGCACGGCCAAGATCGTCGAGTCGGTGCCGTGGATCGACGCCAAGTACTACGCGTCCACCCAGGTCATGGACGAGGCCCGGCACGTCGAGGTCTTCGCCAAGTACCTGGACGAGAAGCTGTCGGGCCACTACCCGGTCAACGCCCATCTGCGGATGCTGCTCGACGACATCATCGCCGACTCGCGCTGGGACATGACCTACCTGGGCATGCAGATCATGATCGAGGGGCTGGCACTCGCCGCCTTCGGATTCATGCACTCGATGACGCCCGACCCGCTGCTCAAGCAGCTGCTGCGCTACGTCATGGCCGACGAGGCCCGCCACGTGGCCTTCGGCGTGCTCAGCCTGCAGGAGTACTACGAGGGGCTCGACCACCGCCGAGCTGCGGGAGCGCCAGGAGTTCGCGTTCGAGGCCGCCGTCCGCATGCGCGACCGCTTCCTCCAGCAGGAGGTGTGGGCCCGGATGGGGATCGACCCCAAGGAGATCCTGCCCGTGGTGCTGTCGGCTCCGGACCGCACGAGTTCCAGGCGCTGCTGTTCTCCAAGATCGTCCCCAACTGCCGCAAACTCGGTCTGCTCGACGCCGCCGACGGCTGGCTGCGGACCAAGTTCACGGAGTCGGGCGTCATCGAGTTCGAGTCGGCCGTCGACACCTCCGAGGAGTACGACGCCATGGCCGCGGTGCCCCCGACCCAGCGCGAGCTGGTCTGACCCGGAACGGGTCCCGGGGGCGTGGGCGCCCCGACGGGGGTGGCCCGCCGGGTTCCGCCGGGCGCGACACGCCCGGCGATCCGCCGGGACTCCGGCGTCGGCTGTCGGTCCTGCTGGTAGCCTGCGTCCGTGAGCCCCCTCCCGACCGCCGACCCGCCGGGCCGCACGATGACGGCGCCCGCTTCGGCTCGGTGGTGACCGCCATGGTCACCCCCTTCGGCCCGGACGGGGCCCTGGATCTCGACGCGGCCGCCGCCGTGGCCCGCCACCTGGCCGACACCGGGAGCGGAGAGCACTCGTGGTGGCCGGCACCACCGGCGAAGGCCCGGTGCTGACCGACGCCGAGCGGGTCGACCTGTTCCGGGCGGTCGTCGAGGCGGTCACCATCCCGGTCATCGCCTGGTCCGGAACCAACGACACCGCCCACTCCGTCCACATGACCGAGGAGGCCGCGGCCGCCGGGGCGGCGGGTGTCCTCGTGGTGACCCCGTACTACAACCGTCCGTCCGCGGCCGGCCTGTCGGCCCACTTCCGCGCCGTGGCCGCGGCCAGCCCACTGCCGGTGGTGCTGTACGACATCCCGGTGCGGTCGGGCCGCCGGATCGGACCGGACCTGACCATCCAGCTGGCCCGCGAGGTGCCGAACATCGTGGCCGTCAAGGACGCCACCGGCGATGTCGCCTCGGCGGCCCGCGTGGTGGCCGAGGCGCCGGTCGACTTCGAGGTCTACTGGGGGGACGACTCGCTCGACCCTGCCCTTCGCGTCCATCGGCGGCGTGGGCGTCGTCAGTGTGGCCGCCCACTGGGCGGGCGCCTTGTTCGCCGAAATGTTCGCCGCCTACCGGGCCGGCGACGTGGACCGGGCGGCCGATGTCAACCGGTGCCTCCTCGAGTCGTACCGCTTCGAGTCCTCCGACGAGTATCCCAACCCGGTGCCGGCCAAGGCCGCCTGCCGGGCGCTCGGGCTCCCGGTCGGCCAGTGCCGACTGCCGAACGCACCGGCCCCCCAGTCGCTCGACGACCAGGCCCGGTCCGTCGTGGCCGGGGTGGCCGCTCTCCTGCAGCACGGCAATCGGTTGCCTGAACCGAGCGAATTCCCGCAAGGCGGACGAGTTCCGGCGCAAGTCAGGAGGTCAGGCGCGGCCACCGGCTCGGGGTCGCGCTCGGGTGGTCCGGGGTCGGGCGGATCCGGATCGGGCGGATCCGGCGGTTCGGGTCGGCGGCGCAAGTCCGGAGACGGCGGGCAAGCCGTCGACGAGGTCGCCCGTCGAAGGCGGACAGCGTCCTCGGCCCGCGAGACCGGCCAAGCCGGGGAAGTCGGCGTCCCGGCTCGACGAAGCGAGTCGTCGGGGTCCGCGCTCGCTCGGTCCGGATCGTATTCCTCGGCGGCCTGGGCGAGATCGGCCGCAACTGCGCCTGCATCGAGGTCGACGGACGGATCCTCGTCCTCGACGTGGGGATCATGTTCCCGGACCCGGACATGCCCGGCGTCGACCTGGTCCTGCCCGGACTTCACCTACCTGCGGGAGAACGCCGACCGGGTCGACGGGGTCATCCTCACCCACGGCCACGAGGACCACACCGGCGGTCTGGCCTACCTGCTGCGGGACTTCCCGGTCGACGTCTACGGTTCCGAGCTGACGCTGTCGCTCGCCCGCAGCCGGGTGGACGAGGCGGGCATGGCCAGCCGGGCCAAGTTCATCCCGGTGCGGGACCACGAGCGGCGCCGGATCGGCCCGTGCGACGTGGAGTTCATCCCCGTCACCCACTCGGTGCCCCACGCGTTCGCCACGGCGTTCCACACCCCCCAGGGCATCGTCCTCCACTCGGGCGACTTCAAGATCGACCTCCACCCGGTCGACGGCCGCCGCACCGATCTCGCCCGCATGGGGGCGCTGGCCTCCGACCCGGGCATCCGGCTGCTGCTGGCCGACTCGACCAACGCCGAGGAGCCCGGGTTCACGGCCTCGGAGTCGACCGTCGGCGCCACCCTGGAAAAGGTGTTCCTGGCCCGTCCCGACCGGCGGTTCATCGTCACCTGCTTCGCCAGCCACATCCACCGGGTCCAGCAGGTGGCCGACGCCGCCATCGCCGGCGGACGGGTCATCGCCACCCTGGGCCGGTCGATGCAGAAGAACGTGGCCCTCGCCCGCAAGCTCGACCTGCTCCACATCCCCGACAGCGCCCTCGTCGACATCGAGGACGTAGACGACTACCCGCCCGGCCGGGTCTGCGTGATCAGCACGGGATCCCAGGGGGAGCCGATGTCGGCCCTGTCGCGCCTGGCCACCGGGGAGAACCGCTTCTTCAAGCTGCACGAGGACGACGTGGTCGTGATCAGCGCCCACCCGATCCCCGGCAACGAGTGGTCGGTCGGTCGGGTCATCGACAGCCTGCACCGCCGGGGCGTCGAGGTCATCCACTCCGGCGTCGAGAACGTCCACGTCAGCGGCCACGCCCGCCAGGGCGAGCTGGCCATGCTCATGACGGTGACCCAGCCCGAGTTCTTCATCCCCGTCCACGGCGAGTACCGGCACATGGCCAACCACGTCCGGCTGGCCGCCACCATGGACATCGCCGGCGACCGGGTCCTGCTGTGCGAGGACGGTGACGCCGTCATCCTCGACGACCAGGGGATGCGCCGGGACGGCAACGTCCCGGGGGGCTACCTCTTCGTCGACGGGAGTTCGGTGGGCGACATCGGCCACGGCGTCCTGCGCGACCGGATGGTCCTGGCCGAGGAGGGCGTGGTCATGGCCGTGGCCACCGTCGACGTCAAGCAGGGCGAGGTGGTGGGCGTGCCCCAGATCGTGACCCGGGGCTGGGCCTACGACCAGGACACGGACGCCCTCCTCGACGAGGCCCGGGCCCAGGTCACCAAGGCGCTCGAACAGGCGCTGTCGTCGGGGAGCTCGGACCACGAGAGCCTGAACCGGGTGGCCCGCAAGGCGCTCGGCAAGCTGGTGGGGGAGCGGACCCGTCAGCGCCCCATGATCGTGCCCGGTCATCGTCACCGTCTGAGCGCCGGGTCCTTCGGTCGGTGGCCGATGGCCGCAGGCCGCCCGTCAGCGGTCGACGGTCACCTGGCCGATCCCGACCCCGGGAGCCGCACCACCCACCGTGGGGAGGTGTCCCACTGACCGTGGGGTGCCAGGAGTAGCCTGGATCCCACTGTGACGACCGCCACCAAGCGCCCGGCGGGTCGATCCGGGGCATCGCGGCCCAAGGGCAAGGCGACCGCCCCGTCTCGATCGAGCCGTAGCTCCCACGCGAAGAAGACCACGTCGGGCAAGGGCGGACGTCCCGTTCGTCCGGCCGCGGCGGGTCGGGCCGGGACTCCGGCGGACTGCTCGCCGCCATGGGGGCGGTAGCCGCCGGCCACGCCACCGATCTGTGGGGCGTGGCCCTGGTCACCGTCGGTGTGCTGTGCGGCGTCGCCTTCTACGGCGACTCCGCTCGGGCCGGCCGGAAAGGGTGCCCGGGTGGCGGTCGGGTGACCTGCTCGGCTGGGGACGGTTCCTCGTCCCGCTGGTGCTCGTCGCCGTCGGGGTCCGCATGCTCATGGGCCGGGGTGACGACGCCGAGGACGACGGCCGCACCCGGCGCGAGCCGGCCCGAGCCGTCATCGGAGGCACCCTGGTGCTCCTGGCCGTGGCCGGTCTGGCCGCGTTGGCCGGCGGCTCCCCGGCCCTGCGAGCCTCCACCCACGACCTGTCGGCGGCCGGAGGCTGGGTGGGGGCGGTCATCGCCGATCCGCTCGGCCACGCCCTCGGGGGCTTCGGGGCGGCCGTGGTGCTCCTGGTGGTGGCCGGCGTGGGCGTACTGGTGTTCACCGGGATCTCGGTGCGGACGGCCGCCACCGGCATCGCCCGGTCCGTGCGGTGGCTGGTCACCGCCGCTCGAGGTGACCGGGCGGCCGACACCCTGGCCGACGGCGACGAGCCCACCGACCCGTTCGGCCGGGCCCTGGCCGAGGGCCGCCAGCCCTCGATGGCCGCCGTGGCCACGACCGAGGCGGAGGTGCCCGCCGCCGGCCACGAACCGGTGACGGACGCCGACCTGCACGGCGACGACGCCATGGTCGACACGGCCGACGAGCCGACGGGACCCCCGCCGCTCCCCGACGCCGCCACCCGACCCGGCAAGGGTGAGCAGCTCGAGATGCGGATGGGTCCACCGGCCGGCGATTGGCGACTCCCGCCGGCGAAGCTGCTCAAGCGGGCCAAGGCCCAGGTCATCGATGAGTCCGAGGTCGACGCGGCCGGCGCGGCCCTGGTCAGTGCGCTGTCGGCCCACGGCGTGGAGACCCGTCTGGTCGGACGCACGGTCGGCCCCTCGGTCACCCGCTACGAGCTGGAGCTGGGTGCCGGGGTGAAGGTGGCCCGGGTGACGTCGCTGTCGAAGGACATCGCCTACGCCATGGCCTCGCCGGACGTGCGCATCCTGGCACCCATCCCGGGGAAGTCGGCGATCGGCGTCGAGGTCCCGAACCGCCGCCGCCAACTCGTGGCGCTCGGGGACATCCTGGCGTCGCCCGAAGCGGCCCGGGCCACGCACCCGCTGGAGGTGGCCCTCGGGCGGGACATCGCCGGCCGGGCCGTGGTGGCGAACCTGGCGGAAATGCCCCACGTCCTGGTGTCGGGTTCGACCGGATCCGGCAAGTCCTCCTGCATCAACTCGGTACTCACCTCGATCCTCACCCGGGCCACCCCCGACCAGGTCCGCTTCATCCTGATCGACCCGAAGCGGGTGGAGCTCGGCCAGTACAACGACCTGCCGCACCTGCTGACCCAGGTGGTGGTCGACCCGAAGAAGGCGGCGAACGCGTTGTCCTGGGCGGTCACCGAGATGGAGCGTCGCTACGACCTCCTCGCCGAGGTGGGCCAGCGCGGACATCACCGGGTACAACGCGGCGTTCGACTCGGGTGACCTCTCCGAGTACGAGGAGGCCTACCGGCTGCGCATGCAGGGCACCGACGCCGAGGTCGACGAGGACGACGAGGCCCAGGTGCGCTTCCCCCGGCTGCCGTTCATCCTGATCGTGGTGGACGAGCTCAACGACCTCATGATGGTGGCCGCCCGCGACGTCGAGGAGTCGGTCTGCCGCATCGCCCAGATGGCCCGGGCCGTCGGGATCCACCTGGTCCTGGCCACCCAGCGTCCGTCGGTCGACGTGATCACCGGCGTGATCAAGGCCAACGTGCCGTCCCGCATGGCCTTCTCGGTGTCGTCGCTGGCCGACAGCCGGGTGATCCTCGACCAGCCCGGGGCCGAGCGGCTCATCGGCAAGGGCGACATGCTCCTGCTGACCGCGTCGTCCTCCAACCCGCAGCGGATCCAGGGTCCGTGGGTGAGCGAGGAGGAGGTCCGCGCCGTCGTCGCCCACTGGAAGCGCCAGCGGCCCATGGAGGTCGTCGCCGGGATCGAGGAGGTGGTCGGGGCGGAGGGACCGCGGGCGGGTGCCGGGGCCGACGACGATGACGACGAGCTGCTCGACCAGGCCATGGATCTCGTCGTGCGCTCCCAGCTCGGCTCGACGTCGATGCTCCAGCGCAAGCTGCGGGTCGGCTTCGCCCGCGCCGGTCGCCTGATGGACCTCATGGAGCGGCGCGGCGTGGTCGGCCCCTCGGAGGGCTCGAAGGCCCGCGCCGTGCTGATGACACCCGAAGAGCTGGACGCCCGCTGAGCCGGCGGGCCCGTGACCCCTCCCCGATGACGGCCACCGATGACGGCACCCTGGCGCCGGGCGTGGTCCTGGCCGAGCCCTCCGCCGGCAACGGACGACGGGCGGCGCGGGCGGGCCCACTCCCACGCCCGGAGCCGACGTCACCGCCGGTGGCCCTGGATCGTCGCCGGGGTCGTACTGCTGGCGCTGGGCGCCGGCAGCGTGGTTCGCCGCCCAGCGGATCGACGCGCCGCTCCCGCCGGCCGTTCCCCACCCGGGCACCGACGCCGCCACCGTCGTCCCCGGACCGGTTCCCGGGCTGCCGTGGCCGTCGAAGGGCCAGGCGGCGGTGTCCGTCCCGGCGATCGGTTACAGCGCCCAGTCCGGGCCCCAGTCACCCGTGCCGGTGGCGTCCCTCACCAAGATCACCACGGCGGTGGTCATCCTGCGGGACCATCCACTGGCGCCCGGTGAGCAGGGCCCCGTCATCACGGTCACGTCCGACGACGTGGCGCAGTACGACCTCGAGCTCCACCAGGACCAGTCGACGGTGGCGATCGAGGTGGGCGAGCAGTTGACCGAGCGCCAGGCCCTCGAGGCGATGCTGACGCAGTCGGCCAACGACGTGGCCTACACGTTGGCCGTCTGGGACGCCGGGTCGGTCGACGCCTTCGTGGTCAAGATGAACGCCCTGGCGGCATCGCTCGGGACCACCGACACCCACTACGTGGACGCCAGTGGCTATGACCCCGCCACCGTCTCGTCGGCATCGGACGTCCTGAGGGTGGCGGCGGTGGGCATGGCCATCCCCACCTTCGCCGAGATCGTGGGGCTCACCCAGGTGACCCTGCCGCTGGCCGGGACCCTGCACAACATCGTCGCCCAGATCGGCGTCGGCGGCGTGATCGGGGTCAAGTCCGGTTATACGTCCCAGGCGGGAGCCTGCATGGTGCTGGCCGCCGACCGGGTGATCGACGGTCGGACGCTGCTCGTCCTGGTGGCCGTGACCGGCCAGCCCACGCCTCCGCCCACCGCACCCACCACGACCACCACCACCCGTCCGCCGGGCACGACCACGACCACCACCCGTCCGCCGGGCACGACCACGACCACCACCACCCTGCCGCTGGACGACGAGCCGGTCGTCGACCCGTTCAAGTACGCCGGGACCCACGACCACGGCGCTCCTGACGGCCACCCAGGCCGGGATCTCGCAGGTGACGGTGGCCACCCGGGGGAGCGTCGCCGGAACGGTGACGTCGACCTGGGGCGGCACCGTCCACCGGGCGACGTACGTGTCGGCCACCGACGCCTGGCTACCGGGTTGGCCGGGCCAGGTGGTGCGGTCGATGACCACGTTCACCACCGTCCCGCCCGGGAGCGTGGCCGGCACACGGGTGGGCTCGACGATCTTCGCCGTCGGCAGCCAATTCCAGGTGGTGCCCCTCCTGCTGCACGAGACGGTGCCGGAACCCTCACTGTGGTGGCGCCTGCGCTACGGCGGAGCGGGAACCTCGCCCACGACGTCGACGACGACGGGTCCGAGCTCTCCACGGCGACGTCGACGTCGGGGCCGACGACCTCGACCACGGCGGCTCCGACCCCGGGCTGAGCGTGGCTCGACGACGATGGGGAGCGGGACGCCCGGCGTCCCGTGGTCCCGGTGCGGCCGCTCCGGCAGAGGTACGTTGGGCGGGTGCGAGCCCGTGTGCCAGCGTCGTCAGCCAATCTCGGGCCCGGATTCGACACGTTGGCCCTGGCCCTCGACCGGTATGTCCTCGTCGACGTCGAGCCGGCGTCGAAGCTGATCGTCCGATCGGTGGGGGAGGGGGAGGGCCTCGCCGACGATCCCTCCCACCTCGCCGCCCGGGTGGCCATCGACGTGGCCGGGACGGACCACCTGGCCATCACGGTGCGCTCCGACATACCCATCGCCCGGGGACTGGGGTCGTCCGCCGCCCTGGCGGTGGCCGCCGCGGCCGCCGCCGGCGCCGAGGACCCCCTGGCCGTGGCCACGGCCATGGACGGACACCCCGACAACGCCGCCGCCTCCATGGTGGGTGGCTTCGTCGCCGCCGCCGTCGTGAAGGGGGGCGTCCACGTGGTGCGGCTGCCACTCGACGTCAGCCTCGCCTTCGTCGTGGTGGTGCCCGACGTACAGCTCTCGACGGCGAGGGCCCGTCAGGCGCTCCCGGCCGAGGTCAGCCGCGAGAGCGCCTCGTTCAACCTCTCGCGGATGGCCCTCCTGATGGCCGGTATGGCCGACTGTCGCCTGCTGATCCCCGAGGCGGCCGAGGACCGGCTGCACCAGGACTACCGCAGCCCGCTCTTTCCGGCGGCCCCGAAGCTGCTGGCGGCGCTGGTGGCCGGCGGGGCGCTGGCCTCGTGCTGGTCCGGGGCCGGCCCGTCGCTCCTCGGCATCTGCCGCGGGATCGACGCCCCCAAGGTGCAGACCGCGGGCGAACAGGCTCTGGCGGACGCCGGGCTGCCCGGGCAGGTCCTGTTGCTCCACGCCGACAACGACGGCCTCATCGTGGACCGTGACGGCACCGCCGGCCTGTACGACGCCGATTCCTGAGCCGCGGTTGCCGGTAGCCTCGGCCCGTCATGCCGACCCAACCCAGCAAAGACCTCCAGGCCGTCCCCAATCCGCATCCCGGCCGGGACTACACCGTCACCTGTGAGACGCCGGAGTTCACCTGCCTCTGTCCGTTGACCGGTCAGCCGGACTTCGCCACCGTGCGGATCTCCTACGTGCCCGACCAGTCGCTGGTCGAGCTCAAGTCGCTGAAGCTCTACCTGTGGAGCTTCCGCAACGAGGGCGGATTCCACGAGGACATGACCAACCGGATCCTCGACGACCTGGTGGCGGCCATCGCCCCCCGCCGGATGACCGTGGTCACCGACTGGCTCGTCCGGGGAGGCATCCACACGGTCGTGGAGGCCTCCCACCCTCCCGCCGGCTGATCGGATTCGGACGGGTGGCGGTGTCTCGGCGGCACCCGGATGGAACGTCGAATCGGCGTCGGAAATCGAGAGAACGCCTTCCTCGAGCCGCCGGCACTCCAGCTCCGGAACCCGCCGGTGATCACGCCCGGCCGAGAGTTCGAGCCGAGGATTCGCTCAAAGGTCGCAAGCGCGAAGACCGCGAACGTGTCAGGCTGGTGTCCGACAATCAGAGGGGCCCCGGGGAGGTGCTCTCATGAGACGCAGCATCCTTTTGGCGTGCCTCATCATCGTTTCCATCTGTGCCGTGTCTCAGCAGTCACCGGCCTCGGCGGCGGCCGCCCACCCGATGAAGATCAAGAGCTTCAGGCCGACCTCTGGAATTGCCGGCAACGAGGTGACGATCAAGGGCGCCAATCTCGGGCACGCCCTGGCGGTGACATTCAACGGAACCGTTGCCACGGTCATCTCCGACAAGAACTCCACCATCAAGGTCGACGTGCCGGCAGGGGCCACGACCGGGTACATCGAAGTCACGAAATCCGGGGGATCAGCATTGAGCCTCTCGCCCTTCACGGTCGTCGTGGACTCGTCGTTCACGACCACCTCTCCAACCAACCCGAGATCGCGACCGGGTCCGGGAATGCGCCGCTCGGCCTCCTCTGCGTCCTCGTCGCCGTAGAGGGATGTGTCGGCCAGGGGCACCGCCCGGGTGCCCACCGCCGCGGTGGCCCCGGTGGTGGCGGCCACCGCCGCCAGCCCGGTGGTGGCCGCCACCTCGGCGGCGGTGACCGGCAGGCCCTCGGAGAAGCGCACCAGGTCGGCCCGCAGGTCGTCGGCGCTGGCGTAGCGCTGGTCGGCCGACTTGGCCATGGCCTTCATGATCACCGCCTCGAGGGCCGGCGGCACCCCCGGGGCCAGGTCGCGCAGGGGCGGCGGCTGGTCGCGCACGTGCTTGGAGGCCACCGCCACCGGCGTCTCGCCGAGGAACGGCGGCCGCCCGGCCACCATCTCGTACATCACCACCCCGAGCGAGTAGATGTCGCTGCGCGAGTCGACGCCGATCCCCTCGGCCTGCTCGGGCGAGAAGTAGGTGGCGGTGCCCATGACCGCCCCGGTCTGGGTGAGGCTCTCCTCGGTGTTCACCGCCCGGGCGATCCCGAAGTCGGTCACCTTGACCTGGCCCTCGTCGGTGATCAGCACGTTGCCCGGCTTGACGTCGCGGTGGATGACCCCGTGGCGGTGGGCGAAGGCCAGGGCGGCGGCCACGTGGACCCCGATGTCGGCCACCCGGGCCGGCGGCATGGGACCGGTGGCCCGCAGCACGGCCGACAGCGGTTGGCCGTCGATGAACTCCATGACGATGAAGTAGGTCCCGCCGTCCTCGCCCCAGTCGAAGACCGGGACGATGTTGGGGTGCGAGAGGTTGGCCGCCGCCTGGGCCTCCCGGCGGAATCGCTCGACAAAGGCCTGGTCCACCGAGAGCTCGGGGAACAGGACCTTGATCGCCACCGGCCGGTCCAGCAGGCGGTCGCGGGCCCGGAACACCTGGGCCATTCCGCCGCGGGCGATCAGGTGCGTGAGCTCGTAGCGGTTCGAGAACACCCGGGGCGTGGTGACGGGTTCCATCTCGCTCAGAGCCTAGGCCGCGGCCGGTCGGCGACGGAACCAATCACCGCCGGGAACTGGGAGGATCGCCCACCGGCGCCGGATGCGGCCGCGCCGCTCTCCGCCCTCACGGCGCCGTCGGGTTGGCCGGCGCCGCGGTGGTCGGGGTGGCGGTGGCCCCGCCCGCCGCGGTGGTGGTCGGCGCAGCCGTCGTGGCGGTGGCCCCGGCCGCCGTGGTGGTCGTGGTGGCCCCGGCCGCCGTGGTGGTCGTGGCGTTGGGTGTGGTCGTGGTCGTCGGCGGGGGCGGGGGGGCCGGGGTGGCGAAGGGGGAGACGGCGGTGGTGGTGGGGGCCGGGACTGTGCGCAGCTCCTTGGGGATGCCCCCCTGTGTCAGGTACTCGGCGTAAAGGGTCTGGACGTATGTCTTGGCGGCCTTCAAGGACGGCTCGTTGACCACGGCTTTGAGGGCCGCCAGGTGCTCGGGCAGCACGTCGGAGGTGGTCACCGGGGTGCGGTCGACCAGCTTGGGCTTGAACCACAGCAGCCCACCGGGCCGGCCCTGGTAGATGACCAGGTGGTTGCCCTCGGTGGTCACGTACCAGTTGTCGGTGGCGTACCAGCGGACAAAGGCGTAGGCGGCCGCCACCACGCCCAGCAGCAGCACGCAGAACAGCACCACCCGGAAGGTGATGCGGCGGGGGATCCCGGCCGCCCGGCGCGCGCCCGGCGCTGCCGGCGGCGCTGGCCCCAGGTGGTCGGCTCGGCGGCTGTGTCGTCGGCGAGCACCGGGCCGGGGGTGGGGGCCTCCCGGCGCTGCTCGACCGCCGGTGCCGACTTGCCGATGAAGACGTCGCCCGAGGCCATGCCCGCCCCGGGCGCCTCGGCCGGCACGCCGGTCGAGCTGGCGGTGGCCGAGCCGTTCATGACGCCGGTGACTGTGGCCGGCGGAGGCCGGGTGGGGGCACGGCTGCCGGCCGTGGTGGTCCCGCCCAGGGCGGCGGCCCCGGCGGCAGTCCCGACCCCGGCGGTGCCCGGCGGCACCGGCGGCGAGGGGGGTGGAGCGCCACCGGCCACGGCAGCGGCACTGGCGGCACTGGCGGCACCGGCGGCACTGGCGGCGCCGGCAATCGCCGCGCCGGCAATCGCCGCGCCGGCCGTCGCGCCCCGCTGTCCCTCCTCACCCACCAGGACGTCGACCACCACCACGGTCACGTTGTCGTGGCCCCCGTGGTCGAGGGCCATCCCCACCAGGGTCCGGGCCGCCTCCTCGGGGTCGGCGACCCGGCCCAGCACCCGGGCGATCCGGTCGGCCTCAACCTCATTGGTGAGCCCGTCGCTGCACAGCAGGACCCGGTCCCCGGCCTCGAGGTGGAGCTCCCAGAGGTCCACCTCCACCTCGTTGGCGATGCCCAGGGCCCGGGTCAGGATGTGGCGGTGGGGGTGGACGGCCGCTTCGGCCTCGGTCAGCTCGCCCAGCCGCACCTTCTCCTCGGCCAGGCTGTGGTCGGCGGTGACCTGGGTGAGCACGCCCGTTGGAGAACACGTAGGCCCGAGAGTCCCCGACGTTGGCCACCGCGAGCACGTCGTGGCCGTCGCTGCCCGGCTGACCAGGGCGGCGGCGGTGAGCGTGGTGCCCATCCCCCGCAGGTCGCTCTGCACCTGGCTCTGACGCCAGACGGCGATGTTGGCCTCGGCGACCGCCTGGCGCAGACCGACCACGGTCGGGGTGGCGGCGAAGGTCGAGCGGAAGGTGTCGACCGCCATGCGGGCCGCCACCTCGCCCCCGGCGTGGCCGCCCATCCCGTCGGCCACGGCGAATAGGTTCGGCGACTCGAGGTAGTGTCCTGGTTCGAGCTGCGGACCCGGCCGTGTCGGTGGCCGCGCCCGAGCGCAGGACGGTCAACGGGTCACCTCGAAGACGGTGGCCCCGACCTGCAGCAGGTCGCCCTTGGCCAGCTTGGTGGCCTGGGTGATGCGCTCGGAGTTGACGTACGTGCCGTTGGTCGAGTTGAGGTCCTCCACCCAGAGCTGGCCGCCTCGGCGGTAGAGGCGGGCGTGCAGGGTGGAGCTGAAGACGTCGTAGGTGGTGGGCACGCCGCAGCCCGGCGAGCGGCCGATGGTCAGCTCGTCCTCCAGCTCGTAGGTGGCCCCGGCCTGCTCCGGGGGCTCGAGGACCTCCAAGAAGAGCTGCCGGCGGCTGCGTGAGGGCCGGTTGCGGCGCGCGGCGGCGCCTGCTGCTTTGCTGCCCGGCGGCGCTCCCGGCGGGTCTGGCGGGGCCCGGCCGGGCGCACCTCGACCCAGACGGCCCGGGTCACCCGGAGGAAGAAGAAGAAGATCAGGATCACCACCAGCCACTGCAGCGGCCGCAGGATGGCGGTGTAGTCGGTGAGGCCCCGAGCAGCGTCAGGGCCAGTCGAGCGGTCACGAGGTTCGAAGACGAGGGTGGTCGACCCGACGGTGACCTCGTCACCGCTGGCCAGGTGCTGTTCTCGCACCGCGACCCCGTTGACCCGGGTGCCGTTGGTCGACCCCAGGTCGGTGACCACGACGGAGTCGCCCACATGGCGGAATTCGGCATGCCGGCGGCTCACGTTGGGGTCGGCCAGCACGATCGGCGCACTCGGGGAGGCGCCCCACGACCAGCGGGTCGGCGCCGACGACCACCCGCTTCCCGTCGGGCTTGACCACCTCGGCGAACGGCACGTTCTCGGGCCCCTCGACCACCTCGGCCGAGATGGCGAAGCGGCCGGTCCGCAGCCTGGTCCCCTCGTAGATCTGGACCTCGACCGGCCCCACGAACGAGTACCCCTCGATCCGGGCGTGCTCCCGGGCGGCGTCGGCCAGCTCCCGGGAGAGGGCGTCGATGAAGTTGGCGAACCGGTCGACGTCGGCCTGGGCCAGGGTAATTGAGAAGACATTGGGCGCGATGAGGCCGTGCACCCCCACCCGGCGGTGCAGGTCCATCTCGCGCGCCAATTTCCGGCCGATCTCGACCGGCTGGAGGTTGCTTTTGAAGGGTTTGGCCAACGTTCCCTCCACCAGGCGCTCGAGACGCTCCTCGAACTGCTGGAGTCCCATGGTTCGCGAAATCCTACCGGTCGGCGCATGACCGGGCGGTGGCAGCAAAGTTGCAGGTGGGAAACGGTGCGCACTCGGGCCGGAGCGCTCCTTCCGGTCCTGGTGGGGGGCAGATTTGGTCCGGATCCAGCCACCGCCGGGGTCGGGTATCCTGGGCCATTCGCCCGGGCGAGTGGCGGAATAGGCAGACGCGCAGGATTCAGGTTCCTGTGTCCGAAAGGATGTGGGGGTTCAAGTCCCCCCTCGCCCACCAGGCAACGGCCCCCGGCCCGCCCCCGCAGCCCGACCGCCGTCTCCGGAGCCGCCCGACGCCGGCCAGCACCACGGTTCGCCGCCGTCGGGGAGGCGATTTCGGGACAATGGAAATCCCTGTAATTGCAAGTATCGCCTGCGAGCAACCGGCCAAATCCCTCTGTTACCCTTCGGCAAAGGCCGAACGAGATAAAGGGGGGGGATCCGTGCGGAACCCGTTCGAGCGCTCTGTCCGTAATTCTTTTCGCAGGAGCGTGCATATTCTGCCGACCGGGGGCCCCACCGGCCGCCTGGCCGTGGCCGCGCTGGCCACCCTCGGCATCGTCGGCGCCCAGCTGGCCCTGGCCGTGCCGGCCTCGGGTGCGGTCCCCGGGGCCCCCACCAACGTCAAGGCGGTGGCCCACGCCGGGGGGGCCAAGGTCACCTGGACACTGCCGGGCAACGGCGGCACAGCGATCGAGGGCTTCACCGTCACCAGCACACCCCAGGCCAAGACCTGCAAGGTGACAACGGCCACTGCCACCTCGTGCACAATGAGCGGGCTCACAAACGGCGACACCTACACCTTCAAGGTGAAGGCTCGGAACGCCTCGGGCACAGGACCGGCCTCGACAGCGTCCAACCCGGTCACCCCGCTCTCGAAGCCGGCCACCCCCACTGACGTGGTGGCCACCGCCGGCAATGCCTCGGTCAACGTGAAGTGGACGGGCGGCTCGAACGGCGGCACACCGATCACCAAGTACACCGCCACCAGCACGCCGACAGGCAAGAATTGCACCACCAAGTCCACAAGCTGCACGGTCAGCAACCTGGTCAATGGCCGCTCCTACACCTTCACAGTGGTGGCCACCAACGGCCGTGGCACAAGCACACGTTCGACACCGTCGAACAAGGTGACCCCGGTCTCCCCGCCGGTCGTCGGGCCGAAGCTCACCGGGTCGTCGTCAGGCAATCAGTCGGTGACCGTGACATGGACCGACGTCCCCGCGGCCACAGACGGCGGCACAGCCATCACCGCCTACACCGTCACCGCCCTGCTCAACACAACCAAGGAGCAGTACACCGTGGTCTCGGGCACCGCCACCACCGGGACGGTGACCGGCCTCACCAACGGGACAACCTATCGGGTGACGGTGGTCGCCAAGAACGGCGCCGGCACAGGGCCGCCGACCACCTCCGGCCTGCTCACCCCCTCCACCGTCCCCAGCGCCCCGGCCAAGCCGGTGGCCCTGGTGGCCGACAACGCCGTCGAGGTCACATGGAAGGCCCCGGCCGACAACGGCACACCGATCTCCAGCTACACCGTGACCACCACACCGACAGACAAGACCTGCAGCCCGGCCACACTCTCCTACCTCTCGTGCTACGTGACCGGCCTGACCAACGGCAGCCACTACAAGTTCACGGTGACTGCCCGCAACGGCCGGGGTCCCGGGTCGCCGTCGCCGGTCTCCACAACAGTCGTCCCGGCCACCGTCCCCGCCGCCCCCACAGGGGTGAAGGCCATCGCCTCCAACGCCTCGGCCAAGGTCAGCTGGAACGCCCCGACAGGCCACGGCTCGTCGATCAGCAACTACGTCGTCATCAGCACACCGACAGGCAAGACCTGCACAACCGGGTCCCTCACCTGCACAGTCAAGGGCCTGCACAACGGCACGACCTACACCTTCCGGGTACGGGCCACCAACACCACCGGCATCGGGCCGGCCTCGTCCCCCTCCCCCGCCGTCATCCCGGCGACGATCCCCGGCATCCCGACCAACGTGGTGGGGGCACGGGGCAATCACTCGGTGACCGTCTCGTGGTCGGCCCCGACAACAGGCGGCACAAAGATCACCGGCTACGGCGTCCTGGCCACAACAACAGTCAAGAGCTGCACCACCACCTCCCATAGCTGCTCGGTGACAGGGCTCACCAACGGCCTGCCCTACAAGTTCCGGGTGTACGCCAAGAACGGCATCGGGGCCAGCCCCTACTCCACATTCTCGCAGCCAGTGACCCCGGCATCGCCCCCGATCGTGGCTCCCACCATCACAAAGATCCGCTCGGTGAAGAACACCGTCACCGTCACATGGACCGACCTGCCGGCCGGTGACGACGGTGGTTCCCCCATCACCAACTATGCCGTCAAGCTCTTCAAGGGCACAGGGGGCACAGCGGTCCAGAAGGTGACAGCCTCGTCCACCGCCACTTCCCAGACATTCACGGGCCTGGTCTACAATGTCCACTACCACGTGACCATCGCCGCCGTGAACACGGTGGGCGACGGGCCGCAGTCCACGTCGTCATCGGTCGTCCCGACCACGGTCCCCGACCCGCCGGCGGTGGTCAACGCCACAGTGGCCGACCACTCGGCCGAGGTCACATGGACCGCCGCCACAACAAACGGCTCGACAGTCACCGGATACACCGTGATCTCGACACCGGGGACACAGATCTGCTCGACCACCGGCACCCTGGACTGCTACGTCTACAACCTGACAAACGGCACGAAGTACAACTTCCGGGTCAAGGCGGCCAACAAGAACGGGACAAGCACATACTCCCTCCCGTCCAACACAGTCGTCCCGGCCCCGGTGCCCTCGGCGCCGTTCAACATTTCGGCCACCAAGGGCAACGCCTCGGCCGGCGTGGCCTGGTCGCCCTCGGCCACAACAAACGGCTCCCCCGTCACCAAATACACCGCCACCAGCTACGGTGAGCCGAAGTCCAAGTCCTGCGTGGTCACAGCCCCCACACACTCGTGCACGGTGACCCAGCTCATCAACGGCAAGACATACTGGTTCCGGGTGCACGCCCAGAACTCCTACGGCACAGGCCCGAGGTCGTTCCCCGACTCCAACGTGGTCAAGCCCCTGGGACCACCCACTGCCCCCACAGATGTCACGACCATCAGCGCCAACATGGCCGTGGAGGTCTTCTGGAAGGCGTCCACACCCGAGGGCACACCGATCACCAAGTACACGGTCACCAGCACACCCACAGACCACACCTGCGTCACCACAGGAGCCCTGTCCTGTGCCGTGATCGGCCTCAAGAACGGCACCGCCTACACCTTCAAGGTGCACGCCACCAACGGCCAGGGCAACGGGCCGACATCGGCGGCGAGCACACCGGTGACGCCCTATGGCACACCCACCGCCGCGCCCCTCATCACCGCCGCCACAACCGGAAATCAGACCGTGACCCTCAAGTGGGACCTGCTGCCGGCGGCCACAGACGGGGGCTCGCCCATCGAGTCGTACATCCTGCGGGCCTACCTCAATGGGCAGTACGAGGGGTCCACCCAGGTCACAGCCACAGCTACCACCGGGACCATCAAGGGCCTGGTCAACGGTGACTCCTACACAGTGAAGCTGGTGGCCCGCAATGCCGGCTTCACATCGCCAGCGGCCATCCAGAAGGGCCAGGTGCCGTCCACCATCCCCAACTCGCCCATCAACGTGGCGGCCACAGGGGCCAACGGTTCGGCCCAGGTCTTCTGGACAGCCCCCACAGGCACCGGGGTCACACCGCTGGTCGCCGACGGGGGGGCGCCGATCTCCAAGTACGTGGTGACCGCCACACCGGGCGGCCGCACCTGTACATCGACGACAGCCGACACATGCCTGGTCACCGGGCTGACCAACGGCGACTCCTACAAGTTCAGCGTGGTGGCCTACAACAAGCGGGGCCCATCACTGGCGTCGACATTCTCCAAGACAGTGACGCCGAGCACACTGTACCCCTCGGCCCCGCTCAAGCCGGTGGCCGTGGCCCACGCCGGCTCGGCGGCAGTGAGCTGGACACCCCCGGCCACAGACGGGGGCTCGACAATCACCGGCTACCTCGTCACCAGCAACCCGACCAAGCGCACCTGCGAGACGACGGGGCACTGACCTGCACCGTGCCCAGCCTGGCCAACGGCACGCCGTACACCTTCAAGGTCCGGGCCAAGGACGCCCACGGCTACGCCCTCGTCGAGCCCGTCCAATTCGGCGGTGCCCCAACTGACCCCGACCGCACCCACCGGGGTCGTCGCCTCGGCTGGCAACGGGCAGGCTGACGTTTCCTGGCACTTCTCCACACCCAACGGCACACCGATCATCTCGTATACGGCCATCAGCACACCGACAGGCAAGACATGCACGGCCGGCCCCAAGACAACACACTGCACCGTCTCCAACCTGCGCAATGGCACGGCCTACGTCTTCCGGGTGCGGGCCACCAATGGCCAGGGCAACGGGCCGCTGTCGACAGCCTCCAAGGCCGTGACCCCGGTGGGCTCGCCGGTGGCCGCACCGGTGATCACTGGCGCCTCCTCGGGTGACAAGCAGGTCAGCCTCTCGTGGGATGCCGTGCCGGTCCTCACAGACGGCGGCTACGTGATCTCGGGCTATGTGCTGCGGGCCAAGGCCGGGACAGACGTCGTGCGGACAGAGCTGCTGCCGGCCACAGCCCGGTCGTACACGTTCACCACACTGACAAACGGCACCAGCTACCTGGTGTCGGTGGCCGCCCAGAACGCCAAGGGGACCGGCCCCTTCGCCGTGGCGTCGGCACAGGTGCCCTCCACCGTCCCCGCCCCGCCGACCGGGGTCACCGTCACAGCAGAGAACGGGCAGGCCGTCGTCCACTGGTTGGCCGCCCCCGATCGCGGCACACCGGTCACCGGCTACACCGCCACCAGCACACCAACAGGGAAGTTCTGCACCACCACCACGGCCCTCACATGCACCGTCAAGACACTGGTCAACGGCAGGGCCTACACCTTCCGGGTGCACGCCAGGAACGGCCGAGGGACAGGGCCGACATCGACCAAGACCAACACAGTGGTCCCCAACCCGCTGCCCTCCGCGCCCACGACGTGGTCGCCACGGCCCACCCCCAGTCGGCCACGGTGACCTGGGCCGCCGCCACGACCACAGGCGGGCCGAATCACCGGATACCTGGTGGTGGCCACACAGGCGGCGACAAAGACCTGCTCGACCACAGGGGCCCTCAGCTGCACGGTGCAGGGCCTGACCGACGGGAGGACCTACAGCTTCCGGGTGCGGGCCGACAGCGCCAACGGCTACGGGCCCGCCTCGTCGCCGTCGAACGAGGTCACGCCCACATCGCTGCCCGGTGCGCCGTCGGCGGTGAGCGCCAAGGCCGGCAACGCCTCGGCCACCGTCACATGGGACCCGGCCACAGCCAACGGCACACCGATCTCGCTCTACACCGCCACCAGCACACCGACAGGGAGGACCTGCACCTCGCGGACAGTCGACACCTGCACCGTGACAGGGCTGCGCAACGGTGTCACCTACACCTTCAAGGTGCACGCCGCCAACGGCAAGGGACAGGGCCCGACATCGCTGCCCTCCAACGCCGTGACCCCCGAGCCCAAGTCGACGACAACAACAAAGACACGGACAAAGACACATACAAAGACACCGACCAAGCCACCGGTCATCACGCCGACAACCCCGACCCAGGGCTACTGGGAGGTGGCCTCCGACGGCGGGCTGTTCGCCTTCGGGTCTGCCCAGTTCTACGGCTCGATGGGCGGCAAGCCCCTCAACAAGCCGATCGTGTCCATCGTGGCCACCAGCGACGGCAAGGGCTACTGGGAGGTGGCCTCCGACGGCGGGCTTTTCAGCTTCGGTGACGCCCACTTCTACGGCTCGATGGGCGGCAAGCCCCTGAACCAGCCCATCGTGGGCATGGCCGCCACCCCGACAGGCGGCGGCTACTGGGAGGTGGCCTCCGACGGCGGCCTCTTCGCCTTCGGCAACGCCAAGTTCTACGGCTCGATGGGCGGCAAGCCCCTCAACAAGCCGATCGTGGGGCTGGCCACCACCCCCACAGGCGGCGGCTACTGGGAGGTGGCCTCCGACGGCGGGCTGTTCGCCTTCGGCAACGCCCATTCTACGGCTCCGAGGGCGGCAAGCCCCTCAACAAGCCGATCGTGGGCCTGGCCACCAACCCCGACGGCCAGGGCTACTGGGAGGTGGCCTCCGACGGCGGGCTGTTCAGCTTCGGTGCCACCAACTTCTTCGGCTCGATGGGCGGCAAGCCGCTCAACGAGCCCATCGTGGCCATGGGCGCCGCCCCCGGTGGCCAGGGCTACTGGGAAGTGGCCTCCGACGGCGGGTTGTTCAACTTCGGCACGCCCAGTTCTACGGCTCGATGGGCGGCAAGCCCCTCAACAAGCCGATCGTGGACATGGCCGGCGTCTGACCGGTCCGGTCTCTGGGCAGCCCGGCGTCTGAGCCGTCCGGCGAGGTGGGCCGCCGACCCCGCTCGGGCCGGCAGTCCGGCGGGCCGGCGGGGCGGCGGGGCGGCGGGCCGGCACGTCAGCCGGCGTGGCGGAACTGCTGGTAGCGCTCGTCGAGGAATTTCGGGGCGCGGCCGGTCAGCCGGTCGGCGCGGGACGGTGACCGCCTGGCCGTCGAAGCCCTGGAGCCCGTGGCGCAGCATCGGGCCGTCGTGCTCCTCGAGGATGTCCGGACGGACCTCGACCACCAGGTCCGGGCGGATGCCGATGATGTTGCGGTCGAAGGCGGCGTGGTGGATCTTGCACAGCCCCAGGCCGTTGGGCACCACGGGGTCACCCTGTGGATGGCCTTCGGGGAGGATGTGGGCGGCGTCGAGGAGCTCGGCGTGCCGCAGCCGGCAGACCGCACAGGTGCAGCGGTAGGCGTCGAGCACCCGCTGTCGGAACTGGGCCTGGTGGACCCGGACCAGGCGCTCCTGGGTCACGTAGGCCCGTCGGGACCCGGCCCCGGCGTCACCGCCCAACGCCGGTTCGGCCCCCAGGCTGATGGTGAAGGTGAGCGTCGCCGGGTCGGCGGCCTCGACGTAGGCCGGCCATACCGGGTAATAGCGGGCGGGCATCATCCCCCAGAAGTAGATGAGGGGATCCGGCGCGTATCTCCGTGCGCAGGCCGGCGTTCTCCCGGTGCTCGGGGTCCCGGCCGCGGTAGCGGTAGCGCAGGAGGCCGTCCTCTCCCATCTGATCGTCGTAGGGCCGGGGTTTGCCCGTCGTCTCGGGGGCGGTGGTGACTGACAGGGGGACCGAACCTCCCCGGGGGATGAAGATGCCCTGGGGACCCAGCACCCGCACCGTCTGCCCCTGGAAGTCGAACCCCGCCCGCAGATCGGCCAGGGGAACCACCTCGCCGTGGCGGGCCCGCAGGTCGCCCAGCCACGTGAAGGCTGCCGCCCGCAGGAGGCTGTCGGTGTATTCGTCCACCGAGACCGCCCGACGGTTGCTGGATGGGGCCCGACCCGGCCCCTGGTCCCTACCGGGGGTTGAGGGCCAGGGTGGCCGAGTCCCAGGCGTATGTGTTTGTGCCGACGGTCACCTTGAAGGTGAAGCTGGCCGAGGTCCCGGTTGTCGCCTGGACGGCGGTCGGCACGCAGGCCGCCGAGTCGTGCCGGTGGGTGACGGTGGCGTTGGTGTTGCGGTTGGTCCAGACCTTCGTGATTGTCGCCACCGGGTTGCTGGCGCAGGCACCGGTGGTCTTGAAGGTCTGGTTCCCGCCGCTGACAAAGGTGGCGACCAGCTGGGTGTCGTACTGGGTGGTGGTCACCGCCGGCGCTGTGGCCGTGGTCCACTTGCTGGGTGCATGGGTGTCCGTGGTGCCGGCATTGATCGGCGTTGTCGGTGTGACCCCGCTGAACTCGAGGATCCCGCCGGAGGCGTTGGTGCTGGTTGTGCTGGCCGACCAACTCCAGGTCCATGTGGTCTGTGTCTTCTTGCAGTTTGTGGCCCTGCCCACCACGCAGATGTAGGTGGCCAGGAAGTTCGTGTAGCCGCCCCCGGTGGTGGTGGCCGATGTGACCTTCTTCCATCCGGCTGGCCCGGTGAGGCCGACGGCATTGTCCAGGCGGGCTCCCAACTGGGCCACCAGCACGTCACCTGTCGTGACCCCGGCTGCCGTCGGCCGGTAGAGCTTGATTGTGTTGGTGGTCCCCCCGTGGTGATCGAGCAGCCTGTGGCGATGGTGTGTGTATTGACTGTTGTGAGGGAGATGGCGCAGGCCGGGTTGGTGAGCTTGATGTGGTCGAGGGTCTTCTTGGTGATCTTGGTGACCGCCGACCAGCCGGTGGTAGTGGTAGGTGATCGTCCAGGTGTATGTGGTGTAGGGCGAGAGCCCGGTGGCCGTGCACGGGTTGGTCGGGTTGGTCGCCGCGTAGCCGGCCAGGGTGCCCGGGGTCTGGGCCAGGGTCACCGAGGTGGGGGTGTAGCCGACCGGGGCGGTCCAGCTGAGGGTGGCTTTTGTGTAGTGGACGGCGCCGGCGGCCAAGGCGGTGGCCGGGGTGATGGTGCCGGCGGTGAGGGTCTCGGTCTGGCTCACCGGGGCGGTCGACAGCAGGGCCCAGGCGGTGGCCGAGGTGGCCAGGACGGCCAGGGCCACCACGATGGCCAGGGGCAGGCGGAGAAGGCGACGGGCGCGCTCGATGGTGCGATCAGTCCTTGGGTGGGGGCGGGGCGGGGGGCGGGTGCCATCAGCTCCACGCGAACCCTGTCTCGGCGGGGCACTGGCGCCCGGCGGTGCAGCCGGTGGCCGTCTGGTTGCCGAACTGGACGCCGTGGACCGAGAGCACGACCTTGGCCGTCGAGGCCTCGTAGCCAGACGTCGATGTTGTCGGCAGCTTGTAGCTGACGGTGAAGGTGTCCGAGGTGCTGGTGGTCACCGCCGTGGCCCGCACCAGCAGGTCGGTCACCCGGTAGCAGTTGGTGTAGGTGGGGAATGTGACCGGGCAGGTGATGGCGGCGATTGTGGTCGCCGTCCCTGTCTTGTTCCGGAACTTGGTACCCAGCCCGGTGAAGGCGGCTGTGGCGAAGTAGACGGTGGCGTTGGAGTCCACCAACCGCAGCTGCAGCCCGGTCGCCGAGTTGTCGTACAGCGGCTTGGCCACCGTGCCTGTGGGCACGCCGACCGGCAGGGTCCCGGCCTTGGTGGCGATCAGGATGTCGGCTCCCAGGTAGGCCTTCACCCCGGTGTAGGTGACCTTCAGCTTGCAGGTTCCTGTCTTGCCCGGGAGGATCCCGCTCACTGTGCAGGCCGCCGTTGTGGGGCCGGCCACCGCCGCCAGGCCGGACTTGCCGGCCATCAGGGAGGATGTGGCGCTGGTCTGCGACTTGGCACTGAGCAGCGAGAGGCTGGTCCCGGTCACCGTCAGGGCCAGGGCCAGGGTGCCGGCCACCGCGGCGGCGGCCAGGAGTGGACGTCGGCCCGCGAGGAGGAAGGCGCGCCTCGAGCGCACCTCCCCCCTCTTGCGTGTCCCGATACCGGGAATCGTGCGGGCCATCGTTACCTCACTAGCTCCAGGAGATCCCTGTGCAGGTCTTGCCGGCCGTTGTGCAGGTCCCTGTTGTCGGCTTGTTGTTGCCGGCCTGGACCGCCGCCACCGTCAGCTTCAGGGTCGACTTGGCCCCCTGGTACTTGTTTGTCATGGCCCGGGGGAGGGCGAAGTTGACGGTGAACTTGTAGGTGGTGTTCGGCGCCACCGGGGTGGTGGAGACCAGCAGGTTGTCGGTGGACGAGGTCGCCGCTGTCAGGCCCGACAGTGTGTAGGCCGTTGTCGACGAGTCGGTGATGTTGAGCTTGAGCCCTGTGCCCGACGTCCCGGTGTAGAGCCCTGTCACGTGCGGTGTGGTTGTGGGCCCCTTGGTCCCGGCCACCGCCACCGACAGGCCCAGGTAGGACGGCACGCTGCCGGTGTACTTCACTGTGAAGGTGCACGGCGTGTCTGTCGGGTCGGTGCGGTGCGGTGTCGATGTGACGTAGCCCGTCGACTTGTCGCCCGGCACCATTGTGCTGATGGTGCAGGCCGCTGTGGCCGACTTTGTCAGCGAGACGGTGCCCGACGTGTACTTGTTTGTCTGGCTGACCGAACCGCTGCTGAACAGCCCCAGGGTGCCCCCGGTGACCAGCGCCGCCGTTGCGGCGATGGTGGCCACCGAGCCGACCCCGAAGAGCAGCTGCTTCTTGTGGGTGAACTTCATCTGTGACTCCTGTTCATCTCGTACCGCGACTGGCGAATGTGCACTCGAACTGTTGCTGCGCTGGGTGCCGGTCCCCCCACCACCGGTCCGGCCATGGGGCCGGAGGTGGGGTTCCCGGGCTGGCCCGCGAGGGTCGGTGCGCCGCCCGGTGCGCGCCCGTCCTCCCTCGTGCGTCCAGGATCCTGGGACGGTGCGGGCCATCGCTCCTCCTATGACCAGGCCGCGATGTGCGAGCACACCCGCCCGATGGTGCAGCCCTCGACTGTGGCCTTCGGCCCGTTGTTGGCGAACTGCACGGCGTGGGCGGTCAGCTCGATGTTCGAGTCCAGTGTCTGGTAGCCGTTCTTGGCTGTCTCCGGCAGCTGGTAGTTGACCGTGAAGGTCCGGGTGCTGTTCGGGGCCAGGTTGGCCGCCACCAGCAGGTTCTTGGCTGTGGCGCCGACACCTGTGGTGGCCGTGCCGCCCAGTGTGGTCCCTGTCATGTAGACGTTTGCTGTTGTGTCGGTGATCTTCACCTGCAGCCCTGTCTGGTGCTGTCGTAGAGGCCAGAGCCCAGGATGGTGACGTCCAGCCCCAGGTCGGCGGGCACCGAGCCGGTGTACTTCACCGTGAAGGTGCAGGTGGCGTCGTTGTCATTGGTCCGGTACGCGTGTGTGGCCGGGTATGTGGCCGTCCCGTCGCCGGGGACCATTGTCGAGATGTTGCACTTGGCTGTGGCGGTCTTTGTCAGTGCCACGGTCCCCGAGGTGAACTTGTTTGTCTGGGGTGCCACCGAAGCGCTGAACAGGCCGAAGGTGCCGCCGGTGACCAGGGCGGCGATGGCCCCCGCGGGCCAGCAGCGCGCGCCGCCAGCAGCGCCCGCTTCTTGTGTTGGATCCTCATGATGTTCCCTTCCTTTTCGCTATGGCCGTTATCCGGGTGTTGTTGCTGTCGTCACCTGCTGGTACTGCGCTTGCTGGTCGTGCGTACGGTGCGGTCGGTGGGGCTGCTTGACTGCGTAGCCCCCCTCGGGAAGTGTCCCGGGACGGCGAGGCGCCGGTAGACCGGGCCGGCGCTGACGGCCAGCAGGACGCCGGCCACCAGCAGGAACAGCAGGAGCGGGCTGTGCAGGTCCCGCAGGAGGTAGGCGCCGTCGGGGACCTTGGTCTCGTAGACCCCGATGACCGATGCGGCCGGGCGCAGCGCGGTGTCGGCGGCGTTGTTGGCGTCGCCCTTGGTGCGGTAGGCCACGGCCCCGCCAGCCCCGGTGACCACCGCCACGATCCGGTGGGTGAAGACCTTGGTGCCGTCGACCCGGAACGAGATGATCTGCCCGACGCCGAGGTGCTCGGCCTGGGCCGGGGTCACCGCCCGGTCGATGATGAGGTCCCCGGTGCGGATGGTCGGCGTCATCGAGCCCGACTGGACCGCCATGACCGGGTGGCCGAAGACCGAGTGCACCCCGTCGGTCGAGGTGCGGCTGGCCGCGGCGGCCACGATGGCCAGGGCGGCCAGCAGCACCACCAGGGCCACCAGGGCGCTCGAGGCGATCCCCCAGGCCCGCTGCAGCGGCCGCCGGGGCGCCCGGGACCCCGATGCGGTGCCCTGGCCGAAGCCGACGGTGAGTGTGGCGGTGGCGGTGGTCATCTCAGCTCCACACCGGCCCGCTGCCCGGCGACACTGTGTCGCACTGGTGGCCCACTGTGCAGGCGGCCACGCTGCCGTTGCCCTGCGACTGCACGGCGTGGGCGGCCAGGGTGATGGTCGTGCCGGCGCCGTCGTAGGCGTTGGTGGCGCCGAGCGGCAGGGTGTAGTCCACCGTGAAGGTGACCGACTGGCCCGAGGTGAAGGCGGTCTTGGAGACCAGGAGGTCGGTGCCCGTCGCTGTGGCCGAGCCCGGGGTGGTGGCCGCCCCGCCCAGGTGGGTACCCGGGGTCGGTGTGCTGCCCCCGGCGTTCATGTAGAGCGTGGGGGTGGCCTGGTTGTCCTTTACCAGGACCTGCAGGCCGGTGGCCGTGCCGTCGTAGAGGCCCGGCGCCCCGGTGAGGACGTGGTTGGGGTCGCTGCCCGCCCCGGCGCTGGCGATGGTGACGTCGAGGGCCAGGTAGCCCGGCAGGCTGCCGCCGTAGGTGACGGTCAGGGTGCAGGCCACCTGCCCTGTCGAGGCCTGGGTGTCGCCGGGCGTCATGTGGGTCACTGTGCAGGTCACCCGAGAGGGCGAGCTGAGGGTGACCGTCCCGTTGGAGGCCGAGCCCAGGGGGCCCGAGCTGGTCTCGGTCGACACGGCGAAGGCCAGCGAGCCGGCCAGGCTGAGCACCAGGCGGCCAGGCCCAGCCGGACGGCGAAGCGCCGGCGACGACCGCGGTCGGCATCGGGCGGAGGGGGCACGATGGGGGGGGTGGCGGTGGTCATCAGCCGGCCTCCGCTTCCAGGGCCGTACTGGCCATGCCGACGATCGGGGCGTTGAGCGGCTTGCCGCCCATCGAGCCCTCGAACTGGGCGTCGCCGAAGCTGAAAATGCCGCCGTCGGAGGCGTCCATCCAGTAGCCCCTGCCGTCGGGCGTGGCCGCCATGCCGACGATCGGCTTGTTGAGGGGCTTGCCGCCCTGGGAGCCGTAGAACTGGGCGTCGCCGAAGGCGAAGATCCCGCCGTCGGAGGCGTCGAACCAGTAGCCGAGGTGGTCGGGGGTGGTGGCGATGCCCACGATCGGCTTGTTGAGGGGCTTGCCGCCCTCCGAGCCGTAGAAGGTGGCGTCGCCGAAGCTGAAGATGCCGCCGTCGGCGCCCACCAGCCAGTAGCCCAGGCCGTCGGGGGTGGTGGCGATGCCGGTGATCGGCGAGTTCAGCTTCATGGCGCCGGTCGAACCGTAGAACTTGGCGTCGCCGAAGGCGAAGATGCCGCCGTCGGAGGCCACCAGCCAGTAGCCCTTGCCGTCGGGGGTGACGGCCATGGCCTCGATCGGGGCGTTGAGCTTGAGGGACCCGGTCGAGCCGTAGAACTGGGCGTTGCCGAAGCTGAAGATGCCGCCATCGGAGGCCACCGTCCAGTAGCCCTTGCCGTCGGGGGTGGCGGCGATGCCCACCATCGGCTTGTTGAGGGGCTTGCCGCCCATGGAGCCGTAGAACTGGGCGTTGCCGAAGGCGAAGATGCCGCCGTCGGAGGCCACCTCCCAGTACCCGCTGGTCAGCTTCACTGTCACCTGGTTGGACTTGGCCCCGGCCCCGGCCGAGTTGTTGGCCACCACGGTGCACGCGTAGGCGTAGCCGCCGGGCAGCCCGACGATGGTGGCGCTGGTGGCCGGCGCTGTCACCGTCACCGACCCCTCCGGCGAGCAGGTCACCGTGTAGGAGGTGATGGGGGCGGCCCCGTCTGTCTTGGGGGCTGTCCAGGTGAATGTGATCTGCCCGTCACCCGGGGTGCCGGTCAGGTTGGTCGGGGCACCCGGTGGGACCGGGGTGTACGAGGCGCTGGCGTTGTAGGAGAAGTTGTAGGAGGCGCTCTGGCAGGCGTTGGGGGCCGACGCCGCCAGCTCGACGGCCAGCGGCTCGTCGACCGTGGAGTGGGCCGGCACCACCCAGGAGGGGTTAAGGGCCCGGTGGTCGGGGGTTGCCGGCGAAGGACGAGCCGTGGGCGCTGAGGTAGGTGTCGGCGTGGCAGGTGGCCGGGTCGCTGGACACCGTCACCGTCAGCGAGTTGATGTCGATCGACACCGGCAGGGGGTTGGCCGCCGCCACCGTCATGTTCTGCGAGATCCCCGGGGCCAGGTTGGAGACGGTGCTGCCGGTGAGGCTGAAGTCTGTGCCCGAGGTGAGCTTCATACCCGGGCGGAACTGCACGCCGCCGGGGTTGGCCAGGAAGAACCAGGCGGCCAGCACGGTGACGGCCAGGAGGGCCACGGTGCCACCGAGGCGAAGGCGCTTCGATCGATTCACGAGGCCGGCCCCCGGCCAGCGGCGGCGGCCCGCGACCATCTGGAGGGCCTCAGTGGCGGAAACGGAAGTCCCGCCGCTCACCATGTCACCGCCAACTGTCCAAATCAGCTCAATTCAATGAGCGCCGTGTGCTCAGGTGGGCCCGAGATGGGTGCCCGGGTAGTGCCTACCCTGGGCGCTCTCCGCCCGACAGCCGCCTCCGCCACCATCGCCTGCGCGCTGGTATGGGCGCCACAGTAACGGTGGGCGCACAGGATGTAAAGCGCAACGCGGCCCGATCCGCCCGGCTGGCCCCGTCCCACCGACCACACCGCCCCCAGCTCCCACCGTCGCGACCGTCGCGACCGTCGCGACCGTCGCGACCGTCGCGACCGTCGCGACCGTCCCCGCCGGGCTACGAGAGGCGCTCGGCGGCGGCCCGCAGCTCGGCCCGGTCGTCGGGATGGGCGATCTCGGCCAGGGCCCGGCCCGCTCGCGGACCGTCAGCCCGGCCAGGTCGGCGGCGCCGAACTCGGTGATCACCACCCCGGTGTGGTGGCGGGGGGTCGAGACCACCGCCCCGGCCGGCAGCTGGGGCACGATGCGCGACCGACGCTCGCCCCCGATCTCCACGGTGGAGGGCAGGCACACCAGGGAGCGGGAGTCGAGGTGCAGCTCGGCCCCGGCCACGAAGTCCTCGTGGCCGCCCACCCCCGAGACCTGCCGGCCGCCGACGTTGTCGGCCACGATCTGCCCGTACAGGTCGACCGCCAGTGCCCCGTTGATGGACACGAACTTGGCGTTGCCCCCGATGACCGACGGGTCGTTCACCACCTCGACTGGCAGGAAGGCCACCTCGGCGTTCCCGTCCAGCCAGCGGTAGAGCTCGGCCGACCCCAGGGCGAAGGTGGTCACCGACACCCCCGTGGAACTCCCCTTTGGCGGCGTTGGTGACCTTGCCGGCCTGGTGGAGGCGCATGAGGCCGTCGGTCATCATCTCCGAGTGGACGCCGTAGTCCCCGCCGGGGCCCTCGGCCAGGCGGGTGGCCACCAGGTTGGGCACCCCCCCGATCCCGGTCTGCAGGGTGGTCCCGTCGGTGACGAAGGTCGGCCACGATCTCGGCGATGGCCAGGTCGGCCTCGGTGCCCGGTGTGTCGGGCAGGACGAACGGCTGGGCGTCGGCCTCCACCAGGACGTCGACGGCGTCGAGGGGGATGGTGTTGTCGTAGTCGGGGGCCAGGGTGCAGGTCCGGGGCAGGTTGGGGTTCACCTCCATGACCAAGAGGCGCTCGGGGTCCCGGCCGGCCTCGAGCAGCTCGTCACGGGTCCCGCCGTAGTGCAGGGACAGGTTGAGGCTCGCCCGCGTCGGGCGGGGCGGCGTGGGCCGTCATCACCCGCGGGCCGAGCGGGCCAGGATCGGGGCGAACTGGCGGAACCCCCCCGGCACGTACTCGATCCGGGCGCCCTGGGACGAGGTAGCAGTCTCGGCCGGACCGTAGAAGCCGCAGCGGTAGCTGACCCCGGGGTGGGCGAGCACGTCGTAGAGGCCGAGCAGCAGGCAGCCGCCGAGGACCAGGTCCTCCCAGTCCGACCGCGCGCCCCAGGGCGGTCAGGAAGGCGTCAGGGTTGGCCGGGCCGAGACCGAAGGCCAGCGAGTCGCGGTAGCCGAGGAGGGCGGCCGCCTCGTCGGGCGTCATCGTCGTCGGAGTGCTCACCCGCTGAGTCTGTCCCATTTTCGGGGCCGGAGGCCTCCCGGCCCGAGGGCCCGTCGCCGTCCGTCGACGCCGGTGGCGGCACCAGGCCGAAGCACCTCGGCCGGCTCCAGCAGCTCGGCCGGCCCCATCGGTGCGGGGGCCGCCTGTGTCGCCCCCTCGGTCACCAAGGGGCTGCGGCTCAACAGGATGACGCTGGCCGCCAGCACCACCACGGCCGCCGCCTCACCGACCAGGTACAGGCCGCCGCTGCGCAGGTGCTCGCCGAAGATGGCGATGCCCAGCAGGCTGGCCACCAGGGGGTCGACGATGGTCAGCCCGGGCTGGGAGGCGGCCAGCGGCCCGGCCTGGAAGGCGTTGGCCACCAGGAACATGGCCAGGGCGCCGACGAGGACCAGGACGTAGGGCGACCAGTTGGTGAACACGGCGTAGAGTCCCAGCCC
>CAWJEK010000030.1:0-13069 GCA_963841885.1 uncultured Acidimicrobiaceae bacterium
GCCGCGGGCTCCGTCGCCAGTGCCGAGGAGCTGGCCCGCCACGACGACGACTCGGTCGACGAGCACGAGCTGCTGACCGAGCACATCGCCGTCTACCGGCTCGACGGGGCCCTGTTCTTCGGTTCTGCGCCCGCCTTCCTCGAGTCGTTCGAGGTGGAGCCCGGGGTGTCCGTCGTGATCTTGCGCCTGTCGGGCCTGACCATGCTCGACGCCACCGGGGCCGACGCCCTGGCTAGCGTCATCGACGGTCTCGAGGCCCGTGGCATCACGGTGCTGGTGAAGGGGGCCCGCGACGAGCACGGGCGCATGCTCGGTGCCGTGGGGATCGTGCAGTCACTGGCCGACAAGGGCCACGTCTTCGACGACTTGCCGGCCGCGGTCGCCCATGCCCGCCGACACGTCCTGCGCACGGTCGGCCTCGGCGACGTGGGAGCTGAGTAGGCCACCCCGGCGTGCCGCCCGGATCGACCGCGGCCGGTGACGGCCCGTCAGGGCCCCAGCCCGTCAGGCGGCGGCGGCCGCGGCTGCGGCTGCGGCTGGGCGGCGGCGGCCAGTTCGGGGACGAACTTGGCGGCGTCCACCGTGCCCACCCCCGAGGCCAGGTCGTACCCGGGAGGGCGGGGAACCCCGGCACGGTCGTGGTCACCCGCGCTGGGTGAAGGTGACGGTGTTGTTCCCTGACGTCACGTCGACGATGCCCCGGGCACCGGCCGCCGACAACTCGTACAGCGCCGGGTTGATCACCCCCAACGGATGTCCGGCCACCTGGTCCGCCAGGCTCACGATGCCGGCGAACAGCGGTGTGGCCTCGCTCGTGCCACAGGTCGGGAACCAGCCGACCTGGCCCGGGAAGCCCTGGTAGACGTCGACCGCTCCGTTGCAGGCCCCGCTCATCGAGATGTCGGGTACGCCGCGCTCGGTCCCCCACCACCTGCTGGACGCCGTCCTGAAAGGACGGCCGGGGGAAGATCACCGAGAGGCCGCCTCCGCCGGCCAGCGGACTCGGGCGGGTCTTCCCGGTGATGAACTTCTGGGTGGTCGGGTCGTAGGTGTCGTTCCACACCGAGTCAGGGGACGTCCGGTGCCCCGTCGCCGACAGGTGCAGCTGGGTGGCGCCGACGCCGGTCACCAGTGGATCGCTGTCCGGCCAGGAGGTCACCGGGATGTCGTAGTAGGTGCGGCCGTTGGGCTCCGCGTCGGCCGCACCGCTGTCCCCGGAAGCGGCCAGCACGGTGATCCCCTGGGCCGCGGCGTCGACGTAGGCCGACCGCAACCCGAGGAGGGAGGACGGTGAGGGGAAGGTCTGCTCGGTGGCGCTGAAGCTCTGGCTGATGACCCCTCCGAGGTGGTGGTCGATCACGTAGGTCTCGGCCGCCACGATCTGCCGAAAGCCGCTGGTGCCCTCGTCCTCGTTGGTCGGTGTCTCGACGAGGAGGATGGCGGCCCCCGGCGCCATCGAGTGGGCGTACTCGACGTCGAGGTCCGTCTCGCCGGCCCAACCCTCCCGATTGCCGTCCGCGACGTACGGGGGCACCGGACCCGCCGGCTGGATGACGGTGAGTGACGGCGGCGCCGGGATGCCGAAGGCGGCATCGAAACCGCTCAGGTCCGACTGGATGGTGGGCGAGCCGTAGGCGTCGACGATGACGATGGTCTGGCCCGCGCCGTCGATGCCCTTGTCGAAGAGGGGTTTCAGGTCGTACGCCGCCTGGAGCTGGCCGGGCGAATAACACGCCACGCCGTAGTCGGCCTCGCACATGGCCGTCGTGGGAGGGCCGCCGCTGCCTGCCTCGGCAGCCGGGTGGATGGTCGCGGGATGGACCATCCCGGGCTCGATCCGGACGCCGCCGGGACTCACCGCCCGGGTACCGGCGCTAGAAGTGGCGTGCGCACCGGCGGCCGCCGCCCCGGCCGCGGTCCCGACTCCGGCGGATCCGATCGCCGCCGCGCCGCCACCGACCACCAACGCGACGACTGCGAGCGGACCGATCGCACGTCGCACCCTCCGAGCCCCTGCGCGTCCGCGGAGATGCATCCGACTCCACCTTCCTCCGGAGGTCCACGACCGATCGCTGCACACGGCGACCGGTCGGACCTCGATGGCTGGAGACTACCCAGGGACCGGTGTCGGAGCGAGCCCCAGCATCACCGGTTCTCCGGCATCGAGCGTCACAGCACCGACGATGGGGGCCGCGGTCGACAGGACGGGACCGACGGCTCGAATCCGCGGGAGGGTGGGGACGGAGGGGGTCGAACCCTCACTGTGGGCGGTTTAAGCGCCCTGCCTCTGCCAATTGGGCTACGTCCCCCGGTCGGAACGACTGTACGACCTGTACGACCTGTACGACCTGTACGACCTGGGCGACCATGCCGACCATGCCGGCGGGCACCGGCGGCTCCGGCGCCGGCGGCCACGCCGCCGACCTCCTCAGCCGACCCGGTGCCCCGGTGAAGGGCCCAGCACGGCGTCGACCGCGGCCAACTCGAGGCCACGCGGGTCGTCCACCCGATGGGCCAGTCCGACCGCACCCGGCCACGGGCCCAACACGGTCGTCGGGCGATCCGTCGGGTCCCACCCGGGCCAGGCCACCACGCCCGCGCCCGGCAGCTCGCACTCCGGCACGCCGGACCGGGCGAAGCTGGCCCACGCCCGTCCCATCAGTGCCGACAGCGCGAAGGTGTCGTCGCCCCCGCCGGAGAACGCCTGGACGACCGGATTCTTCAAGGTCCCGAAGACGAACGGGATCTCGAGTGCGTGACAGGACCCGAGTACACCCTCGAAGGCCGGTGACTCCCAGGTGAAGAGGTAGGCGTACGTGCCAACGCCGGGCACGGCCGCCGAAGCGTGGGCGGATGCGAAACGGGCCGTCCCCACCCGGAACACCACCTCGGTGGCGATTGCGGACCACAGGTCACGGGGAGCGGTCGACTCCCCACGCTCCTGGCGCGCGGCCAGCACGGCGGCCACCACGCGGTCCGCCGACCCGTCGTCCGGGGTGACCCGCCCGACCCAGTGCCGCAGGCCGTCCATGGAGAGACCCATCAGCTTGGGACTGCCCAGGACGAAGAACGCCGACTCGTCCCGGTTCGTCCCGATCAGGAGGGGGATCGACGCAGCGGAGCCCGCGGCCACCGCCTCCTCGGGGGGCGTCGACAGGAGGCCACCGTCGACCACCGGAGTCATCAGGAGTCCGGCGTCGGCTCCGGCCTCGACGTACTCCGATCCAGCCGCGACCAGGCGCTCGGCGGGCACCCCCAGCAACGCCTGGCGGCTGCAGCCCACGCCCAGGTGGGCCGCCAGGCGCTCGGCCCGGTCCGCGGCCACCTCGAGCGTGCAGGTGAAGGGCGGTCCGCTCTCGATGACGGCCCGGTGGAAGAGGCCGCGGCGCCGCCGGAACGGCCGAGGAGCGCGGACACGCTCATCCCGCCGGCGGACTCCCCGAAGAGGGTGATGTTGCCGGGGTCGCCGCCGAACCCCGCGATGTGGTCACGCACCCACACGAGCGCCGCCACCTGGTCGGCCAGGCCCCAGTTGCCCGACCCGCTCCACTCCCGACCGTCGAGCCAGGTCTGCCCGGGGTCGTCCAGCACCGGATGGGCGAGGAAGCCCAGAAGGCCGAGGCGGTAGTTGATGGTAACGACGACGACGTCCTCGGACCGGGCCAGCTGTCCGCCGCGGTAGAGCCCGGACGACCCCGTCCCCGTCATGAAGGATCCGCCGTGGACCCACACCATCACCGGGCGCCGCCCGCCGTCGAGCCCAGGGGTCCACACATTGAGGTTGAGGCAGTCCTCGTCGGACTCCGGTGGCTCCCCTCCCCCGCTCAGGGCCTGGTCCATGAAGCCCATGGCCTGCGGGGCCACGGGGCCAAACCGGTCACACTCGCGGACGCCGGCCCACGGCTCCGGCGACGCAGGTGGCCTCCAGCGGCGCACCCCTGCGGGCGACGCGGCGTACGGGATCCCGGAGAACGACCAGATGCCGTCCCGTCGGACACCCCGCACGCGCCGCCCCGGACCTCCACCACTCCGTCCACGACGACCTCCAGTTATCTGCCGAGCCTGCCGATATGGAGAGCAACCTACCCACCGGTAGGCCCGAGCAGCGTGCCCGGGCCCGCCCGCCCGTCGACGAGGACCGATGACACCAGACAGACACTCTCCGGCCATCCGACGTTCACCTGAGAGGACACTACGGTTGACCTGGTGTTCTTCTGCCGTCCAGCCATTGTCTGGGCACGGTCCGGGCGCTACCGTGCGAGGGTGCCCATGATGACGACCGGACGACGAATCGGGCGCGCCCATTGGAGCCGCGCAATGGTGCCCGCCGTCCGGGCTGGGTGGCGCTTGCCACCCTGGTCACGGCGCTGACCGCCGGGTTGTCGGTCACCGCGGTCGGCGGGGCGATGGCGGGCGCGGCCGGATCCCCGGCGTCGACGACCACTACAGGCGCAACAGACGGGTCCACCACCACGACGACGTCGCCCACGCAGGGGCAGATCAGCGCCGGCGAAGCCCAGGTCGCCGCCATCGAGGCCCAGATCGCACAGCAGCAGACCGCGCTCGACGAGGCGACTGAGGCCTACGACCGGTCCATCGTCCTCCTCGACGCCACCAAGTCGGCACTGTCGGCGACCACCGCCTCATTGGCCGCCGAGCGGGCCAAACTCGACGCAGCCAGGGCCGTGCTCCGCAACGACGTCATCCAGTCCTACGTCGACGGCACCGCCGCCCAGGCGGTGGCCCACCTGTTCGCGGCACCGAGCGGCAGCGCCCAGACCAGCAACCTGTACCAGCACCTCGGACTCGGCGACCTCAGCCAGGAGGTGGCGACGGTGCAGTCAGGCCAGCGCGCCCTCTCCGCGACCCAGGCCAAACTGCAGTCCGAGGAGCAGAGCCAGCAGACCCAGACCGCCGCCGCCGACCATGCGGCGCAACAGGCGTCCGCCGCGGCCGCGCTGTCGCAGGCCACGCTGGCCCAGGTGAAGGGTACGATCGCCCAGGAGATCGCCCAGCAGGCCGCGCAGCAGGCCGCCACCGCGGCCGCCGCGGCCGCCAGTGCCACGAGCGCTGCGGGCCGTCAGGCGGCCGCTGCACAGGCCTCCCAGGCCGCCCAGGTGGCCAGCACCGTGAGTGGGGGCAGTGCCGCCGCCACCAGTGCCAACCAGTCGGCCAACCAGGCCGGCGGCGGGACGACGGTGACCAGTTCGGGACACAATGCCGCAGGGCTCGCCGCAGTGCACGCCGCCATGCAGTACCTCGGCGTGCCCTACGTATGGGGAGGGGCCAGCTCCTCCGGCGTCGACTGCTCGGGGCTGACCATGCTGGCCTGGGCCGCGGCCGGCGTCTCCCTCCCCCACTCGGCGGCCCTGCAGTACTCCGACTCCCCACACGTGAGCCTCACCGCGCTCCAGCCGGGTGACCTGCTCTTCTACGACCTCGACGGGACCGGTATCGACCACGTCGTCATGTACGTCGGTCCCGTCCTCGACGGCCAGGCGACGGCGTACGGGTCGGGCACCATCATCCAGGCCGCCCACACCGGCACGGTGGTCACCTTCGATCCCCTCTGGTACTACGGCCTGGTCGGGGCCGCACGCCCTTGACGGGACGACCGCCGCTGACGGGCCCACCGCGGCCCGTCGGGGCCCGCCGGACGGCAGACTGATCGGGAGATGACCCGCCAGCTCACCATCGTCGTGCCCGCATTCAACGAGGCCCACCGCCTCGCCGAGGGGATGCGGCGACTGGATGCGGCCGTGGCGGCCGGAGCCGTCGACGTCGACCGGACCGAGGTGGTGCTGGTCGACGACGGCAGCCGGGACGACACGGCGGCCGTGGCCGAGAAGCTCCTCGCCGCCCTGCCCCACCACCGGGTCCTCCGCCTGCCACGCAACCAGGGCAAGGGGGCGGCCGTCCGGGCGGGGGTGGCCGCGGCGCGGACGGAGTACACGGCGTACATGGACGCCGACATGGCGATCGACCCGCTCGCCGTCCCGCTCCTCCTCGACGGCCTGGCGCACGACGACATCGCCATCGGCTGTCGGGCGATGCGCGACTCCACGGTCGAGACCACGTACGTGGTCCGGAGCCTCATGGGACGGCTCTTCAACGGGCTGGTGACCGCCGGTACCGGACTCGGACTGAAGGACACCCAGTGCGGGTTCAAGGCGTTCCGGACACCCGCCGCCCGGTTGCTCTTCCACCTGGTGCGCATCGACCGGTTCGCGTTCGACGTCGAGATCCTCGCCCGGGCCCGCCGGCTCGGGCTCGACATCACCGAGGTGCCGGTGAACTGGAAGCACGTCGAGGGGAGCACCGTCCACCCGCTGCACGACTCGTGGACGATGCTGGCCGACGTCCTGCGGTCACGGAGGCGGCGACGGTCCGGGCCGTCCGTTCCGTCCCTCAGCGTCCGGACCGGCGGATCCGGGCACCCGGACAATCCCGACGACCTGCTCCGGTGGGTGGCCACGCAGCTCGCCCCCGTCCTGGACGAGGCACCCGTTCCCGTCGTCCGGGACCGGTCGGGGATCACCGTCCTCCTCGCCATGGTGGAGCCGACCCTCGTGGCCCGGGCCCACGCCGCTGCTACGTGGTGGCCCGCAGGGCACGACGGTGACCCGTCGGGAGCTCGGACTCGAGGATCTCGTGGCCCTCGGCCCTCTCGCTGGGCGCCTGTCGCCCGGGGTCCCGTCCGGCCCGTCCGCCTAGGGGCTCCAGGGCGACGACGCCGGAGTACGCTTCACCGCGTGAGTGCGGATCAGGGCGACACGGGTGCGGCGCGACCAGCGGGGTACCCGGACGACGCCGATCTCATCGAGGCCATCGTCGAGCACGCCGATGCCACCCGGGCCGATGGGGTCGGCGCCGCCGACGCGCCGGCACCGCCCGAGCTGACCGGCGCCACCGTGTCCTACCTCCCGGTGGCGACCCGCCGTCCGGGGGTCGACCTCCCCCAGGCCGACGAGGACCGCCGGTCGGACGTCGACGAGTGGGGCCGGTCGGAGCACGTGCGGGCGCTGGTGCGCCGCCTGTACGACCCGATCTACAAGTACTGGTTCCGGGTCGAATGGGAGGGCCTCGAGAAGATCCCCTCCGTGGGCGGCGCTCTCCTCATCGCCAACCACGCCGGCGCGATCCCCTCCGACGCACCGGCCATCATGCACGGCATCGAGACCGAGCTCGGGCGCCCCGTCTACGGGCTCGCCGACTACTTCTTCCGCACCGTCCCGGTCGTCGGGACCCTGTGGTCCCGCACCGGGGGCGTGCCCGCCCACCCCGACAACGCCTTCCGGCTCCTCCATGACCAGCAGCAGCTGGCCATGGTCTTTCCGGAGGGCACCAAGGCCACCTCCAAGACCTACGCCGACCGCTACCGACTGCGCCGGTTCGGGCGCGGCGGCTTCGTGGAGATCGCCATGCGCGCCGGGGTCCCGGTGGTCCCGATCGCCGTCGTCGGGGCCGAGGAGTCGATGCCGATCCTGTTCCGGCTCCCCCGGGTGGCCAAGGCCCTCAACCTCCCCTACTTCCCGGTCACGGTGAACTCCCTCCTGCTCGGGCCGCTCGGCTACGTCACCTACTTCCCGTCGAAGTTCAAGCTCCGCGTCCTCGACCCGGTGACGTTCGACGTGGAGCCGGGTCTGGAGCGGTACTCGCGCAGCCGGGTCATGGACGAGGCCGAGCGGATCCGGGCGACGATGCAGGACGCCCTCCACGACATGCTGCGGGAGCGACGCAGCGTGTGGCTCGGCTGACCTGATGGGCCGACGCGTCCTCATCACCGGGCTCGACACCTTCTGGGGTGGTCGCATGGCCCAGGCCCTGGAGGCCAAGCCCGACGTCGAGATGATCCTCGGCCTGGGGACCAAGGAGCCGAAGGTGCCGCTCGAGCGCACCGAGTTCGTGCGCTCGGACCAGAAGTACTCGATCCTGAGCCGGATCGTCCGGGCGACCCAGGTCGACACCATCGTCCACACCTTCCTCGAGACGAACTCGACAACCGTCAGCAGCCGGGTCCTGCATGAGATCAACGTGATCGGTACCCTCAACCTGCTGGCCGCGGCCGGCGCGTCCGGTGCCTCGGTACGGAAGGTCATCGTGAAGTCGTCGACCCACATCTACGGGACGGCCGAGCAGGACCCGACCTGGTTCCGTGAGGAGGACGTCCGCACCGGTCCCGTCCGGACGCGCCTCGAACGCTCCCTGCTCGAGGTCGAATCGCTCGTCCGGGACTTCGCCGAGGACAACCCGCAACTGGCCGTGACCGTGCTGCGCTTCGCCAACGTCCTGGGCACGGACATCATCACGCCCATCAGCCACAACCTGCGGCGGCGGCGCCTGCCGTGCATCGCCGGCTTCGACCCTCTGGTCCAGTTCGTCGAGGAGGACGACGTCGTGCGGGCCCTCGAGTTCGTCACCGCCAACCGCCTGCCGGGCGTCTTCAATGTGGCCGGTGAGGGAAAGCTGCCGTGGAGCGAGGTGGCGTCCATCGGCGGCGCCCACCTCCTCCCGCTGCCGCCCCTGCGGCCTCGACTGTTCGCCGCACCGCTCGAGCGCCTCGGCCTCATCCAGTTTCCCGCCGAGCTCGAGGGACTCGTCCGGTTCGGGCGCGGCGTCGACACGTCGAGGCTCCGCCAGGCCGGCTTCGAGTACCGCTACTCGAGCGCCGGGACCGTCCGGAGCTTCGCCCGGGCCAACAACCTGCGACGGGCCACGGGTGGCTCCGGCGAGGAGTACCGCTACGAGCAGGACGTCGAGCAGTTCTTCCGCCACTCACCCGCCGTGGTGCGCGGCGTCGACACCTGACCGCGGCGCCCACCGGCCCCGGTCACCCAACCGGTCCTGATTGCGCCGATTCTGGGACATCTCACTCAACGGAGCGCGGGCCGGCGTCCGCGTCCAACGACCACGAGGTCGATCACCGGCGGTGGGGACGGCCCTCAACGGGAGCTCGTTCACACCGCCGTCGTCAACGCGCCATGCCCACGATGTTGGTGAAGCCGTCACCCCCGAGGCTCCCGTCGAACGGGGCCGAGCCGAAGGCGAACACGCCACCGTCGCTGGCGGTGAACCAGTAGCCCTTGTTGTCCGGCGCGGTTGTCATGCCGACCACCGGCTCGGTCAGCTGGAGATTGCCGGTGGATCCGTAGTACCCGGCATCCCCGAAGGCGAAGATCCCGCCATCGGACGCCACCAACCAGTACCCCTTGCCGTCCGAGGTGGACGCCATGCCGACGATCGGCTTGTTGAGCGGATGCCCGCCCATCGAGCCGTGGAACGCCGCATCACCGAAGGCGAAGATCCCGCCATCGGACGCCACCAACCAGTACCCCTTGCCGTCCGCGGTCGCCGCCATGCCGACGATCGGCTTGTTGAGCGGTTTGCCACCCATGGAGCCGTAGAAGCCGGCGTCCCCATAGGCGAAGATTCCCCCGTCGGATGCCACGAACCAGTACCCCTTGCCGTCCCGTGTGGCCGCCATGCCCACGACGGGTCGGTTGAGGGTGAGATTTCCGGTCGAGCCGTAGAACTTCGCGTCACCGTACGAGAACACCCCACCGTCCCCGGCGGTCATCCAGTAGCCCGCGCCGCTGGGAGTCGTCGCCATGGCCACCACCGGAGCCCGGAGGTTCAACTGGGTCAGGTCACCCAGGTAGTTCAGATAGGAGTCATTGCCGAATCCCCCCAGCGCGCCATTGCTGCCGAAGAGGTAGTACCCCTGTCCCGGCGTGGTCGGGGTGATGCCGATGGCGAAGGTCCCGACGAACTCGACGAATCCTCCCGCCCCCCCGAGGTCGCAATAGAGGTCGAACTGGACGGCGATCATCGTGGGTACACCACCCGAGTAGGCGACCTGGTCGACTTCCATCGCGCCGCCGAGTTCGGATCCAGTCCCGGCGAGCAGCCTTCGAAGGCGTTCGGCCGCACGGGATAGTCCACCGAGAACGTCGAACCGGAGTCCGTCGAATAGACCGTCCCCGCCTTGAGCGGGGCGTTTCCGGGCGTCACGATCCCCATTGTCATCGCGGGTGGCCCGCTATCCCCGGGGAACCACCCTTCGATCGCCGCCGTCAGTGACGTCCCGTCGATGAAGCTGTTGCCGAGCGCCGTGAGATCGGTGAGCCGAGGTGTGATGTCGTCGGTGGTGTCGCCGGTGTTCTCGTCGGTGACGTAGGTCGTGCCTGTGAACTCGGTCAGCGGCGAGATGCCATGGGCGCCGGCTGAGCCCACCCGACTCTCCGGCACGCCTGTCTGCCCCACCGCTCCCGACCGTGCGGTGAACGTCCGTCGGAGCGCGTGGTCCCGACCCGCCGCGCCCGCCGGCACCGACAGGGCCACCAGTCCCACGCACAGCATCACCGAGGCCGCCAGCAGGCGTCCCGCCTTCACCCCATGTACTCCGACCATCCCACGCCCTCCTGTCGATCGACCGAGTCGGTCCCACGACTCCTCCGTCCCGACCGACGGCACGGGCTGAGTCACCAGGGATCTTGAACGGTCGACGGCGGACCGGCAACCGTCCGCGCGCACCTGTGGTTGCGGCACCACCTGTTCCACCGGCTCCGATTCGACCGGCTCCGGTTCGACCGAGTGCGGCTCCACCGATGCCGAACCGCCGACGCCGCATCCGCCCATGCGGCCGGAACCGCCACCGCGACTCCGGCGGCCCGGCACGCGTCCGTCAGTCGGTCCAGGCGGCCCGGAGCTCGGCGGCCCGGGCGGACCACTCCTCGGAGGTCATGGCGTAGCGGACGTGGTCCTCCCACTGCCCGTTGATCTCGAGGAATCCGAGGGCGATCCCCTCGTTGCGGAGGGCGAGCTTCTCGGCCACCCGCCGGCTGGCGTTGTTGCGGGGGATGATGGCCACCTCGATGCGGTGGAGGCGCAGGGTCTCGAACGCGAACCGCAGGACCACCACCACCGCTTCGGGCACGATCCCCAGGCCGGCCAAGTCCTTGTCGACCCAGTACCCGATGGAGCCGTTCTGGAACGGTCCCCGCAGGATCGACGACAGGGTCACCTCGCCGACGAAGCGCCCCTCGTAGAAGATCCCGAAGCCGAAGCCCGACCCGAGCTGCCGCTCACGCTCGCGGATGGCACACCGGGCGACGAAGCTCCCGTGGTCCTCTGCCGGCAGCGGTGACCCCTTCGACCGGGGTTCCCACGGCACCAGCCAGTCCCGACAGCGGTTGCGCACCTCGAGCCAGGCCGGATAGTCCGCCTCCACCAGCGTGGCCAGCCGGATGCGCCGGCCCGGGAGTTCGAGTGAGCGCACCTGCTGGGCCCGCAAACTCGGCGTCATGGCGCCGACCCGGGAGCGGGCGGGATCAAGGAGCCGGCGGAGCGGGGGCGGAGGTCATCCACATCCGGAATCGTACGGCATCGACGCTCCTGCAGGTACCCCCCGCCCCTCGACCGCACGGCGTCAGCCGGCCCGGGCCAGTCGCGCGCCCGGCGGCGCGCCCTGCGCCTCGGCGTAGATCCGACGGTGCTCGGCCACCACACGCTCCCAACGGAAGGCCAGCGACCGCTGTTCCGCCCGGGCGGCCAGCTTGTCCCGGAGGGCCGCGTCGCCGAGTACCCGGGACAGCGAACGGGCCATCCCGTCCACGTCGTTTGCCTCCATGACCAGCACCGCCTCGCGCGCGTCGTCGAACAGCGGCTGGTCGGTGACGGCGATGGCCCGGCCCAGCGGGAGCACGAACCGGAGCGCCGCGCTCGAGGACTCGCCTGTGTCGCGGTAGGGCAGGACGATCACGTCGGCGCCACGGAGCAGGACCCGTGCCGCGTCATCCGACAGGTAGTCGGTCGAGCAGACAGGACGTTCCCGCTCCATGGCGCGGGCGGACACCTCGGCCCGGATCGCCGCCTCGTACCGCGGACTCGACGTTGGGGTAGCGGGCGCACAGGGCGAGCAGCAGCACGTCGGGATGGTCGACCCGCAGTCGATCGACGGCCTCCACCAGTTCGAGGGTGCCCTTGTGGGGCAGCAGGAAGCCGAACGTGCCGACGACCGGGCGGTTCCCGAGCCCGAGCTCGGCCCGGACCTCCTCCGGCGTCAGGTCCGGCGGGGGGGGCGCTGCCGATCGGGACAAGGGTGACGTTGTCCTCGATGCCCATGTCGGCGAGGTACCGCGCGTCGGACTCCTGGTGGACGATGAGCTGGTCGACCCGGGCCAGCGTGTCGCGGATCTGGCGCAGCGTGAGGAGGCTCCCCCGGTCGTCGTAGTCGAGCGTGCGGTGCATGGTGAGCACGACACCCCGACGGTCGAGCTGCCGGTCGAGCAGCTCGGCCAGGTGGCCGAATTCGAAGAACCCGAAGTTGAACTGCACGTGGAGCACGTCCGCCTCGCTGGCCAGCAGTGCGTCCTCGAGGTCGCCCAGCTCCGGCGTCCACCGGTCCTTCCAGGTCCGCACCACGCCCGCGCTCGGCCGACGGGTCGATGACCTCGACATCCACGTCGGCGAAGATGTCGTAGGCCACCTCGCCCCGCGTGTGCTCGACGAGGTACCGGCTGTTCTCCGCGATGCCGCAGCGAGAGTTCCATGACGTGACCATGGCCACCCGGCGGCAGCCGAGCCCGTCCTCGACCTCGGCGATGGCTCGCGCCACCGGCTCGCCGCCGCCTCCCAGGAGTACGTCGTGGCGATGAGCTCCGGGCCCGGGCGACCCGCTCCCGCACCTCGGGGGCGTTCGGGGCCGCCGCCATGCGTAGGACTCCCCGGCCAGCGCCCCGATGTCGGGCTCCGCCCACCGGGAGCCCCCTCGGTCGAGGTGGCTGTCGGCGGCTGTGAGCGTGTACGGGACCGTCACGGCCGTGTCCTCGGACACGAAGTCGGCCAGACCCGACCAGGACACGCTGATGACCGGCACGCCAGCCAGCAGGCCTCGGCCACCGGCAGGCCGAACCCCTCGCCCTGGGCCGGGTGCACGTAGCAGTCGGCCAGTCCGTAGAGGCCCGCCAGCTCGGTGTCGTCGAGGTCCCGATCGATCCATCGGACGTCGGGAGGGTCGCGGTGGGCGGCCCGCAGGTCGGCCAGCAGGCGGCCCACCTCATTGTGGGGA
>CAWJEK010000031.1:0-142862 GCA_963841885.1 uncultured Acidimicrobiaceae bacterium
TCGTACTTCCAGGACCCTGCCAACCTGGCGCCACGGACGGCCCAGATGGTCGAGTCGGCCGACCACGTCGAGTGGATGGTGGTGGGCACCGAGGCCGAGGCCCTGCTGCTCGAGCACAACCTCATCCAGCGTACCAGCCCCGTTTCAACGTTCGGCTGAAGGACGACAAGAGCTACCCCTGGCTCGCACTCACGGTGAACGACGAGTGGCCCAGGCCGGCCGTCGGTGCGGGGGCGAGCGCGGTGGGGTCCGGTACTTCGGGCCCTATCCGAACATGTGCGCCATCCGGGCACCCTGGATCTGCTGCTGCGGTCGTTCCCGTGCGGACCTGTTCGGACGCCAAGTTCCGCAACCACGAGCGCCTGGGTCGGCCGTGCCTGCTGTTCCACATCGAGCGGTGCTCGGGCCCGTGCGTGGGGGCGGTGACCCACGAGGAGTACGACGGGTTGGTGGCCGACCTGGCCACCTTCCTCGGCGGTGACACCGGCCCACTCGAGCGCGAGCTGGAGGCCATGCAGGAGGCCTCGGCCGCCCTCGACTTCGAGCGGGCCGGCAACCTGCGGGACAAGCTGGAGGCCGTCCGGACCGCCGACGCCGTGCGCCAGATGGAGTCGACCGACCCGAGGACCTCGACGTGCTCGGGCCTGGCCGAGGACGAGCTGGAGGCCGCCGTCCAGGTCTTCCACGTCCGGGCCGGCCGGGTGGTCGGTCGCTCGGCGCTGTTCGTCGACAAGGTCGAGGACCTCGCCCCCGACGAGCTGGTCGAGCGGCTGCTGGTCGACGTGTACGCCGAGGCGCCTCCGGGGTGCCCCGCCAGATCCTGGTGCCCACCATGCCGTCCGACCTCGAGGCCGTCGTCGGACTACCTGACGGAGCGGCGGGGCGGGCCGGTGGGGCGTCCGGGTGCCGCTACGGGGCCCCAAGGCGGCCCTGCTCGAGACCGTGCGAGCGCAACGCCGGCGAAGCGTTCGTCCGGCACCGCCTGCAGCGCACCTCCGACCACAACAGCCGGGCCCGGGCCCTGGAGGCGCTGCAGCGCGAGCTCCGCCTGCCCGACGCCCCGCTGCGGATCGAGTGCTACGACATGAGCCACCTGCAGGGCACCGACTACGTCGGGTCCATGGTGGTGTTGAGGCGGACTGCCCAAAAGAGCGACTACCGGCACTTCAAGGTGGCGACCGTGGCCGGCAACGACGACTATGCGGCCATGGAGGAAGTGCTCACCCGGCGGCTCACCGCCCTGCTCGAGGAGGAGGCCCGCCCCCGGCCGGCGGATCCGCGGGGGGAGACGGCGGACGCGGGACCGGGACCGAGGAGGGCGGGGACCGGGGGGAGGGCAGCGACATGGCGCCGGTGGCGGCGGGGCGGCGGAGCTTCGCCTATCCACCGCAACTGCTGCTCATCGACGGAGGCCTCGGCCAGCTCCACGTGGCCACCCGGGTGCTCGAACGGCTCGGCCTGGGCGAGCCGGATCCCGGTGGCGTCGCTCGCCAAGAGCTTCGAGGAGGTCTACCTGCCGGATTCGTCGGCGCCGGTCCGGCTGCCCCGTGAGTCCGAGGCGCTGTACCTCCTCCAGCGTCTCCGGGACGAGGCCCACCGGTTGGCCACTCCTACCACCGGACCCTGAGGGCAAGCGGATGACGGTCGGTGCCCTCGACGGGGTGAAGGGACTGGGCCCGAAGCGTCGCAGCCGGCTCGTGGAGCAGTTCGGTGGCCTCGGCGAGCTGCACAAGGCCACCCGGGACGAGCTGATGGGCCTATCGTGGTTGCCGGCCGACGTGGGTGCCGCCGTCTTCGAGCACCTGCGCACGCCGATGGCTCCGGAGCGATGACCGACAGGTGAGCGAGGGACGATGAGCGAGTACCTGGTGGTGACCGGCATGTCCGGCGCGGGGCGATCGACGGCCGCCGCTACCTTGGAGGACCTGGGCTGGTTCGTCATCGACAACATGCCCTCCGCCCTCATCACCAAGGTCTCCGAGCTGGTCGACGGGACGGGGTCGGAGATGGAGCGGGTGGCGTTCGTGGTGGGACGGGGCGGAGGCGACCTCGACGACGTGCTGCCGGCCGTCGACGTCCTGCTGGGCGCCCGCAACCGGGTGAGGATCCTCTACCTGGACGCCGCCGACGACGTCCTCATCCGCCGGTTCGAGGGGACGGGCGCCGCCACCCGCAGGCCGCCCGGGGGGTGGTCGACTCCATCGCCGACGAGCGGGAGCTGCTGGCGCCCTTCCGCGACCGGGCCAACCTGGTCATCGACGCCGGTGAGCTCAACACCAACCAGCTGCGGACCCGGCTGATCGAGGTGTTCGGCTCCGAAGAGCAGGCCGGCGCCATGCAGACCTCGGTGGTGTCCTTCGGCTTCAAGCACGGCGTACCCCTGGACGTCGACCTCATGTTCGACTGCCGGTTCCTGCCCAACCCCTACTGGGACGAGTCGCTGCGGTCCCACAGCGGACTCGAGCCGGAAGTGCGGGCCTACGTGCTCGACCGCCCCCGAGACGCTGGCCTTCCTGGACAAGCTCGAGGACCTGTTGACCATGCTCATCCCCGCCTACAAGAAGGAGGGGAAGTCGTACCTGACGGTCGCCATGGGCTGCACCGGAGGCCGCCACCGGTCGGTGGTGCTGGCCGAGGAGCTGTCCCGGCGGCTCGAGGCCCACGACCTCCCGACGGCCGTGTTCCATCGCGACGTCGACCGGTGAGCGCCGTCCCGAGCGACTACCGGGGCGGTGGACGGACCCCGGGTGGTCGCCATCGGCGGCGGCCACGGACTGGCGGCGACACTCCGGGCCGTGCGGACCTACACCGACCGGGTGACGGCGATCGTGGCGGTGGCCGACGACGGGGGATCCTCCGGACGGCTGCGCGAGCTGCTCCACATCATCCGCCGGCGACCTCCGCAAGTGCCTGATCGTCGCTGGCCGAGCCCGGGTCACGGCTGGCCATGGCCTTCGACTACCGGTTCGGCGAGGAGGAACTCGCCGGCCACGCCCTGGGCAACCTCATCCTGGCCGGGCTGATGGACGCCTCCGGTGACGCCGTGGCCGCCCTGGACGAGGCCGGCCGGTTGCTCGGCGTGCGCGGCCGCGTGCTCCCGTCCTCGACGGAGCCCGTGGTGCTCAAGGCCGACGCCGCCGGTGGTGAGGTGACCGGACAGGTGGCCGTCAACGGCACCGACCGCATCCTGCGGGTGTCGCTGGTGCCCTCGGACCCGCCGGCCCCGGCCGCCGCCCTCGAAGCCCTGGCCGAGGCCGACCTGATCGTGCTCGGGCCCGGGTCGCTGTTCACCAGCGTGCTGGCCGCAGTGGTGGTGCCCCAGATCCGGGAGGGCGTGAACGCCTCGCCCGCCGAGGTCGTCTACCTCTGCAACCTCCGCCCCCAGGACACCGAGACGTCCGGGTACGACGTCGCCGGACACGTGGCCGCCCTGCTGGCGCACGGTGTCGAGATCGACCGGGTGGTATGCGATTCGGCCGCCATCGCGGTCGGGACATCGCCCGTCCCGGTGCTCGACGTGCCCCTCGCCCGGCCCAACGGGCTCGCCCACGACCCCGCCAGACTGGCGCAGACCCTCTCCGATCTGCTCGGATGGCCTCGCTGACCCCTCGGATGTCGTAGCGTGGACATGCTCCGGTCTCCGGAGGGTGACAGGGCGGCACGCCGTGCCTCGGGCGGCGGACCGTGCCGGTGGTGAGAACGCAATGAAGGATGAGGCACCATGACCGTACGGATCGGAATCAACGGCTTCGGGCGCATCGGGCGCCACTACCTGCGGGCCGCCCGCCTCCTCGGGGCGGACGTGGACGTCGTGGCCATCAACGACCTGACCTCTCCCGAGACGCTGGCCCACCTGTTGCGGTACGACTCCACCCACGGCCGGCTCGGCACCGACGTCACCGTGGCGACTCGACCTTCACCCTCGACGGGAAATCGATCGCGGTGCTGGCCGAGCGTGACCCGAAGGCCCTCCCGTGGTCGGACCTCGGAGTCGACGTGGTGATCGAGTCGACCGGGCGGTTCACCTCCAAGGAGGCGGCCGGCGCCCATCTGGACGCCGGCGCCAAGCGGGTCATCATCTCCGCCCCGGGAACCGGGGTCGACGCCACCTTCGTGGTGGGGGTGAACGACGACCAGTTCGACCCGACCAAGGACTTCGTGGTGTCCAACGCCTCGTGCACCACCAACTGCCTGGTGCCGATGGTGAAGGTGCTCGACGACGCCTTCGGGCTGGAGTCGGGGCTCATGACCACGGTCCATGCCTTCACCAACGACCAGAACCTGCTCGACCTGCCCCACAAGGACCTCCGCCGGGCCCGCGCCGCCACCATCAACATCGTGCCGGCGTCCTCGGGGGCGGCCCGGGCCACCAGTCTGGTCCTCGAGTCCATGAAGGGCCGCCTCGACGGGGCCGCCCTCCGGGTACCGGTACCCGACGGTTCGATCACCGACCTCACCGCCGTCATCCCCGGCGAGGTGACCGTCGGACAGGTCAACGACGCGTTCCGAGCGGCGGCGTCCTCCGGCCCGCTGGCCAAGGTCCTCGACTACACCGAGGACCCGATCGTCTCCACCGACATCGTCGGCAGCCCTGCATCGTGCACCTTCGACGCCGGCCTCACCATGGTGATGCCCTCGGCGTCGGGGATCACCCTGGTGAAAGCCAACGGGTGGTACGACAACGAATGGGGCTATGCCAACCGGTTGGTGGACCTGTCGCTCATCGTGGGCGCTGGGGCCTGAGCCGGGACCGGCGGGGGGAGTACGGACAGATGACCACATCCGCAGACAATCCACTGCTTCGGGGGCTGCCGCTGTTGGGTGACCTGCCCGACCTCGACGGGGCGAGTGTGCTCGTCCGCGTCGACTTCAACGTTCCGCTGCGGCCGTGCGCGTCGGGTCCACCCGAGGTGACCGACGACTTCCGGATCCGCGCCGCCCTCCCCACCATCGAGTACCTGGGCGACCGTGGGGCCCGTGTCACCTGCTGCACCCACCTCGGGCGACCCGAGGGGGCTCCGGACCCCCGCTACGACCTCGGTCCCGTCCGCGAGGAGCTGGCCCGGCTGGCCCCCCAGGTCGAGCTCCTGGAGAACCTCCGCTTCGACGCCGGCGAGACGGCCAACGACCCGTCCTTCGTGGAGAAGCTGGTCAACCACCACGACGCCTACGTCAACGACGCCTTCGGCGTCTCGCACCGGCGTCACGCCTCGGTGGTCGGACCGCCGGCGATCCTCCCGAGTGCCGCCGGGCTCCTGTTGGAGCGCGAGATCGACGCCCTGGGTCGCCTGTTGGGCAAGCCGGACGCCCCGTTCGTGGCCGTGGTGGGAGGAGCCAAGGTGGCCGACAAGCTCGGCGTGCTCAAGGCACTCCTGCAGCACGTCGACGCCCTGGTGGTCGGCGGCGGTATGGCCTTCACGTTCCTGGCGGCCCAGGGCCACGACATCGGCGGGTCGATGGTCGACCGCGACCGGATCGACGATTGTGCCGCCCTGCTCGAGTCGGACACCCCGATCCACCTCCCGACCGACATCGTCGCCCTGGAGCCGGGCGCCGAGTTCGGCTGCGACAAGACCGGGGGAGAGGTACGCACCGTCGGCGCGGACATTCCCGACGGCTGGCAGGGCCTCGACATCGGGCCCGAGACCGTCGCCACCTACCGTGGGTGCATCACCGGCGCGGCCACGGTGCTGTGGAACGGTCCCATGGGCGTGTTCGAGGACCAGCGGTTCTGCGCCGGAACGGCCGGGGTGGCCGCCGCGGTGGCCGACTGCAAGGGGTACACGGTGGTCGGTGGCGGCGACAGCGCGGCCGCCGTCGACGAGCTGGGCCTGGTCGACCGGATCGACTTCATCTCCACCGGCGGGGGAGCGTCCCTCGAGCTGCTCGAGTTCGGTGACCTGCCGGGCCTCGCCGCACTGCGCGGCGCGCCCAACGCCCCCGGCCACGCCACCCCGTGAGCGCCGCCGGCCAGGGGCGCCGGCCGCTGGTCAGCGGCAACTGGAAGATGCACCTCGACCACCTCGAGGCCATCCACGCCGCCCGTGACCTGGGCCTGCGCCTGCAACCCGCCGACGTCGGGCCGGTGGACGTCTCGGTCCACCCCCCCTTCACCGACCTCCGCTCGGTCCAGTCCGTTCTGGAAGGAGAGGGGATCCCGGTCGCCCTCGGTGCCCAGAACTGCGCCACCGAGGACTCCGGGGCCTACACCGGGGAGGTCAGCCCCGTGATGCTGGCCAAGTTGCACGTCGACTACGTCATCGTCGGTCACTCCGAGCGGCGGGGTGTCTTCGGCGAGACGGACGCCGTGGTGGCGGCCAAGCTGAAAGCCGTGCTCCGCAACGGCATGACCCCCGTCTGCTGCGTCGGCGAGACGATCGACGAACGGGACATCGGACTCACCCAGGAGCGCCTGTCCGCCCAGGTGGGCGCGGCCCTCGGCGCGGTGCCCGCCGAGGCGGTGGCGGGCATGGTGATCGCCTACGAGCCCATCTGGGCGATCGGCACCGGACAAGCGGCCACCCCCGAGGACGCCCAGGACGCCTGTGCCTGGATCCGCGGCGTCGTGGCCACCCAGGTGGGGGAGGACGAGGCCACGCGGGTCCGCATCCAGTACGGCGGCTCGGTCAAGGCGGCCAACACCGAGGAGCTCATGGCGTGTCCCGACGTCGACGGCCTGCTGGTGGGCGGGGCCAGCCTCGACGCGGGCGAATTCGTCGAGATCGTGAGGGCCGCCGTCCGGGCCGGCCGTTGAATTTGGTAGCGTCTGCGGTGGTCCCGACCCCGAGGAGAGGTTTCCCGTGCTGACCGCCGTCATCGTCGTGCTCCAGATCCTCTGCTGCCTCGCGCTGATCTTCTTGATCCTCATGCACTCCGGCAAGGGCGGGGGGCTCTCCGACATGTTCGGCGGGTCCGTGGGATCGGCGGCCGCCGGCTCGACCGTGGTGGAGAAGAACCTCGACCGGATCACCGTCACCGTGGCCGTGATCTTCGCGTTCACCAACATCATCCTCCTCCTGCGCCTGCAGTGACCACGCCCGGCGCCGGTCCGACCGGACGCCGGTCCCGGATGTCGTCGTTCTGGCGGGAGCGCCGCACCCGGTGGACCCTGCCGATCGTGATCGTGGTGATCATCGTCGGCGTCACCATCGTCGACCACCTCGGCAACCGGCAGATCAATGCCGTCGACCAGCCCGTGATCCCGCCGCCGGTGGCCACGGCCGGGGGCGCGTCGGTGGTGCACCTGCCCGGCCCCTGGGACGGGTTCAACCCGAACACTCCGGCGGGGGCCTCGTCGTCCACCCCCACGCTGCTGACCTCGGTCCTGCCCAGCGCCTACGTGATGACCCCGAAACTGATACCCCAGGTCAACACCGACCTGCTGGAGAGCGTGGAGGCCGTCTCGACGTCACCCCTCGTCATCCAGTACGTCATCAACCCCAAGGCGGTGTGGTCGGATGGGGTGCCGGTGACGGCGGACGACTTCATCTACGCCTGGCAGTCCCAGCGGGGCGACGGCATCGACGTGGACGGCCAGCCCGACCAGGTGGCGTCCACACTCGGCTACCGCGACGTGTCCAAGGTCACCGGCAGCCACGACGGCCGGACGGTGACGGTGGTGTTCTCGCAGCCGTACGCGGACTGGCGGATCATGTTCAACCACATGGTGCCGGCCCACATCGCCCGGAAGGTCGGGTGGAATGCGGGGTTCGCCACCTTCAACCCGGATGTCGACCTGTCGGCCGGTCCGCTCCTGCTCAAATCGGTGTCGGCCTCGGGCACCGCATTGCTGGTGCGGAATCCATCGTGGTGGGGGACGCCGTCCATCCTGTCCTCGGTGGTGGTGTCGGACGGGCAGACCGACGACAGCTGGATAGGGCCTCTGACCGCCTCCAACAGCGCGGTGTCGCAACCCGGTCAGTTCACCCTGACGTCGCTCGACTCGGTGGGCTCCCTGGCCAACGCGCAGAGTTCCGTGCACCCGACGCTCTCCTTCCTGTCCCTCGAATTCGATGTGAAGTCGACGGTGGGTAGTCATGTGGAGGCCCGTCAGGCCATCGCCCACGCCATCGACCGCACCGCGCTGCTGGGCAAGCTCTTCGGGACGATCGATCCGTCCCTGACCGTCAGCGAGGACCACCTGGCCGTCCCCTGGCAGACGTCCTACTCGGCATCGACGGCGGCGGGGGAGTACGCCACCGTCGACCTGTCCACCACCGACACGCTGCTCCGGTCGCTCGGGTATTCGAAGTCACCCACCGGGGCGTACGTCGACACCGCCGGCCGACCCTTCACGGTGAGGTTGGCCGTGGAAGAGGGCGATCCGTGGATCGCCGAGGCGGCCACCGACCTCGAGGCCCAGTTGAGGGCGGCGGGCATCGCCGTGACGGCCTTCCCCGTCCAGGGGACGGCGGGCCTGGCGGCGGCGGCCGCTTCGGACTCCTACGACATGGCCCTCGTCACCCGCACGGCCACCCCCTACCAGTCGGCGACCGCCGGCTGGTACTCCGACGGCCAGGGCAAGGAGGGTGTCAACGACCAGCAGAACTGGAGCCGGTTCGACGACCCCCAGGTGGACCAGCTGTTCCTCCAGGCGGCCCAGGAGCTCAATCCGGTGACCGGAGCGGCGGCCTACACCCAGATCGACGACCAGCTGTGGGACCAGATGGTGGCCCTGCCCCTGTTCGGCGAACCGGCCCTGGTGGCCAACGGGGTCGAGATGTCCAACGCCACCTACAACCCGTCGGTGGACGGGATCCTGTGGAACGTGGCGCTGTGGTCGAGGCTGAAGCCGGCCCCGTCGCCCAGCCACTCCTGAGGCATGGCTCGGCGCCGGGTGTGACCAGGGCGGCACGGGGCACCCCTCCGGCCGCGCTACCATGCCCTTCGCCCCGATGACGGTATCGGAGCCACTTCGTCGGAGTGGCGGAATAGGCAGACGCGCTAGCTTGAGGGGCTAGTGCCCGAAAGGGCGTGGGGGTTCAAGTCCCCCCTCCGACACGCTTCAGTGGCAGGGTTCCCCACGTTCAGGGAAACCATCACGCCGAGCTGAGGTACCCCGCCAGCGACCCGAATCCGGACCCGACGGCCCGGCCGATGTCCCGGTCCGGCGTCCTTCGCGGCCGTCCCGGTTCACCGGGCGCGGGCCCGTAGCGCTCGCCCCGCCGGGCTCGCCCCGGCCGGTCCGAGAGCCACCGACACCCATCCCGGGCGACCCACCACCGGGGTTGCCGGTGGCGATTGCACCCGAGGGAAGCAACCGGACCGTCGCTGACGTGCCCCGGCCCCGACCCCCAAGACCACCCGGTCCGGCACCCTCTGGAGAACTTCATCCATCTGGCCGTCGTCTCCCACTACCCGAGCCCGACGCCCTCGATGTCCGCCTTGGGTTCGATGTCGGGGAGCCGGAGCATGCGGAACGAGTTGAGCAGACCCAGCAACGATGCCAGTGCGGGGATGAGCAGCGCGATCTGGAGGGACAGGTTCCGGGCGTGGGTGTTGATGGCCAGGACCTCGTCCTGGACGGCCTTCGGCTCGCCGGCGATCTGCTGCCGCAGGGCGGTGTTGCTCATGACCTCGGCGTCGTGCTCCATGTGCGTGGAGATCTGCTGCTGCTGGGTCGGCGGGATCACCACACTGGCTTCGGTCTGGTGGGTGAAACTCAGCGCCAGGGCCCACAGCATGACGCCGCCCGCCACGGCGAGTCCGAAGGACAGGCCGAACGAGCCGGCCGCCGAGTTCACGCCGGCTGCCTCACTCACCCGGTCCTCGTTGATGGGCGCGAGCGTGAAGTTGTTCAACTGGGACACGAGCATCCCGAGGCCACATCCGGCGACGATCAGGGGGATCACCAGGTACCACCCCGAGTCGATCCGGGGCACCAGCGGGATGATCGCCGCCATGCCCAGGGCGCTCAGGGCGAACCCGGCGAGGACGATCTGAGCGGGACGCCACTTGCCCGCCTTGCGGCCGGCGAGCATGGCCATCCCGAACATCGACAGCGAAAGCGGCGCGAGCGATAGACCGGCCTGCATGGCGTTGTACTCGAGGGTCATCTGCAGGAAGAGCGGCAGGACGATCATCGCCCCGCCCAGGGTGATCTGCTGGAGCATCTGCTGGGAGATGCCGATCCGGAAGTTCAGGTGCTTGAACAGGTCCGGATCCAGCAGGGTGGGCTTGTCCTGGCGCTTGCGATGGACCAGCCAGTAGGCGAAGGCGGCCAGCATGGCCGCGCCGAGGCCCATGATCAGGCCGACGTACTGACCACCCTCCTGCCAGACCAGGATACCGAGCACCATTCCGCCCATGCCGACGATGGACAGGATGGCGCCCACCAGGTCGATCTCGCGTGGGCCCGTGTACGGCACGTTCTTGACCAGGCGGATCTGGGTCAGGACCACGAGGATGATGAGTGCCTCGAGTCCGAAGCCCACCCGCCAGGACAGGTAGGTGGTCAGGAAGCCGCCGAGTAGTGGCCCGACCGCCGCGGCAATGGCCGCGGATGCACCCACCAGGGCGTAGGCCCGCTTCTGGGCGCCTCCGGTGAAGTTGCCGTGGATGAGCGACTGCATGGCCGGCAACAGCAGCGACGCGCCGAGGCCGCCCACGATCGCCCAGAAGATGATGATGGTCTGCAGATTCTGGGCCAGCGTCATGGCCACCGCCCCGACCGCGTAGCCCAGCAGGCCGATGACGTAGGCACGCTTGCGTCCCATGAGATCGCCCAGTTTGGAGTTCGTCAGGATGAAAGCGGCCGAGACGAGTGCCTCCAGGGCGATGGCCGACTGCACCCCGCTGGCGGTGGTGTGCAGATCCTTGATGACCGCCGAGATGGACACGTTCATCAGCGACGTGTCGACCACCAGGACGAACATGGCCATGGCCAGGAGGAGTGCCAATCGGGGGTTCCCCGCGTCCTGGTCGACGGCCTCGGGTTCCGTCGCGTCGCTCATGGCGTTGTCGTTCCTTAGTCAGGCGGCCCGGGCGTGTCCCCGGTCGCCTCGGTGATTGCCCGGAGCGCCAGCTCCAGGCTCGGGTAGAAGTGGTCCTGGTCCAACGTGGTGTCGAGTCCGTAGCGACGGACCTGCTCCTGGAGCCGGTCGCGGAATTCGACGAATGCGATCCGGGTGCCGGCCGCGTTCAGCTCCTCGTCCAGCCCCTCGAGGACCTCGGACGCGGTGACGTCGATGTCGGTGACCGCCTCGCACTGCAGCACGATCCAGGCTGGGCTCCGCTCCCGGGCCAGTCTCCGGATCTGGTCCCGGAACTGCCCGCAGTTGGCGAAGAAGAGGGGCGCCTCCCAGCGGTACACCACGACGCCCGGGAGCTCGGTCGCCTCCGGGTACCTCGTCGTGCTGTGCCATCCGCCCAGCTCCGGCACCTCCCCGAGCACCGCGCCGTGGGGCCACCAGCTGCGCTTGAAGAACAGGAGGACGATCAGGACGATTGCCACGACGATTCCCTGGAGCACACCGAAGAAGATCACCCCAGCGGTGGCGACCAGGCTCACGACGAACGAGGACATCCTGACCTCGGCGAACCGACGGAGTGCGCGCAGGTCGGTAAGTGAGAGTGCCGCGGTGATGACGACCGCCGCCAGTGCGGTCTGCGGCAGGTCGGCGAGGAGTCCGTTCAGGAAGAGGAGCAGGAGGACGACGAGCGCGGCGCCCACCACGCCCGTCAGCTGGGTCTTGGCGCCGGCCTGGTCGGCCACGGCCGTGCGCGACCCGCTGACCGACACGGAGAATCCCTGGAAGAAGCCGGCCGCGATGTTCGAGGTGCCGATGCCGACCATCTCCTGGTCCGGGTTCACCTCGTCGCCCCGGCGGGCGGCGAAGCTGGTCGCCGTGGCGATCGTGTCGGTCAGCGACACCATGGTGATGCCCACCGCTCCGAGGAGGAGCGGGGCAACGTCCGACCACTTGGTCCAGGGCAACGTGGGGACCGGCACCCCCTGCGGGAGGGTGCCGACGGTCTTCACCCCGTGGGACGCCAGGTCGAGGACGGCCGACACGACCGTGACACCGACGACGGCGACGAGCACGGCGGGAACCCGTCTGGAGATGCGCGGGAGGACTAGCAGGACGGCGAGGGTGCAGAGTCCGGTCACCAGCGTCGTGCGATTGGTCTGATCGAGTCGGTCGAAGAAGGCGCGCACCTCGTCGACGAAGTTGTCGGCGCTCGTGGAGAAGCCGAAGAGCTTGGGCAGCTGGCCGACGATGATGGTCACGGCCAGGCCGTTGAGGTAGCCGACCCGGACCTCACTCGAGAGCAGGTCGGCGACGAAGCCCAGCTTGGCGACCCCGAGTCCGATCTCGATCAGCCCGACCAGTATCGCCAGCATGCCGGCCAGGGCGATCGCCGTCGCCGGGTCGTCGGTTACCAGCAGTGGGGTGATGGCGGCCAGGATGAGTGGCGACACCGAGGAGTCGGGCCCGAGGACCAGGACCTTCGACGGACCGAAGACGGCGTAGGCGACGAGGCAGGCGATCGTCGTGTAGAGGCCCGTCACCGCAGGCAGGCCGGCCAGCTCCGCGTAGGCCATGCCCTGGGGAACCAGGATGGCCGCCAGGACGAGCCCGGCGACGAGGTCGGACCGGAGCCAAGCGCGCTCGTAGGTGCGGAGCGTGACGAGGCCCGGGGTCCAGCGCTGCAGGACGCCGTTCATGCCGGTCCCGTGCTACTCCACGCGGATCCGGCCCGCTGGGATCGGCTGGACTCCTGCACGATCCCCATGGGTCGTTCGTCTTGGCCCGGGATCGCAGGGTCAGGAGGCGGAGGCCAGGGAGTGGCGCCGAGGCGACGAGCTGACTTGGTCAGTTCGTCTCGCACCACCTCCGGGGGAATGTCATCGAGCCCGCCTGCTTCGATCAGGTACGTCTCGAAGACACGCCAGCCGATCGTCGCGGCGACGATCTGGGAGGCTCGCAGGCGGGCATTCCGCGGGTCGATTCCGTAAGCGTAACGCGGCCAACTGGTCGACGCTCCCGGACGCCAGATAGGGGAGCACCCTTCCCCGGAGGATGGCCCGCTCGATGCGTGCCCTCAAGAACTCCTGGGCACGCACACCTCAACTTGGTGCGACTATCGGTTCGCGCTGCATGCTTCATCGTGTACCCGCCCAGTAGTCGGGGCGGTCGAGTAGACCTGTTGGATCCAAGCGGCATGAACCATGCCGTGGCCACTGGTGACTCTGAACTCCCGGATCAGCCAAGATGTGTGCCTCGTCCCAAACGCACGACCTGGACGTCAGCGTTGAATCCGACGGAGATGGACAATGGGCAAGCACAAGCACGATGGACGGCACGCTCCGGGTCCTCGTGATAGCGCGACTCCGGCAAGGGCTACTTCGGGTAGCTGGGAGTCACGCGCTGACGGAGACGCCTCGACCCAACTCGGCAGTGCGCCCAAGATGAAGCGCAAGCGGTATGAGCACGAGCTCCGCCGCCTGCACGGTGAGCTGGTCGCCGTCCAGGAGTGGGTCAAGGACACTGGCGCCAAGGTGTGCATCGTGTTCGAGGGACGCGACACCGCGGGCAAGGGCGGCACCATCAAAGCCATCACGGAGCGGGTGAGCCCCCGGGTGTTCCGGGTGGTGGCGCTGCCGGCGCCGACTGAGCGTGAGAAGTCCCAGATGTACATCCAGCGCTATATGGCGCACTTCCCTGCGGCCGGCGAAGTGATCATCTTCGACCGCAGCTGGTACAACCGGGCAGGCGTCGAACGGGTGATGGGCTTCTGCAGCCCCCAGGAGACTCAGCGCTTCCTGGAGCTGGCACCGGGCGTCGAGAAGGCCATGGTCGACTCGGGCATCCTGCTGCTGAAGTACTGGCTGGAAGTCAGCCCCGACGAACAGACCCGACGGCTCCAGGCCCGGATCGACGATCCTCGCAAGATCTGGAAGCTGTCGGACATGGACCTCCTGGCCTACCGGCGCTGGTCCGAGTACTCGGCCGCCCGCGACGACATGTTCGCCGCGACCGACACCGCATGGGCGCCGTGGTGGGTCGCCCACTCCGACGACAAGAAGCGGGCACGGCTGAACGTCATCGCCCATCTGCTGGAGCGCATCCCCTATGCCCCTCTGGAGCACCGCGAGGCGGAACTGCCGCATCGTGAGGCGGTGGACGACGACCTGGTGCCGAACCCACTGGTGCGGTACATCCCGACTCCCTACTGACCGCCACGGGCGCTCCGTCAGCGCGACCGTCGGGGCTGCGTGCCTTGGCCTTTGGACGCTGCGACTGTCAGAGGGTCCCGTCCGCGGGCGATGTCGAGCAGCTCGCCGGCTCGTCCGCAGGTCCCGTCCGCCGCGGGGTCGGGGCAGACCGACCTCCTTCCACGTGAGCGTGGTGGTGCAGCCCGGAACACCCACTCCCAAACCCGTGGCGGAAAGCCAGGAGTCGTTCGTCCGGATGACTACCCGTCGACCCGGTAACCGGTCGGACGACCCTCGAGGATGACCGACTTGGTCTCGAGGAAAGGAAGCAGTCCTTCCGTTCCGCCCTCCCGGCCGATGCCCGATTGCTTGAAACCACCGAACGCCATGGTGAAATCCGTGCGGAAGGCATTATGGCCGACGGTTCCGGACCGCAGTTGCCGGGCGACGTCGCGAGCACGGTCCACGTCGTTGGTGAACACCGAGGCGTTCAGTCCGTAGATGGTGTCGTTTGCGATCGCTATCGCGTGTTGCTCGTCATCTGCGGGGATGACACTGAGCACGGGACCGAAGATCTCCTCCTGGGCGATCGTGGAGGAGTTGTCGACGTTTCCGAACACCGTCGGCTCGATGAACCAGCCACGCTCCAGATGGCTCGGGCGTCCGCCCCCCGCCGCCAGGGTCGCCCCGTCGGCGACGCCCTTGGCGATGTAGCCCTCGACCCGGTCCCGCTGGCGTCGGGCGGCCAGCGGACCCATCTGCGTCTGCGGATCGAATGGGTCACCCACCTGGACCTGCGAGAAGGTCTGCGCCAGGGCGTCGACCAATTCGTCGTGCCGGCTCCGGGTGACGACGATTCGGGTGAGCGACGAGCACACTTGACCCGACAGGAAGCACTCGTACGCGGCGAGTGTTCCGGCCGCGCTGGCGAGGTCCATGTCGTCGAGGATCACGGCGGCTGACTTGCCCCCCAGTTCCAGGGTGCAGCGGGCGATGCGCTCACCACAGATCGAGGCGATCCGCCGGCCCGCGGCGGTCGAACCGGTGAACGTGATCTTGTCCACCCGGGGGTCGCGTACCAGCGATTCCGACACCTCACGATCGGCGGTCACCACGTTCAGCACTCCGTCCGGTAGGCCGATCGCCCGGGCCACCTCTGCCAATACGTAGCCGGCGCCAGGTGCCTCGGGTGAGCACTTGAGAATGACGGTGCACCCCGCGAGCAGGGCCGGGGCGACCTTGTAGGTGATCATCGCGAGCGGAGCGTTCCAGGGGATGATCGCCCCCACGACTCCGACGGGCTCCCGCACGATCAATCCGAACTCACCGGCCTCCGGCTTCGCCTCCTCCTCGAACGGGAACGTGTCCGCCAGTCCCGCGTAGAAGTTGAAGGCGCTCGCCCAGTTGACGGCGAACGGCTCGGCGAGGGCGTGGAGGACACCGGACTCCCGAGGCCAGATCTGGCCGACGTCCCCGGCCCGTCCGAGGAGACCCGTCGCCAGCTCCCGGAGGTACCCCGCCCGCTCGGTATGGGTCATGCGGGGCCACGGACCCTCGTCGAACGCCGCCCGGGCCGCACCGACGGCTCGCGCCATGTCGGCCTCCTTCGCCTCCGCCACACGAAAGTACAGCTCCTCGGTCCCGGAGTCGATGACGTCGATCGTGGCATCGGACGAGGGGCTGACCCAGGCCCCTCCTATGAAGAACCGGTCTGCGTGGCCGAGGGGGGCCAACGTCTCGTTGGTGAGCGTCATGGTCGTTCTCCCGCCGTGAGGTACCTGTACCGACGTCCGCCGTCGACTCTTGGAGCATGCCATGGCCCGTTCTGGACGGCAATCGCCGATTGGCGACACTTGTTTCCCGCGAGCCCGTCGTCCGGGCCTCAGGTTGGACGTTCTGAGGTCAGGGCCGCGGGTGGCCTGCGTGCACCGTCTACGGAGCGAAGGCGAGGGAGCCGATGGAGGGCCGGCGCCGACCGGGGGCGGTTCCCGGATCCGACGGGCGGACGATGGCGCCGGCCATGCCGTTCTGCTGTAATGCCGGTCATCGGGCCCGCGGCGTAGGCGGTAGCAACCTGCGCCGCGACCCGTCCGAATCAGATCAGCGGCGCGACATGGGGGAACGGCGTGACGACCAGTGGCGGATCCGACCCACAGATGAACGGGTCCACGGTCGCCGACGAGCTACGCCCCTCCCCGTTCGGGACGCCGACCGGGCGCCGGTACGTGCCGATGGGGGCGGTCGTGGTCGCCTCCTTCGGGGCGTTCCTCGCCTTCTTGGACTCGACGGTCGTCAACGTCGCGTTCCCGAGTATCCAGGCGGCCTTCCCGCACTCCACCGTCAGCAACCTCTCCTGGATCCTGAACGCGTACAACGTGGTCTTCGCCGGACTCCTCGTGCTCTCCGGCCGCTTCGCCGATCTGCTGGGACGCCGTCGGCTCTTCAACATCGGTCTCGTCACCTTCACCGTCATGTCCGGGCTCTGCGCCCTCTCCACCTCGGTGGACATGCTCATCGTGTTCCGGGCCTTCCAAGGGGCCGGTGCCGCCCTCCTGGTTCCCGCGTCCCTGGGGGTCGTCGTGCACGCTTCGACCGCCGAGCGCAGGACGAAGGCGCTCAGTCTCTGGGCGGCGGCGGCCGCACTGGCGGCCGGTATCGGGCCACCGGTCGGTGGCGCGCTGGTCGACCTCTACAACTGGCGACTCGTCTTCCTGATCAACCTCCCCCTCGGTCTGATCGCCTACCTGCTGAGCCGGCGGCTGGTGGTCGAGAGCCGGGCACCGGGCAGTCGGATCCTGCCCGATCTGCGCGGGGCGCTGCTGCTCTCCCTCGGGCTCGGCGCCGTCACCCTCGGCATCGTGCAGGGCGGGACCTGGGGCTGGACGAGCCCGGGCATCCTGGCAATCTTCGCGGTCGCCGCCGCGAGCGTGGCCCTCACCGTGTGGAGCTCGACCCACCACCGCTCGCCCGTGCTCGACCCCGAACTCCTTCGCATCCGTGGTTTCCTGGTCTCGAACCTGATCACGATCTGCGCCGGACTGGGCCTCTACACGTACCTGCTGGCCCACATCCTGTGGCTCCACTACATCTGGCGGTACAACCTCCTGAAAGCGGGACTGGCCGTGGCGCCGGGAGCGGTGGTGGCGGCATTGGTGTCGGTCCCGGCCGGCCGACTGGCCGAGCGGTTCGGCCCCCGGGCGGTGGTGGTTCCGGGCGCCATGATCTGGTCGGGTGCGCTGATCTGGTACGCCACCAAGGTCGGCCTCCGACCGGACTTCTGGGGCGAGTGGCTCCCGGGCCAGATCATGAGCGGCATCGGGGTCGGCGCCACGCTGCCCGTCGCCTCGGCGGGCGGACTGTCGACGGTGCCGGCGGGTCGGTACGCCACCGCCTCGGCGGTCAACTCGAGCGCCCGCCAGCTCGGCGGCGTCCTCGGTATCGCCATCCTCACGGTCTTCATATCCCGTGCCACCCTCATCACGTTCGCCCACGCCATCCGACAGGGATGGGAGCTGGCCGCGGCCAGTTTCGCGGCCGCCGCGGTGATCGCACTCTTCTTCGGCCGGATCCGTGAGGCCGGTGAGGAGCTCGACCTCTCGTCCGGGTCGACCTTGCTCGATCGTCCGGCCGAGACCCGCACGCACGTGCACGCGGTGCCGGACGGGACGGACTTCCTCGACCTCCTGCCGGCTCCGGTGCGCGCCGAGGTGCTGGACAGTGGCGAGGAGATAGCGCTGGCGGCTGGAACCAGCCTCTTCCACGCGGGTGACACGGCCGACGCCATGTACGTGCTGACCGCCGGGCGACTGGCGCTGCGGCGACCGGACGGCTCGACGCTGGACCTGTATCCGGAATCGACGCTGGGCGAGCTGGCCCTGCTCACCGACGTGCCACGATCGGCGACGGTGACCGCCCGTCGCGATTCGACGTTGGTCCGGGTGAGTCGCGAGCGGTTCTCCGAACTCTCGGCGTCCGATCCGTCGGTCATGGCGGCCATGGCCCGCGGTGTCGCCTTCCGCCTGCAGCACAGCCGGCCGATGTCCCCGCCGGCACCACCCGCTCCGAAGGTGGTGGCGCTGGTCGGACTGGATCCGGGCGCACCCGTCGATGCCGTGGGTGAGGTCCTGGAGGATCTGCTGTCCGCGAACCTCCGGGTGTCGAGAAGGGGGCAGACGCCACCCCACGAGCTCCAGCTGGTCGAAGCCGACCACGACCGGGTGCTGCTGGTCGCCGAGGCCGGCAGCCCATGGGCCGATGCATGCCTGCGCCAGGGGGATCGCGTGGTGCTGGTGAGCGACAGCCCGGAGCCATCCGGCGCCCCCCGCCCTGAAGCCCAGTGCGACGTGGTACTGACGGGCTTCGCACCGTCCCCGGTGCAGATCGGGCGATGGCATGACGCCACCGGGTGCCGTCGGGTCTACCACGTGGGTGACGATCGACATGTCTGGCCGGACCAGCCTCCGGCCGCTCACGGCGCGGCTGGCCGGCCAGAGCGTGGGGCTCGTCCTCTCCGGCGGCGGGGCCCGGTCCCTGGCCCACCTCGGTGTGCTCCACGCCTTCGAGGAGGCCGGCATCGAGGTGGACCGGATCTCCGGGACGAGTATGGGCGGCCTGATCGCCGCCCTCTATGCGACCGGGGCCAGCGCCGGGCAGGTGGACGATCGCGTCTTCGACGAGTTCGTCCGCCGCCGTCCGTTCGGTGACATCCGGCCGTCCCTCACGAGCCTGGCCAAGGGCGAACGGGGCCGGGCGATGCTCCGGCGTTGCTTCGGCGACAGCCGGATCGAAGAGCTGCCGCGCGAGCTCGTGGTCGTCAGCTCCGACCTGTACCGACGCGTCCCCGTGTACCACGAGCGGGGATCGACGGTGGAGGCCGTCGGGGCCTCGTTGTGCGTTCCCGTCCTGTTCACCCCGTGGCGCCTCGGTGACCAGGTGCTGGTCGACGGATCCCTTACCGACAACTGCCCGGTGACCCCTCTGTCCGCGCACGCCGAAGGTCCCGTGGTGGCGGTTCGGCTCGAAACCCTCTCGTCAGTCCCCCCTGAGGGGGAGACACCCGCCCTCGGCGAGATGCTGCTGCGCGTGATGCAGATGGGCGACCGGCGGCCGGAGGACGATGCCACCGACCAGGCCACGGTCACCGTGGTCCCCGACACCGAGGGCATCGGGCTCCTCGAGTTCCATCAGATCGACCACGCCCGTGATGCGGGCCGACATGCGGGAGAGGCGGCGGTGGCCGCCCTGCGGGAGTGCGGATTCGGGGCTGTCAGCCCCACGAACACCGGGTCGGCCGAACTCGAGGGCACCACCCCCTGAACCGACGCGCCCATGGAGCCGGCCCACCGCTGATAGCCGATGGTCACGGGTACGTGCCCACCACCGAACGCAGCTCGTCCGCCCGGCGCATGGCTTCGTCGTACCCGACCTCGACGAGGTGACCGGCGCTCTGGAAGTCGAACATCGGGGCGGTCGAGACGTCGGGCCGGATCAGCACGTCAGGGGGGAAGTCGGCCAGGAGACGCCTCTGGACCTCGATACCGGCCAGGTCCTTGGATCGCATCAGGACGTTGAGGGAGAGCGGCGGTGCGTCGCTCCTCCGCCCTTTGGCGAGACGGTCGGCGAGGAGCATCCAGCCCGACGGGGTCTCCCGGTAGCTGGAGGTCGCCGCCACCTCCTCGTCGACCGACAGGTCCACGGCGATGACCGTTCCGATGCCGGGCCGGCCCCGCATGATGTCGACGGGAAGGTTGTTCAGGACGCCGCCGTCGACGAGGAAGTCCGATCCGAGCCGCACCGGCGGGAAGATCCCGGGGAGCGAGAGGCTGGCCCGGACCACGATGGCCAGGGATCCTCGGTCGTGCACGACCACCTTGGCCCGGCTGAGGTTGGCGGACACGCAGAAGAACGGGATCCAGGTCTCCTCGATGGTCCGATCCCCCAGATATCGGGGGTCTTCGAGAAGTCTGCGGACCTTTCGCGCCGAGCTGTACGACAGCACCGGCACGGTCGGCGGAAGGAGGTTCCCGCTGTCGACGAACGCGCTCGTCGCCCAGGCGAGCCGGGTGGGCGCGTCGAGGTCGAGCGCCCGGCACGATCCCATGGCCGCTCCGATGCTGGTGCCGCCGATCATGTCCGTCGGCAGGCCCATTTCGTCCAGTGCCTGCATGACACCCAGATGGGCGAATCCGCGCGGCCCGCCGCCCCCGAGCACCAGTCCGTACCCCCGGCCGGTGACCAGGCGGGCCACTCGGCCGAGGTCGCCAGCCACTCCCGGACGGAGGTGCAGGATCTGACCCTCTCCGACGACGTTCCGCCATCCGGTGGACAGTCGGGGTCGCTCCGTCCGGGGACGCTGCACCATGACGATGAACAGACTGCCGCTCAGCAACCCCCCGCGGATCCGCCGGATCACCGCCGCCGGGAGCTGTTCCGGTGGAGCATCGGCCTCGGCCACGATGACCACGCGGTCGGAGTTCCCCAGGCACCAGTCGGCCCAATCCGGGTCCCCCGACGAGCCGTCATAGAGCACGTAGCGGTGGTTGCCCTCCAGCTGATGCGCCCAGCGGGCGCGGTCGACCGGTGGGGGAGCGTCGGAGGCGTTCGCCAGCACGGTGCTCGCCTGCCGGCCGAGTTCGACGGCCAGTTCACGCATCTCATCGATGGCAGCTCCCCCCCGGCCCACGGTGAAGACGCCCAGGGAGAGGACCTGTTCGTGGGATGGCCGACGGGAGGACGAACCGAGGCGGTCGGTGACGATCTGGGCGGCCCGGCGGAGCCAGCCCGGGTGTTCGTCGGCCAGACGGTCGAACTCCTCGGCGGGAAGCACCAGGAGTTGGGTGTCGCGAACCGCTCGGACGCTGGCCAGACGGGGCTGGTGGGTGATCATCCCGATCTCGCCGAACACGTGGCCGCGTGAGATGGCCTCACCCGGCTCGTCGTCGACGTAGGTCAGCAGCCTCCCGTAGACGACGACGTAGAGCGCATCGGGAAGGTCGCCGGCGCGGACGCACAGGTCACCGGCGTCGAGGAACTCGGTATGACAGCGGGCCAGGACGCGATCGAGCTCGTGCCCCTCCAGGGTCGCGAAGAGCGGTATCGCTCGCAGCAGATCCCGCAGTTCCCGCTCCTGGTCCAACCCCGCCGACTGCTCCGACGCCGTGCTCGCCACCAGCTCCCCTTGTCCATCCAGCCGGACGGCTCCGCCGACCGGGCGACCGAGACCGAAAGACACCCCCACCCGGAGTCACCCCACCCCCTCGACCCAGGTTGATCGTAGGCCCCCCGCAGCTCCGTGGCCACGGCCACCGCCGTCGAGGTCCAGGAGGTCCGGGTGACTGGTGTCCTGCACCGAAGTGAGGTCCCGCCGTCACCGGTGGGCCGGATCGAACATGAACGCCATCGTCTCTCGCAGGGCGGCATCCACCAACTCGATCCGGACACCGAGATCGTTGCGGTGATAGGCGAACGACGTCGGAGCCTCGTCCCCGCTCCGACCACACAGTTGGAGTGGACATCCAGCCGCCGCCAGCCGATGGCCGTCGGACGGCACGTCGTCGCTCCAGAAGCCGATGTGGTGCAGGTTGGAATGCTCGTTCCGCACCCAGACCGATCCCGGGACCTCGGCGATCAACTCGAGGTGGGGACCGTCGGCGGAATAGCACATGGTGGTCGGGAGCACCATGTCCCGGCCGCCGCCGTCCCGGTACTCGACGGCGTCGAAGGACAGCACCGGCCCCCAGGTCACGCCGAGTTGTCCGGTGAGTGCCACCTGGGCCTCGGCGATGTCGGGAACCACGATGCCCACGTGGTAGAGCGTCCAGGCCTGCCGGTCCGTCACGGCTGCCCCCCTCTGCCGTCGGGCATCACTCCGGACCCCGTCCGGACAGCCGTGGATCATCCATCACTCCACCGTAGATCGCTCGGCAGCGGGCTCGCCGGGTCGCTTCCCCCCATCTGCCCGGGAGGGAGCGACCACCTCCAGGGTGCATGATGACGCCGTGGATGACGAGAGGGGTCGAGCGGTGGCTCAGGAGATCGATCACGAGGCGCTCCGTCGGCGATATCGGTCCGAACGCGACAAGCGATTGCGCTCCGACGGCTCGGCGCAGTACATCGAGCCGACGGGTCGATTCGCCCCATGGCTCGAGGACCGCTACGCCGAACGTCCCGAGCGCGGATCCCGGCACGTCGACGTGGAGGTGGCCGTCATCGGAGCCGGTTTCGCGGGGCTCGCCACGGGAGGGATGCTCGTCGAGGCAGGAATCGACGACTTCCTGATCCTCGACGGAGCCGGGGGCGTCGGGGGCGTCTGGTACTGGAACCGCTATCCCGGGGCGATGTGCGACACCGCGGCGATGGTCTACCTGCCACTCCTCGAGGAGACGGGGACGGTGCCGTCGATGAAGTACGTCTTCGCGCCCGAGATCCATGCCCACGCCGAACGCATGGCCAGCCGGTGGGATCTCCTGCGTCGTTGCCTCCTGTCGACCCAGGTCCGCCGCCTCGAGTGGCTCGAGCCGTCCCGCCGTTGGCACATCTCCACCGATCGCGGTGACGAGATCCGGGCTCGGTACGTGACGATGGCGACAGGGCCTCTCCATCGCCCGAAACTCCCGGGGATCCCGGGTCTCGAGGACTTCGCCGGTCCGTGTTTCCACACCGCCCGTTGGGACTACACCGTCACCGGCGGTGACCCGTCGGGGGCGCCGCTGACCGGCCTCCGCGACCGACGCGTCGGGATCATCGGCACGGGGGCGACCGCCGTCCAGGTCGTTCCCGCCGTCGCCCGGGACGCCGGTGAGCTCTACGTATTCCAGCGCACCCCGTCGGCCATCGACGTACGCGACAACCGCCCGATCGACACCGGCTGGTTCGCCGACCTGGCGCCGGGCTGGCAGTCCGAATGGCTGTCGAACTTCGCGGTGCTGCAGACCGGCGGCGACGCCGAGGTCGACCTCGTACAGGACGGTTGGACGGACATCTCCAAGAGGATCTGGGCGAGGATCCGCCAGGATCTGGATGGCCGGCCGTTGACGATGGACGACGTACGCCTCGCCTACGAGGCCTCGGATGACGAGAAGATGGAGGAGATCCGGGCCCGCGTCGACGCGGTGGTGGAGGACCCGGCCACGGCCGCCCTCCTCAAGCCCTGGTACCGCCAGCTCTGCAAACGACCGTGCTTCCATGACGAGTACCTCCAGGCCTTCAACCGGCACAACGTCCACCTCGTCGACACCGACGGCCGCGGTGTGTCGCGGATCGATCCGACCGGGTGCTGGGTGGGGGAGACGCATGTCGACCTCGATCTCCTGATCGTCGCTTCCGGATTCGAGGTGGGCACGGACATCGCCCGCCGCTGCGGCTTCGAGACGGTCGGTCGGGGAGGTAGGACGCTGTCCGAGTACTGGTCCGACGGGATGCGCTCCCTCCACGGCATGCACGTGGCCGGTTTCCCCAACCTCTTCGTGATCGGACCGCAGCAGCAGGCGAACCTCATCTCGAACATCACCCACAACCAGGTAGAGGCCGCCCGGACGATCGCCACCGTCCTGGCTGCGGCCCGGGACCGCGGGGCCACATTGGTCGAGGTCTCCCCTGAAGCCGAGGCGGCGTGGATCGCACCGATGACCGAGCCGGGACGCCTTCTGGGTGGTGACCCCGAGTGCACCCCGGGCTACTACAACAACGAGGGTGGGCCCATCGGACGGAGGGAGATACTCAACTCCGCCGGCTACCCGGACGGGGCGCCCGCCTACTTCGCCTACATCGACCGTTGGCGCAGGTCAGGGCAGTTCTCCGGCCTCGACATCCACTGAGCTGACCGCGGGACCTGAGGGACTTCCGACGTTCCACCGGATCGTCGGAGGGGCTTGTCAACAACAGGTGACGGTGACCAGACTCAATCTCTCATGTTCCTCTAAGGTTTTCGCCGTGACCGAACTCCGGGATGAGGCGATCGCTGACCTGCGGGCCACGATCGCGGCGGGCCGGCGATGTGCCGATCAGATCGAGGAGGCGCTCGTCGCCTACCGGATCGTCGTCGACAAGCTCGAGGAGGGACTGGCCATCAGTCAGGCCGTGGCGCTCGGCAATGTTGCCGACTCCCGCCGGGACCTCACGCGCCTGTCGGAGGAATTCGAAGCGGCACGCCGCAGGTCGCGCGACTCGTTGATGCGGGCGGACATCGTCAGTGGTTCGTCAGCAAAGTCGGTGAGCGACACCTGGGGCCTGTCCCGGGAGGATGACGATCCCCCCGTCCCCGAGGCCGAGGACTGACAGCGACGCACGACCTGCACCGGCGTGTGTGGCTGACCGACCGTCCCACGTTCGCATTCCACTAACGATCTCATCTCCGTGCAACGTCCGTCGGGTGGAGGTGGGATCGGGGACGGGGTTGCCACCCCGCAGGGCGCGAGGCGTTGCCTCCACGACGACCGCGACCCTCGCGTCCGTTTGGTAGATCGTCATTTCGGGTACACGCGGAACACCCCCGAGAAAGGAACCGAACATGATTGGCGGTCTCGCAACCAGCATCGTGGTCTTCGCCGTGGGAGCCGTACTGGACTTCGCCCTCACCACCAGTCCGGACCAGCACGGCTTCAATGTGAACACCATCGGCGTCATCCTGATGGTGGTGGGTGCCGTGGGTGCCGTCCTGTCCTTGATCGGATATCTGGGAGCGGGGATGCGCCGGCACCGCACGGTCGTCGACGACGGCCGGGGCAACGTGATCAGCCGGGACGACACCTACATCTGAAGTCCATCACCGGCCATCGAGCGCCGTGACCGAACCACCGGTATCGACCTCGCGGCTCCATCTTCCTCCGGGTTCTCCGGGCCATGCCCTTCCGGGCACTAACGAAAGGCTTCCCATGTTGATCCTTCTCGCCCTCCTGTTGGTCCTGCTCTTCTTCGGACTGGGCTTCGCCCTCCACGTCCTCTGGATCGTGGCGGTAGTTCTCCTCGTGCTCTGGGTGGTGGGCTTCGCCCTCGGCCGGGGCGAGGGAGCCGGTCGGCACGGCTTCTACCGCTGGTAGCCGGCTTCCTGCCGTGTTCGACATCCGGGGCCGGCTCGGGCCTGGCCGACAGCCCGTCGACCTCGGGAGGCCCCATCCGCTGAGGGTGTCGGTCCACCTGCGTCATCGGGGCGGCGGACCCAACCGCATCGAATGGTGATGTCCTCGACCACGGTTGCGGAGCGGCCCTCCGTCCGGACCCGGGGCGGATCGAATGGCGGAATCCGAACGGCGGCCCGGGTCGGTATCGGGGCACGGGGCGTGATCTACCTGGTGTTCGCGTATCTGGCCTTCGACATCGCGTGGCACGGCAGTGCGCCGGCCCAGGCCGACAGCACCGGTGCCCTCGCCGAGGTCGGCCGCCGGTCCGGCGGGCCGGTGCTGCTCGCGGTGTTGGCGGTAGGACTGGCGGGCTACGGCGTATGGCGGTTGGTGGAGGCGTCAGCTCACGACCAGAAGGCGGTCCACCGCGTCGGTTCGTTGGGAATCGCCTTCGTCTACATCGGGCTGATGGTGCGAGCCGTACAGCTCGCCGCCGGTCACGTCACCAGTGGCGGTGCCTCGGCCGATCCGGCACCCACCGTGGTGCGGGTGATGGGGTGGCCTGGAGGCACGGAGATGGTGGGCATCGTCGGGATCGGGCTCCTCGCCTCCGGGGTGGCACTGGCGATCTGGGGCATCGCCCACGACTACTCCGACAGCCTCGCCCTCGAGCGGTTGGGCCGCAATGCGCAGCTGGCGGTCCGGATACTCGGTGGTGTCGGCAACGGGAGCCGCGGGTTCCTCCTCGCCCTGGTGGGCGGATTCCTCCTCGACACCGCGGTCACCGACGACCCGGCACGGGCCAAGGGCGTCGACCAGGCTCTGCAAGCCCTGGTGCACCACCCGTTCGGAGCCCTCCTACTCAGTCTCGTGGCCCTGGGCCTGCTCGGATTCGGGGCGTACTCCTTCGCCGAGGCGGGGTTGCGGCGCCTCTGACCCCATCGGATGGCGCGCTGCCCACGAGCCCTCCCCCCGGGTCAGGGAGCAACCGTCGACGACATGGTGATGAAGTCCCGGGACCAGTACGACTCGAAGTAGCGGCCGGGAGTCCCAACCATCGCGGGCAGCAGGTCGGTGCCGTTGGCGGGAGTGGCGGGCCCGGTGGGCGTGGACGGCTGGTAGGTGGCGAAGTTGACCCAGTCCGTGTTGATGTCGAGTTCCATGGCCCGGACCGCGCCGGCGCGGGCCAGCAGATCGGCGAGGTCGGTGATGTTGAGGCCCGGCCCTCCGACGTAGACGAGGGCGCCGTTCGCCGTGACCCCGAGCCCTGATCTCCACACGTAGACCTGGTCGCCCAAGGTGTATCCCCAGTGGGTCGTGTCCGCCGCGTCGAGCCCCGGGACCGGTTGGCCCCCGTCGACCACCAGATCGAGGTTCTGCCGGACGGAGACGACCTGAGGGCTCATCGTGACGTCCCGGCCCCACTCACCCACGGTGGAGGTGCCGTTGGCGTAGACCACGAAGGAAGCTGCACCGGTGCGCAGCGGAATGATGGTCCGACCGTCGGTGTAGTAGCCGCCGTTGGCGTTGGACATGAGGAACCCGGCGTTGAAGGCCGCGACCAGACCCGTGGCGGCGGTCGGTGTGATCGGTGCGGTGTGGGCGAACGGACCGCCCCCCGGGATCTCGCTGCCCGAGTAGAGGGTGGCCTTCAACAGGTCCGTGTCCATCCAGGCGACCCCGACCACGTAGCTGGTGTGGATGGCGTCGGGCCGGAGCGTCGTCTCATACACCGCGGGCAGACCGTCGACCGGGCGTCCCACGGGGGACCACTCGCCCTCGCCGGCGATCGCCGGACTGGCGAAAGGGACGATGGGGGCCGGAGCGGGAAGATGGGTCGGTCCGGTCGCTGCGGCGGCGGCCGTCGGATGGAGCGCGACCGGCACCCGGATGGCGCCCCGCGGGCGGCCGCCCTCCGACTTTCGGGGGATGGTGGCTGTACCACTCGTTCTCGACCCAGTTGACCAGGCCGCCTCCACCGTGTCCCCGGGCCCACTCGGCGAATCGTGCGCTCATCGACGAGCCCAGGGCAGGATTCGGTGAGCGCGCCCCCGAGCGACACCGCCAACCATGCCACCACGACGGCGAGAACCGCGGCGACTGCCACCAGGATCCGGCGCCGACGGTAGGTGCGACGGGTTGTCACCGCCCGCCGGGCGTGGACGTGTCGTCGGGTCGCCACCTCGGGCGCGGAAGGGTCCATCTCGGCGACGGAACCCGGGTTCATCGGTGGAAGACGCCGATCGCGTGCCGGCCACCGTCCAGCCAGGTTCCAACGTGGGGGACCACGATGACGGCCAGGATCACACCCAGCACGAGGCTGGCGGCCAGTGACCATTGACGGATCCCGGCCCCGTCCACCTGTCTGCGGGTGCGCCGCATCCAGTCACGGGGTGCCACTCGGGCCGTCTCGACGATGTGTCCGAGCACATGGATCGCCATGGCCCCGAACCAGAGGATGAAGCTGAGCTTGTGGAGCTGCAGCATCTGGGCGCGTAACGAGACCGGGCCGAGGAGTAGGGCGATCCCCGTCCCGAAGACCACGACCGTCAGGATCACCACTACCGGACCGAGCAGCCGCAACAGCGGCAGCGGTGGTCCTTTTCGCCGGTACTCCTCGTCTCCCGTGTAGTAGCGGCCGAATCGCCACAGGGTGCTGCCCATCTTCAACAGCACGGGCGGTACCAGGAGCATGCCGATGAACACGTGTGGGGTGAGGAGACGACCGACCCGTAGGATGGTGAATCCCTCCGCGGCCAACAGCACGAGTAGGACGACGGCCACCGAGGCCGTCAGCCGGGCGTTGGCCTCCGGGCCGCCGCTGCGTCGACGAACCCGGTGCCGGGGGCGGTCGGCGGTGGACAGCGGGGAGCCCGATCCGGCGACGCTCATGGACGGGACCCGGTGGGGGCCGCCGTCGGCGGATGTCCTCGGGTGACGCGGGTAGCCGGTGCGGGCTCGGACGGGCGCGCGTCGTCGGAAGCGGGGACAACCATCCAGGCAGGATAGGAATCGTTCCTGACGTCCACATGACGGTCGGGAACATGTTCCGGATGGTGGCGGAGTCGGCTCCGTCGATCCGCTGAGGCCAGGGCGGTGATCATGGAAGGGGCGCCAGCGGCCGGCGGGGGTGGTCCACCGAGGCCTGCATCCTCACCAGGGTGAGAGCGAGCCGGGGACATGCGCCCACTGCCCGTCGGGCGTGGTCGATCATGGGGCGGTGGAACCTCCCCCGGCTCGACGATGGGGAATCCCCACGGGTCGAGCCGGATCCGTTCGGGCAGCAGTTCACCGCAGACACCGGCCCCGTCACAGGCGATCGGATCCACCACCAGGCGGTACCGACGGCGCCCCATCACGCGATCCTCCGGTGGCGGGGGACCGCCATCACCGGCGCCGCCGGCCGGCAAGGACCCCGACGCAGGTGGTGGTCGACGTGCTCCCCGAACGTCCGCATGGCCGAGCGCACGAACCGGGCGGCTCCATCGGGATGGTGGCACGCGCCCCGACCCTCGATCAGACCGCACAACGATTCGATGGAGGCGACCCCGCTGTGTCGGCTGGGAGCGAAGGCCAACCGCCCGACGGCGGTCGAGAGGGCGGCCAGGCCGTGGACGCAGGGGCCACACTGACCGGCGCCCTCTCCGTCCAGGTACCCGACGACGTGGGCCACTTCGGCCAAGGGGCAGACCCCGGTCGTCAACAGGACGACGACACCGGCACCGATCGACGACCCTATCGACCGCACGGCCTCCTCGGTGAGAGGAGTGTGCGCGCCCTCGGCGGGGGTGACCCAGCCGCCTCCGTACCCGCCGAACAGGATGCCATCGAGCGAGCGGACGTCTTCGGGGCCGAGCTGGAGGAGTTGGCCCAGCGTGGAGCCGAGGGAGGCCTCGACGATCCGGGGCGTGGGCCATCGACCCGTCACGGTCAGGAGTGCCGTTCCCGGCGACCCCGGGGACCCGACCCGCCGGAACCACTCCTGCCCGAACCGGGCGATGAGGGCCACCTGGGCCAGCGTCTCGACGTTCTGGACCAGAGTCGGACGTCCACCGATCCCTCGCTCCCGTACCGGGCGGAGTCCGACGAACGAAGGCAGGCCCGCATTCCGTCCGTTGATGGCATTGACTACCGCCGACTCCTGGCCCGATAGGAACCGCTCCGGGGCTACGACGATGTCGACCGGGCATGGGTCGATGCCGGCCCGTCGCCGTTCACCGATGGCCCGGTTGATCGGCCCGACGCCGTCCCGAGGCACGTAGACGACGACGCGACCGGCGCCGAGAGTGCTCGCCGCGACGGCGGCCCCGTCGAGCACCAGATGAGGACGGTGGTGGACGAGATACCGGTCCTTGCCGCTTGCGGGTTCCCCTTCGGCCCCGTTGGCCACCACCACCGGGGTCCGGCCGCCGGAGGCCACCGCCCGCCATTTCGTCGCCACCGGGAACCAGGCGCCACCGTGACCACGGAGCCCGCTGTGGTCGAGTTCCTCCATGAACTGCGCCGGATGCCACGCTGGGAGGTGACCCCACAGCTCGAGGTGCCCGGACAGGGAGACGGTCCCGTCGCCGGGTCCGGCACCGAGGAGCAGTCGGGCCGGCCCGGACGGTCCGACCGGCAGTCCGGGTCGGGTCGCTGCGGGGGCCCGGTGCCCACTGCGAGGGGCTATCGCCCTCATGGCCCGCCGACCGTCGTCCCGGTGACGACGCCTGACAGTGCGCCGGTGCCCTCGTCGACCGCCAGAGTCACTTGAAGGGCGAGAGGGCCGTCGTCGGCGATGGTGGCGGCCACCCGGTTGCCGTCAAGCGACGTGACCGTACCCTCATACGGCCCGAACCTGACGCCCCCTCGATCGAGTGAGATTCCACCGCCGGACACGGCTTCGCCCTCCAGGGTGATGAGGAGGAGTGTGGAGTCCGCGTCGTCCAGGTGGAACGAGAGCGTGATGCGAACCATCCCGCTCCCGAGCGGGACCGTTGTCTGGGCGCCCCGGGCGGGATAGGAGAACGGGGCGACCGGCACCTGACCCGAGGGCGACCCGGTGCCGCCGGTGGTGGAGGATCCGACGGCAGTGGTGGGCACCGTCGGCGTCGGACCCGGTGTTCCCGTCGCCTTAGCGGCGATCTCGGCCAGCAGTGCGCTCGACGTGCCCGACCGGTGGGACCAGCCGGGACGGAGCGGACCCAGGGCGGCCGTTACCGCGATGGCCAGCACGACGAGCAGGGTCAGGGCCCCCGCGGCCAGTCGTGGCCCAACCCCGAAGCTCCGACCCGTGACGAGTCGCCAGGCCACGGCAGCGACCACGACGACGGTGCAGATGCCGTCGACAGCCAATACCGGTCCGAGGGAGGCGTCCGATCCGGTGCCGAGGCCGTGCAGCAAAGCGATCGGCCAGCAGGCGTAGGCCAGCCAGTGGACGAACCGCCAGGAGCGGTAGCCGACGCGGCGGCGTAGCGCGCTGGTGATCAGCACGGCGATCAGCAGGTCGAGGGTCACCGCACCCAACCCGACCCACACCGGGCGGTAGGGCGACCGGAAGGGGACGAAGGCGTCAGCCAGGCTGATGGGCACGTAGCCGTCCCCCACCGTGGTGACGACATGGACGGCGACGAAGCCGAGGCAGAGAAGCGAGAGGTTGCGGTGCACCTCCTGGGAGAGGAACCGTGGCCAGCGCTCCCGAGTCCATCCGATCGAGGCGACGATCCCGATCACCAACGTGCCTGTCAGAAGGATCAGCCCGACCACGCCGGAGGCCCGGGTGAGGTACCACAGCGCGGTGCCGTTAGTGGAGGCGACAAGGGAGCTGACCGACGTCATCCGACGTGGCCCCCGACCTCGGACGGCCAGTCCGCGACCGTTACGACCGTGCCGTCGTGGCGCACCAGTCGGGAGGGGAGTCCATGGCGACCCAGCCACTCGACGGCGGGATCCCCGAGCACCATGGCGGCGGTCGACGCGGTGTTGGCATCGACGCAGGAGGCGGCCGCCACCGACACCGTGCGCCACGGGGAGTCGACCGGGAGGCCGGTCGAGGGATCGACGAGGTGGTGGACCCGGTTCCGGCCCAACATCCAGTGCCTTCGCCCGATCCCCGAGCTCGCCAGGCCGCCGGAGGCAACGGTCACCCTGACCACGGCCTCGTCGGCGTCGCAGACGTCGGCAATCCCGATGGCGAAGCCCTCGGCCGGGGCGCCGAACACAGCCACGTCCCCACCGAGGGAGAGGAGGACGCCGCACCCGAACTTCGTCCGGATGGACCGCGCGGCCTGGTCGGCCGCCCAAGCCTTCGCCGTAGACCCCAGATCGATGACGACCCCGACGGGCGCGGCGACCGTGCCGTTCTCGCGGTCGAGCTGTACGCACCGCCACCCGGGGAGGGGATGGGGTTCGGGCAACCTGCCCTCGACCCCGGATGCCAGCTGGGCGAAGTCGCGGTCGTAGCCGAGGCGGCCGAGCGCGGCACCGACGGTGACGTCCACCGCGCCGTCCGTCAGGGCGCCGGCCCGCAGTCCGATGGCAATCGCCTCGGCCAGCCGTTCCGAGACCGGCACCGGCCGACCTCCGACCCGCTCCATGGCCCGCTGGAGGATGCTCAGCTCCGAGTCCGGGCGGAACCGGCTGGCCACTGATTCGACCACGTCGAGCTCCCGGTGCAGCAGCTCGGTCGCTCCCACCAGGGCCGACGGCTCGGTGACCAGGAGATCGATGCGGGTGGACCATCGGGTGCCCCGGAACACGGTCACCCCCGGGTTCCGGGGACGCGCAGTCGCGGTGCTCAACTCGAACCGCTGATGACCGGTGCGGGCTGCTGAGACGGCTGGGGGGCCGATGCCGGAGCGCTGAGCCCAGCGGAGCCTCCCTCCGAGGTTCCGGACCCGTAGCCGGAAGAGCTGGAACCCGTGCTCGACGGGGACGCTGCCGCCCCGCTTACAGCCGGGGTGCCATCACCCGCCGAGCCGCCGACGGTCGGGGTCGAACCGGTGGGCGTCACTCCGCCCGGGGCGTTCGTCGATGTCGTGTGGCCCGGTCGGGCCTGGCTGAAATAGACGGTCAGGCCGGCCACGGCCGCCACCGAGGCGACGGTGACGGTTCGCGTGACGGCGCGCACCCGTTGGAAGGCGGCGTCCCGCTGTCGGCGGGCGGCGTGGAGAGATCCGGCCTGCGAGCGACCCGGGCGATCGGACGGCGTGACCATGGCGCCCATGGTAAGGATGTCCGCCTGACGCGGACATGACGCGAACCTAGAATTCCTGAAGGGACCCGGTAGGTCGACAGTGGGGCTCAGCGGCGTTCGACGGGTGACGCGGTCAACGGCGGGGCCACGGGTCGGACGTCGCCCGGCGAATCGTCGCCGGCGCGCGGGTCGTGACCAGTCGCCGCCCGCCAGGAGACCGACATGTGGGCGCCTCCGAGCCGCGACCGGCCGATCGACCAGGTGCCGTGCGTCGATCGCACCACTGCGTCGGCAATCGCCAGTCCCAGACCCGTCCCTCCCGGGCGGTCGTCGGCCCGGTGGAAGCGGTCGAGGATGAGGTCCTGCTGATCGGCGGGGATACCGGGTCCCGAGTCGTCCACACTGAGCGTGACCTGGCCCGAGGATCGCGTGACCGTGAGCTCGACCGTTCCTCCGGCTCCCGCATACCGACAGGCGTTGTCCAACAGCACCGAGACCAGCCGGTCGATGACCTCCGTTCCGGCGGCCACCGGCGCCACCGTTTCCCCGTCCGCCGAGACGATCAGTTCGACCGATCCCGAGATGGCGACGGCGTCGAAGCGCGCCGCACACCGCCGGGCGACGGTGGTCACGTCGGTCACCGCGTCGCCGGTGGGCGACGGTGTGTCACCGTCGTGACGGGCCAACCACAGCAGGTCGTCGACGATCGACCGCAGCCGCAGACTCTCCGACGCGACCCGCTCCAGCGTGGCGCGATAGCTGGTTGGGTCGCGGTCACGACTCAGGGCCAGGTCCACCTCCGCCTGGATGACGGTCAACGGGGTGCGGAGCTCGTGGGAGGCATCGGCCGTGAATTCCGCCTGCCGACGCCGGATCTGCTCGATGGGTGCCGACGCCCGCAGACCGACGACGAGTGCACCGGCGAACGTCACGGTCAGCAGGAGGGCACCCAGGGCGAGTTCGACCACGAGGAGGTCAGCTCGGATCTCCCCGATCCGGGCCACGCTTTCGCCCGCCACCAGCCATCCATCCTCCGATTGGATGGACCGGAACCGGAACGTGCTCCCATCGGTGGTGAAGGTGGTGGTGCCCCCCGACCAGCGGCGGTGGGGCAGTGCCGGTGCTCCGAAGGTGAGGGGGGTGAACGACCCGGTGGCGTCGATGCGCCACAGAAAGGTCGGGGCATCGTCCAGGTCTCCGTCACGGTCGGTGCCGGGTGCGACCTCGAGCGGCGCCGTCGCGCCGGTCGAGGCCTGTTCGAGCTGGGCCACCAGCCGCGCATCCACGTCACGGTTGAGCCGCTGCACGATGACCTGATTGACGACCAGTGCTAGCGCCACGGCCACCACGGCTACGACCGCCGTCGCCCCCAGAGCCACCCGGGCCGCGTGGGCCCACCGCCGACCCGACCCGTTCATCCGGCGGTGATCCTGTAGCCCGTGCCCCGCACGGTCTCGATGCGGGCGGTCGCCTCCCCGAGTTTGGCGCGCAGCCGGCCCATGTGGACGTCGATCGTGTTGGAACCCACGGCGGCGGCCTCGTCGCTCCAGACCTGGGTGGCGATCGTGCGTCGGTTGACCACCGCCGGGGCACGGCGGAGGAGGAGTTCGACAAGTCCGGTCTCGATGGCGGTCAGGAACACCTGGCGGCCGCCGGCGGTGGTCACCCTCGTGGCCGGGTCGAAGGCGACGTCGCCACAGCGGAGTACGGGGTCGAGGAGCAGAGCCGGGCGGCGTTGCAGTGCGGTCAAGCGGGCCAGCAGCTCGCTGAAGGCGAACGGCTTCACGAGATAGTCGTCAGCCCCCTGGAGCAGACCCTCGACCCGGTCCTCGGTCGTGTCCCGTGCGGTCAGCATGAGCACCGGCGTACGGTCGCCGCGACGACGCATGGCGGTGATGGCCTCGAGTCCGTTCATGTTGGGCATCCGCCAGTCGAACACCGCCACGTCGTAGTCGTACGAGGTGAGGTAGGTGAGGGCGATCGCCCCGTCGGACACGGCATCCACTATGTACCCGTTCTCCTCCAGTCCCCGCTCGATGACCGAGTTCAGCCCGGGATCGTCTTCGGCGACGAGAACTCTCATGGACAGCCATTCTCTCTGATGGTGGGCGGTGCCGACAGTCGTCGGAGCCCGGAAGACCGTCCACCCGCACCGGCGACGGAGCGTCGCCGAGTCTGACCAGTGGACCTGACGGGGAGATGACAGGCGGTCGTTGAGCGGTCGAACCCGATCGGGAGCCGTTCGACGCGGTCCGGGCCGACGACCTCACCCCGTCGTTGTCGGTACAATCCGGTCCGGGTGGACGGACGGCGGGAGATCAATTCGTGCGGCAGCAGGCGACGGAAGGAAACGCCGGGCGTGCCGAAGACGACGGGTTGCGCCTCAGGGCGCGGGTCGTCATATCCACTGACAGCGGCAACGCGCCCCCGGACGACCCCATTTCCGTGATCAGGGATCGGATCCGATGGCACTGACCCGGCTGTGCTCCGTCTGCGCCGAACCCCTGCCCGACGCCGCCCGCTTCTGCCCGGGCTGCGGGCGTCAGGCCACCGGAGACGGGTCCACGGACATCATCGACGAGGCGATCAGCCACGCCCTTGCCACCGAGCTCCGGAACCTGACGGTCGTGTTCTGCGACCTGGTCGGATCCACCGAACTCTCGTCGAGCATCGACGCCGAGGAGTACAGCGACCTCATCGAGGCATACCAGCAACAGGCCGTCACCATCACCCGTCATCTCGGCGGTGACGTCGAGGGCTACAGCGGGGACGGCATCCTCTTCCGATTCGGATGGCCCCGCGCCCATGCGGACGACGCCGCCCGGGCCCTGACCGCCGCCCTGGAGATCGTCGACAGCGTGGGGCGGACCGAACGCACGCGGGGACTCTCGATCCGGGTGGGCGTCCACAGCGGCCCGGCCGTGGTGGGTCAGCTGGGAGGGGCGGATCGCCGCGCCACGATGGCGGTGGGCGAGACCCTCAACGTCTCGGCACGCCTCCAGGGGATCGCGGAACCGGGTTCGGTGGTCGCCAGCGCCACCACCATCGAACTGGCCGGGGACCGGTTCCTCGCCACCCCGCTCGGATCCGTCCAACTCCGCGGCGTCCCCGATCCGATAGACGCCTACCGGGTGGACGGCCTGCGGATGAGCGCGAGCGGTCCGGTGGGGCGCGTCGGACCGACGAGCCCGATGGTCGGTAGGGTCCGGGAGCTCGAGTTCCTGGCCTCCACCTGGAGCTCCGTCCGGAAGGGTTCGGGTTGCGGGGTCCTGCTGACCGGCGAGCCCGGTGTGGGCAAGTCGAGACTGACCGACGATTTCCGGTACCACGTGCGCGAGGACGGACCGCTGTGGCTCTCCGCGTCCTGCTCTCCCTACACCCGGATGTCCGTGCTCCGTCCGTTCGTGGATCTGATCGTGGGCGAGCTTTCCCTGGAGGAGGACGCCGACTCCTCGCAGAGGATGGACGCGCTCCGGAACAGCTTCGAACGGGTCGGAGCCGGTGTGCCGGACGGATCCGAATACGTGGCCGCGATGCTCGGCATCCCGAACGAGAAGGTCGAGGCGCTGGGCCGCGAGCTACGCCTGGAACGGACGATCGCGGCGGGTGTGGCGTGGATCGTGGCTCTGAGCCGGCGCCAGCCGCTGGTGCTCTGCATCGAAGACCTGCAATGGTGCGACCCGACCACGCTCGATGCGATCGACGCGCTGCTCGACAAGATCGCCGACGTGCCGGTCCTGGTCCTCCTGACCGCCCGCAGCGGGTTCGAGCATCCGTGGCCGCCGACCGCGACCGTCTCCCACCTGGAACTCGAGCCGTTGGCCGATGCCGATGTCCGGGCGCTGGCTGACAACCTCGGCGAAGGACTGCACCTCCCGGACCAGGTGCTGGAGCGCATCGTGGCCTGTGCAGGCGGCATCCCCCTGTACGTCGAGGAGGTCGGGCGGACCGTCATCGAGTCGGGCTTGCTGGTCCGGGAGGGCGATCACTGGAACCTCGCCTCGCCACTCATGGAACTGGACATACCGGAATCGCTGCAGGCCTCGCTGCTGGCGCGACTCGATGGGCTCGGCCCCGCGAAGTCCGTGGCCCAGCTCGCCGCCGTGCTCGGCCGCACGTTCTCCTTCGACCTGCTGGCCACCGTCTCGGGCATGAACACCGATCTGCTCACCCGGTTCCTCGACCGGCTCGTCGTGAGCGGACTCGTCCTGCACGACCCCACCCACGACGAGACCTACGTGTTCAAACACGCCCTGGTGCAGGAAGCCGCCTACGAATCGCTGCTGCGCCGGAACCGACGGACCATCCATGAACGAGTGGCCCGGGTACTGGATGCCCGCGTTGCTTCCGGCGCGTCACCGGCCGCCGAAGTCGTCGCCCGCCACTACGAGGCGGCGGGTCTGCCGTACGAGGCCGCTACCCACTACCAGCTGGCGGCCCGGGAGGCGGCTGATCGGTCGGGCCACCGCGAAGCCGTCGACTTCCTCCGCCGGGCCATCGGGTTGGCGGGCGTGCTCGACGACGGGGTGCGGGGACGGGAGCTCGAAGTCGAGCTGCAGCTCTCGCTCGGGTCGGCCCTGGCCACCCGTACCTACACCGACCCCGAACTGGCCGCCGCCTACGAGCGTGCCCACCAACTGTGCGAAGAACTCGGGAACGACGAGCGGATCGCCCTGTCCCTCGGTGGGCTTTCGATCTACTACCTCAACCGGGGCGACATCACCCTCGGCGCCGAACTGGCCGAGCGTGTCCTCGCCATCGCCGGAGCCCACGATGACGACACCCTGGCCGTCCTCGGCAGGGTGCAACTGAGTCTGGCCCGGAGCTGGCAGGGTCATCCGGGCGAGTCCCTGGACCACGCCACCCAGGCGCTCGCCCGGTACCACCCCGAGCGCCACCGGGTGCTCGGCCAGCGGTTCGGCACCGACCAGGGGGTGGCCGCCCACGTCTTCGCCGGGTGGAATCACCTGCTGTTGGGCCACCTCGACCGAGGCCTCGACCACCTGTTCGAAGCGGTCGAGCTGGCGGATGCCATCGGCGAACCGTTCAACCGGGTCTACGCCCAGGTCTTCCTGGCCACGGGCCGCTGCGAGCGCGGGGAGTCGAGGGAGACGCTGCGCTGCGCCGAGCGGGCCCGAGCGCTCGCCGAGGAGCACGGCTTCAAGTTCTGGGCCGGAATCGGCGGGGTGTGGGAGGCGGCCGAGCGTGTGGCCACCGGTGATGCCGGGGCACTCGACGACGTCCTCCAGGCCGGATTCGCGGCCGGTGGCAGCGGAAGCCTCGGGGGCGCCACCAACGTGCTCGCCAGGATGGCCGAGGCGGCTCATGCCGCCGGTGATCGGGAGATGACCGCCGGACTGCTCGACACCGCACTGACGATCTCGGCCCAGACCGGCCAACCGTGGTGGGATTCGGCGCTCCATCGCCAGCTGGCCGAACTCCGTTTCGACGAGGGGACGGACAGCGACGCGACCTCGCTGACCGATCCGAGCCACCCGTGGTCGCAGGCGGCCGACGCATGGAGGCGATCGCTCGAACTGGCCGAGCGGATGGCCCTTCCGCTGCACGGCGCTCGGGCGGCGGGAGGGTTCGGGGAGCTGCTCCGTCGCACCGGACGCTCCGACGAGGGACGTCACCTGTTGTCTGTCTGGTACACGCGGTGCGACGAGGGACTTGAGACGCCCGTGCTCACCGCCATGCGTTCGACGCTGGAAGGGGGGGCGGCGTAGGGCGCCCGGTGTCCGCCGAAGTCGGTGCGATCCTGGTCGACGGCGACGCCTGGTCGTACGGCGGCCCGGTGGACCCGCGGGGCGTCAGGCGCCGTTCTGGATCTCCTTGAGGAACCGGTGGACCAGCTGGCGGGAGATACCCCAGCGGTGCCCGATCTCCTTCATGTTCATACCCGCCTCGAACTGAGCGGCCATGAGCGTCCCCCGGGCCGCGTGCCGGGCCCGCTCGAATCGCGACATCGAGTCGGCCAACTCGATCCGACCGCTGGCGACATCCTGGTTGTCGAGTACCCGCCCCGGTTCCTCGCCGTCCAGGAGCCGGAGCAGCGAAGCCTCGCACCGGTCCGCGTTGACCTCCAGCGCCACCCGGAGCCGCTGGTTCGCCTCGAGCAGGGCCAGGACGTCCCGGATGGCCGCATGGCGGCGGTCCTCGTCGGCCGTCGTGAGACGGACGGCGGGAGCCAGGGTCGCGGTCCGGTCGCCGTCGTCGTCCTCGATCGTGGCCATCTGCAGGGTCATGATGCACTCCGTTCGGCGGTCAGGGAGGTGAGTTCGGTCGAGGGGCGGGGCACGCACGGGTCGCCTGGGCCACCGAGGACGGGGGTGCCGGACGACGGGCGATGCCCGGGGGGTGGCATCGCCCGTCGCCGGCCGGGGCCCGGGGGAGCCCCGGATCGCATGCGGTCACTGTGGCGATAGCTCTTCAGGTCGGTCATGCGGATCACACCCCTCTATGTCCTCCGGCCCAGTCTGGGAGTCCCGAGGCGTCCTGTCTGTCGCATCGGAGACACTGGGAACGTCACCGATGCGACACTCCACGCCGGGCGTACCGGGCGACCCGGGGTCCGACCCAGGTGGTTCCTAGCGCCTCACTGGGTTATCGTGGTGCCCTTGCGACTCGGAATCGCCAAGGCAGGGAGGCCGGACCGTGCAATGGCAGTTGTTGGATTCGTTGCAGGAGGAGGAGCGCCGGGCCGTTCTTTCGCGCTGCCACCGACAGCGATTTCCCAAGGGGTCCTACATCTGCCACCAGGGCGACCCGGGGGACAGCCTGCATCTCGTCGCCCTGGGCACGGTGGCCGTCCGGGTGACCGGGCCCGGCGGCGACGTCGTGACCCTCGACGTGATGCGGCCGGGCAACTCCTTCGGTGAGCAGGCCCTGATCAACGACGGGTCGATCCGTTCGGCCACGGTCGTCGCCCTCGAGCGGGTGGAGACCCTCCGTCTGACCCGCGACGACTTCAGCTCCCTCTGGGCGGACCATCCCGGGGCGTCGCTGATGGTCGCCAAGATGCTCGAGGCCCGGCTGCGCTCCACCTCCCTGGCGTTGCTCGACGCCCTGCACCTGCCGGCGACGACGCGGGTGATGCGCCGACTGGCCTACCTGGCGGACATCTATGCGGGTCACGCCAGCCAGGCGATCCCCCTCACCCAGGACGATGTGGCCTCCATGGCCGGCACCACCCGCCAGACCGTCAACCGGATCCTCAACGAGGCACGCAACGACGGCCTGGTCGATCTCAGTCGAGGACGCATCATCATCGTGGATCCGGACGGGCTGGCCCGGCGGGCCAAGACGGCTACGTGAACCTCGACTGGACACCGTCGTCCGGCTGACGTCGGGGGCCGACAGTGGTCGGCGGTTCCGGACCGCCCGTCAGTCGTGCACCAGCTTCCACATCCAGTCCGGCGAGGCCAACTCCCTCGACCGGGCCACCGGGACGACGACCGACTGCTGGCCCAGGGTGTAGCGCACACTCCCCACCCGGTCGTGGACGGACCCGGCCAGCGGTTGCGCGCTCGGCGCGAGCACCGACTCGATGCGCTGTCCGGGCAGGCCGAGCAGCATCGCACCCGTCGTGGCGACGACCGGGACCGACCGACGGGACCCGTCCCAGTCGGCGGTGGCCGTCCCCATCACCCGACCCGGACGGGTCAGGGCGACCGGGGTGACCTCCTCCTCCGTCACGTAGAGCAGACCTTCGACGACGGGGCCGGCGTAGAGCAGCGGGTACTCGGCTTCCAGCGCGCTGTACGGCCTCGTCGGAGTGGTGCTCGACGTGGTCGTGGGTGGCGACGTGGTGGTAGTCGGGGCGCCGACGGCCGGTACGGCGGGTGGGGACGGCGGCGGGGGAGGGGGAGCGGGCTCCCACTGGCCGAGGGCGGCGGCCAGGACCAGGACCGCGTGGCCGTCGACGATCCGGTCGGTGGCCAGGACCATGCAGCCGCCGGCCTGGCTGGTGTAGCCGGACTTGACGCCGATGATCCCGTCGGTCCCGATCACCCTCACCACATTGGTGATCTGCCCCGCCAGGGGGACGTTGGCCGTCGGTTCGTCGACCAGCGTGGCGAAGGCCGGGATGGCCATGCCCGCGGCGGCGATCCGAAGCATGTCCGACGCGGTGGACACCGACTGCGGAGCGAAGCCGCTGGCATCCACGAAGTGGGTCTGGGTCGCCCCGAGCGAAGCGTCCAGGGCGTTCATCTTGGCGACGAACGCGGCCTCACTGCCGGCATCCCACTTGGCCAGGGTGTAGGCGGCGTCGTTGGCCGAGGCGACCAGGAGCGCCTGGAGCAGTTGGACCTCGGTGATCGCCTCACCCGCCTGCAGTGGGATGTTCGTCTCGTCGTTGGCCAGGTCGACACCGAACTGGGCGGCGTCGTCGGCGTCCACGGGGACGAGCGGGCCACCGGACCCCGGGGGGACGGGGTGGTCCCGCAGGACGACCACCGCGGTGGCCATCTTGGTCAACGACGCCACCGGCACGGGGGACTCGGGGCCGGACTGGGTCGCATACCCCAGCGATGGGATCGACACCGCCGCCTGCCCGCCGGGTGGCCAGGGGAGCCGGGGTGCGTTCCCCGGCACGTACTCCGACGTCTGGCTGACGGTGGCGATGGCCGGTTGCCGCAGCGGCCGGGTGGCCCGTTGGACGCCGATCGACGCGGCGGTGGCCGCCACGACGAGGCCGACCGTGACGATCATGGCGACCGTCCATCGGCGCCGCCGCCGGCGCCGGCGACGACGCTGCGGCCGCTCAGCCGGCTCGGCGGCCCCGTCCGCGGTGGCATCCCCCCACCCGGCGCCGGCCGACAGGGCGGCCGGATCGTGCGTCGCCGGGTCGGATGGGTCGGACGGCTCTGCGGAGGTCGGAGTCACCTCCGGTGCGGTGCTCCCACGATGCGAGGTGCGCTTGGTCATCCGTTCCCGATCGTCGCGACTCCCGGAGCGGGCGTCCGACGAGGAGGCCCGGTTCCGCGCCGCTCACTGGCCGTCGATGCTAAACGAGCCGACGGTCCCCGGAGTGGCATGCGCTGCGGTCCGGGTCCGGGTCTCGGACTGACCGGTCTCAGCGGTGGCGCGACGCCAGGAGTTCGCCGGTCTCGTAGATGTCACTCGCCCGACCCACGATCAGTGGGTCGAGGGGTCCGATGAGATCGAGGTCCTTGCCCGGGTAGGGCATCTTGTGCAGCACGTAACGCATCGCGTTGAGCCGTGCGCGCTTCTTGCAGTTGGACTTCACCACGGTCCAGGGTGCCTCTTCGGTGTCGGTGGCCAGGAACATGTCGTTCTTGGCCTCGGTGTAGGCCTCCCACATATCGAGTGACGCGAGGTCGATGGGGGAGAGTTTCCACTGCTTGAGGGGGTGTAGCTCACGTTCCTTGAAGCGCCGGCGCTGCTCGTCCTGGCTCACCGAGAACCAGAACTTGATGAGGTGCACACCGCTGCGGGTGAGATTGCGCTCGAACTCGGGGGCCTGGCGGAGGAACTCGATCGAATTCGCCCTCGTCGCAGAAGCCCATCACCCGCTCGACCCCGGCCCGGTTGTACCAGGACCGGTCGAAGAGCACGATCTCGCCGGTGGTGGGGAGGTGTTGGACGTAGCGCTGGAAGTACCACTGACCCCGCTCGGTGTCGGTGGGCTTCTCGAGGGCGACCACCCTCGCTCCCCGGGGGTTCAGGTGTTCCATGAACCGCTTGATGGTGCCACCCTTGCCGGCCGCGTCACGGCCCTCGAACAGGATGACGACCCGCTGACCGGTCTCCTTCACCCACGCCTGGAGCTTCAGCAGCTCGACCTGCAGCCGGTACTTCTCGTGTTCGTAGGCCTTGCGGGACATCAGGTTCCGGTAGGGATAGATGCCGCTCTGCCACAGCTCGACGAGTTCGTCGTCGGAACTGAGCGGCACCGTGCCGTAGACCGGCTCGTCCTGTTCGAGGATGGTGCTCCTCAGACGGGCGAATTCGTCAGGCGACGTACCCTCCAGGACGGCGTTCAGCCATTCCGCCACGGTCAGGCCGTTGGGCTTGGCCCCCGCCAGGACCTGGTTGATCGCCGATGCCTGCTCCTCGGACGCCTCCTCGACGGCCTCCCCGACCACGAACTCCTCCAGCGGTCCGGGGTCGAGATCGGGGACCACGTCCCCCTCACTCGCCTTCCGCGGGTGCTCCCTGTGGTCTCCCGACACGATCGCCTCTTCCTGGTTCACCGGCCACGAGATTGCCGCTGGACCGGAGATCCTACCGTCGGGTCGCCCCAGGTCGTCGACCGATTCGCCGCCGGTGGGAGACGAACGCCCCGGCCCGGGGCCGAGGATCAGCTGGAGAGGGGCACCGACCAGGTGAGGACGGTACCGCCGTCTTCCCGGGGTTCGACCGTGAACGTGCCGTGGAGCTTGTCGGCGCGGCGGCGCATGTTGGTCAGTCCGAACCCGTCCGAGCGACGCGACGGGGTGAATCCCACGCCGTCGTCAGTGATCTCGAGTCGGCACCAGCCGTCCTCGGCGGACACCTGGATGGTCGCCCGACTCGCCTCCGCATGCCGTTCGATGTTCGTCACCGCCTCCCGCAGCGTCGGTAGGAGCTGGTCGAGGATCGACCTCCCGATCAGGGCGTCCACCGTCCCGACGAAGGTGAGCACCAGCGGACACGACACCGTGTCGCGCAGTTCGTCGACGAGCGACAGGATGTGCGCCCGTGCCGTGTCACCCTCGTCGATCAGGGAGAGGCCGTAGATCGTGGTCCGGATCTGGCGGATGGTCTCGTCGATGTCGGCGATGGCCGAGGTGATCCGGCGCTCCTTGGAGGGCGAGATGCCACTAGACGCCACCCCCTGCAGCGTCAGGCCGACCCCGAACAGCCGCTGGATGATCGAATCGTGGAGTTCGCGGGCCAGGCGGTCGCGGTCGTCGAACACGGCGGCCCGGCCGACCTGCTCGTGGAGCCGGGCGTTCTCGATGGCGATGCCGGCCGCCACCGCCAGGGCACCGACCAACGCCTCGTCGTCCTCGGTGAACTCCGACCATCCGATCTTGTCGGTGAGGTACAGGTTGCCGAACACCGCGTCGCGGACCCGGATGGGCACACCGAGGAACGACTTCATCGGTGGATGGTGGGGTGGGAACCCGTAGCTGTCGGAATGGGTGTCGATGCTGGCGATCCGGATCGGCTGCGGATGGGAGATCAGCGTGCCGAGGACACCTTTGCCTTTGGGACGGGCACCGATCTGATGCTCGGTGTCGTCGTCCAGACCCGCGGTCAGGAACTCCGACAACGCCGTGCCCTGCTCGTCGAGGACGCCGATGGCGCCGAACCGGGCGTTGGTCATGGCGCGGGCTTCATCGAGTACGTGCCGCAGTGCGTCCGACAGATCGAGATCGGCCTCCAGGAGGAGCGTCGCCTCCAGGACGCGGCGCAGCTTGACCGGGTCGTCAATGGATCGATAGGGCACCGGTGGTCGTCTCTTTCCGTGGTGTTGACGCGAGCATGATCCACCTCGCCCACGAATACCAGGGCCGAGGCGCAATTACGGTCGCGACACAGCTGTATTCCTGGCAACCGGCGCGATCAGAGGTAGGCGAGGTGCACCGCAGCCTCCGGCGTCAGGACCCGGAACGTGACGCTCTCCTCCAGGTAGAGGTCCACCGACCTGACGTCGCTCGAGCGGTAGCCGATGGCGAAGTCCTGCCCCACGGTCAACTCGAAGTCGCCTCCGCGCTGACTCAGCACCACCGCCCCGTCGACCGCCGGCGCCCAGACGACGGGACCACCGAGCAGCTCGGCGAGGTGCTGCAGTACGGGGTAGCCACCGTGTTCGGTCGTCTCGGTGACGCCCGTGTAGCACCTCGCGCCGAGGGCGATGGCGTAGGGACCCGCGATGTCCGCCGCCCGGAGGGCGGCCACGGCCTTGGCCACGTGCTCCGGGTAGGCCGAGTAGTCGTCGCTGATGGACACCTTCTCGTGGGGCGACGAGGGGATGATCCCGGCCACTCCCGCCTGCGGGTAGCCGTGGAAGACCAGCTGGTCCTCGGCGAGCGCCGCGGCGCGCCCGGCGGCGATGACGGCGTCGAGATCGAGGTCGGCTGCCCCCCGGTCGGCGTCGGCCAGTTCAGCCAGGTCCAGCGCGAACGGCGACCGGAGCTCGACCAGGGGGGCCATCCGCCGCACCGCCGCCTCGACACCGGACAGCGAGCCGCTGTCGAGGGCGTCCACCCGGCCGACGTCGACCGCGGACGATCCCCACCCGAGCGGCCCGACGAAGTCGACCAGACGTCGCCCGGCGAGGTAGTGCTTGACCGACCGGGTCGCCTCCTCCTCGATCTGCGCCCAGGCGTCGTCGGTGACGGGTGCGAGCTCGCGCATGAGGTGGTTCATGGGAGATTCCTGCCTTCCTGTCGGAGGGAGCCGATGCCGAGCGTACCGTCGGGTGCGGTCGGCATCGCCAGTGGATTGGGGGTCGGAGGAGCGATGCGGGTCAGGGTGTTGCGGTCGACGTGGGAGAAGGGCTCGTTTCGTCCCGGGATGTCGAGCACGCCCTCCTCCTCGTAGCTCCACGTCCCGTCGGGATGCACGGAGATGTGCATCCGGTAGCTGATCGTCCGGAATTTGGCGTCGAGGAACGGGTTCGAGAGGATCCCGTAGACCTCGGAGCCGACGGCGGCCCGGACCTCGAACTCGGTGGCATCGGGCTCGGCCGTGCCACCGGCCAGCAGGACCTGGCCACGCGGGATCCCGAGGGTCAGGGTGACCGTGTGCGTCGCCGGTTCCCAGAGCCAGTAGCCGACCTGGTCGTGGAAGGTCTCGACCTCGCCGGGTTTGACGATGTGCGTGTGGTAGCGGAGCCCGTAGAACAGCTGGGGTCCGTTCGTCTGGCGGTCGATGGGCTGGAGCTCATACCGCTCGACGAACGCGTCGCGTCCCGTTCCGTACGACTCGGGATGTTCGTCGGCCCCCAGGGCGCTCTGCCAGACGCCGGCCAACGGTGCCAGGGGCCCGAGGTTGGCGACGGTGTCCGGATCGCCCTCGGGCTCCGAGTAGATGTCCGCGCCGTAGACGGCATCGATGTCGGCCGCCTCCGGTCGGTCGACGGCCCGCTCCTCGCCGGTCACGGTCGCCTCAGTCGTAGATCATGACGCCGCGGATGTTGCGGCCCTCGAGCATGTCGGCGTAGCCCTCGTTCACGCCATCGAGGGAGTACGTCCTCGTCACCATGTTGTCGAGGTCGAGCTGTCCCTGCTCGTAGAGCCGGAGCAGGTGGGGGATGTCGTAGCGGATGTTGGCCGATCCGAACACCGTCCCGACGAGCTGCTTCTCGAAGAGGGTCAACCACGTGAGCGACAGGTTGACGGTCGTCTCCGCCATGGGGTGGATGTTGGTCACGACCACCCGTCCCCGCTTGGCGGTGAGCTGCATGACACTCTCGATGAGCGTCCCGTCCCCCACGCCCATGGTCATGATCACCTTGTCGGCGTTCTTGCCCCAGGTCACCTCGTTGACCAGGGGGGTCGCCTCCTCGATGCTGGCCGCCACGTGGGTGGCGCCGAACTTGAGAGCCTCGTCGCGTTTGAAGGCGACCGGGTCCACGGCGAAGATCCGCTCCGCGCCGGCCAGCTTCGCCCCCTGGATGGCCGAGATGCCGAGCCCGCCGATGCCGATGACCACCACGTCGTCGCCCGGCTTGACCTCCGCGGAATAGACGGCGGATCCCCAGCCGGTCGTCACGCCGCAGCCGATCAGGCAGGCCTTGTCGAGTGGGTAGTGGGGGAGGATCTTCACGCACGAGGCCTGATTCACCACCGTGTGGTGGGCGAAGGTGCCCAGGCACACCGCGGTGGGGAGATCGATGCCGCTCATCGAGTGATGGCGGTGGGTGCCGTCGTACTGTGTCCCCATCATGAGGGTCGCACCGACGTCACAGAGGTTCGAGTGGCCCCGGGCACACGACGGACACTTGCCGCAGGCCGGGATGAAGCCGAACACCACGTGGTCGCCGGGAGCGAGGTCGGTGACGCCCGGACCCACCTCCTCGACCACACCCGCACCCTCGTGGCCGCCGATGATCGGGTAGACCCCCCCGAGGTCCCCCGTGCGGAAGTGCTCATCGCTGTGGCACATGCCCGACGCCGCCAACTTGACGAGGACCTCACCGGCCTTGGGCGGATCGAGCTCGATCGTCTCGATCTTCCAGTCCTCGTTCTGTCCCCACAGGACAGCTGCCTGCGTCTCCATGATCGGTCCCTCCTCGGTCGGGCACCCGCCCGACATCCGTTGCCGATGATCGTGACACATCTGCGACCCATTCGTCTCCGGGCCGGACCGCCACACCCGGAGACAGGAGCCCCAGAGCCCGTCCCGAGCCACCGGCTGACGCAGAACACCTCAAGTGGGGGGCGGCCGGAACCGATATCTCCAGGTAACACACGTGTTTGAGGGTGGAACACCTGCGTGACCAGGGGAAGCCGGCCGCCCACATGGCGGCGGCGGGATTCCCGTCGGCGGCCGAATACGGGGAGGACGACCACATGACGGCCTCACCGGACCTCCTGGTCAGGGAGGAGGAACTGGACGACAGGCCCACGCTCGGCCAGCCCCGCCGACCCGAGCACGCGCCCCGGCCCCGGCCGGGCCGCCGTCCCCTCCATCTCGGGCAGGTGGCCGTCCTGGCGGCCCCGGTCATCGCCCTGGCCGTCCTCGCCTGGACCAACCGGTCGATGTACTACGACGGCTACATCTACCTCCACGTGGTGGCGAACATCCTGGCCGGGCACGGGCCGGTGTTCAACCAGGGTCAGCGCGTCGAGGCCTTCACCAGTCCGGTCTGGACCGCCATCCTGTGGGCGTTCGCCGTCGCCACCGCGTTCCCCCTCACCGACGTCGCCGTCGACCTGGGTGTACTGCTGACCGCCGGCGGTCTGGCTCTGGCCGTCCTGGGCTCCACCCGACTGGCACGGCGGGCCGAACCGGGCACCTTCGTACTCCCGATCGGGGCCATCGTGTTCATGGCCGTTCCCGCCGTCTGGTCGCTGGCCACGCTCGGACTCGAGACCGGGCTGGTCTTCTTCTGGACGGGCGCCTGTCTCTGCCTCCTCGTGCGATGGGCGGCCACCGACGGACAACGCCCGCCGGCGTGGTGGATCGTGGTGCTCGGCATCGGACCGCTCATCCGCCCCGAACTGGGCGTCGACAGCATGGTCTTCATCGGCACCCTGATCCTGGTGGACCGCGCCGGCATCACCCGCGGCGACCGGGCCCGGATCGTGGCCTGGGCCGTGGTGCTGCCGCTCGCCTACGAGGTCTTCCGGATGGGGTACTTCGGAATGCTGGTGGCCAACACGGCGGTAGCCAAGGAGGCGTCGCTGCCCCGGGCCTCACGCGGCTTCCACTACTTCACCGACTTCACGAGCACCTACTGGCTCATCGTGCCCGCCCTCTGTCTCGTGTTCGGGGCGTACACACCGCTCGCCAGCTCGCTGCGTCGCACCATCGGTCATCGTCGGAATCTGGCGGTCCTGTTCGCCCTGCCGATGGCCGGACTCCTCAACGCGGCGTACATCGTCGTCATGGGCGGCGACTACATCCACGGCCGTCTGCTCGTCGCCCCACTGTTGGCCACCTGCGCCCCGGTAGCCGTGGTGCCGGCCACGCGCCGTTTCGCCATCTCGTTCCTGATCATCCCCTGGGCCCTGCTGTGCAGCTTCACCATGCGCACCACGGACGGCTCGCCCTTCTCGACGTCCACCATCACGAACTCCGCCGACGGCGACGGCCTCATGGCGAACGCCTCGACCTGGGCCGCCCAGGCGCCCTTCTCCCGACCGTCGAACCTCACCGGCACCTGGGTGCAGTTCAACGTGGCGCAACCCCCGGTCCGACTCACGGGGCCCGTGACGTCGGGCCCCGCGCAGCCGGTGGTGGCCACCGCCCAGATCGGCGAAAACCCGTATCTGCTCGGCACCCGTGTCCGGATCCTCGACCTCCTCGGACTGGCCGACCCCCTGACCGCGCACCTGCTGCTGAGCCGGCCGGGTGACTTCGTCGGTCATGAAAAGCCACTTCCGACCCCGTGGGTCGCCGCGCTCCTGACCCCACCGGGCGCCTCGACGGCGCAGCTCGGTCGCCTCCAGGCGGAGCGCCCCGAGCTGTACACCCCGCTCATCCCCCCGGTGACCGGCCGTGCCCTCGACATCGAGACCGCCTGGGCCCGGGCGGATCTGGCCTGTCCGGCGATCGCGGCGGTGGAGTTCGGCCCCGACCGTCCGCTCACCGTGTCCGGATTCTTCTCGAACATGTTCCATTCGCTGCATGACACCACCGTCAGGATCCCCCCGATCCCGAGACGGCGTACCACCAGTTCTGCGGGACGGGGACTCCGGCCTCGGTCCGGGTGATCGAGGCCGGGTCGTGACGGGGAGGCCGCCGGTCGCTCACCGGGTCCCGGACCGCGCATGGGGCGACCGCCCCTTCCATCCCCCCGGCACGGAAGGGGCGCCACTACCGTTGTGACCGGCTGGTTTTCCGTAGCGAAAGGAACCGAGATGCCGACAGATCCTGAAGTGGTGGTGGTGCAGGGCGGAGTACCGAGCAAGGTGGTGTGGCAGGTCGAACTCCTGGTGGGGGTGGTCACCCTCGGCCTCGGCCTGGCCCTGGCGTTCCACCCGTCTACATCGTTGAGCGTGGTGTGCGTATTCATCGGCGCACTCCTCATCCTCGGTGGGATCTTCCATTTCATCCGGGCACTCGACCACGACGAGCAACACCGGGCCTGGGTGGCGGTCGCCGGACTCCTCGAGGTGGTGATCGGTGTCGTGATGATCCGCCATCTCGATCTGACCAAGGCCGCCATCGGCCTGCTCATCGGCATCGTCTGGATCGTCCAGGGGGTCGTCGCCCTGCTGGGCGGCTTCATGGGTGGCGCCCGGGGGGTCCGGGGCTGGGCCATCGCCTTCGGCCTGATCAGCCTGGCCGCCGGGATCGTCGTCGTGTCGGTCCCGTCCAGTTCGGTCAACGCGCTGGCCACGCTGCTCGGCATCTGGTTCATCGTGATGGGCGTCTTCGAGCTCGTCGGTGGTTTCGTGCTCCGATCCGAACTGAAGAAGGCCACCGCCTGATCGGGCTCGACCCGATGGCGATCCGTGAGCTCCACTGACGACGGGGGAGGCGCGGGTGCACGAGGGATTCCGGGAGCGGAAGGAGGCCCGTCACCAGGCGGCCGCCGAGCACGAGTGGCAGGCCCATCACGACTCGTACGTGGACCTCATCGACACGGCCCGTACGTTCACCGGACTAGCGGCCTCCGACGGCCTGCTGCTGGGCCCGGGCGAGACGGTCTTCCTCCATGTCGACGGATGCGCGCTGGTCGAGGACCGTCGGGGGCCGGGGACCTACGTGGGCCACTCCCAGGGGATCTCGGTGCCCGTGGCCCGGATGGGGGGGCGCCAGATCCGCTACCGCGTGGGAGCGACCAGAGGTCACTACGTCCAGGGCACACCCACCCCCACGGCCATCGACACCGGGACCGCCGTGATCACGTCGTCACGGGTGATCTTCCAGGGGTCGAAGCAGACCCGGGAGTGCCCGTTCGCCAAGCTCATCGGCTACCGGCACGATGACGACGGCAGCACCACCTTCTCCCTCGCCAACCGGGCCAAGCCGGTCACCGTGCACTACGGGACCACGGTGGCCCCGACGTTCGACTTCCGTCTCGAATTGGCCCTCGCCCACTTCCGCAACACGGTCGACGAGCTGGTGGCGGGACTCGAGGCCGACCTGGCGGCCATCGACTCGGCCCGGCCCGTTCCGTCGGACCCCGTCGTCACGCCATCGGCCCACCGACCGGTCGGGCCCGAAGGCGACGCGCCGTCACCTTCGGGCAACCCCGCCTCCGCCTCGCTTCCCGACGGAGCACCCACACTTCCTCCCGAGACACCGGCACCCCTCCTCCTCCTCCACCTCCGGCGCCTCCACCACCTCCGCCTCCTCCGCCGCGCCACCGTGGCCGCCGGTTGGTACCCGGACCCCTGGGGAGCCGCGCCGCTGCGGTGGTGGGACGGCCGGGCCTGGTCCTGGCAGACGACGGCACCCGGGCCGGCACCGCCCTCCTGAGCCGCCCACTGGACAGTCCGAGCACCGCTATGGCAGCGTCCTCGCCGACGACCGCTCGGTCGTCACGGTGGGGAAGGGGAGTCGTACGTGGGCGACGAGACACTCGAGCAGGAACTACAGGCACTGATCGGCCAGCCGGTCGGCCGGGGTGGCCCGTCCGTCGCCCCCGATCCGGTGAACCAGCCGATGATCCGCCACTGGACCGCCGCGTTCGCCGACGCCAACCCCGTCTACGTCGATCCCGACGCGGCCGCCGACTCCCGCTTCGGTGGCATCGTGGCCCCACCGCTCATGCTCCAGACGTGGACCATGCCGACCCCCACCCTGGCCGGGATCGCCGAACGCGGAGGTTCACCGGTCGAGATCGAGGGCGAGACCGCACTGTCGGTGCTCGATCGGGCCGGGTACACCGCCACGCTGGCCACCAACTCGGAATTCGAGATCCTGCGCTACCTGCGCCTCGGAGAGGTGGTGACGTCCGAGACCGTCTTCGACCGATCTCGCAGGAGAAGCAGACGCGCATGGGACGGGGACGGTTCGTGACCTGGGTGACCACGTACACGGTGGAGCCCGACGAGGTGGTGGGGCGTCAGACGTTCCGCATCCTCAAGTTCGATCCGTCCGGAGCACCCGCATGAGCCCCGTCCGCTTCGCCGAGGTGGCCGTGGGGGACCGTCTCCCGACCCTCGAGATCCCGATGACCGCCACCCTCATCGCGGCGGGCGCCATCGCCACCCGCGACTTCATGCCCGTCCACCACGACCGCGACTATGCGGCCCGCCAGGGCGCGCCGGACATCTTCATGAACATCCTCTCCGACACGGGCTACTGCTCCCGGTTCCTGACCGACTGGGGTGGCCCCGACACCATGGTGCGGCGACTGGCCGTCCGCCTCGGTGTCCCGGTCTTCCCGGGGGACACGCTCGCCTACACCGGAGAGGTCACCGGACGGTCGACCGGCGACGGCGAGGGAGTGGTCGAGGTGGCGTTCCGGGCCGCCACGGGCCTCGGCGACCACGTGTCCGGCACGGCCACCATCACCCTTCCCCTCGACCGGTGACCGACGACGACCGCTCCCGGCCGGGCGGCGCCGGGCGCTCCGGGATTCCGGCAGACTGACGCCATGACCGACTGGACCGCCGTGGCCAACCGCAACGCCCGCTCGGTGCAGACCACCGTCGGCTGGATCTTCTGGGACCCGGGGGCGGTGGCGCGCTATCAGGCCGCCGGCCTGCCCGAGGGATTCGCCGGGCCACTCGGCTACATCGCCTCCCGATGCGCCCCCCTGGCCCCGGCCGGTCCCGAAGCGGTCACGGCGGCCTTCGGGTCCATCAGCCCGCTCGGCATCGGTGCGGTGTTCGACCTCCTCGACGAGCACGGCTTCACCCGCATGTGGGAGGCCCGCGACGAGGCGGTGCTGGAGGGCCTCGGGACCTACACGCCCGAGCTGCTCGACACCCTGGCCACCATGGGTCCCGGTCTGTGGGAGGTGGTGGACGCCCTTCCCGTCGTGGGCCGCGTGTTCTTCGGTGCCCATCTGCGCATGCCCCGGCCGATCCATCCGTCCCTCTCGGGCTGGCACGCGGTCAACTGCCTCCGGGAGTGGCGGGGTGACACCCACTGGGCGCTGGTGGTGTCCGCCGGGTTCACCCACGCCGAGGCGTCCATCCTCCACAACGCCTGGCTCGGCTACGAGGACGACTGGTTGCCGCTCTCCCGGGGCACCACCCCCGAGGCGCTCGAGGCCGGTTGGCGGGCCCTGGCGGGAAAGGGCCTGGCCCGTCATCGCACCGTCACCGCCGAGGGCGTCGGCTTGCGCCAGCGGATCGAGGACGACACCGACCGGCTCACCGCGCTCCCGTGGGAGCTCCTCGGGGAAGAGCGCTCGATCGAGTTCGCCGAGCGGTTCGAACCGGCGTGCGAGGAGCTGCTCCGTCGGGTGGACGAGACGGCCGGGCCCAACTACCAACCCGCGTCGCGGGTGCGGACAGCTCGATGACGGATCCGGCGCCCGGCCGCCGGGCCCTCGTGACGGGCGCCACCCGGGGCATCGGGCGGGCCACGGCGCTGGCACTGGCCGCCACGGGCTGGGACGTGGCCGTCACCGGCCGGACCGCCCACCGGGGGGAGGGCCGCGACGACTCCGACACGGGCGGCGGACGGCCGCTGCCCGGAAGCCTGGAGGAGACCGGTGACGCCGTCCGGGCCGCCGGCCGGCGGTCACTCGAGCTGGTGGCGGACCTGCACGACCACGATGCCCTGCGGGCCGCCGTCGACCGCGTATGGTCGAGTGGGGAGGGGTCGACCTACTGGTGAACAACGCCGTCGACACCGCCCCCGGCAGCATGGTTCCCATCCTCGAGCTGGGCGTCGCCCAACTCGAGGCGAAGCTGGCGGCCAACGCCGTCGCCCCCTTCGTCCTGATCCAGACCGTGCTCCCGGGCATGCTGGCCATGGGGCAGGGCACCATCGTCGACGTGACCTCCCATACGGCGACATCCGATCCCCCCGGACCGGTGGGCCAGGGCGGCTGGGGCGTGGCCTACGCCGCCTCCAAGGCGGCGGCCCACCGCTTCGCGCCCCTGCTGGCCGTCGAACTGGGGGACCGCGGGATCCGGGCGTACAACCTGGATCCCGGCTACGTGGAGACCGAGCGTCAACTGGTCAACGCCGCCGCCCTCGGCCTGGTCGGGCACTACCAGGGCGCGCCGCCGTCGGCGCCGGCCGCCGCCATCGCCTGGATGGTGGACCACCCCGAAGCCCTCGAGAACGGCCAGACCGTCCGCGGCCTCAAACTGGCCCTGGACGAGGGACTCCATCCCGACTGGCGCCCGCCGTGACGGCACCGGCCCCGACGGAGGTCACCGTCTACTGGCGCCGCGGGTGCCCGTACTGCGCGTCGCTGCGACGGCGACTGCGGCGGGCCGGACTGCCCACCGTGGAGGTCGACATCTGGTCCGATCCCGAGGCGGCGGCCTTCGTGCGGGAGCATGCGGACGGCAACGAGACGGTCCCCACCGTGGACATCGCCGGGACCGTGCTGGTCAACCCGCCGGCGGGCCGCGTCGTGGAGCTGGCCGCGGCGCGTCGGTCACATCGCCGGCACGCCGGCCGGGGCGAGCCGGTTCCGGCGCCGCCACCGTCGATTGACGCCGCCCCTAGACGTCCGTCACGACGTAGCGGGTGGCGGGTGTGCCCGGGGGGTGGGTCACCCCGGGCACGGCATCCGGGTTCCGCACGCAGACCTCACCCTCGAGGCCGTCCGGATCGCGGAAGAAGATGCTCAGCACGGGACCGAAGTCCGTCACGAACGAATCGGCCGCCCCCCGGGCCATGAGTCGGTCCCGGATGGTCTCGAAGGCCTCCGTGTCGGCGGCCTGCAGCGCGAAGTGGTCGAGCCGCCCCCTGCCGAACATCGGCACCTGGCGGTCGGCCTCCGTATTGCCGGTGATCTGGAAGACGTTGAGCTCCGCCGACTCGCCGACCCGGATGATCGACAGCCAGACGGCGTCGTTCCCGTCGATCTCGGGAGCGTTGCGCACCACCTCGGCGTCGAACACCTCCTCGTAGAAGGCGTGGAGACGGGGGGCGTCGTTGGTGAGGGTGGCGACATGGTTGAAGCCGTCGGTCAGCATGGGAGACTCCCGGGTCGGAGGTCGGTGGCGTCGTACCAGCGTAGGACGCCACCGGTCCCGGGTCCGCCGCGGGGTCTGGGAGACTGCCGCCATGACCGACGCTCCCGCCACCACACTGCCTTTCCACGACCGTTCCGACTTCGAGGACGCGGACCGCGGCTTCCTCGGAGCGCTCGAGCCGTGCGTCGTGACGGACGCCTCGGGTCGCGTGGTGTGGGACAACGACGCCTACGGATTCCTGGCCGACGAGTGCCCGGACACCGCCCACCCGAGCCTGTGGCGCCAGGGCCAGCTCGTCTCCCGCCAGGGCCTGTTCGAGGTGTGCGACGGGATCTACCAGGTTCGGGGTCTCGACCTGTCCAACATGACCCTGGTGGAGGGCGACGACCGGGGTCATCGTGATCGATCCGCTGATCTCGGCCGAGACGGCGGCGGCGGCCCTCGCTCTCTACCGGTCGCACCGCGGCGACCGTCCGGTGACCGCGGTCATCTACACCCACGCCCACGTCGACCACTTCGGCGGCGTGCGGGGCGTGCTCGACGGTGAGGTGCCCATCCTGGCTCCCGACGGGTTCATGGCGTCGGCGGTGTCCGAGAACGTCTACGCCGGCATCGCCATGGCCCGGCGGGCCGTCTACATGTACGGCGCCGCCCTGGAGAAGGGGCCGGCCGGCCAGATCGGGTGCGGTCTGGGCATGACCAACTCGACCGGGACGGTCGGCCTCGTCGCGCCCACCGTCGACATCACCCGCACCGGCCAGGAGGAGGTGCTCGACGGGGTCCGCATCGTGTTCCAGGTCACCCCCGGCACCGAGTGTCCCGCCGAGATGAACTTCTACTTCCCCGACCACCGGGCGCTGTGCATGGCCGAGAACGCCACCCGCAACCTCCACAACCTGGTGACGCTGCGGGGCGCGCAGGTCCGCGACGCCCGGGTGTGGTCGGCCTACCTCGACGAGGCCATCGACCTGTTCGCCGCCGGGACCGACGTCGCCTTCGCCTCCCACCACTGGCCGACCTGGGGCGGCGGGCGGGTGGCCGAGTACCTGGCCCTGCAGCGCGACCTCTACGCCTACCTGCACGACCAGACCCTGCGCCTGATGAACACGGGCCTGAACGGCGCCGAGGCGGCCGAGGCGCTCACCATGCCACCCGCCCTCGAGCAGGCGTGGCACACCCACGGCTACTACGGCTCGGTCAGCCACAACGTGAAGGCCGTCTACCAGCGCTACCTCGGCTGGTTCGACGGCAACCCGGCCCGCCTCTGGCCGCACCCGCCGGTCGAGTCCTCGACCCGCTACGTCGAGTGCATGGGCGGTGCCGACGCCGTCGTGGCCAAGGCGGAGGCGTACGCAGCCTCCGGCGACCTCCGCTTCGCCGCCGAGCTGCTCGACCGGGTCGTCTTCGCCGAGCCGGACCACCCGACCGCCAAGGTGCGCCTGGCCGGGGTCTTCGACCGGCTCGCCTACGGCTCGGAGAACGGCACCTGGCGCAACTTCTTCCTGATGGGCGCCCATGAGCTCCGCCACGGGGTCGCCGACGACGCCCCGACGGTGGGGTCGCCCGAGCTGCTGTCGGCGCTCACCGTCGGCCAGCTGTTCGACGCCGTCGCCATCCTCGTCGTCGGCCCCCAGGCGTGGGACGAGGACCTCACCATCGACTGGAACATCACCGACCTCGACGAGACCCACCGGGTGACGCTGCGCAACGGCGTGCTCACGCACCGCCGCGTGCAGGCGCCGCCGAACCGGGGCCGACCTCCGCATGGGTCTCACCCGCGCCCAGCTCGTCGGGGTGCTGTTCGGCGGCCCGCTCGACGGAATCGACGTCGACGGCGACACCGGGGTCCTCGACGCGGGTCGCCGATGTCGTCCAGTTCCCGGACCGGAACTTCCCGATCGTGACGCCGTGACCCCGGCGGCCCGGTCCGATCAGCGTGAACAGGTCGACGATGTCCACGACCAGGAGCGTGAACACCATGGCCCCGACCACCGCGTAGAGCGCCGAGAACATCCACTTCTGATGGTGGTCGGCCAACCAGAACCGTCGGATGCCCAGGAAGTCGAATGTCAGGGCCAGGACGCCGACGGGGATGGAGATGATCGGCCCGACACCCTTGGCCAGCCCCAGCAGCGGCAGCAGGATGGGCAGCACGATGTAGCTCAACAGACACCGGGTGGCGGACAGCAGGATCGACGCGCCGAAGATCCGGTGGGTCGACGACTCGGGGAGTGATGCGGTCTCGTCGGGCACCCGCAGCAGGTGGCGCATCGCCTGGTCGGCCCGCGACCGCCCTTCGGCGATGCCCGGGGAGGTGGGGGTGGTGACGGTCTGGTCCACGTGCCGAGTCTAGACCGGTCGGGGTGACGATCCACGGGCGTGGCCAGCCACTATCGTGCCGACGCATGAGAGGACGGGCATGAGCGACGGAGCGTCGGCCGGACAGCCGAGGCACGGCCACGCCACTCCGGGGTCGGGGACCATGTGGCAGCTCCGAGGTCCCGACGGCACCGTCGCCGCCGGCTGGTACCTCGTCCCGCTCCGGCTCTTCCTCGGGGTGACGTTCGTCTTCGCCGGGCTCCAGAAGCTGGCCAACCCGGATTTCTTCCGGGCGTCGAGCCCGATCTCCATCCACGCCCAGCTGGTCGGCTCCAGCCGCACGAGTCCGATCGGCGGCCTGCTCGGGCATCTCGTGGGCTCGGCGTCCGGGATCGGCGCGCTCATCGCGGTGGCCGAGGTGGCCATCGGTGTCGGTGCCCTGCTCGGCCTCCTCGACCCGGGTGGCGGCCGTCGGAGGGATGCTCGTGTCCTTCAGCCTGTTCCTCGCCATCTCCTTCCACTCGCGGCCGTACTTCACCGGATCGGACATCGTCTTCTTCTTCGCCTGGACCCCGCTCGTGCTGGCCGGCGCCGGCGGGGCGCCGGCCCTGGACACGTGGCTGGCCCGCCGACGGGTGGCCGCGGCCGACCGGGCCCCGTCCCCGGACGCCGTCCCCGAGGGCGCCCTGACCCGTGGCGCGGTGGTGGGCATCATCGCCGCGGCGAGCGCCGTGTTGATCGGCGTGGTGGCCGGCGTCGGGCCGAGCCCTCGCGCCGGCGTCCACCACCGCCGCCAACACCCTCCACGCCGGCGCCCGACCACCACCACCGGGACGCCGACCACCGCCGCCGGTTCCGGCGCCACCACCACCCCGACCACCGCGCCGCAGCCCCCGGGAACCGCCATCGGGGCCGCTTCGCAGGTCCCGGTGGGCGGATCGGCCGCCTTCAACGACCCGCCAGACGGGGGACCCGTCGATCGTCATCCAGCAGACCGCCGACGACTTCAAGGCCTACGACGCCATCTGTCCCCACGCCGGCTGCACCGTCGCCTACCAGGCCTCGGCCAAGATCATCGCCTGCCCGTGCCACGGCTCGGAGTTCAACCCGGCCAACGGTGACGTGATCCAGGGACCGGCGACCTCCGGCCTGACCCCCATCAAGGTCGTCAAGGGGTCTGACGGGAACCTCTACGTGGTCTAGTGGCGGATTCCCCCATCGTCACCCACTCCACTAGGCTGCGACCGTTGTCGTCTCCTGGCGGCGGCGCATCCTGATGACCGCAGCCACCGACCAGACCTCCGCAGATCCTGGACCCCGGTCCGACGGCGGCGTCGGCGCGTACGGACTGGGTCTCGGCCATCCCGTTCTTCCTGGTCCACCTGGCCCCGCTGGCCGCCGTCTTCGTCACCGTCACCTGGCAGGACTGGGTGCTGTGCGCCGTCCTCTACGTGACGCGCATGTTCTGCATCACCGCCGGCTACCACCGCTACTTTTCGCACCGGGCCTACAAGATGGGTCGGGTGCCGCAATTCCTCATGGCCTTCGGCGGCACCACCGCGGTGCAGAAGGGCCCCCTCTGGTGGGCCAGCCACCACCGCATCCACCACCGCTTCACCGACCTCGACGGTGACGTCCACTCACCCCGCGACGGATTCTGGTGGAGTCACGTGGGCTGGATCCTGTCGACCAAGTACAAGGACACCGATCTCGACGGGATCAAGGACTTCGCGGCGTTCCCCGAACTGCGCTGGCTGGAGCGCCACAACTGGATCGGCCCGTGGTCGCTCGGCATCGCCTCGTTCCTGTTCTTCGGGTGGGGTGGCCTCCTGATCGGGTTCTTCCTGTCCACCGTCCTGCTGTGGCACGGCACCTTCCTCGTGAACTCGATGGCCCACGTGACCGGGCGGCGCCGGTACGCCACCCCGGACACCAGCCGCAACTCGCTGCGTCATCGCCGTCATCACCGGCGGGGAGGGTTGGCACAACAACCATCACTACCTGCCGGCCTCGGTGCGCCAGGGCTTCCGCTGGTGGGAGTTCGACCCCACCTGGTACCTCCTGAAGGGCCTGGCCGCCGTGCACATCGTCTCCGACCTGCGGAACCCGCCGGCCCGCCTGCTCGACCAGGCCCGGGTGCGGGACGGTGCCTTCGACATCGGCATGTTCCGCTCCTACTGGGAGCGGGCCGCCAAGGTCACCGGTGAACGCATCGCCGACCTGAGCGCCCGCCCATTGCCACCGTCCCCGGAGGTGGCCGAGGTCGTGCCGACCGACGGCGGGCCGACTGCGGTGCCGCCACCGCCGACCGCCTCCGAGGAGCAGCTCTCGGCACTCGCCGGCCTGATCACGCGGGCCCTCGAGACCGCCGATCAGTTGGCCGCCGTGACCCGGCGCCGGAAGGGGACCAAGGTGGCGTCGGATACCGACGCCGCCGAGACCCCTCCCGAATGAATCCGCTGCCGGCCGAGGTGGCCGAGGCGCAGATCTGGATCGTGGACCTCGACGGCGTGCTGTGGTTGGCGGGCGATCCCATCGGCGACGTGGCGTCGGCCGTCGGCCGACCTGCGGGCCCGGGGCGACGGGTGGTCTTCGCCACCAACAATTCGGCGCCGACCACCGACGAGCTCATCGCCCGGCTCGCCCGCATCGGCATCGAGGCCGTGGCCGAGGACCTCGTGACGTCCGCCCGGGTGGCCGCCTCCCTGCTCGAGCCGGGTACCCGTGCCCACGTCCTGGCCGAAGGCGGTCTCGTCGAGGCCCTCCTGGAACGTGGTGTCGAGGTAGCCGACTCCGGTCCCCGTGACGTGGCCGTCGTCGGCTGGAGCCGCGACTTCGACTTCGGCCGTCTGGCGGCCGTGTCCACCGTCGCCCGCGACAGCGGCCGGCTGATCGCCACCAACTCCGATCCCGTCCACCCGACCCCGGACGGGCTGATGCCCGGGTCCGGAGCGTTGCTGGCCGCCGTCGCCACCGCGTCCGGAGTGGAGCCGGTGGTGGCCGGCAAGCCGAACCCGCCGATGGTCGCCTACCTGCGCGAGCACGTGCTCGACGGTCACGGCACCCGGGCGGTCATGGTGGGGGACCAGCCGGCCACCGACGGCAGGCTGGCCGAACGGATCGGGATTCCGTTCGTGCTCGTCGATTCAGGGGTCACCGCGCCGGGTACGACCGTCGACGCCTGCCCGGTGGCGCTCCGGGCCCCCGACTTCGTGTCGGTGGTGGCCGGGCTGCGTACGCCATGATGCACCATTTAGCAAGCAAATTGCTTGCTCGCCGCTAACTCTCCAGGTAGACTGCTCCCTATGGCCACCAACGACTCGCTACAGCGCTACATCGACGCCGGCATCGCCTTCACCCACATGACCCGGAAGAAGGCCGAGGAGCTCGTGCTCCGAGCTCGTCAAGAGCGGCGACATCCAGACCGACGAGGCGAAGGCCCGGGTCGACGAGCTCCTCGAGCGGGGCCGTCAGGGCACCGAGATCATCGTGTCGGCCGTCCGCTCCGAGGTGTCGCGTCAACTCGGCACCGTCGGGATCACCAACCTCGAGGACCTCGCCACCCAGGTGGCCGCTCTGCTGGGCCGCTCCGGTGCCAACCCGGCCAAGAAGACGGCCGCCAAGAAGACGGCCGCCAAGAAGGCCCCGGCGAAGAAGGCTGCGGCCAAGAAGACGGCTGCCAAGAAGACGGCTGCCAAGAAGACGACCCCGGCCAAGAAGACGACTGCGAAGAAGGCTGTGGCCAAGAAGGCGCCCGCCAAGAAGTCGGCTGCCAAGAAGGCCCCCGCCACGGAGGCGGCACCCGCACCCGGTTCCTCCGGTACGCCAGGAACGGCCGACTGACGTCACCCGCCCGCCAGCGCCTCGACCGGGCGTTGGTCGCCCGCAAGCTCGCCGACAGCCGTCCGCAGGCCGTCGAGCTCATCGCCCGCGGCATCGTGCTGGTGTCGGGCTCCATCGCCGACAAACCGGCCCGGATGGTCTCGCCCGCCGAACCCATCGAGCTCCTCGGGGACCCGCCGGCCTTCGTGAGCCGGGGCGGTGACAAGCTGCGGGCCGCGCTGGACCGGTTCGACCTCGACCCGACGGGACGGCGGGCACTCGACGCCGGGGCGTCCACGGGCGGGTTCACCGACTGCCTCCTGCAGGCCGGGGCCGCCCACGTCTTCGCGGTCGACGTGGGTCACGGTCAGCTCCACCCGCGATCGCGGAACCACGCCGACGTCACGGACCTGGAACGTCTCGACGTCCGCCAGGTCTCCCTCGACACGGTGGGCGGCGTCCCCGTCGACCTGGTGGTGGCCGACCTGTCGTTCATCTCCGCCACCCGCGCCGTGCCCGTGCTGGTCGGCGACGTGGCGGAGCCGGGCTCCCCGGTGGTGGTCCTGGTGAAGCCCCAGTTCGAGGCCGGCCGGGTGGAGGCGTCACGCGGGCGGGGGGTCATACGGGACCCCGTCGTCCACCGTCGCACCCTCGGGGAGGTGGCAACCGCGCTTGGCGACGCCGGAGCAGTCATCATGGGGGCCATGCCGTCGCCGATCACCGGGCACTCCGGAAACGTCGAGTTCCTCCTGTACGCCCGGACCCCGGGCGGCGGGGGAGCGGGTGTAACCGATGTGGACGCAGCTCATCGACGGAGCGGTCGCCGAGGCCCATCCCCCCGCGGCGGAGGACTGAGCGGTGGTCCGGATCGCCTTCGCCCTCCATCCCGACCGGCCCGAGGCCGGGGCGCTGGCCGACCGGGCCGTCGCCTGGCTCGGCGAACGCGGCCACGAGGCCGTGCGGGCCCGGACCCCCGGAGGGGCGCCCGACCTCGAAGGCGTCGACCTCCTGGTCAGTCTGGGCGGGGACGGCACCCTGCTACGGGCGGTGGACAGCGCCCTGGTCGGATCCGTCCCCGTCATGGGCGTCAATCTGGGCCGGCTCGGCTACCTCACCGAGGTCGAGCCCGCCGGCCTGGAGGACGCGCTCGAGCGGTTCCTCGACGGCCGGTACGAGGTCGAGGAGCGTATGACCCTGTCGGTCACGGCCCGTCGCCCCGACGGTTCGGTGTCCGACGACCGGTGCGCCCTCAACGAGGCCACCGTCGAGAAGACGGTGCCCGGCCACACCGTGCGGATAGCCGCCTCGATCGACGGCCATCCGTTCGTCACCTACGCCGCCGACGGGCTGCTGACCTCCACGCCGACCGGCTCGACGGCCTACAACCTGTCGGCCCGGGGCCCGCTGCTCTCCCCCCGCCTGCGGGCGCTCATCCTGACGCCGGTGTCTCCCCACATGCTCTTCGACCGTCCCCTGGTGCTCGACGCCGACCAGCTCGTCCATCTCGAGATCCTCGGTCCCCGCCCGGCCGTGCTGGTGGTCGACGGCCTGACGGTCGCCACGCTCGAGCCGGGGTCGACCGTCGACTACCGCGAGGGGGAGCGGCCGGCCCGCCTCGTCACCTTCGGCGCCCGGGACTTCCACGCCATCCTGCGGGCCAAGTTCCACCTGGCCGACCGGTAGGGTCCCGTGCGTCACCTGCTGGTGGAGCTCCACGTGCGCGACCTCGGGGTCATCGACGACGTGACCGTCCCCCTCGGCACCCGGCATGACCGCCCTGACCGGTGAGACCGGGGCCGGAAAGACGCTCCTGGTCGGGGCCCTCAGTCTGCTCCTGGGCGGGAGGGCCGACCCGTCGGTGGTCCGGTCCGGGGCGGACGAGGCCCTCGTCGAGGGCCGGTTCACCGACATCGAAGGCGACGACGAGGTGACCCTGGCCCGGACGGTGGCCCGGGAGGGCCGCTCGCGGGCCTGGGTCGACGGCCGCATGGTGCCCATGGGCGCCCTGGGCGAGGCCGCCGCCGGTCTGCTCGAACTCCACGGCCAGCACCAGCACCGCACCCTGGTCGTGCCCGAGGCCCAGCGGCGGGCCCTGGATGCCTTCGGGGCCGTCGACACGGGGCCGATGGATACCGCCCGGGCCCGACTGGCCCGCCTCCTTCGGGAGGCCGAGGGCCTGGGGGGCGACGCCCGGCAACGGGCCCGGGAGGTCGAGGTGCTGGCCTTCCAGGTCGACGAGGTCGAGTCGGCGGGCCTCACCGGGCCCGAGGAGGAGGAGGTGTTGGCGACCGAGGAGGAGCGGCTGGCCGAGGCGTCGGCCCACCGGGCGGCGGCCGCCTCCGCCCTCAGCGCCCTCACCGGCTCGGACGGCGGCCCAGGCAATCCCGGGGCCATGGACCGCCTGGGCGAAGCGTCGGGGGCCCTCGCCGCGAGGACCCCCCTCGAACCGCTCGACCGCCGGGTGCGCGGCATCATGGCCGACGTGGCCGACGTGGCCGCCGAGCTGCGCGAGGTGGTGGAGACGTGGGAGGACGATCCCGCCCGGCTCGAGGAGGTGCGGGCCCGGCGCCAGCTCCTGTTCGAGTTGAAGCGCAAGTACGGGGACACCCTCGACGAGGTCATCGCCTTCGCCCGTGACGGCCGGGTCCGTCTGGGCGAGTTGGCCGGGGCGGAGGCCCGGGCGGCCGCCCTCGACGCCGAGATCGCCCGGGCGCGGGCCGAGGTGGCCGACGCGGAGGCCGGGGTGGCCCGGGCGCGACGCGCGGCCGCCCCGGTGCTGGCCTCCGAGATCGAGGCGACCCTCCACGACCTGGCCATGCCGTCGGCCCGCTTCGCCATCCGTGTCGAGGGCGACGCCAGCGGCGACCACGTCACCTTCGAACTGGCGGCCAACCCCGGTGAGGCGGCGCTCCCGCTGGCCAAGGCGGCATCGGGCGGCGAGCTGTCGCGGACCATGCTGGCCGTGCGGCTGGCCCTCACCGACGCGCCCGGGGTGCTGGTGTTCGACGAGGTGGACGCCGGGGTCGGCGGCCGGGCCGCCACCGCGGTGGGTGCCGCCCTGGCCGGGCTCGGGCAGTACGCGCAGGTTCTGGTGGTCACGCACCTGGCCCAGGTGGCGGCCCAGGCCGACCACCAGGTCGGGGTGCGCAAGGTCGAGCAGGGGGGTCGCACGCGGTCCCAGGTCACCGTCCTCGACGGCCCCGGACGGGTGATCGAGGTCAGTCGGATGCTCTCGGGCAGCCCGGACTCCGAGGCGGCCCGCCGACATGCCCGGGAGCTCCTCGGTGAGCGGGCCCGCTGACCCGGGTGGCGGTGAAGCCTCCGAGCGGCGCCGCAGGGTCCGCCCGAAGGCGTCGCGCGTTCCGGTAGCCTCGGCGGGTGCGCGATGGTGACGGTCCGGACATGAACGGGCGACAGACCAAGTACATCTTCTTCACCGGGGGGGTGTCCTCGTCGCTCGGCAAGGGACTCACGGCCTCCTCCCTCGGTCGCCTGCTCAAGTGCCGGGGCCTCAAGGTGACGATGTGCAAGCTCGACCCGTACATCAACGTCGACCCCGGGACCATGAACCCGTTCGAGCACGGTGAGGTCTTCGTGACCGAGGACGGCGGGGAGACGGACCTCGACCTCGGCCACTACGAGCGCTTCATCGACGAGAACCTGCACAAGGGCTCGAACGCCACCACCGGCCGGATCTACTCGTCGGTCATCGCCAAGGAGCGGCGCGGCGACTACCTCGGCAAGACCGTCCAGGTCATCCCCCACATCACCGACGAGATAAAGAACCACATCCACAAGCTCGGCCAGACCGGCGTGGACGTGGTGATCGTGGAGATCGGCGGCACCGTCGGCGACATCGAGATCCTGCCCTTCATCGAGGCCATCCGGCAGTTCCGACGCGACGTGGGCCGGGCGAACGTGGCCTACGTCCACCTCACCCTCGTGCCCTACCTGGCGCCGTCCGGCGAACAGAAGACCAAGCCGACCCAGCACTCGGTCACCGACCTGCGCAGCCAGGGCATCCAGCCGGACGTCATCGTGTGCCGTTCGGACCGGATGATCTCCGACGACCTGAAGCGGAAGATCTCGCTGCTCTGCGACGTGCCCATGCGAGGCCGTCGTGTCCTGCGTCGACGCCGACAACATCTACCAGATACCTCTCGTCCTCCACGAGGAGGGCCTCGACAGCTACCTGCTCCAGATCCTGGAGATCGACGTCGAGGTCCACCCGATCGACCTCTCCCGCTGGGAGCACCTGGTGGCCCAGGTGGCCTCCGCCGTACGGCCGGTCCGGATCGGCATCATCGGCAAGTACGTCGACCTGCCCGACGCCTACCTGTCCGTGGTCGAGTCGTTGCGCCACGCCGGCTTCCACCACGGCGCCAAGGTGGAGATCGAGTGGGTCCAGGCCGCCACCGTCCCCGACCTCCTGGAGCGTGACGGCCTGCACGCGTTCGACGGCCTGGTGATCCCCGGAGGCTTCGGCGAGCGGGGGGTGGAAGGCAAGATCGCCGCCGCCCGGTACGCCCGGGAGCACGACCTGCCCCTTCTCGGCCTGTGCCTCGGACTCCAGGTCATGATCATCGAGGTCGCTCGGTCCCTGGCCGGCCTGGACGGTGCCAACTCCCGGGAGTTCGAGGCCACCACCCGCCATCCGGTGGTCGACCTCATGGACGACCAGGTGGACGTGGCCGACAAGGGCGGCACGATGCGGCTGGGCAGCTACGACGCCCGCCTGGTGCCCGGCTCCCAGGTCGCCGAGGCCTACGGCGACGTGGTGGTGTCGGAGCGCCACCGCCACCGCTACGAGGTCAACCCCCGCTACCGCGAGCGCCTCGAGGCGGCGGGACTGGTGTGTTCAGGTCTCTCGCCCGACGGCCGTCTGGTCGAGTTCATCGAGTTGCCGGACCACCCGTTCTGGGTGGGGACCCAGGCCCATCCCGAGTTCAAGAGCCGGCCCGACCAGCCCCACCCGCTGTTCCGCGCCCTGGTGGGGGCGGCCCTGGCCCGGGCCGAGGGCCGTGACCCCCACCTGATCGACATCGGTGCCGTCGGCTGAGGCCGGGGGCGGATCCGACCTGCCCGTCTTCACCCCGACCGGCGAGGAGACCGTCCACCGGGGCTGGTTCATCCGGGTCCAGCGGGCCACCTTCCTCGACCCCGACGGCGAGCCCTTCGAGCGGGACATCGTCCGACATCCAGGGGCCGTCGCGGTGGTAGCCGTCACCGAGCAGGCTTCCGTGGTCCTCGTCCGCCAGTACCGGCCGGCCGTCGACCGGTGGCTCCTCGAGATCCCGGCCGGTACCTGTGACGTGGCCGCCGAGCCCTCCGAGGAGACGGCCCGCCGGGAGCTCGCCGAAGAGGTCGGCCTGGCCGCCGACGGGCTCGAGCACCTGGTGCGGACGGCCAACACCCCCGGATTCTGCGACGAGTACACGGACATCTACCTGGCCACCGGCCTCCGTCCGGTGCCGGCCGACCGCCAGGGCGCGGAGGAGCGCTACATGGAGGTCGTGGAGGTGCCGCTCGACCGGTTCGACGACATGGTCGACGACGGATCGATCGTCGACGCCCAGACCATCCTCGGGGTGGGCCTGGCCGTACGCCGGCTGGCCTCGCGGTCGTAGACGATGTCCACGGCGCTCTCTACGGACGCCGAGGAGTACCTCTCCTGGCTGGCCGTGGAGAAGGGACGGTCGCGCAACACGCTCACCGCCTACCGTCGGGACCTCGCCACCTACGAGGCCTGGGCGGCGGCCGACGGGCTCCCCGTGCGGAGCGCCGGTCCCGGCGACCTCGAGCGGTACCTCGCCTCGCTCCGGGCCGAGGGGCGCAACCCGGCGTCCCTGGCGCGGGCCACGACCGCCCTCCGCGGGCTCTACCGGTTTCTGGTGGGGGAGGGGACCATCCCCTCGGACCCGACCGCCGACGTGCGCTCACCCAAGCTGCCCCGGCGGCTGCCCAAGGCCCTGGACGAGCGTCAGGTCCTGGCCCTGCTGGATTCCGTCGACGGGGTGGAGCCGGTCGACCTCCGGGACCGGGCCCTGCTGGAGGTGCTCTACGGCACGGGGGCCCGCATCAGCGAGGTGGTGGGACTGTCGCTGCTGGACCTGACCGGGGACGACGGGATGCTGCGGGTCTTCGGCAAGGGGGCCAAGGAGCGCCTCGTGCCGCTCGGCCGTCCGGCCCGGGAGGCACTCGACCGATGGCTGGGCCCGTCGGGCCGGCCGCGCATGGAGCCGGCACGGTTCGCCCGCCGGGGTGACGCCGAGGCCGTCTTCCTCAACGTCCGGGGCGCCCGGCTCTCCCGCCAGGGGGCCTGGGCCGCCATCCAGGGCCGCGCCGAGCGGGTCGGCCTGGGCGACGTGGTGAGCCCTCACGTGCTCCGCCACTCCTGTGCCAGCCACATGCTGGCCCACGGTGCCGACATCCGGGTCGTCCAGGAGGTCCTCGGCCACGTGTCCATCGCCACGACACAGCTGTACACCCGCCTGAGCCGCGACCACCTGCGGGCCTCCTACCAGCGGGCCCATCCGCGGGCCGGGGGTGTCACGGGCGGGTAACATTGCCGGGATGCCGAGCGATGCCCCCACCGACGCCCCCGCCACCGACTATCGGAATCTGCTCGACCTGGAGCGGACGCAGCTCGAGGCCGAACTGTCGGAGCTCGGGTTCGACCAGGGGCGTACCGGCCTCGACTACGACGCCAACTTCGCCGACACCAGCCAGGTGACGGCCGAGCGGGGCGAGGCCGAGGCCCTCGCCGGGCAGCTGAAGGAGTCGCTGGAGGAGGTCCACGCCGCCATCACCCGCCTGGACGACGGGTCCTACGGGACGTGCGAGGTGTGCGGCGTGGCCATCAACCCGGCCCGGCTCGAGGCCATGCCGGCCACCCGGTTCTGCATCAACCACGCCAACCGGTCCTGAACCGGAGCGGAGGGTGACCCCCTGGGGATCGGGGGGATCGGGCGCGGGACGCCGGCGGAGCCTGCCCATCGACAACCGGACCCTGATCATCGTCGCCGTGGCGGCCGTGCTGGTGGTCCTGATCGTCCGGTCTCACAGCGTCAGCAGCGCCCAGCTCATCTACTTCCTCGTCCTGATCCCGTCGATCATCTTCCACGAGATCAGCCACGGCGCTGTGGCCCTGGCCTTCGGCGACCGGACCGCCAAGCAGCAGGGGCGCCTGAGCCTGAACCCGCTCGTCCACATCGACCCGGTGGGCACCATCCTCGTCCCGGCCGTGCTGTCCCTGTCGGGCCTCGGCGCCTACGGGTGGGCCAAGCCCGTACCGGTCAATCCGGCCAACCTCCGCAATCCCCGGAACCACATCGTGCTGGTGTCGCTGGTCGGCCCGTTCATCAACTTCGCCCTGGCCGCCGTCCTCGGCGTCCTGTTCGTGGTTACCGGGGGCCGGACCGGCCTCCACGAGGTGGTGTTCTTCACCCAGCTCAGCCTGCTCGACCAGGTGCTGCTCATCGGCGGATTCGCCAACATCATGCTCGGCGTGTTCAACCTCATCCCGTGCCCCCCGCTCGACGGTGCCGCCGTGCTCGAGCGCCTGCTGCCGGCCCGGCTCCTGCCCGGGTACTGGAACCTCCAGCCGTTCCTGATGTTCCTGCCCTTCCTGTTGATCCTCCTCTTCCACAATGCCTGGTCCGACCTCGTCAACCACCTGTACCAGCGGTGGGTGACCACGCTGGCCGGATGAGGTGGACGGGCCCCGGACCGGGCCGGGGCGACCCGTCGCCCTCCGCACCCCGGTCCACCGTTGCGGGGCGGCGTGCCGGGATGGCGGGGATGCGGCGGGGTAGCGTTCACCCAGCCGCCACACGCGGCCGATGACCGAGGCTGGGCCGATCCGAGGGAGCGGGACAGGAGTGGACACCGGAGCGACCACGACACCGGAAGGGCCGGGCGTCGGGCCACTTCCCCTGTGGGTCGCCGTGGGCGTCCTGGGCGCGGTGGGCATGGTCCTGGCGGGCAGCGGGATCGGCTCGATCCCGCACCCGGCGTCGGACACCTGGTGGTTCACCGTGCGGATCGGTACCGGTACCGGGGCCCACCTGGCCTTCTACGCGTCCCTCCTCGTACTGCTGGCCGGTTGGGCCGGCGTCGGCGCCCACGCCTACCGCGGCCGTCTCTCGGTCCCCGCCGCCTGGCTGGTCCTCGGGCTGTGGGGACTGCCGTTCTTCCTGGGTGCCCCGCTGTTCAGCCGGGACCTCTACAGCTACATCGCCCAGGGGCAGCTCGCCCGCCACGGGCTCAACCCGTACCTCGTGGCCCCGTCGGCGCTCGGGCCCGGCAACCTGCTGTCCTCCATCGCCACCGTGTGGAAGAACACCGCCTCGCCCTACGGTCCGCTGTTCGTGTCGGTCAGCCGGCTCGGCGCGTCGGTGGGCGGGGGATCACTGGTCTCCCAGATCCTCGTGTTCCGGGCCCTCGAACTGGTCGGCGTGGCCCTCCTCATGGTCTCGCTGCCGCCCCTGGCCCGCCGACTCGGCAACGATGCCGGCACCGCCCTGTGGCTGGGGGTCCTCAGCCCGTTGGCCCTCTTCAGCTTCGTCTCGTCGGGCCACAACGACGCCCTGATGGTCGGGCTCATGGTGGCCGGCATCACCCTCGGCACCGGCGGCCGACTGCGTTGGGGCATCGCCCTGTGCGCTCTGGCGGCCACCATCAAACTGCCGGCCGCCGCCGGCGTGGTCTTCCTGGTCGCCGACGCCTGCAGCGGGCTCGACCGGGCGCAACGGGTGCGCCTCGTCGCCGAGGCGGCCGCCATCACCGTCCTGGTCGTGGTGGCCATCACCGTGGGTGCCGGCCTCGGCTGGTCGTGGCTCGGACCCGCCGCCCTCCACGTACCGACCGAGCTCAAGGTCCTCATCACCCCGCTCGTGTCCGTCGGGTCGTTCGCCGGCGGCCTGCTCCACGCGCTGGGGCTCCCGGTCACGGTGGCCGACGGCATCTCCGTGGCCCAGGACGTCGGGGCCCTGGCCGCCGTAACGGGCATCCTCTGGATGGTCCTGCACACCCGGGGCCGTGACGCCGTCCGGCTGTGCGGCCTGGCCCTCGTGGTGCTGGTGGTGCTCAGTCCGACGCTCTGGCCCTGGTACCTGACCTGGGGCATCGTCGTGCTGGCGGCCACCTCCGCGCAGCGCTCGAAGGCGGTCGCCGGGGTGGCGGCCCTCGGCATGTTGGTGGTCGGGGCCGGCGGCACGCCGCTGCTCAACGGGGGCGACTACTGGGTGGCCGGGCCGGTGCTCATCGGGGTCGCCGCCTGGTTCGTACTCTCGGGAACCTGGCGACGGACGATCGGAGGGCCGGTCGGTGCCACCTGAGCCGGAATCCGACACCGAGTCCCTGACCGTCCAGGGCCATCCGGTCGCCCGGATGGACGGCCCCGGAGTCGTCGAGGAGGCCGCCCGGGTCGTCGACCGGGCCGGGTCCGGGTCCGGGACACCATCCGGGTCCGGCACCGAGCCGGGACCGGCCGACGAGGCCCCGGCGCCGGCGGCGTCCCGCCGGTGGGTGCCGTGGACGGCGTTGGCCGTCTACGCCGCCTTCCGGGTGGCGTCGGTGGTGGCCATGGCCATCACCGCGGCGGCCAGCCACGTCAGCCTCCTCTCCAAGCTCGACATCTGGGACGGCGAGTGGTTCCTGCGCATCGTGCGTCACGGGTATCCGGCCCACCTGCCCGAGGTCGGAGGGCACGTGGCCGCCAATCCGACCGCCTTCTTCCCGGTGCTCCCCCTGGCCGCCCGCGCCCTCGACGTCACCGGCCTCCCGGCCGGTTGGTCGATCCTGGTGGTCAGCGCCGTCACCGGGGCGACGGCGGTCTACGGGGTCGGCCGGCTCGCCCGCGGCCTGGCCGGCGACGCGGCCGGAGCCCGGGCCGCCCTCCTGTTCGCCGTCTTCCCGGGGACCTTCGTGTTCAGCCTCGGCTACCCCGAGGGCATCGTCATCACCTGCGTGTCCTTCGGCCTCCTGGCCCTGCTGCGGCGCCGGTGGTGGGTGGCCGGCCTGCTCGGCGCCCTGGCCACCGCGGCGTCGCCGGTGGCCCTGGCCTTCGTGCTGAGCTGCGCCTGGTGTGCCGGGCGCTCGATCGCCAAGGAGCGCCGCTTCGGGGCCCTGGTCGCCCCCGCGCTCGCCCCGCTCGGCTTCGTGGCCTACATGGCCTACCTCCGGGTCCACACCGGCCAGCTCGACGCCTGGCGGCTGACCGAGCGGGGAGGCTGGCACAGCTCCGCGTCGCCCACCTACCCGTTCCGGATCCTCGGCACGTTCCTGCGCGACCCCCTGTCGCCCACACTCACCGGGCAGATCCTCTTCTTCGGCACGGTCGCCGCGGTGGTCGGGATCGTCCTGATGATCCGTGAGCACCAGCCGGCCCCGGTCCTCCTCTACGGCTTCGGCGCGGTCGCCGCTGCCGCCGTCTCCCAGCCGGTCGGACTCCGGCCCCGCTTCTGGATGCTGGCCTTCCCCATGATCATCGCCGTCGGCACCCGCTACGAGGGGCGCACCCACCGGGTGCTGGTCGCGGTGTCCGCCGCCCTGCTGGTCGCCGTCTCGGTCCTGGAGTTCAGCTCGTGGGCGGTCTTCCCGTGATCGTGGACGCGCCCCCGGAGCCGCTCCCCGACGAACGGTCGGACCCGCGGTCGGCAGCCGGTGTGGCGTCGGTGGCCGGAGCTGTCGGCGATCCCACCCTGGAACTGGTGCAGCAGTGCGCCTGGTCGGTGGTGTGGCTGGCCCTCCTCACCGCCGGACTCGTCTACTGGGGCTCGTGGGGGTACGGGGCGGGGGCGGCCCTCTTCGGGCCCCTGCTGGCCCTGGTCGCCCTGGTCGGATCGATCCTGGTCTGGACCGACCGACGGCCCGTCTCCGCCGTCCTGCAGTGGGTGGGACTGGGCGTCAGCCTGGTGACGGTGGCCGTCGTCCAGGGCACCGGCATCCACGCCCGGCACTACTACACGACGGACTCCGCGGCCTTCAACCAGATCGCCACCCGCCTGCTGCTCGACGGGCACAACCCGTACACGTCGTCGATGCAGGGGGCGGCCCGACTGCTCCACCCGGCCGCCGACTTCTGGACCTACCAGGTCGACGGTGCCCACACCCTGGGCGTCTCCTATCCGGCGGGTTCGTTCCTCCTCCAGGCGCCGGTCATGGCCCTCGGGCTCACCCACATGGTCAGCGACTGGGTCGACCTGGGGGCCTGGCTGGTCACCGCCGTGCTCATCTTCTGCATGCTCCCGTCCGCCCTGCGGTGGCTGGCACCGACCCTGCTCCTGTCGGGGGTGTTCGCCGGTGCCTTCGCCAACGGGGGCACGGACGCCCTGTTCGTGCCGTTCCTGGTGGTCGCCGTCTGGCGATGGGACCGGTGGCCGCAGCGGTCGGCACGCGGGTTACCCGCCTGGATCGGGCCGGTCAGCCTCGGCATCGCCTGTTCGGTCAAGCAGTCACCCTGGTTCTGCGTGCCCTTCCTCCTCGTCGGCGTGGCCTGTGAGTCCCGGCGGGCCGGCCGTGGCGGACGGTGGGGCGGGACCGGATCCGCCACCCGCTACGGCCTGATCGTGATGGGCACGTTCCTCCTGGTGAATCTCCCGTTCCTGGTGTGGTCCCCGTCGGCCTGGGTCAGGGGCACCTTCCTCCCCATGGTCGACCCGCTGGTGGCCGACGGCCAGGGAGTGGTCACGCTGGCGCTCCACGGCCTGACCGGTGGGGTGGTCCTCCCGTGGATGTCGGCGGCGGCCGGCCTGGCCCTCGTGGCCCTGCTCGTGGCCTTCGGCCTCTGGGAGCCCCGCCTGCGACGGGCCTGGCTGTTCCTCGTCCCGCTGGCCCTGTTCGTGCCCGACCGCAGCCTGGCCAACTACATGACCGACTTCGTGCCGGCCGCGCTGGTGGCCGCCGCATCCGTCCGTCCGATGACGGCGGCGGCGGCCGGGCCGGGGTGGGCCGACCGACGGCCCTGGGCCTCCCGGCTGGCCGTGGCGCTGCCCGCCCTGGGCGTCGTCGCACTGCTCGTCGTGGCCTTCACGTCCGTACCCCTCGACGTGGCGGTCGACGGTGTGCAGGTGTCGGGCGTGGCGACCACCGACGGCGGACAGTGGTTCCGGGCGGTCGAGGTGTCCGTCCACAACACCTCCGACCGGGCCCTCACCCCTCGGTTCATGCTGTCCTCGGGGGGTGGCCACCCCGGGGCCTTCTGGCGCTCGAGGGTCGACCGGGGCCGGGACCCGGTGCCCGCCGACGGGGTGACGGAGTTCACCATCCGACCGAGCCGGTTCACCTCGACGCCCCCGCACGGCCAGTGGTGGTTGGTGGCGGTGTACACCACGGCGCCCGACGCCCTGTCTACGTCGCCGCTCCAACAGTGGCAGCTGGGGGTCGTGGGCCACTGACCCCCCGGGCCGACCGCCGTCGCCGGACGGCCAGCTGGACGGCCACCCCGACCAGGAACACCGCCATCAGGCCGAAGAACGACTGGCCGATCCCCAGCTGCCAGCCGTGTTCGTGCAGCTCGTTGTCGCCCCCCGAGGGAACCCGCAGCAGGGGGGCCCACACCAGCACGCCGGCGGCGGCGGCGGCCCACACCGGCCCCCCCGCCGGTCGGTCCGGGGCGAGCGACAGCCAGAGCAGGATCGGCACCACCCAGACGAGGTGGTGCTCCCAGGTGATGGGGGACACCACCATGCCGGTGGTGGCACAGACCAGGATCCCGAGGAACGACGACGACTCCCGGAAGGCCCAACCCGCGAGCGCGATCCCCGCCACCAGCACAATGGCCTCGGCCGCGGTCACCAGCGGGACCGCGATCTGGCGGTGGGCGAGCCGGTCCGCCGCCGCCCGCAGGCTCTGGTTGCTGATGAAGAACACGGTGCCCACCCGCTGGGCGTCGGTGGCGTACTTGGTGAAGTAGGCCCAGGTCACCGACGGGTTGAAGGCCAGAGCCAGGACGGTGACGGCGACAAAGGTGACGAGGGTGGTCCAGGCGGCCCGGAACTGACGGGTGAGGAACAGGTAGGGGATGAACACCAGCGGGATCAGCTTGATCGCCGCGCTGATCCCGAGGAGCACGCCACGCGGCAGCGTGCGGCCGCCCACCCGGAGCTCGAGGGTCAGGTCGGCCAGGATCGCCGCGCACAGGACGAGGTTGATCTGCCCGAAGTAGAACGTGAGCCACACCGGCTCGAGGAGCATCGTCGGCCCGAGGACCCAGAGCGCCACCAGGGCGAGCCGGGACCGGTCCATGCCGGGCACCACCGCCCGCAGCGACAGGGCGACGACGGCGTAGAGGGAGGCGATGTTGACCGCCGCCCAGACGAGTTGCGCCGCCTGGCGGGGGAGGACGGTCAGCGGGATGAACGCCAACGCGGCGATGGGCGGGTACGTGAACGGCAGGTGGGGTGTCGTGGGCAGCGATGCGCTGTAGAGGTGTCCGTCGACCAGGTGGTGGGCCCCCAGCACGTAGACGGCGAGGTCCAGCTGGTACTGGTTCCAGGTGCGGCTCCACACGTCGACGAGGCACCACGCCGCCGACGCCGCGCCGACGATCGAGGCGACCGCCAGCCAGCGCCGCGACGGCCTCGTGCAGGCCGCGTCGGTCAGTCGCCCGACGGGGCCGACGGCCGGGTCGGGGTGTCCGCCGCCCCCGGTCGGCCCGTTCGAACGACGGGCCGTCACGGGGTCCAGAGGGGCCCGCCCATGGCCATCATCCCGAGCGCGGCCATGGCCAGGGCGAACAGACCCAGCACGGCCTCGAACCACAACGGCGGCAGCTTGGCCCCCACCACCCCGAGCAGGGGGAACCCCCGCAGCAGCAGCCGGGGTGTCACCCCGATCACGGGGGAGATGGCACCGAGGGCCAGCACGGCGATCACGTAGCCCACCCACGTGGCCGGTGGTCGGGCCCGGAAGAAGATCACCAGGAGTCCCACGCACACCACGGCCGACACCGCCTTCACGGCGTAGTCCGGGTCGGCGAAGAAGTGCGTGAACAGGTGCCAGAAGGCGACCGGGATGCCTCCGAAGTAGGTCCCGCCCTGCCAGCCGGCCCGCTGGGCCCGGAAGTACTCCAACGGCGAGCCGGTGTGGGCCCACAGGTAGGCGAAGAACGTGACGATCCCGAGGGGGGCCAGCAACGGCGCCCACAGGGCGCGCCACTCCCGGCGGTCGCGCACGGCGAGGTAGGCGGCCACCGCACAGGGCACGATCACCGCGGTGGTCACCGGGTCGGCCGCGGTGGCGAGGCCGGCGCACACCCCCGCCACCACCCACCGGTGCCGCCGCAGCGCCAGCAGCGTGCAGGCCACCAGCAGCACCGTCGCCGCCTCGGTGTACACGAAGCTGAGCACCAGGGCGCCGGGGGAGAAGACCACCAGGGCCGTCCCCCGGTCGGCGCCGGACGGGCCGAAGACGTCGCGCAGCATCCACCACACGGCCACGGCGGCGGCCAGGCCGAGCACGAAGGTGGTGACGAGCCCCGACACGGAGTAGCCGAAGCGGGTGATCTCGTGCGTGGCCCGGATGAGGATCGGCAGCAGGGGGAAGAAGCCGAGGTTGGACTGGGCGGGGTTGCCGGTGCCCGGCGGGATGTGGGAGACGTAGCCGCCCCGGGCGATCGACAGGTACCAGGTGCTGTCCCACACCGTGAGGCTGCTGGCGAACGACTGGTGCCGGTCCGACGAGGTGGCGCTCGCCACCAGCAGCATGCCGGCCCGTGACGCCAGGTAGAGCAGGGTCGGCCGCAGCGAGAGCCGTAGGAACCAGCGGATCCGGCCCCCCGGGACGGCGACGGCGGCGGCGGCCGGCGGCCCGGGTTCCTCAGCGGCGGAGGAGGGACCCTCCGCCACGGCCGGCGGTGAAGTGCTCATGTCGGCCCGAGCAGCCCGACCGCCTCCGCCGCCCGCCGGTACGTGACCGAGGCCAACCCGGTGGCCTTGGCCGCGCCCCGGGCCAGGAGTTCGGCCACCGCCCCCGGGTCGGCGGCCAGCGCCGCCCGACGTGCCTGGAGGGGACGGAGCAGCTCGACGAGGGCCTCGGCGGTGTCCGCCTTCAGGTCGCCGTAGCGCTCGTAGCCCTCGGCGACCTCCTTCGGGTTCCGGTCCGTGGCCGCCCCGAGCAGCTCGAGCAGGTTGGAGACGCCCGGCTTCGCCGCCGGGTCGTAGCGGACCTCGCCGTCGGCGTCGGTGACCGCCTTCTTGATCTTGCGGGTCACCTCGGCCGGGTCGTCGTGCACCAGGACGGTGCCGAGCGGCGAATTGAGCGATTTGGACATCTTCCGGTCGGGGTGCTGGAGGTCCATGATGCGGGCCCCGGCCTCGGGCACGGCCGCCTCGGGCACCACCAGCGTGTCGCCGAAGCGGTGGTTGAAGCGGATGGCCACGTCGCGGGCGAGCTCGAGGTGCTGGCGCTGGTCGTCGCCGACCGGCACCCGCTCGGCGTCGTAGAGGACGATGTCGGACGCCATGAGCACCGGGTAGGTGAACAGGCCCACCCGGACCGACTCCTTGCCCCCGCTCTTCTCCTTGTACTGGGTCATGCGCTGCAGCTCGCCCATGGTGGCGGTGCACTCGAGCAGCCAGGCCATCTGGGTGTGCTCGACCACGTGGCTCTGCACGAAGAGCGTGCAACGCCCGGGGTCGAGACCGGCGGCCAGCAGGTCGAGGGCCGTGTCGTACGTCCGGGCCCGCAGGTCGGCCGGGTCGATGTCCAGCGTCAGGGCGTGCAGGTCCACCACGCAGTAGAGGGCGTCGTGGGAGTCCTGGTGGGCCACCCAATTGCGGATCGCCCCCAGGTAATTGCCGAGGTGGAGGTCGCCGCTGGGCTGGATTCCGGAGAGCACACGTGCCATGAGTTGGACATCGTACGTCCTGGCCCGGGGAGTCCGGGGGCCCCCGGCGCCCGGGACGCCGGTGCACGATGGCGTCCGCCGCGCCCGGTAACGTCGGGACCCGTGAGCGCCACCGTCTCGACACCCGCCTTCCAGGGTCCCGTCGACGTCCTCCTGCAGCTGGTCAACAGCCACCAGGTGGACATCTTCGACGTGCCCCTGGCCGACGTCGTCGACGCCTTCGTGGCCGAGGTGGCCTCGTGGGAGGCCGTCGACCTGCAGGTCCTCTCCGAGTTCCTGGTGGTGGCCGCCGTGCTCATCGAGCTCAAGTCCCGGCGCCTGCTGCCCGGCAGTGGCGACGTGGAGCCCGACGAGGAGCTCGTGGGCTGGGAGGAGCGCGACCTCCTACTGGCCCGGCTGCTCGAGTGTCAGGCCTACGCGGCGGCCGCCGACGGGTTCGCCCTGCTCATCGAGCAGGCCGCCCGCTCGGTGCCGCGCACCGCCGGACTGGACCCCGACCTGGTGGTCCGGGCCCCCGACCTGCTGGAGGGGGTCACCCCGGACCAGGTGGCGGCGGCCTTCATGCGGGCGACAGCCGAGCGACCGGCCCCGGTCGTCGACCTCTACCACGTGACGGTGGACGCCGTGACGGTGGCCGACGCGGTGGCCGAACTGGCCCTGCGCCTGCCCCGGACGGGGCCCGCCACCTTCCGGGAGCTGACCGGCCACCTGACGTCGCGGATCGAGATCATCGTGCGCTTCCTGGCGCTCCTGGAGCTGTGCAAGCAGGGGCGGGTCTCGCTGGACCAGGGCCACACGTTCGGCGACCTGGCCGTCGAGTGGGTGCCCGGTGCCCCCGAATTCGTGAACGCGGGCCTGGGCCCGACCGACGAGTACGAGGGCTGAGCGGTGCCCCTGTCGCCCGAGGCCCGGGCCGTCGAGGCCGTCCTGATCGTCGCCGTGGAGCCGGTCCCGCCCGGACTGCTGGCCGAGCTCCTGGAGGTGCCCGTCGAGCGCATCGACCCGATCTGCGACGAACTCGTCGAGTCCTGCCGGGGCGGGGAGCGGGGCTTCGAGGTCGTACGCATCGCCGGGGGCCTGCGGATCCAGACCCATCCCGACCTCGCCCCCTACGTCGAGCGCTTCGCCAACGTTGGCGTGTCCTCGCGGCTCTCGGCCGCCGCCCTCGAGACCCTGGCCATCGTGGCCTACAAACAGCCGGTGAGTCGGGCCCAGGTGGCCGCCCTACGGGGCGTCAACGTGGACGGGGTGGTCCGCCTGCTCGAGCACCGGGGCTACATCACCCCGGTCGGCCGGGCCGCCGGACCCGGCCAGGCCGTCCTGTACGCCACCACGGACGCCTTCCTGGAGCGCCTCGGCCTCGACCGGCTGGACCAGCTGCCCCCCGTGGAGGACCTGTTGCCGGGGCCCGAGGCCCTGGCCGAGCTCGAGGAGCAGATGCGCCCGGTCTCCGATGCCTGAGGGCCGACAGGGCGACGGCGACGGTGACGAGGTGGACGGGGACGACGGGGCGCAGGCCCCGCTCCACGTCGGCGAGCGACTGCAGAAGGTGCTGGCCCGCACCGGGGTGGGCTCCCGCCGGGTGTGCGAGGACCTCATCGTCGACGGGAGGGTGACCGTCAACGGGGAGGTCCCCGTGATCGGACGGCGGGTCGACCCCGAGGTCGACGTGATCGAGCTCGACGGCGTCCCCCTGCCGGTGCGTCCGGGGCTCGTGCACTATCTGGTCAACAAGCCGGCCGGGGTGGTGTCGACCGCCGAGGACACCCATGACCGGCCGACCGTGGTCGGGCTGGTCCCCCCCGAGCCCCGGGCGTTCCCCGTGGGGCGGCTGGACATGGACTCCGAGGGCCTGATCATCGTCACCAACGACGGTGAGCTGACCCACCGGCTCACCCATCCGTCTTACGGCGTGCCCAAGGAGTACCTGGTCCAGGTGGAGGGCGAGCCATCGCCGGGTGCGGTGCGGACGCTGCGGGAGGGGGTGGACCTGGACGACGGGAGGACGGCGCCGGCCCGGGTGTCGGTGGTGGCCCCCAACCTGATCCGGATGGTGATCCACGAGGGTCGGAACCGCCAGATCCGCCGGATGTGCGACGCCGTGGGCCACCCGGTGGTGCGCCTGGTGCGCACTCGCATCGGACCCCTGGCCGACCCGTCGCTGCCACCCGGCTCGTACCGGCCGCTCACCTTCGACGAGGTCCGGGGCCTGGCCGCCGCCGCGCTGCCCGCCGACGAGGTCCTGGCGCCGGGGGGTCCCCCGGACGGCCCGGGGCCGGACCCCGTCCCGCCCCCTGGCTAACATGCCAGCCTGATGCCACCCACCCTGCGAGCCGTACGCGGCGCCACCACGGTCGACGAGGACACCCCCGGGGCCATCACCGAGCGGGTGGTGGCCCTGTTGACCCGCATCATGGAGCGCAACGGACTGGTGGAGGACGACATCGTGTCGATCCTCTTCACCGCCACCGAGGACATCGTGTCGATGTTCCCGGCCACCGCCGCCCGCACCGTGGGCCTGGGCGCCGTGCCGTTGATCTGCGCCCGGGAGCTCGCCATCGTCGGGTCGGTGCCCCGCTGCATCCGGGTGATGCTGCACGTCACCACCGACCGCGCCCGGGACGACATCCACCACGTCTACCTCGAGGGTGCCCAGGGGCTCCGTGACGATCTCCCCGACTGAGGGGGCGACTCCCCGCCCCGGCGCGCCCGGCCGGGCCATGGTCGTCGGCACCGGGCTCATCGGCGGTTCGGTGGGTATGGCGCTGCGGGCCCACGGCTGGCACGTCAGCGGCACCGACGCCACACCGGGCACCGCCGCCCGTGCCGTCGAACTCGGCGCGCTCGACGTCGAGGGGGAGGATCCCACCGCCGATCTGGTGGTGGTGGCCACGCCGGTCCACGGGGCCGCCGACGTCGTGGCCGGCATCCTGTCGTCCCCCGAGTGGAACCCGGACGCCGTCGTCACCGACGTGGGAAGTGTCAAGGGACCGCTGGTGGCCGCCGTCGACCGGCCCCGGTTCGTCGGCGGCCACCCCATGGCCGGGAGCGAGCAGGTCGGCGTCGAGGGGGCCTCGGCCGAGCTGTTCGTGGGCGCCACCTGGGTGCTCACGCCCACCCCCACCACCGACCCCACCGCCTACGCCCGTGTACGCGCCGTCCTCGTCGACCTGGGGGCGAACGTGATCGCCCTCGACCCCGAGGAGCACGACACGCTGGTGGCCGTGGTGTCCCACGTGCCCCACCTGACGGCCGCCACCCTGATGGCCCTCGCCGCCGAGCTGGGGGAGGAGCACGGTGCGCTCCTGCAGCTGGCCGCCGGCGGGTTCCGCGACATGACCCGCATCGCCGCCGGGCAGCCGACCATCTGGCCGGGCATCTGCGACGACAACGCCCAGGCCATCGTGGACACCCTCGATCTGCTCATCGACTCCCTCGGGGCGATGCGGCGGCGGGTGGCCGAGCGGGACCACGGATCCCTGCTCGACGTGCTGCAGCGGGCGGCGACCGCCCGCCGGGCCATGAGCGCCGGGGCGCCCCGTCCCGAGGAGCTGGTGGAGGTGCGCATCCCCGTCCAGGACCGCCCCGGGGCCGTCACCGACGTCCTGGTCCTGGCCACCGAACTGGGACTCAACGTCTTCGACCTCGAGATCGCCCACTCGGTGGAAGGCGACCGCGGCGTCCTCGTCGTCGTCGTCGACGCGGCCGGTGCCCACGACTTCACCGTGGCCCTGGCCGCCCGGGGCCACCGGTCCAGCATCACGCCGATGGGACCACCCCGATGACCGTCCCCCCTCCCGAGACCCTGGAGGTGCCCGGCGGCCGCCCGCTGACCGGGGCCGTCGGCGTCCCCGGCGACAAGTCCATCTCCCACCGCGCCCTCCTGCTGTCGGCACTGGCCGAGGGCACCTCCACCATCACCGGGCTGTCCCGGGGCGACGACGTCGTGCGGACGCGCCGGGCGGTCGCCGCGCTCGGGAGCCGAGCTGCGCGAGGAGGGCGACCGGGTCACGGTGACCGGCGGCCGGTCCCGCCTGGCGGCGCCGTCCGGCGAGATAGATCTCGGCAACTCGGGCACGGGGATGCGCCTCCTGGCCGGGGTGCTGGCGACGGTGCCCGGCACCACCCGGATCACCGGCGACGCCTCGCTGCGCACCCGGCCCATGGACCGGGTGGCCGACCCACTGGCCCTCATGGGGGCCACCGTGGTGGGGGAGGGGAGCCGCTGCCTCCCGCCGCTGGCGGTGACGGGCGGCGACCTCCACGGCATCGACTACACCCCGCCCATGGCCAGTGCCCAGGTCAAGAGCGCCGTCCTCTTGGCCGGCCTCCACGCCGAGGGGGAGACGGTGGTGCGCGAGCCGGTGTCCACCCGCGCCCACACCGAGGAGATGCTGGCCGAGGCCGGCGCCGACGTGACCGTCGAGGAGTGGGGCGGCGGCCGGATCGTCCGCCTCCGGCCCGGCCCGCTGCGACCCCGCTCGTGGGAGGTCCCCGGTGACCCGTCCCAGGCCGCCTTCTGGGCGGTGGCCGGCGTGGTGGTGCCCCACAGCGCGGTGACCGTCGAGCAGCTCCACCTCGGCGCCGAGCGCATCGGCTTCCTCCATGTGCTGATCCGGATGGGGGCCGACGTCACCCTGCACGACGTGGGGGGCGACGTGGGGTCGGTCACCGCCTCGGCCGGTCCGCTGTCCGGGACGGTGGTCGAGGCGTCCGAGATCCCCTCGCTCGACGAGGTGCCGATCCTGGCCGTGGCCGCGTTGGTGGCCGACGGCCCGACCCGCTTCGTGGACGTGGGCGAGCTGCGGGTCAAGGAGTCCGACCGCCTGGAGGGGACCGTCGGTCTCGTCCGGGCGTTCGGCGGGTCGGCGCACGTCGAGGGGGACGACCTCGTGGTCGACGGGGGTGCCGTGCCCTCGCCCGGAACGGTGGACGCCCGGGGCGACCACCGCATGGCCATGGCGGCCGCGGTGGCGGCCGCCGCCTGTCCGGCCGGCACCCGCTCCGCCGTCACCGGTTGGGAGTCGGTGGCCACCAGCTACCCCGGCTTCGCCGCCACGCTCGACCACCTCGCCGGGGGCGACCGGTGAGCGTGTCGGGGTCCGCCGCCGGGCACCGGGCGGTGACCATCGCCATCGACGGGCCGGCGGGCTCGGGCAAGTCGACCCTGTCGCGGGCCCTGGCCCAGCGGCTCGACCTCGAGCGCCTGGATACCGGGGCCATGTACCGGTCGGTGGCCTGGGCCGTCCTGCGGGCCGGCCTCGACCCGGCCGACCGCCCGGCGGTGGCCGAGGTCGCCCGGACGCTCGACCTCGAGGTGGGGGACCGGGTGCTGGCCGACGGGACCGACGTCACCGAGGCCATCCGGGGTCCCGAGGTCAGTGCCGCGGTGTCGGCCGTGGCCGCCAACCCCGCCGTGCGGGCGGTCATGGTCGACCGCCAGCGGGCGTGGGTGGCCGAGCACGGCGGGGGCGTGGTGGAGGGTCGCGACATCGGCTCGGTGGTGCTGCCGGAGGCCGACCTCAAGCTGTACCTCACCGCCCCGCCCGAGGTGCGGGCGGCCCGACGTTCCGAGGAGGGGGCCGCGGCGGTGGCCCGGCGGGACAGACTGGACAGCACCCGGGCGGCGTCGCCGCTCGAGGTGCCCGACGGCGCCCGGGTCATCGACACCGGCGCCCTGGGGGTGGACGAGATCGTGGACGAGGTGGTGGCATGGCTGTGAGTCCCGAGGGGACCGGGCGTACGGAGGATGCCGGCGGTACGGAGGAGGCCGGGGTCGGCGGCCCGGACCCGGCGCCCACGTCCGGGATCGACATGCGGGTCGACACCAGCTTCACCCCGATCTACCGCTTCCTGCGCGTGCTCGTGCACTGGGTGAACCGACTGGTCTTCCGGACCACGGTGCACCCGAAGGGGCTGGTGCCGGCCGAGGGCCCGGTGATCGTGGCCCCCGTGCACCGCTCCTTCATCGACTTCTTCGTGGCCTCGGAGGTCACCGACCGCAAGCTCCACTACATGGCCAAGGACAGCCTCTGGAAGAACGGGACCCTGGCCCGGATCCTGCCGGCCGTCGGTGCCTTCCCGGTCCACCGGGAGTCGGCCGACCGGGAGGCCATGCGCCGGGCGCAGCAGGTCCTGGAGGCCGGCGAGGTGCTGATCCTCTTCCCCGAAGGGGAGCGTCGCAGTGGACCGGTCGTCGAGGACCTCCACGAGGGGGTGGCCTTCCTGGCCGCCCGCACGGGTGCCACCGTCGTACCCGTCGGGATCGGGGGCTCGGCCACCGTGATGCCCAAGGGGACGAAGATCCCACGCCCCCGGCACATCCACCTCGAGGTCGGGACCCCGCTGCCGCCACCCGAACGCACCGGGTCGGGCCGGATACCCCGCAGCCGCATCCACCTGCTGACCGAGGAGCTCACCGCCGCCCTCCAGGTGCTCTACGACAGCTCGGTGGAGGAGACCGGTCGCTACTGACCGCTCCGGCGGCAGGCGCCCGACGGGACGGCCCGCCGGCCCCGCAGCGGCCCGGTAGCATCGGGCGATGCCGGACATGCTCTCGCTCTCGGCCCACCTCCCGGAGATCCACCTGGAGTCGGGCGACGTCCTGGTCCTCGAGGGCAATCCCAGCGGACCGCTGTGGGTCCTGGTGTCGGGGGAGCTGTCGGTGGTCAAGGGCGGCACCGAGGTGAACACCGTCAGCCGACCCGGAGCCGTCATCGGCGAGATCTCGTTGCTGCTGGGCCACCACCACGGGGCCACCGTGCAGGCGACGACCCCGGCGACCCTCCGGGTGGCGGGCGACGGAGCCGCATTCCTCGAGAGCGAGCCGGCCGTGCTGCGGCTGGTGGCCGAGGGTCTGGCCCGGCGGCTCGAGTTCGTCTCGACGTACCTGGCCGATCTGAAGGACCAGTACGGGGACGCGCCGGGGATGGCCATGGTGACCGAAGTGCTGGCGACCCTCAGCCACCACGAGCCGCCGGCCGCCCGTCCGGGATCGGCCCGGGACCCCGACCCCGTCTACTGACGTCGTCGCCGGGCGGGGACCGGTTCCGTCGGAGCTAGAAGACGCTCCGGGCCGGCGGGGCGTCGGCACCGAGGTCGGCCTCCTCCACTCCCATGAGGGAGATCCAGCGGGCCGTGCCGGCCTCCAGGTCGAGCTCCACCCGGGCCGGGACCCGGCCGATCTGGTGCCCGGCGTTGCACACCCACGTGCTCCCCAGGCGGTCGATCCAAGCCCCTGACTCGGTGAAGGGCGCCTGATGGACGTGGCCGGCCAGCACCAGGTCGGGCCCGAACCGGTCGATCCAACCGACCAGCTCGGCGTCGCCGTAGTCCTTGGTGCCCGTCCAACAGGTCGGCGAGCCCGCCGGGGGCCAGTGGTAGATCCAGATCCACCGCCCGGGACGCCGATCGGCGTCGGCGGCCAACTGCGCCTCGACCGCGTCGCGGCCGGCGGGGCCGTCCCACCACGGGCAGATGGTCACCCGGGTGTCGCCGACCAGGAGCGACCCCCCGTCGGTGGCGACACCCGCGGTCCGGGCCCCGTCGAGCCAGAGGGCCGACTGCTCACCCGACCCGTCCGGACCGGTGAGGTCGTGGTTGCCGGAGCTGACGGCCAACGACGTCGCCCCGTCGAGCAGCGACAGGTACCGGAGCACGACCACGCTCTGGGCGTCGAGGGGCACGGCGGAGGCGATGTTGAGGCTGTCACCGGCCACCACGACGAGGTCGAAACGGGAGGCGGCGTCCACCACCCAGTCGAATTGGGGCAGCGAGTAGTGGAGGTCGGAGACGAGGAGGATGCGCATGGGCGGTGGGGGCCGATCGCCCAGGTGGTCAGCCTAGACGCCACCGCGCCGGGTACCGTTGCCCATGCAGCTCTCGCCCCGTTACGACGGCCCGCCGGTCCTGTCGTTCGATCCGCCGCCGGCCGACCCGACGGTGCCCCTGCTGGCCCAACGCCGCCGCCTGGTCGACACCCTGGCCGCCTTCGACGCCGACCGGTGGGGCGCCCCGTCGCGCTGCGAGGCCTGGACCAACCGGGACGTGGTGAGCCACCTGGTCACGGTCAACCACTTCTGGGCCGCCTCCATCGCCGCCGGGCGGGCCGGATCGCCCACCCGGCTACTGGAAGGCTTCGACCCGGCGGTCACCCCCGCCCAGCTGGTCGACGGGTCACCGGTGGTGGACGACGAGGAGCTCCTGCGCCGTCTGGCGTCCAGCACCGAGGCCATGGCCGAAGCCCTGGACGGTATCGACGCCGGCGGTCGGCGTCTGCCCGCCGAGGCACCGCCCGGGCACCTCGCCATCGACGGGGTGGTACTCCACGCCCTGTGGGACTCCTGGGTGCACGAACGCGACATCCTCCTGCCCCTCGGCATCCAACCGCCCGAGGAGCCCGACGAGACGGTCGGCAGCCTCGCCTACGTCGTGGGCCTCGGACCGGCCATCCTGGCCACCGCCGGCTCGACCCGCACCGGCGTGTTCGGCGTCGAGTCCACGGAGCCCGACACCTCACTGGTGGTGGCGGTCGGGAGCGAGGTGGTGGTGCGTCAGGCCCCCGTTCCCGAAGGCACCGCGGTGCTGCGGGGCCGGGCCGCCGAGCTGGTGGACTCCCTCAGCCTCCGCGCCCAACCACCGACCCTGCCCGGCGGCGACGCCTGGATGGTGGACGGCATGGCCGCCCTCTTCGACCAGGCGGGGTGAAGCTCCCCGGCCTCCTCCCGCCGACCCGGGTGGACGGGCCGGGTGGGCGACCTTTCAGCCGGCCGGGGTCAGCACCCCGCCGGCGTCGGCCACCGCCCGGTCGAAGCGGATCTGGCGCTCCACCACGGCCAGGTAGAAGGCCATGGCGAAGGCCAGGCTGGTGAAGAGGCTCATGACGAAGAAGATCCACGGGATGCGCAGGTCCCGACGCCGCCCGTCGACGATGGTCCACAGGGGCAGGAGCACCACGTTGACGATGGTGTAGTCCTGGGCGGCGGAGTCGGCGGCCCACGAGGAGAACAGCGCCCGGGTGTAGGCCCAGTAGCTGGCCCCCCGGCCGGCCTGGTGGGTGTAGCGCACGTTGCAGTACCAGCCGATCCCGAGGGACACGACCCCGGCCACGTAGTAGGTCGCCTCCAGGGCGGTGGGAGCCCCCACCGCGCCCCCGGTGAAGAGGCGCCGGTTGGCGACCACCGCCCACACCGTGGTCAGGACGCCGAGAGTGCCGAACACCCCGAGCTGGATGGTCATGGTCCGCTCCGATCTCCCGCCTGGCGGGGTCGTCACGGCATCCTAGGGACACCACCGGCCCGGGGCCGGGGACCGCGCCTCAGCGGCGGGTGCGGTTGCCCAGGGTCACCCGGGCCCAGGTGGTCAGGATCACCCGGGCGTAGCTGAGTCCGAAGACGAGGTTGCCACCCTTCTTCGATGCGCCCGACGCCCGCGGGTGCCACATGGTGGGCCGCTCGGTGATCCGCCAGCCCCGACTGGAGGCGGTGATCACCACCTCGGCCGTCTGGTACTGGTCCTGGGCCAGGTGGGGCACGATGTCGTCGAGGACCTCGATGCGGAACGCCCGGTAGCCGTTGGACGAGTCCGTCAGCTGCTGCTTGGCGACGAAGTTGATGGTGTCCGCGTACAGGCGCACCCCGGCCCGGCGGAAACGGTCCGTCGTCTGGTCGACACCGAGGCGACGCGAGGCGATCACGAAGTCGGCCGAATCGTCGACCAGCGGCCCCAGCATGGTCTCCATCTCCCCCGGGTCGTTCTGCCCGTCGGCATCGAGGGTGACGACATACCGGGCCCCGTGGGCCGAGGCGAGCCGGTAGCCCAGGCGCAGGGCGGCGCCCTGGCCCAGGTTGACCGGCAGCACGCAGGTGTAGACGCCGGCGTCGAGCGCCACCTGGGCCGTCCCGTCCGAGCCGCCGTCCACCACCACCAGGGTGGAGACCTCGAGGTCGTCGACGAGTGTCGGCATGGCCTTCAGCACGTCGCCGATGTTGTCCTCCTCGTTGTAGGCGGCCACGAGGGCGACCACCGGACCGAAGCGGGCGTTCGGGTACCGCGCGTCGAAATCGGCCCGGGCCTGGTCGACCACGTAGTCCACCAACTTGGCCGACCGCTTGGCGGCCCGGCTGTCCGGAAGGGTGAGCCACCGGTGGCGTTGGGTCGCCATCAGAGCGAGTGGGGCTTGGCGAAGATGGCGCGGACCCGGGGCTCGAAGTGCGCCAGGGGCTCGGTCGGGTAGTCCGGGTCGAAGCTGGTCTGGTCCCATTCGTCGGCGAAGCGCTCGGCCAGTTCGTACCACGGCATGTCCCGGTAGTTGTCGCGGAGGTCGGGGTCCATGTCGAAGTGGTGGAAGTAGTGCCGGCCCTGGAAGTCCTGGTGGTAGAGGATGGCCTCGGTCACCTCCGGTCGGACGTAGGGGCGGAGGATCTCGGCGGCGATCCGGGGGTGGTTGGGGACCGACACCGCCTTGCCGATGTCGTGGCACAGCGAGGCCACCACCACTTCGTCGTCGGCCCCGGCCCGCTCGGCCCGGGTGGCCGTCTGCAGGCAGTGGGTGAGCTGGTCGACGGCGAAACCGTCGACCACATCGGACAGTGACTCGAGCATGGCGAGGACCCGGTCGGCCACCCGGCCCTGGTTGGCCATGGTGGCGGCGCCGATCGCCCCCCACTGCTCGGCCGTGGAGGTGTCCATGCTGGTGAACGAAGAGGTCATCGTGACATTCTCGCGCCAAACCCGGCCGATCGGGATCTGCCCTACCGGGCGATCTGCTCCAGCACGTCGGCCGCCGCCGTCGTCCGGTCGTCCCCCAGCACCCGGTCCGGCGGCCCGGCACCGTCGGGGGCGCCGTTCAGCAGACCGAGGGTGGCCTCCAGGCCCCGCAGCAGGTCCCGCAGCTCGGGCGGGGGAGGGAAGTACTCCTCCTCGACGGTGACCGCCGCGCTCTCCACGCCGTGGACCGGCGCCAGGGCGGCCACCACCGCGTCGACCAGCGATTCGGGGGCGGAGGCCCCGGCGGTCACCCCGACGGTGCCGGCCAGGTCGTCGGGCAGCTCCGAGGCGTCGTTGACCCGCACGACCCGGGGGCAGCCGAAGGCCTCGGCCACCTTGGTCAGGGCCACCGTGTTGGAGGAGTTCTCCGAGCCGATCACGACCACCGCGTCGCAACGGCCGGCCAGCGCCTTCAGCGCGGCCTGGCGGTTGGTGGTGGCGAAGCACAGGTCGCTGCGGTTCGGCATCCACAGGTCCGGGAACCGCTCGCGGGCCCGGTCCACGATGCCGGCCCACTCGTCGTGGCTGAGGGTGGTCTGGGCCAGCAGGGCCACCATGGCCGGCCCGTCGGGGTCCGGGCCGTCGAGGGCGTCGACGTCCTCCGCCCGCTCGAGCAGGCGGACCGCCTCGGGGGCCACGGCCATCGTGCCGACCGCCTCCTCGTGGCCGTGATGGCCGACGTACAGGACGGTGTAGCCCTTGCGGGCCCGGACCTTCAGCTCATGGTGGACCTTCGTCACGAGCGGGCACACGGCGTCCACCACCACCCGGCCCCCGGTACGGGCCTCGTCCACCACCTCGGGCGCCGAGCCGTGGGCCGACAGCATCAGGGGGGCGCCCGGAGGCACCTCGGACACGTCGTCGACGAAGACCACGCCCCGGGCCACGAACTGGTCGACCACGTGCCGGTTGTGGACGATCTCGTGGTAGCAGTAGACCGGCGGCTCGAAGACGCGCACCATCCAGGCCAGGGCCTTGATGGCCTTCTCGACCCCGGCGCAGAAACCCCGGGGCTCGGCGAGGATGACGCGGTCGACGGGCACCCCGTAAGGCTACCGGGGGAGACCGCCGCTCCCGGTGGCGGGGCGCAGCCGGACATCCAGGTGGGAGCGGGTAGCCTGGACTCATGTCGGCGCCCCGGGTGACGACGGCGCCCAAGGTCGTCGCCGTCACCGCAACGTCTCCGGCCGCGCTGTCCGGACTGCAGTCCGGTGATGAGCTCCTCTCGCTCAACGGCCGCTCGCCCCGTGACGTCATCGAATACAGCCTGTTGGTGGACGAGCCCGAACTGGACCTCGTGGTGCGCCGTCGCGGGCGGCCGGAGCCCTTCGCCGTCGCCGTCCGCAAGGAGGCGGGCGAACCCCTCGGCATCGAGGTCTCCTCCGCCGTCTTCGACCGTGTCCGCACGTGCGACAACCACTGCGAGTTCTGCTTCATCCACCAACTCCCCAAAGGCATGCGGCGGAGCCTGTCGATGAAGGACGACGACTACCGGCTGTCCTTCCTGTACGGCAACTTCACCACCCTCACCCGATTCACGGAGATGGATCTCGAGCGGGTCCTGACCGAGCGGCTCAGCCCGTTGTTCGTCTCCATCCACGCCACCGACCCCGACGTCCGGTCGGCGTTGCTGCGCAACCGGCGGGGTGCCACCAGCCTGCGCTGGCTCGGCGCGCTCCTGGACGGTGGGATCGAGGTCCACGGGCAGATCGTGGTCTGCCCGGGCCGCAACGACGGTGCCGTGCTCGAGGACACCCTGGCGGGGGTCCTCGACCGGTATCCGGGGCTCGCCACCGTCGCCTGCGTCCCCCTCGGGGTGAGCACGTTCTCCCACGAGGAGGCCATGCGCCCCCACACGACCGAGGAGGCCGCCGCGGTGTGCGACCTCGTCGAGCGCTGGCAGGACACCTTCTCGGCCGCCCTCGGCCGACGCCTGGTGTACGCCGCCGACGAGTACTACCTGATGGCCGAGCGCCCCTTTCCGGCCGCCGCCACCTACGAGGGCTTCCCCCAGCACGAGAACGGGCTGGGCATGGCCCGTGCCTTCGAGGCGGCCTTCGGGGGAGACGAGCACGCCGCCCTCGGTGTCCGGCCCGGGTTCTTCGCCGCCGTCGACGGTGCCCCGGCCACCGGCTACCGGGCCCCGCGCCGGGCCCCGGCCGCCGGCTCCGGTGACGCGTCCGCCGGGGCGGCCGACGCCGGCGCGCCCGTGGCCGTCCTCACCGGTGAGTACGGTGCCAGGGTGCTCGCTCCCCTCGTCGCCTCGCTGGGTCGGGACGACATCCGACTGGTCCCCGTCCGCAACGACTTCTTCGGGGGCAACATCGGGGTGTCGGGCCTCCTGACCGGCACCGATCTGACCCGGGTGCTGGCCGACCAGCCCGAGGGCCACCGTTACCTGCTCCCCGACTCCTGCCTGTCAGAAGGACGCTTCCTCGACGACCTCACCCCCGCCGACCTGCCCCGGGCCGTCGAGGTGGTCCCGACCGACGGTCTGTCGCTGCGCCGAGCCCTGGAGGGCGGGGCGCCGCCGACCGGGCCCCAGCGGGTCCCGGTCAGCATCGGGGGGTCGCGATGAGCCCGGCCCGCAACGAGACCGTGTCCCGCCCCCTGCCGCTCGTGGTGGTGGCGGGCCGGCCCAACGTCGGGAAGTCGACGCTGGTCAACCGGATCGTGGGTCACCGGGCGGCGGTGGTCGAGGAGCGTCCCGGCGTCACCCGCGACCGCAAGGAGCTCCAGGCGGAGTGGTGCGGCCACCCCTTCACCATCGTCGACACCGGGGGGTGGCTGTCCACCGACGACCCCCTCGACGCCCAGGTCAGCGCCCAGTCCGAGCGGGCCATCGCCGAGGCCGACGTGATCCTCTTCGTGGTCGACGTGACCGTCGGACTGACCGAGGAGGACCTCGACGTGGCCCGGGTCCTGAAGAAGTCCGGGAGGCCCGTCCGGGTGGTGGTGAACAAGGTCGACTCGGACCAGCGCGAGGCCGACGTCTGGGACGCCCTGTCACTCGGCCTGGGCGACCCGTGGCCGGTCAGCGCCCTCCACGGCCGGGGCACCGGTGACCTGCTGGACGACGTGGTCGCCCTCCTACCCGAGTCGGAGCCCGAGGCGCCGTCGGCGACCGCCCCCGAGGATGACGACGGGCTGGTGGACCTGGTGGCGGCCGGAGCCGGGGCCGCCGGACCCGACGTGCCGCGTGTGGCGCTGGTGGGCAGGCCCAACGTCGGCAAGTCGACCCTGTTCAACCGGCTGGTCGGCGACGAGCGCTCGATCACCCACGACGCCCCGGGAACCACCCGCGACGCCGTGGACACCATCGTGGAGACCCCCGAGGGCACCGTCTGCTTCATCGACACCGCCGGCATGCGCCGCAAGTCGCGCACCGAGCGGGGGACCGAGTACTTCTCGGTGCTGCGGGCCCTCGACGCCCTCGACCGGGCCGACATCGCCCTGCTGGTGATCGACGCCACCGCCGGCATCACCCACCAGGACCAGCGGCTGGCGGAGCGCATCGGAGCCTCGGGCTGTCCCGTGGTGGTGGTGCTCAACAAGTGGGAGCTGGTCGCCACCGAGGACCGCGTGGGGATCCTGGCCGACGTCGGTGACCGGTTGGCCTTCCTCGGCGAGGCCCCGGTGCTGAAGATCAGCGCACTCTCGGGTCTCGGCGTGCACCACATCCTCCCGGCGGTGGCCGCCGCCGAGGAGGCCTACCACTCGAGGATCCCGACGGCCGAGCTCAACCGGGCCCTCAAGTCCATCCAGGTGGCCCACCCGCCGGTCGGTGCCCGCATCCAGTACGGCGTCCAGGGGGCCAACGACCCTCCCACCTTCACCCTCTTCACCAACGGCCGTCTCCAGCCCACCTACCTCCGCTACGTCGAACGCGGCCTGCGGGAGCGCTTCGACCTCGGCCCGACCCCGATCAAGATCCGGGTACGGGCCAAGGGGGCCAACGGGGGTGGAGGGCGCAAGCGGTGAGCGGGCCCGGAGCGGGCCGGTCGGACCGGAGGGTCGTCCGTGCCCTGGTGTGAGCAGTGTGACCAGCAGCTCGAGGAGGAGGACCTCGACGAGGAGGGCCACTGCCCGACCTGCGGTGCGGAGCCGCTCGAGCACCGACGGTCACCCTGGTGGTTCAAGTTCCTGGCCGTGGCCACGGTGATCTACCTGCTCTACCGGACCTTCCAGGGCGTCACCTGGGTGGTCCACCACGTCTGATCCTCCGGTCCGCCGCAGAATCAGGGTCGGAGACCGGACCCCGGTCGGCGAGGAGGCCGGTCAGACCAGGAACCCGCCCGACTGGTGCTGCCACAGGCGGCGGTAGAGCCCGTTCGAACCGTTGTCCAAGAGGGTGGCGTGCGTGCCCTCCTCGACGATGCGGCCCTGGTCGAGGACGACGATCCGGTCCATCCGGGCGATGGTCGACAGGCGGTGGGCGATGACCAGGGCGGTGGTCCCGTGCATGAGCCTCCACAGGGCCTCCTGCACCAGGTGCTCGGACTCCGAGTCGAGCGCCGACGTCGCCTCGTCCAGGACCAGGATGGGTGCCTGTTTGGCCATGGCCTGGGCGATCGCCACCCGCTGGCGCTGGCCGCCGGACAGTTTCAGGCCGCGTTCGCCGACCACGGTGTCGTAGCCGTCGGGCAGCTCGCGGACGAACTCCTCCACGTGGGCGGCCCGCCCCACCTCGTGGACCAGGTCGTAGTCGACGGGGGGAGCGGAGCCGGGTCCCGAAGGATCGAGGGCGCCGAGGCCGTAGCAGATGTTCTCGGCGATGGTCCGGTGGAGCAGCTGCGGCTCCTGGGAGACGTAGCTGACCCGGCTGCGCAACGACGCCGACGTCACGTCCCGGACGTCCTGTCCGTCCACCCGGATGGATCCGTCGCGGACGTCCATGAACCGGAGCAGCAGCTTGGACAGCGTCGACTTGCCCGAGCCCGAGGGCCCGACCAGGGCCACGTGCTCGCCCGGGGCCACCACCAGGTCGAGGTCGTGGAACAGCGTGCTGGCGGGCCGGTACCCGAAGTCGACCCCGTCCACCTCGATGCGGCCGGCCGTCACCGTGAGCGGGACGGCGTCGGGCGCGTCGGTGATCTCGGGCACCTCGGCGGCGATGGCCGCGTACTTGGCGGCCCGGCCGAGCGCCCGCGAGAAGACCCGCAGGTGCTCGAAGGACTGCTGGAGCCCGAGGGCCAGCTGGGCCGAGTAGTAGAGGATCAGGTAGAGCGCGGCGGTGGACGCCCAGTGGTGGACGGCCATCACGGTCCCGGCCACGAGGGCCAGCAGGGTCCCCACCACGATGGACGACTCCAACTGGAGCTGGGTCCGGGCGAAGATCGAGCGGGCCCGGAAGTCGGCCTCGACCGACTGGCGCATGAGGTCGTCGACCCGGTCCTGCTCCTGGGCCTCGGCGGCGGCCACCCGCACCGCCATCAGGTTGCTGATGGTGTCCGAGATCACCCCCGTGGCCTTCGAGTGGAACCCTTCGAACTCCTGGCTGGCCTTCCGCACCAGGCGCAGGCGGCGGGCCATGACCAGGACGAACAGCCCGACCATGAGCGCCAGCGCGATGGCCGCCGGCCAGGCCACCACCGCCAGCACCGCCAGGGCGGACACCACGATGACGGCGACGGGGAGGAGTCCCCAGGAGAATCCGTCGACCATCTCCATGAAGGCCCACGAGAAGTTGCCCAGCGCGGCGATGACCTCGCCGGCCGGGTGGTCCATGTGCCACCGGTAGCTGAGCGTCAGGAGGTGGCGGTAGCTGTTGGTGGTGGCGGAGGAGAACGCCCGCAGGGACGCTCCCCACTGCCACCAGCCGGCGATCCGCCAGAAGACGACCGCCACCAGTCCGGTCACCGCGTAGGCGATCAGGGGCAGGCCGAAGGTGTGCCACTCGGTCGGGGCGGTGCCGTGGGGGAGCGAGGCCACCCGGGCCAGGATGGTGGCGAAGATCAGGGGCGCCACCAGATCCGAGGTCACCACGGCCAGGCCGATCACGACCCAGGACGCGATCAGGCCGCGGCGGTTGACGCCGATCTGCTCCCAGCAGAAGGCCACGGTCTCCTGGGCGGAGGCGGCCGGGAAGTCGTCGAGGTCCATGGCAGAGCTCTCCAGGCAGGGGGGAACGGGTACGAACGGTGGCCCCCGGGGCCGACCGGTGGCGCGGGCAGGCCTGCGCAGGGGGTGGGGTGGGAAGCGGGACTGACGTGGGCCGGGGCGGCGGCGGGTCGGATGGCGGCGGCAGACCACCGACCTCCCGATGGTAGCAATCCCGGAGCGGCGGGGCTGACGGACCGGGTGGGTCGACGGGGCCGCCCGGGTTCCGGAGCCCTCATGGCCGGAATGGTGGGTCATGTGTCATTGACGCCATGCACCCGCCGGCACACGATGGAGGCATGACCGCACGGAACGTCGCCATCGTGGTGTATCCCGGCGTCCAGTCGCTGGACGTGACCGGCCCCTTCGAGGTCTTCGCCGGAGCCTGCCGGGCCGCCGTCCACCGGGGCGCCGCCGCCCCCTACGCCGTGTCGGTCGTCGCCCACCGACCCGGTCCCGTCACCACCAGCAGCGGACTGAGCCTGCACGCCGGTGGCCTCCCGGGTCGACGATCGGGTATCGACACCCTGGTGGTGGCCGGGGGTGACGGGGTGGACCGAGCGCGCCGCGTGCCCGAGCTGGTGGAATTCGTCGGCACCGCCGGGGCCCGGGCCCGTCGGGTGGCCACGGTGTGCTCGGGAGCGCTGCTGGCCGCCGAGGCCGGACTGCTCGACGGCCGCCGGGTCACGACCCACTGGGCCCGGGCCGAGGAGCTCGCCCGCCAGTTTCCGGCCGTCCAGGTCGACATCGACCCGATCTACCTGCGGGACGGCCGCATCTGGACGAGCGCCGGGGTCACGGCCGGCATCGATCTGGCCCTCGCCCTGGTGGAGGAGGACCTCGGGACCGAGGTGGCCCAGACGGTCGCCCGGTGGCTCGTGATGTTCCTGCACCGACCCGGGGGCCAGACCCAGTTCGCCACCCCGGTGTGGACCCGGCGGGCCGACCGGTCCCCGGTCCGGGCCGTGCAGACCCGCGTCGAGGTGACGCCCGGCGGGGACCACCGGGTGGCCACGCTGGCCCGGGCCGCCGCCATGTCGGAACGCCACTTCACCCGGGTGTTCACCGCCGAGGTGGGGGAGACCCCGAGCCGCTACGTGGAGCGGGTGCGCACCGAGGCCGCCCGACGCGACCTGGAGACCACCGACGACACGCTCCAGGTGATCGCCGTGCGGTGCGGGTTCGGCACCACCGAGACCCTCCGACGGACGTTCCACCGCCGACTCCACACCACCCCCGACGCCTACCGGCGCCGGTTCGCCGGCCATTCACCCGACTCCCGAGGAGCGTGACATGGGTACTTCCGTCAGCCACCCGACCCTGGTCGCCATCCCCCTGTTCGACCGGTTCACGGCACTCGACGCCATCGGACCCTACGAGGTGCTCCAACGGGTGCCCGGCGTGGAGGTGGTCTTCGTGGGCCACGCCCGCGGCGAGGTGCGCAGCGACAACGGGATGCTGGGCATCGTCCGCGACGCCACCTTCGAGGAGGTGCCGGCTCCCGCGGTGGTGGTCTTCCCGGGTGGCCCCGGAACCCGCCGACTCACCGGTGACGACCGGGTCCTCGACTGGGTCCGCGCCGTCCACCCCTCGTCGACATGGACCACCTCGGTGTGCACCGGGTCGATGGTGCTGGCCGCCGCTGGACTGCTGGACGGCGTCACCGCCACCACCCACTGGGCCGTCCGGCCGGAGCTGGAGGCGCTCGGCGCGGTCCCGGTGGACGAGCGGGTGGTGGAGCATCCCGACCTCCACATCGTGACCGCGGCGGGGGTGTCGAGCGGTATCGACATGGCGTTGCGCCTCGTCGAGCTCCTGGTGGACACCACCGCCGCCCGGGCGGCCCAGCTCATGATCGAGTACGACCCGGAGCCCTGTGTCGACTCCGGCTCGGTGGACAAGGCGTCCGAGGCGACGATCGCCCGGGCGGTCGAGTACTTCGCCGCCGGCCGATCGTAGGGCCGGTCGGCGGAGACGTCGTCGGTTCAGCCGGCCCAGTCGGGGTCGGGCTCGGCGAAGTAGTCCACCAGGGCGTTCATCCCGATGGCCAGGAGGCTCCACTCGACGTTCGCCCCGTCCGAGGGCCGGACCTGCACCATGGCGTGGTTCACCTCGGGCTCGACCATCATCCGCATCAGTACGCCCTCGGCCAACGCGGACAGGGTGACCGAGGCGTCGTGGAGCGAGAAGCCGTCCCGGATCCGCCAGCCGCAGATGGACAGTCCCGCCTCGTAGAGCTCCTCGTAGCGGGCGGTGAGCCGGCGGTTGATCTGCCGGAACTGTTCCATCAGGGGTGAGTCGGCGCCGGCGAGCCCGTTGGCGGTGACGTAGGCCCCGAGCGCCATCTGGATCGAGGCCTCCGACCCGGAGGCGGCATCGAGGAAGGCTGCGCACGACGCCCGGATCAGCTCGGCCAGCGAAGCGCGACGGGACTCCGGCGTGCTGACGTCGACGAGCTCCATGGCCTCGTCCAGCGCCTGCGAGCTCAGGCCCACCTCGGCATCACCCTGAAGGTCCAGGATCGAATGCACCACCTCGAGCTGGAACTCCTCCTGGTTGTCCCAGATCCGGCGGATGACCGAAGCATTGGTGACCCGGATGCCCTGGGTGCCCTCGAGGTGGGCGAGGACCCGCTTGAACGTCAGGTGCTCGGCTCCGGTGCCCAGACCTTCGGAGAGCAGCACCTCGCGGCCGGCGGTCAGAACCAGGTCGTGGAGCTCCTCGCGGGTCCGGCGAGGCTTGGAACCGACCGCACGGTCCGACTCCGACATGGTGAGCTGGGGTACTGACGACATCCGCCGGGAGATTATCGCGTCAACCCTTGTTGACGGCGCATCCCCGGACAGGGGTATCCGGCTGACGGGAACGGGGATGAGTGTCGGGCGGAACTCCGGATCAGACGCCTACTTGCAGGCCGCCGCGACGACGCCGGCCCGATGGGACATCCGGGCCAGGTGCCGGCTGTTCAGCCGGAAGCCTTCTTCCTTCTTCACCCGGGCGATCCAGTTGCTGTAGTGCTTGACCAGCCAGTTCGGGTAGGCCTTGGCCTGCGGCGTCGTGGCCTTGGCCGCCGCCGCCTGGGCCTTGGTCTCGGCCGCCTGGAGCTTGGTGAGCTTCTTGGTGAACGACGCCTGGAGCTGCTGAGCGCGGTTCTCCGCCCGACCTGCCTTGGCGCAGTTGACGTGCACCTTGGAGGACGATCCCGTCCCACCCGCCGCCTGGGTCGTCGGCACGGTCGTCCCGGTCGGACGCGGCCCCGGCCAGTCCGGCCGTGCCACCGAGCATGATCCCAGCCGCTACCACGCCTACCAGGACCTTGGTGCGCAGACTTCTCATCGTCCCCATGGAGGTGTCCCCTTCGCTCGGCCGGATGCCCGACGTACCACTTATGTGTCGGACGCTACCCACGCCAACTGTAACAACGCCTCCACCCTGGCCGACGTCGCCCCCGGAAAGCCCACGACGGGTCGTTCGGCCGTCCCCGGCCCTCATCGAGAAGGGAGGGACCCCTGGATCTGCATGGCCCACGGTCGCACCGAACCACGGGGAGCGTGCATGGTTCTGCGGCATCATCCCTGGTAAAACAGCTGTACCAGCCTTACACTCACTCCATGGCTCGGCAAGTGAGGACGGCATCTCCTCGGATCTGACGGCAACCTGGTACCGCGAGGCCACGCCGGTCTTCAGCGCCCTGGGGGACTGCCGAGACATCATTCGTACGATCCAGGCCAGCCTGGCGACGACCCCGATGACCTATCTGGGGGATCTCGACGCCATGACGCAGGATTTCGCGGGCGTGGTTGGCGGCCCATCCGTCGCCGGACCCGGGCGTCGGGAAGCATCTCGAATCGATCCTGTCCGTCTTCTCGGCCCTCGGCGACCTGTTGGGCGCGTTCGACGGGAACTTCAACGAGGCCGACGACGGATTGCTCGATTCGAAGATCGATGCCGTCGTGGAGATGGTCGACGCCGTCATGCTGGCCCGCGAGGTCTGCATCACGGCCGACAGCGACCGGCAATGACCCTCGCCGGTAATGCGATCTCGTGCGACGCCTATGGGTGCCAGTCGAGCGACGACTTCGTCGGCGACCTGTCCGACGAGGACATCCGGCTCCGCTACCACATCCTCGGCTGGCGCTTCGAAGGCGTGGACGCGCATGAGCGCCACATCTGTCCCGATCACGCCTGACGATCTCGGGAAGGTCGGATGTCGAGGCTCGGGTCGGGGGAGCCGGGCGGGCGGAAAGTGACCCAAGTCCCGTCAAGGCCGGACGGGGGACGTCGAAAGAACAGAGGTGGGCATTCATGGTCGCCCGCTCGCAGCAACCGACGATGCCCCCGACCTTCCTCCGGTCGGGGGCATCGTGAGGTTCGGGCGCCAGAAGATCCCATGTAAGGGTGACCTAATACAACCGGTAACATGGATGGGCCGGACCCGTAGAGCCGGGCTCCCGCCAACCCGCGCTCCGGGTCCGGCACCTCCACGCCCCGCGGAAAACCGTTCGGCTCTTGCCCGGTAGGGGACGGGACCCTTGGGATTCCTCGAGAGGGCAAGGGCGTCGCCCTCGCGGAGTTTCGGTCGCCACCGTAGAGTCGTGCTCCATGGCGGAACTTCCTTCTGGAACGGTCACGTTCCTCTTCACCGACATCGAGGGCTCTACCCGACTGTGGGAGACCCAGCCCGAAGCGATGGCCGTCGCCCTGAAGTGCCACGACGAGCTGCTTCGATCGGCGATCGGGTCATGTCGGGGCCACGTCTTCAAGACGGTCGGCGACGCCTTCTGTGCAACGTTCCCGACCGCGTCCGACGGGGTTGCGGCGGCTCTCGTGGCCCAGCGCGCCCTCGGTGGCGAGCCATGGCCCGAGGCGGCGAAACTGCGGGTGCGGATGGCCCTGCACACCGGGAGCGCCGAGGAGCGTGACGGGGATCTACTTCGGCCCGGTTGTGAATCGCTCGGCCCGCCTGGAGGCGGCCGCCCACGGGGGCCAGGTGCTGTTGTCGGGATCGACGGCCTCATTGGTGGAAGAGGTCCTGCCCGAGGGAGTGGCGCTGCGTGATCTGGGCAGCCACCGGCTGAAGGACTTGGGCCGTCCCGAACAGATCTTCGAGCTCCATGCCGAGGGCCTCCAGTCCACGTTTCCGCCGCTGCGCACGCTGGACAACCCCGAGCTTCCGAACAACCTGCCCCAGTATCCGAGCAGCTTCGTCGGCCGCACCATCGAGCTGGCTGAGGTGCGCTCGCTGGTGTGCGACCACCGGCTGGTCACGGTGGCGGGGGCCGGTGGATCGGGCAAGACGCGGCTCGCCCTCCAGGTGGCGGCTGAGCTGCTCGACGGGACCGGCGAGGGCGTCTGGTTCGTCGATCTGGCTCCGGTCGACGACCCACGGGACGTGCCTGGCGCCATCGAGCAGGCATTGGGGATCCGCGCACCGGTGGACAGCACCAGCGCAGACGCGCTGGTGGAAGTACTCCGACCTCAGGACATTCTCATCGTCCTCGACAACTGCGAGCACGTCGTGGACGCCTGCGCCGAGCTGGCCGACCTGGTCCATCGCCGCTGCCCTCGGGTCCACCTGCTCGCCACCTCGCGCGAGCCCCTCGGCATCGACGGCGAGCGGGTCTACCGGATGCGCCCCCTCAGCTGCCCGGCCGACGAGGTGACCACAGCGCAGGATCTGGAAGCGAGCGAGGCGGTCCAGCTGTTCGTCGAACGGGCCCGCAACCACGACGGCGAATTCACCCTCACCGACGCCCTGGGCCCGCTGGTGGCGTCGATATGTCGGCGGGTCGACGGCATCCCCTTCGCCATCGAGCTGGCAGCGGCCCGCCTGGCCTCCATGTCGATCGCCGACCTCGACCAGCGCCTCGACCAGCGCTTCCGCCTCCTGACCGGCGGAAACCGAACCGCGTTGCCCCGCCAACGGACGCTCCAGGCGACCGTCGACTGGTCGTTCGACCTGTTGACGATGCCCGAGCAGGTCCTGCTGCGCCGACTGGCCGTCTTCGTGAGCAGCTTCGAGCTGGCAGCGGCCGAGGCCGTCTGCACCGACGGGGACATCGACGTGTTCGACGTGTCCGAACTCCTCGGGTCCCTCGTCAACAAGAGCCTGGTGGTGGCCGACCGGACGGAGGGGAGCTCCGCTATCGGCTGCTCGAGACCATCCGCCAGTACGCGGCCGACCAGATGGCCCGCACCGGTGGGGCCGAGGAGGCGACCACCATCCAGCGCCGCCACGCCGAGTACTACCTCGCCTTGGCCGCATCGGCCGGCCCCGAACTCCGGGGACCGGCACAGGTGGCATGGCTCCGGCGGCTCGACCAGGAGTGGGACAATCTCCGGGTCGCACTGGCGTATCTGTCCGATCGACCGGACCGCACCGAAGACGTGCTCCGGCTCTGTACGGATCTCCACTGGTTCCTCTACTCCCGGAGTCATCTCGACCCGGTCGCCAAACTGCGCACCGCACTGGATCGCGCCGTGGGTGCCCCGACCGACCTTGTGGCCGAGGCGTACTACACCGCGGCCCACCTCGTCGGCATCGGGCTCGGGTTCGATGTACCGGACGAGATCTCCGCGGGCAGGGGGTTCGGCGAACGGGCGCTCGATCTGGCGATCGAATTGGATGATCCGGCACTGGTCGTCGAAATCAAGGGGCTGCTCAGTTTCCTGGCCCAAGTGCAGAAGGACGACGTGCTGGCCAGAGGAGCTCGCAGAAGAGGCACTTGAAGGTGCGCGCACGATCGGTGATCCCGCGCTGATCGGAAGGGCTCTGGAGTACTTCTCGCTCACGTTTCCCCCGGGTCCAGATCAACGACCCGGGCTCACCGCGGCGCTCGAGTACCAGCGTCGGGTGGGCGATACGACGGGCATCCTCGCGATCCTGCACCGCCTCGGCGTTGCCGACCTCGTAGACGGTGATCCGGTTACGTGCCGCCAACTCTTTGACGAGGTGATCACGCTCGCCGAGGAAGTCGGGTCTGCACTCATGCTCGGCCTGGCGAGGGGAAACCAGGGCGTCGTTCTCCTGCTGCTCGGCGAGGCGGAGGAAGCCGAACGGCTGAGTCGTCAGGCGCTCGTCGCCGTCCGCCGACTGGGTAGACGATGGAGCGCCCTCTTCCCGATCTTCGTCATCGCCTGTTGTGCCACATTGGCCGAGGACTTCGTGCGCGGTGCCCAACTGACCGCGGCCCACGACGCGTTAGCGGCCGACGAGGGGGTGCTCTCGACGTGGGCCCCGCTGGAGATCGAGGCCCGGGAGCGCAACCGGGACCTGCTCCGGGCGGCCTTGTCGGCCGAGGAGTGGGAGCGGCTACAGGCGGCTGGTGCGGCCATGGACCTGGATGCGGCGATCGACCTGGCTCTCGGTCGCATCTGACCTCGCTGGATCGCCGCTTGTGAAGCAGCTGGAGGCGTGAGCAACGCGCGCCCCTGAAGTGGCCAGTCGATGATCGCCCACTCCCGGTGTTCGAGGACACCCCTTGCTGGAGGAGGCGGTCATCAAGACCACCATTCCGCTGGACATCGCCTGAGTAGTTCAAGATCCGACAGCCCGCGATCCGAGTGTCGCAGGGGCGGTCCTGCGCGGACACCGGGGGGCGATGTCCCCACTCCCGACGTCACCCGGAGCATGACCGGGTCTCGGCTAGAGTGCTCAGGCTGTACCCGTTGCCAGTGGGGGAGAGGTTTCGCTCCCTGTCCCGTCTGTGACACATTCCGCAGGGGGTCCAGTTGGCCAGAATCACTGGTTTAGGATTCTGACCAGGAACAACACACAGCGGGCTGTGGCGCAGCTTGGTTAGCGCGCTTGACTGGGGGTCAAGAGGTCCCGGGTTCAAATCCCGGCAGCCCGACCACGACGGCGCAGGCCAGGTGCAGGGGAGTCTCCCCGCACCTGGCCTGTTCTGACTCGTAACTGCCCGAACTCCACGAATCCTGGCTCTGCATCTGTCTTTGCCGACGACAACCCCGGACGTCTGCGTTCCTCAGAAGAGAGTGGTGGTCCCCCATGAGCACCGACGACCACGACGCCCTGGGCGATCTCGCACCCGTGCCGGTAGAACTCCGCAGCGGCCGCTGGTACGGACAAGGCCCGTTCTCGTTCGAGCACCGGGGCCGGATGATGCAGTCCGGATTCTCCCCGCAGGACTTCGAGGGGAAGCCGGTCGTCGGCATCGTGTCAACGTGGTCGGAGGCCAACCCGTGTCACGCCCACCTCCGCGATGTGGCCGACGCCGTCAAGCGTGGAGTCTGGTCGGCCGGCGGACTCCCGTTGGAGATCCCGGTGATGTCCCTGGGCGAGACGTTGATGAAGCCGACCACCATGCTCTATCGGAATCTGGCGGCCATGGAGACCGAGGAGGTCTTGCGCAGTCATCCACTGGATGCGGCGGTGCTTCTGGGTGGATGCGACAAGACGACCCCTGCGCTTCTGATGGGTGCGGTGAGCGCGGACATACCTTCGATCTACGTCCCGGCCGGCTTCATGATGCACGGCAACTGGCGGGGCCGACGGCTCGGTGCCGCCGTCACCGCGTGGAAGTACTCGGAGGAGTTGGTCGCCGGCAACATCTCGATGGACGACTGGTACGAGATCGAGGACGGCTATGCCTCTTCACCGGGCACGTGCAACGTCATGGGAACCGCATCGACGATGACCGCGGTCGCCGAAGTACTCGGCCTGACGATGCCAGGAGCCTCGTCGGTTCCCGCCGGGAACTCCCATCAGCGGCGCCTGGCCGCCGATGCTGGCCGTCGCTCGGTCGCCATGGCCCTCGAAGGCCTGCGTCCCTCCGCAGTCCTCCGCGAGTCGTCGTTCCGCAACGCCATCGTGGCCACGATGGCGCTGGGCGGTTCGACCAATGCCGCGATCCATCTTCCGGCCATCGCCGGGCGGGCCGGGATCGGTCTTCCCTTGCCACTCTTCGACGAGATCGCCAGAGAAGTCCCCGTGTTGGCGAACGTCGAGCCGTCGGGAGAATTCCTGATGGAGGACTTCTTCGAGGCCGGCGGCCTTCAGGCGCTGCTGCAGCAGGTCCTGCCCCATCTCGACACGTCGTGCATGACCGCCAACGGCCGTTCGCTGGGTGAGAACATCGCCGGCGCGGAGGTGAGCAGGTCAGAGGTGATCCGGCCGGCCGATGATCCGGTGCAACCGCTGGCCCTGGCGGTCCTTTACGGCAACCTGGCGCCGGATGGGGCTGTCATCAAGGTGAGCGCGGCGAGTCCCGACCTCCACCGACACCGGGGCCCGGCTGTCGTGTTCACGGACCGGTCGGACCTGGACCGGCGCCTCAACGACCCCGAACTCGATGTAACCGAGGACTCGGTGCTCGTCCTCCAGGGTGCCGGGCCCCGGGGTGGTCCCGGTATGCCCGAGTGGGGGATGATCCCGCTGCCGTTCAAACTCATCCGGCGTGGTGTACGTGACATGGTCCGCATCAGCGATGCCCGGATGAGCGGAACGAGCCATGGGACGACGGTGCTCCATGTCGCACCCGAGTCGTTCGTCGGAGGGCCGCTCGCCCTGGTGCGCGACGGGGACATCATCGAGCTCGACGTTCCCGGTCGACGGCTCGAGCTGATGGTCGGTCCCGATGAGCTGGCCGCCCGGCGCGAGGGCTGGGTGGCGCCTTCACCACGATTTGAACGTGGATGGGGGGCGCTCTATGACCAGAACGTCTTGCAGGCGAACGAAGGGTGCGACTTCCGGAATCTCCGTGGCCGGCTGGGAGCGCCCGATCCGGCGATCTACTACTGACGATCACCGCGGACACCCCCCGGACGCTGGCTGGTGACGGCCCGGCCGGGAGCGACCCCGAGCCTGGTCAAGCTCGCGAGCTCCGCGTGCGCCGGAGGTGGCGGCCTACCGTCCGTCGCGGGTCGCCTCGAGGACGGCCTCGTCGACCTGCCCGAGGTCCAGGTCGACGTTCTTCAGCACGAACCGGTCGGCCGTGAAACCCTGGGTCTCCAGCGTCTCCTCGAGCTTGTTCTCACCGGTGACGACCAGGGCCACTTCGCCGGCATCGATGGTCTCGCCGAACTCCAGCAGATCGGACCGGGACAGGCCCCGCCACAGGTGGCCGCCCACCACGCCCACCGCCCCGCCGACGATGGCCGTACCGATGATCGCCGGAGGGAAGAGCAACCCCACCAGGGCTCCGGCCAGAACACCGCCCCAACCCGCATGGCGGGTGGCCATCTCCGCCCGGGTCGCGTGCACCTTCCCGTCGGCGTCCCTGGTCACGACGGCGGCGTCGTAGCTTCCGACCCCGCCGGCGGCGTGCAGTTCCCGCACCACTTCGTAGTCGGCCAATGCCCTCTCCTTATCGGAGTAGGTCCCGATGTAGATGAAGAGCCGGCCGTCGGTCGCCATGGCTGCCACGGTAGCGGTCCCATCACCCGTCGTCGGAGCCGGGCGCCGTAGGGATGTTGTCGCGTCCGCCCGGACTGTCTACGGTGGGCATATGCCGAACATACGTTTGGGATCGATAGCCCTCGACTGCGCCGACCCGGGTCGCCTCAGCAGGTTCTGGGCACAGCTGCTCGAGGGGGAGGTCGCCTTCACCAGCGAGGAGTTCGCCGCCGTGAAGACCGACCGGATCTGGCTCGCCGCCACCCGGGTGGAGAACTACCTGCCACCGACGTGGCCCGACGGCCCGGTGCCCAAGCAACTTCACCTCGACCTCGCCGTCGACGACCTGGGGGCGGCCGAGGAGCGGGCCCTCTCGCTCGGGGCCGTGCGGGCGGAGTCGCAGCCCGCACCCGATCGCTACGTGGTGTTGCTCGATCCGGCGGGCCATCCGTTCTGCCTGTCGACGCAGATTCCCGAGTGAGGATGCGACCGGAGACGGATCCGTCCGTGACGTGGGCGCCGGCACCGTGCCGGCACCCGGGGTCAGCGGAACAGCTGCCGGACGTCGGGAGTGACACCGCCGAACTCGGCCGCCACCGATTCTCTAGGGTCGTCGACGCCCACGTCACGCAACCACAGTTCGATGGCCAGAGCCATCGACTCGGATGTCCCGTGGCGCTGCCGTCGCCTCCGGCGGGTCCTGATCAGTCCCATCGTTCCCCCTTGCCACACCGACTCGCAGGGCCGTCGCCAACGACAAGACGGTACGTCTCCGCCGGGCGCGCCACGCGGATCCCGGGGGCGAGCCGTCGGTCGGACAGTGATCGCCGGGCCGCCGGTGGCCGCCAGGACGCGCGACACGACCCCGGGGGGAGTCCAGGGTCGTGTCGGAAGCCGTGGGGGTCGATGGCCGCCGGAGGCCTGCCCAGTCGCCGGCGAGTACACGCACCACCCGATGCTCCGCAGTTCTTGGAGAGAGGTTGCGCCCGATCCACAAGAACCGTCCCTGTTCTACCAACCCCCGTCCTAACGGAATGTCACGGTTGGGCGAAGCGTGGGCGAACATTGGGTGACGGCCGAGCCGGTCCGAGGCTCCTGGCGCCGCGGTGGCCACCAACCCGGCACCCGACCGGTGGTTGTCGCCCGATCGCGCCGCTAATCTGCAGCGGCACCCCGGCAGGCGGGGGCGGAAGGGGTTCCTGTGCTGATCGTCTGGGCAGTCTTGGCCGTCGTCCTCGTGGTCATCGTCGCCGGTGGCTTCGTCGGCCGCAGCCGCCGCAACGCGTCTCGCGAGCAGAACGCCCGCAACGCCACCCACAAGACCACCCACCACGGCAAGAGTGCCCACAACTCCCGGGGCCGGGGCCGGGGGCACTGACCCGGCCCGATCTCGTCAGGTCGGACGGAGGGTGAGTAGCTCCTGGACGTTGTCGAAGAGGATCCGGCGGGCCTCGGTGTCGTCGAATTCCTTCAGCTCCCGGACGTAGTCGATCGGTTCGGGCAGTGCCTCGATGTGCGGCCAGTCCGATCCGAAGATGACCCGGTCGGCGCCCATGCAGTCGGCGACCACGTTGACGTCGTCCTCCCAGAACGGGTTGATCCACACGTGCCGGCGGAAGGTCTCGACCGGGTCCTCCTTCCAGTAGCCGGGCATCTTGTTGGCCGTCGAGCGAACCTTGGCGATGAGGTCCGGCAGGAACTGGGCTCCGTTCTCCACTGATGCCAGGCGCAGGTTGGGGAACCGCACGAAGAGGTTCTCGAACACCGCCGACAGCAGGTAGTCCCGGATGGCCTGCTCGATGGCGAACGACTTGATCGACGGCTTCCACCCCCCGCTGAAGGTGGCGGCGAACCCGTCGACGGCGTAGCCGTTGGAGGAGATCCCACTGTCGGCGGCGTGGACCACGACGGTGATGCCGGCGTCGTTGGCGAGTTGCCAGAATCCGTCGAACACCGCATCGAACGGCGACCGGCGGCCGGACGCCGTCACCGGGGCGGCGGGGCGCATCACAACCGTTCGGGCGCCGTGGTCGAGGGACCAGGTGAGCTCGTCGACGGCGAACGCCGGATCCGCCAGGGAGATGTAGGGCGCCGCGAAGATCCGCCCCTCGTAGTTGGTGCCCCAGTCCTCCACCAGCCACCGGTTGAAGGCCCGGAAAAGATGGCAGACCGCCTCGGGGTCGTGGGCGAGGGGCTCCTCATAGATCATGCCGAGGGTGGGGAAGAGCAGGCAGCCCGCCAGCCCCTGCTCGTCGAGCGCCGCCACCCGGGCCGCGGGGTCACGGTAGGCGGGCCGGATCGACTCCCGTCGCGACAGGAACTCCATGGGGTTGCGGTTGTCCGGGTTCCCCCGGAAGTAGTCGTACATGGCCCCGGGCATGGCGATCGGGTCGAACGTCGGGTTCGTCACCGCCCGGCTCACCCGGCCGCCGATCACGTGGTAACGACGCCCGTTGATCTCGCACCATTCGATGACCCGCGGGCCCAACACCGGATCGAGGTGCCGGGTGAAGGCGTCCTCCGCCTCGTAGTAGTGGTTGTCCGCATCGAACACCGGGTGTCCGAGCGTCGTGGCGTCACGCATGGCGGTCTCCTCGTGGTGGGCCCGTGGGCGGGTCCACCATAGGCCCGCCGGCACCTGCCCCACCGCCGACCCGGTCGCCGGGGTGCCCTACAGTCCGGGGATGCCGATCTACCGACTGGGCGATCTGGAGCCCGAGATCCACCCCGACGCCTTCGTCCATCCTGACGCCGTGGTGATCGGCGACGTGACGATCGGCTCGGAGGCGACGGTGTGGCCGGGCGCGGTGCTGCGCGGTGACTTCGGCCACATCGGGATCGGTGACCGCTCGTCGGTCCAGGACGGCACCGTGATCCACGCCGGACCCAACTTCCCGACCATGGTGGGCACCGGGTGCGTGATCGGCCACTTGGCCCACCTCGAGGGGTGCACCCTGGAGGACGGCTCCCTCGCGGGTTCGGGCTCGGTGGTGCTCCACTGGGCCCGGGTCTGCTCGGGCGCCACCGTGGGCGCCAACGCCGTGGTGCCGAACCGCATGGAGGTGCCGGCCGGAGCGCTGGCCCTCGGCGTTCCCGCCAAGATCCGCCCCGACGCGTCCGACCCGACGCTCATCCGCCTGTCGGCCGAGGAGTACGTGGCCAACGGCCGTCGCTACCGCGAGATGCTCACCCGGCTCGACTGACTGCGGGCGGCCATCGCCCGGCCCACCGACCGGTAGGAGAGCAGGGCCAGGGCGGAGCCGATCGAGAAGGCCGACGCCACCGAGGCGATGCTGCCCACCGACGCCAGCGACGCGATGGAGCCGGCGGAGGCGACCGACAGGATCGAGCCGACGGAGCCGACCGAGAGGATCGATCCCGACGAGTTGACGGACAGGATCGATCCCGAGGAGTTGACGGAGAGGATGGAACCCGACGAGCTGACCGATCGGATCGAGCGTCGCGGTGGGGTCGACTCGGGTGGGGTGGTCACGGCGACGGTGTCACGATCGGCCGGCCGGCGGGGGAGAGGACGTACCAGAGGCCGCCTGCGTTGGTCAGGGCCTGACCGGTGGCCTTGCCCGGGGCGCGGTCGGGCGGCCACAGGTAGAGGGGCCAACCGTTGTAGGTGACCTGGAGTGTCCCGTCCGTGCGACGGGTCGTGCCGAGCAGCGAGGGATGGATACCGGGTCCGGCCACCGGCGCCGTGCGATCGGGCGGCAGCACCACCGGGGGCCACTGCACCGCGCAGATGCCGTAGCAGCGGGACGGTGCGCCGCGGACGTCCGTGGCGTACATGTAGACCGTGAGACCCTGCCCGTCCACCAGGATGGTCCCGAGACCGCTGACGGACCCGGTCGTCACCTCGTACTCGGGGCCCGAGTGGAGGACGGGCGTCGAGGTCGAGAACGGCGAGTTGATCGACGTGCCGTTGCTGCAGGCCGTGGCGAGCACCGCGGAACCGAGCACCGCGGCGAACGCCACGCGCCGGGTCCGACCCATCAGCTGTCGCCCCGGTCGAGGAAGGTGACGAGGGCGGGAGCCGGGTAGGGGCCCACCCCCGGCCGCCAACCCGCCGCCAGCTTCTGCTCGGCGACGCCGTCCTCGGCCCAGACGTGACAGGAGTTCCGTGCCCAGGGGCTGCCCGCGTCACCCGACGCCGCCAGCAGGTCCGGGGCGTCACCCCGCACGACCGCCTGGAGCCGGCGTGACGTCAGCGCCTGGATGACCACGGGCCCCAGCGACCGGGCCAGGTGCTCGAGGTGGGTACAGCCGCGCGGGCCGCCGAAACGCGCCTGGACCTCCCGGGTGTAGCCGCGGGCCACGCTGAGTCCCTCCAGTCCGGCGAAGGCCGACTCGATGGTGGGGCATTCGGTGTGGGGGAAGGCGTGCATCTCGGCCGTGGCCCCGGTGATGGTCAGGTCGGCGGTGCGCACCCGGACCCGGAGCTCCAGGTCGTGGACCGTCGACACTGCGTTGGCATCCTCGGCCCACGGCCGCGAGTCGCGCAGCCGACCGGACACGACCAGGTCGTCGTCGACGGAGTAGGCCCGGTAGTCGATGCTCCGACGGTGCACCGGGACCGCGTCGTCGTCCGGACGGGGGACGACGGTCACGTTCGGGATCCGGTGGGAGGGGTCGACGGAGTGGACACGGGACGATCATGGCCCCGGGCGGCCCGGCCGCCAAATCAGGTGGCCGCGACGGCGGTCACATGCACGTAATTACGGGCGTGTGATACCCTTAAAGCCCAGGTTGACCGTGAGGTCGAGGTCACCGTGAACCTTTGATCGAGGTGGAGGATCGTATGGCCCGTCGCCAGAACGAGACAACGGAAGCCGCCGCCCGCCCGGGCGGGCCGGTCACCGGACCCGTCGAGGGATTCCGCGGTGCCCAGGTGTGCGCCATCGTCGGCATCACCTACCGGCAGCTCGACTACTGGGCGCGCACCGACCTGCTGCGTCCCTCCATCACCGACGCCACCGGATCCGGCAGCCAACGCCGGTACTCCTACAGCGACGTGCTCGAGCTCAAGGTGATAAAGCGGCTGCTGGATGCCGGGCTGAAACTGCAGCAGGCCCGCCAGGCGGTCGTGTGCCTGCGTGGCGACCTCGGCGTCGACCTCGGCTCGGCCCAGCTGGTGCTGGCCGACAGCCGGTCGATCCTGGCGACGTCGGACGGTGAGCTGGTGGATCTGCTGGCGGGGGGCCAAGGCGTGTTCAACGTCCTGCCCCTGTCGGGGGTGGTATCCGAACTCGAAGCGGCCATCGTCGAGCTGACCGCCCCGGCCGCCGACACCGTGACGCCCGCTCCCGACGGACGCCACCCGGCGGCCGCCTACCTCGCGGCGGACGGCTCCGCACGGCGGTGAGCCCCGACCTCGTGTCGACCGGGAGCCCTGACCCCCGTGGGGCGGTCCGCTTCGCCCACGAGTCGGAGCAGCGCTTCGCCCGAATCCTCGACTTCTACGGGGTCGAATGGGAGTACGAGCCCGTCGAGTTCGTACTGGACTGGGGATCGGACGGACGTCCTTCGTCCGCGTTCCGGCCGGATTTCTGGTTGCCCCGTCCAGGCCTCTTCGTCGAGGTCACCACGCTCAACCAGCGGCTCGTCACCAAGAAGAACGGCAAGGTCCGGCGCATGGCCCAGCTCTACCCGGACGTGCGGGTGACCCTGCTCTACCAGCGGGACACACTGGCACTCCTGGCCAAGTACGGGCTCGCCGGAGACGCCGGACGGGGCGCCGTCGCCCGATCCGCCTGACCTCGGGCGGCGGTAGCCTGCTCTGGTGACACCCACCCCCCGGCCGGCCGACGAGCTGAGGCGCACCGCCCTCTTCGACGTGCACCGGGCGTCCGGGGCGAAGCTGGTCGAATTCGGCGGATGGGAGATGCCCCTCGCCTATCGGGACGGGACCATCGCCGAGCACCGGGCCTGCCGGCGCGACGCCGTCGTTTTCGACGTCAGCCACCTGGGGACCGTGCGGGTGTCGGGTCCCGACGCCTTCGGTCGGCTCCAGTCGGCCCTGAGCAACGACCTCCGGAAGGTGGCTCCCGGCCGGGCCCAGTACACCCACCTGCTCGACGAAGCCGACGCCTCGGTGGTCGACGACATCATCGTGTGGTGGATCGACGACGACACCTTCGACGTCATGCCCAACGCCTCCAACACCGAACGGGTGGTGGCCGCCATCGGTGGTGAGGACACCACACCGGGCCGCGCCGTCATCGCCGTCCAGGGCCCCCATGCCCGGCGCCGGGCGGCGGGGGTGCTCCCCGAGGCCGCCGAGGTGCCCCGGTTCGGTGTGCGCCGCTTCGAGTGGAAGGGAGTGGGCTGCGTGGCCGCCGGCACCGGGTACACCGGGGAGGACGGGTTCGAGGTGGCGGTGCCGGCCGACGCCGCCTCCGCCCTGTGGGAGGCCCTGGTGGCCGCCGGCGCGGTCCCCGCCGGTCTGGGCGCCCGCGACACCCTCCGGCTCGAGGCCGCCCTGCCGCTGCACGGCCACGAACTCGGTCCGGGCATCACGCCGCTCCAGGCCGGGCTCGGTTGGGTGGTCGGATGGGAGAAGGGCGACTTCCGCGGTCGGGCCGCCCTGGCCGCCGAGCGCGATCGGGGTGTCGCCCGCCGCCTGGTCGGCCTCACCACCGAGGGACGGCAGCCGCCCCGCGAGGGGTCGACGGTGGCCGAAGGCGGCGCCGACGTGGGCTATGTCACCAGCGGCAACTTCTCACCCATGTTGGAGCACGGGATCGCCCTGGCCCTGGTCGACGCGTCCATCGACACCGCGCCGGGACACCCGCTCGAGCTCGTCCAGCGGGGCAGGGTGCGGCCCGCCACCGTCGTGGAGACACCGTTCGTCCGCCGCGGACAGTGGGCCGACACCCCGTGACGAGGTGGTCGGCCCCCGACCCGCTGGTCTACCGTTCGCCGTCCGAGCCCTGAGCTGAAGGAGCACATTGGGTACCTACATCCCCCACACCGACGAGGAGATCGCGAGCATGCTCGCGTTCCTCGGACTGTCGGACATCGACGAGTTGTTCGACGTGGTGCCCGAGGCCATCAAGCTGCATCGGGACCTCGAACTGGCCGACGGGGTGGGGGAGCCCGACGTGTTGGCCCACCTGGAGGGTTACGCGGAGCGAAACCGGGCCCGCACCGATCGACTGGTCTGCTTCGCCGGCGGTGGGGCCTACGACCACGAGATCCCCTCGGTGACCCCGGCGCTCGCCGGTCGCGCCGAGTTCGTCACCTCCTACACGCCCTATCAGCCCGAGGTGGCCCAGGGCGTCCTGCAGGCGATCTTCGAGTTCCAGACCATGGTGGCCCGTATCGCCGGACTGCCCGTGTCCAACGCCTCCCTCTACGACGGGGGGAGTGCCGCGGTCGAGGCCGTCAACCTGGGCACGGCCGCCACCGGCCGTCAGGCCGTCTGGGTGTCCGAGGGCATCCACCCTCACTGGCGCGCCATGCTCGAGACGTTCGCGGTCGGGACCGGCCATCGGATCCATACCGTGCCCCTGGTCGACGGCGGAACCGACTGGACCGCCGGGCCGGTCGACGACGAGCCGCCCGGAGTGGTGTTGGTGGGCTACCCGAACTATCTCGGCTGCCTCGAGGACCTGGCCGCCGTGCGCGACCTGTGCGATCGGACCGGTGCCCTCATGGTCGTGGGCGCCGACCCGCTGGCCGCCGGACTGCTGCGCTCGGCCGGCGACTGGGGGGCCGACGTGATGGTGGGGGAGGGGCAGGCGTTCGGCACCCCCCTCGGCTTCGGCGGCCCGTACCTCGGCCTCTTCGCCTGCAGCTCGTCCCACGTGAGGCGGCTGCCCGGGCGCCTGGTAGGCGAAACGGTGGACGTCGAGGGACGGGTGGCCTACGTGACCACCCTGCGCGCCCGCGAACAGGACATCCGTCGGGAGAAGGCCACGTCCAACGTATGCACCAATCAGACCCTCATGGCCGTGACGGCGGCCGTACAGCTGGGCTGGCTCGGCACGTCGGGCCTGGCCGAAGTGGCCACCCGGTGCGCCCGGGCCACCCGCTACGCCCGCGACGCCGTCCTGGCCGTGGACGGGATCACCCCCTGGGCCTCCGCCCCGGTGGTGCGCGAGTTCGCCGTCCGGTTGCCCCGGCCGGCCGACGAGGTGATCGAGCGCATGGCCGACGCGGGCTTCCTGGCGGGCATCTCGCTGGAAGGAGCCGTCACCGACGGCGACCACGGGCTCCTGATCGCCGTCACCGAACGGCGGACGGCCTCCCAGATCGACGCCTATGCATCCGCCCTGGCCAAGGCGGTGGCCTGAATGTCCGACCAGCCGACCCCGAGCCCGACCGCGGCCCCCGGTGGCAAGGCCTCCTCGGCCCCGCTGCTCGGACGCGCCACCGAGCCGACCCTGTTCGAGCTGTCCCATCCGGGGCGTCGGGCCTGGTCGTTCCGGACGACGGGCATCCCGGAGGTGCCGGTCGACGAACTCGTGCCCGAGGCCCACCGGCGGGACGCTCCCGTCGAGGTGGCCGAGGTGTCCGAGCGCGACCTGGTGGCCCACTTCACCCGCCTCTCCCACCGGCAGTTCGCCGTCGACCTGGGCGCGTACCCGCTCGGGTCGTGCACCATGAAGTACAACCCGAAGGTGTGTGACACGGTGGCGGGGCTGCCCGGCCTGGCCGGTGTCCACCCGGCCGCTCCCGCGTCGATGACCCAGGGCTGGCTCGGACTCCTGGTCGAACTCGAGGAGACGTTGTGCGAGGTGACCGGCATGGCCGCCGCCACCCTCCAGCCCGCCGCCGGCGCCGCCGGCGAGCTGACCGGTCTGCTGTTGATGCGGGCGTGGCACCAATCGCAGGGCCGCGAGCGCCACAAGGTCATCATCCCGGACTCGGCCCACGGGACGAATCCCGCCTCGGTCACCCTCGGCGGCTACGAGGTCGTCACCGTGCCCAGCGACGACCGGGGATGTGTGGACATGGAGGCCCTGCGGTCGGTGCTCGACGAGGACGTCGCCGGCATAATGCTGACCAATCCGAACACCCTCGGCCTCTTCGAGGAGGACATCGCCGCGATCGCCGCCGCCGTCCACCAGGTCGGGGGGCTCCTGTACTACGACGGTGCCAACCTCAACGCCATCCTCGGCGTCGTGCGTCCGGGCGACATGGGGTTCGACATCGTCCACATGAACCTGCACAAGACGTTCGCCACCCCCCACGGCGGTGGCGGACCGGGGGCGGGTCCGGTGGCGGTGTCCGAGCGACTCGTGCCGTTCCTACCCGGACCCCGTCCGGTGCGCACCTCGGACGGTGGCGGCTTCGCCTGGGAGACTCCCGGACACAGCATCGGTCGGGTGCACACCTGGCACGGCAACTCCCTGGTGCTCGCCCGCGCCCTCGCCTACATCCTGACCAACGGGGGCGACGGCCTGAAGCAGATCGCCCAGGTGGCGGTGCTCAACGCCAACTGGATCCGGCGGCGCCTGCACGACTCCTACGACGTGCCGTTCGATCGTCCCTGCATGCACGAGGTGGTGCTGTCCGCCCGGACGCTCAAGTCGGAGTACGGCGTGCGGGCGTTGGACGTCGCCAAGCGCCTGCTCGAGGAGGGCTTCCATGCCCCGACGGTCTACTTCCCCCTCATCGTGGACGAGGCCCTGATGGTCGAGCCCACCGAGACCGAGAGTCCCGAGACGCTCGAGGCCCTCGCCGTGGCCCTCGAGCGGGTCGCCGCCGAGGCCGCCGAGCTCGGCCACGAGGCCATGGCCACCCACCCCCTGGTCACCCCGGTGCGTCGGGTGGACGAGGCGCGGGCGGCCCGTCATCTCGTACCGACCTTCGACGCCCGCGGCTGACCGGGGGGGCGATGGACGGCATCTTCACCACCCGCTTCGTCGACCCCTACCTGAAAGCACACCGCTGGGTCTACGAGCATTCGGACGGCAGGGTGGGCAAGCACTCCAACCGGGTCCCCGCCCTGCTGCTCACGACGACCGGACGCCGGTCGGGGTTGGAGCGTACCCACGGCCTCACGTACTGCGTCGATCGTGGCGACCTCATCGTGGTGGCCTCCAACGGGGGCAGCGACCGGCCGCCGGCCTGGCTGCTCAACCTGCGGGCCGACCCCCGGGTGAGGGTGCGGGTCGGCCGCCGCGTCATGTCCGCCACGGCCCGGGAGGCGACGCCCGAGGAGCGGGCCCAGCTGTGGCCGAAGGTCAACCGCACGAACCGGGGGATGGCCCGGCTCTTCCATCGGGGGGTGAGCGGCCGCTACGACGTCTACCAGCGCCATACCTCCCGCCCGATCCCGGTGGTGATCATCCGTCCCGACCGGGACACTCCACCGGGCAGCGGTGCCTGACCGTCACGCCGACGCCGGCTCCGCGGCCAACGGGCTCGCCGACGGGGGAGGGGTGGCCGTGGCCAGCCACGATCCGGCCAGTATCAAGGGGAAGCCGATGGCGATGCCCCAGGTGAAGGGCTCACCCAGGACGAGGACGCCGAGCAGGACGGCGACGGCCGGGTTGACGTAGGTTATGACGGTGCTGCGGGCCGGCCCGACCTCGACGATCAGCTCGAAGAAGAGCACGAAGGCCAGGGCCGTACACACCAGGGCCAGTCCGACCACCGAGGCGACGACCTCCGGCGACAACGACGTCGGGAGGTGGGTGAGGGCGAACGGCCCGTACGCCACGGAGGCGATCACCAGGGACACGGAGATCACCCCGATGCCCGGGAGGTCGTCGAGCGGCGGGACACGATCAGCGGGCCCACGGCGTAGCCCACGGCCGGCACGAGCACCTCCACGACCGGGCCGAGTTCGGTGCCGTGCAGATCGACGCCAACCAGCGTGGCCACCCCGGTGAACCCTACGAGGAGTCCGAGGAGCCGGCGCCGGTCGAAGTGCTCGTAGCCGAGGACCCGGTAGAGGACGGCGCCGACCAGGGGCACCGAGGCGATGAGCAGGCCGGTCACCGAGCTCGTGAGGTGGATCTCGGCGCGGCCGACGAAGAACCAGGGGATGGCGAGCTCGGCCGCCGTGAAGGCCAGCAGCCACCGCCACCGGGCGAGCACGCCGGCCAGGGCGCCCCGGTGCAGGGCGATCGGGGTGAGCAGGAGGGCGGCCGGCGCCGTGCGCATGAAGATCAGCGTGCCCGGGGAGATCTCCCGGACGGCGATCCGGATCAGCAGGTACGGACAACCCCAGATGACGGACATGGCCAGGAACAGCGACCCAGCCGCGGCGGCTCACGACGTCACCGGCACCGGCCGTGCCCCACACTCGCCCCGGGGGTGTCCCGGGGCCGGATCACTCGAGCAGGTCGGGCTGCTCGCGGACGATCCGGTCGAACAGGGGCTGGAAGCTGAACCACCCGGCGAGGTGGCTGCCGACCTGGCCACCGGTCAGCTTGGCCATCTCGGGATCGATGCACACCGGTGTGCCGGCCGCCTCGGCCAGCAGCTGGGCCTGGCAGGAGCGCTCCATGGTGATGAACCACCAGGCGGCTTCGTCCACCGAGTGCCCCACGGTCAGGAGCCCGTGGTTGCGGAGGATGGCCGCCTTGTTGTCGCCCAGGGCGTGGGCGATGCGCTTGCCCTCCTCCAGGTCGACGACCACGCCGGTGTAGTCGTCGAAGACGGCATGGTCGTCGTAGAAGGCGCAGACGTCCTGGGTGATGGGATCGAGCGTGCGGCCGAGCGACGACCACGACTTGCCGTAGACCGAATGGGCGTGGGCGGCGGCGATCACGTCGGGTCGGGCTGCGTGCACCTGGGAGTGGATGACGAAGGCGGCCACGTTCACGGGGCGGTCGCCCTCGACCACCTCCCCCTCGTGGTTCACCAGGATCAGGTCCGACGTCCGGATGTGGCCGAAGTGCATCCCGAACGGATTCACCCAGAAGTGGTCGGCCCGCTCCGGGTCCCGGGCCGTGATGTGACCGGCCACGCCCTCGTCGAAACCGAACTTGGAGAACAGGCGGAAGGCGGCGGCCAGGCGCTGCTTGCGGTGGAGTCGCTCGTCAGCGGGATCGTCGAACGTCAACTTGGCGGGCATGGACTTGATTTCCGGCACGGCGACCTCCCAGAAGGCGGGGTCCAGTGGACGACTGGATCTGTCCGGAATCCTACGCCTCCCCGGACCGCGGCAACGGTGTGGTCGACCCGGGGCCCGACGCTTACCCGATCCGGGGTCGTCGGGTTCCCGGCCGGTCGTCGGGGGCCGGGCGGGACCATCACGCAGAGTGCTGACGTTGGTCACAGGCAGTGACGTGCCTGTCGAAATGCGCACAACGGCCCCTAACATTGGCGAGTCACCCGTGGGAGGGCAGGCCGATGGGACCCAGGACGAACGGCGTCAACACTCGCGTCGCGCGGCAACCCCTCGCTCGGCCTGCCACCCGTGACGACGTGCACGACCATCCGAGCTTGGGGAAGACATGAATCCGCACCAGACCAATCCGCGGCACCGACCCGTCCGGGCCCTGCTGACCGCGGCGGCCGCTGTCCTCGTCGTCTCGATCTACGCCCTCGGCGCCGGAGCCGTCGCGGGTGCGGCACCGGCCACCGTGCCGTACCAGGCCACCACCGTGGTGCCGGGCCCACTGCCGTCGCAGTACCCGGCGACCACCAACAGTGACGGATGGGCGGTGGCGCTCAGCGCGACCCAGGTCTTCAACGTCAACCACCACACCTCCGACCTCGAGGTGACGTGCCACAACCAGATCGACGCCTCCTTCTGCTGGCCGATGCAGACCAAGGTCGTCACCGACGGTGTCCACCAGTTCGCCACCCCGGTGGCACCGGGCCTCGAGCTGAACCAGGCGACCGGACACCTGTACGTCTATGCCGTGGAGACCCCGGGGGACACGGCGGGGGTGGTGTGCATCGACACCACCCAACCGGTCGCCGCGCCGGGCACGAGCCTGTTCTGCGGATTCACCCCGCTGTCCGCGCCGGGGACGCGCCGATCGGGCAGTACGCCGGCATCTCCTCACCGGAACTGGTCGGATCCGACTGGTTCGCGTTCAACGAGGTGGCCGGCTCGGACTCGGGCACCCAGAACACCATGCTCTGCTTCGACCTGGCCACCGACGCCGCCTGTGCCGCCCAGCCCTACACAGTCTTCACCACCAGCGTTGACCCGCTGCCGTTCACCACCGCGGCCGGCATGGGCATGGCCGGTACCGACCTGTTCCCCCAGATCGCCGACGCCACGAAGGACCGGCTCACCTGCTTCGACACCGTGACCCTGGCGCCGTGCGCCGGCACCTGGCCGGTGGGGATCCAGGGGATCGTCGGGCCACCGGTGCCCGACCTCGATACCTCCGGTGCCGTGCTCGGTGTCTGCACCCTCTTCGGGAACGACAAGTGCGTCAGCCTCACGGGGGCGACTCTCACCACCCCGGCCAACTTCCACGCGACGATCCCGGCGAACAACATCGACAACGGACCGGCGTTGACCATCGGCACCTCCATCTACGTGCCCAACTCCGGGGCCTCCGACGTCACCTGCTACGACTACGCCACCAACACGGGGTGTGCGGACTACCCGAAGAAGTTCGCCCCTTCGATCTCCGGCCTGTACACCGTCAACGCGGATCCCCAGCGGCCCGGGTGCATCTGGATCGACTCCGACAAGGGGGCTGACGAGATCCAGAATTTCGAGGCCTCCACCGGCGGCGCGTGCCCCCACGGACCCCTCCGGGTGCGGGCCGACGCCCTGGTCGCCCAGGACCAGTCCTGTCAGCCGACCTCCTATACGTCACTGCAGGTCACCAGCCCGCCCCGTAGCACCTACACGTCCGCCACGGTGTCGATCGAGGACAACCAGGGCAACCCGATCTCCGGCCTGCCCTCGACCCCGTTGGACTCACTGGGCACCGCCGATCTGAGTGGCCTCCCGATCGTCGCCGCGATCCCGCTACCCCAGTTCGACATCAGCTTCACCGGGCTCTCGCCCACGCCGGCCAACTTCGCCGTCAAGCTCACGTGGCAGGCCCCCTACGGCGCCGACTGCCAGTCCGGCGGCCAACAGACGACCTCCGACCTCGGCTACGCGCTGGTGGCGTCCGACGGGGGCATCTTCACCTACGGGCACGCCGGTTTCTACGGCTCGACGGGGAACATCAAACTCAACAAGCCGATCGTCGGCATGGCGTACACCCCGGACAAGCACGGCTACTGGCTGGTCGCCTCGGACGGCGGCGTCTTCGCCTTCGGGGACGCCAGGTTCGAAGGCTCGACCGGGAACATGAAGCTCAACAAGCCGATCGTCGGCATGGCGGCGACCCCGACCGGAAAGGGCTACTGGCTCGTGGCGTCGGACGGCGGCGTCTTCTCCTTCGGGGACGCCCACTTCTGGGGGTCGGCCGGATCGATCCACCTGAACAAGCCGATCGTCGGGATCGCGGCGACCGGTGACGGCGGTGGCTACTGGCTGGTCGCCACGGACGGAGGGATCTTCAACTACGGCGACGCCGGCTTCTACGGATCCGCCGGCAACATCCGGCTCAACCAGCCGATCGTGGGCATGGCCGCCAACCCGACCGGACGCGGCTACTGGCTCGTCGCCTCGGACGGCGGGATCTTCAACTACGGCACCGCGCACTTCTTCGGCTCCGCCGGGAACATCCGGCTGAACCAACCGATCGTCGGGATGTCCCCGACGTTCGACGGCGGCGGCTACTGGCTGGTCGCCTCGGACGGAGGGATCTTCAACTACGGCACGGCGCACTTCTTCGGCTCCGCCGGGAACATCCGGTTGAACCAACCGATCGTCGGCATGGGGTCGTAGTCGGCCCTCGGCGGGGGAGGGGAGGGGCGCGTCCAGCGGCCCGTCCGCTTCCCGGCTCGATCGGAATTTTGGCGCTAGCTTTGGCCACTCCTGGAGGAGGACCCGTGAACAGACCCTCGATGACGTCCCTCGCCAACCAGTACGGCTCGGACAAGGGAACCGAAGGCCCCGACCTGGCGTGGGGCAGCACCAGCAACTACACGGACATCTACGAGGCCTACCTCTGGCCCGAGCGGGAGGAACCGGTCCGCCTACTGGAGATCGGGATGGGCGTGGCCGGGGACGCTTGGGACGCCCGCATCGTCCGGGGCAAGAACAAGGAGGGGGGAGCGTCGATCAAGATGTGGGCCGACTACTTCCCCCAAGGCCACATCTACGGGATCGACGTCAATCCGGCCCCGCACCTCGACACCGACCGGATCACCACGTTCGTCGCCGACCAGGGTGACACCGAACAACTCGGCAAGGTCGTCGAGGCCGCCGGGCCCGAGCCGTTCGACGTGATCGTCGACGACGGCAGTCACTTCGCCAACCATCAGCAGATCTCCTTCGGCTACCTGTTCAAGCACCTCAAGCCGGGGGTCTCTACTTCATCGAGGACATCTCGGCCACCAACGACTCGCGACGCGTGTTCGGCGAGTTCAACCGGTCCGGACACTTCGCCAAACCCAACCACATCGGGGACGACGCCGAGGTCGCCTCGGACGTCGACTGGATCCACTTCCACGCTGCCGGCCCTGATGGCCGTGGTGAAGGTGCGGCGCAACCTCCGCCAGCCCGTCCGGAAGTTCGTCAAGTTCCGTCCTGATTCCGATCGGATGTGCGTCATCCGCAAGCGCGGGCCGAGGACGAGTCGCCGAGGCGCATCTCTTCGCGGACCTGGGTGATGCCGAGCATCCGGATCGGCCTACGGGACTGGAGCGGCGTTTGCTACGTAATCCCCCCCGAATGAGCCGCTCACCTCGAACCACTCCGGGAGCCGTCACCCGACCTCGGCGGGAGTGGCGATGCCATCTCCCCAGCAGTCCACCCCTCCGGAGGCGAGCAGTGCGCAGTAGCCTTCGCCGTCGCCGGCCAGGCTCGTCACCCCCGTGAGCGTGCCGACCCCTCCGACGGCCTCGACGGTCACCGGGGTGACGGAGTACTCAGGATTGCTCGTGTAGAACACGCCATTGCCAAGCTCCCCGTCATAGCCGTACCCCCAGCAGTCCACCCCACCCGAGCCGAGCACGGCGCAGAAGCCGTCGCCGTTGTCGAAGTTGTCGGCACCGACCACGTTCGTCACGCCGGTGAGTGTGCCCGCCCCGCCGACACCCACGACGGCCACGGGGGTGACGGCGTAGAGGGAGAACGTGCCGTTACCGAGCTGGCCGTAGCCGCCGGTACCCCAGCAGTCCACCCCACCTGAAGTGAGAACCACGCAGTAGGTGTCTTCCTCGTCGGTTGCGATGTTCGCCACCCCGATCAGGGTCCCAGTCCCTCCGACGCCCTCTACGGCCACGGGGCTGGCGGTGTCGGGGATCGTGTCGCTGCCGAGCTGGCCGTCGGCGCCGGACCCCCAGCAGTCCACCCCACCCGAGGCGACCAGAGCGCAGAAGCTGATTCCGGAGCTGACGACGCTCGCCACATCGGCGAGTGTGCCGGTCCCGCCGACCCCTTCGACCTCGACCGGTGTCGCACTCCCCTCATTGCCTGTGGGATAGATGAAACCGTCCCCCAGCTGACCGTTGTCGCCGTAACCCCAGCAGTCCACCCCACCCGAGCCGAGGAGGCCGCAGAAGCCGTAGCCGTCACCGACCACACTCGTCACCCCGGTGAGTGTTCCAGTCCCTCCGACACCCTCGACCTTAACGGGGGCGGCACTGCCGTCACCACCCGTCGTGTAGAAGGTGCCGTTGCCGAGCTGACCGTGGGAGCCGTAGCCCCAGCAGTCCACCCCACCCGATGCCAGCACGGCGCAGTAGCTGACACCGTCGCTGCCGTAGCCGTCACCGACCACACTCGTCACTCCGGTGAGTGTGCCGGTGCCTCCGACAGCCTCGACGGCCACGGGGGAAGCACTGTCGGAGAACGTACCGTCGCCGAGCTGCCCGTAGGAGCCGGCCCCCCAGCAGTCCACCCCACCCGAGGCCACCACGGCGCAGAAGCTGTCACCGTCGCTGCCGTAGCCGTCTCCGACCAGGCTCGTGACCCCGGTCAGTGTGCCGATTCCCCCAACACCCTCGACGGCCCCGGCAGCGCCACCGGAGAACGTACCGTTGCCGAGCTGCCCGTCGGAGCCGGCCCCCCAGCAGTCCACCCCACCCGAGGCGACCACGCCGCAGAAGCTGTTCTCGTCGCTCACGATGCTCGTCACACCATCCAGCACCGTCACATCGAAGCATTCGTCGGCGGTCGTATCCGCGCTCGCTGCGTAGTTGGAGTCACCGGAGTAATAGGCGGCAAAGCACCAATAGCCGGCTGAGCTCGGCGTAAACGACATCGACGAGGCACTTGAGGTGTCATCGGCACCGGCCGTGACACCCACCGGGCTGCCCACCGGGTCGGCCTTCGAAGTACACGGTTCAGCACTCGCTGTCGAACCGCACTCGTAGAAGGTGACGGTGCCCGTCGGAGTTCCATCGGTGGCATTGCCGCTCACCACAGCACTGTCGCTGTCGCCGTTCCCCAACGACAAGGTCGAGTTCGCGGGGGTGGTGGTGGTAAATGACTGGGCCGTCCCAGTCGTATACCCGGCCGTGCCGGCGAATGAGGCCTTCCAGATCCTCATCGTGAACTGATCACCTGAGTTCAGCAGGGCGACTCCTGATCCAACGGGATACACGCCGTAGTCCGAGCCGAAGGTGAAGACGATCTTCTCCGGTGAGTACGACTGCACGACTACCCCGATGCAGTCATACGTGGGCTTCCCCTCTCCCGCATTCCAGCCGTCGGTGGTGTCGGCGAACAGGAATTTCTTTCCGTAGTCGAATCCGGTCGGGGTTGAGCCACAGGCGTGCTTCGAACGCCCCAGTTTGGCAATCGTTCCCAGGTTCGCCCCGTTCACGGTGACACTCGGGGCTGAGGCCGACCCGTTGAAGACAACGCTGGTGATGGATTCCCTCTGAACGGCCGAAGCCGTCCCCGCCCCGAGTGCGGCGGCTCCCAGACTGGCCACGAACAGGACTGCTGCCATGACCATTGCCCGGCGGACAGGTGTGTGACCCGCGAGCGCACCACCAATCGGAAATGGACTCATCTGATTCCACCCTTCTGCCGCCTCACCTTCTGCTCCAAAAGCGACAGTCTCCTTGAGGCTCCCCCTACACGACAGGCTGATCCTCGAATGGTCCGGAGTCAACTGGAGAACGTCAGTAGCGGACAGACCCGGAGGGTGCGCCAACTTCCGCTCCATGACTGGTCTTGCCGGACGGGCCCATCCACCGAGTACTCGAGGGTGAGCGCCTAGGAAGAATGGCGGCCATGGAACTCATACCCCTCTGCACGGTTGACTCCTTTTTGACGGAGTCAACCTTGATCGGCAGGGGTGCCGGGAGTGGTTCAAGAGACTCCCCTGATGCCCGGCGTCGTCAGTCGAGGGGGAGCGCCTTCACCCGGGCACCCTCGCGTTTCCACGGCGTATCTGAACGCCCCTCGTCTACGGTTGGCCCGTGCCCCCGGCGGATGGACCTGCATGACCACGGAGAACGTCACCATTCTCTTCACGGACCTCGTCGGTTCCACACACCTGCAGTCGAGCGTCGCCCCCGACGTGGCCGACGAAATGCGACGCGACCACTTCACGGTGCTCCGTCAGGCCATCGCCGAGGCGGACGGTCGGGAGGTCAAGAACCTCGGTGACGGCCTGATGGTGGTGTTCCCGTCCGCCTCGTCCGGGCTCGCCTGTGCCGTGGCCATGCAGCAGGGCGTCGACTTCGACGGGCGCACCCGTGGGCGGGATCTCGGACTCCGGGTGGGCCTGGCCGGTGGGGAGGTGACGCGGGAGGACGACGACTACTTCGGCGACCCCGTCATCGAGGCCGCCCGACTGTGCGCGCGGTGCGACGCCGGCCAGATCCTCGCCACCGAGCTGGTGCGACTGACGGCGGGTCGACGGAATCCCCACCCGCACCGTCCACTCGGCGGTCTGGAGCTCAAAGGCCTCCCGCAACCGGTGGAGTCGATCGAGGTCCTCTGGGAGCCGCGCGGGGCGAACGACGCCGAAGCCGGCCTCCCGATGTTGCTGGAGGAGGAGGGCAGGTTCCCGTTCGCCGGCCGGGAGGAGGAGGCGGGACAGCTCCTCGGGGCCTGGGGGTCCGTCATGACCGGTGGCACCCGACTCGTCCTGATCGCCGGTGAGCCCGGCATCGGTAAGACCCGGTTGACGTCGGAGGTTTCCGCCCAGGTCGCGGCGTCCGGAGCGACTGTGCTCGCCGGGCGGTGTGACGAGCTGGTCGGCGTCCCCTACCAGCCCTTCGCCGAGGCGCTGCGGTGGCAGCTGGCCCTGCCCGGTGGGGTGGACCGTCTCGGTTCCTCTCCCGGCGAACTGGTGCGCCTTGTGCCCGAGCTGGCCAGGATCGTCCCCGACCTGGCGCCTCCGGTCGACGTCACGCCGGACGCAGAGCGGCTGGTCCTGTTCCAGTCGGTCCACAGCTGGCTCGGGACGTGCACCCGTGACCACCCGGTGCTGCTCGTGCTCGACGATCTCCACTGGGCCGACATGGGCACGCTCCTGCTGCTCCGCCATGTCGTGGCCAACAGTCCCGTAGCCGGACTACTGGTCGTCGGCACCTACCGGGACACCGACCTCGACCGGACCCACCCGCTGTCGACCATGCTGTCCGACTTCCACCGGCGGGGGGACGTCGAGCGCATCGCACTCGCCGGGCTGGACGATCGGGAGGTGTCCGACCTCATGTCGAGGACGGCGGGGCACGAACTCGACGAGTCCGGCCGGGCGCTGGCCCGCGCCCTGCACCACGACACCGGTGGCAATCCCTTCTTCGTGGGGGAGGTCCTCCGTCACCTGGCCGAGCGCGGCTCGATCACCCAGGAGGCGGGACGCTGGGTGGCCGGCCGGCTCGACGACGGTGAGCGCCTACCCGAGGGGATCCGCCAGGTTGTCGGACGGCGGCTGTCCATCCTCCCCGAGGACACCCAGAGAATCCTCAGCTCGGCCTCGGTGGTCGGTGCCCGGTTCGACCTCGATCTGCTGTCCGCCGTGACCGACGTCCGGCCCGACGACCTGCTGGACGCCATCGAGCCGGCCATCGACGCCCACCTGGTGCTCGAGACAGGGGTCGGTCGGTACCAGTTCGCCCATGCGCTCGTGCGGTCCACCCTCCACGCCGAGCTGTCCACGACCCGGCGGGCCCGCCTCCACCTGGCCGTGGCCGAGGCGCTGGAGAAGCTGCACGGGGCGGACCTCGACCCCGTCATGTCCGACCTCGCCTACCACTGGGGGGAGGTGGGCACCGCAACGGTGGACAATGTCGCGCTCCACTACGCCCGCCGGGCGGCAGAGTTGGCCATGGACCGGGCGGCTCCCGACGAGGCCGCCCGCTGGTTCCGGGTGGCACACGAGCGGCTCGACGGGACCGATCCGACCATGGATGCCGAGCTGTTGTGCCAGCAAGGCACGGCGGAGGCCTACGCGGGCCAGGAGCAGTGGCGCCGGACCCTGCTGGATGCCGCCCGAGCCGCTGAACGGTTGGGGAACACCACGCTCATGGCTCAGGCGCTCGGCATCAACATGCGCGTCAACTATGGGCTGTTCGCGGAGGAGCCCGACGAGGAACGCATCGAGCTCCTCACCCGTGCCGTGGAACTCGTGGCCGACGACCCCGTTACGGCCGCCCGCCTGTCACTCGCGCTGGCGGGTGAGTTGACCTTCGCCAACCAGATCGAGCGGAAGCGCGAGGTATTTGCTCAGGGGCGGAGCTTCCTCCATCGCATCGACGATGGACTCGTGAGGGCCCGCGCCAGAAGCGGGACTGAGGGTTCGACGCCGTTCTCCATCCTGACATCGGACTACCTGAGCGGGCTCAGGGTCGAATTGCCTCGCTGACCTGGACGCGGTCGCAGACGTCTCGAATCCCGATCTCGACTACCACTTCATTTCCGTGCTGGCGTGGATCGAGTTGTGGTTGGGCACCGGTGACGAAGCAGCACTGGTCAGTCGAATGGTCGACCTCAAGGCAGAACTTGCCAATCCACTGAAGCGACTGTCGAACGCGGGGCCCCCGAGTGTCGCGCTGCTCAAGGCGGGCCGCTTCGGCGACGCCATGTCGTTGATGGCCGTGACTACCCGCAAACTGGAGGCACTCGGCGTGCCAGGCACGACGACCCTCTCCACCCTTGCGCTATTCCAGCAGATCCGCGAAAGCGAGGGGATCGGCGGACTCGTGGACGTCCTGGCGAACTCGCCCGGGCTCGAGCAGGAGCTCGAGTCGTCAGTACCGGGCGGCCGCACGGCACTGCTTGCATGGACGCTCGCCGAGGCCGGTCGGTTGGGCGAGGCGCGCACCTTGGTCCGTGCTAACTCGGTACGAGGATTCGCGGACATCCCTGACGACGCGGGACTGCCGTTGGGCCGTGTCGCCTGGGCAGAAGCCGCGGCGATCGTGGGGGAGCGGGACGCCTGTCGAGCGATGATCGACCAACTGGAGCCCCAACAGGACGTCTTCCAGATCACCGGTGCCTGGTACGCCGGATCGACGGCCCGCTACCTGGCGATCCTCTCAGCTGCGCTGGGCGATGACGAAGCCGCCGACCACTGGTTCATGGCGGCCGAGCGGGACCACGTGCGGGCCGATACTCCTCCTTGGCTGGCACGGACCCGAGTCGACTGGGCCGAACTTCTCCTCGCACGAGGCGATCGAGGCAGGGCGCGAGAGCTCGCTGGATCTGCCATCGACGTGGCCGGCGACCTGGACCTGACGATCACCAGAATTCGGGCGGAACGCATCATTGCCACGACGTCGCGGTGATCAGGCGGTTCTGCACAGCCCCGTACAGAAACCCGGACTCCACCGGGCGATCTCCCAGCCGTTCCATCCTGGGCACCATAATTTGGGAACTGACATAATATACATTATCGGCGCCTTGGCTCCACAGGCACGCATCGGCGCCCCGGCCGGGTCCGCTCTGTCCGGTGCGAGTTCACCTGGCGGCCTCACATCGATTTCGCCGATTCTCTGCGCCTCGACATCCTCCGTGGAGGGTCGATTCCTGAGATCTCCGAGATCGTCGGTCGACTGCCGCAGCAACGCCCGTACTGAGCCATTCACCTCTCCCACGTCGACCGGACTCCGGGGCGGCCGAACACCCCGTCGTGAGATCGTTCCGCCGCCCAAGGCATGCGGACTCTTTTCGTCACGGTGACGTAATTCCGCAGTGAGAGCCTTCGGACGTGAGGAGACTCAGCCGGCCGATCCCAGCTGCATCGGATGAACTGCCCGTGCCCACGATGCTCCGAGTACCCCTGGCATCGAAGGACCTGATCGAACGTCTGTCGAGGCCCGACTCCGAGGCGCTCGGCATCGAACGAGTCAGCTACGTCGCACTGCGCGAACTCCCCTCGGCCACCGAAAAGGCCCGACGTGATGCGCCGTCGATCTCGGTCTGCGTGATCTGACGGAGGTTCCGCCCGCCGACGGACGGAAGGAATCCGACATGCCCCGCACACCGGGTCGGCCCAACCTCCCGGGCCGTAACGGTTCACCCCACTCGGTCGTTTATGGCAGCAGACGATTGGGACCGAACGGGAGGACGCACCGTGAGAACGACAGCTCGGCGGGCGACGGTGGTGCTCACCCTGTCGCTGACCGCCCTGACGGCGACCGCGCTGCCCGCCGGTGCCGCCCATCGGATCGGTCCGGACCAGTACTTCGCCGGGGTGATCAACGGCACCGACGGCAATACGGTCACCCCTATTCCCGTCCAGATGGGCTGTTTCGGGCCGATCACACCCGGTGAGACGGGTCACCCGCTGGCCGGGCAGACCCTCGCCGTGCACCAGCTGTTCCCCCCGGTGGCCTCATCGGGCCTGGGCCAGACGGGCGACGACTCCTCGATCGACGTCTTCTTCGGGGCCGTACCCCCGGGGGCCGGACACGCCTCGGGAGCCCGGTCGAAGACCGTCCAGTTCACGCACTACGACAAGACCAAGGCACTCCCCACGTCGCTGACCCTTCCGTGCAGCGGCACCGGGACGGTCTGGTTCGTCCCGGTCCCGGTGACACCGCCGTCGCAGTCGGAGGCCGTGCCCGTGCAGTTCGAGTCGCAGCCGTGAGGAGTTGGGGCCTGCTGCCCCCCGAGCCCTGACGGGCGGCCGAGGTGTCCGGCGACGAGTCGGCGAGACGCCGACAGCCATGTCGGGGCGACATGGCTGTCGGATGCAGTTGGAGATCGGGTGATCGGTTTGGGTGGCCCCCAAGGCCACGGTACCGAGAAGAGGGATGACGGGCATTGCCAGAGGCACTGGTGCACTTCGGCACCCACAAGACGGGGACATCGGCCTTCCAACTGTGGGCCGACCGGTACCGCGACGCGCTCCTCGAGCGCAGTGGTGTCGCCCTCTACGACGGGCTGTACGGGCTGAGCCACTACGAGATCACCCTGCTCTGCCTCCGGCCGAACCGGACGATGCGGCAACGGTGGCGCGTTCCCGAGTCGGTCCTCGACGAATGGCGCGACAGCGTCCGGGCCCATGTCGCCGGCCAGGTCGCCCTCCCGACCGACCGGCTCCTCATCTCGGCGGAGTCCCTGTCCCTCCTGCGCTACGAGGACGAGGTGGAGGCCCTCCAGGAACTGCTGGGGCCCCGCACGATCCGGGCGGCGGTCTGCCTGCGTGACCCCGAGGCGTTCCTCGCCTCCTACCGGGAGGAGATGGCACGGAAGAACATCTCCCCCAGTCGCTTCCGCTCCTCGCACGACTACGTCGAGCCGGACACGTGGCTGATCGACTGGGACGGGATGCTCTCGGTCTGGCGGCGGGTCCTCGGGGCCGACAACGTGATCTCGTTCAGCTACGAGGACGCGGTGGCCAGGTACGGGTCATCCGTCCCCGGCGTACTCGCCGCCCTGTCGATCGACGACTCCCCCCTCCCGTCCTGGAAGGGGGTGACGGCCAACCGTCGTTCCGACTACGAGCCGTCGTTCGGCGGCCGGGTGACGAAATCGCTGGCCCGGATCCCCTCCATCGTGGGTCGCCGACCGCGCTCGACCTCCGGCGGATAGGCCGGCCCCGGGACGGTCGTCCGGTCGGCACCGACTCCTCCCCGTCGGGACAGGACCGCCCGATCGACGAATCCGGCCCGACTCAGTCGTGTCCGTCCTGCCGCCGGGCCCCGGCCGCCAGGCCCCGCCGGGCGACATGGGGCGGGATCTCGACGGCCACCCGCAGGGCCGGATCGGGAACCGGCTCGAGTCGCACCGTGCGCAGGGGGATCTCCCCCGCCCACACGGCACGGTCGGCGTCCGGACCGAGCCCGTCGCCCGGTGGGCCACGGCGGATCTTGACCGATGCCTCGTCGAGGTCGAGGGCCAGCACGGTGGTGACCGCCAACTCCTCGTCGGATGGCTCACGGGCGTAGCCCCACTGGCCGGGGGCGATGCTCTCGCTGATGACCCGCATGGCGGCGAGTTTGTCGGCGCGCTCGACGAGGGTGCGGGGGGTCCCGAAGACCATGGCGCTCCGGTAATTCGAGGGAGTGTTCGAAGACGGACCGGGCCAGCACGACGCCGTCGACATGGGTGACCGTCACGCACACGGGGACCTCGTCCCGGGCGGAGCGCAGGCTCCGACTGGCCACCGAGCCGTGGAGCAACAGCCGGTCACCGTCACGGCCGTACACGGTCGGGAACACCTTGGGGCCCTCGTCGGTCGCCAGGCCCAGGTGACACACGAATCCGGCATCGAGCACGCCGTAGAGGTCCGAGCGGCGGTGGGACCCCCGCTGGGGAGCCCGTCGGAGTCGGGTGCGATCGGTCGCTGTCAACTCGTCCGTCGGGTCACCCGTCTCCATGGTCCGATTGTCCCACGCCCGTGCTCGGGCCCGTGCCGCCGCGGACCGTCTCCCGACGGGACGGCGTCAGCTCATCGCCGTCGGGCGAGCAGATGGAAGTACATCGCCGTCGTGGTCCCGCCCGGGGCGAGCAGGACCGTGCCGTCACAGGGCACGATCGCCTCGAGGTCGAACCCGTGCGCGTCCAACTCCTGTTCGGCCCCGCGCACCGTGATGAAATGCGTCACCAGCGCGAACTGGTGGGCGGCGAACGGGGCCATCCCCCACTCCCCCTCGTCACGTGTGTGACCCCGCAGCCGTCGCCAATTCCGCATCGCCGTGACCCACGCCGGATCCTCCGCCCCCGGATCGCCGGAGTCGGAGTGACTCGGCTCCTGGTCGGGCACCGGCGGCGCCAGCGCCGGCAGCAGTGACCCGATCTGCCAGGTGATCCCCGGAGCGTTGCCCGGATTGGCGCCGAACAGGGGCCCGTCCTTGTTCAGCGTGGAGTAGCAGAACATTCCTCCGGACTCGAGGACCCGATGGGCTTCGGCCAGGATCTGCTGGCGCCCGTGGTGGTCGACGGCGTCGATGCCGTTGTTGCTGAAGACGACGAGGCCCTTCGATCCGGACACGATGTCGGCGAGGGACCGGGCGTCACCGAGGCGGATGTCCTCCGCCGGGTGCCGGCTCCGGCAGATCGCGACGAGCTCCGGCGTGTAGTCGACCCCGGTGTAGTCGTCGGAGACCAGCCGCAGCAGCGATGTGGTCCGTCCCCCGCCGATACCGAGATCGAGGATCGGTCGTCCGCGGGCCCGGTCCGCCGCCATCCGCAAGGCCGTCGTCTCGCCCGGGTCACCCCAGCCCTCGATGGCGTACTCGTGGGCGACGGCGGACCACGCCGACCGGTTGGCGTCGTCGACCGAGGAGGCTCCGCCGGACTGCTCCATGACGACGAGTGTTGCACGCCGGGGCCGATGGGGTGCGCTACGCACACTCCATCTGCGATCCTTGAGGGTATGGAGCCAGTTGGGGCGCCGCCGCTGAGCGACACCGCCCCCCATCCGCCGGCCGGAGGTGAGCGTCGCTCGGTTCGCACCGATGCGTTCTGGATCGGCCCCGCCGACCGCAAGCTCATGGCCTGGCTCACCCAGCCGGTGACGGGGGTCGGACGTATCGGAGTCGTGCTCATACCCCCGCTCGGCTACGAGAGTTTCACGACTCACCGCACGGTGCGCGTCCTGGCGGAACGTCTGGCCGCCAACGGCTGCAGCGTCGTGCGGTTCGACCTCGACGGGACCGGCGACTCGTGGGGCAACGCCTGGGATCCCGACCGCGTACTGGCCTGGCGGGCATCGCTCCACGAGGCGGCCGCCTTCCTCACGGAGATCGGCTGCCGTTCGCTGGTCCTCGGCGGCGTCCGCTTCGGTGCCACCCTCGCGATCACGGAGGGAGCGGACGTGGGAGCCGACCGGGTCCTCGCCTGGGCACCGGTGATCAAGGGCCGGACGTTCGTGCGGGAGCTGACCCTTCTGGGCGACGAGATACCCGACGATCCGGCCCACCCCGGACTCACCGGGGGCGTCGTCCAGGCCGGTACGTCGTTCGACCCCCAGACCCTCGAACACCTCCGCACCTTCGACCTCACGGCGCTCACCGTTCCGCCCGCCCCCCGGGTGCTCGTCATCGACCGCGCCGACCAGGTGCACAGCGACGCGCTCGTCAGCCGAATCGAGTCACTGGCCGCCGACGTCGACCACCTCGTGCTGGCCGGGTCGGATGTCGCCCTCGACCGGCCGACGGAGTATGCCGAGGTCGCCGAACCGGTCGTCGATGCCATCGTCTCCTGGGTCGGACCGTGCGGGCCCACCCCCTCCCCCACTCCACCGTCGGACGTCGCCCCGAGCCGGTGGAGCCACGACGGGATCACCGAGCAGACCGTCCGACTGGGCCGGCACCGCCTCGTCGGCGTCCTCACCGAGCCGGCTGAGGCGATCCGCGCCACCGTGGTCTGGGTCAACACCGGTGCGGAGCCGCACGTCGGCACCGGCCGGGCGTGGGTCGACTATGCCCGCGACCTGGCCACCCAGGGCTACGCCTCGGTGCGGCTCGACTTCTCGGGATTCGGCGAGAGCCCCGATCGCGGCCACGCTCCCGGCCGGCCCTACGACCTCCACTGTCAGGACGAGGTGGCCCAGGTGGTCGCCGACCTGCACGCCCGGGGGAACGGCAAGGTGGTGGTGGCCGGACTCTGTGCCGGGGCGTGGATCGGACTGGCGGCGGCGGACGACGGACAGGTCGACGGGGTCATCGCCATCAACCCCCAGCTCTACTGGCAGCCGGGCGACCCGGTGGAGGCGAGCATCGTCAACGAGACCCGCCCGCGCCGGCAGTCCGAGATCCGTCGGATCCGACGGATCCGACGGACCGGGGCCTGGTGGGTGCTCGACGCCATCGGTGTCCGCCATCCCGCCGCCCGGCGCCTGCGGTCCATCGACCGACGCGGCGTCCCCGTCCTCGCCGTCTTCGCCGAGGGCGACGACGGACTGGAGTTCCTCGAGGACCGGGTGGGCCGGACCTGGGCGCACGTCCTCCGCCACCACCACATCGAAGTTGCGGTGGTCCCGGGCATCGACCACTCGATGCACCGGGTCTGGCTCCGGCCGGCGATGGCCGCGGAACTACTCGCCTGGCTGGACCGGTTCTCCCAGGGGTCGTGACCGGGGCTCCCGCCCGCCGACCCGGGCACCGCATCCGTCGATCCCGTCCTGCCCCTACCTCGAGACCTGCCGGGTCTCGTCCACGCCGAAGAGCCCCACTTCGGCCCCGATGTCCTCGGGGACCAGGGTGGGCGTGTCCCGATTGAGGGTCTCGCCCCGGAAGAAGGCCGGCCGCGCGGCGGCGAAGGCGACCATCAGGACGATGCCGATCACCAACGAGATCAGGTCGATCAGGAACACCCCACCGATGTCCCAGTGGGGCCAGAACTGCATGTGCCAGCTCGTGGCGCTGTTGCCGGGGCCCCAGTAGAAGTAGAGGTTGTAGCCGAGCGCCCCCCACAGGATGACGCCGCCGAGCACCGGGAGGATCCCTCGGATCCAAAGCTCGCGGGCGCCGTCGGTCAGGGTCGACCGGTAGTACCAGGCACAGGAGAACCCGGTCAGGCCGTAGTAGAAGGCGATCATGACCCCGAGGGCGGACACCGCGTCGGCGATGACCGAGCCGGCCGAGATGTAATTCATCACCACGTAGAGGACGATGGACGCCACCCCCATGACCACGGTCGACACCGTGGGGGTGAGGAACCGCCGGTGGATCCGGGCGAAGGCCGACGGGATGGCCCGGTAGACACCCATGGCCAGCGTCGTACGGGCGGTCGGGAGGATCGTCGTCTGGGTCGACGCCGCGGCCGAGCTCAGGACCATGAGCAGCAGCAGGTGCGACAGCACGTTGCCGAGCGTGGACGTCCCGAACACCGAATGCCCGAGGACCGACAGGACGTCACCCTGGTTGGCCGGGTTGCCCAGCCCGATCCCGGTGGTGCCGATGCCGGCGTAGGACTGGGTGGACAGCACCACGAGCACATAGGTCACCAGCAGCACGAGGGTGGAGAGCACCGCCGCCCGGCCGGGGACCGTGTGGGGATCCGCCGTCTCCTCGTTGACCGAGACGGTGGTGTCCCACCCCCAGTAGATGAAAAGCATCAACAGCACCCCGTTGATGAACGCCGAGGCCGAGGAGATCTTGAACGGGTTGAACCAACTGAGCGACGGCGTCAGGTGACCCACCGGGGCCGAACCGTTCCCCACCTTCACGAGTGCCCACACCGAGAGGACGAGCAGCATCGTGAGCTCGATCCCGAGCAGCGCCTTCTGGAAGTTGGCCGACACCTCGATACCGACGTAGCAGACCACCGTCATGACCACGATCCACAGGATGCCGACCAGCAGCACCCATCCACTGGAGGGGTCGGAACCGATCCCGTCGGCCCCGAACAACAGGAAGACGTACTGCCCGGCGATCTGGGCCAGGCTCGCCATCACCAGTACGTCGGCGGCGACGATGGCCCACCCGCCCATCCAGCCGGTCTTGGGACCGAAGGCCCGCACCCCCCAGGTGAAGGTCGTCCCGCAGTCAGGGTCGGCGTTGTTCATTTCCTTGTAGCCGTAGGCGATGAACAGCATCGGCACGAAGGCGAGCACCGTGACCGCCGGGGCCTGCAGTCCGATCGCCACCACGACGAAGCCGAGGGTCGCCGCCAGGCTGTAGGCGGGGGCGGTGGAGGCGACACCCACCACCGTGCTGGAGATCAGGCCGAGCGCACCCGACTTGAGTCCCTTGTCCTGGCGCTCGGTTACCGGTGCGCCCACCGTGGTCTCGGTCATGGGTTCCCTCCCCGTCGTGATCCACGGGAACCGGGCCGGCCCGGCCACGTGGGAATCGATCGTTCTGCCACCGTTCCCATGCCCACGGATCGACCCCGCCACACCTCCCGTTGCCACCCCACCCCACCCCACCCCGGGCCGGGGACGGCCTCCTACGGGCCGGTCGGCGACCAGTCGGGGTCGATCTCCAGGAACACGCCGGCCATTCCCTCGAGAGCGACCCCGAACAGGGTCCACTCCCGCAGTTCGCCGTCGGGCCCGGTGGGACGGTCCACCACCTGGCGTTCGTCCCGACTGGCCTGGCGGAGCGCGAAGCCGGCGGCCATGGCCCCCAACGACTCGGTGAGCTGACGGAGCGTCAAGGGCGGCCGCACCCGCACGCCGAGCCGTCGCATCACCGTCGTGAAGAGCTGATCCCACCCCTCGCCCGTCTCGGCCAGGCCCGTCTCCAGCGCCTTCCGGAGCGTGACATCGTGGCGGTCGGCCGGATTGGTCACCGTCACCACCCACACCCCGACCCACAGCTCCCAGTTGCGCGTCCCCACCCGGGAGTCGATGGCGAGGGCCCCCGCCAGGCGGGCGACCTCGAGCAGCGCCCGCCAACGTGTCTCGGGTGTGGAGATGTCGAACGAGTCGAGCAACGGACCGAGGAGATCGTGGGCGGCCGCCAACTGGCCCGCCTCGTTGACGTCCGCCACCACCTCCGCCAGGAGATCGGACTGGAACTCGGCCTGGTCGGCCCAGACCCGGCGGATGATCGACGCGTTCGTCAGACGGATCCCGGTGTCGAGCTCGACCCGGTCCAGGACCCGCTTGAAGGTGAGGTCGGCCCCGGTCCGCAGTCCGTCCTCCTCGAGGACGGCCATTCCGGCGTTCAGGAGCAGCTCACGGAGTTCACTCCGGGAGCGCCGTTTCGGGGTGTCGGGGGGCACGGTCACGGCCGGAGTCCACCAGGTGCACCCGGTGAGGTCAAAGTCATCCCGGTGGCGGGGACCGGCCGCCCGCTCGGAGATGACGCCGGGGCCGCCGCCGTCGCTCCGCCCGATCAGGCGCCGGGGGCCGCCCGGGACCGCAGCGCCGCCCGGAGGTCGTCGTCGGTGAGGGAGGTCGGCTCCGTCGAGTCGATGAAGTCGACCAGGACGTCCACGAACCGGTCGGGAACCTCGGCGTGGGGGAAGTGGCCCACCCCGTCGAACACGACCAGTCGGCTGTGGGGCATGGCCGCCTGGGCCTGGAAGGCGTGCGAGACGGGGATGATGCGGTCATCGGACCCCCAGACGATCAGGGTGGGGAGGCCGCCGGCCAGATAGAGCCGGTCGACGGCACTCACGGACTGGCCGCCGGGGTCGATGACCGACCGCATGGTGCGCAGGAACGCCCGGCGGTTGTCGGCCTCGGTGAGCGACCGGTAGGACCGCCACATCTCGGTCACACGTGGCTGGCGGATGCCCTTCCCCTCGAGGAACCGGGCGGCGGCGTCTCCCCAGTCGGCCGCGAACGACGGGAACAGCAGCGGCATGACGAGATCGACACCGGGGAGGGAGAGCAACCGGAGCATCCAACTCACCTCCCGGCCCAGTCCTCCCGCGTCCACCAGCACGATCCGCTCGCACAGTTCGGGGTACTGGTAGGCGAGCTGGAGCGCCACTCCCCCGCCGAAGGACTGGCCCACCACGGTGGCCCGTTCGATGCCCAGGACGTGGAGCAGGTCGCGGATGGTGCTGGCATGGCCACCCAGCGAGTAGTCGCCGGACGACTTGTCCGACGCCCCGTGCCCGAGGAAGTCCGGGGCCACCACCGTGAACCGGCGCTCCAGGAGTCGCATGGCCGGGACCCAGGTCTCCGAACTACCGGCGATGCCGTGGAGCAGGACCAGGACCGGACCCGTGCCCGCCTGTCGGAAGGCCACCCGGGCCCCGTGCAGCATCAGGTGCTGCACCGGATAGGAATCCTCGGTCGACGCCACGTCCGTCATACCCCGAGTGTGCCCGCCGGAGCGTGCCGGCAACAGGGCCAGAGTGCCCGGTGTCGCCCGCCACCGGTCACAGAGACGTGGGCGCGGCGGGGAGGCCGGACCGGGGCCACGGACCGATCCACCCCGGACCGGGACCCCGCTGCAGCAGGCACGGCTCGTCCACCAGGCTCTGACAGACTCAGCCCATGGGAGCGTCGGACCTCCGAGCGTGGGGCGGCGGGGACTCCCGGGTGGACCGCTCGGCCCCCGCACCCCGTGCCCGACCGGTCACACCCGGATGGGCGTACGGAATTCTGGCCCTCCTGGTGGCCGTCTCCGCCGTCCTGACCGGCTGGCGGGCCGGCTCGAGCCTGGAGCTCTACTACGCCGCCGCCGTCCGGAGCATGGTGGCCGACGGGCACAATCTCGCTTACGCCGCCTTCGATCCGCACTCCACCATCACGTTGGACAAGCTGCCGGGGGCCTTCTGGCTGCAGGCGATCTCGGCGCACCTGTTCGGCGTCCGCCCCTGGGCACTCGCCGCCCCGCAGGTCCTGGAAGGCCTGGCCAGTGTGCTCCTGGTCTTCGCCACCGTCCGGCGGTTGCGCGGCCCAAGGACCGCCCTGGTAGCCGCGGCCATCCTGGCCGTGGCTCCCGCCTCCACGGCCCTCGACCGAGGCAACATCGCCGACTCCCTGCTCATCGTGAGCCTCCTGGCCGCCGCCCGGCTGCTGGTGGCCGCCGTCGAACGGCCGTCGGCCGCCCGTGCCGCATGGGTCGGCGTGGCCGTGGGCGTCGCCTTCCAGGCCAAGATGGCCGAGGCCTGGCTGATCTTCCCCGTGCTCGGCCTGACGTACCTCGTCTGCGCCCCGGTGGTCATGCGCCGGCGCGTCCTTCACCTCGTCGCCCTCGTGACCGTCGGCGTCGCGGTGTCCCTCAGCTGGATGACCGCCGTCAGCCTGGTGCCGGCCCACGACCGCCCCTACGTCGACGGGAGCACGAACGACTCGGTGTTCGAGCAGGTCTTCGACTACAACGGATTCGGTCGCGTCGGCCAGCTCTCCCCCAACCAGGAGCTCGCCCGCACCCTCGGGCTTTCGGTCCTCGCCCAGCCCGGCCCACCGGCCGGAGCCCTCCGGCTGCTGCGCGGCCCCTACGGACGCGATGTCGGGTGGCTCCTGCCGGGCGCCGTGCTGTCCGGGGCCGCGTGCCTGCTCGCCTGCCGGGGCCGCCGACGCACCGATCCGTTGGTCCTGACCACCGTGCTGTTCGGCGGATGGCTGACCGTCTTCGGGCTGCTGCTCAGCGTCACCTCGAGCTTCAATCCCTACTACCTGGCGGTCCTCGATCCGGCGGTGGCCGTCCTGGTGGCCACCGCCCTGGGTGGCGCGTGGCACCGCCGCCGGAGCTCCGGGGCCTGGCTGGCCGCCGGGCTCGTGGTGGTCACCGCCGTCACCGCCGTCTGGCTGCTCGGTTCCGCCGGGTCCGCCGTCCCCGCCGGCCTGTCGGCCGCGGTCGTGGTCCTCGGAGCCGTGGCCCTCGTCGCCATCGTGGTGACCCGCCTGCGGGGGTGGAACCCGGAGACCCTGGGGACGGTCACCGCCGGACTGGTGGTCGCATCCCTCGTCCTCGTGCCGGTGGCCGCCTCGGCCTGGATCACCGCCGATGCCCTCGGCCCCTTCGACACCCCCTTCCAACCGGCCGCCGTGACCGCCTTCACCAAGGTCTTCTTCAGCCCCACCCGCAACGCCGTGGGCCTGACCAAGATCACCGCGGCCCGACAGGGCGCCCCCGATCTCTTCGCCGCCCAGACCTCGGCGCTGGCCGCCCCGTACATCTTCGCCACCGGCGACGAGGTGCTCCCCATCGGTGGCTACACCGGCACGATCCCCGAGCCCACCGTGGCACGGGTACGCGCCCTGGTGGCCGCCGGTGCGTTCCACCTGGTGCTCGCCGGGCCGTCGACGGCCGATCCACGGATCGCCTGGATCGCCCGGCACTGCCAGTCCCTCGGGGAACCGACGGGCGGCGGGGTCGTGCCGGGGGCCAAACCGGTCCTGGCCTACTTCTGCGTGCCGTCGGACGCCGGCGGCTGACAGCCGCCCGAGCGCCCGCCGAGGAGCTCACCCCGATCCCACTTGCACGTTCAACACCTGGTGACACTTAAGGGCCCCGAGCGACTAGAACAGAGTCCATGACTCTGCGCGCCCCGCGTCAAAAAAATGTCAACAGCCGTCGCCGGCGCGGCGCGGTCGCCGGCGCGCTCCTCCTCGCCACCGGAGTCCTCGTCACGGTGTTCGGCGTCCCCGCCCAGTCCTCCGGCGCCGCCACCGCGGACGGCGCCCGGGTCACCACCATCACCATGGACAGCCCGAAGGCGTACACGCCCCACGCGGCCAACGGTGGCACCGACGACTACCACTGCACCCTCGTCAACCCGCACGTGGACCACAACTCGTTCATCGTGTCGAGCCAGTTCAACCCGGGAACCGGTGCGGCGACCAAGGAGGTGCACCATGAGATCACCTTCCTGGTCCCACCGTCCGCCGTCCGCCAGGTGGAGGCCCTCAACCCGTCGGACAAGGGATGGAGCTGCTTCGGCGAGTCGCCGTTCCCCACCCTCAGCCTCGCCTCGCTCACCGAGACCCCTTGGCTCAGCGCCTGGGCACCCGGCCACGGCGAGGACATCCTGCCGGCCACCACGGGTACGCCACTGCCCGCCCACAGCCTCGTCATCATGCAGGTGCACTACAACCTCCTCGAGGGGGACAAGCCGGTCAAGGTGGGCGTCAAGCTCAACACCGTCCCGGCCTCGACCCACCTCCGGCCGTTGACCCTCACCCCCTACCCGGCCCCGATCAACATGCCGTGCCCGGCCAACGAGGCCGACAATCCGACCGCCTACCCGCTGTGTGTGCGCTCCGCCTCGCTCAACTACCTGTCCCAACGCTTCGGCCCGGATGCCGTCGTCTTCCAGGACGTGCTCGAACTCCTCTGCGGTGAGAACATCGCCAACCCACCCGAGGGCGACTCGGTCACCTGCACCCAGCGGATCCGCACGCCCGGCTACATCGTCCGGACCACCGCCCACATGCACCTGCTCGGACGGAGCATGTCCATGGTGGTCAACCCGGGGACCCCGTCGGCCACCACGATCCTCGACGTCAAGAACTACGACTTCAATTACCAACGCTCCTACGATCTGAAGAAGTGGGTCAAGGTCGTGCCGGGCGACACGGTGCAGTTCACCTGCACCTACGACCCGACCCTGGCCCAGGAGCTGCCGGCCCTGCGCAAGGCGCCCCCCCACTTCGTCACCTGGGGTGACGGGTCCTCGGACGAGATGTGCCTCGGCCTGATCCAGACCGTGCCGCTCGACCCCCACGCCTCGGTCGACTGGGCGGCGATCGGCTCGAGCCGCCCCTTCGGCGGACAGGGCTTCCATCGCGGTGCAGCTGGATCCGGTTCGCCGGCTACGCCGACGACGAGCACCTGACGGGAGGTCACCCGACCGGGACGGCGACAGGCGTGGCGCCGTCCGTCCAGCTGAGGCCGCCCATCGGCGACGACGTCGCCCCGTCCGGCGTCCTCCGTCGCCAGCCGGTGGTACCCAACAGAGCTACGGCGCACAGCATCAGGAGCGGGCCGGTGTTCGGATCGGTGGCCGAGCCGCTGGCCACCTGACCGAAGGCCTCCCCCACGACCCATACGCCCAGGGCGACGACGGTCCCGGCCCCGGTGGCCCACCGACGCCAGCGCGCCGAGCCGAGCCCGGCCAGGCCGATCAGGGCCGGCACCGCGACCAGCAGCACCACGGACGCACCTCCGAGATGGCCGACCCCGCCGACCACCCACCGGTCGACGCGTCCCAGCCACCCGGGGACCGTCCCGGCCCCGGTACCGAGCTGGCTCCGCACCGCCGCGACCGACCGGTTGGCCGGCAGCAGTCCCATCAACGCACCGTCCAGCCAGACCGCGGCCCAGGCCAGTGGGAACCACGACGCCACCGGTTCCGCCCGCCCGTCCGCCGCCGTCCCCCCGGCGCGGGCCAGGCCGCCAGGGCCAGTACGGCATAGAGCAGGGCGGCACCGGGGCCACCGGTGAGCAATGACGCCGTCCCCCCGGCGAGGCCGCCGAGGCTCTCACCGAGGAACCAGACCCCGACCGCCCAGAGCACCGAGGCGGCCGCCGCCGGCCGGGCCGTGCGTCGCCAGAGAAAGCCGACCCCGAGGGCGAGCTGCACGAGCGCGAACCCGGCGTCGGCGGGCACCGGGTGGGTTCCGATCAACCGTGCCGCGTGCTGCACGGGACCGGACACCCACGAGGGCTGACCGGCCGCCGTCGGGGCGATCACCTGATCGGCGAACCGGGCGGTGAACATGAAGGGCTGCAGCTGCAGCAGCCCGTCGAGCAGCCAGAGACCCCCGAGCGCGATCTGCACGTGCCGGCGGGTAACCCGTGGTCGGTCCGCCGGGGCCGCCGTCCACCGCGTCGGACGGTTCCCCCGCCCGGTGGTGGTCACCGGTTCCGTGCCGCTGTCCAGGACCGTCGTCATCCCGTCCTCCTCGTCGCCCCACCGGTGGTACCGGACCGTCCGGACCCACCGTTGTTCGGAGCGGCGCAGTGGACGGATGGGAATCCGGACGTCGCCCACCAGAATGCGCTTCCCGATAGCTGGGCAGGTTTATGTCTATGTCCAGGTCCAGATGATCTTTCGGTGTTATATCATCCGGCCACCCTCGGGCAACGAACTGTAAATCGTCCGGCACCTTCAGATTCCATTTGCTGAATGGCGGTCGTGACATCCAGGGTGCGACCGCCGCACCCCCAGGTTCCATGCGATATGTCACGGACATGTCATCGGGAAAGGGTGATCCATTTGAGGGCACATACACCTACAGCACGAGCGAGAACAGTGGCATTGCTACTCGGATCACTCGTACTTCTGCTCACATTGATGGGCGGTCTGGCCGGTACGGCGGCATCCGCCTCGAGTCCGCGGACGAGCTCACCGCACGGTGTCGCCTCGGGTGATTCGGGAACCACCATCGACCCGTTGACGTACAACTGCGGCAACGACGCCCCGACGTGTGGACAGGTGGGCGAGTCGTACGGCTACTACAACGGGACGAACGTCGACCTGCTCTACTCCGAGAACTACTACTGCGACACCGCCGTCCCCTCGAACGCCGCCACCGGGTGCGAGGTCGGCGCCGGACCGTCGTCGCCCGATCCGACGGCACCGTCACCCGACGGCACCTCGATCGGCAACACGACCCACGGCGACACCCTGTACATCCCGGTGCCGCTCTTTGCCAACGCACCGGCCACGCAGTGCACGGCCACGGCCACCTGCATCGACCACCCGCCCACCATCGACCTGTCGGCCATCGCCGGGGCGCTCCCGGGTGACCCGTCCCCCTCGAGCCTGTACAACGTGCCGATCCCCGCGCACGACCACGTGGTGGGGACCCGCAACGGCGGGCTGCCCGAGTGGTGGAACGTGCAGGTCGTCGCCACGACGGACCCCGCCACCTTCGCCAAGCTGACCAGCGTGTCGGCCATCGACGCGGCGGTCACGGCCTCCAAGGCCGTCTCGGTGCCCACCAACGTCTTCCTGTTCTTCCAGGTCCTGGCCGGCACCGTGCCGGCCGCCCAGGCCGCCGACCTCACGGCTACGGCACCTCCGGGCCCGGCCGTCGCCACCGCCCCGCCCGCCCCGCCGGCCAGCCAGGTCGAGTCGGGCACCACGATCGACGACCTCCGCAACGACTGCGGAGCTACGGCGCCGAACTGCCAGGGCATCGGTATCAGCCACGACTGGATCGACGGCCAGGACGTCGACGCCCTCTACACCGAGCCGTTCTACTGCGGCACGACCGCCGGCACGGTGCACAGCTCCACCGGCTGTGAGGCCGGCGCCGACCCGACCTCGGTGCCGCCGGGTGTCTCGGACCCGACGCCACCGACACCCACCGTCACCAACAGCCAGATCGACCCGCTGTACATCCCGGTGCCGCTGTACTCGAGCCCACCGGTGGCGTATACGCAGTGCCCCGGCGTGATCACCTGCATCGACCACCCGGCCACCATCGACCTGTCCCTGCTGGCCCCGACCCTCGGGGTGTCGGACGCCGCCTCACTCGACAACGTGCCGCTGCCGTCCCACGACCACCTGTTGACCACCCGCAACGGCGACCAGCCGGAATGGTGGAACGTCATCGTGATCCCGGTGACGTCGCCCAAGGGCCTGGCCACTGTCGAGCAGGCCAAGGACTACAGCACCGTCAAGGCGCTCGAGACGGTGCCCGGCAGCGGAATCGGTGTGCCCGGAGCCCCCGAGGTGCCGACCAACGCCTACCTGTGGTTCCAGACGCTGCCCGGCGCGGGCCCGGCCACACCCGGTCCGGTCGCGTCGACCTGCACGAGCCACCTGCCCACCGGCACCGTGGTGGGCGGGGCCGCCCTCGACGACGGCACCGGCTACTACGAGGTGGACCGGGCCGGTGACGTGGCGGCGTTCGGCGCCGCCACCTGCTATGGCTCCCTGACCGGCACCTCCCTCAACGCCCCGATCGTCGGTATGGCCGTCGACCGGGCGACCGGCGGGTACTGGCTCGTCGCCGCCGACGGCGGGGTCTTCGCCTTCAACGCCCCGTTCGAGGGGTCGGCCGCCGACCTGCCCCTCAACGCACCGGTGGTGGGGATCTCGGCGACCCCCGACGGTTCGGGCTACCGCCTGGTGGCGTCCGACGGCGGGGTGTTCTCCTACGGCGCCCCGTTCTACGGGTCCGGCGGTTGGACGCACCTCAACCAGCCGATCGTAGGGATGGGTGTCGACCGCATGACCGGTGGCTACTGGCTGGTGGCGGCCGACGGCGGGGTGTTCTCCTACGACGCCCCATTCTACGGCTCCACCGGTGGCGAACACCTCAACAGCCCGGTGACCGGCATCATGCCGACCTCCGACGGGACCGGCTACCGGCTGGTGGCCTCGGACGGAGGGGTGTTCTCCTTCGGGGCCCCGTTCTACGGGTCGGCCGGTGCCACCCACCTGAACGACCCGGTGGTCGGGGGGTTCAACGACAACTCCTACGACGGCTACTGGTTGGTGGCCTCCGACGGGGGGATCTTCACCTACAGCCCGACCGGCGAGGACATGCCGTTCTTCGGATCGGCGGCCTGACCCGGGAGGGTGCCCGGTCCGGGGGGGCCGGGTGCTGCCGGACCGGTCATCTCCTCCGGTCCATCGCAGCCCAGGAGGGAGGCCACCCGGCCTCCCTCCTGGCGCGTCCGGACCCCGACGGGGATCGCAGCCGGAACCGAACGGGGCTCAGTTCTCGACCGGAGTCGGCACATCCGAGTCGAACGTCGTCCCGTTGCCCAGTTCACCCCCGTAGTTGTAACCCCAGCAGTCCACCTGTCCACCGTCGGACAGAGCGCAGAAGTCGTCGCCGCTGCCGCCATTCTCGTCGGCGAGCGACGCCACGCCGGTGAGCAGTCCGGTCCCGCCCACGCCGACCACCTGGGTGGGATAGGGGGAACCGTACGGAGGGCTCGCCGACGTGGCTCCGTCACCCAGCGCTCCCGTCCGGTCGTCCCCCCAGCAATCGACCTGGCCGGTGTCCAGCACGGCACAGAAGCCCTCGGCGATGCCGTCGCTGGCGAGCGACTCGACCCCGGAGAGGACGCCGATCCCGCCCACGCCCAGCACCTGGGTGGGTGTGGACGAGAAGGTGAGAATGCTCGGATCGCCGACGATGCCGTTCCCCAGGGCTTCGACATCGTTGTTCCCCCAGCAGTCCACCCCCCCGGACGCCAGAAGGCCGCAGTAGTTGCTTCCGGAGACTCCGGCGACGAGTGACACCACGTCGGTGAGGACGCCGGTGCCGCCTACCGCGGCCACCTCCGTCGGGACCAGCGACGACCTCGCGGTCGACCCACTTCCCAGTTCGCCCGCCTCGTTGTCACCCCAGCAGTCCACCTGCGACGTGTCCAGCAGTGCGCAGTAGCTCGAGGCGTCGTCGTCGCTGGTGAGCGACGCCACTCCGGACAGGATGCCGGGACCCCCCACTCCGGCCACCTGGGTCGGAACGTCGGATGCGGCCGACTCCGACCCGCTGCCCAGGTCACCCCAGGTGTTGGAACCCCAGCAGTCGACCTGACCCGATCCGAGCAGGGCGCAGTAGGTGCCCCCTTCGAACCCGCCACCCCCGCTGATGAGTGATGTCACGCCGGTCAGGGCGCCGGTTCCGTCCACGCCCACCACCTGGGTCGGGACGGCACTGTCGTTCTCGGTCGTCCCGTTGCCCAGCGCGCCGCTCTGGTTGTAGCCCCAGCAGTCCACCTGGCCCGAGTCGAGCAGCGCGCAGTAGCCATCGTCTTCGCCGTCGCTGACCAGCGAGCTGACCC
>CAWJEK010000032.1:0-107630 GCA_963841885.1 uncultured Acidimicrobiaceae bacterium
TCGGCCATCACCTCGTCGAGGTAGCGGATCCGATCGGCCACGTCGGAGGGGGCCCCGGCGGCGCGGTCGGCGTCGGATCCGGCGGAGGGCGGGGCGGGAGGCGGGGTCGGCACAGGCTGACTATAGCCAGGGGTCCCGGGGGTTCCGGTGAGCACAGCCCGTGGCCACCGCGCGGCTCGGGTAGGCTGGGTCATCACGCGGGCGTGGCGGAATCGGCGAGACGCGCCGGGTTTAGGTCCCGGTCCCTTCGGGGGTGGAGGTTCGAGTCCTCTCGCCCGCACCAGCCGGCGGCGGGGCCGGCCGCGGTGGCGGCGTCCCGGCGGAGCGTGTTCACTGGAGCCATGCCGCTCTCCGGAGAGTACGAGCCGAGCTCCCAGGCGTGGGTCCGTGACCAGGTGGAGCTCTACCAGTCGTCCGGCGGCACCGAGGGCACCACCCTGCTCGACACCGGGATGCCCGTGGTCATCGTGACCAGCCGGGGGGCGAGATCGGGCAAGCTGCGCAAGACCCCCCTGATGCGGGTCGAGCACGACGGGATCTACGCCATCGTGGCGTCCCAGGGCGGGGCACCCACCCACCCGAAGTGGTACGCCAACGTGGTGTCCGATCCCCATGTGGAACTCCAGGACGGCCCCGAGCGGTCCGACCGTATCGCCCGCCAGGTCGAAGGGGCCGAGCGCACCCTGTGGTGGGAGCGGGCCGTCGCGGCCTACCCGCCCTACGCCGAGTACCAGGAGAAGACCGAGCGGGTCATCCCGGTCCTGGTGCTCGAGCCACCCGCCGGCTGAGCCGCTCATCGTCTTGCGGCCGGACCGGGATTCGGCCATGCTTCCCCGGTTCAGCCACGTGCCACCCCACCGGGGCGGGCGATGGCTCACAGGTCAACGACAGCTACGGATCCATCCAGGAGGACAACCATGGGAATGCTCGACGGCAAGGTCGCCATCGTCACCGGCGCGGGCCGCGGAATCGGTCGGGAGGAGGCCATCCTCCTCGCCTCGGAGGGCGCCAAGGTCATCGTCAACGACGTCGGTGCCTCCCTCCAGGGCGAAGGTGGTGACAAGCACCCCGCCGAGGAGGTCGTCGAGATCATCAAGGCGAACGGCAGCGACGCCGCCGTCAACGCCTCGGACGTCAGCTCGTGGGAGGGTGCCAAGGCCCTCGTCGAGCAGGCCGTCGACACCTTCGGTCAGCTCGACATCCTCGTCAACAACGCCGGCATCCTGCGGGACAAGATGTGCTTCAACATGGAGGAGTCGGACTGGGACGACGTGATCCGGGTCCACCTCAAGGGCCACTTCGCCCCGTCGCACCATGCCGCCGTGTACTGGCGGGGACGGGCCAAGGCCGGAGAGGACGTGTCCGGGCGCATCATCAACACCTCGTCCGAGGCCGGCCTGTTCGGCAACGCCGGCCAGGCCAACTACTCGGCGGCCAAGGCCGGCATCGCGTCGATGACCTGGGTCCTCGCCCGCGAGCTCGGCCGCTACGGCATCACCGCCAACTCGATCAGCCCCCGGGCCCGCACCCGCATGACCGAAAACCTCTTCGGGGAGATGGGCAAGGTCGAGGGCGGCTTCGACAAGTTCGACCCGGTCAACGTGGCCCAGCTGGTCACGTTCCTCGCCACCGACGAGGCCGCCGACATCAGCGGCCAGAACTTCGTCGTCTACGGCGGCGACATCTGGGCCATGGGCGGCTTCCACGCCGTCGGCGAGATCCACCGCGAGTCGATGTGGTCCGTGACCGAGCTGGCCGCCGCCAAGGGTGAGCTGTTCAAGGGCATCTCGTCGGGCGTCCCGCCCTTCAGCCTGGCGTAGTCCCGGAGGGTGGCCCTGCGACCTCGTGCCCGGTCCGTCCGAGCACGAGGTCGCCGAGGCGGCCCTCGACATCGGCGGGCGCCCCGTCGAACACCACCCGTCCCTTGGCCAGCACGGCCACGTCGTCGACCAGCGCCAGCGCCCGGTCGACGTGCTGCTCGATGAGCAGCAGCGACGTCCCCGAGGCCAGCACCCGCTCGAGTGCGGCGTACACCTCGTCGACCACGACCGGGGCGAGGCCGAACGACAGCTCGTCGACCACCAGGAGCTTCTGGCGCAGCACCAGCACCCGGGCCAGGGCCAGCATCCGTTGCTCCCCGCCCGAGAGGGTGCCCGCCGACTGGCTGCGGCGCTCGCCCAGGCGGGGGAACGCCTCGTAGGCCTGGGCCAACCCACCGGCCACCCCGCGTCGTCCGAGGGTCCGCCGGAAGGAGAGGGTGAGGTTCTCCTCGACGGTGAGCGAGGCGAACACCGACCGTCCCTCCGTCAGCTGGGACAGCCCCGAGCGGGCGATCTCGTAGGCGGGCCGCCCGGTGATGTCCCGGCCGTCGAAGCGGATGGTGCCCCGGGTCGACGGCACGAGGCCCGACACCACCCGGGCCACCGTCGACTTGCCCGCCCCGTTGGCCCCCACCAGGGCCGTGGCCCGTCCGCTCCGGACGGTCAGCGACACGTCGAACAGGGCCTCGTAGGGTCCGTAGGCCACGCAGACGCCCTCCAGCTCCAGCAGCGGCCGCCCACCGTCCGGGCCGGATCCGGGGCCGCCCGGTGGGGCCGCCCCGGCCTCGGGGACCGGTGGCGCTGCCCCGTCGGTCGTCGTCGCTCCCTCCCCGGTCATGCCGTGCTCCCGAGGTAGGCGCGGCGCACCTCCGGGTCCTCCAGGACCTCGTCCACGTCGCCGGACGCCAGGACCTTGCCGAAGTTGAGCACGTAGAGGCGGTCCACGGCCGACTCCACCAGGGCCAGATCGTGTTCCACCAGCAACACGGCCACGCCGGTGGTGCGCCGGGCCCCGTCCAGGATCCGGGCCAGCCGGTCCGTGTCGTCGGCGTCGAGGCCCGAGGACGGCTCGTCGAGCAGGAGCAGCCGGGGGGTTCCCATCATCGCCCGCCCCAGTTCGACCAGACGGGCGTGCCCGAGGTCCAGGGTGTCGACCGGGCGCTCCGCCAGGTCCGACAGTCCGAGCAGGTCGAGCACCTCCTCCACGTGGTGCAGCTCGGACGGCGTGGGGCCACCCCGGTGGAGGAGGTCGCGCCAGATCCGCACGGTGCCGCTGGCCGCCTGCTCGGCCACCAGCAGATGGTCGGCCACCGTCATCCCCTCGAAGAGCTCGATCCGCTGGAACGTCCGGCCGATGCCGAGCCGGCTGCGGCGCCACACCGGCATCCGGTCGATGCGCCGGCCGTTGAACACCACGGTGCCGGCGTCGGGTGTCTCCAGTCCGAACACGCAGTTGAACAGCGTGGTCTTGCCGGCCCCGTTGGGCCCGACCAACCCGACCGCCTCGCCGTCCGCCACCTCGAGGTCGACCTCGTCGAGGGCCACGATCCCGCCGAACCGCTTGGTGATCCCCGAGGCGACGAGGAGCCCGTCGTCGGCCGTCACGCCCCCTCCACCACCGGCTCGACGGCCGCGCCGACGGCCGTCTCCGCCGCCGGACCGCCGCCGGCGTGCCGCTCCCGACGTCCGGCCCACGTCCGCTGGACCCGGCCACTCAGGTAGTCGAGGAAACCCTCGGGATGGCGCGTGTAGCTGAGGGTGGCCAGGCCGAAGAGCACGGCCACCAGGCCGGCGAAACGGGAGGGCAGGGAGGTCACCGCCACCTGCAGGGTGGCGTAGACCACCCCGGCCACGACCGCCCCGGCGATCGACCCGAGCCCGACGATGGCCACCACCACCAGGAGGACGGCCGAGATCTGGTAGTTGAAGTCGCTGGCCGACAGCGACCCCTCGACCGAGCCGAAGAGCGCACCGCCCACGCCGGCCAGCGCCGCCGACAGGGCGAACACCAGCACCCGCAGCCGGTAGACGTCGATGCCCACCGCGTTGGCGGCCAGCTCGCTCCCCCGCACGGCGGACAGATAGCGGCCCATGGTGCCGTCCCCCACCAGCTTCACGATGCCCGCGCAGACCGCCAGGATGACCAGGGAGAGGAGGAAGAACGGCTTGGCGGCGGCGAAGCTGACGGGGCCGGCCGACGGGCGGGGCAGGGTGATGCCGCCCGCCCCGTTGCCCACCCAGGAGTTGGGGAACAGGATGTTGTCGGCCAGGAGGGCGAAGGCCAGGGTGGCGAGCGCCAGGGGCAGACCGGCCAGGCGCAGCGTGGGCAGCGCCACCACCACGCCGAGGCAGGCGGCCAGCAGACCGCCCGCCACCATGCCGAGGACGATGGGCAGGCCGAAGTTGTTGGCGAGCTGTCCGGCCATGAAGCCCCCGAGGCCGGCGAAGGTGGCCTGGCAGAGCGAGATCTGGCCGGTCATCCCCGTCAGGAGCACCAGGGACAGGAAGATGATGGCGAACGCCACCCCCTGGTTCATGGTGAGGAGCCAGTCGGGCGGGACCCAGGTCAGGGCGGACACCACGGCCACGATCGACACCACCCAGGCGAACGTCGCCGTGGGGCGACGGGTCAGGATCCCGGTCACCCGACCGCCGGAGGGTCGCTCCAGGCGCTGGTGCCACACGCCGACGGTGTGCACCGTGCCTCCCGAGGACTCCACCGTCGTGGCCGACCGGTAGCCCACCGTGGTCCGCTCGATGGCCGAGGTGGGCGGGTCGCACCCCGACAGCGGGTCGTCGAGCTGGCGCTGGCGGGCCAGGGGCAGGAACACCAGCAGCACCACGAACGGCAACGACGGCCGCAGCCCGTTGGCGATCACCCCCGCCGGGAGGTAGCCGGCGATCACCTCCTGGGCGACACCGAGGGCCAGGCCGCCCACCAGGGCCAGCGGGAGGCTGGAGAAACGGCCGATCACGGCGCCGGCCACACCCCACACCAGCAGGACGGTGAAGTTCTGGGGGTCGAGCTGGGAGTACAGCGGCGCCAGCAGCACCCCGGCCAGGGCGGCCATCACACTCGACAGGATCCAGGCGAAGGCGCTCACCCGCCCGGCGTTGACCCCGGCCAGTTCCGTCATCCGGGGGCTCTCTACCACCGCCCGCATCTCCAGGCCGACCGGGGTGAACCGGAACAACACCAGAAGGGCCGCCGCCACCACCACGGTGGCGGCAGTGATGGACAGCTCGAGCCCACTGAGCGGCACCGACCCCAGGTGGAGGTAGACCGTCTGGGCGTTGCCGATGATGGCCGGAGGCGGGATCGTCGGGGTCGACCCGGCGATGATGAGGGCCACCTGGGGCAGCGCCACGAGCAGGCCGAGCGAGGGGACGAGCTTGACCAGGGGTGATGCGGTCCGGATCCGGCGGAAGAGCAGGCGGTCGAGGAGGACCCCCACCACCGGACCGATGACCAGCACGGCGATGACGGTCGCCGCCCACCGCGGCCACTCGTCCTGGACCAGCGAGACGTAGGCGAGGGCCGACACGAAGGCCTGGGCTCCGAACGCCAGGTTGAAGACCCCCGACGCCTTGTAGGTCAGGACCAGGCCCACCGCCATCAGGGCGAAGACGCACCCGAAGGGGACCCCGGGGACGGCGTAGTCGAAGAACTGGGTCATCTGCCCGGCACCCCCGGCGCCAGCGGCAGGGTGGTCACCGTGCGGGTGCCGAGGTGGGCCGCCCCGGTCTGGTCGAAGCAGGAGTAGACGCTCTGGGGGGTGGTGAAGACGGGCACGAAGCGGTCCCCCTCCGCCCGGACGAAGGTGGTGCAGTCGAGGTTGGTCACCCCGGTGTGGGCTATGCGCCAGTTCACCGGTGGATAGGCCCCGTCGGCCGTGAAGGCCGTGAGCTGGTTGATGGACCGGACCAGCGCCGTACGGGTCACGTCGTTGCCGATGGCCCGGAGCCCGTCGGTGAACAGGGCGGCGCTCACCCACCCGGCGAGGGCGGTGGCCGAGGGCGCGGTCCCCGGGGCGTAGCGCCGGAGGGCGGCGTTGAAGGCGTCGATGCCCGGGTAGACGCCCGGGTACAGCGTCGACACCTCGAAGGGTGTCTGCTGCAGCAGGAAGTAGGCGCCGTCCAGGGCCGACCGGTTGTCGCGCAGGATCTGGCTGTCGTAGCCGTCGAGCCAGTACTGGGTGACCGACCCCAGACCGTGCTGCTGGAGGGTCTGCGACAGCTTGATGTTCCCGGTGGCGTCCATGCAGGTGGCGACGAAGTCCACTCCCGCCTGCTGCATCCGGGTCACGTCGGCGTCGAGGGTGGCGGCCCCGTAGGGGATCGAGAAGTCCACCACCGGCGTCGGCACGTGGTACTTGCGGAGTCCCGCCACCACCGCATTGCAGCCGCCCGAGGACTGGGCCACGTTGTAGGCCAGCACCGCCGCCGCCCGGGCGTGCGTCTGCTGGGCCACGTAGGCCACCTGGGGCATGGGCAGGTTCTCCGCGATGTAGGAGCCGCCGGCGCCGAACATGGTCGGCCCCGACCACTGCTCGTTGGTGTTCTCCTGGATCCCGAAGGTCGGCACCGCCTGGGAACGCAGGATCGACGACCCGGTGAAGAAGGGGGTCCCCACCCCCACCACGGCGAAGACCTTCGACTGGACCAGGCGCTGGGCCCCCGCGGTGTTGCCCGAGGGCGACGTGCCGTCGTCCACGATCGGCGAGTACACGATCTTGCGCCCGTAGACCCCGCCGGAGGCGTTGAGCTGGTCGAAATAGACCGCCGCCCCGGTGGTGACCGGGGCGAAGTCGGGAGCGGCGAACCCGCTGAAGGAGCCGAGCGCCCCGACCCGGATCGAGTGGGCGGAGACCCCGTCGGTGTCACCGGCGTGGGAGACGGTCAGGACGGTGACGTTGGCGCACGAGGCCAGCAGCGGAGCGGCCACCGCCAGGGCGACGGCCGACCGTCCCACCCCGTGGGGACCACGGGGTCCCCGATGCCATCGACGCCGTAGCTCCACGTTGCTCCCCGATCCTCGGGTCATCCGCCGCCCGCGGACCCTACCCGGGCCCGTCGGGACACCGGTCCCGGTCGATGATCGGCCCGAGGATCCCCCGGCCCCCGACCCGGGGACGACACCCCGGGGGCCCGGTCCGGGAAGACCTCAGCTCCGACTCGGGACCTGGGCGGTGGCCTCGCCGACCACCTTCTCCTCGCCGTCCGCGTTGTGCAGCCGGACGTCGAGGTCGACCAGGTGCGCGTCCCCCTCGGTGCGCTTGGCCCTCACCACGATCTTGGAGCGGAGCTCCTCGTCGGGCCAGGTCTGGCGGGCGAAGCGGACCGTGAACCGCTTGACGTTGCCGATACCCACCCAGTCGGTGATGGCCGTACCGAGCAGTCCCATCGAGAACATCCCGTGACCGAACACGCTGGGCTGTCCGGCGGCGGTGGCCTTGACCTCGTCGTGGTGCATCGGGTTGTAGTCACCCGACGCCCCGGCGTAGGCCACCAGGTCGGTGCGGGTGAGCACGTGGCTCAGCTCGGGGGCCTCGTCGCCTTCGGCCACGTCCTCGAAGTACAGCACTGCGTCAGCCATGTCCCCATCCCTCCTCGTCGACCCACCACCGGGTCTCGTGTGGCCACCACCGGGTGTCCCGGTCGTGGTCGTCCAGTCTTCCATCGCCCGCCCAGGGCGTGCCACGACACGTGCGCGAGCGGATGCTCCTCGTCGGGCCCCGGTGCACGACACCCGTCCCGGGCGGGATCCGCACCCCACCGCCCTCGACGGCACCGTCCCCCGGTCCGACCGGGCGGTCGGTCACCGGCCGGGCTCCGGATCCCGGGGAAGACCGAGCAGGCGTTCGCCGATCACGTTGCGCTGGACCTCGCTCGTCCCCCCGGCGATCGTCAGGCACTTCGACTGCAGCACACCGTGGGCCGAGACGGCGGCGTCGCCCTCGGTGACGGCCCCCTCGGGTCCGCAGATGTCGAGTCCGAACTCGTGGATCCGCTGGTCGAACTCGGCGCCGACCAGCTTGCGGATGCTGGACTCCGAGCCGGGCTGCAGCCCACCTACCGACCGCAGCGTGGCCCGCATGCCCAGCTGGGCCAACGACTGGGCGTCGGCCAGCAGGTGTCCGAGCCGGTCCAGGGTGACGGGGTCCGGGGCCACGGGGCGGTCGGCCAGCCGGCGCAGCACCGCTTCGAGGGCGCCGCCGAAGGCCGAGTCGGTCGAGAGCGACACCCGCTCGTTGGCCAGCGTCGTGCGGGCCAGCTTCCACCCGCCGTCGATCTCGCCGACCACACAGTCGTCGGGCACGAAGCAGTCGTCGAAGAAGACTTCGTTGAACAGGGCCTCCCCGGTGATCTCGCGCAGCGGGCGCACCTCGATGCCCGGCGAGTGCATGTCGACCAGGAAGTAGGTGATGCCCCGGTGCTTGGGCACGTCGGGGTTCGTCCGGGCCAGGCAGATCCCCCAGTGGGCCTTGCGGGCCACCGAGGTCCAGACCTTCTGGCCGGTCAATGACCAGCCACCCTCCATCCGGGTCGCCCGGGTGCTGAGCGCGGCCAGGTCGGAGCCGGCGCCCGGCTCACTGAACAGCTGGCACCAGATCAGCTCGCCCCGCAGGGTCGGGCCGACGAACCGCTCGGTCTGCTCGGCGGTGCCGTGGGCCATGATGGTCGGGAGGGCCCAGGCGGCCACGGCGAGCGTCGGACGCCGCAGCCGGGCCTCGGCCAGTGCCTGGTCGATCACCAACTGCTCCACCGCGCCGGCGTCCCGTCCCCACGGGGCCGGCCAGTGGGGGGCGAGGAGTCCGGCGTCGGCCAGGGCCCGGTGGCGTTCGGCGGGATCCTCGATCGACGAGATGTCCGCCACCAGTCCGTCGATCTCGGCCCGCACCGCCTCGGCCTCGGGCGGCAGGTCGATGGTGAGGCGCCGGCGCCAGCCGGCCAGGGCGAGCCGGGCCGATTCCGCCCGGAGCGGGGCGGTCCCCCCCACCAGCTGACGCAGGGTCGTCGCCCGGCGCAGGTGGATGTGGGCGTCGTGCTCCCACGTGAACCCCATCCCGCCGAGCACCTGGATGGCCCCCTTGGCCGCCTCGACGTAGCCGTCGAGGGCGAGGGCGGCGGCCAGCTGCACCGACAGGCTGCCCTGGTCGGTCTCCTCGCCCGAGGTGGCGCCACCCTCCGACTCGAAGACCAGCGCCGCGTCCCAGGTGGCGGCCACCGCCTGCTCCACCGAGACCAGCATGTTCGCCAGGCGGTGCTTGACGCCCTGGAACTGGCCGATGGGCCGACCGAACTGCTCCCGCGTCCGGGCGTGCTCGGCCGCCGTGTCCACGCACCACCGGGCGCCCCCGACGGCCTCGGCGGACAGCACCACCAGGGTCAGGTCGCGGACGGCGCCCGTGGTGGCGTCGAGCACCCGGTCGCCGGGGACCGCCGCGCCTTCGAGTGTCCACGCCGCCGCCGGTCGGGTCGGGTCGAAGCTGGGCAGCTCGGCCACCGCCGCGGCGTCGCCGCGCTCCAGGACCATCCAGCGCTCGGTGCCGTCGACGGCGACCGGGGCGAGGACGTGACTGACGATGGCCCCGTGCACGATCGGGCGCAGCGTGCCGGTGACGACCAGCGAGCCGTCGGGCCCCGGGCTCCCGGTCAGTCCGGGCGGTGCGGTCGGGGTGCCGTCGGGTGCGGCCACCGGCACCGAGAGCGAAGCGGTGAGGCTCCCGTCGGCCAGTCCCGGCAGCAGGGTCTTGGCCAGGTCGGCACCGCCGGAGGCGGCCACCGCACCGGCCACCACCGCGGTGGTGTCCCACGGGCCGACCGCCGCCGCCCGCCCGAGCTCCTCGGCCACGACGGCCAGCTCGACCATCCCCGCCCCCTGGCCGCCGTACTCCTCGGGCAGGTGGACCGCCACCAGGCCCTGCGCGGCCAGGTCCGTCCAGTAGGGCGGCAGTCCATCGGCCTCGGCGTCCAGGGACCGGCGCACCGCGGCGCCCACCCCCCGGGCCTCGGCCCACCCCTGGACGGCGGACCGCAGTTCCTCGTGTTCGTCCCGGATCCCGATGGCCAACGGATCAGGCCCCGAAGAGGTGCAGCAGGTGGTCGATCGAGAACACCGCCCAGGACTTGGTGAACAGTGCGACGACGGCGGCCAGGATCATCATCAGGTTCTGACCCTGCTCGGCCCAGTCACTGATCATCAGCACGAAGTACAGGAGATTGAGCAGGATCCCGCAGACCAGGCGCGATCGGCGTCAGGAACCCGAGCACCAGCCCGAGGCCGAGGGCCAGCTCCGAGAAGACGACGATGTACGCCATCGGGATCGGGTGGGGTCGGACGACCTTGTCGAACCCGGTCTTCACGAAGCCCCACTTGTGCTTTTCGGCGACCGATCCGCCCCATTCGATGCCCGACCCCCGCTTGAGCCAGCCGCCCAGGTCCTTGTGGGCGAAGCTCTTGACCCACCAGAGTCCGAGCCCGATCCGGAGGACGGCCATCCAGTTGGCGTAGGTCGAGGGGGTCAACAGGTCTGTGGTCGCCAAGTAGTGCACGGCCTGTTTCTAGCATCTTCCGACTGCGGAACCCGTGCCTCGGGGCTGTCGGGCACCGGCGGGACGGCGGTGGCCGGGCCCCGCCTACCAGCCGCGGAAGGACGGTGGGCGGCGCTCGGCGAAGGCGGCCAGTCCCTCCTTGAAGTCCTCCGTACCGGTCACCAGCTCCTGGGCGACGGCCTCGTCCCACAGGGCGGTCGTCCGGTCGGACTCGAGGGCGCGGTTGGTGAGGTACTTGGCGGCGGCCACGGCCTTCGTCGGGGCCTGGGCCAGGCGGGCCGCCCAGGCGCGGGTCTCGCCGTCCAGCTCGGCCCGGGGCACCACCTTGTTGACCAGCCCGATCCGCTCGGCGTCCCGGGCCGACAGGTCGTCGCCGAAGAAGAAGAGCTCCTTCGCCTTCTGTGGCCCCACCAGCCGGGCCAGCAGGTAGGCGCCGGCGGCGTCGGGGGCGATGCCCCGACGGACGAACACCTCGATGAAGCGGGACTCCTCGGCGGCCAGCACCAGGTCGCAGGCGAGGGCCAGGTGCATCCCACCCCCCGCCGCGGTGGCGTTGACGGCGGCGATCACCGGCTTCTCGCAGTCGAGGACGGCCGACACCAGACGCTGCCACCCGGTGCGGATGAGACGGGCCGTGTCGCCCACCGCCAGATCGGGGGCACCCTCCGGGCGGGCCGGGGCCGGGCCCGATGACCGGAGGTCCGCGCCGGTGCAGAAGCCCCGCTCGCCGGCGCCGGTGAGCACCACGGCGCGGACCGCCAGATCGGCGGAGGCCCCGTCCAGCCACTCCACCACCTGGTCGCGCATGGCCGCGGTGATGGCATTGCCGGCCTCGGGCCGGTTGAGCGTGATCCACAGCACCCCGTCGTCCAGCCGGCGCAGGACGGCGTCGTCGGCCGGGGCCGGGGCGTCGGCCATCAGATGCGGTGGATGATGTTCATGCGGGACGTGCAGACGGGCTCGCCCGTCGCCCGGTCGCTCCAGGCCGTCTCGACCACGATGAACGTCATGGTCTTGCCCTTCGACTCCTTCTGGTAGGCATCGGCCACCCGGCCCTCACCCACCAGCACGTCGCCGGCGACCACCGGCCTCTCGTAGGTGAATTCCTGCTCACCGTGGAGGATGATGCCCCCCTTGGCCATCAGGGGACCGAGCACCTTGGCCATCGGATTCCCGACCGGTGCGTCGTCGGTCTGCAGCTCGGGGTACACGCCGAAGTTGCCCATCACGAACGGATAGGTGGGCGGCGCCGGGATCCCGGGCAGGCCGGCGGCCTCGGCGGCCCGCGGGTCCCGGTACACGGGGCTGTTGTCCTTCACGGCGGCGGCGAACAGCGCGAGCTGTCCGCGCTCCACGGTGACCACCGTCGTCCCCGTCGGCTCCCCGATGATCGAGCTCAAGCTGTCGTCTGCCACCTGGGGCTCCTCCCCTGTCGTCCACGTCCGTCGGCCGTCGCGGTCCGTCGACCGCCGTGGCGAACCGTAGCGCGGACGCCCGGCGCGGGTCGCACCCGCCGATCCGGGGTCCGGGGACCGGCGACGGGCCCGGTCAGGACCCGGTGCGGGACACGGGAGGCGCCGCCGTGAGTTGCCGGCGCAGTCCGGGGCGGTCGAGCTTGCCGAGCACCGAGGTCGGAAGCTCGTCGGCGAGCACCACGAACTCGGGCACCTTGTACGTGGCCAGGCGGTCCGTGCAGTGGGCCACCAACTCCTCGGCGGTGACCGGACCGGAGGTGACCACCACGGCGCCCACCCGCTCCCCAAGCACCTCGTCGGGCAGCCCCACCACGCCCACGTCGACCACCTGCGGATGGGTCCGCAGCACCTCCTCGACCTCGACGGGACCGAATTTCTCCCCTCCCCGGTTGATCGTGTCGGAGATCCGGCCCGCCAGGAAGAGGTAGCCCTCGGCGTCCCGCCATCCCGTGTCGCCGGTGCGGAGCCACTCCTCGGTGGTGTTCTGGGCGGCCCGCACCCAGAACTCCCCGGTGGCGCCCTCGCCGACGGGCTCCTCCGTGGACGGGTCGACGATGCGCACCTCCACGCCGGGCAGCGGCCGGCCGACGGAGCCGAACCGGTCGCCCCGGCGGTGGTCCTCCGGCGTCAGGGAGGCGTAGGCCCCGAGCGTCTCCGTCTGGCCGAACGTGTTGGAGAAGTCCACCCCGGGCAGTGCGGCGAGGGCCCGGCGGACGAGATCGACCGGGGCGGCGGCGGCCCCGTAGCTGAGCGAGCGGAGTGAGCTCAGGTCGGTGGAGTCGAAGTCCGGGTGGTCGAGGATCCGGCGCAGCATGGCCGGCACCACGAAGGTCTGGGCGACCCGGTGCCGCTCGACCTGGGCCAACCAGGTGCCGGCGTCGAACCGGGGCAGCACCACCAGCTGCTTGCCCTGGTGGAGCGATACCAGCAGGCCGAGCGTGCCGCCGATGTGGAAGATCGGCGCCGACATCATGTCGACCACCTGGGGCGCGTCCGGGTCGATGGGCTTGCCGTAGTAGGCCAGTCGGTCGGCCAGCACCCGGTGGCTGATCGACACGGGCTTGGGCAGTCCGGTCGTCCCGCTGGTGAACAGCACCAGCGCGGTGTCGTCGGGATCGCCCACCGTCGGAGGGGCGGTGGCGGGGTCGGCCCCGGCGACATCGGCCGCGCCCAGGACCGGGCCGTCCACGGCCCCGGACAGCCGGGACCGGTAGTCGTCGCCGGCCACGCCCACGTTCGCCCCGACCAGGTCCACCAGCTGGCCGAGTTCGGTGGTGGTCAGATAGGCGTTCATCTGGGCGCTGGCCGCCCCGAGGCGGGCGCACGCCAGGAGGGTGGACACCGCCAGCACGCCGCCCAGGTCGACCAGCGCCACCCGGTCGCCCGGCCCGACCCCGGCCGCCGCCAGGGTGGCGGCCACCCGGCGCGTGGCGTCCTCGAGCCCGCGGTAGGTGCAGGACGCGTCGCCGACCACCAGGGCCACGCGGTCCGGCACGGTTCGGACGGGGGGATCGATGGCGTGTCCGGCGTTCATCCACTCGCTCCTTGCCGTGGGTCGGGCCACCGCCCGGGCGGCGGCACCCGGTGTCCGGCGGGCCGATCGTAGGCCTCCGGGCCGGACACCGCCGGGCCGTGGTGCCGCGGGCCCGGGTCAGTCGGAGTCGACCAGGCCGAGCATCCCCTGCTGGACCTGGTCGTCGACGGCCTGGGCCAAGCGCTTGGACCGCGACCGGACCGACAGGAGCTGGTCGTAGCTGTCGTCGGTCCCCTTCATGCCGGAGATGAGCGGGGACTGGGCGATGTACACCGCTCCGACGAACATCACCAGCAGCGACACCGCCTCCAGTGGGCCGTAGGCCCCGCCCGTGCGGAGGTTGTCGCCGAAGATGGTGATCCCGATGGCCAGGCTGACCAGCGGGTCCACCAGGACCAGGGAGGTCTGGGAGGCGGCGATGGGACCGGCGTGGAAGGCGTTCTGCGCCAGGAACACCGAGATCAGGCCGCACACCGCCAGGGCGTAGGTCTCCCAGTGCACGAACATCTGCGCCCAGTCACTGGCGACGATGTCCCCGACCGACTTGATCAGGGCGGCGGTGAAGGCGAACCCCACCGCCCCGGCGGCTCCGAACATGGCCGCCCTCCACCACCGGGGGCCGCGCAGGGCGGCCAGCACGCAGACCACCACGGCGCCGGCGCACACCGCGCCGGTGACGATCCAGCCGGTGGCGGTCGGGGTCTGGCCACCACTCTGCGGATCGGCGAAGACGAGGAACCCGGCCAGCCCGCCGGCGGCGACGATGCACGCCACCCACTCCTGCCAGCCGATCCGGAACCGGAACCAGGTGGCCAGCACGATCACCAGGAGCAGCAGCTCGGTGGTGAGGATGGGCTGGACCTGGCTCAGGTCGCCCAGGTGGAGCGCGAACGCCTGGAGCAGGAACGACGCCACCATGCAGGCGAAGCCGAGCAGCCACACCCCCCGCTTGATGGCGTGGGTCAGCAGGCTCAACTTCATCGTCGAGTCCGCCGGGGCATCCTCCACCCCCATGCGCTGGAGGATGCTCGTCATCGCGTTGGCGAACGCCGCGGTCAGGGCGAGGATGTAGACCATGTCGTCCGGGGGACCCGGTCCCCTGCGGTGCAGGCGGCGACCGTTCCACCGTCTCGCGCTCGCACCCGTCGCTCGTGCTCCGACACCTGAAGCCCTCCCGTGCTCGGTCCCCTGATCCCCCCAGATCCCCGTGCCCGCTCTTTCCCTCCCAGTTTACGCGGTCGTCGCGGAATCCATTCGGGACCCCTACCCGGGCAGGAAGTCGGCGGCGAAGGCGCGGAGGCTCTCGATGGCGTCCGACGTCCGACGCCACGGGGTGACGAAGACCCGGTCCACGCCGGCCTCGGTATACCGCTCGACGTCGGACGGCCCCTCGATGGTGCCGCCGAGGGTCACCTCGGTGCGGCCGTCGCGTCCCGCCCGCTCCCGGAGCTCGGCCAACTTGGCCACCGCCGGGGGGATGTCCTCGATCGGATGGTTCATCGGCACCCAGCCGTCCCCCACGGTCGCCGCCCGCCGCAGCGCGGCCGCACCGTCCCCCCCGATGTGCAGGCGGGGCCCCGGCCGCTGGACCGGCTTGGGCTCGAACATCACCGCGTCGAAGTCGAAGAACCGTCCGTGGTGCTCGACGACCGGCTCCGACCACAGCCGGCGGCACACGTCGATCGCCTCGTCCACCCGGGCGCCCCGGGTGTCGAAGTCGAGACCGAGGGCGTCCCATTCGGCGCGGAGCCAACTGGCACCGATGCCGAAGTCGAGGCGACCGCCCGACACCACGTCGAGGGTGGTCGCCGCCCGGGCCGTCACGAAGGGGTGCCGGAGGCCGATGTTGTAGACCTGCGTGCCGAAGCGGATGCGCTCGGTGGTGGCGGCCAGGAAGCCCAGATAGAGGAGAGCGTCGAACACCGGCAGCTGGGGTGGGATGGGTGGGTGGTCCTGGCCGGCGTGGGGGCTGCCCCCCATGTCGACCGGCAGCACCAGGTGCTCGGGGATCCACACCGAGTCGAAGCCCAGGCGGTCGGCCTCCTCGGTCACGTCCTTCCATGCCGTCGGATTGAGCCGGCCGAGTGAGATCGCGTACTTCACGGTGGTGCAGCCTCCCCGGTCGGCGGCGCGGAGTGGCCGTGAGGAGGGCCGGGCCGACCGGGGTTCAACTTAGCGGTGGGGCCGACCGACGGGTCGGACCGTCCGGGTCGGGGTCACAGGCGCGCCTCCACGGGTCGCGAGACCTCGGTCGCGGCGTCGGCGAACGGCCGGATCATGCCCTCCTGGGTGAAGGAGGCGAGCAGGGTGCCCGCCTCGGTGAAGACCTGGCCGACCACGTAGGACATGCCGCCGCCGACCTGGGTGCTCCGGTGGTGGTAGAGCAGCCACCCGTCCCACTCCACGGGATCGTGGAACACCACCGAGATCGACAGTACGGCGGTGGACACGCTGCGGTGGGCCTGAGCGGTGCCGACCCCCGGGTGCGCCCGCAGGGTCGCCGATATCGAGAGGTGGCCGGTGAAGTGGGCCAGCAGCGCCCGGGCCAGGTCGGGGCGGTCGGGGACGGGGTCGTAGTGGACCCAGGCGTCGAGTTCGGGAGGTCCGACCTCGTCGGGGTCGTTCGGATCGGCCACGCCCACCAGGCGGAGTCGGCGTCCGGTCATGGGCATGTCCACCGGGGTGGCGTCTCCCGGACCACCCACCGGGGGCATCGGATCGGCATGGCGGACGATGTCGGCCTCGAAGGTGTCGGCCAGGATGCCCACCGTCGCGCACCGGCGCTCCCCCTGGCCGACGGTGACCGTGGCGGCCGCCACGGTGCGGCCCTCGTGGGTCACGTCGACGTCGAACCACAGCGGCCGCTCGTCGTCGACGGCCCGGCTGAAGACGGCGTGGGCCGACCGCACGGTGTGGCGGGGCAGCGCCTTGGAGGCGGCCACCACCGACTGGGCCAGGTACTGGCTGCCGTCGACCACCCGGCGGACCCCGCCGTCGCTCCCGCCCGTGAACCGCCCGGACCCGCTCTCCTCCACATCGAACAGGTCGAGCATCCGCTGCACGCTCGAATCCGGGACCGGCGGTGGCGGCGGAGTCATCGCCCCGACACCGCGGGGTCCGCCGTCCCGATGCGCACCTCGACCACGTCCTGGAAGAACCCGAGGTAGCCGGCCAGCCGGGCCACCTGGGGATAGGGATCGCGGTAGGTCCAGGCGAGTACCTCCGGCCCGTCGCCGGTCCCTCCGAGTCGCAGGTAGGTGGCGGTCCCCTTGTACGGACAGCGACTGGTGCGGTCGTCGGCGACGAACAGGTCGAGGCGCACGTCGTCAGGTGGGAAGTAGACGACGAGCCCGTGGTCCTGCTCGTCCACCAGGAGGGTGGCCACGCTGTCGGCCAGCACCGTCCCGTCGACGGTCACCGTCACCCGGTTGCGACGGGCCAGGATGTCCACCCGGTAGTCGGGCCGGTCGTCGTACCCCGAATGCTCCATGGCGGATCCCTCCGATCGCGGGTCGGTCGGCCCGGGGCGGTGCGGGCGCCGGCGATCATCGTAGTGTTCAGGCCTGGACCGACCGGGGGCCGTCCCGGGGTCCCGGCGAGGGAGGCCAGCCCATGATCATCGTGCTCGGGACCTACGAGGTCGACGCCACGGAACACGACCGGTTCCTGGAGGCCAAAGCGGCCCAGGTGGCCACCACCCGGACGGAGACGGGCTGCATCGGCTACTCCTTCGCCGCCGACCCGGGCGACCCCACGTTGGTGCAGCTGGTCGAACGCTGGGAGTCGATGGCCGATCTGGAGGCCCACGTGGCCGCCCTCCGCGCCACCCCGGCAGCGGACGGGAACGCCGTGGCCTCCCGGATGGTGGAGGTCGGGGTGTACGAGGCCCAGCCGGTGCGGCCGCCGTGGGCCTGACCCGAGCCCACCCGGGTCGACCGGCGGTTGGCGCCGGTCGGCGGGTCCCCGCTCGGCTCGGCCTACCGGTCTCCGTCGGTGGGTAGGTCCAGCGCGGGCACGACCTCGGCCATGAAGCGCCGCAGCGTCTCGTCGGACGGGTAGTCGCGCAACCACAGCACCAGGCCCCGGCACCCGGCGTCCACGAACCCCTGGGCCTTCTCGGCCACCTGCTCCGCGGTGCCGACCAGGTTGTCGGCCAGGTACGCGTCCGGCGTGCCGTGGCCCCACAGGTCGCCTCCGCCCTCGGAGGCGCACCAGGCCCGGGCCTCGGCGTCGGTGTCGAAGATCCGGCAGTCGGGGCCGTGGGTCCGGGTGATGTCCGCGAAGGGACGACCCACCTCCTCGCAGTAGCCCTCCAACAGGCCGCGACTTGCGCACGAAGGCGTCGAGGCCCACCTGCCAGTTGGTGAGGTCGGCCCGGCGGGCGGCGATCCTCAGGTTGACCCGCTCGCCACCTCCCCCCACCAGCAGCGGCGGGAGCGACTGCACGGGCTTGGGGTCACAGTAGGCACCATCGAAGTGGAGGTGGTCCCCGGTGAAGGTGACGGTCTCCTCGGTCCACAGTCGGCGCACGACCTCGAGGGTCTCGTCCAGGACCGCCAGCCGCTGCCGGTCGCCCAGGTACTCGTACCCGTAGGAGTGGTATTCCTCGTGGAACCAGCCGGCGCCGAGGCCCAGTATCAGCCGACCGCCCGAGTAGACGTCCACGCAGGCCGCCTCCTTGGCCAGCAGTCCGGCATTGCGGTACGTGGCACAGGTGACCAGTTGGCCGAGCCGTATCCTCGACGTCCGCTGCGACAGCGCCGCCAGCATGGTGAACGCCTCGAACACGTGGGTGGGCCGGCGCCGCGGCACCGTCTCCACGTGGTCGTAGACCCACAGGTGGTCGTACCCGAGGGCTTCGGCCGCCCCGGCCAACTCGACGGAACGCTCCCAGGCGTCGGGTCCGGACCACCCCTCGTACTCGAGCTTCCACCCCTGCGGCACGAAGACCCCGATCTCGAGCGCGCTCACGGGGTGAACTCCCACCACTGGACCTCGGCCAGCATCGGCAGGAGGTAGCCCACGTAGACGGAGTGGATCTTGACCATCCCCTGATCGTCGACGGACAGGTCCACCAGATCGACCCGGTCGTCGCGTGCCGCGAACGCGGCCGCCCGGTCCCGCACGCCCTCGAGCTCCTCCCGGGACCCCACCGCGAAGCCGAAGTGGTCCATGCGGGGGCAGCGCATCGGGTCGTCATCGGCGATCAGGAACAGGAACTGGTCCCAGTGCACGCACGAGAGAACGAGGCGTCGGCGGTCCTCGGTCATCACCTCCAACTCCTCGAAGCCGAAGACCTCCCCCCAGAACTCGCAGAGCTCGGCCCGGTGGGCGGCATCGAGCAGGTCGGCATCGAGACTCATGGCCACGTGGTTGAGCCGCGGGGTGCCCGACGGGTAGTAGGGGTGGGCCATCAGCCGGACCCCGCCGACACCCGGGGCACCACCATCACCTTGCCGGCGAACCGGCCGTCGGCCAGACCGGCCAGGGCGTCGGACAGGCCGTCGAGCGCCACGTCGCCCTCCTCGATCAGCAGGTCGGTGGGGAAGGCGTCGTCGGCCAGCAGGCCGAGGGCCGCCTCGAAGCCACCCAGGTCGTAGACGAACGACCCCACCACCGACAGCTCGTTGAGGATGAACCGGTTGGGGTCGAAGGTCGGCTGTTCCACCCCGGCACCCACCAGCGCGAGGGTGCCCCCCCGCCGCAGCTGGTGGAATCCGGCCTCCATGGCGGAGCGCTTGCCCGAACACTCCAGCACCACGTCCACGGCCCGCCCGGACATCCGCTCGGGCTCCCACGCCGGGAACGTCTCCAGGTCGACCGGGTCGAGCACCTCGACGGCCCCCAGCCGGCGGGCCAGCTCGCGGCGCCGCTCCCCCGGCTCGACGGCGATGACGGGGCCGATGCCGCGGGCGACCAGGGCGGCGATGGACAGCGCCCCGATCGGGCCGGCACCGATGACCATGACCGAGTCGCCGGGCCCGACCCCCGAGCGGGTGAGACCGTGCAACGCCACCGCCAGGGGTTCGGCCAGGGCCGCCTGGCGGGCGGTCAGTCCGGCGGGCCGGCGGACGAGCGAGGCGGCCCGCACCAGCACGAACCGGGCGAAGGCGCCGTCGGAGTCGTCGACGATCGATCCCTGGTTCTCGCACTGGGACGGCTTGCCCTCCCGACAGCGCCGGCAACGACCGCACCGGGGCGACGGGCCGCCGACGACCGCGTCGCCCGGGGCCCACCCTTCGACGCCGTCACCGACCGCGAATACGGAGCCCGTGTACTCGTGGCCGGCGACCAGACCGGGTTTGCCCGCCCAGCCTTCGTACAGGAGATGGATGTCGGAGCCGCAGATTCCGCAGTGGTCGACCTCGACGAGCACCTCGCCGGGGCCGGGGCGCGGCACCGGACGCTCCTCGACCTCCACCACCCCCGGCCGTCGGTAGACGGCGGCCGGCATCGTCTCGGGCAATCCGGACAGGACGCCACCTCTCCCCCTCGGGCCCGGCCGGCACGTCGTCCCCCCGGTCGGGCGCTTCTTCGGGCGCAACTATACGAGGGGCCTCGGCCGCCCGCATCCCCTACAGTCCCCCCATGCACGCTGCTGACACCCCCGGAGGTGACGGTCCCGAAGTCCTCGTGCTGGCCGACGGCGACGCCCTGGCCGCCGCCGCGGCCGACGAGGCGGCGGCCACCCTGCGGGCCGCGGTGTCCCGCCGGGGCACCGCGAACGCCATGTTCGCCACGGGGAACTCGCAGCTGGCGTTCGTCGACGCCCTGGTGGATCCCGCCCGCGGTGTCCCCTGGGCCGACGTGGTCGTGTTCCACATGGACGAGTACGTCGGGATCGGACCCGACCACCCGGCCAGCTTCGAGCGGTGGATCCGCCGGCGCATCACCGAACGCACCCGGCCACGGGCTGCCCACTACCTCCACGGAACGGCCGACCCCGAGGCCGAGTGTGTCCGCTACGAGGGCCTCCTGCGCGCCCATCCCCTCGACCTCTGCTGCCTGGGCATCGGCGAGAACGGGCACCTGGCATTCAACGATCCGGGGGTGGCCGACTTCGACGACCCCCGGGACGTGGCCATCGTGGAGCTCGACGATGCCTGCCGGCGCCAACAGGTGGGCGAGGGGCATTTCGCCACCGACGCCGACGTCCCCCGCCGGGCCATGACGGTCACCGTGCCCGCCCTGCTGCGGGCGGAACGGGTCCTGGCCGTGGTGCCCGAGGCCCGCAAGGCCGTCCCCGTGCACGATGCCCTGCGCGGACCGGTCACCGAGGACTGCCCGGCCTCCGCCCTGCAGCGCGCACCCCACGCCACCGTCTTCCTCGACCCGGACTCGTCGGCCCGGCTGTAGGCGACGGTCGGGCTCAGGCCGCCGGGCCCCCGGTTCCGAGGTGCTCGGCGAGGAAGGCGTAGGCGCCCCGCCCGTACCACTGGTGCTCACCCTCGGACACCTCGTGCACCAGCCGGTCGGGGTCGCCGAGGTGAGCGTAGACCCGCCGCAGCCTTCCGACCGACCGCTCGGCCGACGCCACCGGGAACAGCAGGTCCTCCCGACCGGTCTCGACGAACATCGGCCGGGGTGCCACCAGTGCCCCGACGTCGACGTGCTCCATCGCCCCCGGCATCCCGGGCAGCACCTGGGACCCGCACATGTTCCACGGCATCCGGTGAGCGTCGGCCCACGACGAGAAGTACCCGCTGACGACGGTGGCGGCCACCCGCGGGTCACAGGCGGCCAGGAAGAGGCTGATCGTGCCGCCGTAGGAGAACCCGACGACCCCCAGCCGGGCCGGGTCGACCATCGGGTGGGCGCCGAGCACGTCCAGGGCCCGGGCACTGTCCCAGAGGTTCTGGGTCAGCGGGCTCCAGCCGGCCATGACCTGGTGCACCAGGTTGGTGTCGCAGGCGTAGTGGTCCTCGGGGTTCCAGTCGAGGCGCTCGCCGAAGCACCGGAGGTCCGGCGCCAGGACGACGTGGCCGCGTCGGGCCAGCTCGGCGGCGTAGTCACCCCCCGGCGGGTCGTCGGGCTCCAGGCCGCAGATCCGCGACTTCCCCGGTCCGTGGCCGTGGACGGCCAGGATGCCCGACCCCGGGGTCACCCGTCCGTCGGGCACCAACAGGTAGGCGGGCACCGACATGGTGTCCTCGGTGTCGAACACCAGCCGGTGGCGCCGGTAGCCGTCGGCGGGCTCCCCGTCGTCGACCTCGGCCCTCGCCGGGACCCGCTCGGGCCACGGGGCGAGCGCCTCGTCCAACCGGGCCGCGAAGCGGTTCCGCCAGGGATCGATAGCGGCGGGGTCCCCGTCGGGCAGCGGATCCACCTCGACGGTGGCCGCCAGCCGGGTCACCACCTGGAACCACGGCGAGAAGTTCCGATCCGGGGGGGCCAGTGGGTCCATGCTCGACCGTCCTTTCACCCGGGTCGCTCGGCCCGGGGTGCGGCGACCACGTTGCCACACCGGTCCGTCGTCCATCCGAGGTTCCCGGTGGAAGGGCCGGGGGCGGTTGGGCCACACTGGATCCCATGACCGGAGTCCACGGAGTCGAGGTCCGCCCGCTCTCGCCGATCATCGGCGCGGAGGTGTCCGGCGTCGACCTGTCCCGTCCGCTCGACGACGCCACCGTGGCCACCATCCGGGACGCCCTCAACACCCACCACGTCGTGTTCTTCCGGGACCAGGAGCTCACCGACGAGCAGCAGGCCGCCTTCGGCCGCCGCTTCGGCGAGCTGACCGAAGGGCATCCCGTCCTGCCGGCTGTCGATGGCCACCCCCAGGTGCTGGCCATCGACAGCCGCGAGGACCGGGCCAGCTGGTGGCACACCGACGTCACCTTCCTCCAGACCCCGCCGCTCGGTTCGATCCTCTCCATGCTCACCTGCCCCGACGTGGGCGGCGACACCCAGTGGTCGAGCCTCCAGGACGCCTACGACCGGCTCGCCCCCCCGGTGCGGGCGATGTGCGACGAGCTGATCGCCATCCACTTCGACCCGTGGTTCGCCGCCGACGTCGAGGCCCGCGGCGGCTACGACTGGAACGGCGAGCACCACGACAAGCTGCTCCCCGCCCTCCACCCGGTGGTACGCACCCATCCCGAGAACGGCCGCCGGGGCCTCTTCGTGAACCCCCAGTTCACCCAGTCGGTCTTCGGCCTCTCCACCCACGAGAGCGCCGCCGTCCTCGACATGCTCTACCGCCACTGCCAGCAGCCCGAACTGACCTGCCGGTTCCGTTGGCGGCCGGGTTCGGTGGCCTTCTGGGACAACCGGGCCACCCTCCACTACGCGCTCGACGACTACGGGGACGCCCTCCGGGTGGGGCACCGCATCACCATCCGGGGCGACGTCCCCTACGGCCCGGCCATGCCCGGCCCCGGGTAGTCCGACCCCGACGCCGCCCTCTGGTCCGGCGCCGGCGACCCGGCCGGCGGATCCGGGGCCGGATCGCGGCCCGACCCGGCCCCCGGTACCGGCACCGGCGCCCCGGACACCGCCAGCGCCTCGGCGCTGGCGCCCAGGTAGGCGGCCAGCGCCCGGGGGTCCCGGGCCACCTCGTCGGGCGTCCCCGTCGAGACCACCGACCCCGTCTCCATCATGACGACCCGGTCACACAGCGCGAACACCAGGGGGACGTCGTGTTCCACCAGGACGATGGTCGTGCCCGAGAGGTCGTGGAGGCGGCCCAGCAGCGGCACGAACGCCTCGGCCTCGCGCTGGGCGATGCCGGCCGTGGGCTCGTCGAGCAGCAACAGCCGGGGTCGGGCGAGGACGATGGACGCGAGGTCGACCACCCGGCGGGTCCCGGTGGAGAGCTGGGCGATCTGGTGGTGGCGGAACCGCTCGATACCGAACGACCCGATCACCTCGGCCACCGCCGCCAGCTTGGTCCGCTCGGAGCGACGGGCCCACGGCGCCTGCAGGGTGGTGGCCACGATCCCGACGGGGCGACCGGCGTCCAGGGTGAGCAGGAGCACCTCTTCGACGGTCAACTCGGGGAAGAGCCGGCAGTCCTGGAAGGAGCGCACGATCCCGAGCGACGCCCGCTCCTCGGGGAGGTACTCGACCAGGCTCTCGCCGTCGAGGCGCACGGTCCCCTGGTCGGGGGTCGCCAGTCCCGAGACGACGTCGAGCAGGGTGGTCTTGCCCGAACCGTTGGGGCCGATCAGCCCGACCACCGCCCCCGGCTCGGCCACCAGGTCGGCGCCGTCCACGGCGCGCACCCCGCCGTAGTCGACCACCACGCCGGAGAGCTCGAGCCGTGCCGGGCCGCGATCGTCGGCGAGGCCGGCGACGGTCATCGCGCCTCCTGCGGGGTCACCGGTCCGGTCCGGGCGGCCACCGACGGGCCGTCCCGTCCGGAGGGCCGGCGCTCGAGGCCCAGGGTCACCAGATCGGCCAGCCGGTGCAGCAGTTCGGCGAGGCCGCCGGGCAGGTAGAGGATGAAGACCAGCAGGCCGAGACCGCTGGTCAGGAACTGGACCGTCGAGGTCGTGCCGAACATGGCCGGCAGCCCGACCAGGTAGATGGCCCCGAGCACGGCGCCGTCGATCGACCCGAGGCCGCCGATCACCACCATCGAGACGACCAGCACCGAATAGGTCGGGTCGAAGGTCGAGGTGGAGATCCGTTCGGTGGCGAACGCCAGGCACACGCCGGCGTAGCCGGCGATGAACCCCGAGAGCGCGAAGGCCAGGAGCTTGGTGCGTCCGAGCGGGACACCCATCGCCCCCGCCCCCGTCTCGTTGTCGCGCACGGCCATCAGGCGCCGGGCCACACCGCGGTCGCGCCAGACCCGGACCATAAGAACGGACAGGACGAGGATCCCCAGGGAGAACCAGGCGAACGCCCGCTCCGAACCGAGGTCGACGCCGAACAGGCTCGGACGGGCGAGCACCGTGGACTGCGGATCCGGCAGCCCGGTGCACAGGCGGCGCCCCACCAGGGGGACGTCCCAGCAGGTGGTGCCCAGGACCGAGCCCATGAACCACAGGTTGAAGGCCAGCGTGCTCACGGCCAGGTAGAGGCCCCGCACCCGCAGGGCGGGGAGCCCCACCAGCACGGCCACCACCGCCGTCACCGCCCCGCCGAGCGGCAGCAGCAGCACCAGGGGGACGCTGGAGCCGAGGTGGGAGGCGAGCAGCGCACCCACCGCCACCAGCCCGAACTGGCCGAGTGACACCTGACCGGCCCAACCGGTCAGCACGGTCATCGACAGGGCGATGACGGCGTAGATGCAGATCTGCGAGAGCAGGTAGGTCCGACCCGTGCTCAACACCAGGGGCAGCAGGGCGGCCACCACGACCGCCGACCAGCAGCCGACGCTCCCCACCCGTCGTCGCAGCGGTCCGTCGACCCCGAGGCGGGCCCGGGTGCCCTCCAGCCAGGTCGACCGCTCCTCCCGACGACCGCCCGTCTGCAACGCCGCCACCCGCACCAGCAGGACCACCATCACCAGAGCGAAGAGGACCAGGTCCACCTGGGCGGTGCTCGACAGGTTCCACACCAGGATCTCCTGGACCACCCCGACGGCGATGGCGGCCAGGAAGGCCGCGCTCAGGCTGGTCATGGCCCCGACGATGGCCGCGGTCAGCCCCAGCAGGAGGAGTTCGGGACTGAGCACCTCGGTGAGCGACGAGGTCTGGCCCGGCGACGTCAGGATGGCGGTGAAGGCCGAGAGCACTCCGGCGACGGTCCACGCCATGGTCGAGGTCCGTCGGGTCCACACCCCCGACAGCCGGGCCGAGTCCCGGTTCTCGGCCATCGCCCGCATGGCCAGGCCCCAGGTGGACCACTTCACCAGGGCGGCGAGACCGATGGCCACGATCGGGGCCGCCACCAGGGTCATCACCTCGCCCGGGGTGAAGACGTAGGTGCCGACGTGGAACGACACGTCGAAGGGGACCGGGAACGGCTTGTACAGGTTCTTCGGTCGGATGAACGGCAGGCGCGGTGAACACGAACAGCACCTGGCTCAATCCGATGGTGGCCACCATGACCAGCACCCTCGGCCGGTCGGCCAGGCGACGTAGCAGGAGCTCGCTCAGGGCCCCGACACCCGCCGACAGCCCGACGGCGAGCACCAGGGAGAACCAGTAGTCGAAGCCGAAGTCGTAGAAGCACTTGACCAGGAACACCGCCGCCACCACACCCAGCTGGCCCTGGGCGAAGTTGAGCACCCGGTTGGTCTTGTAGATGAGCACGAGGCCCATGGCCAGCAGCCCGTAGCCGAGGCCGGTGACGACCCCCTGGACCAGGACGAAACTCGGCACCGACACGGCGGCCCCCTACCCGAGCCCGTCCACCGCCGCGCCCAGGAACACCGGGCGGAGCAGGTCGGTCCGCTCGAGCAGATCGGCGGTACGGCCGTCGAATCGGACCTCCCCGCGTTCCAGGAAGACCGCCCGCTCGGCCAGACTCATGGCCCGGTTGACGCTCTGCTCGACCAGCACCACCGTCGTCCCCTGGGCGTTGACCTCCCGGACGATGCCCATGAGGCGGTCGACCACCATGGGGGCGAGGCCCAGGGCGAGCTCGTCGATCATCAACAGCTTCGGCGACGTCATGATCACCCGGGCCAGGGCCAGCATCTGCTGTTCTCCCCCGGAGAGCGACCCGGCCGGCTGATGGAGACGGACGGCGAGTTCGGGGAACCGGTCGAGGGCCTCGTCCAGGGCGGCGCGGGCCCGCGGGCCGTGCCCCCGCAGCGAGTACGCCCCGAGCTGCAGGTTGTCCCGCACGGTGAGACCCGGGAACGTCATCTTCCCTCCGACCAGCAGGGCGACCCCCTGGCCGATGATCTGCTCGGGCTCCAGGAAGGTGCACGTGACCCCGAAGATCCGGACCACCCCGCGGTGCGGGTGCTCGAGTCCGGCCACCGTGCGCAGCAGGGTCGACTTCCCCGCCCCGTTCGTGCCCAGCAGGGCCACGACCTCCCCTTCGGCCACGTCCAGGTTCACATCGAACAGCACCTGGTTGGCGCCGTAGAACACGTCGAGGTTGTGGACCTGGAGCGCGGGGACGCTCCCCCCGGACTGGCGGCGGCGACCCTCCTCGTGGCGCTCGATGACGTCCTCGATGACCATGGTGATGTCCCGCTTCACGTGACGGGAGCCCACGAGCAGCATCACCCCGCCGATCACGCACACCGGTCCGATGACCGTGAGGGCCACGGTCGGGCCCCGGAGGTAGCCGGCGGCGTCGCTCACCGCGCCGAGCAGCACCCCGCCGGCGAACCCGCCGAACACCAGGGCGGCCACCCCGAACATGGCGAAGCAGATGGTCCGCATCTCGGGCGGGGCGGTGGCCGCCAAGGTCAGGAAGATACAGATGGAGAGGGGCGAGATGGCCGCCGTCGCCAGCAGCTGGAGGGCGACGACCATCCACAGGTGGGGCATGTAGAGCGAGGTCACGAACAGCACCCCGTACACGGCGATGCAGACACCGCCGACGACCAGGGGTCGTTCGGGTGAACGGCGGAACATCCGGTCGCCGACGACGTACGCCACCGGGAGCCCCACGAACGCCGCCAGACCGATGATCGAGTAGACCTCGCTGCGCTGGGCGGTGTCGAGCCCCCAGTGGCGGGCGAAGTAGAGGTTGCCGAACAGCGGGCCGCCGGTGCCGGCGAACCCCAGGATCGCCACCGCCACCAGTTCGAAGTAGATCGACCGGATGCGCAGCAACCGGGTCACCGCCGATCCGAGGAGGACCCGCGGCGCCTGCTCCTGCTGGGTGTGGACGTCCATCCCCGAGGCCTTCAGGATGTGGCTCGACTCGTTCTGGCCCTTGTCGGGCTCCCGCAGGGTGAGCACGGCGAGGGCGATGGGTACCCCGGCGAGGGCGATCAGCATCCCCCACCGCCAGCTGTGCCCGACCGTCACCACGAACCCGAAGAGCAGGATGCCGATGGTCAGCGACAGCGGGTCCGAGATGTTGTGCCAGCTGAAGATCCGGCCCCGGGCCTCGGTGGGATAGGCGTCCGAGAGGTACGAGTTGTGGACCGTCTCGCTGACGTTGAAGCCGATCGACGCCACCAGGTACAGGAAGGTGAAGGCCCAGATGTTCGGGGCCAGGGCCATGAAGGGCGCCACCAGCGAGAAGACCAGGAGGGCCACCCCGGCCACCACCTTGCGGCTGCCCCGGTCGGCCCACAACGCCAGCGGCACGGCCCACACCAGCTGGGCCACGGCGGCCACGAAGGTCATCGCCCCGAGGGCGGCGTCGTGGATGTGGAAGGTGTGCTCGAGGTTGTTGCCGATGAGCGAGATGCCGTTGCCGAAGGTGTCGGGGACGATGGCGGCCGCGGTCAGCAGCACGAGCGGCGCGTAGCCGTACTGGTGGAGGATCCCCCGCAGGGGAGGTGGCTTCCCCTCCCCGGTGCCGGGCATCACCGCCAGGTCGGCGACGAACTCCGACGTGCCCTTCCGGGCCACGACCTCCTGCAGCAGTTCGTCGGGGACCGCGAAGTCGAACTGCACCTGGTCGCCCATCGGTGGGGAACCCTATCCCCGACCGGGCCGCCGGGCCCGGGACTTCGTCGTGGCACCGGACGGGCCGCCCCCGGACACTCCCACCCGGGTCCCCCGGTCGGCCCGGGTCACTCCCACCCCGGCCGGCGGCCGGTGGCGCGGCGGTGGCCTCACCGCTCCCCCGGCGCCGGCTCGAGATCGACCAACGAGGCGGCGATCCGGTCGGCGTGACCGGTCAGGTCGCCGTACCGCCCGACGACCTCCGCGTCGGGCTCGGCGGTACCCACCACCGGGTCCATGCGGTCCACGTCCCACGGGTCGCCGAGGGCCCGCGACCCCAACAACGCGGCCCCCGCCGAGGCCGCCTGGCCCGAGCGGCGCCACCGGGCCGGCAGGCCGGTGGTACCGGTCAGCACCGCCACCCACACCGACGACGCCGCCCCTCCCCCGGCCAGGCCCAGTCCCACCACCCCGGCGCCCGCAACCTCGGCCCGGGACATCCGCCCGAGGCACCGCCGGACGTCCCGGGCCACCGCCTCGAACACCGCCCGGGCCAGGTCGGCGGGGCCGTGGCTGTCGGCCAGACCGACGAAGCCCGCCGTCGCCCCGGGCCGCCACCACGGGGCCCGGGCCCCGCCGAGCCACGGGAGGGCAGTCACCCCGCGGGCCCCGGGTGGGCTCGTCACCGCCAACCGGGCCAGGTCGTCGGCCGACCGGCCGCACAGTCCCCCGAGCCAGTCGAGGAGGGAGCCGGCGGCCGACAGCCCGCCCTCCCACTGCCAACCGCCGGTGGCCGAGCGGGTGGCCACGATCCCGTCGGGCCCGCCGTTGGCCGCCGCGCCGACCGGCATCGACACGTTGGCCGTCGTCCCCCAGCTGACCATGGGCCGGACGTCGGTGGCCCCCGTGCCGAGCACCTCGCACTGCCGGTCGCCGGCGCCGATCACCACGGGGACACCCGGCCGCAGACCGAGCTGGGTGGCGGCGTCGGGACGCGTGGTCCCGGTGATGCGGTCCGACGGGACGACGGGAGGCAGCCGGTCGGCCACCCGGTCGCCCGCGATCGCGTCCAGGACGTCGGACACGGTCCCGTCCGCCTCGTAGCATCCGGTGAGGGAGGCGAGCGAGGGGTCGGTGGCCACCGTCCCGGTCAGCCGCCAGGCCACCATGTCGCGGGGCGCCAGGATCCAGGCGCAGCGGTCGAGGTCGTCGCCCCGATGGGCCGCCACCCACGCCAGCCGGTCCGTGACCGACGCGGCCGCGGCCGGTCCGGCGCGCGGCCCGGAGCCGGCGGCCCGGCCGTCCGACCAGAGGATCGCCGGGCCGACCGGCGTGCCGTCCGCGTCGAAGAGCCCGAAGGTCTGGCGGGCCCCGGTGCACGCCACGGCCTCCACCGCGTCGAGCCGGCCCGGGTCACGGGCGGCGAGCTCCCCGCACGCCGCCGTCACCGCCGTCCACCATGCGGCCGGGTCCTGCTCCCTCGCCCCCGGCGCCGGGGTGTCGGTGCGCAGGCCCCGGTCGGCGACGTCGACGAGCCCGTCGGCCTCCCACAGCCCGGCCTTCACCCGGCTCGTCCCGAGGTCCAGGGTGAGGATCACCGCCCGTGCACGATCCGGGCCAGCCGATCGGCGACACCGGCGGGGTCCGGGTCCTCGATCACCACCCTCCCGACGGCCAGACCGGAGCCCCCGCCGGCCATGACGTCCCGGGCCAGGTCCTCGACCGGCTCCCCGTCCGGGCGGCGCGGGCCGCCGAGGAAGAGCACCGGCACGCCCACGGACGCGACCACCCGCCGGACCGCCTCGGAGCGACTCCCGCCCGCCGGGCCGTCGGGCACCGGCACCTTCAACCGGGGGGCCCCCAGATCGTGGGCGATCACCGCGCCGAGCACCACGTCGTCCGGGGCGTGGGACATCCGTCCCGCCCGCCACACCACCGGCTCGATCAGGGCATCGAGACCGGCGTCACGGGCCTCCTCGAGGACCCGGCCGAGCAGTTCGATGGCCGCCGCCCCCGCCGGGTCGTCCGGGGCGATCCGGGTCATCAGCTTGACGCCGGTCCACCCGTCGGCGGCCGCCCGGTCCACGGACGCCACCAGCCGGTCGTCGAGTTCGAAGGCCGAGCCGGCCAGTCCGGTGCGGTTGAGCGAGAGGTAGGTGCGCTGGCCCGGGCGGAGCCCTCCGCCGGCGGCCAGGTCGCCGAGCGGCTGGGCGGTGGCCAGGATCCCGTCGCACCGGGCGACCGCGGACCGGACGGCTGCGAGGTAGTCGCCGTACCGTTCGATGGTGGCCACCCCCCGGGGTCGGTGGTCGGCGGCCAGGATCAGCAGCTTCCCGTCGTCGTCCGCACCTCCGGCCACCGTCACGGGCTCCCGTCCCCGAGACCGGACAGGGCGAGCACGACCTTGGCCAGCGAGGAGAAGTCCTCCCGGCCGTACCCGGCGACCGATGCCGCGGTCAGCGCCTGGCGGGCCACCGCGGTCGTGGTCAGCGGCACACCGGCCCGGGCGCCGTAGGCCAGGGCCAGGTCGAGGTCCTTCGCCATCAGGTCGGTCATGAAGCCCGGTCGCCACCCGTTGGACGCCGGGCTCTCGGGTACCACGCCGGCCACCGGGAGCCGGGTCCGCACGGCGACACAGTCGCCCGTGGCGTGGGTCAGGACCTCGTGGAGCTTGGCCATGTCCACCCCGGAGGTGAGCGCCAGGGCCGTCGCCTCCGACGTAGCCAGCATCTGGGCGGCGTAGATCAGGTTGTTGCACAGCTTCACGACCTGGCCCATTCCCGGGCCACCCACGTGGACGATGCGTCCCGCGAAGGCGTCGAGGGCCGGGCGCACGGTGTCGAGCGTCGCCGGGTCCCCGCCGACCATCAGGGTGAGGGTCCCCTGCTCGGCCCCGGCGGTCCCACCGGACAGGGGCGCGTCGAGGAACCCGGCGCCGGCCTCCGTCACCACCGCGTGCTGGGCGCGGGCCACCTCCGGATCGATGGTGGAGCAGTCGACCACCACCCGGCCGGGGCCGAGGGCGGGCAGCATCGCCGCCACCACCTCCGCCACCTGGGGTGAGCTGGGGACACAGAGGAACACGATGTCAGCGGCCCCGGCCACCCCGGCGGGCGATCCCCCGTCGACCGCGCCCAGGGCCACCGCCCGGTCGATCGGGCCCCGGCTCCGGGAGGCGACGGTGACGCGATGGCCCGCCTCGAGGAGGTGACGGGTCATGGGAAGGCCCATGGCCCCGAGCCCGATGAATCCGAGTTGCATCCTGTCCTCCTCGCCGGTGCGCGTCCGCGATCCCTTGACCGAGCGCGTCCCGGCCGCCGTCGCGCCCGGATCGGTGTCAGGTGAGGCTACGTCGTCGTCACCGGAAGAACCGGGGCAACCACGCCGCCGTCCCCGACAGGAGGTCGTCGACCATGGACTCGGTGCGCTCCAGGTCCCCCCGTCCGGCCAGCGGGTCGAGCAGGAAGGCGGCCGCGGCGGTGGTGCGGTCCCCGGTGAGCGCGGCGTCGAGGGTCAGCTCGGTGACCGCCGCGTGCCGCCGCACCAGTTCGGCGAACGGCGCCGGGAGCGCGGCCGCGTCGCGGCCCCGCACGCCGTCCGCGTCCACCACGCAGATCGACTCCACCACCGGTCCGTCGGGGAGGTCGGGGACCTGTCCCGCGTTGGGGATGTTGACCGGCAGCGCCGCGGCGTGCCGGTCACCAGGGAGTCGATCACCAGGGCCGGGAGCTCTCCCGAGGGCCACGTCTGCAGGTCCTTGGAACCGTCCAGCCAGGCGTCGACGTCCGCCACGTAGCCGGCCTGGTGGCGACGGCGGGTCTCCATGGCGGTGAGTTCGACGTTGTAGCGCCCGCCCCACCCCGACTCCTCGGTGAGCACCCAGGGGACGAACTCGGCCAGGTGCCGGTCGCCGGCGGCGGGTAGGGCGCCCCACCGTTCCAGGAAGTGGAGGGCCAGGGTGTGGCGTCGGCAGAAGTCGAGCGGCGAGAAGTCCGGTGCGTCGGGCCGGCCCGGGTGCGGGGCGAGGGCGTCGAGGCCGCCGGCCTCCTCCACCATCCCCCGCAGGAGGTCGAATCCGTCCCGCCCGTCGACGTCGAGCGCGGTCACCACGGGGAAGTGGTTCACCCCGGCCACCGTGGTGGCGACCGCCTCGGCCGGCCGGCCCAGCGCGATGGCCAGGTCGAGCGACCAGTTGCCCACCTCGTGGCAGAGCCCGACGGCCCGGACCCCGGTCTCCCGGCAGACGGCCCGGGTGAGACAGGTCATCGGGTTGGTGATGTTGAGGAGCCAGGCGTCCGGGCACAGGTCGGCCATGTCCTCGGCGATCCCCATCAGCACCGGCACGTTGCGCAGCGAGCGGTTGACCCCACCCGGGCCCACCGTGTCCCCCACCGACTGGCGGATGCCGTAGCGGGCGGGAACGTCGAGGTCCACGGCCATGGACTCGAAGCCTCCGGTGGAGATGGTCACGATGACGAAGTCGGCCCCCTCCAGCGACCGGCGCTGGTCGGTGGTGGTGGCGACGGTCGTCTTGGCACCGAGGGCCTCGTCCAGCCGGCGGGCCAGCGCCTCCATCTTCACCAGCGGTGCCGGGTCGACGTCCTCCAGCACGAGGTGGGCCCCGTGCAGCGACGGCGTGCCGAGCAGGTCGGCCAGCAGCTCCGGGGTCCACTGGTAGCTGCCCCCACCGATGATGGTGATCTGCATGCCGCTCAGCGCCCCCCTCGGCCGACTGCCATGACCGTCACTCTACCGACGGGCCGGAGTCCGTTCCCGGGACCCTCACCCGACCGGTGGCGGGCCCTCGGCCCCGTCGCGGGCCCAGCGGATCACCCGCCGGTAGGCGCCGGCCGAGTCCCGTCCGTCGGCGTCCGTGTCCAGCCACCGGAACCCGCGCGGCCCCCGGGCCCGGTCGATGCCGAAGATCCCGAAGCGCGGCTCGTAGGAACCCCACTCGTAGTTGTCCACCAGCGACCAGTGCAGATAGGCGGTCACCGGGATGCCGACGGCCACCGCGTCGACCACCGCGCCCACGTGCTCGGCCAGGTACCGCGGCCGGTCCCAGCCGTCGGTCCGGGAGTGGTTACGGCCGTTGCGGACCCGGGTGCAGAGCCCGTTCTCCACCACCCACAGCGGGAGGCCCGGGAGCAGCTCGTGCTGGTCCCGGCACCACCGGGTCATCGCCCCCGGATCCGCCCGGACGTCCCAGATGGCCCGCGAGGGCTCCCACTGGCGCCCCCCGGCGGTGGTGTGGCCCGGGAGCCGCACGGAGTGGGCGGCGACCGGGTCGTACCAGTCGAAGCCGGTGGCGTCGAGGGGCCGGTCGTCGGGCCCGTCGTAGACGGCGTCCAGCACCCGCCGCTCCGAGGGCCGACGCATCCTCGTCCGCAACGGCCCGCCGGGGGCGCCGTAGGGCGACACCGAGGCGAACAGTCGCCGCAGGGCCACCTCCACGCCCCCCTGGGCGGGGAACCGCTGGTCGTGGAGTATCCGCCGCTCGTCGAGCCAGGCGTCGATGTCGTGGCGGGCGACCCCGGCGCCGCGCGCGGTGAGCAGGTCGGTGAGCAGTCGGTCCTGCTCGTAGATCGACGAGGAGCTGGTGTTGACGGTCACCCGGGCGTCGGGCTGGACCCCGTGGATCGCCCGGTGGGCGAGCACGTGGGCGGTCAGGAGGTGGTCCAGGACCCGGAAGGCCTCGGTGAACGCCCCGCTGCGACCCGGGGGGCACGCGCCCTGCACCCAGCCCATGAGCGACACGATGTTCGGCTCGTTGATGGTGATCCAGGTGCGGCACCGGCCGGCCAGGGTCGGCACCACCCGGGACACATGGGCGGCGAACCGCTCGGGGGAGTCCTCCTCGAGCCAGAACTCCTCGCCCAGCCACGCCGGGTGGGTGAAGTGGTGGAGTGAGACGATCGGCTCCAACCCCCGGTCGTGACAGGCGTCGAGGATGGCCGCGTAACGGTCCAGCGCCACCCCGTCGAAGTCGCCCTCCGTCGGCTCCAGCCGGGGCCACTCGACCGAGAGCCGGAACGCCTCGCACCCGATGGCGGCCGCCCGGTCGAGCGCCTCCTCGGGGTGGAGCCAGAAGTCGCACGCGTTACCCGACGGCTCGATCCGCCCACCGGCCTCCCAGCGGGCCCAGTTGTTGGCCGGCTCACCCGGCCCGTTGTAGCCGCCCTCCACCTGGAACCCCGACGTCGCCACCCCGAAGACGAAGTCGTCGGGGAGGGCCACCGGACCGGTCGGTCGCACGGGGGTCACCGGGGTCGGCCCGCCGGTCGGGAGAGGCGCACGCTGTCATCTTGGCATCCGGGCGCCCGACGCGCCGCTGGGTAGGATCCGGACATGGCGAGGCCCACGCTCCTCCACGTGACCCAGGTGGCCCCGTACCGCGACGGGCCCGCCGGGGTCCACGGGGTGCTCGACCAGTCCGCCGTCGCCCTCGCCCAGCTGGCCGAGTCCGCCGGCCTCGACGGCCGCCGGGTGACCGACGTCCGCGACCTCGGGACCGACGAGTTGGCGGCGGCCCGGGTGGTGGCGCTCTTCACCATCGGTGAGACGCCGTGGTCCCCCGAACAGCGCGACGCGCTCGTCGGGGGCGTCCGCTCCGGTCGCACCTCCCTGGTGGCCATCCACTCGGCCACCGACTCCTGTCATGGATGGGACGCCTACGGCCACCTGGTGGGCGCCCGCTTCGACGGCCACCCGTGGACGCGCACCTGTACCCTCGACGTGCTCGACCCCGGACACCCGGCCGTGGCCCACCTCGGGGACACCTGGCGGTGGCACGACGAGGTGTACACGTTCCGTGACCTACGGCCCGACGCCCGGGTGCTGCTGTCGGCCCGTCCATCGGAACTGGAGCCGGACCCCGCACCCGGCGACGCGCCGACCGACGGCTACCCGCTGTCGTGGTGCTTCACCGAAGGGTCGGGCCGGGTCTTCTCCGACCTCGCTCGGACACTTCCCCCAGGCCTGGGAGAGCCCGGACTACCTCCGCCATCTGGCCGGGGGCCTGGACTGGGCCCTGGCCGCGGACGAAGGCTGACCCCGACCTCCGGCCCCGCCGGCGGGTCACCCCCGGTCAGGCGACCCGGCCACCACCACCGCTTCCCACCCACCGACCTCCAGGCCGCCGTCCACCGTCTCCCCGAGGCGGCGGCGGTCGGTGGCCGCCACCACCGTGCCCACGACCCCGTCCAGGTCGGCGCCCGAGGCGTCGAAGGCGGCGAGGACGGTGACCCGGCCGCCCCGGCTCCAGGCCCACGCCCCCGATGAGGTCGGCAGTGACCGGTAGTCGCCGGTCCGCAGGGCGCTCTCGTGGCGGCGCAGGGCGATCAGGTCCCGCACCAGATGGAGCACGGAGTCGGGGTCGTCGAGCTGCGTCTCCACGTTGGCGGCGGCGAGATCGCCGAAGGGCAGCCACGGTTCCACGTCGGGCCGGGTGAAGCCGCCGCCGGGCGCGTCACGCCACGGCATCGGGGTGCGGGCCCCGTCCCGGCCGGCATAGGCGGGCCAGTACGCCACGCCCAACGGGTCCCGCATCCGCTCGTGGGGCACGTCGGCGTCGACCAGCCCGATCTCGTCGCCCTGGTAGAGCACCGGCGTACCCCGGAGGCAGAGCAGCATCACCAGCGCCACCCGGAGCCGATCCGGCCGGCCGGCGGCCCATCGCGTGGCGAGCCTCCCGAGGTCGTGGTTGGACCCCGTCCACACCGGCCAGGCGGTCGGCGGCAGGGCCTCCTCCACCGACTCGACCACGGTGCGCATCGCCCCCGCCTCGAGGGGCGCCGAGATGAACGGGAAATTGAACGCCAGGTGGAGCTCGTCCCCGCCGTCACCGTAGAAGGCGGCCAGGGCGTCGGCGGTGGGGACGGGCGTCTCCCCCAGCAGCACCCGTCCGGGTACCGGTCGGTGATCCGGCGCCAGCGGCGGATCACCTCGTGCACTTCGGGCCGGTTCATGTTGTAGACGGGACGCTGGCCGAAGATGCGGACGTCGAGCGGGTCGGTGTCCTCGGCCGGCGGGTTGTCGCGGAGGAGGGCGTCCTTGACGATGGCGTTGCACACGTCGATCCGGAAGCCGGCCACCCCCCGGTCGAGCCAGTGGGTGATGATGCCGTCGAACTCCGCCCGCACCTCCTCGTTCCACCAGTTGAGGTCCGGCTGCTCGACCAGATGGTTGTGGAGGTAGTACTGCCCGGTGGATCCGTCCAGGGTCCACGCCGGACCCCCGAAGCTCGAGACCCAGTTGTTCGGGGCCGAACCACCGGGTCCGGGGTCGGCCCACACGTACCAGTCACGGTGTCGCGCCGTCGCCCGGACCGCGAGTCCACGAACCACGGATGCTGCTCGCTGGTGTGGTTGGGCACCAGGTCGAGAACCACGCGGATGCCCCGGCGGCCGGCCTCGGCGATGAGGTGGTCGAGGTCGGCCAGGGTGCCGAGTTCGGGGTCGACGGCCAGGAAGTCGGCGACGTCGTAGCCCCAGTCGGCGTGGGGCGAGACGTTCACCGGTCCCAGCCAGAGGCCGTCCACCCCCAGCCACGCCAGGTGGTCGAGCCGGTCGGTGATGCCGCGCAGGTCACCGACGCCGTCGCCGTCGGAGTCGGCGAAGGACCGGGGGTACACCTGGTAGAGGACGCCGGTCCGCCACCACGGCTCGTCGGACGGTGCGGTGTCCGACGCCACGGGCTCAGCGGCCCCCGACGGCGGCCCGGGCCCAGGGGGCCATGTCGAGCGATGGATAGCGGGCCCCGACCCCGGCCAGCGTCTCCGTCGTCCAGTAGGGGTGCCCGGGCTCGGGGAAGCCGAGGACCGTGAGCTGACGGACGGTGGCCCCGGCCACGAAGCGGTGCCAGTCGAACCCCTCGCCGGCGACGGGCCAGGTGTGGAAGCCGACCCATTCGGCATCGGCCGGCCGGAACGCGGCGTGGAGGAGGAAGCGGGCCTCGGACCCGGTGGTCATGGCCGTCCCCCGGTGGTAGACGTCGGGGCGGTACGCCAGCACGGAGCCCGCCGGGCCCGAGGCCGGTACTCGGCGTCGTAGAGCCCGGCGTACTCGTCGAAGCCCAGGTAGGTCCGCTCCACCGGGATCCCCGTGGTGAGCCGGCGCGACACCATCCGGGTGGCCGCCGTGTCGGGGGTGACGTCGCTCAGGTACACGAAGAGCTCGAGGTGGCGGTAGCCGTCGTCGTCCCGGGGGACCACGAGGGTGTGGTTGCCGTAGTCGGCGTGCAGCAGCTGCTCGTACTCGTCGCGCAGCCCCGGGTACTTGACGCTGACCATCCCCTGGTACAGCCGGATCCGGTCGGTGCCGAGCAGCTCCTCGGCCAGGTCGAGTACGGCGTCGTGGACCACCAGCCGGTTGAGGGCGGCCGAGGCGAAGGGGAAGACGGGCTTGGGCGCTCCCCATCCCACCCGTTCCTCGCCCACGTCGCCGGCGGCCACCTCCGCCGCGGTCGGGAACAGTCCCACGACCGCCTGGCGGGCCGAGTCCACCTCGGGCCGGTGAACAGTCCCTCCAGGACGCACCACCCGTCGTCGTGCCATCGCTCGGCGGCGTCCGCCCGGTCGACCGGCGTCATGGCGCCTGTCTAGCAGTGACCGCGCGGCGGCCCGCCCGCACCGTCAGGCCGGCGGCAACGGCGCGAAGGGCTGGACGTCACCCAGCACGTGCCCTGGACGATCCTGTTCTTGGGGAGCTTGCACTGGGCGGAGGGGGGCTGTTGATGTGCAGCCGCACCACCTGGTACTGGGTGGGCCCGTACCGCTTGTCGGGCCCGTAGCTGAGCACCGGCGTGACCGTGCCCGGGAAGTCGGTGACCTTGGACAGGGCGGTCACGAAGGTGCGCCGGTCGAGGTCCCGCCCGGCGCTGCGGGCCGCGGTGGCGAACAGGCGGATGGCCTGGCACCAGTCGGCGATCGGTCCCTGTTCCTCGATGTAGAACGACAGCGTGCCCGGGGGGATCTGCGGATAGGCCTTGTGCCACACCGTCCAGCAGCTCCGGAGCCCGGGGTCGTAGCCGCCCTGGCTCTGGGGACGGTCGTCGTCGATGCCGCCGAGCGTCTCGGTGGTGACGCCCTCCTGCCCGTTGAGGGCCCTGGCGTAGGGGATCGGCAGCAGCCCGAGGGACACCTCGATGCTCGACTCGTAGTCGCTCAGCAGGAGCCTCGGGTAGTAGTGCTGGGACGTCTGGGCCTGCAGCAACGGGAAGAAGACGTTGAACGGGATGAGCGGGATCACCGAGTCCACGCCGTCGCTGCGGAACTGCTGGACGACGAGGGGGGCCTCGCTGTCGGTGGTGGCCGTCTCCGACGGATCCGGCGCGATCGTCGCCACCACCGGGGTGATACCGGCGCGGCGGAGGGTCGGGCAGCAGGACCTCGTCGAGGGCCGCCTGGTCCGAGGCCCGGTCGCCGGCGATCACGCCCACCTTGCGGCGGCCGCCGAGGAGGTGGGCGCTCAACCCCCACTGGACCACCGCCTTCAGGACGGCGGCCTGGTCGGGGCCGGTCCACCACAGGTAGGGGGAGCCCTGGTCGGTCCAACTCGTCACGGTGGTCCACTCGCCGATGAACGGCGTGTGGCCCTCCTGGGTGACGCAGAGCTGGTTGTCGCCGGTCCACGCCCCGATCCCGTCGACCACCGCGAAGGCGGCCGGCGACCCCTCGGTCCAGGTCTTGCACAACGCCCGCATGTCGGCCTCGCTGGCCGGGTCGTAGGAGGCGATGATCGGGTTGATCATGCGGCCGTTGATGCCACCGTCGTGGTTGATCTGGTCGACGTAGAGGTGGATGGCCTCGGTCTGCTGGCCGAACTCCACATCCGGCCGCGAATCCCTCCTGGCCGGCCAGGGAGTTGAGCGAGACCACCGGGAAGACCACGTTGATGCCGTGGGCGTCACCCCCCGCGACGACGTGCTGGCCTGGTCGACGGGCACCGCCGACACCCGTGGTCGGACGGCGCGCGCGCCGGCACGGGGCGACGAGCTGGAGGGCGCCGTCGCGATCCAGACCGTCGTGACCACCAGCACGACCACCACCAGGAGCAGGGTCCGGACCTGGGTGGCGCGGGGCCGACGGACGAAGTGGCCCCACGACCGGGCGACCCCGGCCAGCGGGTTCCAGCGGGCCGGCCGCTCATGGCACGACCCGGCGGGGCGGGACCGGAGCGGGGTCACGGGGACCGGCGCCGAGGGGTGGGCGTGGACGACGGTCGTCATGGCCGTCTCCTCCCCCGGTCCCCCGGCGCGGGCTCGCCTCGCACCGGATCCGGCGGATGTGCCGACCCGGCCCCCGTACCGTATCGTCGGCCCCCGACGCAGGTGCTGCACGCCGGGCCGGCCGGGTGGGGCCCGACGGGGAGCGGGCGCACGCCGGGCACGAGAGCCGCCAGAAGGAGTTCACGAGGGGATGAGCACGGCGCCAACGAGCGGAGCGTCGAGCGCACGCCGTCCCGCGACGGGCTGGCGTCGGGCGACGGCACCTGGCCGTGGAGGTCGCCGACCTGGTCAAGCGGTACCCGAAGGCGCCGATGGACTCGCTGGCCGGCGTCAGCTTCCAGGTCCTGCGCGGGCGAGGTCTTCGGGTTCCTCGGACCCAACGGGGCGGGCAAGTCCACCACCATCGGGATCCTCACCACCCGCATCGTCCCCACCCGGGGCCGGGCCGTGGTGGCCGGGGTCGACGTGGTGGCCGACCCGGTCGGCGCCCGCCGGGTACTCGGGGTGGTGCCCCAGCAGAACAACCTCGACCGGTCGCTGTCGGTCCGCCAGAACCTCCTCTTCCATGCCAGCTACCACGGTGTCCCCCGGGCCGAGCGGGTCCGCCGGCCGACGCCCTGCTCGACCAGTTCGGCCTGTCCGACCGGCCGGAGGGCCGACCCGACGACTTCTCGGGAGGGCAGATCCAGCGGATGATGATCGCCCGGGCTCTGATGCACGCCCCGGCGGTGCTGTTCCTCGACGAGCCGTCGACCGGCCTCGACCCGGCCGCCCGGCTCTTCCTGTGGGAGAAGGTGGCCGAGCTCAAGGCGGCGGGCACCACGGTGGTCATCACCACCCACGACATGGACGAGGCGGCGACCCTCAGCGACCGGGTGGCCATCATCGACCACGGCACCCTGCTCGCCCTCGACACGCCGGCCGCCCTCGTCCAGGGCATGGCCGGCGAGCGCACCCTCGACTGCGCGGTCGAGCCCGGGACCCGGCGGCTGACGTCACCGCTCTCGTGGCCGCCATCGGCGCACTGCCCGGGGTCCGCGAGACCGAGCACCTGGACGACCCGGCCGCCGGCGGCTGGCGGCTGCGGATCCAGGTGGAGGGCGAGGCCGCCGCCTTCGTGGCCCCGGTGGCCCAGGCCGTCAGCGCCTCCGGGGCGACCTGACCGACGCCCGGCTGGGCGAGCCCAACCTCGAGGACGTGTTCATCCACCTGACCGGGAGGGCGCTCCGATGACCAGTGACCCGACCGATGCCGATGCCGGGCCGGCGCGCCCTCGGCCGGCTGCCCCGGGCTGGGGTCCGTGGCGGACCGGCCTGGCCATCCTGCGGCGCGACCTGTTCGTCACCGGGCGGGAGTTCCCCGTCTTCCTGGCCCAGGTGATCCTGCAGCCGCTCTTCCTGCTCTTCGTGTTCGGCAAGGTGCTCACCGAGCTCGGCTACGCCCGGCCCGGCTACGAGCTGGTGCTCTTCCCGGGGCTGGTGGCTCTGGCCGCCGTCCTCACCGGGCTGCAGAGCACGGCGCTCCCCCTGGTGATCGAGTTCTCCTACAGCAACGAGATCGAGGACCGGCTGCTCGCCCCGCTGCCCATCGGCGCGGTGGCCGTGGAGAAGGTCGTGTTCGCAGCCATGCGGGCCTTCGTCGCCGCCGCGATCATGTTCCCGGTCGGGGTGTGGATCCTCGGCGTCATCCCGTGGCGGGCCTCGACCGCCGCCGGCGGTGTTGGCCGATGATCATCCTCGGCTCGTTGCTGGGGGCGTCGATGGGCCTCATCCTCGGGACCTACGTGCCCCCGCAACCGGATCAACGTGACCTTCGCCCTGGTGCTCACCCCGCTCATCTTCACCGGCTGCAGCCAGTACCCGTGGCCGTCGCTCGGCCACCTGCGCTGGTTCCAGGTGGTGTCGGCCCTCAACCCGATGACGTACGTGAGCGAGGGCCTGCGGGGCCTCATGGTCCCCGAGTGTCCCCCACATCCCGACGTGGATCTGCTTCGTGGTGGCCATCGCGCTACCTGGTCGGTGCTGATGGTGATCGGGATGATCGGCTTCCGCCGCCGGGCCCTCGGCTGAGCCGGCGACGCCGGTCCGTTACGCTGCCGCCATGGACCGGCGACGGCTGTGGGGTGTCCTGAGGACGGGACGCTGGACCGGATCGTGGTGGTCTCGCCCCACTTCGACGACGCCGCCCTCGGGGCGGCCCACCTGATGGGCTCCCACCCCGGTAGCACCGTGGTCACCGTCCTGGGCGGGCGCCCGCCGTCCTACCCGGACCCGGCCACCGAGTGGGACGCGGCCGGGCGGCTTCACGGCGGGTGACGACGTGGTGGGCGCCCGGCGGCGGGAGGACCGGGCGGCCATGGCCACACTGGGCGCCCGGCCGGTGTGGCTCGACTTCGTCGACGACCAGTACTGAGGCGCCCGAGCCGGCGCCCGGCGCCGCCGACATCGCCCCGGCGCTGGGGCGGGCCGTACGCGAAGCGGCGCCGACCGCCGTGTTCCTGCCCGATGGGACTGGCCAATCCCGACCACGCCGCTCACCCACGACGCCGGTCTGCGGGTGCGGGAGGCCCTCGCCGACGGGCCCGACGCCCCGCGCTGGTTCCTCTACGAGGACGGCGGCTACGTCCACCTCCCCGGCCAGCTGGCCTGGCGGGTGTCCACGCTGTTCCGCCGGCGGGCTGTGGCCCACCCCGGCCATCGTCCCGGCCCGGGTGGACATGGACGCCAAGCGGACCGCCATCGCCTGCTACGCCAGTCAGCTGGCCCCGCTCGAGCGCGAGCACCTCCTGACCGAGCGCCTCGGGGCCGAGGTCCCCGAGCAGTACTGGCGTCTCGACCCGCCCCCACCGGGTTGGGAGGTCCTGACCACCCTCGACGACCCGGAGGCACCATGACCACACTCGGCAACCGGCACCGCGGTCGGACCCGGCACGCTCGTGCTGGTGACCGGGGCGTCGTCCGGCATCGGAGCGGCCGTCGCCGAGCGGTCGGCCGCCCGCGGCGCCCGGGTGGCGTTGGTGGCCCGCCGGGCCGACCGCCTCGAGGAGGTGGCCGCCGACTGCCGGGCGGCGGCGTCGTGAGGCCGCCGTCTTCCCCGCCGACCTGTCGGATCCCGAGGTGGCCGCCGCCCTCGGACCCCGCGTATGGGACTACCTGGGCGCCGTCGACGTGCTGGTCAACAACGCCGGCCATACCCATGCGCCGCCCGGCCGACCGGCTGACCATGGACGAGGTGACGCGTGTGATGACGCGTCAACTACCTGTCCCCGGTCGCCCTCACCCTCGCCCTCCTCCCACGGATGATCGACCGGGGCCGGGGGACGGTCGTCAACGTGTCGAGCCTCGGCGGCCGCCTCGGGATCGCCCACGAGGCGGCCTACAGCGGCTCCAAGTTCGCCCTCGCCGGATGGAGCGAGTCGTTGGCCATCGACCTGGCGGGCACGGGCGTCTCGGTCCGGCTGGTGCTGCCCGGGGCCGTCGACACCGAGATCTGGGACCAGCCCGGCAACGACCCGGCCGACTACAGCGGGCCCCTGGCCCCTGCCGGCGAGGTGGCGGAGGCGATCGTGGAGTGCATGTCGGACCCCGGCTTCGAGCACTACATTCCCGACATGCGCGCCGTCGTGGAGATGAAGAACCAGGACATCGACGGGTTCATGGCCGGCATGGCGGCCATGGCCCGCCCGGACGCCGGATCGGGGGCGTCGTGAAAGCACTCGTCTTCGGGTCCCGACCCGAGCGTGACGAGGCCCGCCCGGTCCCCACCGACGACCTGGAGAAGCATCTCGCCTCCCTCCCCTTCGGCCTCCACCACCTCGACGACGCCCGACCGATCAACCCGGACTGGGTGGTCACCCGGCCGATCCTCTCGGGGATCTGCGGTTCGGACGCCAAGCTGGTGCTCGGCGACTTCGCCGACGGGGACATCGACAACCCGATGGCCGCCTTCTCCTCGCTCCCCCACGTGCCGGGCCACGAGGTGGTGGCCGAGGTGGTGGCTCTCGGACCGGCCGCCCGCGGTGTCGACGTTGGCCAACGGGTGGTGCTGAACCCGTGGCTGAGCTGCGCCCCCCGGGGCATCTCCCCGCTCTGCCCACCGTGCCAGGCCGGGGACGTCAACCTGTGCTGGTCGTTCACCAAGGGGGAGATCGGCCCCGGCGTCCACATCGGCGTGGTGACGGGCGCCCCCGGGGCGTGGGCGGAGCTGATGGCGGCGCACGACTCCATGCTCATCCCCGTGCCCGACGGGATCTCCGACGAGGCGGCGGTCATGGCCGACCCGTTCTCGGTGTCCTTCCACGCCATCGTGCGCAATCCACCGCCCCCGTCGGGACGGGCCGTCGTCTATCGGGGCCGGCGCCCTCGGCCTGTCCAGCGTGGCCATCCTCCACTCCCTCTATCCCGACGTCGAGGTGGCGGTGGTGGCCCGGTTCCCGGCCCAGGAGGAGATGGCGCTCCGCTACGGGGCGGCCCGGGTCGTGGCCCACGAGCCGAGCGTGGTGGTGGTCGAGGCCCTGGCGGACTGGTCGGGGGCCGTCCTCCACCAGGCGTTCTCCGGCCTCCCCATGGCCCACCCCGGACAGATCGACGTCGTCTACGACACCAGTCGCCAAGCCGGAGACGTTCGAGGTCGGGGTGCGGGTCCTGGCCGAGCGGGGCCGCCTGGTCTACACCGGCGTCGCCGTCCCGGGCCGGTGGGAGTGGACGCCGGTCTATTTCAAGGAGCTCACCATCGTCGGCTCCAACGCCTTCGCCCAGGAGGAGTTCGAGGGCACGCGGCGTCACGCCATCGAGCACTACCTGACCCTGGTGGGGGACGGCCGGATCGACCTGACCGACATGGTGACCCACCGGTACGCCCTCGAGGGGTGGTGGGATGCCCTGCGGGACCTGTCCGCGTCCCGAGCGCAGCGGTGTGCTGAAGGCCACGTTCACGCCGAACGCCTCCCCCGTCTGAGCTCGCGCTCAGCCGGCCGGGCCGAGCTCCTCGAAGCTCCGGTAGCGGCCGGCGGCGGCCGCGGCCCACGCCGGGTCCGGCGCGTAGGAACGCCCGCCGGGAGGCCCAGGAGGACGCCGCCGCCAGGTCGGTCTCCAGCCCGGCCACCATCCGGGCCAGGAAGGCCGCGCCCAGGGCGGCCCCCTCGGGTACGCCCACCGTCTCGACCGGCAGCCCGGTGGCGTCGGCCACCGCCTCCATCCAGGCCGCCGACCGCGACCCGCCGCCGGTGGCCACGATGCGACGGGCGTCCACGCCACTGCGCTCGATCATCCGACGCACGACGAACCCGCTCGCCTCGTGGGCGCCCCGCAGCACCGCGTCCGGACCGTGGGTGATGTCCAGCCCGTGCAGACTGGCCCGCAGCCGGGGGTCGTAGAACGGGGTCCGCTCACCGCGCAGGTACGGGAGCCACACCGGGACGTCGCCCGGCCGGCCGGGGCGTCCCGGGGGTCCCGGGTCCGCCGCGCGCCGCCTCCGTCGCGGATCGGGTGCACCGACCAGGCTGCGCACCCAGTCGACGAACAGGCCGCCGGCATTGCTCGGGCCGCCGATCATGGAGCATCCCGGCACCATCGAGGGGAAGGTGGTGATCCCGGGCACCTCGATCCACTCCTCGGAGACCACCCAGGCGATGAGGGTGGCTCCGAAGATGACCAGTACGTCGCCCGGACGTTCGATACCGGCCACGATCTGCTCGCAGAAGGCGTCGATGGAACCACCGCCGACCACCGTCGGCGAACCGGGGACGGTGCCCGCCGGGGAACCGAGGGGCACGATCTTCGGGAGCCGGGCCCGGTCGATGCCGAGCCGGTCCAGAGCATCCCGGTCCCACCGACCGGCGGGGACGAGCGAGCCGAAGATGGTGGCCGCCGTGGAGTCGATGGCCGGCACGCCGCAGAGGGCGTGGGTCGCCACCGCCTGGCTCGGCCAGTAGCCGGCGGCGTCGGGCCGCTCGCGCGACGGCCCAGGCCACCATCCGCGCCCCCTCCTCACGTTCGCCGTTGAACTCGTCGCGGCGGGCCACCGGGTCGCCGCCCCCACGGGTCGGACGCCGCCCGCTCGTCGCCGTAGAGGAGTCCGGGCAGACGGGGGATGCCCCGTCGGTCGACCGCGGTGATGGAGGGCACCATGGCGGTCGTGACCACGCCGGCGGGCGGACCCGTCGAGCTGTCCGGACACCTCGGCGAGGGCCCGGCGGGGGCCACGCCGCCAGGCGCGGGAGGCGTCGTGCTCCAGCCGGTCGACCGCCGGGGTGCCGACGGATGGGGCACCCGGGACCGGGCCACGACCGTCGCCGCGGGCGTCGACGGCGACGGCCTTGACCGACGTGGTGCCGATGTCGACGCCGACCGTGCACTCCGCTCCGACATGCCGCTCCGTCGTCATCCGCTCTCCCCCACGACATCCCCCGACTCTCGTCCTGGCCACCGGGGCCGGCGGCCCCGATCGGACAGTATGGTCCGGGACGACGCCAGGCCGGGTGCTACCCTCCGGCAGAGCTTGCTGCCGACCAGGGGGAAACGATCGCATGCCACCAGTCCGTCCGAAGGCGCTGGTGACCGCGGCGGTCAGGGGTCCGGGTCTCGACCTGCTCGGCGAACTCGCCGACCTCACCCTCGACTCGTGGCTCGACCAGCCGACCCTGCGGATCTACGACGCCGAACAGCTGGCGGCCCGCATGGAGGCCGAAGGGGCCACCATCGCCGTGGTCGAGAGCGACCGGTGCGCCGGTCCGCTGTTCGACCTCCCCCTGGTGGCCGTGGGCAGCTGCCGGGGTGACCCCAACAACGTGGACGTGGCCGCCGCCACCGAGGCCGGGGTCCCGGTGCTGCGGGCGCCGGGGCGCAATGCCGATGCCGTGGCCGAGCTGGCCGTGGGACTCCTCTTCGCCGCCACCCGTGGCCTCGTGGCGGCCGACGCCGATGTGCGGCGGGGGGACATCTACAAGGACGGCACCATCCCCTACCAGCGGTTCCGGGCGTGGGAGCTGGCAGGACGCACCGTCGGCCTGGTGGGTCTGGGCGCCGTCGGCCGGGCGCTGCGCTGGCGGCTGGTCGGGCTCGGGATGAACGTCATCGCCTACGACCCCTACGCCGACGAGGCCACGGTCACCCTCGAGGAGCTGCTCGAGCGGTCGGACGTGGTGTCGATGCACGCGCCGGTCACCCCGGAGACGACGGGCATGATCGGGTCGGCCCAGTTCGCCGCCATGCGCGACGGCGTGGTCTTCCTCAACTCGGCCCGGGCCGCCCTCCACGACACGGACGCCCTGGTCGGCGCGCTGTCGTCCGGCAAGGTGTCGGCCGCCGGGCTCGACCACTTCGAGGGCGAGCACCTCTCCCCCGACCACCCGCTGGCCTCCATGGCCAACGTGGTGCTGGCGCCCCACATCGGTGGCGCCACGTACGACACCGAGTCGAACCACACCCGCATCATCGCCGAGGACCTGTGCCGTCTGCTGGCCGGAGCGCGACCCCTCCACATCGTCAATCCCGAAGTGCTCCCGGGCCGGTGACTGCCGACGGGCCGGCCTTCCGGCTGCTCCCCCGCCTCGAGCCGGACAACGAGTTCTTCTGGACCAGCGGGGCCGACGGTCGCCTGCGGTTCCTCCGCTGTGGCGACTGCGGCTTCTACTGCCATCCTCCCTACCCGCGCTGTCCGGTGTGCCTGTCACCGCACGTCGCGCCCGAGCCGGTGAGCGGTCGGGCCACCCTCGTCGCCCACACGGTCAACGTGCACGGGTGGATCCCGGGCAGCGAGCCGTACATCATCGGCCTGGTGGCCATCGTGGAGCAGGAGAGCGTGCGGCTGACCACCAACCTGGTCGGCGTCGAGCCCGAGGACGTCCGCACCGGCATGGAACTCGAAGTCGTCTTCGAAGCGGCCGACGACGTCTGGCTCCCGTTGTTCCGCCCGGTCGGCCGGGGGGCGGCATGAGCCCCGAGGAGCCGCTCGAGCGGCGGGCCGCCATCACGGGCATCGGACAGTCCGCCATCGGGCGCCGGCTCGGGCGCAGCGGCCTCGATCTGACCATCGAGGCCTGCCTGGCCGCCGTGGCCGACGCCGGTCTCACCCGCGACGACATCGACGGCCTGGCCACCTACCCGGGCATGGGCACGGGCACCCCCGGATTCGCGGGGCCGACCACCCCCGAGGTCCAGGACGCGCTGCGCCTGTCCCTCGACTGGCACGACGGCGGGGGCGAGGGACCCGGCCAGATGCGGGCGCTGATCGCCGCCTGTCTGGCGGTGGGTGCGGGCCTCGCCCGGCACGTCCTCGTCTACCGGACGGTGACCGAATCGACGGCCCAGGGGGAGGGTGGGCGCCAGGGCATCGGAGGCGGAGGGGACGGCTCGGGGGGCGTCCCGCGTTTCTCGGGCTTCCTGCAGTGGACCCTGCCCTTCGGCGCGGTGTCCGCCGTCAACTGGCTGGCCCAGGTGGCCGACCGCCGGGTCCACGAGTTCGGGCTCACCCGCGAGCAGTTGGGCCAGATCGCCCTCAACGGACGGCGCAACGCCGCCGCCAACCCGGCCGCCGTCTACCGGGACCCGATGAGCCTGGCCGACTACCTGGCGGCCCGCATGATCTCGACCCCGCTGTGCCTCTTCGACTGCGACGCCCCGGCGGACGGCTCGACGGCGTTCGTCGTCTCGCACCGGGACTACGCCCCCGACGCACCCCGGCCGGCCTGTCACGTCGACGCCGTCGGGACGGCGCTGCGCGGACGACCGAGCTGGGACCAGTTCGACGACATGACGACCATGGCCGCCCGGGACGCGGCCGCGTCCATGTGGGAGCGGACGGACCTGACGCCGGCCGACGTGGACGTGGCCCAGCTCTACGACGGGTTCTCCATCCTGGTGATGGTGTGGCTCGAGGCCCTGGGCTTCTGCGGACGCGGCGAGAGCGGCCCCTACGTGGCCGACGGCTCGGCCATCGCCCGCGACGGGGTACTCCCGTTGAACACCGCCGGGGGCCAGCTGTCCGGTGGCCGCCTGCACGGGTTCGGCCTCATCCACGAGGCGTGCGTACAGCTGCGGGGCGAGGGGGGCGACCGTCAGGTGGTGCGACCCGGGGGGCGGGCGCCCGAGGTGGCCGCGGTCGCCAACGGCGGCGGACCCATCGCCGGCTCGCTGCTCCTCACCCGCGGCGCCGGCTGAGGAGGCACCGCTCAGGTGGGCCGCGTGCCGGCCAGCAGGTGGGCGGCCCGGGCGGCCAGGGCCACCAGGGTGAGTGTCGGCCCGTAGCCGGCGGACGTGACGAACACCGACGAGTCGGCCACCACCACGTTCTCGAGGTCGTGCATGCGCCCGAGCGGGTCGACCACCGATGTCGCCGGGTCGGTGCCCATCCGCACCGTACCCACGTTGTGACGGCTCTCGGGGACGGCTTCGGGCGACGCGGCGTTGCCGCGGCCGGGTGACGTCGTCACCGCCGTCCACTCCGCCCCCATCTCCTTCAGGATGGCGGCCAGCCGCGGGCCGAAGTGGTCGGAGGCCGCATGCTCGTGGCGCCCGGCACGGTAGGTGACCCGGGCGACCGGAAAGCCCCGGGCGTCGCGCACCGTCGGATCGAGGTCGACCCGGTTCGAGGCGTACGGCAGGTCCTCGCCCTGCATGATCATCGCCCACAGCTTGGACCGGATCGGGGAGTCGGCCATCAACTGGGGATGGGCGGGCCCCCACGGGTAGTGGGTCGCCTCCAGGATGGGCAGGGCCGCCCCACTGTGCTCCACCAGTCCCCCGCGCAGCCATGGCAGGCCGGCGTCACGGGCCGCCTGCCGGGAGAGTTCATCGCCCACGATCATGTCGTCGTGCACGTGGGTGACCGCCCGGCCCCGTTCCGCATAGGTACGGAACGGCATGCCCCCGGCGGCCAGGGTCTGGAAGTGGGTCATCAGGTACCGCCCGATGAGCGGGTGCTCGAAGCCCGACAGCAGCAGCAGACGGGGCGTCTCGATGGCACCGGCGGCCACGACCACGTGACGGGCCGCCACGAATCGCTCCGTGCCGTCGGGCCCGACCACGTCGACCCCGGTCGCCCGGCCCCCGGCGGTGCGGATGCGGGGCACGAACGTCTCGGCCAGCAGCTCGGCCCGACCGGTCCCGAGGGCCCGTCGGAGCATGGCCACCGGATCGCCCTTGGCGTGGATCGGGCAGCCGAAGAAGGAGCAGAACCCGCAGTTGTTGCAGGCCGGTCGTCCGTCGTAGGGGACGCTGTTGGCCGCCGTCGGGGCGGGATAGGGGTGGTACCCGAGCCGCTCGGCGGCGGCCACCGAACGGGTGGCCCCGAACATCGGCGCACCCGAGGGCATCGGAAAGGGGGTCGACCGGGGCTCGGCGAACGGGTTGGCGCCGTCGGTGCCGGCGACTCCGACCGACCGTTCCACCTCGGCGTAGTAGGGCTCGAGCTCGTCGTAGTCGATCGGCCAGTCGGCCACGTCCGCCCCCTCCTGGGGGCCGAAACGGCTGAGCAGCCGGAAGTCGTCGGCCCGGAACCTCGGCACCTTGCCGTCGGCGTGGGTCCCGCCGCCACCCACCGTCGACGGCACCGAGTTCACCTCGCCCACGAAGGTGCGCTCCCCGTCCTCGTCCGACGACCGGAAGGTACGCGGCTCGACCAGGGGATCGGGCCCGAGGAAGTAGCGGCTGCGGAACTTGACCTCGTCGTTGGAGAAGTCCGACGCCGGCCGGGTCAGGTCGTCCGGGTCGAGCAGGTGGTTGCGCCCCTTCTCGATGATGGTGACCGTCCAACCGGCGGCGGTCAGCACGTCGGCCACGGTGGACCCGCCGGGCCCCGATCCCACGATCACGGCGTCGACCGTCACGGCCTCGTCACCTCCTCGTCGGTCCAGCCCCGGGGCTGGACGTCGCCTTCGAACCCGATGGCCCCCCAGCCCACCAGGCCGCGGTTGCCGCCGTACTCCGGTGCCCCGTACATGCCTTCACAGGCGTGGGTGTAGAGCAGGTCGCAGAAGTCGGGGTCGGCCCGCAGTCGGGCGTCCTGGGCGGCCCCGTCCAGGTCGCGGAAGTCGGACCCCAGGGCCGCCAGCCCCTCCCGGTACCGCTCCTGCCAGCCCACCACCGGGCCGTTGAACTCGCGCTCGGCCCGGCCCTGCGAACCTTCGATCCGGGTCCGCCAGGCCAACTCGTCGAGGGGCGACAGCCGGTGGAACCCGGCGAAACCGTTCGCTCCCCCGTGCCGCCCCGACGACGGGCCACCGGCCCAGATGCGCGGCGGGTCGTAGGTGAAGGCGCCGAGCAGTTGGTCGATGTAGCCGGCCACCCCGGCGACCGCGGCTCCCGGGCCGCGGTCGGTGGCCGGGATCAGGCGCTCACAGGCCGCGTCGAGCGCGGCGTACTCGTCCTCGGACAGCCAGGCGGGCATGCGCGCGCCCTACCTGGACCGCTCGATGGAGCGCGGATCGGGAACCGCCCCGGACGCTCAACACGGGGTGAAGGCCACGGGGAGGGTGACGGGGGACCGGAAGGCCAGTCCCCGGATGTGGGGCTCCTCGTCGCCGGTGGCGGCGAGCTCGAGGTCGGGCAGACGGTCGAGGAGCGTATCGATGGCCACCCGGGCCTCCATGCGGGCCAGGTGCATACCGAGGCACACGTGCACACCGAAACCGAATCCGACACTCTGGCGCGACGGTCGGGCGAGGTCGAACTCGTCGGGTCGCTCGTACTTGCGCTCGTCCCGGTTGGCCGATCCGAGGAGCAGGCCGACGTCGGCCCCCTCGCGGACCTCGACGCCGCCCAGCTCGCCGTCTCCGGTGGCCCGGCGCAGGATCACCGTGACCGGTGGCTCCCAGCGGATGCCCTCCTCGAAGGCCACCGGGAGCAGGTCCCGGTCCTGGCGGACCGCACGCAGCTGTTCGGGGTTGGTCAGGAGGGCGAACAGCAGGTTGCCCGACGCCCGGTAGGTGGTCTCCACGCCGGCCGGCAGCAACAGCCGCAGGAAGGAGTAGATCTCCTCGTCGTCGAGGCGCCGTCCGTCGACCTCGGCCACCAGCAGGTCGCTGATCAGGTCGTCGGCGGGCTGGCGCCGGCGCTCGGCCAGTACCTCGGCGAAGTACTCGCGCAGGGCGGCCGAGGCGGCCATGCCCCGGTCCCAGTTGGCGGCGACGCTGGTGATCTCGACGGCCCAGCGCTGGAAGATGGGGAAGTCCGATCGGGGCAGGCCGAGGATGCGGGCGATCACCTGGACGGGGAAGTTGAAGGTGAGCTCGCGGACCAGGTCGGCCGATCCCCGCTCGCAGAAGCCGTCGATCAGCTCGTCGACCACCGTCCGGACGAGGCCGGACTCCCACCGCTCGAGGACCTTGGTGCGGAAGGTGGGCGACACCAGGGCTCGGTGCAGCCGGTGCTCGGGCTCGTCCATCTGGAGGATGGTCCGGCCCATGACCGCACCCATGATCCCCTCGTACACCGCCGACGAGTACCGCTCGTTGTCGCGCAGCACCTGGACGACCTCGTCGAAGCCGAACACGGTGATGGGGGGTGGACGGCCGGGATCCTCGTCGGGGAGGCCGTTGCCCAGGTCGACCGGCCCGGAGTGGACGGGGGCGGCCCGCCGCAGCTCGCCCATCCTCGGGTACGGGTCACGGATGTCCCCCGACACCGTGTCCTGGAGCTCGAACGGGTCGAACGGCGTCATCGCCTCGACCCCCTCCCGCACGTGCGTCCCCATCGTCACTCCCCCTTCCGGGACCGGTGGTCCCGATCGTCTCCCACCGACTCGACCGGCTCAGGCTCCCACGAGCTCGGTCGCCACCTGGTGCCACTGCACGGCGCTGCCCCCGAGCAGCACCTCGTTCTGCTTGGCCCGCTTGAAGAGGAAGTGGGCGTCGTTGGCCCACGTGAACCCGACTCCTCCGTGGACCTGGATGTCGTCGCCCGTCACCCGGACGGCGGTCTCGGTGGCGTAGGCCGCGGCCATCGCCGCGGCGCGGGCCCGTTCCGGCGCACCGGTATCGGCCGCCCAGGCGGCGAAGTGCACGCCCACCCGGGCCATCTCCAGCGAGTGGAACATGTCGACGATGCGGTGCTTGACCGACTGGAAGGTGGCGATGGGCCGGTCGAACACCACCCGCTCCTTGGCGTACTCGACCGCCTCGTCGAGCGCCCGGTGCGACACCCCGACCAGCTCGGCCGACAGGGCCACGGCCACGTCGTCGAGCACCCCCCGCCACAGGCCGGTCTGGTCACCGGTCGGTCCGAGCGGCTCGACCGGCTCGTCGTCGAGCACCAGACGGGCCAGCTTGCGCGTCGGGTCCAGGTTGGGGACAGCCTCGGCGGCCGGTGACGGCAGGAGGAACGAGCGGATGCCGTCCTCGGCCAGGGCCACGACGATGGCCCAGTCCGCCGTGTGGCCATCGACCACGACGGGCTTGGATCCCGACACCACCCATCCCGACCCCTTGCGACGGGCCCTGGCCCGCACCGTGGACAGCGGGTGGCCGTGGCCCTGCTCGTGGAGGGCCACCGTCCCCCGGGCGGCCCCCTCGGCCAGGCTCTCCAGGAGCCCTTCGGCACCGAGGGCCCGGGCAGCCAGGGTGGCGTACACGGCCGAGGAGAAGAACGGACCGGGCAGCGGTACGCGTCCCATCTGCTCGAGGACGATGCACATCTCCAGGAGGCCGGCACCCGAGTCCGGCTGCAGCATGCCCGTCCAACCGAGCTCGACGAGCCGGGCCCAGTGGCCGGCGTCGAATCCCACCGGATCGTCGGCCAGCCGACGCAGTTCGTCGCCGTCGATCTCCTCCATGGCCCGGCGGGCCACGTCCTGCAAGGCCAGCTGCTCCGCGTCGAACGTGAAATCCACTGCACACTCCCCCCGGCGCCACGGGCGCCTCGCCACCGTTACCTGATGACCCGTCAGTCTAGACAGGTGTCCGGCTAGCATCTCGTTCCGTGGACTTCGCCCTGGCACCAGAAGACGAAGCGTTCCGCGACGAACTGCGGGCGTGGCTGGATGAACACCTCGAACCGTTCCTGGCCAGCGAGGAGCTGGCCGACGACGGCGCCATGTCGACCGAGAAGGCGCAACAGCGCCGGGCGGCGTGGCAACGGGTCCTGAACGAGGGCCGGTGGGCCGCCGTGCACTGGCCCGTCGAGCACAACGGGCGGGGCGCCACCGCCATGCAGCGCATCATCTACTCCGAGGTGATGTCCGAGTACCGGACGCCCGGACTGGCCAACCCCAACGGGCTCTGGCAGATCGGTCCGATGATCATCGCCTGGGGCACCGAGGAACAGAAGGCGCGCTGGCTCCCGTGCATCCTCGACGCATCCGAGCACTGGTGTCAGGGCTTCTCCGAGCCTGACGCCGGCAACGACCTGGCCAACCTCCGGACCACCGCCATCCGGGACGGTGACGGCTATGTGGTCAACGGACAGAAGATCTGGATCTCCACCGCCCACCTGGCCCGGTGGGGACTCTTCCTGCTCCGCACCGACCCCACCGCCATCGAGCGCGGGGCCAAGCACGAGGGCATCACCGCCTTCATCGTGGACATGCACACCCCGGGCATCGAGGTCCGGCCCATCCGCGACATGACGGGTGAGGAGATGTTCAACGAGGTCTACTTCACCGACGCGCACCTCCCCCTCGACAGCCGGCTCGGCGGCGAGGGGGAGGGCTGGATGGTGGCGATGGGCACCCTCGGCCACGAGCGGGTGGGCATCGCCGGCCAGATCTCGAACCTGGCCGCCGACCTGCGGGCCATGGTCATGGCGGCGCGGTCGGTCAACCCCGCCGCCCTCGAGGACCCCTCCATCCAGGAGCGGTTGGCCCGGGCCTGGACCGACATCGAGCTGGCCCGGTTGCTGACCCTGCGGGCCCTCTCCAAGATCATCAAGGGCGAGAAGAACTGGCCCGAGGTGCCCTTCGCCAAGCTGCAGTGGTCGGAACTCGCCCAGACGCTGGCCGACCTGGCCGTCGACCTGCTCGGGCCGGTCGGGCTGCTGGCCCGGGGCGGACCGGACACCGTCGACCGGGGCAAGTGGACACGGCTGTACGCCTTCCAGCGCTACAGCACCATCGGCGGGGGTTCGACCGAGGTCCAGAAGAACATCATCGCCGACCGCGCCATCCGGCTGCCCGGCCAGGCCCGCACCTCCTGAGCACGGCGGTGTCCGTCGACCCGCGGGTCCCGTGCATCATCGGCGCGTCCCGCCGCACCTGGCGCGACCGGACGGCCCCCGAGCCGCTCGAGCTGTGGGAGGCGGTGGCCCGCGCCGCCGCCGCTGACGCCGGAGCCCCCGACGCCCTGCGTTCGCTGCAGAGTCTGCAGGTCGTCTACTGCCAGTCCTGGGAGTACGACGATCCGTGCGGACGACTCGCCACCCGGCTGGGCGCGGACCCGGCCCACCGGGTCTACTCGGGGATCGGAGGGTCGGTGCCGGTCCGGCTGGTCGCCGACGCCGCCGGGGCGATGGCCCGCGGCGAGCTCGAACTCGCCCTCGTCGTCGGGGGCGAGGCGTTGGCGACCCGGCGCCACCTGGCCGAGCCGGCCTGGTCGCACCCGCCGGCCGAGCCCACGCCCTTCCCGATCACCCTCGACCGCGACGAGGCGGCCAACGGCATCTTCCAGGCCTACCTCACCTTCGCCCTGTTGGACACCGCCCGGCGGGCCGACCTCGGACACACCCTGGACGACCACCGTCGGGAGCTCGGCGAGCTGCTCGCCCCCCTGACCCGGGTGGCGGCGTCCCAGCCCGAGTACGCCTGGTTCCCGGTGGCCCGGACGGCCGACGAGATCACCACCCCGTCGGCGGACAACCGCCGGGTGGCCACCCCCTACACCAAGCTGATGACGGCGATCATGGACGTCGACATGGCGGCCGCCGTGCTGGTGGCGACGGCCGCCGAGGCCGACCGCCTGGGCGTGCCCGACGACCGACGGGTGTACCTGCGGGGACTCGGATCCGCCGACGAACCGCCCGCCCTGGCCTCCCGGCCCGACCTCGGGCGCTCGCCGGCCCTGGCCGCGGCGGTGGACGCCGCCCTCGGCGGCGTCCCCGTCGACGACGTGGCCCACCTCGACCTGTATTCGTGCTTCGCCAGCTCCCTGTCGTTCGCCTCGGACGCCCTCGGCCTCGCCCCGGGCCGGAGCCTGACCGTCACCGGGGGCCTCCCCTACCACGGGGGTCCGGGCAGCAACTACGGCACCCACGCCCTGGCCGCCATGACCGAGGCCCTGCGCACCGACCCCGGCTCGATGGGCCTGGTGACCGGCATCGGCATGCACATGGAGCACCACAGCGCCTCGTTGTGGTCGACCCGGCCCGGTGACCCGGCCGGAGTGGTCGCCGGGGCCCCGTCCCCGACCGGCGGTCCTCCGAACGGCGTGCCGGTGGAGTCGGGCGCCGAGGGCCCGGCCACCGTCGTCACCTATTCCACCGAGTACGACCGCCACGGGCCGACCTCGACCGCCCTGATCTGCGATCTGGCCGACGGCGGGCGCGCCTACGCCCGTCTGTCGGAGCCTCCGGACGAGGACGAGGATCTGTGCGGCACCACCGTCCACCTCACTCCCGGCCGCCGGGGCAGCCACACGGCGACCCGCTGACCACCGAAACCCCATCGAGAGGAGACCCGTGCCCATCCACTACGAGCCCGGTGACGATCACATCGTGAGGATCACCATCGACCGGCCCGAGGCCCGGAACGCTCTCGACATGGAGCACTTCGCCCTGCTCCGCCAGGCCTGGGAGCGCTTCGACGCCGACGACGGCGCCTGGGTGGCCATCGTCACCGGGGTCGGCCCGGACTTCTGTGTGGGCGCCGACCTCAAGACGTACATCCCGCAGATCACCGCGCTCGCCGCCCGCATGAAGGACGGCGTCACCGAGATCGACGGGTACCGGCTGGACGACGGGGTCAAGGCCGTGCTCCGCAACGTGAAGCTGTACAAGCCGGTGATCGCCGCCGTCAACGGGACGTGCGTGGCGGGGGGCATGGAGATGCTGGGTGGTTGCGACCTCCGGGTGGCGGCCGACACCGCCACCTTCGGCGTGCTGGAGCCCAAGCGGGGCCTGTTCGCCGGCGGCGGCACCACGGTGCGCCTGCCCCGTCAGATCCCCTATCCGGCGGCCATGGAGATGCTGCTGTGCGCCGACCGGCTGTCGGCGCCGCGGGTGTTCGAGATGGGCCTGCTCAACGAGGTCTGCCCGCCCGAGCGCCTCCTCGAGCGGGCCGGGGACTACGCCCGCCGCATCACCGCCAACGGGCCGCTCGCCGTCCGCAAGACGAAGGAGTCGGTGCTGCGGGGCCTGGCCGTCGACATGCGGGAGGCCTACAAGATCGAGTCGTCCATCTCGTCGGAGGTCTTCGCCAGCGAGGACGCCGTGGAGGGGCCCAGGGCCTTCGCCGAGAAGCGCGCCCCGCAGTGGAAGAACCGGTAGTCGGGTTGGAAGCGCTGTCCGGGGAAGAGCCGATGGGGCGCCGGAGGACGGCGTCTCCGGCGGAGGAGGGAACATGACCGACGGGACCGGAACGTTCGACGGGTTGCGGGTGCTGATCACCGGGGGGTCGTCGGGCATCGGCGCCGGCCTCGCCGAGGCCTTCGCCCGACGGGGCGCCACGGTGGGCATCGTGGCCCGCCGGGAGGACCGGCTGGCCGACGTGCTCGCACGCTGCCGTGTCCATGCCCCCGACTCGGCCATGTGGGCCCTCGACCTCACCGACGACGCGGCGGTGGACCGACTGGCGGTCGAGGCCGTCGAGCAGCTCGGCGGGGTCGACATCCTGGTCAACAACGCCGGCATCCCGAAGCGGCGCCACGTGACCCGCCTCGACCCGGAGACGGTGGCGTCGGTCATGGCCGTCAACTACCTCTCGCCGGTCCGGCTCACACTCGCCCTGTTGCCCCACATGGTGGACCGCGGGTCCGGGCGCATCGTCAACGTCTCCTCGGTGGCGGCCCCGCTCAGCTCGCCGGGCGAGGCCGCCTACGACGCCTCCAAGGCAGCCCTCGCCGTCTTCTCGGAGGCGATGGCCGTCGACCTGTGGGAGACGGGGGTGACCGTCACCGTCGTCTACCCGGGCGTGGTGGACACCGAGCTGTTCACGCTGCCCGACAACGACCCCTTCACCGGCGACGTCGAGGCGATTCCGGTGGCCGAGGCGGTGGAGACGATCCTGGACGGGATCACCGAGGGCGCCCTCTCCGTCTACGTACCCGCCTACTTCGCCGAGTTCGCCGCCCACAAGGCGAAGGACCCGGCCGGGTTCCTGGCCGGCACGGCCGCCTACGTGAAGTCCCGGTCGGAGGCGTCGCCCTCGTAGGGGCCCCTATCCGGCGCCGGGGCGACCGTCCTCGTCCGGGCGGTCCAGGAACCAGGCACTGATGCCGGGCATGTTCGGCTCGAAGTCGCCGGGGACGGAGATGTTGAGGAAGCCGGCCCGGGTGGCGGTGCGGTTGGCGAAGTCGTGGGTCACGCCTCCCGGTGCCAGCACGAACGCCCCCTTCGGCGCCTCGAACCGTTCGTCGCCCACCTGGAAGGTGAACGTCCCCTCCAGCACGTAGAAGACGTCGTCCTCGGAGTGCGCGTGGGGACCCGGGCCCGCGGTGTGCGGCTCGAGCCACCACTCCGAGATCGAGTACCGGCCGGCGCTCTCGGCGCCGTCCGCCTTGAAGACGGCCTCGAGGCGACCCATCGGCCAGACCCGTCCCTCACCCGGCTGGAGCACGAATCCCGGCCGGGATCCCACCGGCGTCGGCTCGGTCACGCTCGCCTCCCTTCGACGGTCGCCCCGGCGGCGGGTGTCAGCCCAGTCGCTCGATCACGGTGGCGTTGGCCTGCCCGCCACCTTCGCACATGGTCTGGAAACCGTAGCGGCCGCCCGTGGCCTCCAGGTGGTTGATCAGGGTGGCGGCGAGCCGGACGCCGCTCGCCCCGAGAGGGTGGCCGATGGCGATGGCGCCGCCGCACGGGTTGAGTACCGCCGGGTCCACCGGGAAGGCCCGTTGCCACATGAGCGGGATGGCGGCGAAGGCCTCGTTGCACTCCACCGCGTCGAACTGGTCGATCGTCATGCCCGACCGGTCGAGCAGGCGCTGGGTGGCGGGGACCGGTGCCGACAGCACGATGGCGGCGTCGTCGGCGGCGACGGTGGCGTGGGCGAACCGGGCACGGATGGGCAGGCCCAGGCGCTCGGCCACCGATCGTTCGGCGATGAGCATGGCCGAGGCACCGTCCGTCATCTGTGAGGAGTTGCCGGCGGTGATGTCGGGGGCGGTGTCGGGCTCCCAGGACTGGGCGGGCGGGAGCCCGGCCAGCGACTCCATGGAGCCGTTACGACGGATACCCTCGTCGGTCTCGAGGCGGGCGCCCGTCAGCTTGCCGTCCTCGTCCTTCAGGGGGACGGGTACCGCCTCGCTGGCGAACCGGCCCTCGTCCCAGGCGGCGGCCGCCCGGCGATGGCTCTCGAGGGCGAATTCGTCCATCTCCTCGCGGGTGATCTTGTCGCGGTCGGCGAGCACCTGGGCCACCCGGAACTGGGCCCACAGGCGGCCGTCGATCTCCTCCAGGAAGGAGGGCGGGAACGGTCCGGTGCCACCGCGGGAGTTCGATGCCAGCGGCACCCGGCTCATGCTCTCGACGCCGCAGGCCACGACCAGGTCGTAGTGGCCGGCCACCACGCCGGCCGCCGCGAAGTGCATGGCCTGCTGGGACGATCCGCACTGGCGGTCGACGGTGGTGGCGGGCACCTTCTGGGGCAGCCCGGCCGCCACCCAACCGTTGCGGGTCACGTTGGTGCTCTGCTCCCCCACCTCGGTCACGCAGCCCCCGATGACGTCGTCCACCCGTTCGGGGTCGATACCGGTCCGTTCGACCAGCGAGGTCAGGGCGAAGCCCAGCAGGTCGACGGGGTGCCAGGTCGACAGGGCGCCCTTCCGCTTGCCCAGTGTCGTCCGCAGGACGTCCACCACCACCGCATCGCGTGCGTCGTCAGCCATGATTCCTCCTCGTCGTCTCGGTCCCCAGGCTACGGCTCCGCACCGGGATCATGTCCCGGGCTCGGCGACCGGTGAGGCGTCCGCCGTGACCGACGGCTCGTTCCCGGTGCCGCTGCGGCCGGGCAACCCGGCCACCGCGCGCTCACCCCTCGAGGCGAGGACGGCCTCGACAGCTGTGAGCGCGCCGTCGGCCGGACCGGCGTACGCCACCGAGCCGTGCTCCAGGACCACCGCCGTCGACGCGATCTCCAGGACCCGGTCGACCTGCTGCTCGACGATCAACAGGGCGGTGCCCGCCGTGTTGATGCGTCGCAGACCGTCGTAGACGGCGTCCATCATGACCGGGGCCAGGCCGAGCGAGATCTCGTCGGCCACCAGCAGGCGCGGCGGCGCCACCAGCACCTTGGCCAGGGACAGGATGCGCTGTTCACCGCCGGACAGCGTCCCGCCGTGCTGCTTGCGCCGGCTGCCGAGGATCGGGAACGACTCGTAGGCGCGGGCCAGGGCCTCGGGGACCTGCTTGCGACCGAGTTTCTGGCGGAACAGGACCTTCAGGTTCTCCTCCACCGTCAGGTCGGCGAAGACGCCCCGGCCCTCGGGCACGTGGGCGCACCCCAGTCGGGCGATCCGGTAGGTCGCCAGGCCGGTCACGTCGGTGCCGTCGACCCGCACGGTCCCCGCCGTCGTGGCCAGCAGTCCGGTGACCACGCGGGCCACCGTCGATTTGCCGGCCCCGTTGGAGCCGATCAGGGCGGTGATCCCTCCGGCCGGCACGGTGAAGCTCACGTCGAAGAGGGCCCGGTACGGACCGTAGGCGGCGGAGACGTGGCTGACCTCCAGGGCCGGTGCGCCGCCGGAGGTGTCGGAGGGGGGACCGGTGGTCACGCCGTGATCCCCAGGTAGGCCGTCCGCACGGCCGGTTCGGCCATCACGGTGTCGAAGGTGCCCTCGGCGATCACCGTCCCGAGGTCCATGACGATGGCCCGGTCGACCACCTCGCCGACCATCCCCAGGTCGTGCTCGACGAGGAGCAGGGCCAGGCCCTGCTCCCGTTGGAGGGTGCGCAGCACCGAGGCCAGCTCCGCCGTCTCACGGACGTCGAGGCCCGACGACGGTTCGTCGGCCAGCAGGAGGACGGGGTCCGACACCAGGGCCCGGGCCAGCTCCACCAGTCGGCAGGACCCCAGCCCCAGGCTGGCCACCGGGACGTCCGCCTGCGCCCCGATGCCCACCAGCTCCAGCACCTCGTCCACCTTCGCGTGTTCTGCGGGGGTGACCGAGCTCGATGTTGCACAGGTCGCGCCACAGTCGGCTCCGGCGGTGCCGGGCCCGGAGGGCCGCCACCAGGTGGTCGCGCACCGTCATGTCCGGAAAGACCTCGATCCGCTGGTAGGTCCGACCGACGCCGCGGCGGCGCCCGCTGGTAGGTGGGCAGTCCGAGGAGGTCCCTACCCTCCAGGGTCACCGCCCCCCGCTCGGGGCGCAACTGGCCGCAGATGCAATTGAAGAGGGTCGTCTTGCCGGCTCCGTTGGGCCCGACCAGGCCGATACTCTCACCGGCACCGACCTCCATGGTCACGTCGTTGACCGCCAGGATCCCCCCGAACACCTTGGTGACCCCGGTCACCTGGAGCAGCGGACCGGCGCCGGGCTCAGCCATGGTCGCCGACCGCCGGCTCGACGGCCGCGGCCATCCCTCCGGGGACACCCGGGACGCGACCGGACCCCACCGGGTCGGTGTGGAAGATCATTCGCTCGAACCGCAACGTCCACCGCCGCTTCTGGAACTCGAGGATGCCCTCGGGGTGCGCCGCGTAGGTCAGGGCGCCGAAGGCGAAGAACACCACGACCAGGCTGTTCCCCCCGAGGCGGGCCGGGACGTAGGTCAGGAGCTGTTGGAGGATCACGAAGCCGAAACCGGCCTGCAGCGCCCCCTCGACGGTGCTGGCCCCCGTGGTCACCACGACCACCACGAACACCAGCGAGATCTGATAGTTGAAGAGGGCCGGGCTCACCTGCTGTTGCTGGATGACCTGGAGACTGCCCCCGATGCCGGCCACCAGACCCGACATGGCGAAGATCACGACGTGCTGCCAGGTGAGGTTGATGCCCAGGCCCGACGCCCCGGTCTCGCTCCCCCGCATGGCGCCCAGGAACAGGCCCGTGGTGCCCCGCATCAGGAGCTTCACGCCGATGATGCACACCACCAGGACCACCATGGCGAGGACGAAGAAGGCGTGGCCGTTGGGATTGAACACGCCGAGGCCGACCCAGGACGACTTGACCTCGATCGACTGACCGGTGCCGCTCGAGAGCAGCTGGGGGAAGACCGTGTTGTCGAAGAACAGGGCGGCGGCGATGGTCAGGAGGGCCAGCCCGAGGCCGCGCAGCCGCACCGAGGCCACCGCCAGCACCACGGCCACGGCCGCCCCGACCACGGCGCCCACCAGGGCCCCCGCGAAGAAGCTGAACCCGAAGTGGGTGGCCAGCTGCGCGGCGGTGAAGGCGCCCACCCCGGCGAGGGTGGCCTGGGCGAGGGAGAGCTGTCCACCCATTCCGGTGATGAGCGTGATGGACAGGAAGATGGTGGAGAAGACCAGGCCGGCGTTGAAGACGTTCTCCCAGTTGGTCGGCAGCCAGGTCAGCATCGACACGATGAAGGCGACCAGGAGCACGTACCAGCCGATCCGCACGATCCGGTCGATCTGGGGGGCACGGAGTGTGGCGATGGTCGGCAACGGGGGTGGGTCGACCGAGGAGAGCGGATCCTTGGTCCGGTCGAGCTTGCGCAGGCCCGGCACGGCCATGAGCGCCACCACCAGCACGATGAACGGGAGCGAGGTGAAGAGCGCCGACGACCACACGCTGTCCACCGGGAGATAGCCCTGGAGCGTGGTGGTGAGCACGCCCATGAGCACGCCCACCAGGGCGGCGATGGTCAGCGAGCGCAACACGGCCCAGGCGGCGGCGGCGAAACCCGCCACCATGAGGGCGGCGTAGTCGCTGAACTGGAGCTGCGGGTAGATGGGGGCGAGGAGGACGCCGGCCAAGGCGGCCATGAACCCCGAGATGGCCCAGGCCACGGCCACCACCCGACCGGCGTTGACGCCGTCGAGCTCGATCAGGCGACGGCTCTCCACCGACCCACGCATCTGCAGACCGAGGTTGGAGAACCGGAGCAGCAGCCCGAGGGCGACCAGGACGAGCACCGTGGTGAGGGCCGTCGTGACGTAGATCCCGTTGATCGGCGTCCCGGCCACCCGGAAGTAGACCGTGTTCGGGTTGAACAGGATGCTCGGCGGGTTGTACTGGTTGGCGCTCCCGAAGAACACCGCCAGCACCGCCGGTATGCCTACGAAGAGGCTGATGCCGGTGACCAGTTTGGCCGTGGTGTTGGTGTTGGCGATCTTGCTGAACAGCAGGCGGTCGAAGGCGACCCCCACCACCGGACCGAGCACGACCACCGTCAGGACGAAGGACAGCCACACCGGGAGGTGCTCGTTCTGTACCAGGCGGGTGAAGAGGAAGGCGGACAGGTAGGCCTGGGCGCCGTAGGCGAAGTTGAACACGCCGGTGGCCTGGTACGTGAGCACGAGGCCCACGGCCACGATGGCGTACGTGCACCCATAGGGGACGCCGGGGATGGCGAATCCCAGGAAGTGCTCCACGCCGGGTCGGTCCCTACCTCGTCAGTGCGGTGCGGGGGCTCATGCGCCCGGCGTGCCCGGCGGGGCCGGCTCCACCGCGGGGTCCTTGGCGTTCCCGTTCACGCACACGAATACCTGTTTGCCCGAGCCGAGCACCGGGACGTACGTGGTCCCCTGGACCTGTACGAAGGCGCTGCAGGACGGGAGCGTGTTGGCGGTGTGGGCCGTCGTCCAGTCGACGGGCGCCGTCGTGCCGTCGGCGTTGAAGTTGGTGATCTTGTTGTCCTGGGCGATCACGTTGGCCTGGGTCACGTCGTTGCCCGCCGCCTTGATGCCGGCCACCAGAAGGACGGCCGACTGCCAGCCCTGGAAGGCCACGCCGTTGTAGGTGAACGTCGGCTCATACTTGTTCATGGTGGCGATGTACTGCTGCATGCCGGAGTACGTGTTGCCGTACTTCGGCAGGGTGGCCGCCGAGAACGGGACCGAACCGGTGATGTTGAGGTACACCCCCTTCATCAGGCTGGCGTACTGGTTGAGCAGGCTCTGGTCGTACCCGTTGAGCCACAGCTGCTTGATGTTCAGCCCGTACTGCTGGATGTCACGGGCCATCGTGATGTTGTCGGAGGACTGCATGCAGGACGACGACGAGGTCCGATCCGGCCTGCTGCATGCGTTGGACGTCCGAGGCGTAGCTACCACCCAGCTGGGCACCGACGTCGACGTAGTTGATGTTGTAGCCGGCGCTCTTCAGATCCGTGGCGTAGGCGTTGCAGGCGTCGTAGGAGGAGGCGATGGCCGGGCCGTAGCTGATGAAGGCGACGGCCTTCGATCCGTCGCCTTGATGAAGTGACCCATGGTCGGGAACGCCCGGCCGAGTAGATCTGGGTCGAGCCGCCCGCCGCGAAGAGGTTGGGCGCGGTCTGCCAGTTGGCGCTCACGTTGTACCCGTAGGTCGGCGTGCCGGTGGAGACGAAGTACGCCGGGGTGAACCAGGCCGAGGCCACCCCGACGGCGAAGACGTGGTCCTGGTCGATGGCCGTGTGGACCTGCTGGGTGAACTGGCTGGGCGAACCGCCGTCGTCGAGGTCGGCGGTCAGGACGATCTTTCGCCCGTTGATCCCGCCCTGGGAGTTGACGAGGTCGAAGTAGGCCTCCATGCCCGGGCCGATGCCGTTGAAGTAGCCGGCCAGCGGAGCCGGTCTTGGTCTAGATGGCGCCGACACTGACCTGGGTGGCGGTGACGCCGGGGCTCTGCCGAGCCGGCCGACTCCCCGATGTGGTCGACGTCGAGGCCGCCGTCGTCGACGTGGTGGTGGTGGCCGGCGTCGACGGATCGACGAGCATCCCGCAGCCACCACCGCCACCACGGCCATCGATGCGACCGGCACCAACCAATTCCCCCGGCGACCACCGCATCAGTTCGTCCTCCTCGCACAGGGCCCACCGCATCGGAACAGGACGGGTCCGTCCTCCCCCCCGATGAACGGCAGGCCACCTGGCCTGTTCGTGTGGTCAGGACATTAGCCATACCACTGGGGTGGAGACTAGCCATCTCGCAAAGCACCCACCGGGCATGGCCCGCGCAACAGGTCGGGACGCACCCCCGCCACGCGTCACGCCGACAGCAGAACGTCGAGGGAGAGGCCCGCGGCGGCGAGGTCGCAGCTGCGGTTGTCCTCGACGTAGCGACGCCCCTGGACGTTGAAGAGCGACACCGACTCGGCGAACCGGGGGTACGGGCCCCAGTGCCACGTCCCCCGGTGCAGCACCACCGGGACGAGGGGCTCGAGCAGGAAGGCGCGCACGCCGTCGACGCCGTCGCCGTCGGCCGGCTCCGAGCCGGCCGGTGCCACGACGATCACCGAGGGGACGTCCAGGGCCATCAGCACCTGGGTGTGGGTGTCGTGGCGGAACAGGACCTCGCACCTCAACCCGCCGGGTACGACCGGCACCTCGTCCCGGCGGTGCCCGATGCGGTTGACGTGGACGTCCCCCCAGGCGAACTCCAGGACGTGGTCACCATCCCGCGGATCGGTGTCGTCCACCGGCAGCCATCCGAACGGAGCCCACAGGTTCCTCGTCGAGCGGCTTCGGTACTATCTGACGCACAGCGTCGTGATCCACGGCAGCACCCATGACGAGCCAAGGAGACCACAACCCATGGACGTTCGCAACATCGAAGACGTCGCCCCCGTCGTCGAGCACAACGGCACCGTCCCGGTCTGGTGGATGGTCAACTCCCGGGAGATGAAGGACCTGACCGACGGCGGGTTCCTGGAGCTCGTCAACGAGTTCGAGGTGGCGGGGGGCGGGTACGTCGACCCCCACTCCCACCCGACCCACGAGTTCTATTACGTGCTCCGCGGTCGGGGCACCATGACCATCGGCGACGAGGAGCGTCTCATCGGCCAGGGCGACCTCGTCCACATCCCGCCGGACGTGGTCCACAGCCTGCGACCGGTCACGGACCACGCCCCGATCCACTGCTTCTGCTTCGCCATCGGCGTCAAGGGCGCGGGACCCATCGACTACACCAACCACTGAGACCGACGCGGCACGGCCTCCGGCGCGGCCGGGTGGCGCGACCGTCAGCCGTCGGATTCGCCCGAGTCGATCAGCGAGGCGTCGAGGCCGAGCAGCCCACTGTCGTCGACCCGGCGCGCAACGCCTCGAAGTACCCCGCTTCCGCCGACTCCCGGGCGCGTCCGGCGGCGATGACGTCCGTCCACCGATCCGGCCGGTACCACCACCACCCCGTCGACGTCCCCCACCACCCAGTCACCGGGGCCCACCGGTACACCGGCCACGCTGACCGGTAGTCCGGCCGTGCCCCGGGCAGTCTTTGGTGGCGCCGGGCAGCACGATCCCGTCGGAGAAGACGGGGAACCCGAGCCGCTCGAGCGCCCCCACGTCGCGCACCCCGCCGTCGATGACCAGGCCGGCCAGGCCACGGGCCTGCGCCGCCGTCGTGAGCACCTCACCCCAGTAGCCGCGGTGGTGGACATCCCCCACGTCGACCACCAGGACGGAGCCCGCCGGGGCACGGGTCACCGCGACGTGGACCGCCAGGTTGTCACCGGGCGTGCAGCCCACCGGGTAGGCGGGGGCGGCCAGGGCGGCCCCCGGCCATGCCGCACGCACCCGGGGCGGCAGCCGTCGGGCGCCCGACTCCCCGAACGTGGCGGCTCCGAGCCCGGCGAGGGCGTCAGCGGTGTCCTGCTCCATGGTGTCCACTCCTCCGTGTCCGGTTCCGGTGCGACCTCACGGCCGGACCGCCACCGTGACCTCGATCTCGACGGCGCCACCGCGCGGCAGGGCCGCCACCCCCACCGCCGAGCGGGTGTGGCGGCCGGCGTCGCCGAAGACGTCGTGGAGCACCCGACTGGCGCCGTCGACCACGGCCGGCTGCTGGTGGAAGTCGGGGGTCGAGGCCACGTAGCCGGTCACGGTGAGCACCCGCTCGACCCGGTCGAGGGAGCCGAGGGCCACTTCCAGCACGGCCAGCGCATTGAGCGCGCACACCGCCGCGGCCTCGGTTCCCTCCTCCACCGTCACGGTCTCGCCCAGCCGGCCACAGCACGTGAGCCGACCGTCGATCCGGGGAAGCTGTCCCGACGTCCGGGCCTGCCCTCCGTGGATCACGACGGCGTCGAGCGGGATCGTGGGGCGGGTGGGGTCCGTGGAGCTCGAGACCCAGCTCGGCCAGCCGGGCCCGGACCCGGCCGGTCACCCCCGCGGCACCTCCGTCGACGGCCATCAGTTCGAGCGTCCCTCGACCGGGCCCGTGGGCTCGCCCTGTCGGCGACGACCGACCCGGACCCGGGACGCCTCCACGGACTCGTTCATGGGCGGGACCTCCTGGGGACGGTGCGGATCGGGGCCGGCGCGCCATCGGGCCCGCCGGTGGGACGCGCCGATGCTAGTCCGCGACCCGTCGGCGCCGCGGGTCCGGGGCGACGTCGCCGACGACGGCCTACAGTGACGCCGTGCCCACGCTCGACCTGCGACCGCACGGACGGTACGCCCACGGCCGGCGACCGGCCGGGGACCGCTGAGCCATGGAGCCGGGCGAGTTCCGCGGCACCATCCGCGACGATTTCGAGGGGTCGGTCCCGTGGTGGCCCGAGCGCCGGCGCCGCCGCGCCGGGCGCCCCCAACGTGGTCCTGGTCGTACTGGACGACGTGGGGTTCGCGCAGCTGGGGTGCTTCGGCTCGGACATCGCCACCCCGACCCTCGACCGCCTGGCCGGTGCCGGGTTGCAGTTCACCAACTTCCACACCACCGCGTCTGTGCTCCCCCACCCGTTCGTGCCTGCTCACCGGACGTAACCACCACAGCAACGGCATGGGGCGGGTGGTCGAACTGGCTACCGGGTTCCCGGGGTACGACGCCACCATCCCCCGGGCCAACGGGTTCCTCAGCCAGATCCTCGTCGACCGGGACTACGCCACGTGGGCCGTGGGCAAGTGGCACCTGGCCCCCGAGGACGAGTGCCACCTGGCCGCCCCCCGGCACAACTGGCCGCTCGGACGGGGCTTCGAGCGGTTCTACGGGTTCATGGAGGGTGAGACCCACCAGTTCGTGCCCGCCCTCGTCTCCGACAATCACCAGGTCGAGCCACCCGGGCACCTACGAGGAGGGTTACCACCTGACCGAGGACCTGGTCGACACCGCGATCGGCTACGTGTCCGACCTCCGGGCCATCGACACCGACAAGCCGTTCTTCCTCTACTTCTGCCCCGGCGCCTGCCACTCCCCCCACCAGGCGCCGCGCCCGTGGATCGACCGGTACGCCGGCCAGTTCGACCGGGGATGGGACGACTGGCGCACGACGACCTTCGCCCGACAACTGGCCGAGGGGATCCTGCCCGGGGGCACCGAGCTGTCGCCGCGCCCGGACTGGGTCCCCGCGTGGGACTCGCTGACCGACGAGACCCGCCGCCTCTACGCCCGCTACATGGAGGCCTTCGCCGGCTTCCTCTCCCACACCGACGACCAGCTCGGGCGGCTCGTCGACTTCCTCGAACGTACCGGGGACCTCGACAACACCGTGCTCCTCGTGCTGTCCGACAACGGAGCCAGCTCCGAGGGAGGCCCCACCGGATCGGTCAACGACATCCGTCCATGGAACATGGCACCCCGCTCGGTCGAGGAGGCACTCGGCCGGATCGACGAGATCGGCGGTCCCCTCTGCCACAACAATTACCCGTGGGGATGGACGGTGGCCGGCAACACACCGTTCCGGAGGTGGAAGCGCGAGGTCCACGAAGGCGGCGTCGCCGACCCGCTGATCGTCCACTGGCCGGCCGGCACGGCCGGCCACGACGCGTTCCGTACCCAGTACGTCCACGCCATCGACGTGGCGCCGACGTTGCTCGAGGTGCTCGGCATCGATCCGCCGGAGACCGTGGCCGGGGTTCCCCAGACGCCGATGCACGGGACCTCGTTCGCCGATGCCCTGGCCGATCCCGGGGCGCCCGACCGTCACCACGTGCAGTACTACGAGATGTTCGGGTGCCGGGCGCTGTACCAGGACGGGTGGAAGGCGGTCACCTACCATCCGGTCCAGGACACGTCGGTGGCGTTCGCCGACGATCCGTGGGAGCTGTACCACGTGGCCGTCGACCCCTCGGAGTGCCACGATCTGGCCTCCACCGAGCCCGGGCGCCTGGCGGCCATGGTCGACCGCTGGTGGGTCGAGGCGCGGACCTTCGGGGTACTCCCCCTCGACAACCGACCGTTCTCCGAACTGGTCTTCGGGCGACCCCGACCGGTGGCCGAGCGGGCCCGCTACGTGTACTACCCCGGGGCGGCGGCCGTGCCCGAGATGGTGGCCGTCAACGTCCGCAACCGCGACCACCGCATCGTGGCCACCGTCGAGATACCCGAGGCCGGTCCGGACGGCCGCGCCACCGAGGGCGTCCTCCTGTCGCTCGGCTCCGGGCTGGGCGGCTGGACGCTCTACCTCGACGACGGTCGACCCGCCTACGTCCACAACTTCGTCTCGCTCGAGGAGCACCACCTCGGCGCGACCGAGCGGGTCCCGCCCGGTCGTCACCAGGTGGCGTTCGTCTTCGAGCGCACGGGGGAGCACCGCGGCGTCGGGCACCTCGAGGTCGACGGCGTCGAGGTGGCCCGGGGGGACATCCCGCGCTTCACGCTCACCAAGTTTTCCGTCACCGGGGCCGGGCTCACCTGTGGCTACAGCGACGGCCTGCCGGTGACCCGGCGTTACCAGGCCCCGTTCCGGTTCACCGGCACCATCGACGACGTGGTCGTCGAGGTGGACGGACCACCCTGGTCGGACCCCGAAACCGATGCCGAGGAGGCGATGGCCCGCCAGTAGCGGGCCCAAGACGATGGCTCAACTCCCCCCCGAACAACTCCATGCCGTGGCCGAGGCCTTCGGCGACGAGACCGCCTATTCCGTGGTCGGCGGCACGTCGATGACCTTCACCGAGTGGGACACCGCGGCCAGTCGGGTCGCCCGGGGCCTGATCGAGGAGGGCGTCACCCCGGGTGACCGGGTGGCCATCCACCTCGAGGCGCCCAACGCCCTGCGATGGATGGTGGCCTATACCGCCATCCATCGCGCCGGCGGCGTGGCGGTGCCGCTCAACCCGCAGCTGACCCGACCCGAGGTCGAGCGCATGCTGGACCACTGCGGGGCCGTCGTGGCCCTGGTCGAGACCCCGCTCGCCGACCGGTATCCCGAAGGGGGCGCCACCACCGTCGTGACCGTGGCGGCCACCGGCTCCGGGGACGGCAGCGGGTGGGACGAGCTGTCCGACCACGACCCCGAGTACTTCCAGATCCCCCGCGACCGCGGCGAGCTCGCCGAGATCCTCTACACGTCGGGGACGACGGGTCACCCCAAGGCGGTCGCCGTCCGCCACGACAACTCGTCACTGGTCCCCTTCCGGACACCGCAGTGGAGCGGTGGGGGCTGGATCCACGCCAGCCCCCCGTACACCTTCGCCGGCCTGTCGTTCGTGTACACGCCGATGAAGCTGGGGCTGCGCGGGATCTACCTCCCGCGCTTCGACGCCGGCACCTGGCTCGACACCGTCGAGTCGGACCGACCCGGATTCGCCTTCCTGGTGCCCGCCATGGCCACGCTCCTCCTCGACCACCCCCGCTTCGCCACCGCCGACCTCAGCTCGATCGTGCAGTGCACGGTGGGCAGCGCGCCCCTCGCCCCCGCGTGCTGGAGCGTCTCCAGGCCAAGCTGCCCGAGGCGCTGGTGTCCAACAACTACGGCATGACCGAGGCCGGCTCCGTCTACTGCCTCATGCCGCCGGGCGAGGCCGTCAAGCGCCCGGGCTCGGTCGGCAAGCCCCTGCCCCCGGCCGAGATCATCTGCGTGGACGACGACGGCGAGCCGGTCGGCCCGGACGAGGTCGGCCAGGTGCGCATGCGGATCCCCGGTCGACCCCGCGAGTACTACGGCGACGCCGAGGCCAGCGCCCGGACCTGGAAGGACGGCTGGCTGGTGACGGGCGACCTCGGTCGCCTCGACGCCGACGGCTACCTGTACATCGTGGGCCGCAGCAAGGACGTGATCATCCGGGGCGGCAACAACATCCATCCCACCGACGTCGAGCACGCCATCGCCTCCCATCCGGCGGTGCTCGAGGTGTCCGTGCTCGGGGTCCCCCACCCTGTCCTGGGTGAGGACGTGGTCGCCTTCGTCGTCCTGCGTCCGGGCGACGAGGTCGGGCCCGACGAACTCCGCGAGCACACCCTCGAACTCCTGGCCCGCTACAAGGTGCCCCGGCAGTGGTTCTTCGTGGACGAGCTACCGCGCAACGCCACCGGCAAGGTGGTGAAGGACCGCCTGCGCGAGCGGCTGCCCGCGTCGGACGAAGGTGGCGTCGACGCCCCCGCGGACATCGAGCCGTCAGGTGACGGAGTGCCGAAGTAGCCTCTCGGGCCATGGCAACCGAACGTGACGTCGTCCGCATCGGCATCGTGGGGGCGGGCAACATCGCCTCCATGAACGTGGCCGGCTATCTCGACGACCCGCGCTGCGCGGTGGTGGCGGTCTGCGACCCGCGGGAGGGCCGGGCCGAGGAGGTGGCGGCCGAGTGGGGCGTGCCCCGTGCCTACACCGTCCTCGACGACCTGCTCGCCGACCCGGACGTCGACGCCGTCGAGATCCTCACCCCCACCAATCTCCACCACCGCCACGTGATGGCCGCCCTGGCCGCCGGCAAGCACGTGTCGTGCCAGAAGCCGCTCGCCAACTCCGTCAGCCAGGCCCGGGAGATGGCCCGGGCGGCGGACGAGGCCGGCCTCATCCTCCGGGTCAGCGAGTGCTTCCGCCACTACCCGCCGCTCGAGCTGGCCCGGAAGCTGATCGTCGAGGGGGCGATCGGCAAGCCCACCCACCTGCGCAGCCGGACCGTGGTGGGCCAGACCGAGTCCCCCTTCCAGGCCGGCCTCGACTTCGAGGGCTACAAGTGGCGGATGACCAACGAGAGCCCGGGCGGTCACCTCTTCGACGACATGATCCACAAGTACGCCGTGGCCCTCTGGCTCCTGGACCAGGACATCGTGTCGGTGCAGGCCGTCGTACGGCGCCGCGACTACTACTTCGAACCGTGCGCGGCCATCTTCGAGTACGAGGACCCGGCGGTACTGGGCTCCATGGAGGTCTCCTACGCGCCCGACATGTGGCTGCGCAGCGCGTACTACGGGGCCGACGAGTTCTTCGAGGTCCAGGGCGACAAGGGCAACCTGTGGGTCACCCGGTGCACGGGTCAGATGCTCGACCTGCCCGCCGTGGTCCTCTACGACGGGACGAAGGGGAGTCAGACCACCACCACCTTCCCCCACGTCGACGACGACTGGGCCACCGGCTTCCGGCGGGCCTCCCGGCACTTCGTGGACGCCCTGGTCGACGGCGTCCCCGCCGAGATGAGCGCCGAGGAGGCGATCAAGGCCCTGCAGCTCTGCTTCGCCGTCTACGAGGCCGGCAACACGCGGCTGCCGGTCGACCCCCGGACCATCGACGACCTGGTCGTCCCCGACGGGTGGCCGCGGCCATGAGGGTCACCCGCACCCTGCACCACAGCGTCAACGTCGAAGGCGACCTGGAAGCTACCGTCGCCTTCTACGCCGGCCTGCTCGAGCTACCGAGCGACGCCCGTCCCGAGATCCCCGGCGTGGGGGGGCACTGGTTCGGCGCCGGCAACGCCCAGCTCCACCTGGTGGATGCCGACCCGGGCCCCCCGGGCATCCAGCCCACCGGCCCGCACGTCTGCTTCGCGGTGGCCGACCTGGACGCCGCCATCGACGAGCTCGAGGCCGCCTCCATCCCCTACGCCCGCGGCGCCCAGGGGACGACCGTCCAGATCTGGTTCACCGATCCGGCCGGCAACACCGTGGAGATCCAGCAGGACCCCGACGTCGACCCCGGCGCCTGACGGCCCCGGCCCCCGGGAGGGCTCAGGGGAGGCCGCCGTCGACCCGCAGCACCGCCCCGGTCGTGAAGCTCGACGCGTCCGAGGCGAAGTACAGGGCGGTGCCCACGATCTCCTCGGGCCGACCACCCCGCTCCAGGGCGATGCGCTCCTTCGCCGTGGCCTCGAAGGCCTCGAGGTCCCAGTCCCTGGTCACGTCGGTGAAGAACGGCCCGGCCATGATGCAGTTGACCCGGACGTTCGGGCCCCAGGCGTGGGCGAAGCCCATCGTGAGGGCGTTGAGCCCGGCCTTGGCGGCGTTGTATGGAAGCATGTCCGGCGCCGGACGGATCGAGCCCACGCTCGACACGTTGATGATCGAGCCCCCGTCCCCGGCCGCCATGCGGGGCCCGACGAGGGCGGTCAGGCGGAACGGTCCCTTCAGGTTGATCCCCACCACCTTGTCCCACATCGCCTCGGTGACCTCGGTGAGGTCGCCGTAGAGGAGGGACATGCCGGCGTTGTTGATCAGTACGTCGAGGCGGCCGAAGTGGTCGTAGACGGCGTCCACCAGACCGTCCATCTGGTCCCAGTGGCTCATGTTGACGGCCACCGGCAGCGCCCGGCGCCCGAGCGCCTCGATCTCGGCCGCCACCCCCCGACAGGCTTCGAGCTTGCGACTGGCCACGACGACGTCGGCGCCCGCCCCGGCCAGGCCCAGGGCCATCTCCCGGCCGAGGCCGCGGCTCCCTCCGGTCACCAGGGCCACCCGGCCACTCAGGTCGAACCGCTCACTCGTCGTCGGCACCGCCTCCCCTTCCCGGTCCCGGCTCCTCGGCGCGGCACCCGGCAGGCGTCACCGTAGTCCGGGGCACGGGCGCCGGTGCGGGTCGATCAGCTTCCGGGCTCGGGATCGCGGGGGAGGCCCAGGATCCGCTCGGCGATGACGTTGCGCTGCACCTCGCTGGTCCCTCCGGCGATGGTGAGGCAGCGGGTGGCGAGTACGCCGCCCGTCCAACGGGCCGCCCGTCCCTCGAGCGTCGCGCCCTCGGCGCCGAGCAGCGACAGCCCCATCAGCTGCACCCGCTGCTCGTGCTCGGCACCGAGCAGTTTGCGCAGACTCGCTCCCGGGCCGGGATCGGCCCCGGCCAGGGCCAGCAGTGTCGACCGGTGTCCCATCAACCGGAGCGACTGGGCCTCGGCCAGCAGTCCTCCCAGCTCCGAAGCCGCGTCGGGTTCGAGCCCCTCCCCCATCCGGGTCGCCAGGCGGAGCACGGACTCGACGCCGGTGCCGAACGTCGCCCCCGACGAGATCGACACCCGCTCGTTGGCCAGCGTCTGGCGGGCCATCCTCCACCCACCGTCCACCTCACCGATGACACAGTCGTCCGGCACGAAGACCGAATCGAAGAACACTTCGTTGAACAGGGCCGCCCCGGTCAACTCGCGCAACGGACGGATGTCGATGCCGGGGCTCGACATGTCGACGATGCAGTAGGTGATGCCCTCGTGCTTCGGCGCCCCGGGGTCGGTCCGGACCAGACAGATACCCCAGTCGGCCATGTGGGCCATGGACGTCCAGACCTTCTGTCCGGTGACGCTCCACCCGCCGTCGACCCGCTCGGCGCGGGTGGACAGGTTGGCCAGGTCCGATCCCGCTCCCGGCTCACTGAACAGCTGGCACCAGGACAGATCCCCGAGCAGCGTCGGTCGCACCCAGCGGGCCTGCTGCTCGGCCGTCCCGGCGGTCATGATGACGGGCAGCGCCCAGGCGCCGACGCCGAGGTGGGGGCGGGCGACACCGGCCCCCGACAGCAGCTCGTCGATGACGACCTGCTCCACGGCACCGGCGTCGCGACCCCACGGCGCCGGCCAGTGGGGGACGACCAGCCCGGCGTCGACCATCCGGGCCCGGCGGTCACCCTCGGACGCCTGCGCCACGTCGGCCACCAACGGGGCGAGCTCGCGTCGCCACCGGTCGGCCTCCTCGGGTAGATCGGTCGTCAGGTCACGCCGGGTCCCCTCCCCCGCCACCTCCGTCACCCGGCGCCGGTGTCGGTGGGGTCCACCCAGCAGCTGCCGATCCGCCAGGGCCCGCTTGAGGCGCAGATGGAGGTCGTGCTCCCACGTGAAACCGATGCCCCCGAGGATCTGCAGGCACTCCTGGGCCGAGCGGGCGAATCCGTCGGCGCAGAGGGCGGCGGCGGTGGCGCTGGCCAGGTCGGCGTCGAGGGGATCGTCGTCGGCTCCCGCGCCCACGGCGAGGACCACGTCCCAGGCCACCGACGTCATCTGCTCGACTCGCACCGCCATGTCGGCCAGACGGTGCTTGACCGCCTGGAACTGGCCGATGGGCCGGCCGAACTGCACCCGGTTCTTGGCGTACTCGGTGGCTGTCTCCAGGCACCACCGGGCACCCCCGACGTGCTCGGCCGACAGCAGCGCCGTCACCAGGCGGCGCACCCGGCCGTCGTCCACCCCCGCCAGCCGGTGGGACGCGGGGACTTCCGCGCCGCCGACTTCGACGGCGGCCACCCGGCGGGTGGGATCCAGGCTGGCCAACGGGTCGACCCGCACGCGGGACCCGTCGACCTCGAGCAGGCACCAACCCGAGGAACCGTCCTCCTCCCGGTACGGCGCCACCACCACGGTGGCCGTCTGTCCGCCCAGCACCGGTCGGAGGGTGCCGGACACCTCGAGCGCACCGTCGGGCCGCGCGGTCGCCTCGAGACTCCCGGCGCCGAAGGCCACGGCCCCCACCGTGGTGCCGTCGGCCAGTCCCGGCACGATCCCGGCGGCCGTGGCCGGCGCCAGGCCCTGGGCCAGCAGGGCGGAGGCGGCCGTCGTCGGCACCAGCGGGCCGGGAACCACCGACCATCCCGTCTCCTCGAGTACGACGGCCAGCTCGAACAGTCCGAACCCCTGGCCCCCGAGGTCCTCGGGAAGGTGGAGGCCCAACCATCCCTGTCCGGCGATCCCCTCCCACACCGGGAGCAGGGTCTCCACCTCGGCGTCGAGCAGGGACCGCGGCACCTCCGGTGGGCAGTGGGCGTCGAGCCACCGTCGCACCGAGAGCCGCTGGGCGACGTGTTCCTCCGACAGGCGCGATCGGCATCGGCCTACGCCCCGGTCCCCGTGTCGCCGGCGGTCGGCCGGGTCACCGAGATGGCCCGGGTGGGACAGCCCTCGGCGGCCACCGTGACCCGCTCCAGATCGTCGCCCGGGGGGTCGAGGACCACCGAGACCCCGTCGTCGGCGAGCTCGAACGTCGCCGGCGCCCAGAAGACGCAGTTACCCGAGCCGACACACCGGTCCGCGTCGATCGTCACGCGCCACTCCTCCGCGCCAACGCTCATCTACTCCCCCGATCCCGACCCCGGGCGGGCCCACTGCCCCCGGTCCTGGGGGTGCAGACTAGCCCGGAGGGTCCGCCCCGACCCCCGGCGCGCCGGGCAGAATCCGTGCGGACCTCTGGAGGCACACATCCCATGACCACCGATCCATCCGCCACCCGACACCCGCTCGAACCGCTCGACGCCGAGGAGATACGCGCCGCGGTGGCCGCTGTACGGGCGACCGGCCGACTCCCCGACACCGCGCTGTTCGCCATGGTCACCCTGGACGAGCCGGACCGCGCCCAGCTCGCCGCCTACGCATCGGGCACCCCGGTGCCCCGCCACGCGACCGCCGTCGTCCTGCCCCGGCCGGACGCGTCGGTGATCGAGGTCACCGTGGGTCTACCCGACGGCGGGTTGGTGGAGTGGGTCGAGCGCGACGGGGTCCGCCCCGCCCTGCTCTTCGACGACTCCTACCGCTCCATCCTGGCGCTCAAGGCGGACCCCCGCTGGCTGGAGGCCATGGCCAAGCGGGGGATCACCGACCCCGACACCGTCCAGATCGACCCCTGGCCGACCGGTCATTTCGGCAATCCGGACGAGGAGGGTCGGCGGATCACCCGCTGTCTGTCCTATTACCGGGAGGATCCGGACGACAACGGCTACGCCGCGACCCGTCGAAGGGGTGCTGGCCACGGTGGACGCGGCCCGGGGCGAGGTGCTCGAGGTGCTCGACTTCGGGGTGGTGCCCCTGCCGCCCGGACGCGGCACCTACCGGTCGGGCGACAACGGGCCCGACCGCGACGACCTGAAGCCGCTCGAGATCGTCCAACCCGAGGGGGTGAGCTTCACCCTGGACGGGCACCGGCTGAGCTGGCAGAAGTGGTCGATGCGCCTGTCCATGCATCCGCTGGAGGGCCTGGTGCTCCACACGGTGGGCTACGACGACGGCGGCACGACCCGGCCCCTGCTCCACCGGGCCTCCATCTCCGAGATGGTCGTCCCCTACGGCGATCCGGGGCCGATGCACGGGTGGAAGAACGCCTTCGACGTCGGCGAGTGGGGACTCGGCCGCATGGCCAACTCACTGACCCTCGGGTGCGACTGCCTCGGCGAGATCACCTATGTGGACGCCGCCTTCGCCTCCGAGCACGGCCACGTCCACGTCCTGGAGAACGCCATCTGCATCCACGAGGAGGACTACGGGATCCTCTGGAAGCACAACGACATGAACACCGGGCACTCCGAGGTCCGCCGGTCCCGTCGCCTGGTGGTCTCCTTCATCGCCACGGTGGGCAACTACGAGTACGGCTTCTACTGGTACTTCTACCTGGACGGGTCCCTGCAGCTCGAGGTCAAGCTGACCGGCATCATGTCCACCCAGGCGGTGGCGGAGGGTGAGGCGACGCCGTGGGCGGCCCCGGTCGCTCCGGGCCTGGCCGCCCCGTTCCACCAGCACCTCTTCTGCGCGCCGGCTGGACATGAACGTCGACGGCCCGGTCAACGAGGTCCACGAGGTCTCCTTCGAGCCGGCGCCCGAGGGGCCCGACAACCCGTGGGGCAACGGCATGCGCCAGTTGGTGACCCGACTCGGGACGGAGCTGGCCGCCCGACGCGACGTCGACCCGGCGTCGAGCCGTCACTGGCGGTTCGTCAACCCGGCCAGCATCAACCGGCTGGGTCGCCCGGTGGCCTACAAGCTGCTGGCCGGGGCCACGCCGACCATCCTGGCCCGGCCCGACTCGAGCGTGGGCCGTCGTGCGGGCTTCGCCCGCCACAACCTGTGGGTCACCCCGGACACCCCCGGCGAGGAGCGCGCCGCCGGCGGCTACCCCAACCAGCACGTCGGGGGCGACGGGCTGCCCTCGTGGACGGCGGCCGACCGCAGCCTGGTCGACACCCCCATCGTGGCCTGGCACACCTTCGGCATCACCCACTCCCCCCGGCCCGAGGACTGGCCGGTCATGCCCGTCGAGTACTGCGGCTTCCACCTGGTTCCGGTGGGCTTCTTCGACGCCAACCCGGCCCTCGACGTCCCGCCACCGCCCGGCCACTGCCACTGAGCCTTCCAACCGGTCCCGCCGGCCGGGCGTCGGGCCGGCGGTCCGGGCCTTCGGGCGGCAGCCGGTTACCATGACCGCCATGCCCGAACCCGAGACCCTGCTCTACGACGAGAAGGACGGCGTGGCCTGGGTCACGCTCAACCGCCCCGACGCCCTCAACGCCTTCGACACCGTCATGCAGCGCGAGCTCCGGGAGCTGTGGGCCATGCTGCGGGTCAACGACGACGTCCGCTGCATCGTCCTGACCGGCGCCGGCGACCGCGCCTTCTGCACCGGCCTCGACCGGGCGGGCATCGGCTCGTCGGAGGACCTGCCGCCGGGCAAGCTGGCCGGCTACAACACGCCGTGGGACTTCGAGGACCCGGGCCGCAGCGTCTGCCCCAAGACCAACCAGCTGTGGAAGCCGATCATCGCCGCCGTCAACGGGATGGCCTGCGGCGGCGCCTTCTACATCCTGGGCGAGGTCGACTTCATCATCGCCGCCGACAACGCCACGTTCTTCGACCCGCACGTCACCTACGGGATGCCGGCCGCGTTCGAGCCCATCTTCCTGATGCACAAGATGCCCTTCCAGGAAGTCATGCGGATGTCGTTGCTCGGGGCGAACGAGCGGATGTCGGCCGAGCGGGCCCGGGAGGTCGGGCTGGTCACCGAGGTGGTGCCCCGGTCGGAGTTGGACGAGCGGACCCGCTGGGCGGCCGACGCCATCGCCGCCCAGCCCGCCCTGGCCGTACAGGGCACGCTGCGGGCGCTGTGGCTGGGCCTCGAGGTCTCGCGCCGCCAGGCCCTCGACCACGCCTTCCTGTTCACCAACATCGGCACCGACCAGGCCGCCCTCGACGAGGGTCAGGCCCGGTTCACCTCGGGGACGCGCCTGGAGTGGCGGCTGCGCTGACCGCCGTCCCCGCCGGTCCGGCGGCTCGGCCCGGCACCGCGGTCAGGCCGGTGCGCCCCGCTCGACGGCCCAGCTCCGCAGGGTGGTCCGGTCCGGTTTTCCGACCCCCAGAACCGGCACCTCGTCCAGGTGGAAGACGAACTCGGGGGTCTTGAAGCGGGCCACCCCCTGGTCGGCGAACCAGGTGCGGCAGAACGCCACGTCGATGTCCGGCGGGCCCACCACGAAGGCGGCCACGCGCTCACCCAGCCGCTCGTCGGGGCGCCCGACCACGACGGCCTGGCGGATGTCGGGATGCAGCTCCAGCACCCGCTCGACCTCCGCCGAGGCGATGTTCTCGCCCCCGCGGATGATGAGCTCCTTCAGGCGGCCGACGATGGTCAGCCAGCCGTCATCGGTGAGCGTCCCGAGGTCGCCGGTGGCGAACCAGCCCCGGCGCACGGCGTCTCGCGTCTGGGACGCCTCTCCGTAGCCGATGAACAGCTCGGGACCCCGCACCAGGACCTCGCCACGGGCCCCGGCGGTCACCGCCCTCGTCGTGCCCGGCTCGGCGACCAGGAGCTCGGCCTCGCCCACCGAGTGCCCATCGGTGTCGCGGGCCTGTTCCGGCGTGTCCCGCCAGCTGCTGGTGGTGACGGTCGGCGCCTCGGTGGAGCCGTACGTCCGCTTGACCATGGCGCCCAGCCCCCGGCGGGCGGCGTCGATGAACTCGGGGGTGACCCCCATCGAACCGCACGACACCACCCGCAGCTGCTCCACCCGGGACCGGTAGCCGGGCACCTCCATCATCCCCACGAACAGGGTGGGCGGCCCGATCATGAAGCTGGCACCGTACTCGCCGGCCAGGTGCACGCCGCGGGCGGCGTCCCACTTCTCCATGAGGACCACCGTCATGGCCGCCCGTCCGGGCACCAGCACCGAGTTCAGCAGTCCCGAGACGTGGGCCAGGGGCGACGGCATGAGGGCCACGTCCCGATCGGTCAGGCCGTGGGCCTCCACCATGCTGGCCGCCTTGTAGGCCAGGCCCCGGTGGGAGTGCAGCACCGCTTTGGGATTACCCGTCGAGCCCGACGTGAACAGCACCACGGCGACGTCGGACCCCCGGGGCGACACCCGGGTCGGCGGCCCGGCCAGCAGGGCCTCGAACCGGGGATCGCCGGTGCGCACCCCGATGGCGTCCACCAGCCCGGCCAGCGGCAGGTCCGGGGCGGACAGGGTGACCGTCGGAGCCAGGTCGTCCACCATCCGGGCCACCTCGCGGGCGCCGACCTGGTGGTGGACGGGGGCGGCCACGGCGCCGCTCCGCCAGCAGGCATGGAACAGCACGATCGCCTCCCACCAGTTGGGGGTCTGCCAGGCGACCACGTCACCGCGCCGGACGCCGAGGGCCCGCAGGCCGCCGGCGGCCCGGGAAGCCAGCGCGTCGAGGGTGCCGTGGTCGAGGGTCACGGCACCGTCGACGACGGCCGGCGCGGAGGCGGGCCGCACCGAATCGAGCAGGCGGTCGAGCCCGGGGACGTCCCACGCCCCGCCCGGGAGACCGAAGCGGGAGGCACCGGGCTGTCGGTAGGTGGTGGCGAGCCGCACGGTCATGCCCGCCACCCCCGACGCTCGGCGTCCCTGTCGAATCGGTGCGATCGACGCACGGTGCTCCTCCCCAACGCGGCTTCGGTCCCGCGGCCGGTGCCGTCGGGCGGGGCCACTCTAGGACGGCCGGTCGGGTTCAGGCGCCCCCGGACACCGTCACGGTGCGGGTGTCCCGACCGGACCGCAGCACGGTGCCGGGCAGGGCGCCGGTCAGTACGTCGTGGGTCACCACCTCGGTCCCGTTGACCAGCACGTGCTCCATCCCCGTGGCCCCGGCGTAGAGACGGCTGGCCCCGCCCGGGAGATCGTCCCGCGTGCGCAGGGGCCCGGGCCCGACACGGGCCGGGTCGAAGACCACCAGGTCGGCCCGGTACCCCTCGGCCACGCGGCCCCGGTCGGCCACGCCGTAGAGCTGGGCCGGTTCTTCGGTCAGCATGCGCACGGCTTCCTCCAGGGTGACCAGTCCCCGGCGACGCACGCCCTCGGCCAGCAACGTGGTCGAGTAGACGGCCCCGCACATGGTGTCGAGGTGCGCACCGGCGTCCGACCCTCCGACCAGAGCCCGCGGGTCGCGCCAGGTGCGGGCCCGGGCGGCCCAATCGTCGTCGGTCGTGGGGATGGGTACCGAGAAGCCGGTGCGGAGTCGGTCCGCCACCAGCACCTGGCAGATGGCGTCCCACGCGTCCAGCCCCCGTCGCGCCGCCACCTCGGCCACGGGCAGGCCCTCGAACTCCCGGTTCTCGGGCGCGTGTGTCTCACTGATCACCAGGCGCCCCCAGTCGGCCAGGTAGCGGAGGATGCCGGCCTCGTCCGACTGGGCCCGGGCGTCGAGCGCCCGGCGGCCCGTCGGGTCGGCGAGCACGGCGATGCGCTCCTCCACCGGCCGGGCGAAGAACTCCCCCCACCCCGGCAGGCCGTCCAGGATCGCCCCGTGCTCGAAGGAGAGTCGCAGGTCCATGGTGTGCGGCAGCGTGAGGGCGACGACCCGGCCGCCGGCGGCTTCCGCCGCGGTGGATGCGGCCAGTTGGGACGCCGTCCCCTCGGGATTGGCACCGGTGGCGGCCAAGACGTTCCAGTTCACCGGTCGACCGGACAGTACCGACATCCGGGTCAGGAGGTCGACCTCCTCCGGACTGAAGCCGTTCAGGCAGCCGGGCACGATCATCTCGACGGACGTCCCCGGGTGGTGGGCGACGACGGCCGCCAGACGCTCGAGCTCGTGCCGGTTCGCCGAGCGGGACGGCACCGGCTGGCCGTCGCCGTCGTGGTGGGTATGGGCCTGCGAGGTGGAGAAGCCCATCGCCCCCTCGGCGAGGGCCGTGTGCAGCTGCGCCTCCATCGCCGCCAGCTGATCCTCGGTGGCGGTGCCGCCCACCGCGTCGTCCCCCATGACGGCCCGCCGCAGCGTGGAGTGTCCGACCAGGAAGCCGGCATTGACACCGACCGCCCCGTCGAACCGGCCCAGCCATTCGCCGAAGCCCGACCACGTCCAGTCGAGGCCGGCCTGCAGGGCGGCGAGCGGCATCCCCTCGACCTTGGCCATCATGCGGGTCAGGTAGTCGGCGTGCTCGGGACCGGCCGGGGCCAGCGAGAACCCGCAGTTCCCACCGAACACGGTGGTCACACCGTGCAGGGGCGACGGGCTGGCCGTCGGGTCCCACGCCAGCTGGGCGTCGTAATGGGTGTGGAGGTCGATGAACCCCGGTGCCACCACACAGCCCGTCGCATCGATCTCCCGGGTCGCGGGGTCGTCGACGTCCCCCACCGCCACCACCCGTCCGTCGTGGACGGCCACATCGGCCCGGCGCCCCGGCGCACCGGTCCCGTCGACCACCGATCCTCCGCGGAGGACCAGGTCGATCACGGCGCGCCCTCCGGATGTGTCGTCTCCCCCGTGCCCATCCGCTCCGCACCTCCGTCCCCGGGCCGCCGTCTGCCGGCACCCGCTCCCCACCCGGTCCCGACGCTAGCCTCGCGGCCCATGCCCAGCACGCTGCTGCCGGACCCCGAACCCCGGGCCATCGTGGCCCCGGTGATCTCGGTGGACGACCACCTGATCGAGCCGCCCGACCTGTTCGAGGGACGGATGCCCGCCGCCCTGGCCGGGCGGGCCCCCCGGGTCCTCGAGCGGGAGGACGGCGACGAGTACTGGCTCTTCGAGGGCCGCGAGTACCCGAACGTCGGGCTCAACGCGGTGGTGGGACGGCCCCGGGAGGAGTGGAGCATGGAGCCGGCCCGCTTCGACCAGATGCGTCCCGGGTGCTTCGACATCGACGCCCGGGTGGCGGACATGGACATCGCCGGCATCTGGGCCTCGCTGTGCTTCCCGTCGTTGGTCGCCGGCTTCTGTGGAGCCGTCTTCAGCTCCGCCGCCGACCCCGAACTCGGACTGGCCTGCACCCGGGCGTGGAACCGCTGGCACCTCGAGGTGTGGGCCGGGACCCACCCCGACCGGATCATCCCGCTCCAGCTGCCGTGGCTGGCCGACGTCACCGTGGCCGCCGCCGAGATCCGCGCCAACGCCCCGTCGGGCTTCCGGGCCGTCAGCTTCCCGGAGTTCCCCGCCCAGCTGGGGCTGCCCTCGATCTTCACCGACCACTGGGACCCGTTCTTCGAGGCCTGCCAGGAGACCGGCACCGTGGTGTGCCTCCACACCGGTGCCTCGGCCTGGGCTCCCCTGCCCTCCCCCGGCCCGCCCTTCGAGCTGCTCCCCACGGTGTTCCCCGTCAACGCGTTGCTGGCCGCGGCCGAGTGGGTCTGGTCCGGGGTCCCGGTACGCTTCCCGTCCTTGCGGATCTCCCTCTCCGAGGGCGGCATCGGCTGGGTGCCGATGCTGATGGACCGGGTCGACTACGTCCTGGACCACTCCGCCTCGGGGACCGAGAGCGCCACCTGGGCCTCGGAGCTCCGCCCGAGCGAGGTACTGGGTCGGAACTTCTGGTTCTGCACCATCGACGACCCCTCGATGGTGCCCCTCCTCGACCGCATCGGTGTCGACCACGTCATGCTGGAGTGCGACTACCCCCACGCCGACTCCACCTGGCCCGACACCCAGTCCACCCTGGCGGCGTGCTTCGGCGGCCTGCCCGACGCCACCCTGCGCCGGGTGGCCGGGGGGAACGCCGCCGCCCTCTTCGACCACCCGCTCCCGGCTTCCGACGACTGGCGGGGCCCCGGATAGCGGTTGACCGGGCGCGGGCTGACGATGCGTCATACACTCTGCCCGGGCCCAGGTTCCGGGGGGAGGTTGGCCTTCTCCCGGGGTGGCCGCAACATCGCCGATCCACCGAGGAGCTTCCATGGACACCGCCCCGCCGCTGCCGGCCGACGACTCGACGGCCGTCGACGACGACGATCCCTTCGCCGCCATGGACCCCGAGATGGCGGCCCACCCGCAGCCCATGTTCAAGATGCTGCGCGACGAGATGCCCGTCATGCCGGTCGACACCGGCGTCGTGGTGAGCCGGAAGGTCGACGTCGACGCCGTCCTGCGGGATCCGGCGACGTTCTCGTCCAACGTCGACGCCGTCGACCTGAGCAACGTCCGCCCGCTGATCCCCCTGCAGATCGACCCGCCCGATCACAAGAAGTTCCGCAAGCTCCTCGATCCCATCTTCGCCCCGCGGGAGGTGGCCAAGCTCGAGGAATCACTCACGGCCGCCGTCGACGAGCTGATCGACGGCTTCATCGACCGGGGTGAGGTCGACTTCTCCAAGGAGTTCTCCAAGCTGTTCCCGACGCGGGTCTTCCTGGGCCTGCTCGGACTGCCGGTCGACGAGCTCCCGACCTTCCTCACCATGAAGGACGGCATCATCCGTCCCAACGTGGTGATCAACAGCACGTACTCCAGCCCGGAGACCAAGGCCTACCAGCAGGCCACGGCCGCCTCCATCTACGACTACTTCAACACGGTGCTCGACCAGCGCGAGGTGGAGCGCCAGGACGACCTGCTCAGCCGCTTCCTCGACGCCACCGTGGACGGCGAGCGGCTGACCCGCGAGGACATCCTCGACATCTGCTTCCTGTTCCTCATCGCCGGACTCGACACCGTGACCGCCACCCTCGACTGCATCTTCGGCTACCTGGTCGACCACCCCGAGCAGCGGCGCCAGATCGTCGAGGACCCGTCGATCATCCCGGCGGCCATCGAGGAGCTGCTCCGCTGGGAGACGCCGGTGATGGGCGTGGTCCGTGTCGCCACCACCGACACCGAACTGGGTGGCTGCCCGGTCACCGAGGGCCAGACCGTGATGATCCTGCTCGGCTCCGTCAACACCGACGAGGCCGACCTGCCCGACGCCGACGTCGTCCGTTTCGACCGCGAGGTCAACCGCCACGTGGCCTTCGGCGGGGGCGTCCACCGGTGCCTCGGGTCCCACCTCGCCCGGCTCGAGCTGCGGGTGGCACTGAGGCAGTGGCACCGCCGCATCACCGACTACAAGGTCCGCGACGGCCACACCCTCGTCTACACGCCGTCGATCCGGTCGATCGACTACTTCCCGATGGAGTTCACCCGGGCCGACTGAGCCGGTTCCGGTGGGTGCCGCCACCGGGACCTCGCCGGGGAGGGCGGCCGTCGTCGTGTCGGCCCGAGGGCCCGGCCTCGTGCCGGTCGGCTACGCCTCCACCTTGCGGTAGAGGTTGAGCGACACGACGAAGAACACCACGAAGATCCCCAGACACCAGACGATCGCCTGCCACAGGTCCGGAGAGAGCGGCCCCCCTTCGAACAGGGCCCGCACCGAGTTGATGACGACACTCGCCGGTTGGTTGCGGGCGAAGGGCTGGAGCCAGCCGGGCATCGTGGCCACCGGCACGACCGCGGAGCTGGCGAAGAAGAGGATGAACATCGGAAGGATGGCCGCGACCTGCGCCGTCTGTGGATCCTTGACCGCCAGGCCGACCGCGGCGTAGACCCAGATGAAGGCGTAGCCGAACAGGATGATCAATCCGACGCCGGCGAGGCACGCGCCCAGGGAGTTGTTGAAGCGGAATCCGACGATGAGGCCCAGGCCGATCATGAAGAACAGGGCCAGGACACTGCGGCAGAGGTCGGCCAGCGTCCGTCCGGCCAGGAAGGCCGACCGTGCCATGGGGAGACTGCGGAACCGGTCGAGCATGCCCGCCTGCAGGTCCTGGGCCAGGGCCAGCGACGTTGTCATTCCGCCGATGAGCACCGCCTCCAGGAAGATGCCCGGGACCACGTAATCCACGTAGTCGATGCCGGGGACATGGATCGCCCCGCCGAGCACGTAGCGGAAGAGAACCAGGATGATGGCCGGCTGTGCCACCGACAACACGAGCAGCTGCGGTGTGCGGATGATGCGGAGCAGGTTCCGCTTCGTCATCCCCGCGAAGTCCCGAAGGGCCAGACCCGGGGTGACAGGAACCGCCTCCGCACTGAGTCGCGCCACGGCGAGATCAGTCATCGTTCCCACCTGCGCCTCCCGCGATGTCGCCCTGACCGTCGGACGTCGTCGGATGCCCGGTGAGCGACAGGAACACGTCGTCGAGTGACGGACGACGGATCCCCAGGTCGTCGAGCGCGATGCCGTTGTCGTCGAGGGCGCGCCCGGCGGCGATGAGCACCTTGGCACTGCCCTTCACGGCGAGGCTGACCCCATTGACGTCGGCATCCAGGCGCGGCGGACCGCTACCGAACGGAGCCACCAGGGCGGCGGCCCGCTCGAGGTCGGCCCCGTCCACCACCCGGATCTCGAGCACGTCGCCGCCGAGCTGATCCTTGAGCTCATCCGCCGATCCCCGGGCGACCACCCGACCCGTGTCGAGGACGATGATCCGGTCCGCCAGGTGCTCCGCCTCCTCCATGTACTGCGTCGTGAGCAGGACCGTGGTTCCCTCGGCCACGAGTTCATCGATGAACTGCCACAGGTCGTTCCTCGTCCTCGGATCGAGTCCGGTCGTCGGCTCGTCGAGGAAGAGGATCGGCGGTCTCCCGATCAGGCTGGCGGCCAGGTCCAGGCGGCGGCGCATGCCACCGGAGTAGGTCTTGACCGGCTTGTCCCCGGCCCGGGTGAGCGTCATCCGCTCCAGCGCCTCCTGGGCCCGGCGTCGGTACACCGTCCGGTCGAGGTGGTACAGGAGCCCGACGAGTTCGAGGTTCTCGCGGCCGGTCAACAGCTCGTCGACCGAGGCGTACTGCCCGGCCAGCCCGATGAGGGAGCGGATCGCCGTGGCATATCGCCGCACGTCCATACCGGCCACCCTGACGTGGCCGGAGTCAGGCACGATCAGCGTGGTGAGGATCCGGATGAGCGTCGTCTTGCCCGCGCCGTTGGGCCCGAGCAGCGCCAGTACCCGACCAGGTTCGATGGACAGCGAGACATCGTCGAGGGCCAGCGTCGAGCCGAAGCGCTTCGTGACGCCGTCGACATCGATGGCTGTGGCGATTCCTCCGCCGGAGGGAGGCGTGTGCCCGTTTCCACCGGGTTCGTCTCTGATGCTTCTGGTGGACACCGTCAATCTGCCTGGCTTCGAGATCGTCGAGGGAGTCGGTACACGTTTCCCCTAGATCGTGCCGTGCGACGGCTGGCCCCCATAGAGGCAAACGTCCCGACCCCGTCGACTCCGGGCGCCGTTCGCCACGGCGGGTGGCGTGGCCCGTTCGTAGGTCAGGCGGGTTCAGACGAACGTGACCGGGGCATCCGAGACACCCGGTCCCTCCACCGCCCGCGGGTCGACAGCCCGCCAGGACCCTCGAGACGCGGATCGCCTACAGGACCGCGCCGGACGTCTTGTGGGCGATGATGGCGTCCCAGTCGAGCCCGAGTCCGAGCAGGATCTCGTCGGTGTGCTCGCCGTGGCCGGGGGCGGCCCGCAACTCATCGGGCTGTTCGTCCATCTGGACGGGGTTGGCCACCAGGTCGTATTCCTGGCCGTCCTCGCGGTGCACCCGGGCCAGGTAGCCGTTGGCCTGGACCTGGGGATCGTTGGCCAGCTCACTCGCCTCCTGCACCGGCGCCCATGCCCCGCTCAGGTTGGCCAGCAGCTCCTTCCACTCCGCGTAGGGACGGGTGGCGAACATCTCGTCGAAGATGGCGATGCACTCCTCGCGGTTGGCGAAGCGGCTGGCTCCGTCAGCGAAGCGCGGGTCGTCGATCAGGTCGGTGCGGTCCACCAGCGTCAGGAACTCCGACCAGTAGCGGTCGGACTGGAGCATCATCAGCGTGATGAACCGGTCGTCGCTGGTGCGGTAGCTGCCGACCAGCGGATTCGGTGACGCGCTGCGGCCGAACTTCGGCATCGGGTCGCCCCCGTAGAGCCCCGAGGCCACGATGTCCGGCGAGAGCTGCCACATGGCCAGGCCCAGCAACGACACGTCCACGATCGGCGCCTCGCCGGAGTTGGCCCGCTTCACCAGGGCGGCTGCGATCCCACCGGCGATGGCCATGCCCCCGGCCAGGTCACCGAAGGCCGGCCGGCCCCCGATCGGATGGCTGGCCCCGGCGGGCATCAGGGCGGCGCCCACCGCCCCCCGGCCCCAGTAGACCGAGCCGTCGTAGCCGGGCTTGTCCCGGTCCTCGCCGGTGTGGCCCTGGCCGGTGCCCCGGGCGTACACGATGTCGGGGTTGACGGCCCGGATGTGCTCCACGTCGATCCGGAGGCGCTGACGCACCGACGGCAGGAAGCTGGTGAGGAACACGTCCGACGTCTCGGCCAGCTTGTAGAGGATCTCCCGGCCGGCGTCGGTGCTGATGTCGAGGCCGATCGAGCGCTTTCCCCGGTTGGGCTGCTCCATGATGTAGTTCACCGCGTTCGGGCCACCGGGGATCAGGCCCATCGCCACGAGGCCGCGTTGGGGGTCGCCGGTCTCGGGGTGCTCGACCTTGATGACGTCGGCACCCCAGTCGGCCAGGACGGCGCCGGCGGCGGGGACGAACGTCCAGGCGGCCACCTCCAGGACCCGGACTCCGGACAGGGCATTCGACATGGGGGCATCCTTCTCTCGGTACGTGACGGACTCGTCGGGGTGGGACGGGTAGGTGTCGGATGGCGCGGCGGCCGCCGGGCCGGCCCGCGGGGTCGGTCAGCTGGCGGCGGCCGTGGAACTGCCGAACTTCAGCAGGTCGGTGGCCAGGGTGCCCCCCTTGGCCGATCCGACACGCACCTTGGACTGGATCGAGATGTCGTGACCGACGGCCCGGGCGCGCAGCGCCCCCACCGTGCAGTTCTCCTTGCCGCCCAGGGCCGTGAAGGGGTCATAGCTGAAGTGGCGCATGGCGTTGAGGTGGGTGATCCGGTCGAGGTCGTAGTCGGACATGCCGGCCAGGTTGGCGGACAGCGTCTCGGGGGCGGTGGGCCACGTGGAGTCGGAGTGCGGGTAGTCGCACTCCCACATCACGTTGTCCATGTCGAGGAACTCGCGGCTGGCCACACCGAAGTGGTCGTCGATGAAGCAGGTGAGGATGTGCTTGTTGAAGACCTCGCTCGGCAGCTCGTCGCCGAAGTCCTGGCCCGTCCACACGTGATGGCGGTCGTAGTTGTAGTCGATCCGCTCGAGGAAGTACGGGATCCAGCCGATCCCCCCCTCGGACAGCGCCACCTTCAGATCGGGGAACGTGCGGAGTACCGGCGACCACACCAGGTCGGTGGCGGCCTGGACGATGTTCATGGGCGTGAGGGTGATGAGGCAGTCCATCGGGGCATCGTCCGAGGTGATCACCAGGGCCGAGGACGAGCCGATGTGCATGCAGACCACTACCTCCTCTTCGCTGCACGCCTCCCAGACCGGATTCCAGTGGTCCGAGTGGATGGACGGCCAGCCCAGCTTCGATGGATTCTCCGAGAAGGTGACCGCATGGGCGCCCTTGGCCGCGGTCCGCCGGATCTCGGCCGCCATGACCTCGGGGTCCCAGACGGCCGGGATCGGGCACGGGATGAACCGGCCGGGGTGCGACCCGCACCACTCGTCGATGTGCCAGTCGTTGTAGGCCCGCACCATGGCGAGGGCCACGTCCTTGTCCTCGGTCCGGGCGAACAACTGGCCGCAGAACTGGGGGAAGGAGGGGAAGCAGAGCGAGCCGACGACCCCGTTGGCGTCCATGTCCTTGACCCGCTCGTCGATGTCGTAGCAGCCGGGGCGGAGCTGTTCGAACGACGTCGGCTCGAGGCCGTACTCCTCGCGTGGCCGACCGGCCACCGCGTTGAGCGCCACATTGGGGAGGATCTGGCCCTCGTAGAGCCAGGAGTTGGTGCCGTCCTCGTTGGTGATGAACTTCGGGGCGAGGTCGGCGTACTTCGCCGGCAGTCGTCCCTCGAACATGCCGGGCGGCTCCACCACGTGGTCGTCGACGCTGACCATCACCATGTCGTTGATGTCCATCTGGCACTTCCCCCTTCCGGGACCTACGCCCCGGTCGATCCGATTCTGGCAGACATCCCGGAACGGTGTCATGCCTCCCCCCGTTTCACCTCCGATGGACGATCCGGCCGGCCACCACCGTCGCCACCACGTGACCGGCGTCGAAGTCCTCCAACACCGCCTCGAGGGGGCAGTCGAGGACGACGAGATCGGCGGGTGCGCCGACGGCCACCGTGCGGGGCGGCCCTCCCGGTTCGTGGGGCTCCGACAGGAACAGACCGAGCGCCCGGCCCGGGGACATCCGCTCCCCGGGCCCGACCGTCGCCCCCGATCGCGTCAGACGATGCACCGCCGACCGCATGGCCAGCCAGGGGTCGTCGGGCCCGAACGGGGCGTCGGTGCTCCCGCCCAGGGCGACGCCGACCGTGTCGAGGGAGGCGCACCGGTACAGGTGGGGCAGGTCGGCGGCCTCGACCTCCGCGAGGTAGCGGTCGCCGCGGTCGAGGAGGAATCCGGGCTGGGTGACCACGGTGATCCCGAGATCCGCCAGCCGGACGACCAGGTCCGGGGGCAGCACGCTGCCGTGCTCCATCCGGTCACCCGGCCGAGGTCCGACCTCCTCCCAGGCGGCCACGGCCAGCACGGCGGCGATGCGGCTGGCGCAGTGGAGGGCGGCCGGTCGGTCGTGGCGGTGGGCGGTCTCGACGGCGGCGGCCAGCTCCTCCACCGTGGGGTAGGTGGCGTCACCCACCATCACCTTGACGGGCCCCAGGTCGACGCCGACGGGGGCCGTGGCGCCCGCCAGCGAGAGACCGCCGGTGGCGACGACCCGCTGGGTCAGCGCCCCCGATGCCACTGCGTCGGCCAGCACCTCCAGGTCGGACCGCCGCTCGCCCGGGGTGGCGTCGGTGACGCCGGTCACCCCGTATGCGGCCAGGCGCCGCCCCACGTCGGTGAGGTCGGGTGGGACGTCACGCGGCAGGCGGCCGGCCAACCACCCGTCGGCGTCCACCAGCCGCCCGGTGGCGACCCCGTCCACCCGTTCCGCCCCGGGGGGCCCGCCGTCGCCGTCGTCCAGACCGACCCGCCGACAGGCGACCGAGTTGAGTACCCACCGGTGGCCGGTCCGGTCCTGGACACGGATCGGCCGGTCCGGCACCAGGGCGTCGAGGACTCCCCGGTCCAGCCGTCCCCCGGTCACCTCGTCCCAACCGACCGCCCGTATCCAGCCCCCGACGGTCGGCTCCGGGCGACGGGCGGCGTCGGCCAGGATCCGCGCCAGGTCGTCCGGCGACGCCACCCGGTCGGGACCGAGGTCGACCGACGCCAGGTGGGCGGCCATGGCCGTCAGGTGCAGATGGTGGTCGTGGAGTCCGGGGAGCACGGCCACCCCACCGGTCACGACCTCCTCGCCGGGGCCCGGCTCGAGGCCCGTCCCCGTCGCCGCGATCCGGCCGCCGCGGCAACGGACGTCGCCCCGCCCCGAGCCCCACACCACGTCGCGCACCAGCACCCCGTTCACGTCAGCGCTCCGGCGACGTCGGCCAGCGACGCGACCACCACGGCCCGCCGCCCGCCCGCCAGTACCCCGAGGGCGGCCGCGGCCCCCGCCAGTCCGGTGGCGGGATCGGCCAGGGCGTCGCCGCAGAAGCAGGGGCCCCCGTCGTCGTGGACCACCAGCCCACCGGCCGCCGCGGCATCGTCACCGAACGCCACCCGGTCGGTCGACCCGGGCCCGTCGCCGTAGCCGGACACGGCCAGCCAGATACCGGGGCCACCGGCGGCCACCATGTCCGGTGGATGCAGCCCGAGCTGTTCGAGCGCCCGCGGCCGGGCGGACGACACGACCACATCGGCCCGCGCCACGAGGTCGGCGAGTGCCCGCCGCCCGGGAGCCGATCCCAGGTCGAGGGCGAGCGGCACCTTCCCCCCGTTCAGCGACGCGAAGAAGGCCGGTGGTCCCCGTCGGGCGCCGTCGGGACGCGTGGTGGACTCGACTTTGACCACCTGGGCCCCGGAGCGGAGCAGGAGAGACGCGGCCAGGGGCCCCGCCCACAGGGCCGACAGGTCGACCACCGTCAACGGTCGCCCGGGTAGCACGGGACGGCCGGGCCCCATGTCGCGAACGACGACCCCCGGCACGTCGCCCTCCGAGCCGCCCTTTTCCGCGGGTCCGCTGCGGCGATCCGGGGCCCGCTCGCCGACGGCGGCTACGGCCAGCCCGAGCAGGACGGCGCGCGCCACCAGCTCCACCGGGTCCCGGCCGACCACCGCGGCGGCCACCTCCTCCCACTGGCCGACGACGAACGGCGCCGACCGCTCGAGCCATGCCGCCGTCAGGGCCCAGTCGTCGGGTCGGGGCAGGCTCACCGCCACCCATCCGTCGGCGACGGGCAGTAACCGACAGGCCCCACCACAGCTCACATCACCCCGGCGGGTGAGGCCGGCCAGCTCGGCCCGCTCGCACACCACCGCCACCGGATCCACCACGACCGGTCGGCCCAGGGCTCCGGAGTGGCGGGCGATGTCGTCGGCCAGACGCCCCAGGCCGGGCAGCAGACCGGGCGGCGGTTCGAGCGGCGGACCGTCGGGGCGACCAGTGAGGAGGGACAACCGGGAGGCCGGTGGCACCCCGGCGTCGGGCCGTGGCCCCCCCTCACCGCTCCCGTCGCTCATGGCCGACCAACAGTACCCTCGGGTGGATGGAGATCGAGCCCGTCGCCGGCCCCGAGTTCGCCCGGGCCCTGGCCACCGACGGCGCTCACGACCGCTACGCCTTCCCGGACCGGCCCCTGGTGGTGGTGGACGCCCGCGGGTTCCCGGCGCGACCGGACGCCCGCACGGTGGAGCGGCTGTCCACCCTGCCGGCGGTCGTCGTGGCGGTGGTCGACGACGCCGACCGGGGCGCCGACTGGGCCGACGTCGCGGTCGGGCGCGACCCAGACGGGATCGCCGCCCTGGCCCACCTGACCCGGACCGTGACGTCCTTTCCCCTGGCCTCGATCACGCTGGCGGTGCTGCTTCGGGGCACCACCGCCCGGTCGGTGTCCGAAGGCCTCGTGGCCGAGTCCACCGCCTACGGCCTGCTCCAGAGCGGTCCCGAGTTCGCGTCCTGGCGGTCCGGTCGGCCACCCCGACCCCCGGTCGACCGGGCCGGACCGGCGGTGCGGGTGGAGCGACTGGGCACGGAACTGGTCATCACCCTCCACCGGCCGCACCGGCACAACGCCCTCGACTCGTCGATGCGGGACGCCCTGGTCGAGGCCCTCGACATCGCCGTGCTCGACCCGTCGGTCACCACGGTGCGACTCGACGGTGCCGGGCCCTCGTTCTGCAGTGGCGGCGACCTCGACGAGTTCGGATCCCGGAGCGACCCGCCGTCGGCCCACCTGCTGCGCCTGTCCCGAAGTCCGGCGCGACTCCTGGCCGAGGTGTCCGACCGCACGGTCGTCCACCTGCACGGTCACGTGGCGGGCTCGGGGATCGAGCTGGCCGCCTTCGCCGGGCGGGTGGTGGCGACGCCGGACACCCGCATCTCGCTCCCCGAGGTCCGGCTCGGCCTCATCCCGGGGGCCGGAGGGACGGTGAGCCTGCCCCGGCGCATCGGTCGCCGGCGCACGCTGTTCCTGGCCCTCGCCACCGAGTCGATCGATGTGGCGACGGCACTCGGGTGGGGCCTGGTCGACGCCGTCGACGATGGATGACCCCCGGGTGCCGTCCGGCGGTCAGCCCCCCATCGCCGCGATGACCTCGTCGCCGAACGCTTCGACGGTGGCCGGCGGGGCGAAGTCGGTGAACCAGACGTAGAACCGGTCGACCCCGCGGTCGCGCAGCGCGGCGAACGCCTCCATCAGTTCGGCCCCGCCGCCGTCGAGCCGACTCCCCGACATGCCGCCGAAGCGTCGCTCGGCCAGGGCCAGGGTCGACTCCCGGTCCGCCCCGATGGGTACGAAGGAGACCAGGTGCTGCGTCGAGACCCGGGCCGTTCCGGCCGAGGGCCGCAGCTCCTCCAGCCGGTCCAGCCCGTAGATGGGGATGTTCCACCAGTCGGCGTGCTGGCGGACGAGGCCGAGCGTGCGCGGCCCGGTGCCCCCGATCACCACCGGGATCGACCCGAGGGGCGGTGGCTGCTGGCCGGCGCAGTCCACGTCGAAGTGCGTGCCGTGGTGGACGACCGGCTCACCGGTCCACAGCGCCCGCAGGAGGGTGAGGCTCTCGGCCAGCCGGGCCACCCGCTCGGGAGGACCGTCGTCGGTCACCCCGTAGGAGGTCAGCTCGTCGGCGATCGAGCCCCAACCGAGCGCCAGCTCGAACCGGCCGCCCGACGCGTGGTCGAAGGTCACGGCCTGCTTGGCCAGGACGGCGGGGTGCCGGAAGGCGTCGCACAGCACCAGGTGGCTGACGACGAGGTCGGTCGTCTTGGCGGCCACCCAGGTGGCGAGTGTCATCGCCTCGTACATCGGGGACTCCTCGGCCAACGGGGGTGCCAGGTGGTCCATGAAGGCGATGCCGGAAAAGCCGCTCCGCTCGGCGGCCTGCGCCCGATCGCACACGGCGTCGACCGGCATGCGCATCTGCGGCAGATAGAGGAAGAACTCCGGACGCCTCATGGGTCACCCCGCTCCGGTAGGGCGCTCCCCCTGCGGGATACGCTCGCCGGATGATAACCATCACCTCCCTCGCCGACGTCACGGGCCTGGTCGGGACCCACCTCGGCTACAGCGACTACCTCGAGATCACCCAGGAGCGGGTCGACCTGTTCGCCGAGGCCACCGGCGACCACCAGTGGATCCACGTCGACGTCGAGCGGGCCAAGCAGGGACCCTTCGGCGGTCCCATCGCCCACGGGTACCTCACGCTGTCGCTCGGGCCGAAGCTCCTCCACGACATCGTGTCGTGGCAGAACATCCGCATGGGCGTCAACTACGGCCTGGGCAAGGTGCGGTTCCCGAGTCCGGTGCCCGTGGGGGCGCGCCTGCGCCTCGGGGCCACGCTCGTCGAGGCCGAGGACCTCGGTGGAGGTGGGGTGCAGGCCCGGCTGGAGATCGTCTTCGAGACGGAGGGCGCGTCCAAGCCGTCCTGCGTGGCCGAACTGCTCCTGCGCTACTACTTCGAGGAGTGACGGCCGGAGGCGTCCCGGCTACATGACGCCGGTGCCGGCCTCGACGAGCGCTCGCAACCCGGCCGCCAGCACCGTCCGGTGGTGGGCGGCGTCGCCGTAATCGCGCTGGGAGAACTGCGCCCGCTTGATGTACAGGTGCAGGTCGTGCTCCCACGTGAAGCCGATGCCCCCGTGGACCTGCAGGCCCGAGGCCATGACCCGCTTGGAGGCGTCGGCGCACCACACCTTGGCCGTCGAGGCGGCCAGCTCCCAGCCGGGTTCGGCCGTCGACGCCGCCCACGCGGCGTACCAGGTGGCCGACCGCATACCCTCGACATCGACGAGCATGTCCGCGCAGCGGTGCTTGACGGCCTGGAAGCTGCCGATGGGGACACCGAACTGGACCCGGTCCTTGGCGTACTCGGTGGCCAGCTCGAGCACCCGCCCACTGCCGCCCAGCAGTTCTGCGGAGGTGGCCAGGGCGCCGAGCGCCCCCAGCCGGAGGGATGCCTCCGGGCCCCCGACGCGGAGCGCGGGCGTGGCGTCCAGGTCGACCCACGACAGGGTGCGGGTGAGGTCCATGGCCGGCTGGGCCGCCGGGCGTCCGACGGACTCCAGGTCGACGAGATGGACGCCGTCGGGCACCACCACCACCAGCAGGTCGGCGACGCCGGCCCCTTCGACGGGCCCGAGACGTCCCGTCAGCTCCACCTGCGGTCCGCCGGCGTCGTGCACGGCGACGTCGTCACGCGCCGTCCAGGCCACGGCCCCGAGGGCAGCACCCGACAGCAGGCGCTCGCGCCGCTCGTCCTGGGCCGACACCCCGGACAGGGCCGCCAGGGCCAGGAGCTGCGGGGCGAGCGGCACCGGGGCGACGTGACGGCCGACCTCCTCCAGGAGCACGGCGGCCTCCACCCAGCCGAGGCCGAGGCCGCCCTCGTCCTCCGCCACCGCGATGGCGCACCAACCCTGGTCGGCCATGGCTCCCCACAGCTTGTGGTCGTAGCGGTCGCCGGACGCCAGGTGGGCACGCACGTCGGCCGATCCCGAGTGGTCGTCCAGCAGGTGCCGGGCCGCGTCCTGGAGTTCCCGCTGGTCGGGGGAGAGGTCGAAGTCCATAGGCAAAGATAGTATGACGTCGATGGCATCGAGCGAGTGGGCCACGTGGACCTGAGCCCGGCCCCGGCGGAGGAGCGGCTCCGAGCGGATGTCCGGGCGTGGCTCCGCGAGCATCTCCCGTGGGAGTACGGACAGGGACTCCCGCCGCGCTTCGACGACCTCGCCGAAGAGGTGGCCTTCGGTCGCCGGTGGCAGGCGTCGCTGGCCGCCGACCGCTGGGTCGGTGTCACCTGGCCCGAGGCATTCGGCGGACGCGGGGCCGGCCCGACCGAGCACTTCATCGTCCAGGAGGAGCTGGCCCGGGCCCGGGCCCCCGAGATGGTGGGGCGGATCGGGATCAACCTGGCCGGCCCCACCCTGCTCGCCCACGGCACCGAGGAGCAGAAATCCCGCTGGCTACCCGGCATCCTCACCGCCGACGCCCTGTGGTGCCAGCTCTTCAGCGAGCCGGGCGCCGGCAGCGACCTGGCCGGCGTGTCGACCCGGGCCACGCCCGTCGACGGCGGTTGGGTGCTCGACGGACAGAAGGTGTGGACGTCCTACGCCCAATTCGCCGACTGGGGGGTCTGCCTGGCCCGAACCGACCCCGATGCCCCCAAGCACAAGGGCATCTCCTACCTGGTCGTCGACATGCACACGCCGGGGGTCGAGGTCCGCCCGCTGGTCCAACTCACCGGCGAGGCCGAGTTCAACGAGGTCTTCCTGTCCGGCGTGTTCGTGCCCTCTGACCAGCTGATCGGACCCGAGCACGAAGGGTGGCGGGTGGCCAACTCCACCCTCTCCCACGAACGGGGCACCAACCCCCGTCAGCTGGTCATCCACATGCAGCTCCTGGAGGAGCTGCTCCGCCTGGCCGCGGCCACCGGCGCGCTCGACGACGTGCGGACCCGCCAGCGACTCGCCCAGGCCTTCGTCGAGGTGCGGATCTTCCAGCTGCACAACCTCCGCAGCATCAGCCGGCTCTCCAAAGGGCAGGACCCCGGTCCGGAGGGCAGCGCGCTCAAGCTCTACTGGAGCGAGATGAGCAAGCGGTTCCACGACACGGCCATGGCGGTCCTGGGGGACGCCTCACCCCTGGGCAAGGGCGCCGACGGCAACCCGGGCGGGGGCGAGTGGCAGCGGTCGTGGCTCTACTACCAGGCCTCCTCGGTGTGGGCGGGCACCAACGAGATCCAGCGCACCATCATCGGCGAGCGGGTACTCGGCCTGCCTCGGCCGGCACCCCTCAAGACAGGAGCCTGATACCCGTGACCGACGAACCGGTCGTCCTCTACAGCACCCGCGGCCACGTGGCCACCATCACCATGAACCGGCCGCAGATGGCCAATGCCCAGGACACCGCCCTCATCGACGGCATCGACCACGCCCTGGACCGAGCCGACGCCGACGACGAGGTGCGCGTCGTGATCCTGGCCGGCAACGGCAAGCACTTCTCCTCCGGCCACGACCTGAAGGCACTGCTCAACGAGGCCGACGCCGACGAATGGTCACGGATGCGCGACACGCCCGAGGGCAAGTTCCGCCACGAGCAGGTCATGTACGTCGACCGCTGCAAGCGGCTGTACTCCTTCCGCAAGCCGACCATCGCCGCCGTGCAGGGGGCCTGCGTGGCCGCCGGCCTGATGCTGGCCTGCATGTGCGACCTCATCGTGGCCGCCGATGACGCCACCTTCCAGAACCCGGTGCTGCGGATGACCGGTGCCGGGGTGGAGCTGCTGGTGGAGCCGTGGGAGCTCGGCATCCGCAAGGCGAAGGAGTTCCTGTTCACCGGCGACCGGATCGACGCCCAGGAGGCGTGGCGCCTCGGACTCGTCAATCGGGTGGTGCCCCGCGCCGAGCTGACCGAACGGGTGGAGGAGCTGGCCGACAAGGTGGCTCTGGTGCCGCCGGCCACCGCCCAGGTGGTCAAGGACTCCCTCAACCAGACGGCCACCTTCATGGGCAAGGACGCCTCGTGGAAATACCACTTCATGGCCCACCACTGGATGCACAACTCCGAGACGGCCGCTTCGGCCCTCCGGGCCCGCCAGGAGAAGGGGTCGATGTCCGAGGTCTTCGCCGAGCACCGCGACTGACCGGTGGCCGTCGACCCACCGGGTGATTCCGGGAACACCGTCACGGGCGCCGCCTACCGGCCACCTCTGGAAGGCGTGCGCGTCATCGACGTCGGCACGCGGATCAGCGCGCCGTTCTGTGCCGGTCTCCTCGGTGACATGGGCGCGGAGGTCATCAAGGTGGAGGATCCCCGCGGTGGGGACTTCATGCGGACCATCGGTCCGTTCGTCCCCACCGCCGGCGACGGGCCCGACTACTCGATGTGGTGGGCCGTCGAGGGACGTGGGCGCAAGGGCATCACCCTCGACCTCCGGCAGTCCGCCGGCCAGGAGCTCTTCCGGCGCCTCGCCGCCACGGCCGACGTGGTGTGCGAGAACTTCCGCCCGGGAGCCATGGAGGCGTGGGGCATCGGCCCCGACGATTGCGATCCCCGGCTGGTGTGGGCCCGCATCAGCGTGTTCGGCCAGGACGGCCCCTACTCCGGCCGCACCGGACTCGACCGGATGGGCATCGCCTACGGCGGCCTGCTCCACCTGACCGGGTACCCCGACCGCCCGCCGGTCCGACCCGGGGTGTCGATCTCGGACTACCTGACCGGCACCTTCGCCGCCTCGGCCGTCAACGCCGCCCTCTACCGGCGCGACGGACCGGGGGGAACCGGCACGGGCGGGGTCGTCGACGCCCCGCTGTACGGCTCGATCCTGCGTGTCCTCGAATGGACCCTGGCGGCCCAGGACCGCCTCGGACTGACCCGCGAGCGCGAGGGCAACCGGATGGCCACCTCGGCCCCCCTCGACAACTACCCCACCGCCGACGGCACCTTCGTCTGCATCGTCGCCGGCTCCAACGTCAACTTCCGCCGGCTGTGCGCGGCGATGGGGACCCCGGAGCTGGCCGACGAGGAACAGTGGTCGACACTGGCCAAGCGGGCCGCCCGCTCCGACGAGATCAACGACCGGGTGGCCTCATGGACATCGTCGTTGACCGCCGCCGAGATCGAGGCGGCGTGCATCGCCCACGAGGTCCCGGTCGGGACGGCGTACGCCGCCACCGACATCCTGGCCGATCCCCACTTCGCCGCCCGCGGCGACCTGGTGGAGATCGACGACCCGGTGGCCGGGCCCCACCGACAGCAGGCGCCGTTCCCCCGCCTCGACGGCCGGCGACCGAGCGCCCCCCGCCCGGCACCCCTCCTCGGCGAACACAACGACGAGGTCTGGCGGGAGATCGTGGGCCTCGGCGACGCCGACCTCGACCGGTACCGGGCCGACGGTGTCATCTGATCCGCCATCGGGGGCCCGGCGCCATGTCGTCGTGCTCGCCCCTCTCGCGCTGGAGCTCGACGCCGTGGTGGCCGCGTTCGGGCTGGCATCGTCCGACGACGAGGGGATCTGGACCGGACGGCTCGGGGGTTCGGCGGTGACGGCGGTGCGGGCCGGCATGGGCCCCGAGGCGGCGGGCTCGCTGACCGCCCGCCTGCTCGACGCCGCGCCGGCCGACGGAGGCCCGGTCGACCACGTCATGTCCGTTGGCATCTGCGGCGGACTCGACCCCGCCGTCGACATCGGCACGGTGCTCCGCCCCGACCGGGTGGTGGACCACGCCACCGGTGCCGTCTTCCGGCACGCGCCCACCACCGGGACCGGTCGGACGGGCGCGTTGGTGACCACGGCGGAGGTGCACTTCGACGACGACCTCAGTCGGCGCCTGCTGGCCGAGGGGGCCCTGGGGGTGGACATGGAGTCGGCCGCCGTGGCCCGGGTCTGCGACGAGCGGGGCCGCTCCTGGTCCGTCCACCGCGCCATCAGCGACCGGTGGGTCGACGGCCTCCTCGATCCCCGGGTGGTCGCCCTCACCGCCATGGACGGCACCACCGACCTCGACGGGCTGACCCGGCTGCTCGCCGAGGAGCCCGACCTCGTCCCCCGACTCGAGCGGTTGGCCGACGACACGGTGCTGGCCGCCCGGCGGGCGGCAGAGGACGCGGTGCGCGGCTGCCTGGCCCTCGACGCCCCTCCGGTCGACTGAACCGGTCCGACCCCCGTGGGTGTGGAGCCCGCCGGGAGCCGCGGACGGTCAGCCGGGATCGGCGAAGCGGGGCTTGCGCTTCTCCTTGAAGGCGGCCATGCCCTCGGCCATCTCGGGTGAGCAGGTGGCCAGCGCCTGGGCATGCCCCTCGCGTTCGAGGGCGAACGGCAGATCGGTCTCGAACGACGAGTTGAGGAGCTGCTTGGACAGCCCGAGCGAACGGGTGGGACCGTCGGCCAGGCGCACGGCCAGGGCCTCGGCCTCGTCGCCGAGGGTCTCGACCGAATCGGCGCAGCGGTAGGCGAGGCCGGCGGTCACCGCGTCCTCCCCCACCACCTCCTCACCCAGCAGGACCATGGCCTTGGCCCGGGGCAGTCCGACCAGGCGGGGCAGCAGATAGGCGCCACCGGCGTCGACCACCAGCCCCCAGCGGGCGAAGGACCAGATGAACCGGGTGGTCGGCTGGACGAGTACGAAGTCACAGGCCAGCGCCAGGTGGGCGCCCGGGCCGACGGCGGTGCCGTTGACGGCGGCGACGGTCGGCTTGTCGAGCTCCCACAGTTCGCGGATGAACGTCTGCACGCCGATCCGCAGCGCCTCGCTCGTGGACCGGGGGTCGAAGCCGGCCCCACCGGCCTGGCTGACGGTGGACGCCCGCAGATCCATGCCCGAACAGAACGAGTCACCGGTGCCGGTGACCAGCAGTGATCGGACGCGCGGCATCGGCCCGGGCCGACCGCACGGCGGCCACGATGTCGTCGCGCATCTCCACGGTCAGCGCGTTGCGGGCTTCGGGCCGGTCCAGGGTGATGCGCCCGACATGGTCGTCTCCGACCTCGTAGTTGATCATCGCCGGATGCTATCCGGCGTGGTCAACTAGCTTCCTGCCCATGCCCGACAAGGTCTGCTCCCTCGACGAGGCCGTCGCCCACGTCCGCCCCGGCGACGCGGTACACGTGGTCACCAACCACACCCGCTGGACGGCTGGCGCCCGCCACCTGGTCCGGACCTGGTGGGGCCGGGATCCGGGCTTCACCCTCGTCATGCTCAGCCTCTCCAGCCTCGGTGCCCTCTTCTTCCGCGGCGGGCTGGTGTCCCGGGTGGTCACCGGGTACTCCGGCGACGTCTTCCCGAACTTCTCACCCAATCCCTGGTTCGCCTCCGCCTACCTCGACGGGTCGGTCGAGGTGGAACACTGGTCGTTCCTCACCTTCCTCCAGCGCCTGGAGGCGGCGGCCCGCGGCCTGCCCGCCGTAACGACGGGCTCGCTGGCCTGCTCCTCCATGGCCGACAACCCCGGCTACGCGCGGGTGGAGACGCCCTTCGGCGAGGTGGGGCTCCTCGAGGCCTATGCGCCCGACGTCACCCTGTTGCACGCTCCCGTCGCCGACCGACAGGGCAACCTGGCCTTCAACGCCCCCGGCCTGGAGGGAGTCTGGGGGGCGCTGGCCGCCCGACGCGGGGTGGTCGCCACCGTCGACCGGGTCGTCGACGACATCCGGCCGTGGTCGCACCTCGTGAAGGTGCCGGGGCATCGCGTGCTGGCCGTCGCCGAGACCCCGATGGGGGCCCATCCCGGCGGGCTGTTCGCCCGTGACACCCCGGTCGACCCCTATGGCGAGGACCTGGAGTTCTGGGCCGAGGCCCGGGCCGCCAGCCACGGCGAGGACTTCGACGCCTGGATCGAGCACTGGGTGCTGGAGCCCGCCGACCAGGTCGAGTACCTCGACCGCCTCGGACCTGAACGGATCGCCGGGCTGCGGCGTCGGGCGGCCGCCGACTCCTGGCGTGACGACGAGGCCGCCCATCCGCCCGACCTCGAGGCGCCGGTGGTGGCGTGGGAGGCGGCCGCGGTGCACGGTGCCCGCTACCTCGCCGACCGCGTGACCACCCTCGGAGCCGACGCCGTGCTGGCCGGCGCGGGCGTGGCCAACCTGGCCGCCTGGCTGGCCGTCGAACTGGCCCGCGGTGAGGGGTCCGACGTGGTGCTCACCGCCGAGCTCGGGTTGTGGGGCTACGAGCCCACCCCGGCCGATCCGTTCGTCTTCAACCACCGCAGCTTCCCCACCGCCACCATGCTGGGCGATGCCGACCAGGTGCTGGGCACCCTGGTCGGCGGACCCGGGACCACCCTGGTGGGCTGCCTCGGGGCCGCGCAGATCGACCGTCACGGCAACATCAACTCGACGGTCGTGCCCGGCAAGGTCTTCCTCGTCGGCTCCGGGGGCGGCAATGACGTGGCGTCCAGCGCCGACGAGGTCGTCGTCATGACCACGCTCACCACCCGGCGACTGGTGGCTGACGTGCCGTACGTGACTTCGGTGGGCGACCGGGTGCGGGCGCTGGTCACGGACCTCGCACTCTTCGAGAAGGACGAGACCGGTGTGCTGGCCCTGGTCGCGGTGGCGCCGGGTGACGGCACGGTCGCCGAGCGGGTGGAGGCCGTGCGGGCGCGGTGTCCGTGGGACCTGACGGTGGCTGACGGGGTGGGCGAGCTCGAGGCGCCCGATCCGGCGCTGGTGGAACGGCTCCGTCGCTGGGACCCCCAGGGCCGATTCCTGCGACCGGGGGCCTGACCGGCGGATCCGAGTCAGTCGACCAGCGGGTCCATCCAGCCGGGCGAAACCGAGGAGCGGCCGGCCACCACCGCGCCGCCCACGTAGTTGCGCTGGGCCTCCACCGTGCCGGCGCCGAAGCACAGGCCGCGGATGTCCCGGTAGGCGCGCTCCACCGGGTACTCGTGGCTGTAGCCGTAGCCGCCGTGGATCTGCATGGCCTCGTCGCACACGAACTTGGCCGCCAGGTTGGCGGCCACCTTGGCCATGGCCGTCTCGAGGGGAGGTGGCGTTCCCCCCGGCCCGGCCAGATGGACGGCCCGGGTGAGCAGGAGGCGGGCCCCTTCGAGCTGGACGGCCATGTCGGCCGCCTTCCAGCGCAGGCCCTGCAGGTCGCCGATGGGCCGCCCGTCGACCTCGCGGTCGTGCATGTAGCGGACCGCGTGCTCGAGCGCGCCCTGGGCGGCCCCCACGCACATGGCGGCGTTGCCGCACCGCTCGTGGTTGAGGTGGCCGAGCAGGACCTTGAAGGCCTCGGTGGTGCCGGGCACGCCGGCGATCAGCACGTCCTCCTCACCGATGACCACCCCGTCGAAGGCCACCTCGGCCTCGGTGGCGGCGTGGATTCCCATGCCGTGGTGACGACCGGTGATCGCCACCCCGTCGCGGTCCATGGGCACGATGACGGCGCCGATGCCCTTCGCCCCCTCACCCCCGGGCCACCGGCACCACACCAGGATGCCCTGGGCCACGTCGCCGAGGGTCGAGTAGTTCTTGTAGCCGTTCAGGCGGAAGCGGCCCGGGCCGTCGGCGACCAGGGCGGCGCGCATGTTCTGGACCGCCGAGCCGGCGTCGGGTTCGGTGATGCCGATGCTGACGATGGCCTCGCCGTCCGCCACTGACGGCAGCCACCGGTCCTTCAGCGCGTCGCCTCCCAGGTGCTCGATTCCACGGGAGGGACCGTTGAAGGCCAGTTGACAGCAGATCGCCGTGGAGACGTCGTGACGGGCGATCTCCTCCAGCACGATGGCCGCTTCGACGTCACCGAGGCCGAGCCCACCCCACCGCTCGCCGATCGTCACCCGGAACAGGTCGGCCTTGGCGAGAGCGGCGAGCGCTTCCCTCGGCAGCTCACCGGTCAGGTCGGCATCCCGGGCGAGCGGGGCGACGGCCCGCTGCCCCACCTCGCGGGCCAGCTGGCGGAGGGCGGCCTGGTCCTCGGTCTCCGCAAACGGATCGGTCCCGTGGGCACTCGCCATCGTTCCATCCTCTCCTTGGCCGACTCCGTGAGGATACGACAGCCGACAGCCCGGGACGGGAGCCCACCGCCCAGGACGCACCGTGCGCCGCGGGTCGTCGCCAATCCACCCGGATCCCTCCTGCGGTGTGGACGTGGCGGTTGCGGGGTGGTCGGTCCGGGTAGAGCCAGCGTCATGGTGCTCGACATGTCCGGTCGCGGGCGCGACCGGCGGGCCCGGATCGTCCGTCGGACCCAGGAGCTGCCACCGACCAGTCAACTCGTCTACCGGATCGACCACCTCAGTTCGCTGCCCGGCGCGTCGATCCTGGTGGCGGCGGCCCTGCTGGCGGCCGTTGTCGCCGGGGCCTTTTTCGGCTTCTCGTCCCGGTGGGCGACCGGGTTCGCCGTGGGCACGTCGGTGGTCACGCTCATCATGGTCTTCGTGATCCAGCACACCCAGGGTCGCGAGCAGGCGGCCACGCAGCGGAAGCTGGACGAGTTGCTCCGCGCCCTCCCCGAAGCCGAGAGTGGCCTCATGATGCTCGAGGAAGCGCCCGAGGAGGTGCTCCGGGACGTGGAGGCCGACCAGCGGGAGACGAGGGACGGGGCACGGACCCAGCGGAACGGGTCCGACAGCGGCCGACCCCCGGGGTGATCCCTCCCGGACAGCGGCTACGTCACCGGGCCGTCCGGCGTCGGGCGCCCCGGTGGGAAGGAGGACCCGGGACCGACGCTGTGGGCCTCGGCCCGGTCACGGCTCGAGGCAGTCCGCCAGATCCACCTCCCGGCTCCCGTCGCGGTGCTGGGGAAGGTGTCTCGTGGAGTACGCGTCGGCGTTGGCCCGCACGGACTCCGCACTGACCACTCCGGGCGGATCCGGGCGGGCACGCCGAGCGCCATCGCCCCGGTCGGCACCTCCGTGCCCGGGGTGACGACCGCGCCGGCCCCGACGAGCGAGCCGGAGCGACAGGTGACCGCTTCCAGGACGACGGCGCCCGAGCCGACGAGTACCAGGTCCTCCAGACGGCAGCCCTCGAGATGGGCGAGGTGGCCGATGACGCAGTCCGACCCGATCCACGTCTGGTTCGTGGTCTGGGTGTGGAGGACGGCGCCGTCCTGGATCGACGTGCGGGCCCCGATGACCACCGGACCGTTGTCGGCCCGGATGATCACTCCCGGCCAGATGCTGGAGTCGGGTCCGACGCGCACCTCGCCGATCAGCACCGCCTGGGGGTGGATGTAGGCCGTCGGATGGATCCGCGGCCGTTCGTCGCCCAACGCATAGAGAGTCATGCCGTCCATTCAAACAGCGCCACGTCGCCCGGACCGATCGTCGACGAGGCACACGGCCCCCGGGCCGACGGACGTGGACAAGACTGGAGGGGTGACCGACGACGACCCCTATCACCGTGACCCCGACATCCCGACGGAGCGGCACTTCGGCTGGTCGAACCTGTTCGTCGCCCCCGAGGAGGACCCGCGCAGCGAGGTGCCCTCCGTCGGCGAGTGGGCGACGCTGATCGACTTCCTCACCGGCTGCCGCCAGACGTTGGAACTCAAGTGCCGGGACCTCGACGACGAACAGATGGCGCGTCGGACGGTCCCGCCGTCGAACCTGTCGCTGCTGGGGATCGTGCGTCACCTGGCCGACGTCGAGCGGTACTGGTTCCGCCAGGTCCTCTCCGGACAGGACGCGCCCCGGCGTTACCGCACCACCGGGGACCACGACGCCGACTTCAACGGCGCACGGCCCGATCCGGCCGTAGTCGCCGACGCGTGGGCCGCCTGGCGTGACGAGGTCGCCTTCGCCGAACGCTACGTCGAGGGAGTCCCGGATCTCGGTGCGACGGTGCCACTGCCCGGCGAGGACGAGGAGATCGCGGTGCGCGAGGTGCTCCTGCACATGATCGAGGAGTACGCCCGGCACTGCGGTCATGCCGACCTGCTCCGCGAGCGGATCGACGGGAGAGTGGGTGCCTAGACCGGCTTCGGATGGCCCCCGCGGAGTCGTCGCGGCCGGCACCATCGTGCTGTTGGGTGGTCGGAGCGAGATCGGCCTCGAGACGGTCATACCCCTGGCCGCCGACCGGGTCGTCTACCTGGCCGCCCGCCGCCACCACGACCTGGCCGAGGAGCGGGCCCGGGTGGAGGCCGCCGGGGCGCGGAAGGTGTGCGCCGTCGAATTCGACGCCGAAGACGCCCCCGACCGGCATCAGGCGATCCTGGAGAAGATCTCCACCGATCACGGCCGCATCGGCGTCGTCGTGGTCGCTTTCGGGATGCTCGGCGACCAGGCCCGGGCCGAGCGGGATCCCACCCATGCGATCGAGATCGTGCGCACCGACTACGTGGCCCAGGTCAGCGTCCTCACGATCGTGGCCGATCTGCTGCGATCCCAGGGAAGCGGCCAGATCGTCGTGTTCAGCTCGATCGCCGGCCTGCGGGTCCGGCGGGCCAACTACGTCTACGGCTCCGCCAAGGCCGGGCTGGACGGCTTCGCCAGCGGGCTCGCCGACGCCCTGTACGGCAGTGGCGTCCATCTGCTGGTGGTCCGTTCAAGCTTGGTCATCGGCCGGATGACGGAGGGGATGAGACCGGTCCCATTCCTCTCCAGCACGGCCGAGGAGGTGGCCGCCTCGGTGGTGGACGGCCTGCAGGCACGGCGGCGCCGGGTGTGGGTCCCGGCCCGACTCCGGGTGGCGGCTGCGATCATGCGGCTCCTGCCCGACACCGTCTGGCGACGCCTACCCCGGTGACCCGCGACCGCGCCACCGGCGGCGATCGATGGCCGCGCCAATCGGGGTGCCGTAGTATGCCGGACCGTCGGGCGCGGACGGGTGCCCGACCCGAGACGAACCTGAGGAGACATTCGCATGCTGCTGGACGACCGCGTGGCCATCGTGACCGGAGCCGGGCGGGGATCGGTCGCGAGTTCGCGCTCGAACTGGCCCGCCAGGGCGCCGCCGTCGTGGTCAACGACCTCGGCGTCGGCCTACGCGGCGAGGCGTCCGACGAGGACCCGGCCGCCGCCGTCTGCGCCGAGATCGAGGCCTTCGGCGGCCGGGCCGTGCCCAGCCACGAGTCGGTGACCGATTTCGAGGCCACCGGGCGCACCGTCCAGACCGCCATCGACACCTTCGGGCGCGTCGACATCCTGGTCAACAACGCCGGAATCGTCCGGGACCGCACCCTGGTCAAGATGACCGAGGACGATTTCGACGCCGTCATCGCCACCCACCTGAAGGGGGCGTTCAACTGCACCCGCCATGCGGTTCCCCTGATGAAGGAGGCCGGCTACGGCCGCGTCGTCAACGTCACCTCCTCGGCCGGTCTACGCGGCAATTTCGGACAGACCAACTACGGCGCCGCCAAGGCCGGGATCATGGGCATGACGTTCGTGTGGGCGCTGGAGTCGCCAAGGCCGGGATCACCGTCAATGCCATCGCCCCCGCCGGCGCCACCCGCATGACCGCCGCCCTGGCCAGCGACGACGGCGAGCCGGACCCGCGTCTCGATCCGGCGATGAACGCTCCGTTGGTGGCGTTCCTCGCCTCCGAGCAGGCGGCCCACGTCAACGGTCAGCTGTTCGGGCGGACGGACTTCAGCTACACGCTGTTCCAACACCCGAAGCAGATCGCCTGGATGCACAAGGACGGCGGCTGGGACACCCCGTCCGTCGCCGCCGAGTTCGACGGCATGCTCGGCCAACACCTCCAGACGGTGGGCATGGTCATGCCCAAGGGACTCAGCCAGGACGCCGCCCGGTCGTGAGCCCGGGGGTGCCCGAGGCGGGTCTCCCGCCACCGACGCACCGCCTGCACCTCGGAGCACGGGCCGCCGAGCACCCCGACCGACCGGCCATCGTCATGACCGGATCGGGAGAGGTCACCACCTATGGCGAGCTCGACGAGCGCTCCACCCGGCTGGCCCGGGCCTTCCGGCGCGCCGGCCTGCAGGTGGGCGACCACGTGGCCCTGATGATGCAGAACAGCTCAGCCTTCCTGGAGGCCGCTGGGCCGCCCAGCGGTCCGGGCTCTACTACACCGCCCTCAACAGCCACCTCCGGCGGGACAAGGCCCAGTACATCCTCGACGACTGCGGCGCCTCCGCCCTCGTGATCAGCGCGGGTCTCGCCGATGTGGCCGGGAGTCTCGACCTCGGGGCTGTGCCCCTGCGGATCGTGGCGGGCGGCACCGCCGACGGGTTCACCCCCTACCACGACGTACT
>CAWJEK010000033.1:0-92107 GCA_963841885.1 uncultured Acidimicrobiaceae bacterium
TCGACCGCCCGGGGGCCGTGGCGTTCGCCCGGAGGACTCGAGACGCAGGACCACGCCGCGCCGGCGAGGAGGTCTTCAGACTCCATAATGGGCCTCGAGCACCGCGATGGCGGCGTCCCAGTGGGCCGCCATCTCCCCGAGGACGCCGTCGAGATCGACGCTCCGGCCCCGCACCACCCGGGCCATGGCGAACTGGAGCCGCTTGGCCCCTTCGGCGACCTCCCGGAAGGCGGTGGAGGCAGGTGCCACTCCCGGAGCGTCGTGGCTGCCGAGCCACTCGACGAAGGAGGCGGCCAGCTCGGTGCTGGCGCCGCACTGCCGACAGAGCCCGAACGAGTACAGATGGAAGGCCTCGAGATCCTGGGCGGCCAGCCACGGCAGGTCCTCGCGCAGGCGGGCCGCCATCCGCCGGACCGGGTTGTCGGTCGGCCGACGGGCCAGATGCACGCGGGTCAGGGCCACCACCCGCTCGACGAGGTCGGGGTCGTCCCGCCGGACCCGGTCGAGGAGGATGCGTTCGACGTAGGGCGGCAGCGCCGTCGGATCGGCGAACGCGCCCAGTCGGAAGAGCCCGTCGAAGTCGTCGCCCCCGAGTTCGAAGTACCCGGCGTTGTGGAAGTAGCCGAGCGTCCGGGCCTCCCGGTCGATGGACGCCGGGACGATCGTCGTCTTGACGTGGTCGGTGGCGTAGGAGACTCCGACCGTGTCGGGCAGGAACCAGGCGTCCCCCTCGACGGTGCAGAGGCGCCCCAGGCCGAGTTGCTCCTCGACGTGGTCCACGACCGGACGCCAGACGTTCATCTCCGCGACGTCGATGCCGTAGAGCTCCCGGAGGTCCTCGGGCGGGTACTTGAAGAACGTCCACTGGTCACCCTCGAAGTCGCAGCTCAACGTGAAGGCGGAGCCGGCCACGGGGTCGAGGCCCAGAGCGTGGAGGACCTCGATCCAGACGTCGACGTAGCAGTTGGTCTCCGTCCAATTCCGTTCGCTGGCGTGCAGCGGGTGGGGCACGAACGTGGCCGCCGTCAGTGACAGGGGTCCCTTCGTCACGGTCTCGCCGGTCCCCGCGTCCGTGGCCTAGGGCCACAGCACGGCCCGGACGGCGGCGGGCCAGCCGTCGGTCCCGGTGCCGTGGCGGTCGAACAGCGCCAGGGTGATCCGGTCGACGCCGAAGCCGAAGCACGCGGTGTGGGCCGTCCCGCCCTCGGCCGTCTCGATGCCGAAGGGCCGCGAGAAGTGGTCGAGGTGACAGTTCGACGACGAGATGGCGGTGGGCCGACCCTCGTCGAACACCGGGGCCACGATCTCGTACTTCAGCTCCTCGTTCCGCTGGTTGGCGGCCAGCATCCGGCCGGGGCGCCCGAAGAACGGGTCGTTGGCCACGACGGACTCGACCGCCAGGCCCAGCCCCGAGAGCACCTCGAGGCCGCGTTCGATCCAGAGGTCACGGTGGGCACGGGCCCCCTCCGGTGTGCCGAGGAAGACGTAGTCGTGCTGACGGAAGGCCTGCATCCGGAACGGGTCGGTGCTCGGCTCGTGGCGGAAGCAGTAGCCGTAGACCTCGACGCGCCGCCCTCCCTCGGGCAACGTGCCGGACTGGGTCGGGTAGAGCGGGTGGCAGACGGCCGGGCACAGCACCATGTCGGTGGACTCGAGCAACGGCGCCCGGTCCTCCCCCGCCTCGGCGGCGTGTACGAGCTCGGCGTGCATCCGGTCGTCGCCCCGGAACGTGTGGACCGAGCCCATCTGGTCGGGAAACGACTCGATGTACCCGTTCCGTACGAAGTTCGACCACGGCATGACCGGGGGGAACCGGACACTGAGGGCGTCCTGGTCGACACCGACCCTCAGCACCAACCGGTCGATGGCGTCGGCCACCGACTCGTAGACCGCCGACCGCCCGTAGATCCCGTCGACGTCGGTGGCGAGCAGCACGCCGTCGTCGAGGAGAGCCGCCCGGAAGGCCGACCACGGCTCGTCAGCGCCATCCGCACGCATCACCACATCGGCCACCATGATCACTCCCCCCGCATCACGAGCAGCATCTGGGCGTTGTTCGCCATGATGCGGTCGTTGTTGACCATGAGGGATGCGCCCAACGCGTCGCGCAGGTGGCGACCGAGGCTGAACGGGGTGTCCAGGCGGTACGAGGCCAGGCCGCAGATGAGCATGCACTCGCGGACGATGTCGACCACCAGGGTCGAGGCGGACACCTTGAGTGCGTTCATCCCGACCCCGAAGGCGATCGACGACAGACGGTCGGCGTCGGTGCCGGCGGCCGCGAACCGGGCCAGGGACGACTGCACCATGTCGACGAACTGCTCGTGGACGACCGTGACCTCGGCGAGCCGCCTCGCCGCCACCGGCGTGGTACCGGGCTTGCGCCGCGCCTCGCGCTGGACGAACGTCCGGGCCAGGTCGACGGCGTCGGAGGCGATGCCCAGCCAGACCGACGACCAGAGCAGGTGGGCTACGGGCAACATGGTCCTCGTCGAGATGTCCGCGTAGGGCTCGTCGAGCACGGCCCGGGCGTCGCCGGTCGCCCGCAGCACGAACCCGGTGCTGCAGGTGCCGCGGAACCCGAGGGCGTCCCACTCCCCGACCTGTTCGAGCTCGAGCTCGGGTGGCCGGCACAACACGATCACCTGATCGCTCTCTGGGCTGTCGGCGGTGCGGCGGGCCGTCACCAGCACCGCGTCGGCGTCGTCGGCGTAGGAGATCACCGGGGCCTGCTTCTCCACCCGGAACCGACCGTCGGCCACCTCGATGGCACAGATGCTCGAACGCACGTCGCCGCCCGTCCCCACCTCGGTGGTGGCCGACGCCAGGAGGTACTGGCGGTCCGCGAGCTCCCGGAGGTAGGACCGCAACAGGTCGTTGTGGCCGTGACGCACCAGGCAGGCGACCTGGATGTGGTGCATGGCCACCACCATGGCGCTCGAGGCGCAGCGGCGGCCGAGGGCGACGAGCCCCCGGGACACCTCCGCGAGGTCGGCGCCGCCACCCCCGAGCTCGGCCGGCACCAGGGCGGCCAGCAGGCCCTCCGCCCGGCAGGCGTCGATCGTCTCGTGGGGGAACCGGCTGCGTCGGTCGACGTCGGCGGCGGCCGGGCCGGCCACCTCCTCGGCGATGGCCGCCATCCGGACGGCCACGTCACCGGCCATGGTCATGGTCGTCATTCGCTCCACGGTCATCCCGTTCTCACCCACCTGTCATCTCGAGCACACCGGAGCGGATCGACGCGATCGACTCGAAGGTGGACTTCTTCAACATCTTCTCGGCGAATTCGAAGTCGAAGGCGTCCTCGAGGGCGAGCATCACGTTCACGCTGGCGTGCGATGTCATGCCGGCACCGAAGAGGTCGGTGTCGTCCGTCAGCGACTCCACGGGGACCGCCAGGCGCCCGTGGTCGGCCAGTACCTGGCGGATGGTCTCGTCTACCGTCATTCTTCTCCCCGTTCGTGTGGAATGCACCGGCCGACGACGACGGCTCCGGCGACCGCCGATTCATGCGACAGACTGACCGTGAGCTCCGCGATCCCTGCGTCCGCAGCCAGCTCGGCGGCCCGACCGGACAGGCGGATCTCGCACCATCCTCCTGTCATCCTGTGTATTTCGATACTACGCCAGTCGGGTTGCATTTCGATAGGTCTCAACACTTTGACCACGGCTTCCTTGGCCGCGAAGCGCGCCGCCAGCGACTCGACGGAGTACGCGCCGCGGGCGCGGGCCGGACCCTCCGGGGTCCGACAGGTGGCGATCTCGTGGGGCGTGAAGAGACGGGTCACGTACCGGTCGCCGAAATAGTCGACGGAGGCCGCGACCTCCGCCACCGGCACGAGGTCGATCCCGACCCGCAACGTCCCCTCCGACCGGCTCACGACGCCACCCGCTCGCGTCGTCGATCGTCGGGGACCACCGTCGCGTAGACCCTGCGGTACTCCTCCGCGATCCGGGGCCAGTCGAACTCCTCGACCCGGGCACGCCCGTTGGCGGCCAAGGAACGGCGCAGGGGGTCATCGCCGAGGACCCGGCCGAGGACGGTGGCGACGGCCGCCGTGTCGAAGGGGTCGACGAGCAGTCCGTCCACGCCGTCCCGGATGAACTCGGGAGCGCCCCCGCGATCGGTGGCGACGACCGCCGTGCCGGCGCGCCACGCCTCGAGGGCCACGATGCCGAACGGTTCGAGCCGGCTCGGCATCACGAAGGCGGTCGGAGCCGGCCATGGCCGAGGCCACCTGTTCGCGGGTGAGTCGACCCACGAAGTGGATCCGGTCGCCGATGCCCGACTCCTCGGCCTGGGCCTCGAGGCGCTCGAGGGCCGGTCCCGCGCCCCCGATCACGAGATCGGCGGTGCGCGGGCCGGATCCATGGCCGCGTAACCGGCCATCAGGAGGTCGAAGCCCTTCTTGTCGACGACCCGCCCCAGGGCCAGGACGTACGGACCACCGGTGAGGGGCGCCGGCAGTTCCGGCGGTAGCGGGTCCCCCACCCCACCGAGCGAGACCCCGTTGAAGATCACCCGGCCCCGACCGGGAGGCAGCCCGAAACGGGCCGAGGCGTCGTCGAGGGTGAACGCCGAACAGGCGGTGACGGCGGAGGCGGTGCGCAGCCCGGCCCGCAGGGCCGACCGCAGGACCTGCGAGACGTCGAAGATGTCGGCATCGTCCATGAGGGTCTCCCCCTGCAGTGTCACCACCAGCGGCACCCGGCAGAGCCGGGACAGTGCGGTGGCGTAGACGCCGTTGGGCCCGAAGCACTGCACGTGGAGGACGTCGGGCCGGAAGAGCGCCACCGCCCGGCGGAGCGATCGGATGGTCCTCCATCCGGCGGTCGTGGCGTGGGTGACCGCCGTCACGGACGAGGCGGGAAGGGGCATGGGGAAGCGGCGGACCACGAAGCCGTCACGGACCTCGACCGACTCGTCGTCGTGGTCGTCGGGCAGTCCGGTCCAGACCTCGACCTCGTCACCGGCGGTCCGCAGGGCGAGGGCCAGGTGACGCGTCAGCTCCTCCACCCCACCGACCGACGGCGGGTAGGCACTGGGCATGAGCGCGACCCGGGTCACGACGGGATCCGGGTGACGGACGCCGGTCGACGCGATGCCGTCGGTGTGGGGGCGGAGCCGGGCACGGGGCACCGGCCGGGCAGGGCGGGGGTCGTCAAGGTACCGATCCTAAGAGACTCTCGGGTCGAGCCAGGGCTCGACCGCCGCGAGCACGGCGCCGGAGGGCGGTGGTGCCAGCGTGCTCCATGCGCCGACCCCCGGCGACCAGTAGTCGGAGAAGGCGGCGGCGTACCAGCCCGACAGGTAGCCCTGCTCGGCGCAGTCGCACTCGGGGGCCCAGCTGGCCGGCGACAAGCCCAGGGCGGCCTCGATCTGCGCGTGCCCGCCCTGGGGTTCGACGTAGGCGGCGTCGACCTCGTGGCCGATCTCGAAGCCGATGATGCCCGCCAGGTGTTCGACGGTCTCACCGGGATAGACGTACAGCGTGGAGACCCCGCCGGGCTCACCCCAGGTGAAGTCGGTGTTGCCGTAGAAGCCGGGTGACGGTGCGTCGGAGATCGGCAGGAACTGGATCGAGTACCCGGGGATCTGCTGCCAGGGGTAGCGCACCAGCGCCAGGGCGGCGGCACCCATGGCGTCCGGGGTGGTCGGCGTGGCGGCGGGTGGCGGGATCGTGGTCGCCGGCGCGATCGGTGTGGTGGTCGGGGTCGTCACCGGCGTGGTGGCTGCCACGGGAGCCGGGGGCACCGTGGTGGCGACCGTGGCGGGCACGGTCGTCGGTACCGTCGTCGCCGGCGGTTCGGAGCCCCGGGCCGCGGCCCGCAGGGGGTTGTCCGGCAGGGCCGCGGCGATCTCGGTCGAGTCGGCCTGGTGCGCCGGGCGGGGGGCCGGACGCTCCGTCACCAACAGAGCGGCCGCCACGACCAGTGCCAGCACCACCATGACGATCAGGATGTCGATCCGGAAGATGTTGCGACGCTTCCCGTACGTGGCTCGACCGATGGCGGACCGCACGCCCTGGCGGCGCCGGTCGGCGCCGATGTAGCCGTCGGTGATGACGAGACCGGGATCGTCGAGGGCGTCGAGGGCACCCGGTCCGAGCGGGCCGGACCATGCATCGCCGGAAGACCGGCCCGGGGGATCGGAGACGGGCGTCCCCGGCCGGACCGCCGCGTCGGCCGCCCCGTCGGCCGGCTCCTGGAGCTCACGCCACACGCGGAAGGGATCGTCGGCGGACGCGAGAGCGACCGTGCCGGGCGCTGTGAACCCCTCGCGTTCCGTACCGATCTCCATATCTGATGATCGGCACGCCTCCGGCCCAACTGAAGAGGTGGGGGCGGCCGGGTGCACCCGTCGGAGTCCGCGTTGCACCACGCCTCCGGTCAGGAACTGGCGGTCGGACCGGGGTCGCGCCGGCCGGAGCCATCCGGTGCGGTCGCCCCTCCACCCGCTGACCGTGTCGACGCCGACCGTCGAACGGCCCCTCGATCCGGCCTGGCGACGGACATGCTGACGCTCGGCCCGGGCGACCGATGCGGCGGCCCGCCGCTCCGCGGCGGCCGTCCGCTCCGTCGACCGGGAGGCGGCGCTCTGCTCCCGGGCGCCCATCCGGATCCAGGCGACGACCGCCGCATCGGCGGCCTGGGCTGAGCGCAGCGTGTCCGTCGTCGCCGGCGGGACGCCAGCCGACCGGGCGCCGGGGGCGCCGGCCGGATCCGACCCTCGACGGGCCAGGGCCCGCTGCGCCGCGAGTTCTGACCGGGCCGGCTGGCGGGGCGTGCTCCGGGGGGAATGGCCGGACCCCGGTCGACCGGTCGCCGAGGGGGCGGTCGTCGGCTCCACCGTGGTCGGCCCATGGCTGGCCGGAGGGGCGGAGTGCGAGGCGAGGAGGGTGAGGGACACCACCGCCAAGGTGGTCATGAGCAGGACCTGGATCCCGCGCCGGAACACGGCGGCCCGGCGGTCACCGGCCCGTGGGGGCGTGCCCTCGTCGTGGGTGGCACGCCGACGGTCGGGGCCGACGTAGCCCGCCGAGATGATCAGGTCCGGGTCGTCCAGGTCGGCCAACCACCGGGGGTCGACGACCACCTCGACGTCGTCGGCCGGGACGGCGACGGTGGGATGCCACAGGTCGGGGACCGGGGCGTACGGCCCGGTGGGGGCGACCAGCCGGACCGGGTGGCCGAGGTCGATGACACCCGCCGGGTGGAGTGGGCGCGAGAGCAGGTCGACGGCGGTCGGGCCACCCGCCCGGCACGTCGCCAGACGGTGCCCTCCCTGTCCTCGGGAGCGGAGACCCTGCACCCCGGACGACGGATCGTGCTCCGGCCCTTTCATCGCTCGGTCCATCGGCACGTTGAGAGGGGACCTGTAGAGCCCGGGCGGCCCCGGTGCGGCGGCGGAAGCCAGTGGGTGCCGGGTCGGCGGACCGCGGCCGTCGGGAACGGTGCCGCTCAGCCGGGTCCGACGGAGGCGGTGGTGGCCGGGCCCCGTCGGCGGTGGCCAGGGTGTCGGGCGCGCTCCTGTTCGGCCAGGAGATCGGGCACCCGTTCCCCTTCGGGGTCGGCGTCGGCCATCCCGATCGAGATGCCGGCGATCACCATCGGTGGGATGGTGAGACCACCGATCCAGAAGGTGTCGAAGAGGCCGTCGACGTAGTGGCCGAGGAGGATGACGAGGCCGAGGGTGCCGTAGATGCGCGGCAGCCGGTTCATGGTCCGCATGGTCACGAGGACGAGGAAGAAGAACGCCAGCGAGCCGACCACGCCGGTGGAGGCGAGATTGTCGACCAGGGAGTTGGGGGGTGGCGTGACGGTGATGAACTGCGGAAGGTTGTAGAAGCGCATCCCCAGGCCGAAGACCGGGCTCTCGTGCCAGACATGGATGGCGGCTCCGATCTGGCCGAAGCGGATGGCGACCGAGTTGTACTCCGGGTTGTTCTGGATCATGACGGTGGTGCTGTAGTACACGAGGGCCGCGGCGGGAACGACGATGAAGAAGATCGACTTGATGCGCCCCGGTATGTGGGAGTTGATGAGGAACGCGGTACCGAGGGCGATCACCAGCAGGATCCCGGCCTGACGTGACTGCGAGGCGACGAGACCGAGCAGGCAGAGCCCCTCGATGATCCGGGCCTCGACCTTCCGGATGCCTACCCACGGCGGGTTCAGCTGGGCGACCACGGCGGCCACCCACATGACCGCTCCCACCGAGTTCTTCTGGTACACGCCCCACTGGGCCGGGAGGAAGTGCAGCGTGATCGAGTGCTCCATGGCGAGCAGGGCGAGCACCGCCGCTCCCCACAGGTAGATTCGGAAGGCCTGGCGAGCCCGGCCGTGGTAGGCGACGACCCAGCCCACGAGCGTGCTCCCGGCGAGGTAGGAGAACCGGTGGAACCACTCGATGACGTCACCCCGGAACGGATGGACCGCCACGACGAGGAGGAGGATGGCCTGGTACCACACGATCCCCCGCAGGAACTGCTTCAGGCGGCGCGCCCGCGACCAGTCGACATGGAAGAGGCAGACCAGGGCGGCCACGAACACCAGCAGGTCCGCCACGCTCAGGTTGGTGCTGGCGCCACCCACCCGCTGGATCAGGATGGAACCCGGCAGCACGATCACGGCCACGAGGATCGGATCGGCCACGAAGATCCCGAAGGCCAGCACCACCAGGGCCACGGCCAGCCCGGCCAAGGCATTGAGAGCGACGGCCACGCCGGCGGCGGCGGCCAGCGAGGCGACGATCAGCCAGGCGATCGCCGGGCCGGCTCTCCGGCTCCACGCCCGACGGGGCGTACCCGACCGCAGCGACTCCCGGCCGAGCGTCCTCGGGCGCGCCGCCTCCGGCGCGGGGACGGGGCTCATCGGGGCGACGGTCGATCGGTCATGGGCCTCGGGTGGGACGGGTTCGGACTCGGAGGGCGCCCGATGCATGGTACCGGCCCCATCCGGGCCGGCCGTGACCGCGCAGGGGGCGTCCTGCCCTCCATCGGCACGATGGGGTGGTATCTCAAGGTCACCTGTGTTTCTGACGACGCTAGGAGTGACCTGGCGCCCCTGCCGGGTCGGCCGACCGACCCCACCCCGGGGCGGCCCGAGGAGAAAGACGGCCACGCGTGCCCAGCGCAGTCGACACATCACACGGGACGGCGACGGTGAGTGACGAGACCTCCCGCCCCTCGTCCCTCGTCGTGTGTTCGCTCGAGTCGTGGAGCCCCGTCCGGCGGCGCGTCCGCATCCTGGTCGACGAGCTCGTGGAGAGCGATCCCGAGCTGCGGGTGCTCTACGTCGCACCGGCCGTCGACGTCCCCCACGAACTGCGCCACGGGAAGTTCGGCGCCCTGTCCGCCACGCCGCTCGAGCAGGTCCATCCGCGCGTGCACGTGCTGCGGCCCCGCAAGTGGCTGCCCCGGATCGCCGGTCCGTGGGCCGACCGGTCGTTGGGTCGACAGGTCGGCCGGGCCGTGACCGACCTCGGACTGGTCGACCCGCTCGTCTGGGTCAACGACGCCAACTACGCCACCTATGCGCTCGGGACCGGGTGGCCCACCATCTACGACATCACCGACGACTGGCTCCTGGCGCCCATGGCGCCACGCCAGGCGGCCCGGCTGCGCGCCGATGACGCGCAGCTCCTCGAGCGCAGCGGCGCGGTGGTGGTGTGCTCGCCCGACCTCGCCCGGACCCGCGGCGGGCACCGCCCGGTCGATCTGATCCCGAACGGGGTGGACGTGGACCTGTTCCGGACTCCCCAGCCCCGTCCGCCGGAACTGCCGGCGTCACCCGTGGCCGTCTACGTCGGCACCCTCCACGAGGAGCGGGTCGACGTCCCCCTCCTCCTCGCCGTCGCCCGCTCCCGACCGGACCTCCAGGTCGCCGTGGTCGGTCCCGACAGCCTCGGGCCTGCGTCACACGAGCTACTGGCCGCCGAGCCGGCCGTACACCTCCTGGGCCCGGTCGCCTACGACCGCGTCCCCGCCTTCCTCCAGCACGCCGACGTGGTCGTCATCCCGCACCAGGTGAACCCGTTCACCGAGAGCCTCGACCCGATCAAGGCCTACGAGTGCCTGGCGGCCGGCCGGCCGACCGTGTCCACTCCCGTCGCCGGCTTCCGCGACCTGGGTGCCCCGGTGGTCGTCGCCGACCGGGACCACTTCGTGGCGGCCGTGGCCGATGTCCTCGACGGTGGGGCGGGCGCCCCGGCGGCCGGCGGGGTCGACGTTCCCACCTGGCGGCAGCGGGCCGAAGCCATGTCCGACGTGATGGCCCGGGTGCGAAGGTCACGGAGCGCATCGTGACCGGGTCCGACCCCGACCGCCGGACCCTCGCCCTCCCGGGACCGGTGCCCTCGTATCCTGGGTGCTGGCCGAGCCCGCCGAAAGAGAGTGTGCGGTGACCTTCCAGCAGATGCTCAAGACGCTGTGGAACCGGAAGCTGACGATCATCGTCAGCGTGGTCGTCTGCGTCGCGGCCGCGCTCGGCTACGCCAAGCTCGCCACGCCGACGTACCAGTCGAGCGCGCTCGTCCAGATCAACGCCGCCAGCAGCACCGGCACGACGTCGTCGTCGTCCTTCACCCTGCCCGACCCGGTCCAGGAACTCTCGAGCACGGCGGTCCAGGACGCGGCGGCCACGGCCCTCCACGACCCGGACCCCTCCGCACTGGCCGGTCAGGTGAGCGGTTCGGTCGACCCCACCACGGGCGGACTCACGGTGACCGGCTCCGGGTCCACCCCCGAGGAGGCCCAGGCCGTGGCCACGGCCTACGCCGACGCCTTCGTGGACCAGATCCAGGTGTTGGCCCAGGGCCAGGTCGACAAGTACACCGTCGCCCTCGCCGGGATCAGTAGCAAGATCTCGGCCCTGCAGGCCCAGGAGGGGTCGTCGAGCGCGGCCAACAACCTGCTGCAGACCCAGATCCAGGCGCTCGAACAGTCCTACGCCGCGATCCAGACCGACCTGTCGAACGTCCAGGTCGGCATGCCCTACGCCCAGGTCCAGGTGAAGGCCCAACCCGGTGGCTCCACCGGGCTCAGCAAGTCCAAGCTGCTGCTCATCGGCCTGCTGGCCGGCCTCCTCGTCGGCTGCGGCATCGCCTTCGTGCGGGAGCAGTTCGACGACAGCCTGCGCCTCGATCCCGACATCGAGTCGGTGATCGACGGGCCGTTGCTCGGCGAGCTGCCCGAGGACCCGGACGTGAAGAAGGGGGCGGTGGCCATCGCCCTGGTCCAGGCCCCCCAGTCCTCCCTGTCCGAGGCCGTGCGCGACCTCCGCACCAGCCTTCGGGTACTGCTCGCCGACCAGCAGAGCCCCGCCGTGGTCATCACCAGCCCGGCACCCGGGGACGGCAAGACCTTCGTGACCGCCAATCTGGCCGCCTCGTGGGCTCTCACCGGCAGTCGGGTGATCGTGGTCTCGGCCGACTTCCGGCGACCCCGACTCGAGGAGGTGTTCGGTCTGGACGTGACCGACCGGCCGGGGCTCTCCGATCTGATCAAGGCCAACTGGAAGCAGGCCGAGCCGGACGACGAGCCCGCCGACCGGTCCACCGAGTCCCACCCCGACCGTGGATCCGTGCCCCGTCGGTCCCGTCGGGGCCCGAGGTCCACCATCGACGAGACGGCGGTCAGCGCCCACCTGCTCGAGACGGGCATCGACGGCCTCCAGCTCCTGCCCGTCGGCGTGCACCTCGACAACCCGAGCGAGCTGTTCGACAGCCCCGGCATGCAGCCGGTGCTCGACCAGCTCCACGTCCTCGCCGACGTCATCATCCTCGACACCCCGCCCGTCCTGGCCGCCCCCGACACGGCCATCCTCGGCAGCCTCACCCAGGGGGCCGTCATCGTGGCGTCGGAGGGCCGGACCGACCGCAGCGACCTCGAGCGGACCGCCCACCGCCTCGAGGTGACGGGCTGCCGCGTGATCGGTCTGGTCATGAACCACGTGCGGCGCACCGCGTCGGACGGCTACCAGGCGTACGGCTACACCAAGCGATGAGTCCCGGGTCGGCGGCGCCGGACCGGGTGCCGTCGGTCGGAGGTGATCCCTTCGTCGTGGTGGTGGCGTTCCACGCACCCGACCTGCTCGACCGGTGTCTCGAGGCGCTCGACGGCGCCTTCGCCGTCCTGGTGGTGGACAACTCCTCGGACCCGTCGGTGGAGGCCGTGACCCGCGCCCACGGCTGCTCCTACGTCGACCCCGGTCGGAACCTCGGCTTCGCCGGGGGCGTCAACCTCGGCTGCGCCGAGCGCGACGGCCGCGACGTGCTGCTGCTCAACCCCGATGCCACCATCACCCCGGACGCCGTCCGGGACCTCGGTGCCGCCCTCGGCCGCGACCCGGGCCTGGCGGCCGTGGCCCCGGCCCAGTGCGGTCCGGGAGCCGCGGCTCCGGACCGCGTGGCGTGGCCCTTCCCCACGCCGACCGGCGCCTGGCTCGAGGCGATCGGCCTCGGGCGGCTCCGGGACCGGCCCGACTTCCTGATCGGCTCGGTGCTGCTGCTGCGGTCGGCCGCCCTCGACGATGTCGGGCCCTTCGACGACCGGTTCTTCCTGTATGCCGAGGAGAGCGACTGGCAGCGCCGCGCCGCCGACCGGGGGTGGCGCGTGGCGCTGTGCCCGTCGGTGTCGGCCACCCACGTGGGGGCGGGCACCGGTGGTGACCCCGTGCGGCGCGAGACCCACTTCCAGGCGTCCCACGAGCGCTACGTGCGCAAGCACCACGGGACCGTCGGCTGGTGGTCGTACCGGGCAGCCTCGGTGGCCGGTTCCGCCGCCCGGGCGATGGTGCTCCCGGGCGACCGGGGCCGTGCGGCCAGGACCCGCATGCACCTGTTCCTGACCGGACCGCTGCGGGCCGAGGCGGCCCTCGGTCCCGCCCGGCTGCACGTGGTGCACGTGGTGGTGACGGACGCCTTCGCCGGGGTGGAGCGGTACGTGTGCCAGGTGGCCAACGGACTGACCGCCCGGGGCCACCACCTCGAGGTGGTCGGCGGCGCGCCCGAGCGCATGACGGCCGAGCTCGATCCGGGCGTCCTCCACCACCCGGCCCACTCCGTGGTCACCGGAGCGTTGGCCCTGGCGGGGGCCCGGGGAGCCGACCTCGTCCATGCCCACATGACGGCGGCCGAGGGCGCGGCCTTCGCCGCCCACCTCGTCGACCGGGCGCCGATCGTGGCGACCCGTCACTTCGCGGCGGAGCGCGGTTCGACCCCGCTCAACCGGGCCCTCGCCCGGGTCACGTCGAAGCCCATCGTGGCCGAGATAGCCATCAGCGAGTTCGTGGCCCGCACCGTGGTCGGTCCGACGACCCTGATCCCCAACGCCGTGGCCGACCGACCCCAGGCACCTCTCGAGGCGCCGGTCGTCGTGATGCTGCAGCGCCTGGACGAGGAGAAGGCGGCCGATGTCGGACTCCGGGCCTGGGCGGCCAGCGGCCTGGCCCACCGGGGATGGCGCCTGGTCGTCGGCGGCACCGGGGTGCTGCGCCCGGACCTCGAGGCACTCGTCGACCGGTTGGGCTGCACGGACTCCGTGGAGTTCGCCGGGCAGGTGGCCGACACCGACGGGCTGTTGGCCGGGGCGTCCGTGTTCCTGGCTCCGGCGCCCGCCGAGCCGTTCGGGCTGTCGGTGGCCGAGGCGATGTCCCACGGCGTACCCGTGGTGGCGGCGGCCGGAGGGGCCCACCGCGAGACGGTGGCCGGTGTCGGTCTCCTCTTTCCTCCCGGCGACGCCGATGCCGCCGCCGCCGAGCTGCGTCGGCTGGCCGAAGACTCCGACCTCCGGTCCAGCGTCGGGCGGGCGCTGCGGGCCCGGCAGCAGGAGCGTTACTCGCTGGAACTCCACCTTGACCGGCTCGAGACCCTGTACGCCTCCGTCGTGGCCGACCACCGGCGTCGACGCACCCCCGCTCAGGCCCGGGCCACTACCCGTTCATAGAGCGCCGCCTGCCGGTCGGCGACACTGGACCACGAGTAGCGCCCGACCGTGGCCAGGCCCTCGGCCCGCAGCCGGCCCCAGAGCCCGGGCTCGTCCAGGAAGCGGGCCAGCGCGGCCCGGAGGGCGACCGGGTCCCCCGGTGGCACCAGCACGCCGGCTCCGCCCGCCACGTCGGGCAGGGCACCACAGTCGCTCGCCACCACCGGGACCCCCGAGGCCTGCCCCTCCACCACGACGCGGCCGAACTGTTCGAGCACGTTGGGGACCGGCACCGACGGCACGGCCAGTACGTCGAAGCGGGGGACGATCCCGGTGAGGGTGGCCTCGTCCACATGCCCGTGGAACGTGACCCTTCCGGTCAGGCCGAGCCCGGTGGCCAGCGCGACCAGCGCCTCGCGGTCCGGGCCGTCACCGTAGAGATCGAGATCGAGGCGGGTGTCCCCGGCCACCGCCCGCAGCAGGACGTCGACACCCTTGACCGGGATGAGCCGTCCGACGTAGCCGACCCGCAGGCGACCCTCCGGCGGTGGTCGGTCGACGGGCCGGAACCGGGAGGTGTCGACGCCGAGGGGCAGCAGCTCCAGTTCGCCGGCCATACCGCGCTCCTGGAGGATCTCCCCGGCCCGGGTGTTGCAGGTGTAGGCACCGGCCGCGCCCCGCAGCGACCACCGCTCGAACCACCGGAACGGGGGTGGGTAGCGCTTCTCGAGGTTCTGGGCGGAGGCCACTAGGTATGGCGTGCGCCGCGCCCGCAGGGCCCGGAGGGCCAGCACCTCGGCCACCGCCAGTCCGAACGGCTCCTCGTGCATGTCGATGAGGTCCCAGTGGCCGTCGCCGAGGAGTCGCCACAGCGGGCGCGGGTCGAAGAGGAACAGATTGGGGTGGTGCCCGATCGTCCGGACCCCGACGGCGAAGTCGTCACCATCGGGGGTGAAGTCCACCAGCGCGCCGCCCTCGTCCCAGCGGGCCGCCGTGACCAGGGTGAGGTCGACGCCGTCCTGGCGCAGGAAGCGCTCGCGCTGGCGCCAGGCCGTGACCACCGACGAATGGGAGATCCGGAGCACCCGCAGTCCGGGGCGGGACGCTCCGGAGCCAGGTGTCGCCACGGCCGGAGCGTACCAGTGGGGCTCGCCGGCCGGGGAGTTCGGCCCCTTTCAGCCCCTGCTGTTCAGAATTGCCACGGAGAGTGTCGACTTGAACTGATTCAGTGAGATTCTTTCTTAAGTTACCGGATGTTCAGCCGATCAGGGGATATGGACCGGGCAGGGACCGCTGGAGGGCCGGCCGGTGGCGTCCGACGTAGGACGATCGCCGTAGCCGCCCTCGTGACCACACTCGCCGCAGGAGCCACCTTCTTCGGTACGGCCCATGCTACGGCCTCACCCCCGCAGATCGCCGGCAGTGTGGCCGCCCCGACGGCGGCCGAGGTGAGCCCGATCTGCACCACCAGCGATCCGGCCGCGGTACTCGGGCCCGCCACCACGAACCTGCCCTCCAACCCGGTCTCCACCCTGGTGACCCCGAGCGGCGGCGTCGCCGGCTTCTCGGCCACGTCGTCGGACCTCTACGTCGACACCGGCACCCACCTGATCACCTACACCCTGGCCGGCGCGCAGGTCTCCAGCTTCTCGCTGCCGTCCACCTTCGGAGCCGGCGACGAGGTGTCCGAGCCGGTGGTGGACTCCTCGGGCGACATCTATCTCTCCTCCTACTACGGCACCGCCATCGACAAATTCTCGCCTTCGGGGACGCTGCTGTGGTCGGTCGACCCTCAGAAGGGCAACCCCACGGGGCTCTTCGCGGTGGGTTCCGGCGCGAACTTCGAGCTGGTCACCAGCCTGGTCCAGGACTCGTCGAGCCTGGTCCTCTCCACCTCGACGGGGGCGACCTCGGGCACCTTCCCGATCGTCGACCAACTCGGGGACTACGTCACCCAGGAGGCCGGCGGCAACCTGCTCCTGTCCGGCAACGGCTACGTCGAGACGGTCAGCCCGACCGGTCAGGTCCTGTCGACCTTCGGCGCACCCAACACCCTGGGCAACAACGAGCGCACCGGCTCGGGCAGCCAGTTCTACTACCCCGCCCAGGCGGTGCAGGGTCCCGACGGCACGATCTACACCGCCGACCCGCTGCACACCATGGAGGCGACGTCGCCCAACGGGTTCCTCCAGGGTTCCACCACCCTGAACAACAGCCTCTCCTTCGGCGGGTGGGGGTTCGCCCTCGAGAACGGCAACTTCTACTTCCAGAGCGGCCAGCCCTTCAACGACGGCAGCGACGCCATCTCCACCTTCTCGCTGGCGTCGGTCACCACCTTCCTGGGCGCCCGACAGGCACCGTCCGACACGCTCGGCTGGGGTGCGGGCATCACCACCCCCAACACCGCCAACTACTTCGCACCCGGCACCACGCCCAGCGTGGTCGCCACCTTCGACCCGTGGTGGACGTCGGTGGCGTCGTCGCTCCAGCTGTCCTACTCGATCGAGAGCGTTGCCTCACTCGACTCCGAGACGGTGCCGGCCGCCACCGTGCTCGACCTACCGACCACGGCCACCGGACTCGCCTCCATCCCGCTCACCATCCCGTCCGCCGACACCGCACCGGGACCCTACGAGGTGCAGGCGACGCTGCTCGACACGGCCACGTCACCCGCCACCACCCTCGGCACCACCTGTCTGCCGTACGCGGTGGGGGCGCCCGGTGACAACCTGGACTTCGCCACCCTGCCGGCCGGCATCGGCTCCGGCGGACCCACCGACCCCCGCGGCGTGGCCCTCAACGCCCAGCTCGGCCTCAGCGGCTTCCGCACCGACTCGCTGGTCAACTGGAGCTCGTTGCTGCCCAACTGCAACGCCGCGGCCCCGACGGCGGCCACCTGCGGCCCGTCGGCCATGACCTTCGCGTCGGCCTCCACCAACCCGTACCAGGCGGCCTACGAAGCCGACCAGGACCACGTCGAGTACTGGCTGCAGGTCAGCGGCGGCGGGGACGCCATCTCGCCGGCCCTGGTGTCGAGCGGTCTGTGGGGTGGCGACATCGCCGCCCTGGTGGCGCACTACGCGACGGTGCCGGCAGGCTGTGGCGCGTGCGCCCCGGTCACGGTGTGGGAGCCCTGGAACGAGTCGAACAACACCGGGTGGAGCAACGGCGCCACCTACGCCACCCAGGTGCTCAAGCCCTTCTACCAGGCGGTGAAGTCGGTCGAGCCGGGCACCACCTCGATCGTGCTCGGCGGCTCGACGCTCGAGCCGGTGCCGTGGTGGTGGCAGCAGCTGATCGGAGCCGGGGGTCTGGCCTGGATGGACGCCGCCGCCATCCACCCCTACACCGGTTCCAACGACTCCTACGAGGAGGACGGGATGCCCGCCCAGGTCGAGCAGCTCCAGGCACTGCTCGGCGGCAAGCCGCTCTGGTTCACCGAGGTCGGATTCTGGAGTGACGGTGACTACAACTATCTCGGCCAGGCCAACGACATGGCCCGGTCGCTCATCTGGCAGAAGGTGCTCGGGGTGCCCGTCGAGAACTACTTCTACGACGAGGGTGCCTGGGGCAACGACGGCGTCAGCTTCTCGCTCATCCAGACGTGCAACTCCGACGACTACGTGAAGCCGGCCGCCCTGGCCACCATGACCACCACGGGGGCACTGGCCGGCCGGCCGTACGTGTCGATGCCGTCGACCGGCATCCCCCACGCCTACCAGGCCGACTTCGGGGCCACCCCGGGCGGCACCACCGACCTGGCGGCGGTCTGGACCGACGGGCTGCCGGCGACGGCCACCGTCACCCTCACCTCCCCCACCGGTTCGACGGACCCGATCACCGTCATGTCGGAGTACGGGTCGACCACGACGGTCCAGGCCACCTCGGGGACCACGTACAGCCTGCCGCTGTCGGACCAGGTCTCCTACCTCACCTACCCCGTCGGCGACACCTTGACGGTCGGGCCCACCGAGGCCTACGGAACCGACGTGGCGTCGTCGGCCTCCGGGGCCAGCGCGACGGCGTCGAGCGGCTCCGCCTCGTCCGCCATCAACGGCAACCCGGTCGGCAACGGTCTCGGCTGGTCGTCGGCGAGCGGGGACTCGACGCCGAGCCTGACCGACACGTTCGCCCACCCGACCACCGTCGACCGCATCCTCGTCGACACCCAGTCCAACGGCTCGACCGCCACTTCGGTCCGCTCCTACACGCTGTCGGCCGACGTGGTGGGAGCCGGTTGGACCACCGTGGCCACCGAGACCGGCCAGTACCGCTACCACACCCTGCAGTTCGCCTTCCCGCCGGTGGTGGCCACCGGCATCCGCATCAATGTGAGCGAGGTCGACTTCGGCGGCTACTACGGCGGCGGAATCCCACCCTGGTGGTCACCGACGCAGGTGGCCCCGGCCTTCCTGCACACCATCGAGGCGTACTCCGGCAGCGGCGGACCCGCGGTCGTGGCCGGCACGGCCCTGCCCGCCCTGCTGGGCGGCAGTTCCTCGGGTGGGACCGGGAGCGGCACCACGACCACCACCGACCCACCCCCTACGACCACAACGACGACCGATCCGCCGACGACGACCACGACGACCGTCCCCCCGACGACCACCACCACGGTCCCGCCGACGACCACGACCACCACGGTTCCGCCGACGACCACGACCACCACGGTCCCGCCGACGACGACCACGACCGAACCACCGACGACGACGACCACAACGACCACGGATCCGCCGACCACCACCACCACGACCACCGAGCCACCGACCACGACGACCACGACCACGACCACGACCATCCCGCCGACGACCACCACGACCACGACGGTCCCGACGACGACCACGACCACGACCCCACCGAACGGCAACCCGGGCAACACGGGCCGCGGCTGGGGGAACACCAACCGACTGAAGGGCTACTGGCTGACCACCAACAACGGCGGCATCCTGACCTTCGGGGCCGCCACCGCCCTGGGGTCGACGGCCGACATGACCCTCAACAAGCCCATCGTCGGTATGGTCTCCACGCCTGACGCCAAGGGCTACTGGATGGTGGCCTCGGACGGCGGCATCTTCACCTTCGGAGATGCGGGCTTCTACGGCTCGACCGGCGGCTGGGCACTCAACAAGCCCATCGTGGGCATGGCCGCCACGCCCGACGGCGGGGGCTACTGGCTGGTCGCCTCCGACGGCGGGATCTTCGCCTTCGGCGACGCCGCCTACCACGGCTCGACCGGGGCCCTGACCCTCAACAAGCCCATCGTGGGGATGGCCGCCACGCCCGACGGGAAGGGCTACTGGCTGGTCGCCTCCGACGGCGGGATCTTCGCCTTCGGCGACGCCGCCTACCACGGCTCGACCGGGGCCCTGTCCCTCAACAAGCCCATCGTGGGGATGAGCGCCACCCCCGACGGCGGCGGCTACTGGCTGGCCGGGTCGGACGGCGGGATCTTCGCCTTCGGCGACGCCGCCTACCACGGCTCGACCGGCGGCCGGCACCTCAATGCGCCGGTCACCGGCATCCAGAGCAGCCCCACCGGCGAGGGCTACTGGCTGGTGTGCCGGGACGGGGGGATCTTCGCCTTCGGCGACGCCCACTTCTACGGGTCCGGTGGCGGCCGGCACCTGACCCATCCGACCATCGCCATCACCTGACGTGGCCCGTGGGCGGCCGACGGTCGGTTCTCCCGCCCGGCTCAGCCTCCGTCCGGCGACGGCCCGCCGTCGCGGCCGCGCACCACGCGGGCGGGCACTCCCACCGCCACGCAGCCGGCGGGCAGGTCGTGGGTCACCACGGCGTGGGCGCCGACCACCGTGCCCGGTCCGATGGTGACCCCCCGGGTGATGGTGGCCTTCGCCCCGACCCAGACGTCGTCCCCGATGACGACGGGAGCCGTGGCCCGGCCCTGGTCCAGGATGGGTACGTCGTCGCGGTCGAACGTGTGGTCGTGGTCGCGGATGGACACCAGTTCGCCGATGAGGCAGCCCCGGCCGATGACCACGCGGCGGTCGGCCGCGACGGTGCAGTGGTGTCCGAAGACGGTGCGGTCCCCCACGTCGATCGTGCCCGAGGCCTCGAGGGTGAACCCGTGGTCGAGGACGCAGCCGCTCCCGAAACGCACGTCGGACCCGCGGGCCACCGTGAACCGGGCGCCCGAGCGCACGTCGCACAGCGGACCGAAGGTGACACGTGGCCAGCGGAGCCGGGCGATGGCGAGGCCCAGTCGCCGTCGCAGTGCGGCGCGGACGCGGTAGGTGGTGCCGAAGTCCGGCGGCCCCGAGTCCGCGCCGAGCTCGTCCGGAGGCATCGCCGTACCCTACCGGCGGCCGACCGGGTCGGGGGGTGACCGCCGTGTGGAAGATTCGCGGGGATGGGCGCGGGTCGACGACCTCCGCCACATGACCGCGATCCGGGACGACCCCCCGGACCGGACCGACCGCGCGGCACTCACCAGTAGATGGTCCGCGACCGGCCGTCGGTGAAGCTCTGGCCGCCGCCCGTCCACTGCTCCTCGGGGATGCGGGCCGACGGCACCACCGTCATCGATCCGTGGGTACCCGGCAGACGGAACCGCACCACCACGGTGGCCGTGGTCCCCCGCCGGACGTCGAGAGGGGCGGCTACGAGCAGGGTCGGTCCCTCGGGTCCGAGCGACGACAGCGGCCGGGTTCCCGTCATCGTCACGTCTCGGGCGTCGGCGGGCAGGTTGTCGGCGACCACCCCGTAGTAGTCGCCGTAGGCGACCGGCAGTCCCGGATAGGGACCGGCGATGAACTGGGACTGCCCGTCGGGGGTCCGGTTCGCCAGCGTCGTGGTGAGCGTGACCGCAGTGTCGGCCCCTTCGGCCGCGACGGCGACGTGCACTCCGACGTCCAGGTACTGGTCGAGTTTGTTGCCTCCCTGATTCACCACGTTGACCGACAGCGACGACGGCGTGAGGGTGCCCCCCACGCCACTGGCCATCCAGGCGGCCTCGGTGGACGGGTCGGGGGACCACACCAGGAGGTGGCGGCCGGCCACCGCCCCGGAGACCGCGGTGGCCAGCGCCCGCAGATCGGCCGACTCGCCCTGCAGCTGGCGCAGGACGTCGCCGGCGATGCTCCCGAGGGCGTCCTGGCGGCCGGCGTCGGCCGTGGCGTTGTCGGTCAACCCGGCGTACTGGTCGTGGAGCAGGTACTGCTCGACGTTCGAGGCGTCGAGGGTGGTGCCGTCGACCTGTACGGGTCCGGTGACGGTCATGATCTGGCGGAGGCCGGCCACATCGACGGCCAGCACCCCGTCGACCCGCTGACCGGTGCGCGCCTCCCACATCGCGCGACGCCAGGTCGGCGGTGACCGGGAACTGCGGGCTGAGCCCGAGGGTGCGCCAGTCGACCCCCGGCTCCAACCATCCCCAGTTCCGCTGGAGGTCGCCGGTGACCACGACCTGACCCGGCTGGAGTCCGAGGGCTCCGGAAGGGCCGAGGTCGTCCAGGTGGACGGAGCCGTCGCTGGACGTGGCCGTGCCCGCCTCGAGGAAGGCGCCCGATCCGGCCCGCATCTCGGCGTTGTTGGCCGCCAGGACCAGATACGTCTGCGGCCCCTGCAGGATGGTGGCCATCACCGACGACACCGACGCCGCCGTGGCCAGACGTCGGCGGGTGTCGTCGAGCTCGGACACGAACTGGTCGTGCTTGCGGGCGAGCGGGGCGACCAGCGCGTTGCCGGGTCCCGTGTCGATCCCGTCCAACTGCCGGACGGCGGACGCCGACAGGGCGGACAGCCGGTGCAGGGACTGCACCCGCTCCGGACCGGCACCGTGGGGGGCGTCGAGGACGTCGTGGACCTGGCCCAGGAAGGTGGCGCCGACGGACGAGACCTGCTGGGCGGCCAGGCTCAGCGATCGCACCGACCGGAGCTGGCGGCCGAGCACCGGCAGCCACGTGGCCGGTGCCATCCACGGTCCCGTGAGGTCGTCATGGGCGTCGTTGAATTCGGCGGCGGCGCCGTGCAGGGTCGCCTCGGTACCGCTGGCGGTGAGGGTCGTGGGGTCCGTGGTGTCGCGTACCGTCTCCAGGGCGGCGAGGCCGCGCTGGTCGTGGCGGTAGGCGGACCAGACACCGACGGCCACCACGGCGGCCCAGGCCACCACGACGACGGCCACCCCGGCGATGACGATCCTCCGGGTGCGCCGTCCCCCTGTGGAATCGCTCACCGTGTCACTCGATGCTCCTGGCGCGGGCGGGAACGGGGGACTCCCCCGGGGCCCGCGGGCGCAACGGACGGACCGGGACGATCGTACCGGAGCGATCCGGCACCGAGGGGTGCGGGCGGGTGACCGACCGAGAGCCCGGCCACGCGGCCGGTAGCATCTCGGCGTGTCGTTCTCGACCATCCGCATCACTGTCGGGCGCGTCATCCTCGTGGCCGGCGTGCTCGTCCTGCTGTTCATCCCGTACCTGCTCTGGGGCACCGGCCTGATCACGGCCCGGGCCCAGTCGGAGCTGCGCCAGGAGTTCGCCACGGCCCAGCGCCGGAGCCACGCCGCCGTAGGACTGCACACCAGCACGGACCCGACGTCGCCACCCACCCTCGCCCGCGTCATCGACGCTCCCGCAATCGGCGACCCGGTCGGCATCATCTCCATCCCGAAGATCGCCCTGCAGATGGTGGTGGTCGAGGGGACCGGCACCGACCAGCTGCGGTCGGGACCCGGGCACTACCCCGGCACCCCCCTGCCGGGTGAGCCGGGCAACGTGGCCATCGCCGGCCACCGCACGACCTATCTCCACCCGTTCTACAACCTCAACGAACTGGTACCCGGTGACGACATCGAGATCCTGACCGTCCAGGGCCTCTTCGTCTACCAGGTGTTCTCCAGCGAGGCCGTCGCTCCGACGGACGTGGCCGTGACCGATGCGACCGTGCTGCCGACGCTCACCCTCACCACCTGCAACCCGCGCTACAGCGCCACCCAGCGCCTGGTGGTGCAGGCCCGGCTGACCTCCGATGTGCTCACCGGAACCTCCAAGCCCGTCGCGCCGACCGTCCCCGGAACTCCCGGGCGGCCGCCGGTCAGTGGGAACTGGTGGGTCGCCATCGCGTGGGGAGCGGTGGTGGCGGCCATCGTGACGGCGGTCTGGGTGCTGGCCCTGCGCACCACGGGGAGGCGGCGCACCCTGGTGGTGACCGTCGGGACGGTGGTGTGGCTCGTCGTGGTGTTCGTGTTCTTCGGTGCCCTCGCCCCGCTGCTGCCGGCCAGCTACTGAGGTCGGGACGACCGGCCGGCTACCGGGGTGCGGGCGACGAAGGAGGGACCACCGGGTGGCCGCGTTCCGTTACGGGTCGGCTCGGGGGCCGAAGGGAACCGGAAGGGATCAGGCGGCGTTGCGACGACGGCGGGTCAGCACGACACCCACGGCCACGGCGCCGGCACCGATGGCCGCCAGCTCGCCGATATCGGCTCCCGTGAAGGGAAGCGACGACGAACCGTTCACCTGAGCCGTCGTCCGGAACGGATCGGTCCCCTGGGTGGTGGTGGACGGCGGCGGGACGCTGGTGCTCGCCACGGTGGACGGCGTGCACGTCGGGTAGCACCCGGCGGCCCCGGCCACGGCCGGGACGGCGACCAGCGACGTCAGGGCGAGCCCGGTGCTGATGGTGATCCGCTTCGTCCAGCTCATGCGCTTCATCGTGCCCTCTCCTCCGGAAGTCCCCGGGGCCGGTACGGGGTGACCCGTTCGTCCATGGATCCCATTGTGCACCCCCGGTCCGGCGCACTGCACGTGTGCCGGCCAACCTGCAACCGAAGTTGTACCCTGCGTGGTGGCCCGACCGTTCAGCGTGGTCGAACGGGCCCGATCGGGGCGTCGGGTGATCAGACCGGCACGATCTGCCCGAACGTGCTGCAGAGGCCGAACGCCTCGATGGCCACGAAGGCGGCCACCACCACCAGCACCACCGGCGTCCGCCACCTCGGTCGGATCCGGGTCATCGGGGACGGCATGTACCAGACCGGCAGCAGCCCCGGCTCCTCGCCCAGGAAGGCGGCGAGCGGTACGGCGTCCTCGGCCGGCTGGCCCCCCGGCTCGACGGCGAGCGCCAGCCCGGTCAGCTCCGCCTCGGTCAGCGGCTCGTCGTCGGGGGCGCCGGCGTCGGACGGGCCGCCGGGAGTCCACGTCGGTTCAGCGCCGTCGAGGTGCATGTCGTCCTCCGTCCCGCCGGAACCGCCTGGGTGCCGGGCTGCGTCCACCCAGGGTAGCGGGCCTCGTCATTCGCCCGACAGCACCGTCACAGGAGGTGGACGCCCGCCTCGAGCAGGACGATGGCCACTCCGACCAGGACGATCGCCAGGACGTAGCCGATCCGCCGGACGAGGGGCCGATCGCGGCCGCCCGCCGTCCCGATGCCCACCACGGCCAGGGACGCCACCCCCACGATGTCGGCCAGCACGAACCCGGTATGGATCGTCCACGCCCCCAGGCCGGCGAGGACGAAGATGACGGTCGCCGGGATCGCCGCGGTCACGATCGACCACGAATGACGGAGCTCACCCCACACGTCCGTCAATCCGAGCGTCATGTGTCCGGCCGACCGCATCGACACCAGCCGAGACAGGGTGTGGGCGAACCAGATGGCGACCGCCCCCACGATCACGACGGCCGCCGTGGTCAGCTCCCCCGGGTGCGATTCGAAGGTGAGGCCGGCGATGGCGACGAGGGTGGCGATGGTGCCGTACACGTAGTCGGCGAGCCAGTGGACGGCGGCGGGGTGCTCCCCCGGGTATGGCGGCGACGCCGGCCCCCCGGCCTCAGTCACCGGGGTGGGAGCGGCCGGCGGGGGCGATGCGCACCAACGCGTTGTACGTCACGACGGCGATGGCGACGTGCATGACCATGAGCACCAGCACCCCGTGGGCCGGCTCGCCGTTGTGCCAGATGTACACGTCGGGCAGGAGCAGCACCAGGGTGACGACCACGGCCGCCCGCAGGAAGACCCATCGGGGACGGGACGAGACCCGGGTCACCACCGGCCAACCCACGCAGGCCACCACGACACCCACCACCGTGAGCTTGCCGTAGTCCGAGAACTGGAAGTGGACGAAGTGGGCGGTCCCCGGGAAGACCTTCTTGCCGAGGGCCACGATCAGGGCATCGGCCACCAGCGAACCGACGACGGCCACGACCGAGGCGAGCGCCCACCGGGCCCAGGACGGCTGGGGGTCGGCGGGCACGAAATCGATGTGGACCCGGTCGAGCAACGGTTCGAGGGCGGTCCCGGCCACGGGACTCCGCCGTCGGGAAGGGGGCGCGGTCTCGGACATGGCCCACAGGATACGGTCCGTCGGCGGTGGGCCCGGGACACCTCCCGGCGGGGGAACGCCGCAGAGGTCGGGCTCAGCACATGGGCGACCTCAGGCCTGCCCGTCCGCCACGCCGTCACGTCCACTGGAAAGCCCGTCCGTCCCCACGAGGCTCACGGGCCCGTAGTAGGCGTCCGGTCGACGGTGACCCGATCCCTCGGGAGCCCCGCGTCGACGGGCCTCGTCGGCCCCGAGGCGGTCCGCGTGACGCTCCCACCAGATCATCTTCTTCTTGCGCATCTCGTGGGGTCGCCCTCTGTCCGCCGGGCCGTCCCGGTTCAGACCACCCTACCGACGACCCCCGGAAGCGCAGCGGAATCGGCGGAGTCGCAACCCGTCGGCAACCTCCGGTGCCCGACAGCTCACCCGGCGTGGAGGTTCAGTCGCGCAGGGTGGCGCTCTCCTGGACCCACCGGGAGGCGAGCTGACGGGACACGCCCCAGCTCCGGGCCACCTCGCCGATGGTGCGACCCTCCTCGATCTCGATGGCGACCAGGAGCAGGCGCACGCGGTGGCGCGCCGCCTCGAACCCCCGGATGGCGTCCGTCACGGCGGCCCGCCAGCTGTCGGCCTGCACCTCGGGGAGCACGCCGGTGATCTCGTGGTCGACCCGCACCTCGTCGAGGACCCTCCGGCAGGTGTCCTCGTGGGTGTTGAGCTCCGAACGGAGCACCGAGGTGGCGCCGATCAGCTCCTCGATCCCGTCGGCGGCGGCCCGCCGGAGATGGGCTGTCACATCCGGGAGGGGCGATCCGTCGAACTCCGTGGTCACCGGGGTGCCGTGGTCGACCGTCACCGCCGGGCCGTCCCGGCTCGTCCGACATTCCGCAAGACCCGCATGGCCGCACCTCCTGGCGCCGCGCACTACCTGGTGACACCGGCGTCGCAGCAACCGTACATGGACTGGGCGCCCCACGTCGGAGCGCCGCACTACCTGTTTCAGTGAACCCGCGGTACCCGGGCCAGGATCTCCGAAACCACCTCGTACGGGGAGGTGCCGAGCCACTCCGCCACCAGGGTGGCCGGGAGCACCTCGTCACCCTGGTGGCCGATCAGGACGACCTCGTCGCCGCGACGCACGCCGTCGATGCCGGTGACGTCGATCGAGATCTGGTCCATCGACACCCGACCGGCCAACGGGGCCCGGCACCCACGGACCAGTACGTGACGCCAGGTGGCCGGCGCCCGACGCAGCCCGTCGGCATAGCCCACCGGCACGGTCGCCACCCGGCTCGGCCGGTCCGCCGTCCACGTGTGCCCGTAGCCCACCGAGGCCCCGGCGGGCAGGTCGTGGACCTGGGCCACCTGCGAGGTCCACGACAGCGCCGGCCGCAGGTCGGGCACCGGCACGTCCGGACCGGGCGGCAGGCCGTAGACGGCGATGCCCGGGCGGACCATGTCGAAGTTGGCGTCGGGCCGCATCAGCAGTCCGGCGCTGTTCGACGCGTGGACGACGCGGGGCCGGTGGCCGGTGGCGTCGAGATCGGCCAGGACCCGGGCGAAGGCGTCCATCTGGGCGTCGGTGGCCTCCACCCCGGCCGGGGAGGTGTCGTCGGCACAGGCGAAGTGGGTGAACAGTCCGACCACGTCGACACCGTCGACCGCCTGCACCTCCCGCACGAAGCCGGCGGCCCGGTCGGCGGGCACGCCGAGCCGGTGCATCCCGGTGTCGACCTTCACGTGCACCGAGGCCGTCGTGTCGAGGGCCCGGGCGGCGATCCCGAAGGCCCGCACGGTGTCCAGATCGAACACGGCCATGTCGAGCCCCAGACCCACCGCCTCCCGGGCCTGCCACCCCGGCGTGTACCCGAGCACCAGGACGGGGGCCCGGATGCCGGCGCTCCGGAGGGCCCGGCCTTCGGGGACACAGGCCACCCCGAGCCACGAGGCACCGCTGCGCAGGGCCGTGTGGGCCACCTGCACGGCGCCGTGACCATAGGCGTCCGCCTTCAGGACGACCATGACCTCGGCCCCGGCCACCCGGTCGGCGAGCTGCCGGACGTTGTGGCTCACGGCGGAGAGGTCCACCCCCAGCCAGGTCGGGCGGTCGAGCTGGACCACGGTCCGCGACTTCCAGGCCCGGTCCTGGCGGACCAGCATCTCGGCGACGTCCACGTCGTCGGCCACCAGACGCTCGACCACCCGCTCCATCCGCGAGGAGGCGCTGCCCTTGACCAGCACGACGGCGTCGGCACCCAGGTGGGCGGCGGCCTCGGCGGCGGCGTCCTCGGGCGTGAACGTCACCGCGATCCGGTTGTCGGGCAGGCCGGCCGCCCGCGCCTCGTCGGCCGCCCAGGCGGCGGCGTTGCCTTGGGTCACCAGGACGTCGACGATCCCGGCCGCCGCCCGGCCCACCAGCCGGTGGAGCTCCTCGCTGGCCGCCCCGAGTTCGGCCATGTCACCGAGCACGGCGATGCGGGGCCGACCCGACAGGTCGCCGAGCGAGGCCAGCCCGGCGAGGACCGAGCGGGGTGCCGCGTTGTAGGTGTCGTCCAGCACCAGGCTGCCGGACCGGCCTGGCAGGGGGCGGAGGCGACCGGGCAGGTGGGCGGCCCGACCCAGGGCGTCGACGGCCTCGGCGGTCCCGACCCCGAAGTGGTCACCGACCGCCAGGGCGGCCAGCGCGGCGGGCACTACCCCGCGGGCACCCAGCAACGGCACACCGACGGCCGTCCGGGTCCCGTCGTGGACGAAGGTGAACCTCGTGCCCGAGGCCGTCGTCTCGATGTCGGCGGCCGCGAAGTCAGGCCCGTCGGGCCCGTCGGCCGACCCGAACGTCACCACCGGGGCGGGGCAGTCCTCGGCCATGGCGGCCACCCGCGGATCGTCGGCGTTGAGCACGGCCAGGCCGCCGGCGGGAAGGTGTCCGAGCAGCGACGCCTTCTCGCGGGCGACGCCGTCGATGTCGCCGAGCGCGACGAGGTGGGCGGCGTCGACCGCCGTCACCACGGCCACCTCGGGCGGCGCCATGGCGCACATGGCGTCGATCTCGCCGAAGTGGCCGGTGGCCATCTCCACCACCGCCACCCGGTGCTCGGGCCGGAGCCCACCGAGGGCGACGGCCAGGCCGAACCGTCCACTGTAGTTGCCCGGGGTGCGGAACACGTTGAACCGCGCAGCCAGCACATCGGCCACCAGCTCCTTCGTCCCGGTCTTGCCGACGGTGCCCGTCACGGCCACCACCCGCGGGGCCCAGGCCCGCACGACGTGGGTCCCGTACCGCTCCATGGCCGCCACCGTGTCGTCCACCACCAGCGCCGGACAGTCCTCGGGTACCGACGTCACGTCGTCCACCAGGACGGCGCCGGCGCCGGCCGCCCACGCCTCGGCCACGAAGTCGTGGCCGTCACCCCACGGGGTGCGCACCGCGACGAAGAGGTCGCCGGGCTCGAGCAGCCGGGAGTCGAAGCAGAACCGCTCGTAACGTGCCGGCAGATCCGGTCCGCGCCGTTCCAGTCCCTCCACCGCGGCCGACAGGTCGTCGACGTGGATCACCGGCGCCGGCCCCGTCCTTCAGCCGGCCCGGGGGGTGCGGGTGGCGCCGGCCAGGCGCCCGGCCCGCTCGATGCCGGCCTCGACGATCCGGTGGAGCACGGCCCACGGCGGCATCGGGTCGGCGTCGGCCAACCACTGCGAGTAGAAGACGGTCGCTTCGGTCAGCCCGCACAGCGAGTTGATCTCGAGCAGGTAGACCACGTCCTCGGTGCGATCCCAGAAGACGTCGAGACGCGCGTAGCCCTCGATGTCGAAGGCCCGGGCCAGCCGCTCGACACGGCCACGGACGGACTCGGCGGCTTCGGGACCGGCGAACAGGTCGAGGGCCAGGTTGGTCCCGACCCCACTCTGGAACTTGTGCTGGAGCGTGAGCTCGTCGGCCGCCACGGTCACGCTGGGCACGGCGGCCACCAGACCGCGCCCGGGCCGGTCGAGCACGGCCACCGTCAACTCGACGAACTGCTTCTGGGCGAACCAGGGTCGGAGCGTCTCGAGGTTGAGGTCACCGGCCGGGAGCTCGATGGCCGTGGGGGCGACGAACGCCCGCTCGATCAGCCACCGCTTCGGCGGCGGTACCGGCATGGCGATGGTCGGCTTCCGACCCCGCAGGTCGGTCCGGACCTCGTCGGTGACGAACTCGGGAGCCTCGGCCACCACGGCGGCGAAGAATCGCTCCATCACCTCGGGTCGACGTAGCAGTTTGACCCCGGTGGAGCAGCCGTCGGTCGCCGGCTTGCACACCAGTGCCCGGGCCGAGAGCTCGTCGCAGAGGGCCGCGTAGCGGGCGGCGGCCGCGCCGGGTCCGTCCATCTCGTCGACCCACGCCCCCAGCTCGAAGATGTCGACCTCCCGCTGGGCCGGGGCACCCACCCCGGGCAGTCCGAGCTCCCGCACCCGCGCCGCGGTGGCCGACTTGTCGGCGGCGATGTCCGCCGCCCGTGGCCCCGACCCGTTGTAGGGGCAGCCGAGACGCTCGAGCGCCAGCTGCAACCGGCCGTCCTCACCCGGTCCGCCGTGCAGGGCGAGGAACACGAAGTCGGCATCCTGGGCCACCCCGCCGAGCGGCACGGTGCGTCCGACCCGCAACGCCTGGGCGGCGGCCGCTCCCCCGATGCCGAGGTCGGCGCGGACCGCGGCACCCACGGCTTCGATGGTGGCCCGGCGCACCGGGTCGCCCACCAGCGCCTGGATCTCCTCGACGTCGTGATGCAGGACGTAGAAGAGTCCGATCTCGGTGTAGCGGCTCTGGAGGTCCATCAGGAAGAAGCGGACGTCGCCCCCGGTGGCCAGCAGGGACAGTCCCACGAAGCAGCCACTCTGCCGGCTGACCTGACGCTCGCTGGTCGTGCCGCCCAGCACGACGCGGATCCGCCGCGCCCCCTCGGTCGACGGGTCGGCCACCGACGCCGTCACCGGCGTGCCCGACGTGGCCGCCCCGAGCAGGCCGAGGATCAGGTGGCGGTGGTCGATCCCCACCATGGCCGCCTGCTGGAAGACGAAGCTGGAGAAGCCCATGCCGCCGATGCCGTTGACGTCCGTCACCACCACCGTGCCGTCGTCGGTGCGGAATCCGTCGATGCGGGCCATGTGGCGCAGTCCCAACAGGGCGAAGGCGTCGGCGGCCTGGCGCCGGATGGCGCTCAGGGTCTCGTCCACCACCCGCATCGGGGTGTGGTGGATCACCCCGGAGCCGTGCAGGTACTTCTCCTCGGTGCCGTAGACGAGGCTGGCCGCCGGCTTCTCCACTTCGGTGGGAGCCAACGCCACGGGCACGCCGTCCGGGCCGTCGAGCACGGCCACCGAGAACTCGGTGCCGGACACGAACTCCTCGACCAGTACGGCACCGGCCGTGGTGTCCAGGGCGGCGTCCACGGCGGCGGCCAGCGCCTCCGGCTCCGCCGGCACCACGTCGACCCCGAAGGACGAGCCACCGGTCAGTGGCTTGACGGCCAGGAGCCTGCCCTCCCCCGAGTCGGGACCGAGGGCCGGGACGAGGCCGGCGAGCGCGGTCAGGACTCCGGCCCGATCGGCGGCCCAGGTCCCGCGGTCGACGGTGTGGTGGGCGGGCACCGGGTAGCCGGCTCCGGCCAGCGTCGCGTAGCAGGCCGCCTTGTCGAGGGTGCGGGCCAGAGCGTCGGGGCGACTGAACACGTAGGGGACGTCCCACTCCTCGAGACGCGCCTGCAGGGTCCCGTCCTCGCCGAACTCGCCGTGGATCAACGGCACCGCGACGTCGTGGGACCGGGCCAGGTCAGCCACCTCGTCCCAGTCGAGCTCGAGATCGAGCGTCCGGAGCTGGGTCTCGAAGTCCGCACAGGTGTTGGCGTAGTAGTAGACCGGCGGCAACAGGTAGGGCCGCAGCTCACGGTCCACGAAGACGACCGTGACCTCGGCGGAGGGGTCGGCCTGGAGGTACGTGACCCACGGCTTGATCGAGCCGGCGCTGACGTCGCGCTCCTCGCTCGGACCCCCGAAGAAGACCAGGACCTTCATCGGACCGCCATCCCGTCCCGCAGACGGGACACGAGCCGGTCGAGTCCCACCGAGCGGCTGGCCTTCACGAGGACCACGCTGTCGGACGGGAGGGACTCGACGAAGGCCAGCGCCTCGTCCTGGGTTGCCACCGCCGTGCCTCCGTAGGGCGCGCCGGCCACGGCCACGATCTCGATGCCGAGCGACTCCGCCAGGTCGCCGATGGCCCGGTGGGCGGGCGGCCCCGTCTCGCCGAGTTCCGCCATCTCACCCAGCACCGCCACCCGCCGGTCCGCATCGACGCGGGCGAGGCTCCGCAGGGCGGCCTCCATCGACGCGGGGTTGGCGTTGTACGAATCGTCGAGGACCCGCAGGCCCGTCGGGGTGCGCCACAGTTCGGCCCGCCCCCGGCTGCCCTCGGCGGTCGCCAATCCGGTGAGCACGGCCTCGAACCCGACGCCGGCGCACACCGCCGTGGCCACCGCGGCGGCGGCGTTGACCGCCTGGTGCTCGCCCCGCACCGACAGGGTGGTCGTGCCCGTGCCCCAAGGCGACTCCACCCGGACCGTCGGTCGCAGCTCGTCGTCGAGGGAGACCACGGCCGCCCGCACGTCGCCCGACGTGGCGCCGAAGGTGACCACGGTGGCTGACGTCCGGCGCCGCACCTCCACTCCACAGTCCACGTCGTTCAGGATGGCATAGCCGTCGGCCGGCAGACCTTCAATCAGGGAGCCCTTCTCGCGCCGGACCCCTTCGGGACCGCCGAGGTGCTCGAGATGGGCCGATCCGATCGAGGTCACCACGCCGATGGTCGGACGGGCCAACTCGACCAGCGCGGCGATGTCGCCCGGGAAGCGGGCGCCCATCTCCACGATCACGGCCTCGACCCCGTCGGGCGCGCCCAGGAGGGTGAGGGGCACGCCCAGCTCGTTGTTGAAGGAGGCCTGGGTGGCGTGGGTGCGGAGACCGGTCCGCAGGCTCCCGGCGACCAGGTCCTTGACCGTGGTCTTGCCGACGGACCCGGTGATGCCGACGACGAGGTCACCCAGGCGCGTCCGAGCGTGACCACCCAGATCCCACAGGGCCCGGGAGGTGTCCTCGACGACGACGGCCGTACCGCCGACGGGGGCCCTCGACGTGAGGTAGGCGGCAGCCCCGGCGGCCAGGGCCGCGGGCACGAAGTCGTGCCCGTCCCGCCGGGCCACGACCGGGACGAAGAGCTGGCCCGGAACGACGGTGCGGGTGTCCGTCGACGCCCCGTCGACGACGGCGTCCGGTCCGACCACGGTGCCGCCGGTGGCGTCCGCCACCTGCTGGGTGGTGAGCCTCACCGGGGGTCCCGCGCCGCTTCCGCAGGCGTGACGGGGGCCGTGGGGTCGGGGGTTTCCGAGGTCATCAGTAGATGTGTCGGACCCGTGTCCCCCCGGCGTCGGCGCCGGGCGGCCCACCGTCCGGGCGGGCGGGTGGCGACCCCCCGATCCTACAGGGCGGCCACCGCCGGGACCGCCATCCGGGCGTGCCACCGGCCGTCCGGTCCCGTCCGCGGTGCGGGGCCCCCGCCAGGTGGCCCGGTGGCCGCTACCCGTCACCCCGGGGACGACCCCATACCTCCACCGCCACCAGGGCCAGTGCCGTGCCGGCGAAGGTGTCGGCCACCCGGTAGGCCACGATCCGCAGCCCGGCGGGGTGCACAGCCGACAGCATCAACAGGACCAGCGGGGTGAGCAGGGCCACCATCCAGAAGTAATTGCGGGCCTTCAGGGCGAACATGCCCCCGGCGGTCACGAACACGCAGGCCACCAGGACCGTCTCGGAGGGCGCGGCGGCGATGACCGCACCGGCTGCCGCCACCCCGACCAGGGTCCCGAGCGCCCGCTGGATGGCCCGGGTGCGGCTCGCCACCGAGTCGGGCTGGAGGACGGCGACGACGGCGAGCGGGATCCAGTACCCGTCGGGCACGTGGAGCAGCCGGTAGCCCAGGGTGGCCAGCGCCACCAGGACGGCGGCCCGCACCGCGTGGTCGCGGACGACGCCGGGGCGGCGCACGAGGGCCACCAACCGCCGGCCGTCGACCACGCGACCGGGCGGGTTCACCCCCTCCGCCGGACGCACGAAAGCCACGGCCAACGACAGGGAGGCCACTCCCCCGACCAGGTACGCCACCGTGCGGGGCACGATCTCTCGGGGCGACGACGCCTGGCCCGCCACGATGACGAACACGGCGGACGACACGAAGGCCACCCCGATGGCCGGCATCGCCAGGCCGCGGAACACGGTCCACGCCCCCACCCAGACGAGGGTGATCAGCACCGTCAGCCACAGGATGGGAGCCACCGCGGTGGCCAGGGCCACGGCCGCCCCGCTGCCCACCAGGGCGACGGTCCCCCATCGGCGGCGCGTCACCCGGGTGCCCCGCGGCAGTCCGAGAGCGACGTTGAGGGCGCCGAGCGAGCAGAACAGCCCGGTGACGCGGTGCCCGGTGGCTACCCCGACGGCCAGGGGCAGTCCCGTGACCAGGGCCCCGAGAACGGCCATGGCGATCTCGGGACGCCGCTCCTCGGCCCGCAGCGCATCGGCCTCGGCGGCCGCCCACATCTCCCACTCGCCCTCCACCGGCCCAGTATGCCCAGGCCGGCCGGAGGAACCCGGGGCCCGGTCGCCCGGTCGCCGGGGCACCGGAGCCCCGGTGGTCAGCTCTTGTAGGTGAAGTGGTCGGCCGGGACCACCGGACTGGTGCCCGACGGCGTCGTCACCCGCACGTCGACCGTACCCACCGCACCGGCGGGGGCCACGGCGGTCAATGACGTCGACGAGGAGACCGTGACATCGGCGGCCGGGGCCGTCCCGAAGTCGACGGCGACCGCCTCCGTGAACCCGGAGCCCGTCACCTTGACGGAGGTGCCGCCGGCGGTCCCGCCCTTGGCCGGGGCCACCCCGACCACCGACGGGGTGCCGAGGTCGTAGGCGAAGGTCACGCCGGCCATGGCCGGAACGGCCTGATAGGTGGCCAGCAGGTCGGGGCCCGTCCCCGGCGTGAAGACGAATCCGCCGGCCCCCGACTCACCCGCGGGGATCTGGAATCCCTCGAGTGTGGTCACCGGGTCGGCGTGCCTGGAGAATTTGGGCGCCGACGGGGGCACCCCGAGGGCGAGCAGTGCCTGCATCACGAGGGCGGTGGAGTCGGGGTCGGAGGTGGCGTGCGGGGTGGTGGGCTCGTACCCCCAACCGCCGTCCCGGTCCTGGGCCTTGGTGAGGAACTTGAGGGCGGCCGCGGCCGCGCCGGCACCGAGGGCGTGCTGGGCCTCCAGACCCTCGACCGCCAATGCCGTCGAGTTGGTGTCCGGCCCCTCGTACTTGGCGGGCTTGCCGTTGCACGGGTTGGCGGCGGTGATGTAGGTGGTCCACCCACCGTCGCCGCACTGCTGCCCGGTCAACCACGACTCGGCCGCCGTCACCGCCGACCCGGACGTCGTCCCGACCGCGGCCAGGGCGGCCAGGGCGAGGCCCTGGCGGTAGGCCCCGTCGTTCGTCGGGTCCTGGAGTCCGAAGAGTCCGGCGTCGGGCCCGGTGGGCCGTTGGGTGGCGAGGAGCCGGGCCACGAGGTTGGCGCCACCGAAGGAGGTCGGCGTCCCGCCGAGGGCATGGACGTCGAGGATCAGGAGCGCGAGCTGGCCCGGGCCGTCGCTGCCGGACACCGTCACATAGGAGTTCACGTTGTCCGCCAGATAGCCGAGGGCCCGCCCGGCCGCCGCACTGTCGGCGTCGGCCGAGGCCAGCGCCAGGACGGCGTTGGCAGTGGAGGAGAGATCGGGGGTGGTGGGCGACATCGCCGAGGGGATGTAGCCCATGGCGTTGATCTGGGACGCCAGCCAGTTGGCGCCGGCGACCGCCGACGGGCTCTGGGGGAGGGACGGTCCCGGTGTGGCGGCCGATGCCGGCATGGCCAGGGCGGTCAGGCCGAGGGTGGCGGCCAGGGCGGTGGAGGCGACCAGCCTCCGGAGGCGGACAGGGGTGCGGCTCACAGGATTTCCTCTCGGGTGGCAACCCGGAGAACCAGCGGCCGTCGGGACCCTGACCATCCGAGTCCCACCGCGTGTCTCGACGGATATGGACTCCCTGACGGTTCCCGGTATCCCGACTCGTGACGGGCGGACGTGCCCAATCACCCACGGTTGCGGACCAGCGCCGGACTTCGACCGGCTTCCCCGGAGAACTGCCATGTGCTGCAGTGCTTCACGGGCAACGTACCACCCGGCGGTCGGGGTCGCCCGGGGCGACCGGTGGTGGAGCCGGCGCCGACTCCAGGATGCCCCACCGGTCCGCGCCCCCTCCCCGGCGCCCCGGACGTCACCGGGTACCGTGGGTCACGCCCGGCGCCCGCCGCGGCGGGCGACACCGGAAGGACGGACGTGCTGGCACGCTGGGGTATCCGCATCGGGATGGGACTGGCCGGCGTGGCCGTCGGCATCCTGGTGTCGGACCTCGTCCTCCAGAACCTCAGCATCACCCTGACCGCACTCGTCGAGACGACCGTCATCTTCTGGCTGGTCCACCTGGCCGTCCAGTTCCTGGCGTTGCGGGTGTTGATCCGCCAGCCCTCGGTCGCCCTGGCCGGGCTCCTCGCCATCGCCTCGACCATCGTCTCGCTCATCATCGTCAACATCGTCGTGTCCGGCCTGCACATCCACGGGGCCACGACCTACCTCTTCGCCACCCTCATCATCTGGATCACGACGGCCCTGTCCGACACCATCGGTCAGCGGATGATCCGGGACCGTCGGCGGGACCGGCGGGACGAGCGCCGCGCCACGTGACCGTCCGTCCGGGCCCCCGGTGTCACACTCCGGGTCCGCCGGACGTCGACCAGACATGGACATCCACACCGACATCGCCGTCGTCGGCGCCGGCCTCGCCGGCCTGAGCGCCGCGGCCACCGCCGCGGCCGGGGGCGCGACCACCCTCGTGCTCGAAGCCCACCAGCCCGGGGGGCGGGCCCGGACGACCGAGCGCCAGGGGTTCGTCTGGAACCTCGGTGCCCACGCTCTCTACCTCGGGGGCCCCGGGGCCTCGGTACTGCGGTCGCTCGGCGTGACGCCACAGGGCGCGCCACCCCCGCTCGGTCGCTACCTCGGCTCCCGCCGGGGCGAGCTCCACCGCCTGCCGACCGGCCCCACGTCGTTGCTCCGGTCCGGCCTGCTCGGGACCCGCAGCAAGGCGCAGCTGGGGACCCTCCTGGCCCGCCTCCCCCGGATCTCCCCCGCCGGCTTGGAAGGCACCTCCACCCGGGCGTGGATCGAGGACCAGGGCCTCCGTCCGGACGCCGTCGCCGTGGTGCTAGCCCTGCTCCGACTGGGGACCTACTGCGCGGACCCCGACGCCCTGGGCGCCGACGCCGCCGTGGCCCAGATACAGCTGGCCTCGGCGGCGGGCGTCCTGTACCTCGACGACGGCTGGTCCCAGTTGACCGACGCGCTGGCCGCCGGCATCGACGTGCGGGCCACCACGGCCGTCCGGTCCCTCGAACCGGCCGCCGGTCGGTTCGAGCTGCTGGGCGATGACATCCGGGTGATCGCCCGCCGGGTCGTGATCGCCGTCGGGCCCCCGGCCGCCGCCCGACGCCTGCTGCCGGATCCACCCGACTGGGGCGACCTCGGGCCGCCGGTCACCGCGGCCTGCCTCGACCTGGGCGTACGGCGGGCGCCGGCACCCGGCTACGTGCTCGGCATCGACACCCCGCTGTACGCCACCACCCAGGGGCCGCCGGCCCGGCAGGCTCCGACCGGCGACGCGGTGGTGGCCGTGCTCCGCTACGGCACCTGCTCGGCCGCCGAGGACCGTCGGGCGCTCGACGCCCACCGCCGGCTGGCCGGGGTCACCGACGACGACATCGTGGCCCAGCGCTTCCTCGCCTCGATGACCGTCGCCTCGACCGCACCCCGGCCGGACCGGGGTGGTCTGCGGGGACGCCCGGGCACGGACGCCACCGGCACCCCCGGCATCCACCTGGCCGGCGACTGGGTGGGGCCCGAGGGGCTCCTGGCCGACGCCGCCCTGGCCAGTGGGGCCGCCGCCGGGCGTCAGGCCCTGGCCACCCTCGAGCGGACGGGCTCGGCGCCGTGACCGCCCCCCGGACGACTCCGACCGACGAGTTCGACCACGAGCGTCCCCGCCTCGTCGGGCTCGCCTACCGCCTGCTCGGCAGCCTGGCCGACGCCGAAGACGTGGTGTCCGACGTCTGGTTCCGTTGGGAACGGACCGACCGCGCGTCGGTCGAGCGTCCGGCGGCGTGGCTCACCACCGTCACCACCCGGGTGGCCCTCGACCACCTCCGGGCCCGGTACCGGCGCCCCGTCGTCTACCCCGGACCTTCGCTGCCCGAGCCGCTGGTCGCCGGACCCGGGCCCGAGGAGGCCGCCGAGCTGGCCGACTCCCTCACGCTCGGCTTCCTCATCCTCCTCGACGAGCTCGGCCCGGTGGAGCGGGCGGTGTTCGTGCTGGCCGATGTGTTCGCCGTCCCCTATGACGAGATCGGGCCCATGGTGGGCAGGTCGTCGGGCGCCTGCCGACAGATCGCCAGCCGCTCCCGACGGCGCATCCGGGACGCGCACCTGCCGCGGGGCTCGGCCGGCGATCGGCGGCTCGTCGACGAGATGCTGGCGGCCGTGGCCACCGGCGACGTACAGGGGGTGCTCGACCGGCTGTCGCCCGACGTCGTGTGCACCAGTGACGGCGGTCCGCACCGGCGGGCGGCACGCCGGCCGGTCGTCACCGCCCCGCGGGTGGCCCGTTTCCTCGTCAATCTGGGCCGGCGCTACCAGGGAAGGATGGAGGTGGCGCCGGTCAACGTCAACGGCGACGCCGGGTACGTCCTGCGCGTCGACGGCCGGCTCGACCAGGTCGTGGCCTGTTCGGTGGCCGACGGACGGGTGGTGGCCATCCGGATCGTGCGCAACCCCGAGAAGCTCCGCCACGTCGACTCGCCGGTCCGCCTCGAATGACGTCCGCCCCGCCTGACCGGCCGTCCCGCGTGACCATCCGCCGGACCGGACCGGACCGGGGACGCCCCTGCCGGTCCCGTAGGATCGCAGCATCGATCCCACCGGCCCCCGCTCCGTTCCCTCGCTGCCCCGTCACGACCTGGGCGCCACCGGGTCCGAGCGTCGGATCACCGGCAAGCTGGCCCGCCAGCGGGCGCCGCGCCGGGCCCAGGGTCGGTGGGAACCGGAGCGTCGCGGGCACGATGCCCTGCGGACGATCCTCGATCAGGAGGACGTGCGCGATCCCGCCCTGCTCGCCCTCCGCCACGGGCGGATGGCCGTCTCCCCCTGGAACTACTTCCGGGGCGCCGCCGCGGTCATGGCCGCCGACCTCGGGTCACGGCCCCACAGCGGGATCGAGGTGCAGCTCTGCGGGGACGCCCACGTCCTCAACTTCGGTCTGTGGGCCACCCCCGAACGCAACCTGGCCTTCGACCTCCGGGACTTCGACGAGACGCTCCCGGGTCCGTTCGAGTGGGACGTGCACCGGTTGGCCACCAGCCTCGTGGTGGCGGCCCGGGCCGGAGGCATCCGCCCGGGTCGCGCCCGGGCCGCGGTGGAGGCGGCGGTCGATGCCTACCGGGGTCGGATCCGGCGGTACGCCAGGATGCCCGAATTGGACATCTGGTACGACGGCACCCACGTCGACAGCCTGCTCGGCTACTTCGAGCCGGCCGACCGCGGACGGTGTCGGTGCACATCGACGCCAAGCGGTCCAAGCGGACCCACCGTGGGGCCTACGCCAAGCTGACCGAGATGGCCCACGGCCGGCCCCGCATCACCGAGGACCCGCCGGTCCGGACGACGGTCGACGACGACGAGCAGTCCGACCTCGTCGACGAGCTGCTGGGCGGCTACCGCGCGTCGCTCCAGGAGGACCGCCGCCACCTCTTCGACCGGTTCACCGAGGCCGACATCGTCCGACAGGTGGTCGGGGTGGGCAGCGTCGGGATGCGCGTCTACCTGGTGCTGCTCGAGGGGCGCAGCGGTAGTGACCCGCTGTTCCTCCAGTGCAAGCAGGCGGGGCCCTCCGTCTACGAGGCCCAGGTCGCCCCCTCGCTCCACGCCACGCACGGGGAGCGGGTCGTCGCCGGCAAACGCCTGGTCCAGACGGCCACCGACATCTTCGTCGGGTGGTCCACGTTCCGGGGGCACCACTACTACGTCCGGCAGTTCCGCGATATGAAGATCATCCCCACCGTCGAGCTCATCGCCCCCCGACTGGCCGAATTCGCCACCGCCTGCGGCGAGACGCTGGCCCGCGCCCACGCCCGCTCCGGCGACCCCGTGGCCATCGACGCCTACCTGGGGAAGGGCTCCGGCTACCGCGACGCCGCGGTGGCTTTCGCCGGACGGTACGCGGACCAGAACGACGTCGACCACGTCCAGCTGGTGGACGCCATCGCCCGGGGGAAGGTCACCGCCCACCCGGACTGAGCGACCCAGCCCGGCGACGCCGGTCACCGTTGCTACGGTGGCCCGATGGCCCGGCCGATCCTGCTCTGCGCCGACGGTTCCGAGGCCGCGCTCGACGCCCTGGTGGACGCCGTCGCCCTGCTCGGTCGCTCGCACCCCTACGTCCTGGTGACCGTGGCCGACGCCCCCGATCCCGACGTCCTCTCGGGCACGGGTCACGCCGGCGCCGACATGGACGCCGAGGAGTTCGAACTGGCGGTGGGCAAGGCGCACGAGACGGCCCGCCAGGTACTGCGCGAGGCCGAGGATCGCCTCGGCATCACCGACGTCGAGGTCCGGGTGGTCTCCGGTGAGCCGGGCGCGGCCATCTGCGCACTGGCCGTCGAGGTCTCGGCCGGGGCCGTGGTGCTCGGCACCCGCGGCCGGGGCGGCATCACCCGGGCCCTGCTGGGATCGGTGTCCGACTACGTGGCCCGCACCGCGCCCTGCACCGTGATCGTGGGGCGTAGCCCCACCTGAGGGCCGCGGGTCCGGCCCCGACGATAGGAGTTCCATGGACGTCTTCCCCCTGATCGCCGCCGAGCGCCGCCGACTCGCCGACGCGCTGGAGCCGCTGTCTCCGGCCGAGTGGGAGTCCCCCTCGCTGTGCGCGGGATGGACCGTGCACGTGGTGGCGGCCCACCTCAACTCCCCGTGGGAGGTCTCACTTCCGTCGATGCTGCTCGACGTGGCCCGCGCCCGCTCCCTCGACGGCGGATTCGACCGCGTCGCCCACCGCCTGGCCGACCGGCTCGATCCGGCCGCCTGCGTGGCCGGACTGCGCGACAACGCCACCTCCCGGTTCACCCCACCCGGCTCGGGGCCCGAGGCCCCGCTGACCGACGTGATCGTCCACGGCGCCGACATGCTCGTGCCCTCGGGCCGCGCGGTGGCCGTCGACCCGGTGGCCCTCGCCACCTCGCTCGAGTTCCTGGCCGGGGGCCGGGCCAAGGGATTCGTCCCCAGGGGCCGGGTGGACGGCCTGGTCGTCGAGGCGAGCGACATCGACGTACGCATCGGCCAGGGGTCCGAGGTGGTGCGGGGGCCCGCCATCGCCCTGTGCGGCGTGCTGTGCGGTCGACGGGCCCTGGTCGACCGGTTGTCCGGGGAGGGCCTCACCACCCTGGTCGACCGTCTCTGACGGGGTCACGCCGGGTCGACCGGCGCCACCGGCCACGTCAGCAGGTGGTGGACGGCTCCGAGGTCCCGGCGCCCGGACCGGGGTCGAGGACGACTCCCCCGGTCCGTCGCGCAGGATCGCACCCAGGTGCACGACGTACCATTCGCCCCGCCACGAGATGAGCGAGGCGATCCCGAACGACCGCGTCTCGCCGCCCTCGGTGTAGACGACGCGCGAGTTGGCCACCTCGTAATAGCCGATGCCGTTGTCGCACACGCCGGGGGGGACCCAGTGGGCGTACTGCATGGGCACCTCGACCGATGTCAGCGCGGCCCCGGCGCCGCCCGGGCCGAGTTCGTCATGGGCGGCCGCGATGTCGAGGTCGTACTCGGCCACCAGCCGATCCGTGTAGTCCCCCGAGGCGTCGCCGATGTCCTTGAGCTGCAGGTACGCACCTTCGGGAAAGAAGGCGACCTGGGCCCCGGCGGGAGACCCGGACACCACCGATGCGAACAGGGCCTGCATGGCCGCCAGGAACGAGGGGCTGTCAGGGGACGGCAGGGCGTCCGTCTGGGGCAGGCTCCCGACGTCGACCGTGGTCGTGGTCGTGGTGGGCGGCACGGTCGTGGTCGTGGTGGGCGGCACGGTGGTGGTCGACCGGCCCGGAACGGTGGTCACCGGGGTGGCGGACGGCCCGCCGCAGGCGGTCACGAGGATGCCGGCGGCCAGGCCGGCGGCGACCCAGGCAGGACGGACGGCCCGACGGCGGGGCGGTCTCCTCCGGGTGGCGGCCATCGGACCGACAGACTACGGGAGGCGGCCCTGCCGGGACGTCTCGACTACCGTCCACCACCCGGCTTGCCACCCGGTGGGGCGGGTGGGCTAGACAGTGACGTCTGACGCGCCCGTCAGGCGCCCACCCCGGCCACGAGGAGCTACGCAATGCCCGAAGCATGGATCATCGACGCCGTCCGCACCCCGCGGGGCATCGGCAAGGTCGGGAAGGGAGCCCTGGCCGACCAGCACCCGCAGATCATCGGGGCCGCCGTCCTGCGGGCCATCGCCGAGCGCAACGACCTCGACACCGCCGACGTGGACGACATCATCTGGGGCACCAGCCGTCAGGTGGGGACCCAGGGAGGCGATCTCGGCCGGATGGCCGCACTCGACGCCGGCTACGACGTGCACTCGAGCGGCGTCACGCTGGACCGCTACTGCGGATCGGGCATCACCGCGGTGAACCTGGCGGCCGCATCGATCCTGGCCGGGTTCGAGGAGGTCATGATCGCCGGGGGAACCGAGCTCATGTCGTCGTACGGCACCAACAAGGTGGAAGGGGGCGGGTTCTTCATCGACTCCGGGAACGAGCACCTGCGCGCCGTGTGGCCCCAGCCCAACCAGGGGGTGGCCGCCGACGCCATCGCCACGCTCGAAGGCATCCCCCGCCAGGCCCTCGACGAACTGGCGGCATCGTCCCAGGCCCGGGCGGCCACCGCCATCGCCGAAGGTCGCTTCGACCGGAGCCTGGTCCCCGTCCACGACGCCGAGGGCAAGCTGCTGCTCGCCACCGAGGAGTACCCGCGTCCGGGCACGACGGTCGACAAGCTGGCCGCAACTGGCCCCGGCTTTCGAGGGGATCGGCGACATCGCCCTGAATGCCGACGGCCTGACCTTCCGGGGGATGGTCAACCAACGGTTCCCCGACCTCCAGATCTCCCACGTCCACCATGCCGGCAACTCGTCAGGTGTCGTCGACGGGGCGGCGGCTCTGCTGCTCACCAGCCCCGACTACGCCCGGGCCCACGGGCTGACCCCCCGGGCCCGGATCGTCGCCGCCGCCAACATGGGCGACGACCCCACGCTGATGCTGAACGCGCCGGTGCCCGCCACCCGCAAGGTGCTGGCCAAGGCGGGGATGCACCTCGACCAGATCGACCTGTTCGAGGTGAACGAGGCCTTCGCCGTCGTGCCCGAGAAGTTCATCCGCGACCTGGACCTCGACCGGGACAAGGTCAACGTCAACGGCGGCGCCATCGCCCTCGGCCATCCGATCGGCGCCACCGGCGCCATGCTGATCGGCACCGTCCTCGACGAGCTCGAGCGTCAGGACAAGCAGTTCGGGCTCGTCACCATGTGTGCGGCCGGCGGCATGGCCCCGGCGGTGATCATCGAGCGGATCTGAGCCGCCCCGGCGGAGTTCCGGGCGGGTCGGGTCAGCCCGCAGCCTGGCCGAACTCCCGGGTGTCGACGGTGATGTACAGCACCGAGGCGGATGCCACCACCTCACCGCCGGCCAGACAGTCGGCGCTGGCATGCAACTTTCGGCCCTCGTGACGGTCGATCCGGGCCCGGAACTCGAGGGGCTCCTCGACCGGGACCGGCCGGTGGTACCGCACGGTCAGTTCGCCGGTGTAGGCCGCCACCCCGGCGAGCGGCAGGACCCCGGCGGCTATGTCGTCGAAGAGTGCGGCCACCATGCCCCCGTGGGACCGGCGCGGGGCACCTTCGTAGGCGGTCCCCAGCACCGTGTGCGCCACCACCTCGTCGCCCTCGTACCCGAGGGTGATCTCCGCGGAGGTCGGGTTGGTGGTGCCCGCTACGGCGCGGTCGGTCATCGGGTTGTCCGTGCTCCGCAGTGCCTCGTCGACGGGCCCCTCGGTGAACATGCGGCCGAAGTGGGCGGCGAGCATCGCCGCCCGGTCCCGCCGGGCACCGGTCGCCAGATCGGCGGTGGCGGCGCGGGCCTCGGCGGCGATACGGGCGAGCAGCGCGTCCTCCGCCTCATGGGCCACGAAGGCGTCGTTGAGGCGGCGCAGGGCGGCGGCGGCGTCGAGTCGGGCATCGTCGGTCACCCGGGCAACGTACCGGACGGACGGGACGCCCCCGGACGACGACGGCGCGGGTCCGGTGGCCTCAGCCCCCGGAGCGCCGCCCGTGGGCGGCCAGCAGGGCGGCCACCCCTCCCACCACGCGTTCGGCGGTGGGCAGGTGCAACGACTCGTCCGGTCCGTGGTGGTTGCTGCCGGGCACGAGCACGCCGAGGGCCAGGATCTGGGCCTGCGGGAACCGCTCGGCGAGCCAGCCGGCGAACGGGATGGTGCCTCCCTCCCCCACCGTGGCGGCCGGACGGCCGAACGCCGCCCGGGATGCCCGGTCGAGGGCTCCGGAGAGCCAGGGTGCGAACGCCGGCGCCGCCCAGCCGCCGGCCGCCAGCTCGGCGTCCCAGGTGACCTCGGCACCGTAGGGCGGATCGGTGGTGAACGCCCGGTCGACCGCCCCGCCCGCCGCCTCGGCGTCGCAGGTCGGAGGGAGCCGGATCGCCAGCTTCAGGGTGGTGAACGGTCGGAGTACGGCTCCGGCGTCCGTCGGAGCCGGCAGGCCGCCGGCGCCGACCACCGCCACCGACCCGAGCCACGCCTTGCGCATCGACTGTTCCACCCGGGTCGCCCCCTGGAGGACCAGACCGTCCACCGTCGGGAAGGGTGGCTCGACATCGCCCGCCTCGGTCAGGGCCGCATCGGCACGGTCGGCGGCCTCCTGTGCCCAGTCCGGAGGGGCGCTGACCAGTTCGGGGAGCCGCAGGTCTCCGGTGGTGGGGTCCTCGATGCGGTCGAGCAGCAGGCGGGCGATCCGGAAGGACGAGGGAACCACGGCCCCGGCGCTGCCGCTGTGGACGCCGTGGTCGAGCACCCGCACCGTGAGCTCGCCCATCAGGGCACCCCGCAGCGAAGTGGTGACCCACAGTCGGTCGCCGGTCGGTGCGCTCGAGTCGAGGGCGATGACCAGGTCCGGGGTTCCGATACGCCCGTCCAGGGCGGCCAGGACCGGGCGGAGGTGGGGACTGCCACTCTCCTCGGAGCCCTCCGCCAGGACCACGCAGCGGGCGTGGCTGCCGCCGGCGGCACGCACCGCTTCGAGGGCCACGAGGGCGGAGGGCAGCGCGTACCCGTCGTCGGCGAGTCCGCGCCCGTAGAGCCGGTCACCCTCCAGGGTCGGCGACCACGGCCCGCGACCCTCGCTCCAGCCGGTGAACGGAGGCTGCTTGTCGTAGTGGCCGTAGACGAGCACGGTTCCCGTCGCCCCCGGGTCGGTGGCCGGGACGTCGACGAGGACCGTGGGGGTCAGCCCCTCCATCCGCACCACCTCGACGGTGGCGCCGGGCAGATCGCGGCGCCGGGCCCAGTCGGCCATCGACTCGGCCGCCCGGTCGAGCTCGCCATGGATCTCCCAGTCGGGGTCGTAATTTCGGCGAGAGATCGGGGATCCGGCCGAACTCCAGGAGGTACGGCACGACGGCTCCCCTCCAGGCGGCGATGGCGCGGCGCGCGGCGTCCTCGGGCGTGTCGGTCCGCTGATCGGTGGTCATGGGCCCCACGGTACCGATCCGGTGCCGGCCCGGCACCCGGCCCGGGTGCCGATCGGCGGCGTAACATGCGCCGACCGCTCAGGGAGGACGACACGATGGGGATGCCACACGACGTCGGGATCGTCGACACGATGATCGGGTTCCCGCACGCCGACATGGCGGGTGTCTACGACTTCATCACCCGCCAGACCAAGGACCGCGAGTCGAAGGAGGACTTCCGGTTCCCGGCCGAGTACCTCTTCACGGACGCCCCCGACAAGGAGCTCGGCGACCGGCAGGACCCCGTCGCCGTGACGCTGACCGAGATGGACCGTTGGGGCGTCGAGCGCGGGCTCGTGGGTGTCGGCGGCCCCGACGGGGTCGGTGCCGACGCCGTCCGGCGCTTCCCCGACCGCTTCATCCCCTCTCTGTCGGTGGACCCCAACAGCGGTATGGACGGCATCCGGGCCATGGTCCGGGCCTACGAGACGTGGGGCATCCGGGCCGTCGACGTCTTCCCGTCCGGGACCTTCCCCCAGGTGGCCATCGATGACAAGCTGATGTACCCGATCTACGCCAAGTGCGTCGAGCTCGGCATCCCGGTCTTCTGCTGCGCCGGGATCCCGGGGCCGCGACTCGAAATTCGCGCCCCAGCGGGTCGAGCTGATCGACGAGGTCATGTTCGACTTCCCCGAGCTGGTCTTCGTCACCCGACACGGCTGCGAGCCCTGGACGGAGCTGGCCGTGAAGCTCATGATCAAGTGGCCGGGCCTGCACTTCTCCACCAGCGCCTTCGCCCCGAAGTACTACCCGAAGGCGGTACTCGACTACGCCAACACACGGGGGGCCGACAAGATCATCTACGCGGGGTACTTCCCGATGGGCCTCTCGCTCGAGCGGATCATGACCGAGTTGCCCACGGTGGGCCTGGCGGACGAGGTGTGGCCCAAGTTCCTGCGCACCAACGCGCTCCGGGTGCTCGGCCTCGACCCGTAACCGCACACCTGGCCGGCAGCCGCACCGCAGGCCATCGGGGCGCTCCGGCCCCACCGGGACCCGGCGTCAGCCGTCGTGCCGCTCGAGCTGCAGGAGATCGCTCAGGTGCTCGAGCACCGGAATCGCCTCGGCCAGGACCCGTCGCTCACCCTCGTCGAGCCCGACCATGGCCGCCCGGATCGCCTCGGTGTTGCGGGTCCGGATGGCCCGGAGCAGGACGCCACCCTCCCGGCTCAGCTGGACGAGGCGGGCGCGTCCGTCGAGGGGATCCGGGACCCGCTCGATGAGCGACCGGTCGGCCAGGCTGTCGATCACCCGGCTCATGGTGGCGGGCGTCGTGCCCTCGAGTTCGGCCAGTGCACCGAGCCGGACAGGCCCGACCTGTTCGATGCGGGCCAGCGCCGACGACTGGGAGAGGGTGATGTCGGCCCCTGAGTGGACGCGCAGCTGACGGTGGATGCGGACCAACGCCACGCGCAGGCCCGACGCCTCCTCGACCGAACCCGCCGGCTCTTCCCCGATCCTCGTCTTCATGACCCTCCCGCTCATGCCCCTCCCGTCCGATCCTCCCGTACGACCGCCGCCGACCGCCCAGTATAGTTAGTACAACACAACTAATCATCCAGGTCGAGCAGCGCCCGTGGGGCCGCCGTCGGCCCGGGTGCGGGAGGAGCCGCATCGCGATGTCGTCCATCGTCGAGACGAAGAACTACAAGTGGGTCGCCCTGACCAACACCACGATCGGCATGCTGATGGTGACCATCAACTCGTCGATCCTGCTCATCGCCCTCCCCAACATCTTCCGCGGCATCAAACTCAACCCGCTCGCGCCCGGCAACACCTCCTACTTCCTGTGGATCCTGATGGGCTTCCTCCTGGTGACCTCCGTGCTGGTGGTCAGCCTCGGGCGGGTCGGCGACATCTTCGGACGGGTGAAGATGTACACGCTCGGGTTCGCCATCTTCACCGCCTTCTCCATCCTGCTGTCGGCAACCTGGATGACCGGGCCGACGGCGGCCATCTGGATCATTCTGATGCGCCTGGGCCAGGGTGTGGGTGGAGCGTTCATCTTCGCCAACTCGAGCGCCATCATCACGGACGCGTTCCCCGCCGACGAACGCGGCTTCGCCCTCGGGATCAACGGCGTGGCGGCCATCGGCGGATCCTTCCTCGGCCTCCTGCTCGGCGGACTGCTCGGCCCGATCCAGTGGCACCTGGTCTTCCTGGTGTCGGTGCCGTTCGGGCTCTTCGGCACCCTGTGGGCCTACTTCCGGTTGCATGACAACGGCATCCGGATCGCCGCCAGCATCGACTGGATCGGGAACGTCCTCTTCGCCGTCGGCCTCGTCGGGGTCCTCACCGGCATCGTCTACGGCCTGCAGCCCTACGGCGGTCACACCATGGGGTGGACCAGCCCCTTCGTGCTCGCCTGCCTCGTCGGCGGCGTAGCCGTGCTCCTCGGCTTCGTCATCGTCGAGCGGCACGTGGACGACCCGATGTTCCAGCTGAAGCTGTTCCGGAGTCGCTCGTTCGCCATGGGCAACCTCGCCGGGCTGATGGCGGCCCTGGCCCGGGGCGGCCTGCAGTTCATGCTCATCATCTGGCTGCAGGGCATCTGGCTGCCCCTCCACGGCTACAGCTTCGAGCAGACGCCCCTGTGGGCCGGCATCTACATGATCCCCCTGACCGTCGGTTTCTTCATCTCGGGTCCCCTGGCCGGCAAGCTGGCCGACCGCTACGGACCACGACCCTTCGCCACCGCCGGACTGGTGATGAGCGGCCTGGCCCTGATCGGGCTGCAGGCCCTGCCGATGAACTTCCCGTACCCGGCCTTCGCCGCCCTGCTCCTGCTGGTGGGCCTGGCCCTCGGCCTCTTCGCCGCCCCGAACACCGAGCGCGGTCATGAACAGCCTGCCGGCCAACCAGCGCGGGGCCGGGGGCGGCATGCTGAACACGTTCCAGAACTCGGCCAGTGTGCTGTCGATCGGCTTCTTCTTCACGGTCATCACCCTGGGACTGGCCGCGGCCCTGCCCACGGCCCTGCTGACCGGGCTCACCGCCCAGGGGGTACCGCTCCACGCCGCTCAGCAGATCTCCCACCTCTCACCGATCGGCAGCCTGTTCGCCGCCTTCCTCGGGATCAACCCCGTCCACCAGCTGCTCGGCAGCCAGCTCCTCTCCCAACCGGGGGTGCACGCCTCCTACCTCACCGGGCGCAGTTTCTTCCCCCACCTGATCTCGGGCCCGTTCGGGAAGGGCCTCCACCTCGCCTTCCTGGCGGCCGCCGCGCTCTGCTTCATCGGGGCGGTCTTCTCGTGGCTGCGGGGCGGTGGACACTCCGAGGTGATGCACTCGACCGCCGAGGACGTCGAGGAGGGTCTGGCCACCGTCGGCGAGGTGGCCATGGCCGAGGTCGGCGCCTGAACGGGGCCGGATGGCGCGAGGGCGGCCGGCGCGGCCCGAATGACCGTCGTGTGACCTCCTACTGCGCAAGACTGGCGGTGCGGCCGGTCACGGCCGCCGGTCGCCAGGGAGGATCGTCCACGTGCCAGACAGTCCCGACAGCGGAGACGGCGCCCGGGGGCGTCTGAGCGGCGGGGCGATCGCCTCGCTGGTCGGCATCGCCCTCCTGGTCATCTTCGTGGTCCAGAACCGCGAGAAGGTCACCCTCCACTTCCTGGCGTGGAACTTCTCGTGGCCGCTCTGGGTGTTCACCATCGTCATCGCCGTCGTCGGAGCCCTGGTGTGGTTCGGCCTCGGCGTGATGCGTCGTCACCGCCGGCGCCGGAGACGCCGGGAGTGATCCGCCCGGCCGGCCGTCGGGCGCGGCCGATACGCCGCCCCGGTCAGCCGGCCCCGTCGAACGGGGCGTCGTAGGCGAAGATGCCGCCGTCGACCCCCGCCAGCCAGTACCCGCCGGTGGCCACGTCCATGGCCACCCCGGCGATCGGGGCATTGAGCACCATCGACCCGGCACTGCCGTGGAACTCGGCGTCGCCGTAGGTGAAGATCCCGCCGTCGGCCGCCACGAAGAGGTAACCGCCCCCCGAGGGAGTCGCCGCCATCCCGTTGACCGGGGCGTTGAGCCGCTCGGCGCCGGTCGAGCCGTAGAAGGGGGCGTCGAAGGAGAACACGCCGCCGTCGGCCCCCACCAGCCAGTAGCCGCCGGTGGCGGGGTCGGCCGCCATGCCGACCACGGGCGCGGCCAGGGGCTTGCCCCCCATGGAGCCCGAGTAGCGGGCGTCCCCGAAGGCGAACACCCCACCGTCGGCACCCACCAGCCAGTAGCCGCGGCCGTCGGTGGTGGTCGCCATCCCGACGATCGGGGCGGCAAGGCGCAGGGCCCCCGTGCTGCCGTAGTAACCGGCATCGCCGAAGCAGAAGATGCCGCCGTCGGCGCCGACCAGCCAGTAGCCCTTGCCGTCGGGCGTGGGCACCAACCTCACGATCGGCGCGTTGAGCGCACCGAAGGCCATGTCCCCGTAGTTGATCGCCGTCCCGTGGGTCGTCACGAACCCCTGGGCGTCGGCCAGCCAGTAGCCCATGCCCGCGGTCATCGGGGCCACGGACACCACCGGCTCGGGGATGGAGGGGATGTAGTCCTGGGTGGGGTCGCCGACATAGGGCAGGCCCGCGGTGTTGAAGCCGAGTCGCACCAAGGCCAGGGGTCGGTCGCCCGGATCCACGAAGGGGCCGTCCGGGTTGTACGCCATCCACATGTCGTCGTCGAACTCGGTGAACGTGCTCTGCTCCCCTGGACCGGTGCCCTGGGAATTGGTCGAGATCAGGTGGACGACGGCGCTGTCGTTGCAGGGCCCGGCCGGGGACGCGCACGGCACGGCGGCGATCTGGTAGGTGTTCGGGGTCCCGAAGTCACCGGCCGAGAACGTCAGCCACCAGGTGCCGGTCACCTGGTCCTCGACGAACGAGGGTGCCTCGAGGATGCCGGCCTCCCATGGCTGGTCGGACGTCAACAGGGTGTCGATCGGGCCGGTCGGCTCCCCGTCCGGCCCGAGCTGCACGGACAGCAGCGCGGTCTGCTGGCCCGTGGCGTTGCCGTTGAACTTCCAGGAGAGCCACCAGGTGCCGTTCCGCGCCTCCACCGGCTCGGGGTCGATGGAACCGCCGCTGCTGATCGGACAGAACGCCGCCGGACTCACTGCCGGGTTGTTGTCGACGGTGAACGGGCCGAGCGGGGAGGGTCCGGTGGCCCGGTAGAGGCACAGCGCTCCCCCCGAGGGATAGGCCGTCGCCCCCCACAGGGTCCAGACCCCGTTGATGTCGACGATGGACGGCTTCCAGGTCGCCGTGGTGCCCTGAGAGGCCCAGGCGGGCAGGTGGGGCAGGGCCTCGCCGGCGAAGTTCCACGGGCCCGTGACGGAGTTGGACGTCCACAGCGGGACGTGGGCGTAGAGGGTCGACGAGGTCGCCATCACGTACTCGTGTTTGGCGGGATACCAGAGGATGTACGGGTCGGGGCGGGTGTACGAGGGATCGAGGATCAGCGCCGGGGCCGCCGGGTTGGCCGGGAGCAACGAGGTGAGCGGCGGGTAGACCACCTGCGGCGCGGGGCTGGCACCGGCCGGACGGGGGATCACGGCCAGCATGGCGCCCGATGCCACCACCAGGCCGACGACCATGACCAGGAGAGCGCGCCAGGCTGCGGATCGACCTCGGGCCGAACCGACAGGATCGCATCGCCGATGTCGATCGGCCGTGGACCGGGAGGGAGGAACGCCGCGCGAGGACCCGACGACCATGCGGGACAGTGACCACGTCCTGCGACGCATCGAGCGTCTATGTGATCCCCACCAAGCCATCTCTGGGGCGTGACCGTACCATCGGCAGGCTTGACGTTGGCATCGACCCCGCGGGTCTGGAGGCAACCCCGGTGGCGGCGTCGGCGGGTTGCCGGAGGGGAGAACTGGCGGAGCGGCGCGGGCGTCCGCCACGGTTGATCACGGAACGAGTTCGAGGAGCCCGTTCCTGATCACTCTCCCGTCTCCACCGTCGGCTTCGAAACGGAACGGGCCCTCCGGGGTTCCGAAGACCTGCACCCGCAGCGGCCGGCCGAGGAACATGGGCGCGGCGAATCGGACGGCCACCCGTCGGACCCGCCTCGGATCGCCGTCGGCCACCCGGGCGGTCACGGCGTTCGCGCAGAGGGCCATCGTGCACAGCCCGTGGAGGAACGGGGCATCGAAGCCACTGCGACGGGCTCCCTCGACACTGAAGTGGTGCTCGCTGAAGTCCCCGGAGACTTCGGCGTACCGACGCGCCATCACGTCGTCGACCGGCATCTCGTCGTCGGCCAACGGCGAGATGCCGCTGCTGGAGAACGCAAGGTCGGGCGGCCTCGGGCCGGTGGGCTCGGCCGTCGTTCCGAGTAGGACGGTCGTCCACCACTGCTCCGCCACGAGATCGTCGCGGTCGTCGTGGATCAGATGCCGGAGCGTGACCCGCAGGTTCTCCCCCGCCGGCCACGCGCTGTGGGTCTCGATGAACACGCGGAGCCGCTCCCCGGACCCGACGACCCGGTGGACGAGGAGCTCGTGCTCGCCGTGCACACCGCTTCTGGCCGCCGCGAATATCTCCACGGGGACGAGCTCGTTGATCGCCAGGTACTGAGCCCGGAACGACCGGGTGGCGAGCAGGCACGGAGGAACGAACCGACCCTCCCGGGCCAGGGGGCCGTGGTCGAGGGTCGCCTCGCCGAAGCGGCGGACCAGATCGGGCCCGACCGACAGCTCGTAGGGTCCCACCCGGTCTCCGGCCTGCAGGATCGCCATGGTCCGCCATTGAACCAGACCCCGCACCCGGCGAGGCGGTGACCTCCGGCCCGGCGGTCCGGGGCCGGAGCCACCGGCCTCCGGCCAATCCGCCGGATCCCTCCGGGGGGTCGTTGCGATGTCCTCCACCTCCTCTGGCGGTGGACCCGATACCGGCCCCGACCCGGCGGACGTCGGCGAGTAGCGTCGGGCGGCATGGACGCCACCACCCCAACGGGTACCCCTCTAGACCACGGATTCCGGATGCCGCCCGAGACCGCTCCCCAGGAGCGGATGCTGATGGCGTGGCCGTGCCGACGCGAGCTCTGGGGGAGTGAACTGGCGGCGGCCCGGGGTGAGTTCGCCGAGGTCGCCAACGCCATCGCCGCCTTCGAACCGGTGACCATGGTGGTCCAGGACGGGGCGGCGGCCGCCGACGCCCGGAACATGCTGGCCGGCAACGTCGACGTGATCGAACTGGTGACCGACGACTCGTGGATGCGCGACCTCGGTCCGATCTTCGCCCTCGACGGGGACGGCCGACGGGCCGGGGTCCACTTCCGGTTCAACGGTTGGGGTGAGAAGTTCGTCGGATGGGACCGGGACGAGGCCGCCGGTGGGGCGCTCGCCCGGATGTACGGCGACGTGGCCTTCGAGGCGCCGATCATCCTCGAGGGGGGGTCGATCCTCGTGGACGGCCAGGGCCGCCTCGTCACCACCGAACAGTGTCTGCTCAATCCGAACCGGAACCCGGAACTCGACCGCGAGGCCATCGAGGACGCGCTCCGCTCCTATCTCGGGGCCACCGACGTGGTCTGGCTCGGGCAGGGTCTGGTGGCCGACCGCGACACCGACGGCCACGTCGACTGCATCGCCACCTTCAACGACGCCGGCCAGCTGCTCCTGCAGTCGCGGCCACCCGGTGACCCCGACCACGAGACGATGGCCGAGAACCACGACCGCGCCGTCGCCGCGGGCCTCGATGTCGTGCTGTTCCCCCCGCTGACCTACGGCGAGGTGGCGGGCACCCCGGTGCCCAACGCCTACCTCAACCTGACCCTCTGCAACGGTGGGGTGATCGTCCCCGTAGCCGGCGGGTCCGGATCGGAGGCCGACGAGGAGGCGCTCGAGCTCCTGGTGGCCGCCTTCCCCGGCCGGGACGTGGTCGGTGTTCCCGGACTGGTCATCGCCTACGGGGGTGGTGGCCCGCACTGCATCACCCAGCAGGTGCCGGCCCGGCCGGCGGCGAAATGAGGCTGCTCACCGCGGCGCCCCGCACCTCTCCCGCGCGGGTGGGAGCGGGCAGGCCGCGACCGGTCCGGGTCGGAGCGGTCCAGCACCGCTGGCATCCCGACCCCGACGAGCACCGGGCCGCCCTCGCCGAGGGCGTGCGCGTGGCGGCCGGCGAGGGTGCCCAGATCGTCTGCCTGCAGGAGCTCACCCTTTCGGCGTACTTCGCCGTCACCCCCGACGGCTCCCGGCCGGGCGTCGAGCCCGAGCCGCTGGAGGATGGTCCGACCGCCACCTTCGCGGCCGCGCTCGCCGTCGAGACCGGTGCCTTCGTGCACGCGTCCCTGTGGGAGGCCCGTCCCGGTCAGCCGCTCGGGTACAACACCGCCATCGTCATGGCCCCCGACGGCACGCTGGCCTCCCGGACTCGAAAACTCCACATCCCGATCACCGCCGGCTACTACGAGGACCGCTACTTCGAGCCCGGACCCGCCGAGGAGGCGGCCCGCCCACTGCAGATCGGTGCGGGGCGGTTCGGCTTCCCGACCTGTTGGGACCAGTGGTTCCCCGAACTGGCCCGCGCCTACGCGCTCGCCGGCACGGACGTGCTCGTCTATCCGACCGCCATCGGGTCGGAGCCGGACCATCCCGGATTCGACACCGAGCCGCTGTGGGAGACGGTGATCCTGGCCAACGGGATCGCCAACGGCACCTTCATGGTGGCCGTCAACCGGATCGGCACCGAGGATCCGCTCACCTTCTACGGCTCGTCGTTCATCTCCGATCCCTACGGGCGCAAGCTGGTCCAGGCACCCCGCGACGAACCGGCCGTGCTCGTGGCCGACCTCGATCTCGGTCAGCGGGACGACTGGCTCACGCTGTTCCCGTTCCTGACCACCCGACGCCCGGACGCCTACGGGAGCCTCGCCGGGCCGCCTCGGTAGAGCGACGCCGGGCCGCTCACGACCGCCAGTGACGTGCTGGCATCACGGCTCAGGGCCGGCGACCGGGTGGGGACGGGTTCGTGGATGACCAGGAGCTCCGGCGGCTCGTCCACCGGACGGCCGGTCGGGACGGCGCAGCCGCGTCGGCCACGGTGACATCGGCCATGCTGGGAGCCGCCACGTGATCAGCTCCGGGGGCCGGCCCGGCGCCTCCCACCGGAATCAGAGCGTCCCTACCCGCCAGGAGTCCCATGCCAGCCATCAGCCAGCCGTTCACCCCCTCCGAGATGGAGGACCTGCTCACCCGGGCGGACGCGGACAGCCGGCGGTTGATGCGTGACGTACCCGACTTCCCGAAGGCCGGGGTGGTGTTCAAGGACATCACCAACCTGTTGGCCGACGCCGCGGCGTTCGACCTCGTCGTCACCGCCCTGGTCGCCCCGTTCGTCGGCCAGGTGGACAAGGTGGCCGCCATCGAGGCACGGGGCTTCATCCTCGGGGCGCCGGCCGCCATCGCGCTCGGTGCCGGCCTGGTCCCGCTGCGCAAGCCCGGCAAGCTGCCGTGGGAGACCCTGAGCGAGTCCTACGAGCTGGAGTACGGCATCGACGCCCTGGAGATCCACACCGATGCCCTGGCGAGCGGCGACCGCGTCCTGCTGATCGACGACGTCATCGCCACCGGTGGCACCGCCCGGGCGGCCGCCGCGCTCGTCGCCACCGCCGGCGCCGAGCTGGTGGGCCTGGCGGCGCTGCTGGAGCTGGAGCACCTCGGGGGTCGCGACCTGCTGCCGGGTATCCGGCTCCACCTCGTCGTCCGCTGAACAGGACCGCTCGGTCACCCGGCCCTCGAACTCGTTCGCCAATCAGTCCGGAAGGTGCCCTTGCGGTGTCGTAGTCGCTCAGGTATGAAGCAGGATGCCCGAAGGTCGCGATCCGGAGCCCAGGTGTCGCTGGGAGATGTTCGCCTCGGGCGAATGGCAGCGCTGCGGAAAGCCGCGGCGACACGAGGGCGTCCACCAGATAGGCCCCGTCACCATCGGTACTCGGGCACTCATCCGGCTGAGGATGCAACGGCACCCGACCGTCAGGCGGGCCAAGCCCTGACCGGTCGGGAGGGTGCGCGGACCAACCCGCCGTCCGGGCCGGGATGTCGTCCCCCGGAGGCAGGCAGGGTGGCCCGGGGCCGATCCTCACGATAGGGATCGAGAACGACTCGTCTCCGTTCCGGACGGCCTCGTCACGCTCGGCCCCCGACGGCCCTACCCAGGACCAAGGACCCTTGCCCTCAGCCCGGTTTCTCCCTACCGTGCCTGGCATGGACGAGCCGATCGGATTGCAGGGCAACCTCCACTGGACGATGGCGGTGTGGGCCCTGCGCGTGGGCTTCCTCGCGATCGCCACGATCGTGATCGGGCTCATCGTGCTGGCGTCGGGCGGTACGCCATGGGTCCTGGCCGCCGGCGTGATCGCGTGGCTGGCCTGCGCCGTGGTCATCGGCTCCGGGTTCATCATGACCCTGCACGATCTCCCCGAGCCGCGACCTGGCTTCTGGTCGATGCGGTGGATGATCATCCACGACGCCGTCGGCCTGAGGGTCCGGACCGGCGGGATGCACTAGCGCCTCCGGCCCCGGCGACCCAGGAACAGGGCCCCAGAACCGTTCGGGTACGGACCACACCGAAGGCGACCGGATGTCTGGGCGGTACTGCCACCGGTTGGATGGATGCACGTCCTCGGGCCCGGTGTGCCTCTCGCCGTTCCGGTAAGGCACGACTCCATCGCCAAGGGGCAGAATGGGTTCATGCCACCGACACCTGGTTGGCTCCGGAGGAGTCGCTTCGTCTGCACCTTGCGGAGGCACCCGATGACCATGGGACTGACAGCCTTCGTGGCCGGTGTGGATCGACCGGTCGGAGTTGTCCGTCGGTGCCCCTGTGGCCGGCAATCGGAGGCGCCGACCCGGTAGTGATGGTGCCGGGCGCTCGGATGCTCGAAGAGATCGACCCGAACTCCGTCCCAGGACGACCTTGCGGAAGGGCGGCACCTGCTATCGACGTCAGTCCGCCGGCCGTACACGCCGACCGGGATGGTTTCAACTGTCGGCCGGGCTGCAACCGTCGACCAGCCACCGCAGTATCTCTTCGCGCCGGGTGAGAGCGATGAAGTGGCCCTCGTCGGGGAAGACGACGAGGGACGAGTGAGGTATCCGGTCGGCCAGGAGCCGAGCCCATGCCTCGGGCACCAACGTGTCGGCCGACCCTTGGAAGATACGGACGGGCGTCGAGAGATCCTCGGGAGCGAAGCCCCAAGGTGCGACCGCTGCCCGGTACTCGTCCACGACACCTCGGGGATTCGCCGCGCCCTCGCCCAGGATGGTCGGGAACCATCGACCCTGCGCTCTGACCGCTCCGACCTCGGTGCTCGGTTGTCCGTGCATCGAGACCGCGAGGAGCACTCCAGGGGTCCACTTCGAAAGCCAACGGGTGCCGGTCGCGGTCGCGCGCACGGCCACCGGGGCCTTCCGGGCGAGGGTGGCGAGGGCATGATCGATCCGGTTCGACGTCTCGAACGTGGTCGGGTCGTCGAGCGGGGGACAACCGGCGATCACCGCACAAGCCGTTACCCGACCAGCGAGTTCGAACGCCGCACCCAGCGCGTACTGCCCGCCCTCGGACCATCCCATGACCGCTATCCGACCGACCTCCAGGTGATCGAGGAGCGGCACGAGGTCGCTCCGGACCCAGGGGAGCAATCCATAGCCGGCCAACCGGTCCGTGCGGTGTATTCCGGGCCGGTGCGGCGAGATGATGCACACACCCATCGATCGGGCGATGACGTCGGAGGGAGAGATGTCGTGACCGCTCACCAATCCGCCGTGGCAGTTGACCACCGGTAGGCCTGCCGGGTCGCCGTAGACGGCGTATCCCAGCGTCCGGCCGTCGGGGAGCGTAAGGGTGTGTTCGCCACGTCTCGCACGCACTGATGGCCTCACATGGGATCAATTGTGGCCTTTCGGCCATCGGATGGGCAGCCCGGCATCGAGTGGTCAGCAGCTGAGAGCACGAGAACGGCCCGCGCGGTGCAAGCTCGTCCGATGTCACCGGGACCTGCCGTAGATGACAACGGATCCTATTGCCGGAGCTTCGGGTCGTGCCGGCGTGATGTCCCCCGCCGACCACCTCGACCACCGGCGGAGTGGCACGAACCGGAATCGGCGCTTCCTGGCAACCGGCCTCTCGTGCGCAGTAGGTCGCGGTGGCCGGCCATCCAGCTCAGCGACCCGAGCACCCTCCGGTTCCCGGACACGAACTCAGGTCCCGGCCGGTTCCCGCTGTCCCGCGGGCGCCATCACGAGTCCTGGGATGGACCCGTGGACGCCCGCTCGTCGGGATCCTCGTCCGGTGTCACCGACACGAGATCGGATGCCACTCGCCCCGACACGTCGATGACACCGGACGAACGTCTACATCATCAGCTGCAGCCGCTGGTCGTCCCGCAGCTCGAGCAGACGTAGCAGGAGCCCGCCCGCTGCATGGCGTTGCCGCACTGGTAGCAGTAAGGGGCGTCGCGCTGCTCGGCCCGGGCCAGCGGGACATCCGCCGGCGACGCCCCCGATCGGGCGGTGGCCGGAGCCGGCTCCACCGCCTCGGTGACCAGGGTGACGCCGGGATCGATCGCCTCGGCCTCGACGATGCCGGACGACGGCGTGGCCGTCTCCTCGACGCCGGGCAGGGTCGGCTGCATCCGCTCCGCGGTGGAGAGGATGCCCAGCTCGGCCCGCTCCTCCAGGGGCAGGTAGTCGACCGCCAGCCGGCGGAAGATGTAGTCGACCAGGCTGGTGGCGATCCGCAGATCCGGGTCGTCGGTGATCCCGGCCGGCTCGAACCGCATGTTGGCGTACTTGCGGACGTAGGTGGACAGGGGCACCCCGTGCTGGAGCCCGAGGCTCACCGAGATGGAGAAGGCGTCCATGATGCCGGCCAGGGTGGACCCCTGCTTCGACACCTTCATGAACACCTCGCCGGGGCGGCCGTCCTCGTACTCGCCCACGGTCACGTAGCCCTCGCAGTCGGCCACCCGGAACGAGAACGTCGACGACTTGCGCCGACGGGGCAGGCGCTCGCGCACCGCGCCCACCAGCAGGGTCTCCTGGGTGCGCGACTGCTCGTGCACCAGGGCCGCCTCGAGTTCGACGATCTTGGCGCTCAGTTCACGGGCATGGGCCTCGGCCTCGGAACCGGCCGGTTCGTCCAGCGACTCCTCGGCCCCCTCCTTCTTGGTCGTCGAAAGCGGCTGGGCCACCTTGCAGTTGTCGCGGTAGACGGCGACGGCCTTGATGCCGAGCTTCCAGGCGTCGATGTGCAACTGCTCGACGTCCTCCACCGTCACGTCCTCGGGCAGGTTCACCGTCTTCGAGATGGCACCCGAGATGAACGGCTGGACCGCGCCCATCATGCGCACGTGCCCGAGGTAGTGGATGGTGTTGTCCCCCATCGAGCAGGCGAACACCCGCAGGTGCTCGGCCGCCAGGTGCGGGGCGCCGACGATCGACTTGTGCTCGTCGATGTAGGCCACGATGTCACCCACCTGACCGGGCGAGTACCCCAGCCGGGTGAGGGCCCGCGGCACCGTCTGGTTGACGATCGACATCGTGCCGCCGCCGACCAGCTTCTTGGTCTTGACCAGGCCCAGGTCGGGCTCGACACCGGTGGTGTCGCAGTCCATCAGCAGGCCGATGGTTCCCGTCGGGGCGAGGACACTGGCCTGCGAGTTGCGCACTCCGTACTGCTCACCGAGTTCGACGGCGGTGTCCCAGGCCTCCTGGGCGGCCGACAGGACCTCGGTGGGCACCTGCTCCTCGTCGATCCCGGCGACGGCGTCCCGGTGCATCCGCAGCACCCGGTTCATCGGCTCCACGTTCTCGTGGTAGCCGGCGAAGGGTCCCATGCGGGCGGCCGTGCGGGCCGAGGTGGCGTAGGCGTGGCCGGTCATGAGGGCGGTGATGGCGGCGGCCCATGCCCGACCCTGGTCCGAGTCGTAGGGCAGACCCTGGGCCATCAGGAGGGCGCCGATGTTGGCGTACCCGATGCCCAGCTCCCGGAAGCGCCGCGAGTTCTCGGCGATCTTGTCGGTCGGGTAGTCGGCGTTGCCCACGATGATCTCCTGGGCCGTGAAGATGACCTCCACCGAGGCGGTAAAGGCCTCGACGTCGAACGACGAGTCGTCACGCAGGTACTTCATCAGGTTGAGGCTGGCCAGGTTGCACGCCGAGTTGTCGAGGTGCATGTATTCCGAGCACGGGTTGGACCCGTTGATGCGACCGGTGTTGGAGGCGGTGTGCCAGTTGTTGATGGTGGTGTCGAACTGCATGCCGGGATCGGCACACTCCCACGCCGCCTGGGCGAACTGACGGAAGAGGTCGCGGGCCGGCACCGTGCGCACCGAGGTGCGGTCGCCGCGGGTCACGAGGTCCCAGTCGCGCCCGTCGATCACGGCCTGCATGAACTCGTCGGTCACCCGGACCGAGTTGTTGGCGTTCTGGTACTGCAGGCTGATGGAGTCCTTGCCGTCGAGGTCCATGTCGAATCCGGCGTCACGGAGCACGCGTGCCTTGCGCTCCTCGGTGGCCTTGCACCAGATGAAGTCCTCGATGTCAGGGTGGTCCACGTCGAGGATGACCATCTTGGCCGCCCGACGGGTCTTGCCCCCCGACTTGATGGTGCCGGCGGAGGCGTCGGCCCCCCGCATGAAGCTGACCGGACCCGAGGCGGTGCCCCCGCCCTTCAGGAACTCGTGCGACGACCGGATCCGCGACAGGTTGACGCCGGCGCCCGAGCCGCCCTTGAAGATCACGCCCTCCTCCGTGTACCAGTTGAGGATCGAGTCCATGGTGTCGTCCACCGCCAGGATGAAGCAGGCCGAACCCTGCTGGGGCACTCCCGCCACGCCGATGTTGAACCAGACGGGTGAGTTGAAGGCGGCCTTCTGGTGGATGATCAGGTGCTTGAGCTCGGCGGCGAAGGCCTCGGCCTCCTCGTCGTCGACGAAGTAGCCGTCCTTGATCCCCCAGGCGGTGATGGTGTCGACCACCCGGTCGGCCACCTGGCGCAGCGATGACTCGCGCTCGGCGGTGCCGGGGGTCCCCCGGAAGTACTTCTGGGCGAGGATGTTGGTGGCGTTGACGCTCCAGGTCGCGGGGACCTCGACGTCGAGCTGCTCGAAGGCCACCGAGCCGTCGCGGTAGTTGGTGATCCTGGCGTCGCGCCGTTCCCAGACGACCTCGTCGTAGGGATGGGTGCCGGCGGTGGTGAAGTGGCGGCGGATGCCGATGCCGGCTCGCTGCGGTGCGATGGCCATGGGGTGGACCTCTTTCTGTTGGTCGTCGGTGGGGCAGTGGGTGCTGCGGAGTTCGGTGTCGTCGTTCGATGCTGTGGGTCGTGAGAGTCGGTGCTGCGGTACTGCGGTGTTGCTTCCCCTGCCCCGGGGTGAGTCGACCGGATCGTGGATCCGGCCGTCCGGGGGTCGTCCTGCCCCGTCGTCAGGTCGAAAACCGCCGGATCCGCCGCCGATTCCCTCCCGACCGACCGCCCGGCCCGAGTTCCATCGTAGTCATGCCGCATCCGGGGGTCGGAGACGCCGATTTCGATGGAAACACAAGATGTAGTGGTTTACCCTCCCCCGAGGTACGAGATAGTGGGTCTATTACAGCAGTGTAGTTACGCCCCTGTCAACGAACGCCGGCCGGATCCGGGCTATCGGGCGACGCGAATTCCCTGTTCGGAGTGCGTTCGCGAAGGTTTGCAAAAGATTGCGCAGCGCGAGCGGTCGATCGCCCGGTGCGGGCCCGTCACCCGGCCGCGTCGGGGGCCCACGTCTTCCCCCACCATCTCGCCGACGCCTCACTACAGTCCCCCTGTGGCCCTCCGCTCCCCCGTCAGCATCGCCATCGACGCCGGCACCACCGGCGTCCGCTCGCTGGTCGTCGACGACCGGGGGCGGGTGGTCGATCTGGCGTACCGCGAACTGACCCAGCACTTCCCGCGGCCGGGCCGGGTGGAGCATGACGCCGCCGAGATCTGGCGGCTGGTGCTCGCCACGCTGGACGAGGTCGGGGGTCGCCTCGAGGGCGCCGGACGGGTGGCCCGAGCCGTGGGCATCACCAACCAGCGCGAGACGGTGGTGGCGTGGGACCGGGAGACGGGGGTGCCCCTCCACCGGGCACTGGTCTGGCAGGACCGACGGACGGCCGACCGGTGTGCCGAGTTGGTGGCCGGCGGCCATCTCCCCCTCGTGCGCGAGCAGACCGGTCTCGTCCTCGATCCGTACTTCTCGGCGACCAAGATGGAGTGGCTGCTCGAGGAAGGCGGCGTACCGACCGGTCCCGGGCTGGCCCTCGCCACCGTGGACACCTGGATCCTGTGGAACCTGACCGGGGGGGCCACCGGGGGCGTGTACGCCACCGACGTCACCAACGCCTCCCGCACCATGCTCTTCGACATCGTCGTCCGCCGCTGGTCCGAGGAGCTGGCCGACCTGTTCCGCGTGCCCCGGTCGGCGCTGGCCGAGGTGCGACCGTCCTGCGGACGCTTCGGCACGGTGGCGGCCGACGCCGTGGGGAGCGGCTCGCCGCTGGTCGGGGTGCCGATCGGCGCCATGGTCGGCGACCAGCACGCCGCCCTCTTCGGCCAGGCGTGCTTCGACCGGGGCATGACCAAGGCCACCTTCGGCACCGGCAGCTTCGTCCTGATGAACGTGGGAGACACCTGTCCGGCCCCGGTCGACGGGTTGGTCACCACCATCGCCTGGGACCTCGGGACCGAGGGGGACGTGGCCATCGGGGCGGACGGCGGGCCGCGGCCGGGGCGCGGCTCCCTGGCCTACGCGGTCGAGGGCTCGGTGTTCGTGGCCGGGGCCGGCGTGCAGTGGCTGCGGGACGGGCTCGGCATCATCGACGGTTCGGCCGAACTCGAGCCGCTGGCCCGCACCGTCGGGTCCTCGGAAGGCGTGGTCATCGTGCCCGCCTTCACCGGGCTCGGCAGCCCGCACTGGGACCCGGCGGCCCGGGGCGTCATCACCGGCCTCAGCCGGGGCACGGGCCGGGCCCACCTCGCCCGGGCCATGATCGAGGCGATGGGCTTCCAGGTCCGGGACGTGCTGGGGGCGATGGCCGCCACGGGCACGGCGCCGACCGAGGTCCGGGTCGACGGCGGAGCCGCCGTCATGGGACTGCTGCTCCAGCACCTGGCCGACCAGGCCGGCCTGACGGTGGTCCGACCCGCCTCCGTGGAGACCACCGCATTGGGGGCGGCCACCATGGCCGGACTGGCCGAAGGGATCTGGGGTTCCCTCGACGACCTGGCGGACCTGTGGACGGCGGAGGCCTCCTTCAGCCCGGAGGCCGATGCGGCGACCACCGAGCTGGCCCACGCGGCGTGGATGCGGTCGGTCGACCGCTCGCGCGGCTGGCGCCCCGGAGGCTGATCAGACCAGCTCGCGCCAGCCGTGATCGGCGAGCTCGGCCATGATGGCGATCCACTGACGCTCGCGGGTCCGGAAGACCGGGGTGGAACGCCCGACCACCAGCACGACGCCGGCCCGGACCAGCTCGGCGGCGGCCACGCCCGGTGACGGGTCACCCAGGCCTTCCAGGTCGTCGGCGCCCACCGGCGCGGCCACCGGGGCCGCCGCCCACAGCGCCATGGCCCGCACGTCCTCGTCCGACGGGACCGCGCCGTGCGCGCAGCTCACCCGGGTGGTGTCGGCGTCCACGATGGCGGTGAAGTCGGCCACCAGGCTCCGGCACACCCGGTCGGCCAGCCGGTCGAGGAGGGCGTCGGGCGTGACCTGGACGAACAGCTCGGTGGCGATGTCGAGCAGTTCGGCGTGCCGGTCGGGCAGGGCGCCGTCCACCCGGCGCAGCGCCTCGATGGACACCCCGTCCACCTCCAGGATCTCGTCGCGCAGGAGGTCCAGCAGGTGGTCCCCGGCCAGACCCACCCCGAGCTCGTCGACCACCGCGCCGTTGTCCCGCTGGAGGATGTCGATCGACACCACGTCGCCGCCCACCGAGCCGATGCGGCTGGCCACGGCACCGAGGGCGCCCGGTCGGTCGGGCAGCTGGACGCGGATCAGATAGTTGGGCACGGCGACAGGGTAGAGGTGGATTGTGTCGGCACGGTTTCGTCCGGGTTACGACTCAGGCTGTCGCCACCACGGTGCCGCCCTCCCCCGGGGCGGGCTTGCGGCGGCTGGCGTACTCGTCCACGTACTCCTGTCCCGACAGGGCGGCGATGTCGGCCATCAGGGCGTCCGTCAGTGCCCGCAGCTCCGCCTGGTCACCCGCGTCGCAGCCATCGGCGCCGGCCGGCCGGCCCGGTCGGGAGGTCCCCGTCGTGACCCGTCCGTCGGCGGTCTCGTAGGCGACGGGGGGGCCGAAGCGGACGGTCACCGAGTGGAAGGGCCGCATGACCATCGATCCGGGAGGCTGGACGGTCCGGGTGCCGACCAGCCCGACCGGCACGACCGGCACCCCACAGCCGACGCTGAGCCGGGCCACCCCGGTCTTGCCCTTGTGGAGCCGGGTGTCCGGCGCCCGGGTGCCCTCGGGGTAGATGGCCAGCACGCCACCCTGCCGCAGGACGCCGGTGGCGGTGTCGAGCGCCCGCTGCGAGGCATCACCCCCGCTGCGGTTCATGGGGATCTGCCCGGCCGCCCGGAAGAACCAGGCCGTCTTCCAGGAGTCGAAGTACTCGGCCTTGGCCACGTAGGTGACGCGCCGCTTGACGACGAGGGGGAGGAAGAACGAGTCGCAGAAGGACTGGTGGTTGGCGGCCAGGATCACGGGACCGTCGGTGGGGACGTTCTCCAACCCCTCCACCCGGACCCGCCACAGCAGGTAGAGGAAGGGACTGATGATCGCCTTCATGATCCAGTAGGTCACAGGGCAACGGTAACCCTGCCTGTGCTGTACTGCACTGATGACGTCCACCACCGTCCCGACCAGCCCGTCCGCCGGGTCCGACACGGCGGTCGACCAGGGCCCCTGGCTGATCGAGGGCCGCACGATCGCCCTGCCCGTCGAGGTCCGCCGGGCCGCCCAGTGGGGCGTCCAGTACCTCGTACCGGCGGCCGCCGCCCAGCGCCTCGTCGACCCCACCGGCCTCGAGGTGACCGGACCTCTGCCCGGTCGGGCACTGGTGGCCCTGGCCGTCTGCCGGTACGACGACACCGACCTCGATCCCTACCACGAGGTGGCGCTGAGCATCGTGGTCCGGGCCCACGACGCCGCGGCCGGGCCGGGAGCACTCGGACGGTTGCGGGAGTTCGGCTCCGGTGCCATCGGGGCCTACATCCACCGGCTGCCCGTCGACCAGCCCTTCACCTGTGCGGCCGGTCGCGACATCTGGGGTTTCCCGAAATGGGTGACCACCATCGACATCGACGAGCCCGGCCCGGGCGAGCAGCGCCGGGGGTGCGGCACCACCGTGCGGCTGGTGGACGACGGTGCCCACGTGCTCACGCTGACCATGGCCGCGGGCGGCCCCGTCCGCCTCCCCGCCCAGGCGCCGCCGAGCTACTCGTTCCGCGACGGCGTGCTCCGCCGGACGGCGTGGGAGACGTCGGCCGAGGGGGTGTCGGGGCGACCCGGTGGCGCGACCCTGGTGCTGGGTGACCACCCCATGGCCGACGAACTGCGCTCCCTCGGCCTGCCCAGAAGGGCGCTGTTCACCTCGCACGCGGCACGGATGCGGGCCAGCTTCGGGGGCGCCGAGGTGGTCACGGCCCGACCCCGCTGACCGGGTCCGGGCCGTGGCGGCGGAGTCAGTGCAGCCGGGTGAGGGCCTTGCGGAGGCTGCGCACGCCCTGGCCGATGCGCTGCTCGTTCTCGATCAGGGCGAAGCGCACGTGGTTGTCGCCACCCTGGCCGAAGCCCACGCCCGGTGAGGTCGCGAGGTCGGCCTCCTTCACCAGGAACTTGGCGAACTCGAGGGAGCCCATCTCGCGGTAGGGCTCGGGGATGGGCGCCCACACGAACATGGTCCCGCGGGGCGGGGTGACCTCCCACCCGATCCGCCGCAGGCCGTCGCACAGGGCGTCGCGGCGGGACTGGTAGATGTCGTTGATCACCTTCGGGTAGTCCGGCGCCTCGTTCATGGCCACGATGGCGGCGATCTGGATGGGCTGGAAGGTGCCGTAGTCGAGGTAGCTCTTGAGCTTGGTCAACGCCTGGACGATCTCGGCGTTGCCCACCAGGAACCCGACCCGCCAACCCGCCATCGAGAACGACTTGGTCAGGGTGTACAGCTCGACGGCGATGTCCTTGGCTCCCGGGACCTGCAGGATCGACGGTGGCGTGTACCCGTCGAAGGCGATGTCGGCGTAGGCGAAGTCGTGCACCAGGACGATGTCGCGTTCCTTGGCGAATTCCACGATGCGGGTCATCCAGGCCAGGTCCACGCACTCGGTGGTCGGGTTGTGGGGGAACGACAGGACGACCACCCGGGGCTTCGGCCACGCCGACTCCCAGGCCTCCATGAGGTTGTCGAAGAACGCGGCACCGCCCTCGGCGCTGTCGACGCCCTCGCCGGACGGCGTGTCCAGCCGGACGTGGCGGATGTCGGCCCCGGCGAAGAGCGGGGCGTAGATGTGGATCGGGTACGACGGCGACGGCACCAGGGCGGTGTCGCCCGGGCCGGTCAGGACCCACATCAGGTGGGACAGTCCCTCCTTGGCGCCGATAGTGGTGACCACCTCGGTCTCGGGGTCGAGTTCGACGTCGAACTTGCGCAGGTACAGGTCGCAGATCGCCTTGCGGATCTTCGGGATGCCCCGGCTGGCCGAATACCGGTGGTTGCGCGGGTTGTGCACGGCCTCGGCCAGCTTCTCCACGGCCACGTCGGGCGACGGCAGGTCCGGATTGCCGAAGCCCATGTCGATGACGTCCCGGCCGTCGTGACGGGCTGCTGCCTTCAGATCGTTGATGGTGGCGAAGACGTACGGCGGCAGCCCGTTGATCCGGCGGAATTCCATGCACCACGTTACCGCCGCCCCCGGTCGGCGGCCGACAGGCCCCGGCGCCCCCGGTCGGGACCTACCGGACCCGGGCCGCCGCCTCGGCCACCAGCTCGATCGAGTCCGGCCAGGCGCAGACCGCCCAGCTGGCCCCGGCGGACGCCACCGCGTCCAGCCGGGTCGCCACCTCCTCGGGGGTGTCGCCGGCCGGGCCACCCCAGGTGACCTCGACGCCGGCGTCGACCAGGGGTCCGACGCGTTCGGGTCCGACCTGCCACACGTTGATCGCCGCCCCGGTGGTGCGGGCCAGGGCGACCATCTCGGGACGGCTGCCACCGATCCAGACGGGGATGCCGGCGCCGGTCACGGCGGTGGCCACCGTGGCGAGCCGGGCCCGGCGGACCTCGGCCGACTCGAAGGGGATGCCGTAGGCCTCGTTCTCGGCGCGGCTGAGGCCGTCCCCGGTCCCGATGCCCGCCACCATCCGACCCCCGCTGAGCGCGTCGACCCCGCACAGCACGTCGATGAGGACGTCGTCGGGCAGGAGCCCGATGCGGGCCACCAGGGTGCCGAGGCGGATGGTGGACGTCACGGCGGCCAGGGCACCGAGGAGAGGACCCGACGACAGGGCCGGCCGCCCGGGCTGCCCCATCGGCCACAGGTGGTCGAACACGAATACGCCGTCGATGCCGAGCGCCTCCGCCCGTCTCGCCGCCTCGAGGGCGGTGTCCGCGTCGTCCCGGAACTGCGGGAGGGTGATGCCGACCTTCACCGGACGGTCACGCCGTGGACTCGACCCTGGCCTTCAGGTCGCGCAGCGCGATCGACATGATCCGGCTCTGGGCCCGCATCTTGATGAAGCCGGGGAGGGGCACCTTCATCTCCACCTCCAGGTGGTAGGTGATCTCGGTCCCGCCCCCCGCAGCCGGGGCGAACACGTAGCGGCCGTCGAGTTTGCTGGTGATGTCGCCCTCGGTCTGGACCCAGGCCAGGACCCCGGGGGCTTCGGAGTAGTCGTAGGCGAGGGTGTAGCTGGTGCTGCGCCCGAAGGCGGCGGCCCGGAAGGTGACGACGCTCGGGCGGTCCTCACCGTCGCGTTCGACGATGGTGACCTCCTTGATGTCGGCGGCCCACATCGGATAGCTGGCGATATCGGCGCTGACCTCGAAACAGCGCGCCGGATCGGCCGACACGACCATCCTTTCAGTGGCTTGTTCCGCCACGAGCGGCCCTCCTCCTCGAATGCTCTGCCGACACCACCACGGGCGTCAGCCGGTCACGTCGCCGAGCGACCGGCCCAGCCTAGGGGCGAGCAGGTCGTAGTCGAAGGATGCCTCGGCCCGCTTGCGGGCGGCCCGTCCCATCGCCTCGCGCCGGGCCGGATCCTCGAGCAGGTCGGCGATGGCCCGCGCCACGTGGGCCGCCTCGGTAGGGCGCCGCACGAGCACCCCGGTCACCCCGTCCTCCACCGCCTCGGCGGCGCCTCCCGAGTCGCCGGCCACCTGGGCCACCCCGGCGGCGGCGGCCTCCAGGAAGACGATGCCGAACCCCTCCTGCTCGAGTCCGAGCCAGCGGTTGCGGCACAGCATGGCGAACACGTCGGCCGCCCCGACCAGCCGGGGCAGGTCGGCGTCGGATACGCCGCCGAGCAGACGCACCGGTGCGCCCTGCTCGGCCACCCGGCCGGCCAGACGTTCGGCGTCACGACCCCGTCCGGCGATCACCACGGTGAGGTCCGGGTAGCCGGAGGCGAGCAGCGCGGCGGCGTCGATCAGCACGTCCATGCCCTTGCGGGGCACGAGGCGGCTGACGCTGACCACCAGCGGTCCCCCGGCGGGCAGCCCGAGGTCCGCCCGCGCCCGGGCCCGGGCGTCCACGTCCAGCGGGGTGAAGCAGTCGAGGTCGACCCCGGGCGGGATCTCGACTACCGGTGGCATCCCCCTGCCCCGCAGGGCGCGACGGGCCTCGGCCGCCGGGTAGCCACCGGCCGACACCACCAGCGCGGACTCCCGCACCACGTGGGCGAGGACCGAACGGCTGGCCGGCAGGCGCCCGGGGATGGCCACCTCGGCGCCGTGCAGCAGGACGGCGTAGGGGATGCCGAGGTGGGGCCCGATCACGGCCAGGGGGAACGCCGGATCGAGGACGACCAGGTCCGCCCCGACCCGCTGGGCCGACCGGCGGATGCGCCGCACCAGGCCGGGGGTGGGCACCAGGATGCGCGACGGCACCCGTTCGATGCGGATGCCCCGGGCGGCCTGCTCCGCGTCGAACGTCGCCGCACCCGGGTCGGAGGACGCCGTGAGCACGGCGAAGGAGTCCGGATCGAGACGGCGCCACAGCTCCCACAGGTAGGCCTGGATCCCCCCAACCTTGGGGGGGAAGTCGTTGGTGACGAGCAGGTGGGTCACGCCGGCCCCACCCGGTCGGTGTCGGACGGCAACTCGACGCCCAGTCGACCGGCGGCCCAGCGGGCGTGCTCGGCCAGCAGGTCGTCCGTCGCGGCGGCGTAGCGACGCACGGTGGCCACCGTGGCCGGGTCGGCACCGTCGCCCACGTTGCCGAGGGCCACCAGGGCGTTGCGCCGCAGGTAGCGGGGGTCGCGGTCGGCGATGTACCAGCGGCCGTGGGCGGCCAGGAGGTCGGCGTCCGACGCGTCGAGGAGCGCCAGGAGGTCGACGTCGGGCTCGCTGTCGGCCTCCGGCGGAGGCGGTGGGTGGCGGCGCTCCCCCACCCGGTTGACCGGGCAGGCCTGCTGGCAGTCGTCGCACCCGTAGATGCGGTCGCCGAGGGCCGTCCGGAACGCCACCGGGAACGTACCCGGGGCCTGGACCAGCCAGGCCAGGCACCGGCGGGAGTCGAGGACCCCGTCGGCCACCAGGGCGCCGGTGGGACACGCCGCCACACATCGGCGGCAGGAACCGCAGCCCTCGGCGGGGGCCGAGGGCCCGGTCGGGGGCGTCGGGTCGAGGGGGGCGTCGGTCACCACCGAGCCGAGCACGCACCAGGACCCCACGCCGGGGAGCAGAAAGAGACTGTTCCGGCCGAACCAGCCGAGCCCGGCGCGCTCGGCCGCCGCCCGGTCGACCAGGGCGTTGTCGTCGACCACGACCCGGGCGCGCCACCCCTGGGCCACGAGGTGGTCGGCGATCCGCCCGAGCGCGAGGCGCAGGTCGGCGTAGTGGTCGCGCCGGGCGTAGCGGGCGACCGTGCCCCGGGGACCGGGCGCCGGGGCTGACGCGCCGGCCTCGGCGCGGCCGTAGCCGAGGGCCCCCACCACCAGGGAGCGCGCTCCGGCGAGGATGCGCTCCGGCTCGGTGGAACGGGCCGGGTTCCGGTAGGTGAACTGCATCCCTCCGTGGAGACCATCTCGCCGACGGGACTCCAGGGCCGAACGGGTGTCGGTGAAGGGATGGGCGCCGCCGATTCCCACCGCGACCAGCCCGGCGTCGGCCCCGATGGCCAGTACGGCGCGACCCAGCTCGGCCAGGGAGCCGTCCGACACGGACGGCGGGTCGGTCACCAAGGGAGCGGGCACACCCCATGGTGACACGGCCCGGGCGGGTGGATGCCGCCGCCAGGGAGCGGTGACGGGCGACGGCGTGGGGCGCTACAGGCCGCTGGCCTGGGCCTGGTGACGCACACCGGGAACCAGGCCGGCCTGGGTGAGCAGCCGGACGGCCCGGGCCTCGTCGGCGTCGACCACCACCGCGTCGTCGGGTTCGCGCCCGACGATGAAGGAGACCACGCAGTCGTCGCAGACCGGTGTCTCACGGTGGGCGCAGTCGGCGCAGTCGACGGTGAAGGCCCCCGACCTGTCCGCCGGATGGGCCGGGGGGTGGGCGACCGGATGGGCCGGGGGGTGGGCGACCGCCTCGTCACGCCCGCCGACGCAGGACCCCCGCCCCCGCCCCGGATCGGCCCGCCGCGGCCACGGCAGGGGCACCACCGCGGCCGCCCCGCCCCGCTCCGTGACCGGATCGCTCCCGGGCCTCCGGTCCTGGGCCTTCGTCTCCTGATCCACGGTGCTGCCTCCTCGATCTCCGGCTCCGGTCGGTCCCATGCCGAGCAGTGTGGTCGACGGGTGTGACACCCCACGGCCGTCCCCCGACACCTCCTCAAGGCTCCGGCCCACCCCGCCGATAGCAGGGAGTGGAGCGGCCCCGTGCCCGTCCGGGCGCCGGGCGCCGTCGCCGCGCACCGAGGATCGGGATGAACCCACAGCGCACGTCGAGGACGGCAGCGGAAACGACCGCCATCGACGCGCACCCGGCCGGCGGCTCCTCCGCCGCGCCGGACACCCCCCGTCCGCATCCACGCACCATCTCGTGGGTCGGGGCGAGCGCCCTGGCCCTCGGCGGCTCCAACCAGTCGATCTTCCTCATCGGCGCCCTCCTGCTCGCCCAGGGGACCATGGCCGTCCCGCTCCTCGCCGTCGGACTCGTGCTCAGCTACATGGCCGCGCCGGGCTGGATCGAGCTCACCTGCATGTTCCCCAACCGGGTCGGGGGGATCGCCGCCACCTGTGCGGAGGCCTTCCGCCCCTACAGCGCCGTCCTGGCCAACCTGACCGGCGTCTGCTACTGGTGGGGCTGGGTGCCGACCTGCGGGCTGACGGCCATCTTCTCCGCCGAGGCCATCCACCAGTGGTACCTGCCCGGGGTCCCGGTGAAGCTGATGGCCACCCTCATCGTGGTGCTCTTCACGGCCGTCAACCTGTGCGGGCTGCGCTGGGCGGTGCGGGTGGCCAAGCCGGTGGCGCTGGTCGCCTTCCTCCTCGCCCTCGGCTCGGGCCTCATCCCGGTGGTCACGGGCCACGTGGACTGGCACCGCGCCTTCGACTTCCATCTCGTCACGCCCTTCGGCGGGACCTTCGGCCACCTCACGAGCGTCATGGCCGGGTTGTACCTGATCGGCTTCGCCGCCCCCGCCTTCGAGGCCGCCGCCTGCCACATCGGCGAGATGAAGGACCCGGCCGTCGACCATCCCACCGCCATGTGGTTCAGCGGCGGGATGGCGAGCGTGTTCTTCGTGCTCATCCCGGTGGTGTGGTTGGGGAGCCTCGGCGCCGGTCCGCTCGAGGGGAACCTGGCCGCCGTCCTCGGCCCTACCTTCGCCCCACTGCTCGGCGGCATGGCCAAGGCCGCGGCGGTGGGGTTCGTCTGCTTCAACATGTTCTGCGGCACGCTCCAGCCGCTGTCGGGAGCGTCGCGCACGTTGTCCCAGCTGTCCGAGGACGGACTCCTGCCCCGCACCATCGGCTACCGCAGCCGCCGTACCGACGCCCCGGTGGTGGCGATCCTGACCACCGCCACGGCGTCCATCGTCTTCCTCCTCCTCGGCGACCCGATCTCGCTGGTGGCGGCGGCCAACCTCACGTACCTGATCGGGATCGCGCTGCCCAGCGTGGCCGTCTGGCTGCTGCGCCGCAACGAACCGGACCGCGTCCGCACCTACCGGGCCCACGACGTGTCCATCCTCCTCGGGGTGGTGGCAGCCGTGGTCTGGCTCCTCACGACCATCCTGGGCTTCGAGCAGTTCGGCCTGCCCATCGTGATCTTCGGACTGGCCCTGGCCTTCTCGGGATCCCTGGCCTACGCCTGGCGGGCCCACGGCGATCGGAAGCGGTCCGGGGCCCAGGTGCTCCGCCGCTCGATCTACGTGAAGTTGACCGGCGCCATGCTGGTCGTACTGGTGCTCGACGGGTTCGGCTACCTCGTCGCCGTCAACCACGTCAGCCCCGGCAGCGCCGCGCTGGTCGCCATGCTGAAGGACATCTTCGTGGTCGTCGGGCTGCTCACCATCTCGGTCGGCCTGGTCCTCCCGGGCATGGTGGCCCAGACCGCCAAACAGGTGCAGGCGGCGGCCCAGGACCTGGCCGACGGCACCCTGGCGCAGCTGACGGCGGCGATGGAGGCGATGGCCGGCGACGATCTCGACCTGGCCCACGCCCCGGTCACTCCGACCCCCGTCGTCGTCCGCACCGCCGACGAGTTCGGCGAGATGGCCGCCAGCTTCAACCGGATGCAGGGCGAGGCGGTGCGGGCCGCCGTGGCTCTCGACGAGGCGGTCGGCGAACTCCGCAACCACCGGGGCGAACTGGCCCGGCTGGTGGAGGAGCGCACCGTGGCCCTCATCGCCGCCCACGAGGAGATCGAACAGGCCCACCGGCGGCGCCAGGACATGCACGAGCGGATGCGCGTGCTGTCGTCGAGGCTCGGGTCGACCGACCCCGAGGGGGTCGACCTCACCTCGACCCTCGCCGAGATCGCCTCCACCCTCGGTGACGTGCTCGATGTCGACGTGGTCGCCATCTACGTCGCCGGTCGGCACGGCGCCTTCGATACCGTGCCGACGGTCTGGCACCCGGAGCGGCTCGCCCACCGGGACGACGGACCGCTGGCACTGACGGACGCGGACCGGCAATTCCTCGACGGCGTCGCCGCCCGCAGGGGGACCCTGGCCCTGTCCGACGTCACCCGCCTTCCCGGTACCCCCGACGGATCGGGGGTACCCCCGTTCGTCGCCTCCAGCGGCTACGGCGCCTGGGTGCTCTCCCCGGTCCACGACGCCGACGGCAACCTGCTCGCCGTGCTCGGCCTGGGGCGTATGGAGCGGGTGGCCGAGTGGAACGACGACGACATCGCCCTCGTCGACTCCGTCGGCGCCGACCTCGGCCGGGCCATCGTCCAGGCCCACCTCTACGCCCGGCAGCTCGAGCTGGTCCGCCAGCTGCAGGACCTGGACCGGGCCAAGAGCGAGTTCCTGTCCACCTTCTCCCACGAGCTGCGCACCCCTCTCACCTCCATCCGGGCCTACACGGAGCTGCTGCGGGACGACGACACCATCACGCCCGACGACGACCGCATGCTCGAGATCATCGAGAGGAACAGCGTCCGGCTCTCGGGCCTGATCGAGGACATCCTGACCCTCTCCCACCTCAACTCCGCCGTCTACGACATCCACCTGGTGCCCGTGGACGTGGACCCGTTGATCGCATCGGTCTGCGAGACGCTGGCGCCCACCGCCGAGGCGAAATCGCTGTCCCTGACCGCCCGCACCAGCGAGGACGGTGCCGTGGTCCTCGGTGACGGGCGGCAGCTCGAGCGCCTGCTCATGAACCTCGTGACCAACGCGGTCAAGTTCACGCTCCCCGGCGGCCGGATCATGGTCTCCTCGTCGGTGTCGGCCGCCTCGGTCGTGCTGTCGGTGACCGACACCGGGATCGGCATCCCCCTCGCCGAGCAGGAGGCCGTCTTCGGCCGGTTCTTCCGGGGGTCGGAGGCCACCCAGGAGGTGATCCCCGGGACGGGTCTGGGCCTCGCCATCGTCCAGGCCATCGTGGAGCACCACGGCGGCACCCTCACGCTCCGGTCGGCGCCCGGAGAGGGCACCACGGTGCGGGTCCGGCTCCCCTCGATCCCCGCCGCCGGGGCCGGCCCCGAACTCCAGGCTCAAGGCGCGGCGGATGGCGCCGATAGAGCTAAGGAGGACCTGGTGCCCGTGGGCGTCCAGGCCTCCGTCGGTGGGCAGGACGGCCCTGGCGCCGACGAGCCGACCGAAGTACACAGCGAGGAGCCCCACAGATGACCACAGCCATGAGCACCGACCAGCTCGCCGGCACCACGCGGGTCCTGATCATCGAGGACGATCCGTCGATCGCGGAGGCCGTCCGACGCGTGGTCGCCAAGCAGAACGGCACCGGCGTCGTCGCCGCCGACGGTCGGAACGGGCTGCGCAACTTCTTCGAGGAGCGGCCCGACCTCGTCGTCCTCGACATCGGCCTGCCCGAGATGGACGGCTGGGAGGTGCTCGAGCGCATCCGGGACCTCTCCGAGGTACCGGTGCTGATCCTGACGGCGCACGACCTCGAACAGGAGAAGGTGCGCGGGCTGACCGGTGGGGCCGACGACTACCTGACCAAGCCCTTCGGGGTCCAGGAGCTCGGCGCCCGCATCCAGGCCCTGTTGCGCCGCAGCCAGACCGCCGCCCCGGCCGTCGAGGAGCCCACCACCTACCGCGACGGCAAGCTCGAAGTCGACTGGCCGGCCCGCGAGGTCCGGGTCGACGGCGAGGTCGTCGGGCTCACCAAGCTCGAGTTCCAGCTCCTCCAGACCTTCGTCCGCCACCCCGGCCAGGCCCTCGCCACCCAACAGCTCCTCGAGCAGGTGTGGAACGACCCGTTCGGGATCGGTCCCGAGCGGGTCAAGTTCACCGTCCTCCGCCTCCGTCGCAAGCTGGGCTGGCAGGACGAGTACAAGGACGTCCTCGAGGCCATCCGGGGCTACGGCTACCGGTACACGCCGATGGGGGCCCGCACCTCCTCCTAGACCACCTAGTAGCCGGCGGCGGCGTCGACGCGTCCCACCAGGGGCTCGCCGTCGGCCAACCGGCGCACGTTCGTCCGGATCCGATCGGCCAGGAGCGGGATCACCATCTCGATGGTGTCGGCCGTGTGCGGGGTGATGATGCAGTTGGCCAGGTCCCACAGCGGGTGCCCGTCCGGCAGCGGCTCGGGGTCCGTGACGTCCAGCGCCGCACCGGCGATCGATCCCGATCCCAACGCCTCCACCAGGGCACCGGTGTCGATGTGGCCGCCCCGGGCCACGTTGACGAGCCAGGCCGTCTCGGGCATGGCCGCCAGCTCGGGGGCGCCGATGATCCCGGTCGTCTCCGGGGTGAGGGAGAGGGCGAGCACGACCACCAGGGGGTCGACCAGCGCCTCGGACAGCCGGTCGACGGACAGCACCCGGGCCGCGCCGGGCACCGGGGCCGGGTTCCGTCGCACCACGGTGGCGTCCACCCGGAACGGGGCGAGCTGCTCCAGCAGGGACGTGGCGATCCCGCCGCCGCCCACGATCGTCACCTTCTGGTCGTAGAGGCTGGTCCCCGCCGGGATGCCCCACGACCGGGCCTCCACGCGGGTCGGCAGGTGGCGCAGGCCCGCCAGGGCCAGGGCCAGGGCGTGCTCGGCCACCGGCTCGGCGTAGGCACCTTTGGCGCACGTCCAGATCCGGGCGTCGTCGAGGAGACCGGCCGCCGCCACCCGTTCGACGCCGGCGAAGGGGAGCTGCACCCATCGGGCGTCGGGCACCTCGGCCAGCCAGGTGGTGAGGCCCGCCACGTCGCCCGGATCGAGCCAGACCAGGCTGTCGGGCCGGTCGGTCAGCTCGACGACCTCTCCCCCGCCGTCGCGTACGGCATCGGTGGCGAACTCGGACGGGAACGGGCCGACGGCCACGCGGGGCGGGGTCATGCGGGCACCTTAGCGACGGCCGGCGTCCGCTTCCCGTCCGACGCAGGAACCAGCCCCGGCGGGTGCGTCCCGAGTGCCTAGATTGGTGGATCTCAGCGGAGTCAGGGGAGATGCCATGCAGGTCCAGTTCAACGTCCGCCAGTTCCTCGACCGGGCCGAGGGCACCTTTCCGGACCGGGTGGCCGTCATCGACGAGCCCACCCAGCCGGCCGAGCCCTGGGGCCCGATGACCTTCGCCCGACTCGCCGAGCGGGCCCGGGCCCAGGCGGCGGGCCTCGACCGCCTGGGCATCGGCCCCGGCGAACGGGTGGCCATCGTGTCGCACAACTCGGCGAGGCTGCTGACGTCGTTCTTCGGGGTGCCGGGCTGGGGACGGATCCTGGTGCCCGTCAACTTCCGGCTGGCCCGGGCCGAGGTCGAGTACATCCTCGAGCACTCCGGCGCCTCGGTGCTCCTCGTCGACCCCGAGGTCGACGAGGCCCTGGCCGGTATCGGACCCGAGCGGCGGTACGTGCTCGGTCCGGACAGCGACGCCGAGCTCTACCTGCCCGGCACCGAGCCGGTGCCGTGGGAGTCCGACGAGTCGGCGACGGCCACCATCAACTACACGTCCGGCACCACGGCCCGGCCGAAGGGGGTACAGCTCACCCACCGGAACTGCTGGGTCAACGCCGCCGTCTTCGGGTGGCACGTGGGGGTCAGCGACCGCGACGTCTACCTGCACACCCTCCCCATGTTCCACGCCAACGGCTGGGGGATGCCCTGGACCACGGCGGGCATGGGCGTGACCCAGGTGGCGCTCCGCAAGGTCGACGGGCCCGAGATCCTCCGGCGCATCGAGCGCCACGGCGTCACCCTGCTGTGCGCCGCCCCCGCCGTGGTCAACGCGGTGCTGGAGGCCGCGCCCGACTGGGACGGGCCGCTGCCCGGGTCGGGGACGACCCGCATCGTGGTGGCCGGGGCGCCACCTCCGTCCAAGACCATCGAGCGCATCGAGGCCGAACTCGGGTGGGAGTTCATCCAGATCTACGGCCTGACCGAGACATCGCCCGTCCTGACCGTCAACCGGGCCCGGGCCGAGTGGGACGACCTGCCGGCGGACCAGCGGGCCCGCAAGCTGATGCGGGCCGGCGCACCGGCCGTGGGCACCCAGATCACCGTCGACGAGCAGGGCGAGGTGCTGGCCCGGTCCAACACCGTCATGGCCGGCTACTGGAACCAGCCCGAGGAGACCGAGTCCGCCCTGGCCGACGGGTGGTTCCACACCGGCGACGGGGGCATGCTGGACGAGGAGGGCCACCTGAGCATCCTCGACCGGAAGAAGGACGTGATCATCACCGGTGGCGAGAACGTCTCGTCCATCGAGGTGGAGGACGCCATCTTCTCACTGGACGGAGTCACCGAGGTCGCCGTCATCGGCGTCCCCCACGAGAAGTGGGGCGAGATGGTGCTCGCCCTCGTGGTGGTCGACGAGGAGTCGGGCGTGACCGAGGAGATCGTCATCACCCACTGCCGCACGGTGCTCGCCGGCTACAAGTGCCCGAAGGAGGTCGAGTTGCGGAGCGAACTCCCCCGCACCGCCACCGGCAAGCTGCAGAAGTTCCGCCTGCGCGCCCCCTACTGGGAGGGTCTGGAGCGCCAGGTCAACTGAGCACGGTCGCCGGGTCGACCGGGCCTGCGGCCCCGGCGAAGGCCGGGGCCCCGGCGGCGGCCCGCCAGTCGTCGATCCGCAGCGCCGTCCACACCGGCGCCTCGAGCATGGGGGCGTGCCCGATGTCCACCGCGATCTCCAGGCGCCAGTCGGACCGGCCGGCGGCCATGCGTCGGGCGGCGGCCAGGGGCACCAGCACGTCGCGGGCGCCGTGCAGGTGGAGCACCGGGACCTCCAGGGCGTCGAGCGTCGCCACGGTCGGGCCGGGACGGGCCATGAGGGCGGCCAGCGACCGGGCCGAGGCCAGGTAGGCGCGGTCGGCGGCCTGACGGTCCACCTCGGCGGTCAATGCGATGTGCGCGTCCACCACGTCGCCCGGGACCCGGGCGGGGTCCACGCAGGTGGCGGCCAGCACCCGGCGCACCGTCCGCTCGGCGGTGGTGCGGCTGCGCCGGGCGTCGAGGAACCGTTCACCGAGGCCGGGCACCGAGCAGATCACGAAATTGGCCAGCACGCGGGGGTGCACGAGCCCCAGCCGCTCGGTGGGCAGGGCCGGGTCCACGAGCACCAGACCGGCGACCCGGTCGGGGACGGCCGACGCCGCCAGCGCGGCCACCAGGCCCCCCAGGGAGTTGCCCATCAGCACGACCGGCCGGTCCGGCGCCACCCGGTCGAGGAATCCGGTCACCAGGTCGACGTGGCCGGCGACGTCGGGCCGGCGGCCGGTGGCCGGGGTGTGCCCGTGACCGAGCAGGTCGACGGCCACGAGCCGGGTGTGGCCCACCAGGTGGGGGGCGAGCGCCGCCCAGTTCAGGTGGGAGCCGCCGAGGCCGTGGACGGCGACCATCAGGGGGGCGTCGGTCGGCCCGCCGTAGTCCACGTAGTGCACGGGCCCACCCACGTCGACGGTGGCCGATCGGAGGTAGAGCCGGGACGCCGAGGTCACGGGCACGAGGCTACCGGGCACCCCGGACCCCAGGAGCGCGCCGCTCCGCCGGGTCGGGCGGTCGGATCAGGACGGCAGGAAATCCACCAGCAGGCCGTTGACCACGTCCGGTGCCTCGAGTTGCATCCAGTGGCCGGGGCCGTCGACCCGCTCGTAGCGCCACGGGCCCGACCCGTAGGCGGCCGAGTTCACCATCTGGGCCTCGGTCAGCGCGAAGTCGCCGGTGCTCCACACGCCCATCGTCGGCGCCGCCACCGGCGGCAGCTCGAGTGTCGGGGCGATGAATCCGTCGGGCGGGATGTTGGCCCGGTACCAGTTGAGGGCGGCGGTGAGGGTGCCGGTCGCCTCCCACCGGGCGATGACCGCGTCGGCGTCGGGGTGGCGGCACCAGGCCCGGAAGTTGGCCCAGTCGTCAGCGGCCAGCCACTGCTCGGCCACCCCGGCGAACTGGAAGAAGAACATGTACCAGGACTTCTCCATCTGGGGCACACCGACCGAGCGGAACGCGGCGGCCTGGCCGACCGACAGGGCCACCAGATGGTCGACGCGGTCGGGCAGGAAGGCGGCCATGGCCCAGGCGGTGGCGGCCCCGAAGTCGTGCCCCACCACGTGGCTCCGCCCGACGCCGAGGTGATCGAGCACCACCACCAGGTCGCCCACCGCGTGGAGGATCGAGTAGTCCTCGACGGCGTCCGGCGCGTCGGAGGCCCCGAATCCACGCAGATCGGGCACGATCACCCGGAACCCGGCCTCGACCAGGGCCGGGACCTGGAGTCGCCAGCAGGCGCCGGAGTCGGGGAACCCGTGGAGGAGCAGGACCGGCCGACCCTCGCCGGCCACCTCCACATGGATGTTCACGCCGCCGCTGTCGATGTCCATCGGACCTCCCCGACGGCCCGGCCCCGGGCGGGTCCGACGCCACCCCGGACGCTACTGCGGAGCGGGCACGGGCCGCCTCAGCGCTTGTCGCCCGACGGGAAGTGCAGCGAGTTGGCGGCCGTCCCGGTGGTGTCGGCGTCGGGCCACCGGGTGGTGACCGACTTGAGGCGGGTGTTGAACCGGACGCCTTCCATCCCGTGGATGTGGGCGTCGCCGAAGAGCGACTGCTTCCAGCCGCCGAACGAGTAGTAGGCCATGGGCACCGGGATGGCCACGTTGATGCCCACCATGCCCACCGACACGTCGCGGCGGAACCGACGGGCCGACCGGCCGTCCCGGGTGAAGATGGCCGTGCCGTTGCCGAAGGGGTTGGCGTTCACCAGTTCGATGGCCTCGTCCAGGGAGCCGACCCGCAGGACCGACAGCACCGGACCGAAGATCTCGTCCCGGTAGACGTCCATGTCCGGGGTGACGCGGTCGACCAGGGTCGGACCGAAGAAGAAGCCGTCCTCGCCGCCGGGCACCGACACCCCCCGTCCGTCGACCACCACGTCGGCCCCGTCGGCCAGGGCGGAGTCGACGTAGCCGGCCACCCGGTCGCGGTGGGCCCGCGTGATGAGCGGTCCCATGTCCGACGCCGGATCGGTGCCGGGTCCCGTCCGGAGGGCACGCGCCCGGTCCGCCACCGCCTCCACCAGGGGATCGGCGTCACCCACGACGACCACGGCGCTGATCGCCATGCACCGCTCCCCCGCCGATCCGTAGCCGGCACCGATCAGGGCGTCGGCGGTCGACGCCAGGTCGGCGTCGGGTAGCACCACGGCGTGGTTCTTCGCCCCCCCGAGGGCCTGGACACGCTTGCCCGACGCGTGACCCCGCTCGAAGACGTGACGGGCGATCGGGGTCGAGCCGACGAAGGAGACGGCGGCGACCTTCGGATGGTCGAGCAGGGCGTTGACGGCCTCGGCGTCGCCGTGGAGGACGTTGAACACCCCGTCGGGCAGTCCGGCGTCGCGCCACAGGTCGGCGACCAGCTCCGACGGCGACGGGTCCCGCTCGGAAGGCTTGAGGATGAAGGTGTTGCCGCAGGCGATGGCCACCGGGTACATCCACATGGGCACCATGACGGGGAAGTTGAACGGGGTGATGCCGGCCACCACGCCGAGCGGCTGGCGGATCGACGAGGCGTCGACCCCGGTGGAGACGTCCTCGCTGAACTCGCCCTTCAACAGGTGCGGGATGCCGCAGGCGAACTCGATCACCTCGATCCCCCGGGCCACCTCACCCCGGGCGTCCTCCAGCACCTTGCCGTGCTCGGCGGTGATGGCGGCGGCCAGGTCCTCGCGGTGGCGGTCGGCCAGTTCGCGGAAGGCGAACAGGATCCGCGTCCGGGCTGTGAGGGACGTGTCCCTCCAGCCGTCGAACGCGGTGGCGGCCGTCTCGACGACGTGGTCCACGTCCTTGGTCGTGGCCAGCACGACGTCGGCGGTCCGGGCGCCCGTGGACGGGTCGAAGACGGGCGCGGTGCGGGCGTTGGCGCCCTCCAGGGATGATCCGATCTGCTTCACGGGGTGACGCTCCTCGGGGAGCGGGGCTCCCCCTCGTAGTGACGGGTGGTTCGCGACAGGCTGGCGCGGTGGCGGCGGGACCACGGCTCCGGAAACGGAGGGGTCCCCGTCCGGCGGTGGGCCGGCGGATGGCGGCGTGCAACAATCGTCCCATGACCGACGACGGGGAACGGGACGGGACCGACAGGGGGTCTCCCGCCACGGACCGGGTCCGCCTGCGGCGGTTCCCCGAGCAGGGGTCGCACCGGCGGGAGGACCTCGACGCCGTGCTCGACGCCGGGTTCGTCTGTCACCTGGGACTCGACGTCGACGGCTGGCCGATGGTGGTTCCCACCACCTACGCCCGACGCGGCGACCATCTCTACGTGCACGGTTCGGTGGCCAGTGCCAGTCTGCGGACGGCGGCCTCGCCGGGACCGGTGTGCGTCACCGTGACCCTGGTGGACGGTCTGGTACTGGCCCGGTCGGTCTTCAACCACTCCGTCAACTACCGCTGCGCCATGGTCTACGGCCGTCCCGAGCTGGTCGACGATCCCTCCGAGAAGCTGGCCGCCCTCCGGACGATCAGCGAGCACGTGGTGCCCGGGCAGTGGGGCTACGTGCGGGACCCGTCGGTCAAGGAGCTGCAGCGCACCCGCGTGCTGCGGCTCGCCCTCGACGAGGCGTCGGTCAAGATCAGCGCCGGACCCCCCGACGACGAGGACGAGGACCTGGCCCTCGACGTATGGGCCGGTGAGGTGCCGCTGCGCACCGTCCGCCTCGACCCGGTGCCGGCCCCGGACCTGGCCGGGGGCACCCGGCTGCCCGACCACATCGCCCGGGGCCCGCTGGGGCCGGGAACGGTGCCGGCCCGCGACCTCGGGTGACGGCGGGCGCGGCACAGGGGTGATCGGGTCGGACGGCTCGGCGCCGGCTCAGGAGATGAACTTGGACAGCGGCCGGAAGTCGAGGCCGTGGGCTTCGGCCACCGGCTCGTAGACGACCGTCCCGTCCACCACGTTCACGCCCTCGGCGAGCGCCGGATCCTCCGACACCGCGTCCTTCCAGCCGTGGTTGGCGATGTTCAGGACATAGGGCAACGTGGCGTTGACCAGCGCGTGGGTCGAGGAGTGGGGCACGGCCCCGGGCATGTTGGCCACGCAGTAGAAGAGCGAGCCGTTCACCTCGAACGTCGGGTCGGAGTGGGTGGTCGGCCGGGTCGACTCGAAGCAGCCACCCTGGTCCACCGAGATATCGACCAGCACCGAGCCGTCGCGCATCCGCCCGACGAGCTCGTCGTCGATGAGCTTGGGGGCCTTGGCCCCGACGACGAGCACGGCGCCGATCACGATGTCGGCGTCGATGCACACCTCCTCGATGGCATGGGTGGAGGAGGCGACGGTCTCGAGGCCGCCGCGGAAATGGTGGTCGACCTGACGCAGGCGCTCGAGGTTGCGGTCGAGGATGTACACCTCGGCGTGCATGCCCACGGCCAGCGTGGCGGCGGCCATGCCGGCGACGCCGGCGCCGAGGATCACGATCTTGGCGCAGCGGACGCCGGGCACGCCGCACACCAGGGTGCCGCGGCCGCCACCCGGGCGCATCAGGTGGTGGGCGCCCATCAGGGGGGCCATGCGGCCGGCCACCTCGCTCATCGGGGTGAGGAGCGGCAGCGAGTTGTCGGGAAGGCGCACGGTCTCGTAGGCGATGGCCGTGTTGCCCCCGGCGATCAGGGCTTCGGTGCACGGGCGCGAGGCGGCCAGGTGCAGGTAGGTGAAGAGGACCTGGTTCTGGCGGGCCCCGAGGCGCGGGTACTCGACGGCGACCGGCTCCTTGACGCCGAGGATCATGTCGGCGGCCGACCAGATGTCGTCCGGGTCGTCCAGGATCTGCGCCCCGGTGGCGATGAAGTCGGAGTCGGGTATCGACGACCCGACCCCCGCTTCCTTCTCCACCAAGACGGTATGGCCGGCGGCGGTCAGCTCGCGCACCCCCGCCGGGGTGATGGCCACCCGGTACTCGTCTGCCTTCACTTCTTTGGGAACTCCGACAATCACTGGACTGACCTCACTGCTCGGGTGGTGACACTGCTGATAGGTGGTGGGGACTGCATGGCGCGTCACGGCCGCCGGGCGGGACGCCCGGCGGCCGCCACGGGGTGCTACTCGCCGATCTCGGTGTAGGCGATCGGCTTGACCTTGAAGAAATCGCCCTTGGTCGTCAGGCGGGCGAGGATCACCAGCGGGATGCCCATGAGGAGGGCGATGATGTCCGCGTAGGATCCGCTCCAACCGCCGGTCTTGATGACGTCGGCCATGACGAGCAGGAGGACGACGCCTCCCACCAGGGGCAGCAGGATCCCCGTGAAGAAGAACCTCGTCGACTGGAAGGCGACCTTGCGGTACGCCCAGGCGCAGGTGACCCCGGTGGCCCCGTAGTAGAAGGCGATCAGCACGCCGATGCTCAGGATCAGGTTGTTGAGCAGGGTGTCGATCGAGGCCACCTGGGTCGCCAGGAGGATCCCGAAGAGGGCGATGAAGGCGAGGATCAGCGTCCCCACGGCCGGGGTCTTGAGCTTGCCCTGGATGGTGGCGAAGACGCTGGGGAAGACCCGGTCCCGGGCCATCGACAACGTGATACGGGCCGCCGGCAGCAGGGTGGTCTGCGTGGTGGCGACGGTCGAGGAGAGCACGGCGATCAGCATCACGTACCCGGCCCAGTTACCGGCCGCCCGCTGGGCGAAGTACAGGAGGATGGTGGACGAGTGGGTGGTCCAGGCCTTCTCGGGAAGCAGCATCTGGGCGGCGATGATGTTGATGCCGAACACCAGGAGCAGCAGGAACATGGCGATGATGCCGGCATGGCCCGGGGTCTTGGTGGAGTTCTTCGACTCCTCGTTCAGGTTGGTGGCGGTGTCCCAGCCCCAGTAGAAGAAGACCCCGAGTACGAGGCCGGCCGAGAGGGCCGCGAAGCTACCGATGGAGAACGGGTTGAGCCACCCGAAGTGGAAGCCCTGAGATCCGGCGGGGTGCTGGACGGCGACCTTGATGATCCCCCAGATGGAGAAGCCGATCACGGCCACGTACTCGATGATCAGGAGGACCCACTGGAAGTTGGTCGTCCAGCGGATGCCCCAGATGCAGATGAAGGTGATGAGCGCCAGCCAGATGCCGGCGCAGATGGCCTGGTAGCCGAGGTCGTTGGCCGTGGTGGCCGAGATCCAGTTCCGCTCCTGGGCGAACTGCAGCGTGTAGGCGCCGGCGACGAGCGGGGCCGAGATGCAGAAGATCACGCTGGTGGCGACCTGCACCCAACCGTTGAACCAGCCGACGTAGGGGGACACCAACTTGGACAGCCACGAGTACGAGGCGCCGCAGTCGGGATCCCTCCGGTTCAACTGGAAGTAGGCGATGGCGATGAAGAGGACCGGCACGAAGCTGATCCAGATGACGGCCGGCCCGGCGTAGGCGACCCCGACCGTCGTGAACAGGACGGCCATGGTGGCGGCCAGGGTGTAGGCCGGGGCCACCGACGAGACGGCCACGACCGTCGAATCGAAGAGGTTGAGGGTGTCCGCCCGCAGGGTCACGCCCGCTTGGTCGGACGGGACCGGCGCCCCGAAGGGACCCGGTACCTCGGGTGGCTGGCCCGTGCTGTCGACGGTGTCCGTGCTCATGCTCTGTTTCTCCCCTTGTCGCTGTGCCATCCGGCTGTTGGAATCCCCTACTGGGTACTGATCCACCGGCCCCCCGGTGGTACTGCGGTACAGCTCGTCCGCCGGAGAACGTCCCCCGACTCCCCGTCCGGCCGTCCCCGGCCGCTCCAGCTCAGTTGCCGATGAAGCTCATGACGTGCTTGATGCGGGTGTAGTCCTCGAAGCCGTACGAGGACAGGTCCTTGCCGTAGCCCGAGTGCTTGAAGCCCCCGTGGGGCATCTCGGCGACGATCGGGATGTGCGTGTTGATCCACACGCAGCCGAAGTCGAGGGCCTTGGCCATGCGCATGGCGCGGCCGTGGTTCTGGGTCCAGACGCTGGAGGCGAGGCCGTAGCGGACCCCGTTGGCCCAGGCGATGGCCTCGTCCTCGCCACTGAAGCGCTGGACGGTGATGGCCGGGCCGAACAGCTCCTCCTGGATCACCTCGTCGTCCTGGTGGAGGCCGGCGATGACCGAGGGCGCGAAGCAGTAGCCCCGTTCGCCGACCTGCGCGCCGCCGGTCACGACCTCGGCGTGGCTGGGCAGCCGGTCGAAGAACCCGCCCAACCGCTCGAGCTGGGCGGCGCTGTTGAGCGGGCCGTAGTCGGCGTCGGCCACGTCGGTGCCGCCCACCGTCTGGGCCCGGGCCTGCTCGACCAGGGCCGACACGAAATCGTCGTAGATGCCCGGCGCGGCCAGCACCCGGGTGGCGGCCGTGCAGTCCTGGCCGGCGTTGAAGTACCCGGCGATGGCGATGCCCTCGGCCGCGGCCTCGAGGTCGGCGTCGTCGAACACCACCACGGGGGCCTTGCCACCGAGCTCGAGGTGGACCCGTTTCACGTCGTGGGAGGCGGACTCGGCCACCTGCATGCCGGCGCGCACGCTGCCCGTGATCGAGACCATGGCCGGAGTCGGGTGCTCGACGAGCAGACGGCCGGTGTCCCGGTCGCCGCACACGACGTTGAAGACGCCGTCGGGCAGGTGCTCGGAGAGGATCTCGGCCATCAGCAGGGTCGAGGCCGGCGTGGTGTCGGAGGGCTTCAGCACCATGGCGTTGCCGGCGGCGATGGCTGGCGCCCACTTCCACACGGCCATCATCGCCGGGTAGTTCCACGGGGTGACGGCGGCGCACACCCCGATGGGCTCACGACGGATCATCGACGTGTGGTCGGCCATGTACTCGCCGGCCGACTTGCCCTCGAGGTGACGGGCGGCCCCGGCGAAGAACCGGATCTGGTCCACCATCGGGGGGATCTCCTCCGACAGGGTGACGGCCACCGGCTTGCCGGTGTTGGCACTCTCGACGGCGACCAGCTCCTCGGCCCGGGCCTCGATGGCGTCGGCGATGCGGAACAGGGCCAGGCTGCGCTCCGACGGCGTGGCGTCGCGCCACCCCGGGAAAGCGTCGGCGGCGGAGGCCATGGCCGCGTCCACGTCGTCGGCCCCGGACACGGGGGCCTCGAAATTCGGCTCGCCCGTGCTCGGGTCGAGCAGTGTCGACGAGTTGCCGGACTTCGGCTCGGCGTACGAACCACCGATGAAGTTCGACAGACTGGTGGTGCTCAACGGAATCCTCCCCCGTGCTCACGGTTCGCGTCCGCTCGACCGGACCGCACCAGCGGGCAGGCGAACGCCTGCCGATTGGCTGTCATCGTGGCCCAAGTCAGCCGATCTGACAAGTGATTTCCGAAAACTTTGTGTTAACTGCCACGAAATCCGCTTGTTTTTCCACGGAACCTGCGTTAACTGTGCGTTAACTGCTAGAACTGGATCGCGTATGACCACGCCTTCCACGCACCCACCCAGGCACTCACCCGGGCCGGCGCCGACCACCCCGGGCGGCCGGCCATGAGCGTCCACTCCACCAACGGGGTGGCCGCCGGCCTGCTCGACGACGTCAACAAGGCGATCGTCGAGCAGCTGCAGCAGGACGGCCGTCGCACCTACGGGTCCATCGCCGAGGCGGTGGGGCTGTCCGAGGCCGCCGTCCGCCAGCGGGTCCAGAAGATCCGCGACGCCGGGATCATGCAGATCGTGGCCGTCACCGATCCCGCTGCAGGTCGGCTTCCGCAGCCAGGCCATGGTGGGGATCCGCGCCGACGGCGACGCCCGGGAGGTGGCCGACCGCCTCGCCGACGTCGACGACATCGACTACGTGGTGATGGTGGCGGGTGAGTACGACATCCTCGTCGAGCTGGTGTGCGAGGACGAGGACCGGATGCTCGAGCTCCTGAACGGGGTGATCCGCCAGATCCCGGGGGTCCGGGAGACCGAGATGTTCATGTACCTGAAGTTGAAGAAGCAGACCTACACATGGGGGACACGATGACCGAATTCTCGATGGACCGACTCCAGGAGAGCGCCCACCGGCACCTCTGGATGCACTTCACCCGGATGTCCGACGACACCTGCCAGGAGATCCCGGTCATCACCCACGGCGAGGGCGTCTGGGTCTACGACCAGAACGGCAAGCGTTACCTCGACGGCCTGTCCGGACTCTTCACCAGCCAGCTCGGCCACGGTCGGATGGAGCTGGTGGAGGCGGGGGCCGAGCAGGCGGCCAAGCTGGCCTACTTCCCGGTGTGGAGCTACGCCCACCCGAAGGCCGTCGAGCTGGCCGAGAAGATCGCCGAACTCACCCCGGGCGACATCAACCGCATCTTCTTCACCACCGGCGGTTCCGAGGCCGTCGAGTCGGCATGGAAGCTGGCCCGCCAGTACTTCAAGCTGATGGGCCAGCCCCAGCGCACCAAGGTCATCAGCCGGAGCATCGCCTACCACGGCGCCACCATGGGTGCCCTGTCGATCACCGGCGTCACCGAGATCCGCACGCCGTTCGAGCCCCTGGTGCCCGGCGCCTTCAAGGTCCCGAACACCAACTTCTACCGGGCCCCCTACTTCGCCGACGACGAGGAGGCCTTCGGCCGCTGGGCCGCCGACGCCATCGAGCAGGCCATCGAGGCCGAGGACCCCGAGACGGTGGCCGCCGTGTTCCTGGAGCCGGTGCAGAACGCCGGCGGCTGCTTCCCTCCGCCGCCCGGCTACTTCCAGCGGGTGCGCGAGATCTGCGACCGCCACGGCGTCCTGCTCGTCTCCGACGAGGTCATCTGCGCCTGGGGCCGGCTCGGACACTTCTTCGGCTCCGAGCGCTACGACTACGTGCCGGACATGATCACCATGGCCAAGGGGTTGACCAGCGGCTACGCACCGCTCGGGGCACTGGCCGTGAGCGACCGGGTCATCGAGCCGTTCCTCGCCGGGTCGAGCTTCCTGCACGGCATCACCTTCGCCGGGCACCCCGTGTCCACGGCGGTGGCCCTGGCCAACATCGACGTCTTCGAGAAGGAGGGCATCCTGGACAACGTGCTCGAGCACGAGGCCGAGTTCCGGGCCTCCCTCGACTCGTTGCGCGACCTGCCCATCGTGGGCGACGTCCGCGGGGCGGGCTACTTCTACGGCATCGAGATGGTCAAGGACAAGGACACCAAGGAGACCTTCAACGACGACGAGGCCGAGCGGCTGCTGCGCGGCTATCTCTCCCACGCCCTCTACGAGTCGGGGCTGATCTGCCGGGCCGACGACCGCGGCGACCCCGTGATCCAGCTGGCGCCGCCGCTCACCTGCGGGCCCGAGGAGTTCGAGTACATGACCAGCCGCCTGCGCGACGTCCTGACCGAGGCGTGGAAGCAGATCTGACCCCGCCGACGGGCGAGCGCTACCGGACGCTCTCCCTGTGGTGGGACGGGCTGCCCGGGACGCTCACCGTCCGGCCCCCGCTGCCGGGCGACACCGAGGTGGACGTGGCCGTCGTGGGCGGGGGCCTGACCGGTCTGTGGACCGCCTACTACCTGCACCGGGCCGATCCGGACCTGCGCATCGCCGTACTCGAGCGCGACGTGGCCGGCTTCGGCGCCTCGGGCCGCAACGGCGGCTGGTGCTCGGCCCTGTTCAGCGTGTCCGAGGCCACCCTCGACCGGACGTCGGGTCCGGGCTCGGGCACCGCCCAGCGCCTGGCCATGGAGGAGACGGTGCGCGAGGTCGGGCGGGTGGTCGAGGCCGAGGGCATCGACTGCGGCTACCACCGGGGCGGCACCGTGGTGCTCGCCCGCACACCGGCGCAGCTGCAGCGGACCCACGAAGAGGTGGCCGACGCCCGACGGCGCGGCATCGGCGAGGAGGACCTGCGGTTCCTCCCTCCCGAGGAGGCCCGGCGGCGGGTGGGTGCCACCGACGTGCTGGGCGGGACGTTCACACCGCACTGTGCCGCCGTCGACCCGGCCCGGCTCGTGCGCGGCCTGGCCTCGGTGGTGGAGCGCGGCGGCGTGTCGGTCTACGAGCGCACCACGGTCCGCTCCATAGCCCCGGGCCTGGTCACCACCGACCGCGGCACGGTGCGGGCCGGCACCGTCGTCCGGGCCACGGAGGGGTACACCCGCACGCTCGCCGGCCACGAGCGCGACCTCGTGCCCGTCTACTCGCTGATGATCGCCACCGAGCCGCTGCCCGACTCGTTCTGGGACGAGGTGGGACTGGCCGGACGGGAGACGTTCGCCGACCACCGGCATCTCGTCATCTACGGACAGCGCACCGAAGACGGCCGGATGGCCTTCGGCGGCCGGGGTGCGCCCTACCACTTCGGGTCGACGATCCGACCCGGCCTACGACCGCGACGCCGGAGTGCACGAGGCCCTGCGCCGCACCCTGGTGGAGCTCTTCCCGGCGCTGGCCGACGCCGCCGTCACCCACGCCTGGGGCGGCCCGCTGGGAATCTCCCGTGACTGGTTCTCGTCGGTCGGCATCGACGGGGCCACCCGGCTGGCGTGGGCCGGCGGTTACGTGGGCGACGGACTGTCGACCACCAACCTGGCGGGCCGGACGCTGCGCGACCTCATCCTCGGTTCGTCCACCGAGCTGACCAGGCTCCCGTGGGTCAACCACCGTTCCCGCCGGTGGGAGCCCGAGCCGTTCCGCTACGTCGGGATCAACGCCGGGCTCCGGCTGGCCGGCACCGCCGACCGCGCCGAGGACCGGAAGGGGAGGGCCACCTGGCACGCGGCCGCCCTGGGCAAGCTGGTCGGCGGGTAGTCCCTGCCGTCCGCCCCGTCGCCGGCGGGGCCGGATCAGGGCTTGTCCGGCCGGGTGATCAGGGGGTGGATGCTGCCCTGGGCGGCCAACGAGCCGGTGGCGCCGCCACCGGGCCCCCGCAGCAGATAGGCCATCCCGACGGCCAGCACCGCCCCGACGGCCGGGCCGGCCAGGTAGACCCACCACGACGTGAAGTCGACCGACACGATGTCGGGCCCGAGCGTGCGCACCGGGTTCATGGAGGCGCCGGAGATGGGGCTGGCCCACAGACCGGCCAGGGCGATGTAGCCGCCCACCCCGATGGCTCCGAACAGGCCGACCTGCTGGGCCCCGGAGGCGGTGCCGAGGATGACGCTCACCAGTCCGAGGGTGAGGACGGCCTCCATCAGGAAGGCGGCGGTGGCGGTGTGACCGGTGGCCGGGTAGTTCGAGCCGTAGTGCGCCGACACGCCCACCACCGCCTGGAGGAACCAGGCGGCGACCAGGGCCCCGGCCAACTGGGCCACGACGTAGCCGGGTACCCGGCGCCACGGGAAGTCGCTCCGGAGTGAGAAGGCCATGGTGACCGCCGGGTTGAGGTGGGCGCCCGAGACCTTGCCCATGAACAGGATGATCGCCATGACCATGAGGCCGGGAGCGACGACGGCCGCCGCCCGTCCCACCGAGCCCGGGATGGAGTGGCCGATCATGGGGCCGCCGGCCGCCACCAGGACGAGGAAGAAGGTTCCGAACACCTCGGCGCACAGCCGTCGCCACTCGCGCGACGGGTCGGCGAAGTTGCGGATCATCAGCTCCCAGCGCTGCTCCGCCGTCGCCAGTGGCGTCACCGAGTCCGAGTGCCCGGGCGCCTCGGGGTCGCTGAAGTCGTGCCCCGTCGCCGTATGGTCGCTCATCGCCGCATCGGCCACGACGCTAGCAACGGCACCGGGGGCTGATCACGATCATCCGCCCACGTCCCCGGGTCCCTTCCCGGTGGCGGCGGGCTGGAGCTCAGCCGGCGCCGTAGAAGGCGGCACCGTAGGCGTAGATGCCGCCGTCCACGCCCACCAGCCAGTAGCCGCCGCCGCTCGCCGGCCGGGCCGAGAGGCCGGAGATGGGCGCATCCGGATTCAACGGAGCATCGGGGCCCAGGAAGGGCGCCCCGCCGTAGGCGTAGACGGACCCGGTGCGGGTGACCTCCCACAGTCCCTTGCCCCCGGCGGCGGACTCGGCGTCGACCACCGGGGCGACCGGCGGGGACTGGGGCCCGACCGGTGGGGCGGCGAAGGCGGTGGCGGTGCCGTCCTGCGCCACCAGCCAGTAGCCGCCGGTCGCGGTGTCGGAAGCCATGGCCACGATGGGTGACGTCTGGACGGTGCTCCCCAGCGAGCCCTTGAACCCGGCGTCGCCGTAGGCGAACACGCCGCCGTCGGCCGCGACCTCCCAGTAGCCCCGACCGTCGGCCGTCGGGACCATGTCCACGATCGGCGAGTTGAGCGAGAGGGTGGAGGCGGCGCCCTCGAAGGGGGCGCCGCCGTAGGCGAACACGCCACCGTCGGCGGCGACCTCCCAATAGCCGCCACCTCTCGGGTCGGCCACGACCTTCACGATCGGGGCGGCGAGGGTGAGTCCCGCCGCCGAGCCGAGGTTCCTGGCGGATCCGTGGGCCGACAGGGCCCCGGTGGCGTCGGCCAGCCAGTAGCCCGCGCCGTCGGCCGTGGCGGCCATCGAGACCACGGGACCGGCCAGGGTGCCTACCGGCTTGTAGGGGTCGAGCGGGATGGCCGAGACCTCGTTGGAGGCGACCGACGAGGTGCCGTCGAGACGGCCCCGCACGGTGAAGTAGTACATCCGGCCGGGCGTCAGCCCCGTCACCAGGTAGGAGGGACCGACGACCGGGTTGGCCCCGTTGAGCGGGACCACCGACTCCGTGCCCGGGGTCAGCCCCACGTAGACGTCGTACCCGGTGGCGGTGCTGCCGGCCCGGGGCTTCCAGGTCACCAGGGCCGAGTCCACCGCCGGCTGTGCGGACGTGGCCAGCGGGGCCGACGGCGGGGTCACCGGGGCACTCGGGGGCCTCGACCGGGTCACTCGGGACCAACGCGGGCACCGTGGTGGTCGTGGTCGCCGGGACGTCGGCCGGAGCGGTCGTATCGGTCCCCGCCGTCGCCAGCACCGAACCGGGGTGGGACGCCGTCTTCTTCACCTGGGTCGTCGTGGTCGTGCTGGAGGAGTTCGGCGTCTTGGTGTGGTGGCCGTGGCCCTTCCGGCCACGGTGGTCGCCCTTGGCCCCGTGGCCCCCGGTGGTCGACGTGCCGGCGGCCGTCGTGGTGGGTGATCCACCCGAGGAGATCACGGACGACGACGTCGGGGTGGTCGTCGGTACCGGGAACGGGGTCGAAGCGGCGTCCTTGCTGGCCGAGCTGTCCGACGTCGGGGAGGTCGGCGCGGAGGAGGGGATGGCAGCGGGCACGCCGACGGCGATGACGGCCACCGCGGCCGCGGTGCCGCCCAACATGACCCACGGGCGGCTGCCGGGCAGCGGCGAGGAGCCCATGAGCCACCGGCCCCACTCCTTCATGGCCTGCAGCCAGCTGTTCATGCCCTAGCCCCTTCGTACCTCGTCACCGCGTCGGACGACGTCGGCGGCCCCCGGATCGCGGTCGTCGGCACGGCATCGACTGTCCCGTGCGCCCCCGGACCGCTGACTCCTGATCCCTCCACTCTACCCGACCACCCTGCGTTTGGACATGGCGCCCGATTTTGGATAGTCGACGATATATAACTGTTCTGACCAGCGACGATGGTCACGCCCGTGCCAGCGCTCCCGCCGATCTACGCTCGGTCGGCGGTGCACCCGCACCCCGAGACGGAAAGGGCGGTCCCGATGGCCATCACCGTGATCCAATGGGCGACGGGGGGCGTCGGC